>JBMOLW010000030.1:0-560038 GCA_049323875.1 Nitrospirota bacterium | reverse complement strand
TGTAATCCACTCTCTCGTGAATCCCCATCAACCCAAAAGACTTATAGCTTGCAAGCTGATCATCGGTGATGCCCCTGCCGTTATCTCTGATCTCCATGGTAAGAAAATTGTCTTTTTCAGTAAGAGAGGCAATTATGCCTTTAACAAACCCACCCAAGATATAGTATAAACATAAACCGCTTACAACTATCAATTATTACGTTGACATCCCTAAATGCACTATGGTATAAAGTATATATGTGTGTTAATCAAAATTTATACCAAAAAGGGGTGATATAAGTGAGTTTAGAGGAAAAACTAAGGAATAGGGTCAAAGTTCTTCAAGGAGAGCTTAATTCTCTTGATCAAAAAAAGCGGGACTTACAGGTTAAGATCGAAGAATTAACTAATATTCTCTATGAAGAAAAAAGCGAAGCTAAGACTCAAATACTCAGTACAGATTCAGGGGATCAAGGAAATGAGCAGATAAAGAGTGAAAATATACGTGAATTAATTCTTTCTGTGCTTGACGAAAACCCTACTAAATTTTTCAAATCGACACAGATGAGTGACGTACTTTTGCAAAAGGGTGCAAAAAGTACATCAAAGAATTTTACGCACTTGGTTAGAACAAGCCTCAATGCTTTAAGAAGGCAAGGTAAGGTTACTTCAAAATCAGGAGAAAGTAACACAGTTCTCTATACTTCCTTGAAAAACAAAAATTTGTATAGTGAAGGTCAAGAGGGGAAACGTATATTTACTCCCGATCCATTACCTGAAATAAAAGGAGGAATTGTTAATAGAGAAAATCATATAGAAAATTAGAAGGCGACTGGTCAGAGTCGCCTTCTGGGTGTCCTCTTAGTCGGGACGTATTGCCTGAGTTAGTATAACATAAAATCCCGCCTAAAATCCACAAGGACACCTCACAGTGGAGGTGCGCCATGTCTAAGCAACCTCGGCATATCCGCAAGAAGAAGCGGAAAGTGCCAATCTGGTGGCGAAAGCCTAAGCGTAAAAACGCTTTAAGGCTGTAACCAAAAATGGGTGTGGAAGTTCATTCTTGGGCTTCCACGCCCTCTATCCCATAATGAAAGGAGGTGAAGAAAAATGCCACGAAAAGCACCATGGCACTCAATTAAACAGCCCGTTCACCACAACAATACTGAATGTAATACTGGTAACAACATTGAACAAGAAAATCTACGGCAAGGGGACGGCGGGAAACCCCTGTGTAAGGAATGTGCAGACCTTAACAGAAGGGGACAGTAACACAGTTACCTATTGGGCCTTGGTTTTGGAAAACGTCATTTCCCACCAAGGCCCGGTGGGTTCCCCATCTATGATAGACCATATACGAGCAACCGATTTCACATAAAGGCCATTTTGTAAAGCTACAGCCAACGCCTTGAATCCTTCCGATTTGTCACCGTGAAAACGGATTGTCGGTTCTGGGTAAGCATGGCCATTCCCACCTTCACAGGATTCAAAAGTCTCTATCTTGGCTTCCGTTAATATCCTGACTTCCTCCGAAATACCACTATCTAATGGCGGATTAAATTTATTCATTATCTCTTGCTGTGCTTCTTTTGTTTTGTTAATAGTATAGATGCACTCAATATTATCTGTTGGTTGTCAACATCAAGATTAATCGTAATATCTTGTCCTTGTTTCCATTCCAAAGTATGAATGAGGGAATCAGGCAATTTAATTCTATTGCCCGCTTGGAGTGTATTAGTACAAAATTGTACTATATTTATCCTTTTATTAGCCATATGACATACTTTAAAAAAGTATAATAAAAGGACAGTTAATTTGTCAAGAATATGACGCTAATATTGGGGTAGAGATTAATTCTGGTTGTTTTTCTTTTGAGGTTTTTCGGGTTTGGTAATGAGAAGTTGGGATAGGGCTTCATCGAACTCCAAAGGGTAAAGAGAGAGTTTTTCCCTCTTACCCCCTGGAGTTTCTTTCTTTACTTTCTTCTTTTTTTCTTTCTTTTTATTAATCAATCTCAATTAGTATGTTTTAGTGATTCTCGATACATCAGCCTTTTTCCTTTACTTGCTACCATAGCTGTTACGGCATTTTCAGAATCAAGTTTCTTTCTATGATTATACCTGAAATCAAATTCATTCAAGTATCTGTGAAGATGCTGTTTCCCGACATGATGATATATTCCGACTATGCCACGTTTCAGAATAGAGAAATAACCCTCGATTGTATTTGTGTGAATATCACCGTCCACATATTTTTTATGGGAATGTTTTATTATTTTATGATCCGCAAACTCTTTCCTTAACCCCATATAAGAACGATAATCATCCGTCATCATAATAGCGGATTTATCAACCTTTCCCCTGATTATGGCTTTAAGGTTTGCTCCTGTTACTCGTTCAACCATCTGAGACTTAACATTGCCACCTCTTTCTACAAGAGAGAATACGGGGGTTTTCTTCTTGGTGGTTCTTCCAACAAGCCCCGATCCCCTTGCTTTGCCACCGACATAGGTTTCATCGGCTTCAACTATTCCTGTAAGTTTCAATGTAGAGAAATCGGTTATAGCATGTCTTATTCTATGAGCCATAAACCATGCAGACTTATAGGTTATTCCGAGCATCCTATGAAGCTGATGTGCACTCATGCCTTTCTTAGAAGAACACAGGAGGTAGATTGCCGCTAACCATTTATTTAAGGGAACATGGCTTCTCTCAAATATTGTGCCGACTGTGACACTAAACTGTTTTCTGCATTTATGGCATTTCCATAATCCCTTGCGGGCGGGCTTGGTAGATGTACCTCTGCCTGTTATCTGGTAATGATTGCCTATGGTAGCACAGTGAGGACACTCGACACCTTCAGGCCACCTTATCTTTTCAAGGTATTCTCTTGCCTTATCTGGATCGGATAAATGCGGAGCATATAAGTTAATGGTTTCCATGTTCCCCTCCTTCTGATTATATGCTATCAAAAAAGAAATGGGTTTGTCAAGTATATAATTCCCGTAAGAGATACTGTTACCGCAGAAGCTTCAGCATGCCGTGCAATATTGGTCATTGATTCCTGCAGAATACGGTAAAGAGAAATCATCTGTTCACGATGGATATCTGTAGTCTTTACATCTATATCAAGATGATATTTTATCTTTGTTCTTGCTGAGAAATCTTTGACATACCAATCTATAGCAGCAGGAAGCCCAAGATAATCAAGTATGCGGGGTCTGAGTTCTGATGATATCCTATGGACGGTCTTGATAGCATCTGAAAGGAGTTTCTGATCTTTTCGAAGTCGGTCGATAAGCTCTTGGTCTTCTTTGGGGATATGTTTTTCAATCATGGATATGTCAATATTCAGGGAAGTAAGCATTGTTCCGAACACATCATGGATTTCCTGCGCTATGATTTCCTGTTCTTTTTCACGAGCTACCTGAAAATGCTTGTACAGATTGCGGATCCGTTCTTCTGATAATCGGAGTTGCTGTTCTATTCTTTTCAATTCCGTCACATCCTGAATGGTACCGGACAGGCGCAGTGGAACATTGTTTTGATCGAAGAGAATTTCTCCCATTTCATGGACAATTTTCTCACTGCCGTCCTTTATAATGATCCTGTGATCTATTGCATATGGCGTTTTTGTGTAATATGAGTCTTTAATAGTATTCTCAAGGTATTCCCTGTCGTCAGGGTGGACAAAACCCAGCAGCGCATTATAGGAAGGCTCGAATGCTTCTGGCGGAAGTCCCAAAATACGGAACATCTCATCCGACCAGATAGATTGATTACTTTTGATATCCCATTCCCAATTTCCGACACGGGCGATCCTCTGTGCTTCCCGAAGTCTCGACTCGCTTCTTTGCAATTTTTCTTCAGCCTGTTTCCTAATCGTTATATCGTGGAATATCTGCATCTTGGATGTTGAGCCGTCATCATTGATAAACGGGGTACTCAGGAGCTCATAAATTCTGCCGGTTTTATGATATGTCCATTCATCATGCACAGTACTGCCCGCAAGGACCTCCGTGTTTCGGCACCATGAGCATGCTTCGGTAAGATTATGAAAATACTCGAAACACTTTCTGCTATTGACAGGGCCAAAATCATTTTCGAGCGCGGGATTGATATACTGTATATCATGCTCTTTGCTTACAATGAGTAAGCCATCAGGCATCGTATCAAAAATAGTCTTTAGCCTGTTCCGCTCTATCTTTACCTTCTCCTGCGCCTTAATGCGAGCGGTGACATCATTCAGAGCAAAAATAAGGTAAGAAACTTGTCCGTCCGGGTCAAGTAACGGTGTTAATGTCCAGGTCCAATAGGTCACTCCCCATTCGGGATGGTCGGGAAAAACAAATGGCTTTGCAAATATTTGATATGGTTTTTTTGTCTTTACAACATTTCTGAATATCGCCTCATTTTCCTCATGGGGAAAGAATTCAAAATGGTTATGACCGATGAATTCATGCATGTCCATGGAACAGATATCAGCATATGCCTGATTCACCCGGATAAAATTAAAGTCGCGGTCAAGCAGGACCAGCGGTGTGATGGTATATTTGAACAGAGAGTCAAGAATCTCTGCCTGCTCTCTTATTGTTTCGGTCCTCTGCTCGACCTCTTTTTCAAGGTTTTCGGTGAGTTCCAGTAAGTGTTTATTTGTTTCCAGCAATGCCTTCTCGAACTTCTCACGCTCTGTAACATCCGCAGTCATACCGTGAATATTTATCATTTGTCCTTTTTCATCAAAATGGCCTTTTGCTGTTTCCTCAAGAACAATCATTTCCCCATCAGGTCTGATGAGTCTGTATTTATAAGAGTAAATATTATTCTTAGGGTTCAGGCTATTTATTTTTTCTATAAATTTGCCGCGGTCCTCGGGATGAACACGCCTGAAAAATGCCTTGCCTGTTTCGTTGAGTGCAACTTTTCCCCTAAGGCCGAGGATTTCCTCACAGCTTTTACTCCGGATTACTTTATCAGTTGCAGGATTCCATTCAAATGCAAAGACATGTCCTGCATAGAGCGCCATTTTCAGTCTTTCTTCATTGTTTCTTATTGTCTGCTCGATGAGCTTTTTCTCCGTAATGTCCATGAGAATACCAAGCATGCGGGTACATCTGCCGTCCGCATCATAGTGAAAGATGCCTCGTACGGCGTGCCAATGAACACTTCCATCAGGCCATATAACCCTGTACTCGGATTCATATGGTAACTTCTCATCCATACGGCATCGAAGCTCCGCCTGTATTCTCTTCAGGTCTTCTGGATTAACACGATCTGTCCAATCTTGATAATGGTATTTTTGGAAAGTATTATTATTATTAGTAGTAGCTTTCAGTCCTAAGAGCCGGTTAACCTGTTCCGTCCAGAGTATCTCACCGGTGACAACATCCCAATCATACATGCCAATCTGCGTCCCGCTGGCTGCGAGAGACAGCCTCTCCTCGCTGTCTTGCAGGGCCTTTTTGGACTTCAGAAGATTTGTTGAATCGAAGTAATAGCAAACAACCCCATATAGACCGTCCGGAAGAGTTATACGATGGAGCTCCCACTCGTAAGATTCAATGGTCGAAATGTCGTGACGCGGTTTGGTGAAAGGAGAAGAGTAATATGGCTCGCCGGTTTCAAGAGTGTGACGGAAAACAGCGACGATTTCTGCTGCTATAGGTTCTGGCCACAGGACATGCATTGCCTCACTAAAATTACGCCCGATCACTGGCCGCACGTTCCGGAAGGCTCCATTTTGCGAAGCCTCGTTCATCTGAATGATACGGAACCTCGAATCAACGATGTAGATGCCGAACGGCGCGTGCTCGACCAATTCGCGAAACGTGCTCTGGTTCTGACTGACCTGCCTGGACTGATCTTTACTCTGAATGCGCTTGGTGATGCCAATTTTTGGTCGCTTTTCTGCTTTTGGTCCTGGCTGAATCTTGGGGTTGAGCAGCGACTTAGCCTTTGACTTGGGTTTTGTTTTCGGTATGGATTTAGGTTTTTGTGCAGATATGGATTGTTTCATTATCTTTTGTATTTACCCTTCCCTATATAAATGAGGGGGTAAGATAATCACTTTGTTCTTAAATACGCATTTTTACAAGAAGAGAAAGAAATTCCTAACTATGTATATACATTAATTGTATCAATAATTTCAATATGCATGTAAGAAAAAACCCTATACAAGAGAGCCCGAATCCCTACAAAAAAATCAGAAATCAGCCGATATGAACTGCTTCAACTTTCCGGTATTATGGAGATAAAAATCCTAATAATAAGAGGAGGAAACCAATGAAAAGGAAAGAATCAAAGAAAGCTACAGTAAGAGAGCCTTGAAGGGTTCTCAGAGCTTTTTGGGAAGTAGAGCGGTGGGTTGAAGATGTCTTCAGGCATCCCTTCTGGCCATTGAACCGGAGGCGGTGGCCAATTTTCAGGCCTGAGGAGTGGGAAGAAATCAGCACCTCGGTCGATGTCTACGAGGACGACGGAAACATAGTTGTAGAGGCCGAGATGCCAGGCATGAAAAAGGATGATATCGATGTGACCGTCACCGACCACACTATCCGGATATCAGGAGAAAAGAAACGGGAGGAGAAGTTCGAGAAGAAGGATTACTACTGGGAGGAGCGTTCATACGGAATATTTGTCCGGAGTTTCCAGCTTACCTCAGAAGTGGACACTGACAAGGTAGACGCAAAATTCAAGGACGGGGTGCTTGAGATAAAAATTCCGAAAACAGAGGAAGCAAAGAGCAAGGAGAAAAAGATAACGGTCGAGTAGAACGGTAAATTCAGATGTTTATTAATCACTGAAGAATAAAAGAAAGGAACACAGATATCGTGAAGACATTTGGTGATGTATTTAAACCCTCTGATTGGAAAACTGAAAAGCATGTTCCGCTAATCGAGTGCCCAGAATCAATCAAAAAGTGTGCGTTATTCGATATAAAGGTCACAATTGTAAAGGAGGTTGCCCATCCGAATACTACGGACCACCACATACGCTGGATTCAGGTTTTCTTCCATCCGGACGGAGGAAAATTCAGCTATCAGTTGGCAAACTGTGAATTCTCTGCGCACGGGGCATCGGCTGAAGGAGCAGATAAAAGCCCTGCATATACCAATCACAGCGCAACCATAGCAGTAAAATTAAGCCAGCAGGGAACGATCTATGCTATCAGCTTTTGCAATATTCACGGGCTATGGGAAAATGGTAAGTCGATAAAGGTTGACTGATAATTTTGGACATGCAAAAACATCAATAATGGAGGACGTTATGAAAAAGATTTACGCAGTCACACTTTTTTTAGTTCTTGCATTGTCAGTGAGTGCCTCAGCATGGGGCCCGGGAATGATGTGGGGTGAACAGGACTGGAATTACTGCCCGACCTGTGGGCAGTACGTAGGTCCCAGTGGTGGTGGCTACGGCATGGGACCCGGCATGATGAGGGGTGGCAGGCATGGCATGATGGGTGGCTATGGCATGGGACCCGGAATGATTGGGGATTACTATGGCAGAGGGCCTGGCTATTATCAGCGAAGCGAAGAGTGCCAGAAATTCTTTGATCAGAGCGCAGAGCTGAGAAAAGAGCTGAATGAGAAAAGGTTTGAATATGCAGAGGCCATGCGCAATCCGAAAACCACCGGAGAATCTCTTGCGAAGCTTGCAAAGGAAATCTATGATCTTCAGGGTACGATTTATTCAAAGGCCCCTCGCGGCTGTTGGTAGCAATAAAAATCTGTCTCAATTTCGCTAAGAGGAGGAGTGCATGTCATATACATTAGATGCATTAAAAAACAAGATAATGGAAATGTATCCGGAGATAACTAAACACGGCATTTCCATTAGCCTTAGTTTTGACGAAACGAAAAATGCCTATATTATAAAATTTACAAAGGACAGCCAAGAGCTCAGCACACATCTTGAGAAAAAAGATGCGGATGATTGCATGGAAAATATCAAATGCGTTTATCTCGGTGTTCAAATAGGACAGTTTATAAAAAACTTCCAGCTTCGGGAAAAGGGAGAGCCAGCTACAGAGTAGAAGAAGGAAATTCTTAAAGAAGGTTCCGAAAGGAAAAGTGATGCAATATGACGTAGAATTGATCGAGAAAAAAATTATCGCAGAAGACACTCTAGCTGTGTATTTCGAAAGGCCGGGAGGATATGAGTTCAAGGCTGGACAGTACTGTTTTCTGAACCTCGCGGATACAGGGTTTCAGGATGAGAGAGGCCTTCGGAGGCACCTTACCATTGCTTCTTCCCCTCTTGAAAGTGAGCTGCTTTTTGCAACAAGGCTTACCGGCAGTGCATTTAAGAAAACGCTCAGGAAGCTTTCCGGAGGAGAAAAAATTACGATAGAAAAGCCTCTCGGCAACTTCACGCTTCCGGAAGATACATCAACCCCACTCATCTTTATTGCGGGCGGCATCGGCATAACACCATTCCGTTCGATGTTGCGATATGCTGCAGATGCACTTACAAAACATGCGATTATGCTATTTTATTCGAACCGGGTGCCTGAAACAGCTGCTTTTCTTGATGAGTTGGAGAACATTGCTGAGAGTAATGAGAAAATCAATTTAGTACCGACTATGACTAATATGGAAAATTCAAAACAGGTATGGGATGGGCTGACAGGGAGAATAAACCCCTCGATGATCAAAGGCAACAATCCTGAATGGGATCGAGCGGTCTATTATATGGCAGGCCCTCCAAAGATGGTCGATGGTGTTGAGGATATCATCCGGAAAATGGATATCGGCAAGGAGAAGATACACGGTGAGAAATTAACCGGTTATTAAGGAGATCCTTATGGGGATCGAGAAATAGTCTCATGTCAGAAAAAGAGATATATGCATTGAGTTACGCCGTACGTGGCCGCGTAGTGCTGAAGTATTTCGGAAAACTCTGTATCATTCTCGGTGCCATGACACTTGTAACGGTCATCGTCTCTCTTATACTGGAAGAATATTTTCTTACTCTCACGTATCTTCAGGTTTTTCTCTTCCTTTCCCTTTTGGGATTTACCCTTGGACGGCGAAAGGCACCGGACAACGTACAGACAAATGAGGCCCTCGCTATCACGGCCCTTATATTCCTTTTTACAGCGCTTGTTGCATCATATCCGATGGTTGCGGCGGGTCTTCAGTTTGAGGACGCCTTGTTTGAGAGTATATCGGGTATCACCACCACGGGCCTGTCTACCTTACCCACTATGGAAGGGAAAGCAGGGACATTTCTCTTTGCGCGTGCATGGACGCAATGGATAGGCGGCCTCGGTATTGTAGTGTTTTCCATCGCAATCCTGATGAGGCCGGGAATCGCAACAAAGCGCTTCATCGAGATGGATAAAAAGGAAGATATCGTTGGAGGGACGCGTGTTTATGCAGTACAAGTGACAAAGGTATATCTAATACTTACTGGTGCCGGTATTGGTCTTCTTCTGCTTATGGGCGAAAGTCTGTTTTCATCTGTCACACACACGCTGGCAGCTGTTTCTACCGGTGGGTTCTCCATATATGACAACAGCCTTTCAGGATTCAAAAAAATGGGAGCGCGGGTTGCCATAATTCTTATTTCGTTCCTCGGGGCGGTCTCATTGATACTTTACTACCAGGTAACACAGAAAGGCGGACTGAAAAAGATGATGGCGGATATTGAGGTCCGTGTTTTAATGTTTGCCTGTTGCATTACGACTCTCCTTCTGACATTTTTTATGATATTGGCGAATAGTGAATCATGGCATAGGGTCCTCAGTCAGGCACCGCTCCTGGCTTTTTCCTCACAAACTACAACGGGGTTTTCCAATATAAATATTCATCAGATGGACAGTGCTTCAAAACTTGTTCTGGTTGTTTCCATGATGCTTGGCGGCAGTGTTGGATCAACAGCGGACGGAATCAAGATAATACGAGTTGTCATCCTGATCAAGCTGATCCGAATGATACTCATCAGAACCAGCCTGTCTGGCCATGCAGTCGTCGATATGCGGCTATCAGGCCAGAAATTGGATACGGATGATGTGGAGCGTGCATTGATTGTGATGTTATTTTTTATCATCATTGTTGCCTTATCATGGTTTTCCTTTGTGATAATGGGCTATGACCCTGTAGACTCACTTTTCGAGGTGGCCTCTGCGACAGGTACGGTCGGGCTTTCGACCGGGATAACAAGCGGAGATCTTCACACATTCCTGAAAGGCGTACTTTGCGCAGATATGTTTATGGGGCGACTTGAAATAATCGCATTGCTCGTGCTTGTCTTCCCCAAAACCTGGTTTGGAAGGAGGTTGCAATCATTGTGAGGATTGTTTTTATAGGGGCAGGAAAACTTACGGTCATGACAGCGAGGTCTCTCCTGGAGCAAAAACATGAAGTAATCATCATCGAAAGCAATAAGGAGCTCATTGATGAGCTTTCAGGTGAGCTTGATTGTGGTTTTCTTTATGGAGATGGTAGCAGGCCGGACCTTCTGAGGGAAGCAGGGCCTGAGCATACCGATTACCTGTTCTGCATGACTGACAATGACCAGACAAACATTATAGCGACCCTTGTAGGACGTACCCTGAAATTTAAAAAAATAATTACAAAGATCGATAACAAAGAGTTTGAGCATATCTGCACCGAGCTGGGACTTGAAAATATCATTGTGCCAACTAGGACCATCAGCAGGTTTCTGAACGATATGGTTGTTGGTCAGGATATTCTTGTGCTTTCAACCATGATTAAAGGCGATGCACGATTTTTTTCATTTGTCGCCCGCAGTGAGGACGAAAAGAAAATTCTTGAACTGGAATTGCCGGAGAATGCACGGATCATTTGTTTTTACCGGGATGGCGAATTTATTATTGCCGAAAGTGATATGAAACTGAAAGAGGGAGATGAGGTCATTGTCCTGACGCACAGTAAGAACCTCAGGTCCCTGAGAGAGATGTGGGGTCCGAAAAACACCAAAGAGAAATGATGGGAATGTGCCTTTAAAAAAGACATAGAAATTAATAAAAAATCTTTGAACAAATCAATACCGGAAAAAGACACCTGGTCCTTGCAGGAGGTGGACATACTCACCTGAAGGTTACTCTAAAGCTCGGGGATTTCATGCAGAGAGGACACGGGGCCACGCTGATCAGCCCCTCATCAATATTTAGAGAATCGGGCCTCCCCGTAGGAGACGGTGGTTGATTATCGGTCAGCCCGTATCTCCAGTGTATATCATTCCCAGAACTCTTTGGCACTGGAGACTGTATTTTTTTCAGGGATCATCCACCTCCAAAGGTAGGAGTCTATGCGATCAGGGAAAACGATACGCTGCATTATAATTTTCTCGCATATTTGGAGGGAAAAACACTCAAGCGGTTTAGGCCACAGCGCTCCTATATGTTGATTTAAAATATGAGCGACGGCAGGGGTATCCTCTGGAAGAACAGGTTTGTTTGGAGCGGCAGGTCAGCTTTCAGGATCAAGCACTATATTGACAAAATGATGGTGAGGAAGTATCAGGTTTCCGGCGAAGCAGATGAAGTATAGGCTCTGGGAGGTGAAGACATCAAATTAATCTCTGATTTTTTAAAAAAAACGGAATCCATGTCCGTTGATGATGCAAGGCAGTTCATGAGAGAGAAGGATCCCGGGGAATACAACCTTTTTTACGTACGACAGCCAAAGGTATATACGGAAAAGCATATTCCCGGTGCACAGCTGATACCCGTTGGTCAAATTGATAGCCGGGCTCAGGAAATGGATTCAGCGAAACCGACTCTTGTCTATTGAGCCTCAGGCTCCCGCAGCCTTACAGCTGCTTCAGTTCTGAAGGAACAGGGTCGCAGGAACGTGTATAACCTGAAGGGCGGGATGAATGCATGGGACGTACTCACTGCTGAGGGAACTCCTGAGTCCGGTATGGCATATTTTGAGGGTACCGAAAAAACTGAGGAATTAATCGGTCTCGCGTGGATACTGGAGGATGGTTCAGGGGAATTTTATTCTTCTTTGTCAGATGTATTTGGCGATACCGAGGCAAAAGACTTGTTTTCTAAGCTTACCGATGCTGAGGAGAACCATAAAACGCCACTGAATAATCTCTCTTTGTGGACTTCTGGAAAACACCCAGGGAAAGAATTCCCCCGCGATGTCATATCTGTTCAGGATGCAGGGGATGTTATGGAAGAGGGTATGCGTGTCAGCGAGGGAATTGAATGGGTTAACCAAAATGGCTTTCGTGATGCGCTCGATCTGTCTGTTTCGCTCGAAGCAAATTCATATGACCTCTACATAAAAATGTCCCAAAGCATGAAAGACGAGCATTCTCGGAATGTTTTCGAGACGCTTGTCAAAGAGGAGCGGTATCATCTGAGGAAGCTGGCAGAGCTGCTCGAGAAAAAGATATAACAGGTAAAAAGGATATGTGGCATATCATAGAATATGCCTTACCGATCGGTCAGGGCGCCTATTATTCTATCATGGGGTTGTGGGGTGTCCTGAACTTAAGGACATTTCTGAAAGTTACTGGTTACAAGACAGACTACTGGCTGGTCAAAACGGTGGGGCTCATGCTTGTGGTGATCGGGCTGGCATTGATAACAGGTGGTATAAGAAAAAACATCACGCCGGAGCTCGCTGTGCTGGGTGCAGGAACAGCCTGCGCACTGATGGGAATAGATATTTACTATGTGTCGGTGAAGAGGATCTCACGGATCTATCTTCTTGATGCAGTTATCGAGATGTTTCTCATAATGGCATGGATCATGCAATATTTTGTATACAGAGCACTTTCTTAGTGCAGTGATAAAATGAAGCTGGAGGGATTTATGAAAGTAAAAATTTACTCTGCCACGGGATGTCCGCACTGCAAACAGGCGAAGGATTACCTTAAAAAAAATAATATTACATTTGAGGAAATTAATATGTCGGAAAATAAGGATAAGGTTAAAGAATTGCAGGAAATATCCGGAATGATGAGTACACCCACATTGGATATCGGTGGCAAAATCATCGTCGGCTTTGATCAGGAAAAGATCAGGCAGGCACTCAATCTATAAGGGGACTGAAGCATGCATGAAGTGGTAATTATCGGAACAGGCATTGCAGGCTGTACGGCAGCTATTTATGCCGCAAGGAAACAGATGGATTATGTTGTTATTGCAAAGGACTTTGGCGGGCAATTCTTGGAATCAGGTGAAATCCTTAATTATCCCGGAATTGTAAAGACAACCGGTGAGGAATTTCTATCAGCTTTCGAGAAACAGTTAGAATCCAATAAGATTGATCCGAGGTTAAATGAGGAGGTTACTCAGATCAAAAAGGTTGAGAAGGGATTCCAGGTCGTTACCAGTAAAAGTCAATATGAAACAAAAACCATTGTCGTGGCAACCGGCTCTCATCCGAAACAACTAAATGTGCCGGGAGAGAAAGAATACAAAAACAAAGGGGTTACATATTGCTCGATATGTGACGGACCTCTTTTTTCGGGGAAAGACATCGCAATAGTTGGAGGAGGCAATTCCGCGCTTGAGGGGGTCGACTTTACGAAGGATATTGCGAAAAAAATCTCTCTCCTCAATATCGGTAAACAGTTGACCGCCCATGAGGTCATCATTGAAAAGGTAAGATCATATGAAAATGTTGAGATAATAAACGAGGCGAAAACAACTGAACTGCTTGGCGATAAATTTATTCAGGGTCTGAAATATGAAAAAGATGGGCAAAGTTATACAATAGACGTGGAGGGAGTCTTTATAGAAATTGGAAGGGCACCGAATACAGAATTTTTAAGGGGCTTTCTGATCCTTGATGAAAAGGGGCATATTGTGATCGACTGTCAGGCCAGGACCTCTGTAGAAGGGATTTTCGCTGCCGGTGATTGTGCGTCAGGCCAAGAGTATCAATATGCCATTGCAGCAGGGCAGGGGTGT
Organism: Nitrospirota bacterium; assembly: GCA_049323875.1. GTDB lineage: Bacteria > Nitrospirota > Thermodesulfovibrionia > Thermodesulfovibrionales > SM23-35 > JAKLQR01. The sequence continues at coordinate 546,157 of JBMOLW010000030.1, read as the reverse complement.
ATTGCGCTTTTAAAAGCTGCAAGGTATATAGCAAACCTAAAATAATCAGCATATTCTTCGAGACTATACCGGAATCTATCTCTGAACATGTCGGAGAAATGAAGCAAAAAATCAATAATATGATTATGGTGAAAGGGAAGTTGCATGTGTAAAAAAGTGTTGCAGCCGAAAAAAGCCTATCCCTGGGTTCCCAAGACCTCACATTTTTATTGTCCCTGAAAATCTGTGAGTTATTTCATTGATTCTTGCCGAAAACATGACAATTCTCTTGGCATGATAATTGAAGAGATTAAAGACGATATCTGATATAAAAGCAAATTGCAAAAAAATAATTTAGATGAACAGCGGTATGAAAAAATCCTGATTTTGCTAAAGGTAATCAGGAAAGGAGGTGAAGATCACGAAAAAGATTGGATTACTGCCTGCTGCAGTATTTGTTATATGTTTCCTCGTAGCGTCTTATGCTCGGGATTATGGTCCTGGCTGGAATTACTGCCCGACTTGCGGGCAGTACATAGGGTCCAGTGCTGGTGGCTATGGCATGCAACCCGGAATGATGGGGGATGACTATGGCAGAGGGCTGGCTATTATCAGCGAAGCGAAGAGTGCCAGAAATTCTTTGATCAGAGCGCAGATCTGAGAAAGGAGCTGAATGAGAAAAGGTTTGAATATTCAGATATTCAGAAGCAATGCGCAATCCGAAAACAATTGGAGAATCTCTTGCGAAGCTGGAAAAGGAAATCTATGATCTTCAGGGTACGATTTATTCAAAGGCCCCTCGCGGCTGCTGGTAGCAGCTGGCGGGTGAGTTTGACTGGCAGCCAAAATATCTTTGGCAGCCACATTTTTTAGAAGAGATATATTCTTCGGGAACTGTGCTTGAACTATAAGGAGGTAATGGTATATGACGAAAAATATGGGAATTACCGACCGTATTATAAGGACGATCATCGCTCTTATTTTTGGGGTAATGGTTATTACCGGTAAAACATCTGGTATCTGGACTATTATTCTCGGTGCTCTTGCAATTATACTCTTGCTGACAAGTGCAATCGGATGGTGCCCGCTGTATCAACCTTTCCGTTTCTCAACGAAACGAACAAAGTAGACATTGCCTGATTTGAAAAAAACAAATGAAGACTAAAGAATAAAAAAGACAGATGCACAAATGAACGAGGGGAATAGTATGTCCGGAACTGGACAAAGATATCATATGAACCATAAGGGGAACGGCCAGCATGAGATGGGGAATCATCATGCGCATATGGTGAAGGATTTCAAGACACGGTTCTGGATATCCTTTGCAGTATCTGTTCCGGTTCTTCTTTTGTCTCCCATGATCCAGAAATTTATTGGACTGCGCGAAGCAATTCATTTTTCCGGTGATATATATATTCTTTTTGCGCTCTCCTCGTTTGTTTTCTTCTATGGAGGTTATCCGTTTATAAAGGGATTATTCGATGAGTTAAAAAAAACAAATCCGGGAATGATGACGCTTATTGCTGTTGCAATAACTACGGCATATGGGTACAGCAGTACTGTTGTTTTCGGACTGAGCGGAAAGATATTTTTCTGGGAGTTTGTAACTCTTATCGATGTCATGCTGCTGGGTCACTGGATAGAAATGAAATCAGTCATGGGCGCTTCCAGATCACTCGAGGAACTCGCAAGGCTTATGCCTTCAGAGGCACACATGATCATGGAGGACGGAAGAACCAAAGACGTTTCCCTGGAAGAAATCGGGGAAGGGGATAAGACACTGGTAAAGCCGGGCGAGAAGATACCGGCAGATGGAGATATTGTAGAAGGAGAAACTTCGGTAAATGAGGCGATGCTCACCGGAGAATCCAAGCCGGTTTCAAAAAAACCAGGTGCACGTGTAATCGGCGGTGCGATCAACGGGGAGGGATCCATAACCGTTGAAATCAAAAAGACGGGAAAGGATTCCTTTCTTTCACAGGTCATAGACCTTGTAAGGCAGGCACAGGAGAGCAAATCAAGGACCCAGAATCTGGCAAACCGTGCAGCCCTATGGCTTACCATCATAGCATTGAGCGGGGGAGCACTTACCCTTATTATCTGGCTGACATTTATGCATAAAGATTTTGCATTTTCCCTAGAGAGAACAGTTTCCGTAATGGTCATCACCTGTCCTCATGCCCTCGGGCTTGCCGTTCCACTGGTCGTCGCTGTGTCAACAGCATTATCTGCAAGACATGGGCTTCTCATCCGTAACCGTGCAGCCTTTGAGAGGGCAAGAAACATACAGGCGATTATTTTCGATAAAACAGGCACACTTACGAAAGGAATATTTGGTGTTACCGAAACGATCGAGTTATCAGATTCCATGAACCAAAAAGAGATTCTGAAATATGCGGCTTCTTTAGAAGCAAATTCTGAGCACCCGATAGCTCAGGGAATTGCCTCGTCAGTCGAGGAAAAATATAAAGTCGAGGAATTCAAATCAATCATCGGTAAGGGAGCATCCGGAAAAATCAACGGAAACGAAGTGAAGGTGGTAAGCCCCGGATTTCTCAGGGAAAACAACATCACCATTGATAATAAGAGAGTCGTGGAACTTACCAATCAGGGGAAAACAGTCGTTTTCGTAATGATGGACGGAAAGCTTGCAGGGGCGATCGCACTTGCTGATATTATCCGTGAAGAATCAAAAAAGGCGATTGCAAAACTGAAAGAAATGGGCATTAAGCCGATGATGCTTACCGGTGATAACATAGAAGTCGCAAAATGGGTTTCGGAAGAAATAGGGCTGGAAGAGTATTTTGCTGAGGTGTTGCCGGAAGAGAAGGCAAAAAAGGTAAAAGAGGTCCAGTCCAGGGGTCTCCTTGTCGCGATGACTGGTGACGGGGTAAACGATGCGCCGGCTCTGGCACAGGCAGATGTAGGTATTGCTGTTGGTGCCGGGACAGATATTGCAGTTGAAACTGCTGACATTGTGCTGGTAAAAAGCAACCCTCTTGATGCAGTCGCTATACTCGGACTTGCACGCGCCACTTACAGAAAGATGATACAGAACCTTATCTGGGCAACAGGATATAACGCATTTGCCATTCCGCTTGCAGCAGGCATCCTTTATAAATACAGTATTCTTCTCAGCCCGGCGATGGGGGCTGCCCTCATGTCACTGAGCACAGTGATCGTTGCGATCAATGCAAAGTTTATAAAGGTCAAGGGACAGGACTGACCCGTTTCCATATTGATTGAAGACTACTCAGATATTGAATCCACCTAGTTTGTGTGAAATATCAATACATCGTAAAAAAGGGTGAAACAAAACTTGCGGAGCAAAAAAATGATGCTTGTCTGACAAGATAACTGCAGAGACTCTTTTTAGGCTTACAGGCAATATGGCTTCAATAAAAGATGAGTATCAGGCTTTAACTTTCCTTTATTAACATGCGATTTAATCAAACGATTTCAACAGAAATTATCAAAATGAATCAGTTGGCATGTATCTTGAAGATAAAAATTAGTACTCAGATGAACAGAAACGAAAAGCAGATCACGGAGGGACATTAAGCAATAGGGATTTCGGTATGGCTGAACGAACAAACAAACAAACAATAGAAATGGAGGTGTATGATGCAAATACTTGAAGTTGATGGGGAAAAAATTGAGTTAGATGATGATGGGTATCTTATGAATTCAAAAGACTGGAATGAGAAGATAGCCTGTGCTATTGCAGACAAAGAAGGTATTAGTAAAGTCTGTCCTTTGACTGAAGAAAAATTGGCGATTATCAGGTTTCTGAGAGATTATTATGAAAAATTCAAGGCATTTCCTATACCACGTGGCGTATGTATGAGAGTCCATCAGGATAAAAATTGTACCTATGAGCAATTTCCAGATCCAGAGGTTGCCTGGAAAATTGCCGGGCTGCCGAAACCATCCAGGCGGATTATTGCAACGATCCGCGGACTTGGAGGAGTAGCGTAAGAAATGATAAAAAGGAGGGGACGATGGGTTCAAAGGATCATCAATCACTGACAACCCACCTCGGAAAAAAGGATGCTGATGAGTGCATGAACGATGTCAAATGTTTTTATCTCAGGGTACACAGATTGAACAGCTGATAAACAATTATCAGGAAGGAAAATAGAGTTTATCTGAAGACGCAAAAAATTGTAATTGGAGTTTCCAAAATGGGGATAGAATGCCTGATTCTGATAATTTGGAGTTCAGATTATCGCTCAGGCTCTCAGCAAATTTATGCATAAGCAATCTTTTCATGCTGGTCAAAGGGGAAAAATATGAAGGAGGCGATATTTAGCAAGTCCCTGAATGGGAAAGTAAGATATACCCTTGTAATCATTGGATCACGGTAGAAAATAAACGGAGAATGTAGTTCAATGTATATCTCTACTGCCAGAACTGGAATGAATCTCAATTCACGAAATAAAATGGTTTCGGATTATGATCCCTACCTCATTCAAGATGCTTCTATTAGCTTTCCATAGGGGTGAAAGAAATCTTGCAGGGTAAATAAATGTTGCTCTTGACATAGAGTTTATGGCGAGAGTATTTTTTGACTGATTGTGCTTGTTCTGAAGTTTATCTGACAAGTAACTTTGCACCCCTTCTTCCATGGGTACAGAGAAAAACCCTGAATTATCAAGACCGACACGCAGCGAATTGCTGGCATGTATCTTGTAAATAAAAGTATAAATTCCAGAATAAGGAGGTAACAATGAAAAAATTCACTGGTATCTGGATGATTCTTCTCTCAATTATTTTTGTAGGACCTGTTTATGGGGCACAGACTGCCGGAGACAATGCCATTCAGCTTTCGGGTGGATTTTTCCATGCACAAGATACTGATATTGGAACTGTAACGCTTGACGTTCTGTATGGATATCACCTTACAGGTAATTGGGAAATTGGTGCCAGACAAATACTGACCTATGATTTTATTGACGATGCCGACGACACATGGCTCGCGTCTACTTCACCATTTGTTCAGTATAACTTCCGCGGAATCTCTCAAAATGATTCAATCCAGCCCTTCCTTGGCGCATTTATCGGAGTTGTCTATAATGATGATGATGTGACTGGCACTATGGGTCCAAATGTTGGATTTAAAGCTTTTCTGAATGAAAAGACCTATCTTGCCACCAGTTATCGATATGAATGGTTTTTTGATGATATTGAATGGGGTGATGCGACCGAAACTAGCCACGGTAATCATGTGGTAACAATGGGTTTAGGTTTTCTGTGGTAAAAACCAATGATAACGGATAATAGCAGATAGATAGAGAGAGCGATCATTATTTATTATAAGAAAATAGAATGATCGTCCAAAATATCTCAATAAAAAACCTTATCAGATTATTTCGGGAATGAGGTAATGTGACAGTTCGTTATGAATTATTTGTTATCAACTATTATTGAGTAAAGATGTTATGAAGTTCAATCATTCTGACAGGAAAAACCTATCCATTGCCTTCTTGGCTGGAGGGATTGTGGGGGCGGGAGTGTTTCGATTCTTTGCAGCACACAAGGTGAAAGAGAGGATCAGTAATCTTACAGAAGATCTGAGAGAGTTGACAACCGGTTCAATAGCAGGAGTGAAAAAACAAATGACCGCAGAAGTAGAAAAAGGTGTAAATCTTATCAAAGATGAAAGGGAAGCATTATCCACTGCTAGAGATGCCGGAAAGCAGGCGTATAAAGTGTCAAGAAAGCTTTAGGTTAAGCGTAAGACTATTGAACTAACAATGATGAATGACGTTTGATGGACAAACATATGTATATTTGAAAAGGAGTGAGGGATGATAATTACCAAGATATTGTCATTACTTATGGTTGCAATTATAGGGTTTCTGCATCTTTCGGAATCAATGTATGCTCTGGAAGTGGAAGGACGTCAGAAAATATCCCCTTCAGTGGTTATATCTGAAGTTGTTGTTGCCGAGAATGTCGAAGAGAGAGTACCCATTGGAATTGCTGACACATTCCCGGTGGATATCGAAAAGGTATATGTTTTCATTGAGGCTAAAGACATTGCAACAGATACAGAACTGACTGTGGAATGGTATCATGAAGGCAAGAAAGTACATTCATATACACTTCCTCTGCAAAAAGGACCGAGATGGAGAACATATTCCTATAAGAATATTTACCGACAGACCGGTGACTGGGAGGTAAAGGTGATCAATAAGGCAGGGAATGAAATAAAGTCGATCACTTTCCAGGTTAAATAATGGTCATTTCGGCAGTAACAATGGAGAGGTAGGCAACAATATGGATTTTTGGAGAAAAGTGAAAAAGAATATCCAGAATGGATCCCAGGATGGAGTCTATTTTGTGAAAAAAGGGGCAATTGTTGCTAAAAAAAGCGCCCAGAATATTACCAAGGCAGGAAAAAAAAAGATTCAGCTTTATGAATTACATTCACAAGTCCAGCGAGAAATGACTGAGCTTGGCGGTAGAATTTATGCCCTTACCTCGACAAATAAAAACCCATGGGCTGACCGGAAAGTCAATATAATACTCAAAAGAATTGAAAAACTTGAGACGAAGATAACAAAGCTTGAAAGAAAGATAAGAGACAGCAACAAAAAGACAGGGGGGGAAAAGAATATAGTAAAAGCAGGTAAGAAGCAGTTTTATATCAGAAAAAGCAAATCTATAGGGAGTCTTTTGGTCTGATGTCTATTCAATGGATGAACATTTTGCATTTTTATCAGCCGCCGTTTCAGGATTCGGGCATTCTTGAGAAAGTCACGGACGAGTGTTATCTCCCGGTCACAAAGATGCTTTTAAAAAATCCGCGTGCTCACTGTATTGTAAATATCAACGGATGTTTGCTTGATTCGCTGAGGGAGAAAGTCCCCAGGGGAACGGAGGTGATATCGAATCTTGCTAAACTCGAAAAAGACAGACAAATTGAAATAACAGGAACGGGTAAATATCATCCCATATTTCCTTTAATTGATGCCTCTGAAATAGAAAGGCAGTTGAATCTTCAGGAAGAATCCCTGAAGCTTTATTTAGGATTTCAGAGAAAACCCGAGATAGTCTTTCTGCCTGAAATGGCATTTCTGCCAGAACAGGCAAAACTCTTTCAGGAACAAGGATATTCATGGATAATCATTGATGAGTCATCATTAAGGAACAGAACCTCAAAAATGGGGCAATATAAGCTTGTTGATCGAGATTCAGAATGCAGACTTCTCGTGCGAGACAGGGAAATCAGCGAGTCCCTGGGTAATTCCATATGGCAGAAGAAGCCAATCAATAATGCTCAGGACTTTGTAGGTATGATATCAAAAAAATCAAACCGCAAGGAATTTGTCATTACAGGAACGGACGTGGAGGTATTCGGACACCACCAGAAGAACAGATGGAGATTACTTGAGGAAATATATGACAATCCTTCTGTCAAATCTATCCTGACCGCAGATCTTGCTCAGGGGTATGCTGATGCTGAGGTTGACACTGTACCTTCAAGTTGGTCTACTGATAAAGAAGACAAAAAGAAAAATATATATTATCCATTGTGGTTTCATCCTGAAAACCGCCTTCACAGATTGCTCTGGCAATTATTGGATATTGCATTGGATGAGACGAGAAGATGGGGAACGGAACATCAAAACAGTGAACTGGACAGTCTTTTAAGCAGCTGTCCTTTTTTCTGGGCGAGCTGCAGACCATGGTGGAATGGAATGCTGGTAGAAAAGGCCGCTGACCAAATAGTGCAACTTTTGAGTGAAATTCAGGGCATATCTACAAGAATCGGTGAGATTGCTGAATTAACCAGAAACAGGATTTATGAGGAGGTATCATTACTCAACGAAACAGGAAAAGCGGTTGAAATCCAAAATGATTTTCTGAGCAGACACAGACTGCAGCGGGACAGCATAGAGAGCACCCTCCTGTAATTTTGATCAAAGGAATTTTCAAGATGCCATTCTGATTGATATGATGCCTTTTATCCTTATTCCAGTGAAGGTGAACCAACAATATGCAATCAACAAGAAAAATATGCAGACAACGATAGAAAAGGAAATAGCGAAAGCCAGGAGAATTGTCGATGCTATGGGAGATGGGATAAGCATACAAAGTTTAGATTACACCATTCTCTATCAGAATAAAATTCACCAGGCAATATTCAATAATCATATTGGTGAGCATTGTTACAATGCCTATTGGGGAAGATGGGCTGTATGCGGAAGATGTCCCGTGAGCCAGGTTATTGAAAAAGGAGGCATTCACACTTCCCAATGGAATCGGCGCACTGCAGAGGGACTGCGATATTTTGAGATCAAGGCTTCACCATGCAGGGATTCAAAGGGCAGAATCATAGCTGGGATAGAGGTGGTTCGGGATATCACAGCTATTAAGAAGGCGGAGAAAGAACTAAAAAAACTTGCAACTACAGACAAACTCACAGGGGCTTACAACAGAACAAAGTTCAAGGAAATTATTGAAAGAGAAATAGAGAGATTCAGAAGGCATAGTAAGCCATTGCCAGCAAGTGAGCAGCCAAAAAAGGATATATTCAGTTTCGAGAAAAGGAGGATACCCTTGCATCTGATCAATATAAATGCTATAGAGTCACTGATACGAAATCAAAAAGGATGGTGTATTTCGATATATATGCCAACACACCGCACGGCAGCAGAGACGCAACAGGACCAGATAAGATTCAAAAATCTATTCAGAGAAGCTGAAAAACGTCTTATAAAAAACGGTCTTCGCTCGCGTCAGGTTGAGGAATTTCTCGATCCTTTAAGGAGGCTTTTGGAGGATGCTCACTTCTGGCAGCATCAGGGTGAGGGATTCGCGGCATTCCTGTCCGGGGAGGTTTTCCGGTATTTTCGTGTCCCGCAATATTTTCAGGAATTGCTGATAGTTGCCAGACGCTTTCATCTTAAGCCCCTTCTTTCGCTTCTTAGCAGTGACGGCATCTTCTATCTGCTAGCTGTCAGCCAAAATAAAGTTCGATTGTTTCTGGGCACCCAATTCAGCATTCACGAGGTAACCCCGGGGGATATCCCGGAAAACCTCTCAGAGGCCCTCAAATATGATGATCCTGAAAAACAGCTGCAATTTCATACTCAGACAGCAGGAGGGGGAAAGAGAGCAGCCATGTTCCATGGGCAGGGTGTAGGAATTGATGAATCCAAAGACAACATTCTAAGATACTTTCGGAAGATTGACACCTGCTTGCATGATCTTTTTAAAGATAAGCACGCTCCTCTGATCCTGGCAGGCGTCGAATATCTTTTGCCCATTTATAGAGAAGCAAACACTTACCAGAATTTATTGGATGAGGGAATCACGGGTAACCCCGATGAACTTTCTGCAAGGGAACTGCACAAAAAGGTCTGGGCTGTTGTCAGCCATGTTATCCGGAGAAAGCAAGACGAGGCTATTACAAGGTATAGGCAACTTGCACATACAGAGAGAGCTTCTTGCGATATCAAAACAATCGTCCCTGCAGCGTATCAGGGAAGAGTTGATATTTTATTTGTTGCGGTCGGTATGCAGCAATGGGGTGCATTCGATACAGAAAAACAATCGGTGCATCTGCACAAAAAAGAAAAAAGTGACGATGGAGACCTTCTTGACTTTGCTGCAATCCAGACCTTGCTGCATGGAGGAACCGTGTATGCAGTACAACCCGTAAAAGTTCCTGATAATGCAACAGTATCAGCAATATTCAGATATTGACAGCCTCTTAAGCTGTAAATCTGTAACCAGTGAGATAGGGATATACAGTGAAAAGATTCTATGTCAGTCTGTTATCATTTTACCTTGCATTGGTATTGGCTGGATTTATTGCGATCGGATTAAGGAAACAGCATAATACGCAAATAGTAGTTATTTATTTCACTCTTGTAGTCCTGGCAGCCTGGTATCTAGGCATGCAATCAATCATTCTGTCAGGAATACTGGTTTCTTTTTTACTTGCTCTTCTTTTTTATAAATCAAAGAAAAGAGCATAGGGAGGATACTTATAAGCCTGAAACTCCCCCGGAGACGATAAATGCCATGACTTTAGCACTTTCAATATTAAGCGGAGTAATCTGCTCTTTGCCGACAATAAACAAATTACCCGCAAAATTATAGGATTGAGGAACATAGACAGCAATGCTGTCCATTTTTCCAATATTCGCAAGACTTGTCCTTGTAACAAACCCAATAATATGTAAAGTGCATCCGGGTATGAGAGTCACCAGAACAGGACTGTCGAAACGCTTTTGCTCTCCTACAAAGGCATTTACCAGGTCTTTGATTGCTATATATATCATCTTCACGATAGGCATGCGTCTGAACAGTGTATCAATAAAATTAGCAGCTCCTCGTGCGAGAAAGGTGGAGACGAGAAATCCGGTAGTAGTTATCAGCGCGACAGCCAGCAGGAATCCCAAGCCTGGTATGGTGAAGCCGAAGATCTGATCGACTTCTGAAAAGATGAAATAGACGATGTAAATGGTGGCAAAAACAGGAGTGAGAAACAAAATACCCTGGAAAAAATATGTGGTCAATTTCTTCATGAAGACCTCCTGGAAATAGTTTTCATTGCAATATTCTTGTAGGTTGTTACCGTTCCGCCTTCAGTATTTCTCAATCGTCTGCATGGCATGGCCGTATTTAATAATAGCAACAAATATAACTCCTCCAAAGGCATTACCGGTTGTCGATAGGAATGAGAATCGTAAAAAGTCCTTGAGGTGAAGCTCCGATGAGGTAAGTATACCGGTAACAACTTCCACCGTACCTGCAATAGAATGATGAAGATTGAGGAATCCGATTGCGGTTGTAACAACAAACACGAAAAGTACTTGACTGATCGTATCTCTGCCTGCAGCGAGGAGCCAGGCTAATTCTCCCATAAGCCAACCGGCAATGACAGCGCTCACGAAAATAACCCACCATGCATGATCGAGCAAGCTATGAGCGATTTCAGCAAATGCCCACAAATTTATTATCCCAAGCTCAGGCCCCATCCAGGAGATGATGCATGAGAAAACAATGGCCCCTGTGATATTCCCCGTGAATACCACTGCCCAGATGCGGAACAGATCTGCGAGAGAAGCCTTCCGGTCCAATACCGGTAATACAGCGAGGGCGGTATGCTCTGTAAATAATTCAGATCTTCCGAGGATTACCAGAATGAACCCGACACTATACATGACGGAGACGAGTATATGAACGACCGGCGGGCTGAAAATACCGGAAGTGGCGGAGAGCATGGTTGCCATTAACAGGAGGCTGAACCCAATATCGAGTCCTGCGGAAAGACTCGAAAGGAATAGACCGCCGACAGGCCTATTCAGTTCGAGCAGACCTGCATTGATCTCCTGGCGTAGTATGGTATGATACGACTTCTGCGGAAGGGTTTTTTTCTCTTCTTTTTCCAAATATTACCTCCTTCGTGAAAGAATGCTGCAGTTTGTATCAATTTCATTTTGAGTCAGCATGCCAATTATGAATGCATCTATGAAAGGAAGATCGGATGCATATTCTATGGATTGTTGCAGATTCCCACTCAAATACCCTTCAACTAATATTTTCATTCCAACAATGCCTTTTGATTGTGAATGCAGCCTGGCAAGGATATGTTCAACCTTATTTTTCTCCTCCTCTGATAATCGCTGCGATTCTGGTTTAGGAGAGAGGACTTTTTTCATCTTGTTTGGGAGAAGATGCGCAATATTTTTAAGGTAAGGGAATGCTGCAACTCTATCATAAAAGTTTAGTATGCGTGTATCCATGTAGATTCCCGCATAATTAATTCTTGCCCAGACTACATCAATTTCCGGTACTTCTAATACATGTTGCAATGCACCTAGCCCATGGGATGATATTCCAATAGCCCGAATTTTACCCTGTTGTTTCATCTTGAGCAAGGCATTGAATGCACCTTCTCTCCTGATAAATTCAGCTCTTGACCTGACTCCATGAAGTAGGCAGATATCAAAATAATCTGTATCAACTTCTCTGAGAGAGTTATAAAAATCTTTGATAGTACTCGCCTCACTTGCATGGGTAAATTTTGTGGTAATCACGATATCTGCCCGATCGATGCGCTTGAGCGCTTCCTTAATATGTGGGTATGTTTGATACTGGAAAGCTGTATCCCAGAAATTAATACCCTTTTCAAAGGCAAAGATTAGGATATCTGCAAGTGATCTCGAACTCATCAATGATTGTGCAAAGCGGCCCGATGGATGGGAAGTTCCCATCCCTATGCCAAGAACAGATACTTCGATATTAGTTGCGCCTAAGAGAACTCTTTTCACAGTTGTTCGGGGGTCAGCGGTTCGCCGAATGCGGCATAGTGGATTACAGGTACAGGCGGATTCTCGATAGGTATCCGTTGACCGTTTTGATAATTCTGATAAACTGCATTGTATCGAACACCATCGGCAACTGGTATAACTCCCTTGAAATGATCGAGTTCTCCATTTCCGTTTGCATACCAAATAAGGTCTAATTTCCTTTGCAATACTTTCTGCACTATTTCCGTAGCATGGCAATCACGGCAATTTAATTGAGAGAATGGGACTCCGGTTACACTTTCTAAACCACCATTTTCTTTGCTATACCAGTAAGCCATGCCATTCGCGGTGTAATGGAGGCTTGAGCGGTAAATACTGGAATTGTAATTTTTATCAGCAGAGAAACTCAAGTCGTCAAAGGACAGCAGAATTTCCATAACCATTAGTAGAAATGCCAATTTCTTCATTTCACCCCTCCTTTGAAATATTGTTTGCATATGAAATTATTTATTAAAGGCTTTATGATGAGTTTTTCTATTTGCTTATGAAAATCCTCAAGGGATTCCTTATTCTCAACTGTTATATCTGCAAACTTCCCTGTCTCTTTCATATGAAATAATTCATTTTCCTCTTTCTCTTCTCTGAGGAAATGGCCGAAGCTCCGGGGATCGCGTTCTGTATCTCTTTTTCTTGAGCGTGAGTATCGCACTATCGGGTCGTCGACTTTCACATACACGAGGAGGAAGTCCTTGCCAAACTGTCTTTTCAACGCCTTCACATCAGCTGGTGACCGAATACCGATAATTACTGCTAGTGGCACATTCCGTTCTTCTACCTGTTGTATAATCCTCTGTGTAAAAAATTCTCCGCCGGAGAGGAACATGTACCTCTGCGAGATTTCATGGAGATTCTCACTTGTCGGCGCGACATCTTCGCTGTGAGCAATCTTCCTTACCTCATCCCCTATGGAAAATACTGGCACATTGCATTCCCTGTGGAGATAATCAGCCATGGTATCCTTTCCGGAGCAATTTAATCCGAACAGCCCGATCACTTTCATGCTATTGCAACCCCACATTGTAGATGCATGTATAAACGAGCTTGTTCTTCTGGCTCAACGAAATGTCCCTCCTTTTGATTTCTGAACAGAACTGAGGCAACTTAAGCAGGACTAGTACTGTGTTGATATTTATGCTATCAAAAAACATGCCTATTGATGATTGGCGATAAATTAGTGTAGTTTGGGACTGATCTCGTATATATATAGGGGTGAAACAAAAATTGATTTGTAAAGATTGTTTGCATGTCGGAAATCATTATAGTGCAGATAATATGCAAATGAGCAACCGCAATTGCGTCATTATTTTGTTGCACCCTTTGTTGAAATTCTGCCCTTCTACTTATTCAGGCAATATGCTCTCCGTAACAAAATCGATTCAGTGTAAATATTGGCATGCCTCTTGTTAAACAAGTGAGTGTGTCCATGGAGGTGCTGTAACGAGGAAAATTTTATTGCAACAATACAGGGATATCCGAATGTTATCAAAAAAATATAAAAGACAAATAGGTAATACTATTGCATTATGCTGGATAATTGCTCCTTTTAGGGGATGTCTCAGTCTATATCTGAAATTGATTGCGAATATGCTTGGGTTTAAACCCGTTAGTCAATCAGTTTGCTGAAAACAGGCAATGAAAGCCCTGCCATACAATGAAGCATAATTGATCAAATAAAGTATGCCAAGAAATGGAAAACATCATGATAACAGGTTCCGAAAAAATCAAAAAAAATGTAAAAGAAAGATTACAATGGGACAGCAGAGTAGATGGTGCAGAGATAATAATAATGGTATCTAACGGAGAGGTGATACTTTCAGGTGTAGTCCCGACATATTCTGCCTTTCAGGCTGCCCAGATGGATGCATCTGTGGTTCCAGGAGTGGACAAGGTAACAAATAATATTTCAGTCAGGTGTAGGAAAGAAATCACCGATAAAGAGCTTGAGACCAGAATAAATAATATGTTCCAATGGAGTGCGGATATTGATTCGTCGATGATAAAAATCTCGGCTCAGGACGGGAGAGTCAAGCTTCAGGGCCCTGTGAAGTCATATTGGGAAAAAGTCAAAGTACAAGAAGTCGTCTCAAATGCAGAATGTGTGACAGAAATAGAAAATGATTTATTTGTCACTCCACGTGTTCAATTTGAGGATAAGGTGATTTCGGATAACATCATTCATGCACTGGACAAAAATATATATATTGATCCCTATGTAGTGAAAGTATATGTGAAAGTGGAGTCCGGAAAAGTCACACTCTCCGGAAACGTTCCAACATGGGCAGCCCGCGATGCTATCCTCAACATAGCCTTTTATACTCCAGGCGTTTCTGATGTAGAGGACAACCTTAATATTGGTTTTTCATACAAGCTCTGATTTGCGTAATTCCGCTGAAGGAAAGCAAAAATGCCTAGCCTCGGTTATTTCGCCGCAAGCGAATGTGCAACAAGGTGGGTGAAAGAAATATTGACATGTAACAATATTTTGCATCTTTTCATAATTCCCTTGAAAAGTAAAATCACATGGTTCCGATACCATTTAGTGCAGCAGAGAATTCGGGATCGTTGCGCTCGATTGACGTTTTTATCCTAGAGTAACATATTGTTGTGACGAGTAATTATTAGATGGCATATCTTTTGCAAAGATGAATACAATCAAACAATAGTTTGATCGGCTGATATTTATTGAAAACAAATCAAGACAGATGATAGGAGGAACCAGATGAAACAAGTCATGCAGTATGCGTCAGGAGAAAATACAATTTTCGCAGTTATCATGGCTATAAGCCTGGTATGCCTGTTAATTCCTGGAACTGCCTATGCATCTAAGGAGATCAAAGATCAGGATATTACCCGCGCTATTGATAGTAATCTCCTGTGGGATGATGCGGTTTCTTCACACCTTATCGATGTACAGACCACGAATGGAATCGTAACACTTTCAGGTTCAGTTGATACAATCCTTGCAAGAGACAGGGCAGTGAAGATCGTTGAGAGCATCAAGGGTGTCCGCTCCGTTGTGAACAGAATAGAGGTGCGTCCTGTTTTTGTGTCAGATAAGGAAATCAGCAAGAATGTGCAGGATGCACTTCTTTTGGACCCGGTAACCGAGTCTTATCAAATCGATGTAAAAGTCAAAGACGGTCAGGTTATCCTGTCAGGCAAAGTTGAATCCTGGACAGAGCGGCAGATTGCCTCTCAACTCGCGAAAGGGGTGAAAGGGGTGAAGGATGTAAGGAATAATATCGCGATACTCTATGCACAAAAACGATCCGACTATGAGATAACGACGGAAATAAAAAGACGTCTCCATCTTGATCCTTTTGTCAACGAAGCGCTTATCCAGGTGCAGGTGAAGGACGGAGCGGTTGATCTGAGCGGCGGGGTAGGGAGTCTCGCAGAAAAATCGCATGCATATGCGGATGCATGGGTTGCAGGAGTAAAAAGTGTAAATTGTGATGATCTTGAAGTAAAGTGGTGGCTGGATGATGAACTCAAGAGAGAGGACAAATATACCCATAAATCTGATCTTGAACTGGAGCAGGCGATAAAGGATGCTCTTCTCTATGACCCGAGAACATTCTCGTTCAACGTAGGAGTCAGTGTGAACAATGGCATCGCGACTCTTACCGGTATTGTCGACAATCTCGCTGCAAAAAATGCCGCTGAACAGGATGCAAAAAATACGATAGGGGTAAATAGTGTGTATAACCTAATAAAGGTTCGCCCTGAAAACGCCCCATCAGACGATAAGCTTAAGAAGGACATCACCAAAGCTATGGCTGATGACCCAATCGTAGACCGCTTTGATATCAGCGTGACAGTTTTGAATCAGAAGGCATATCTCTACGGAATTGTTGATTCTGCTTATGAAAAAGTCCGTGCTGAATCTGTCGCATCTTCTGTGGATGGAATTGTGGATGTCTCGAACAACCTTACAATAAGACCATTTGAATGGACATGGAAGAGCGATGACAAGATCAGAAGCGATATCCAGAGTGAATATTTCTGGAGTTTTCTGGTAGACGGCGATGATATAAATGTATCAGTTGTCAACGGTACGGCTATATTAACAGGAAGTGTCGAGGATTGGTCTGAATACTATGCAGCAATCGATAATGCTTTCGAAGGAGGCGCGTTGGATGTCAAGACAAGCCTGAATGTTGAATCAGCAGATGATGCGAAAACGGATGGGTATTACGAATCTCCCCTGTGGAATTTTGATTATCCGCTGCTGTAGCAGAAGGAAATAGCTGTATGAGAGAAATGAGCTGCAATAGTCATCATCTCTCCTCTCATACAGCTTTATCTATCACCGATATTCAATGCAATTCCCATTTATTGAAGTACGTACGATTTGATCACGATGAGGCAATATTATGCCATTCTTAGAGCACATCATCACTGCAGGTATCGTTGCTTGCATATGTACAGCGATATTTGCATTTGGATTCAGCAGGGCAAGGCTGCTGCCCATCCTGCTTGTATTCTTTCTCATAGATTTTCTCTGGACATGGGAAGGTGGAATCTGGATGATTCGATTTGATGTTCCGCTGTTTGATGACTCTATTTCCCACTTTATCATTGCCGGAATCGTCAGTGCTCTTGATTGAATTTCTTCTAATAAAGGGCCGCTCTGAACAGAGGGAACCTGTTGAAGAGGGATTGCTGTTCATCTTTACATATGATCTTTTCCTAATTAACATGGTTATTTTATTGATTATGTGCATAGCGCTGTACTCTGTATAATGCGAATCTGCAGAAAATCATCCTGTAAGGGAGAGGAGATTATTGAGACAAATTACTGAAGAAAAACAAAGATCTAATCAATACTGGTCATTAAGTCTCGATACGGTGCTTGACGAATTACGTGTATCCCCCGATGAGGGACTTTCGCGTGCTGAGGCAAAAAATAGGTTTCGCGAGACCGGGGGGAACCGCCTAAGGGAAACCAAAAAAAGAAGTGCGCTTGCCATCCTCGCTTCACAGTTCAAGAGCCTTGTGATTCTTATCCTCATTGTAGCTTCAGCAGTCTCGTTTGCTTTCGGGAAATGGATTGAAGGAGTTGCCATATCCATCGCGGTACTCATTAATACCGTAATAGGATTTCTTACTGAGCTCAAGGCGGTGCGCATGATGGAAGCGCTTAGAGAGTTGTCGACCGTAAAAACAAAGGTAATCAGAGGCGGAGAAATAAAAGAAGTTCCAGCAAAAGAGGTTGTTCCGGGTGACATCGTAATGGTAGAGAGCGGAGACATGGTGACAGCAGACATAAGGCTAATCGAGGCAAATAAGCTCCAGTCTGATGAATCATCCCTCACAGGTGAATCCGTTCCTGTCGGTAAAACTACCGATGTAATAGAAGGTGATGTCCCACTTGCAGAAAGAAAAAACATGCTCTTTAAGGGCACAACCCTTACCCGCGGATCAGGAAGGGGAGTTGTTGTCAGCACAGGAACAGAGACTGAGCTTGGAAAAATATCCTCCTTGGTCGAGGAGGCGGAAGAAGAGATAACCCCGCTTGAAAAGCGCCTGAATCGCCTGGGTAACAGGCTGATTTGGGTTACTATTGGAATTGCGGTTCTGGTAGCGGCAAGTGGCATTGCAGCTGGTAGAGAGCTTCTGCTGATGGTTGAGACATCTATTGCCCTTGCGGTTGCCGCGATCCCTGAGGGATTGCCTATTGTTGCAACCCTTTCGCTTGCACGAGGCATGTGGAGGATGGCTCGGCGGAATGCTCTGATAAACCGGTTATCCTCAGTTGAGACACTCGGATCAACCAACATCATCTTTACTGATAAAACCGGTACTCTGACGGAAAACAGAATATCTGTATCACATATTATTCTCGAAAACAATGACATCGTAATGCAGCGACCAGATACTGATGATACCGCAACAGAACGGGATGATAAAATTGACATTAAGAAAGATCCGGCCCTGAATCAACTTATTAAAGTATCTGTTCTTTGTAATAATGCAACACTTGAAAAACAAGAGGATGAGGGTATAAGAGATGGCACAGGGGATCCCCTTGAAATAGCATTGTTAGATTCAGGAGAGCGATTAGGGATACGCAGGGATGATCTTATCACTAAATTTCCCGAGGTTCGCGAGGAGGCATTTGATCCTGAAAAGAAAATGATGGCAACTTATCACAAGGAAAACGCTCATTATTTCATTGCCGTTAAAGGAGCACCTGAGGCAGTCCTTGAGGTGAGTAATAGGGTTATGGAAGATACCAGTGAGCATGAAATGACAGATGAAGATCGGGACAGATGGAAAGAGCGCAACAGGAAACTTGCCGAGGAAGGCCTCCGTATCCTCGCGTGTGCCATGAAGTCAGTTAATAATCGGGAGGGAGAACCATACCAGGACCTTACATTTCTTGGGTTGGTAGGAATGCTTGATCCCCCGAGGAAGGATATGAAGCAAGTGATTCATTCCTGCAGGAAAGCAGGTATACGGGTTGTTATGGTAACCGGCGATCAACCGGCCACTGCAAAAAAAATTGCGGAAGTCATCGGCATTTCTGAAAATACAGACGCAGAGGTAGTTATGGGGACAGATCTGGCAGACCCCGAAAAACTTTATGCGGATGAAAGGAACAGGCTCATAGAAGCACAGATTTTTGCGAGGGTAAGCCCCGAGCAGAAACTCAATATTATAAAGCTTCACCAGCAGAACGGTGCAATTGTGGCAATGACCGGCGATGGCGTGAACGATGCTCCGGCACTCAAGAAGGCTGATATCGGTATCGCAATGGGGAAGAGAGGGACACAGGTAGCCCGTGAGGCAGCCGATATGGTGCTGAAAGATGATTCATTTTCAACGATTACTGTTGCCATTGAGCATGGGCGGATTATTTTCAAAAATATCAGGAGATTTGTTCTGTATCTTCTCTCCTGCCATGTGAGTGAAATACTTGCGGTCTCCGTGGCAGCGCTCTTGAATGCACCTCTGCCGGTTCTCCCGCTCCAGATACTGTATCTGAACGTCGTAACCGATGTGTTCCCTGCTCTCGCTCTGGGGCTGGGAAAGGGTGACCCCGGTATTATGAAGATGCCTCCGCGTGACCCGCGGGAACCCATTCTGGCAAGGGTCCATTGGCAGTCAATTGCCGGGTACGGGATACTGATGGCCCTTGCGGTTCTCGGGTCACTGGCTCTTGCATTTTACTGGATTCATGCAGGATCGGGACAGGCAGTAACTATTTCATTTCTCACTCTCGGTTTTACCTCATTGCTTCATGTATTCAACCTGCGCGATCCAGGCTCAGGTCTTATTTTCAATGATATAATGAAAAATCATTTTGTATGGGAAGCAATTGGCATTGGTACTATCCTTCTTCTCGCTGCAGTGTATATGCCGGGCCTTTCTTCTATCCTTAACACTGAACATCCTGGATTAAATGGCTGGCTGATAATAATGTCGATGAGTTTCCTGCCTCTCATCGCTGGTCAGGTTTTCAAGATAATAAAGACAAAATAGAATTATTATATAGGAGGATGACATGAAGATATTACCCGGTGTTCCTTATCCGCTCGGTGCTTCCTGGACTGGCTTCGGGGTGAATTTTGCTCTTTTTTCGGAGAATGCCCAAAGAGTGGAACTCTGTCTTTTTGATCCCGGTGCCGGCATGGAAACCAAACGCATCCTCGTCAGGGAGCACGTGGATCAGGTATGGCATGTATTTATCACCGGTATAAGACCCGGCCAACTCTATGGGTACCGCCTTGACGGAGACTATGATCCGATATCCGGGTTGCGGTTTAATGCAAGCAAGCTTCTTCTCGATCCATATGCCAAAGCCATTGCAGGGACAATACAGTGGAATGATTCACTGTACGGGTATACCATTGGGCAGGAAGACGGAGATCTCTCTAAAAATGACAATGATAGTGCAGAGCATTTACCGAAGTGTGTTATTGTCGATACAAATTATGACTGGCACGGTGATTCGCTTCTCAGGATTCCCTGGCATAAAACCATTATTTATGAATTGCATGTCAAGGGATTTACGGCCCGTCATCCTGATATCCAGCCGGAACTCAGGGGAACCTATGCCGGCCTTTCGTCTCCCCCGGCAATAGAATATCTCAGTTCTCTTGGCATTACAGCGGTCGAGTTGATGCCAGTACATCATTTTGTGGCTGATCGGCATCTGGTTGACCGACACCTTACCAATTATTGGGGCTATAACTCCATCGGTTATTTTGCCCCTGATTCCCGGTATTCAAGTTCCGGCTCATCCGGACAGCAGGTTTCGGAATTTAAAGATATGGTCAGGGCTTTTCATAATGCAGGCATTGAAGTTATTCTCGACGTGGTTTATAACCATACTGCCGAGGGGAATCAGCTTGGCCCGAGTCTCTGTTTCAGGGGTATCGATAACCAAAACTATTACCGCCTTATGGAAGACAACCAACGTTACTATATGGATTACACCGGGACCGGAAACACCCTGAACATGGTTCATCCCAAGGTGCTTCAGCTTATAATGGACAGCCTTCGGTATTGGGTGCTTGAGATGCATGTAGACGGATTCAGGTTTGACCTGGCATCAGCGCTTGCAAGAGAACTTCATGAAGTTGACAGGTTGGGCGCGTTCTTCGACATTATACACCAGGACCCCGTGCTGTCCCAGGTGAAATTGATAGCTGAGCCATGGGACCTCGGAGAAGGCGGATATCAGGTCGGAAATTTTCCGCTCCTTTGGGCGGAGTGGAACGGCAGGTACCGTGATACTGTAAGGCGGTTCTGGAGGGGAGACAAGGGACAAGTCAGCGATATGGCCTACAGGCTGACAGGAAGCAGTGATCTTTATGAGCACGGTGGAAGACGGCCATATGCGAGCATTAATTTTGTTACCACCCACGATGGTTTTACCTTGCATGACCTTGTCAGCTATAACGAAAAACATAATGAGGCCAACGGGGACGAAAACCGTGACGGTATCGATGAGAATTTGAGCTGGAATTGCGGGGCAGAAGGGCCGACGGATGACTCAGATATCCTCAAATTACGCGAGCGACAGAAGAGAAATTTCCTTGTAACGCTTGTCTTATCAAATGGCGTGCCCATGATGCTCGGCGGGGATGAGATCGGAAGGACCCAGCACGGCAACAATAATGCATATTGCCAGGATAACGAGAGCACATGGACAGACTGGAATCTTGATCAGACAAAAAGGGAGTTGCTGGATTTCACACGTTCAGTAATTCAAATTTTCAGAAAGCATCAGGTATTTCAGCGCAGGCATTTCTTCCAGGGGCGCAAAATAAGCGGGTCCGAGGTGAAAGATCTGACATGGCTTCGGCCTGACGGCAGGGAAATGCAAGATCAGGACTGGAGTAATCAGGAGACACAGTGTTTCGGAATCAGGCTTGCCGGAGATGCTATTGATGAAGTAGATGAACAGGGAAACCGTATTATTGATGATACATTGCTGGTTCTTTTCAACGGGAACCAGGAGCCAGTCACTTTTCTGCTCCCGCACAATCACCAAAATCAGGCCTGGGAATTACTTATAGATACCCGTGAATCTGCAGCACCGAAGAAAGTTTTCCCGGCAGGCGGAGAATATACGATGGAGGCACGATCGCTGTCCCTGTTGCTGCTTCCGCAGAAAAAAGATATCAGTAAAAATTATTCTTCCTTTCTGAGGCTCTATTCGTCATATGTAGGCATATCTAGCTGAGTTTTTAATTCCCGATGCGAGAATCGATATTGCGGCGTTAGAAACAATTCCTTAAACATACATCTGCTGGAGCATATGGCATCTTAAGATATGACCTGGCATGGGTGAAGCAAATTTTGCAGGGTAAATAAAAATTGCAGGTTAGTGCGTATTTGCTGCCCATGTATCTATTTTTTCATTCCTCTCAATGATCCTAAGTTCTATAGCTATTTTGTTGCACCCCTTGAACTATTTATTCAATGAAAAGGTACCGATTTATCAGTTGTAACGTGAAATGCAAATTGGCATGTCTTTTGAAGACATTTTATTTAAAGAGAAGTATTTTTTATCTTTTTCGATTAAATATTTTAGGAGGAACAACATTGAAAATTGTCTTTTATGAAATGGAACGCTGGGAATGTCAGGGGTGCACGGAGCTAAACAGGGAGCACACGCTGATAATGTTTGAGGATCTCTTGAATACTGAGACAGCGCATCTTCACAAAGATGCGGAGATCATTTCTACCTTCATTTATTCAGACCTGAGTGCTGATGTATTAAAAATGTTTCCTGCCCTGAAGATGATTGCCACGCGTTCGACCGGATTTGACCACATAGATGTGGAGTATTGCAAGACACAGGGCATTAAGGTCTGTAATGTCCCCTCATATGGCGAGCACACGGTTGCAGAACATGTTTTTGGGCTCCTTCTCAACATAAGCCACAAGATTTGGCATGCTATTGACAGGACAAGAAAAGGAGATTTTTCTCTCAAAGGACTCAAAGGCTTTGACCTTAATGGCAAAACGCTGGGAGTGATTGGCACAGGAAGTATCGGAAGATGTGTAATCCAAATTGCACGCGGATTTAATATGCGGGTTATCGCATATGATGTCCATCCTGACCGGGATTTTGCCAGGAGACTTGAATTTGAGTATTTACGCCTGGAAGAGCTTCTTTCAAGGGCTGATATTATTACTATCCATGTTCCCGAAAATGAACATACCAGGAATATGATCTCGGATGAAGAGTTTGAGAAGATGCAAAATGGTGTTGTTCTTCTTAATACGGCCAGAGGCAGCATTGTAAACGTCAAGGCTTTGATAAGAAATCTGGCCGGAGGAAGGGTTGCTGCAGCAGGATTGGATGTGCTGCCTGAAGAGCCTGTCATAAGGGAAGAGGCTGAACTGATCAGGTCTGTTTTTGAAAAGACCAAAAAACTTGAATCCCTCCTCTCTGACCACATCCTTTTACGCTTGAGTAATGTGTATATTACTCCACACAGCGCTTTTTACACAGGCGAGGCGCTGACCCGCATTGTCGATACCACAGTGAGTAACATATCTTCTTTCCTGCTTGGCAAGCCAGAGAATGTAGTGAGTGAATGAAGGAAAACACCGTTTGAAGAGAGGAGGAAGGAATGACCGCGATGGAAAGGAAATCAGCAGCCGGGACATCGATAAGTTATTTATTCCAAACGAGGGGATACGGTGCATTATCCCTGGTTGTAACTCTGTGTTTTCACTTTGTGATTTTCCTGTGGCCAATGAATGTGAATGCAATGGGACCATCAGTTTCGATAGAAGATATCAAGCAGAACCAGATATCTGACAAAGAAATCACCAGCGCCATAGAAAGGGATATGGAAAACGATCAGGCTGTCTCCGCTCATCTTATCGATGTGAAGACAAACGACGGCATTGTCACCCTGTCGGGTGATATAGACAATCTGCTCGCACGGGATCGTGCCATAAGCATAACGGAAAGCATCAGAGGGGTACGCTCTATCATCAACAGGATATCTGTACATTCCCCTCTGAATTCTGACAATGAAATCCAAACAAACATACAGAACATGCTGATTACAGATCCCGTAACCGACGGGCTTGCGATCAGGGTAGACGTAAAGAACGGAATCGTGACGATGAGCGGAACTGCCGATTCTTTTGCGGAAAATCAGATCGCAATGCAGATCGCAAAGAGTGTAAGGGGGGTCAAGGACGTACAGAACAGGATTAAGGTGAGATCGAAAGTAGAACGGCTTGACTCTGAAATGAAATCAGAAATCGAACACAGGCTGGCGCTCGATCCTTATGTGGACAGCCACCTGATGAATGTTGAAGTAAAAAATGGCAAGGTTACGCTGACCGGCGTGGTCGGGAGTCTCGCAGAAAAAACACGTGCGTACAGTGATGCATGGGTAAGCGGCGTCAAGGCTGTGAACTTTGAAAATCTCAACGTCGAGTGGTGGGCCCGCAACACAATGAAAAGAGAAAACCAGTTTGTCCCAAAAAACGACAAGGAGCTGCAAAAAGCGGTTAGCGACGCACTCCTCTATGATCCCAGAGTGGCAACGTCCGATGTAAGTGTGGTGGTGAAGAATCATGTCGTTACCTTGAGCGGTACTGTGACCAGCCTACAAGCCAAACGCGCAGCTGAGGCGGATGCCTTGAATACTATCGGAGTATGGAATGTCAAGAATTCAATAAAAGTGCGGCCACCAGATTTGTCCACGAACAGCAAGCTGAAGAAGTTGGTTATTGAGGCTTTGAAGCGCGATCCATTTATAGAACGCCATGATCTCCGGGTAGCAGTTCTGAACAATAAAGTGTATCTCTACGGCACTGTGGATAAGTCATTCGAAAAATTTCATGCATCCAGCATTGCTGAAAGGATACGCGGTGTCGTGGAAGTTGAAAACAGGATTAAACTCATACATCCATGGGTCTGGAGAAGCGATGAGACAATCAAACGAGCCATAGAAGAAGAACTCCTGTGGGATGCTTTTGTGAACGAGGAGGATATAAAGGTAGAGGTTGAAAACGGGGTTGCAACACTCAGCGGCATAGTAGAAAGTATTCAGATAAAGAATGCCGCGATCGAAAATGCATTTGACGGAGGTGCCAGAGCGGTTCATAGCCAGCTCAAAATCATGGGTGCACCAGGCTATTTTCGGGAATACTTCGACAGGGATACCTATATGTCCGGTTCTTAGGAGGATAGAATGTTGAGGAGTATCGATTCGCTACAGGGAATGAAACTTTCTGCCAGAGACGGCACTATCGGAGCAGTCCGTGAATTTTATTTCGATGAAAGGACATGGACTATACATTATCTTGTTGCAGACACGGGGATGTGGCTGCCGGGACGGGAAGTACTTATCTCACCGGTCGTCTTTGGAAAAGCGGACTGGGCTAAACGAATATTCCATATCCGGCTCACCAAAGAACAGATAAAGGAAAGTCCGGGAATTGATCAGAAAAAACCTGTCTCCCGCCTGAAGCAGATTGAACTGCATAGATATTTCGGTTGGCCGGCTTACTGGCAGCCAGGAGGATTCATGAATGCCACCCCCATCCCGCCAGCGGGTTCTCAAACGATACAGGAGGAACAGGGAGAAAGCAATGCTGCTGATGATCCCCATTTAAGGAGCACCAGAGAAGTATGCAATTACAGAATCCGGGCACAGGACGGCGAGATCGGCCATGTGGCGGATTTCATTCTCAATGATGATAACTGGGTAATTCTCTATGTCGTTATAGATACCAGAAACTGGTTGCCCGGGAAGCGGGTGCTGGTGTCAACAACATGGTTTAATGATATTGACTGGGATCATAGTTCCATTTTGGTGGACCTCACGAAGGAGGAGGTTAAGGAAAGCCCGGAATACGATCCTGAAAAGCCTGTGAACAGGAAATATGAAGTGCGCCTCTATGATTACTACGGGCGTCCTAAATACTGGTTGTGAAAGGAGAAAGAGAATGGCAAAAGTTGCAATAAACGGTATGGGCAGAATAGGGAGAGCTGTATTCAAGATTATACTGGATACCCCGGATATCGAGCTTGTTGCGTTCAACGATCTGCTGTCCGCGGAAAATCTCGCCTATTTGTTGAAATATGATTCGGTCTACGGCCGGTATGAAAAAGAGGTGAAAGCCGGAAAGAACAATCTGTCGATAAATGGGTGGAATATCCGGATGTTCAACGAAAAGGATCCTACACAGCTTCCTTGGAGAGAGCTTGGGATTGACATCGTTTTCGAGTGCACAGGATTTTTCAGGAAGAAGGAAGGCATGAAGAAGCATCTGGAAGCCGGTGCAAAATGGGTCATTCTGTCAGCACCGGAAAAGACAGGTGAAGTCGAAATGGTAGTTTACGGGGTAAACAAACCGGAGGGCAGCCCGCAGTTGATATCCTGTGCAAGTTGCACTACCAATTGCATCAGCCCGGTTGTTGAAATTATCGGGAGAAGAATCGGAGTAAGGAAAGCCTCCATGACCACCATACATGCCTATACGTCCAGCCAGTCCATCATAGACGGGCCGCGGAACAAATGGAGGCGCGGGAGGGCGGCTGCAATCAATTTTGTGCCGACATCGACCGGAGCGGCCAAGGCTACTACAAAGGTACTTCCACAGTACAGCGGAAAATTCGACGGGGTTGCCATCCGAGGACCGGTTCCGGTGGGCTCCATTGCCGATCTCGTCTTCTTGACTTCGCGTGAGGTTACCGAACAGGAAATCAATGATATCTTCCGGGAAGAAGCTGAAAGCGAACGATACAGGGGAGTTTTGGGTGTTGCGGAAGATCCTATCGTTTCGTCTGACATCATCAAGGATCCCCGTGCCTCCATTGTGGATCTGAACATGACCAAGGTGGTGGACGGCGATCTGCTCAAGGTGATGAGCTGGTATGACAACGAATGGGGATATGCAAACCAAATGGTAAGAGAAGCTCTGAGACTGGTAAATGAACCCGGATAAAATGGCTGGCACATTCGCAATAAGAGGATAGGAATATCAATGCAAGCAACTGCTGAAAAAATAAAAACAGACATTTTGGAACATTTAGAATGGGATTTGCGCGTCGATCCGAAGGATATCAACGTCGAAGTGATGCAGGGGAATGTTCGTTTGTCTGGTAGCGTTCGGTACATGACCGGCCGTCTTGTTGCGCAGATGATTGCATACACGGTATCCGCAGTGATGAGTGTCAAGAATGACCTGGAGGTGCAATACATGGGGGAAGTTTCGCGCGACGACGATATTCAGGCAAGGATACAGAGCGTGCTGCAGTGGAATACAGATATCGATCAGTCGCATATAGCGGAATCTTTGATTCTGAACATTGCGGGAGTCAGGGATATTCGCAATGAACTGATAGTTGTTCCCGTGGAAGGTATCGCAGATAAACTGATAGCAGGAACGATTTCTGCTGCTCTCGATAGGAATGCATATATAAGTAATTATTTGGACAGCGTATACATAAATGTAAAAGACGGAAAAGTAACTGTTTCCGGGAATGTACCTGATTATGCAGTTCATCGCGAGATAATGAGTGTTATTTCATATGCTGCCGGAGTTGTTGATGTCATCGATGATCTGAGAATCGGCCAATGATCTTTTAAAAGAGATAATTAGGAGCAATCAAACGGGTAATCCTCTCCATGAGGTACAACAAACCGTATTGCTCCGGAAAGGAGTAACATGCAAAAGATATTAAGGAATATGGCTATTCTTGCCTTCATGATTTCAATAGGGATCCTGGGGGCATGTGCCCAAAAAGGTGAGCTGGAAAAAAAAGAGACTACTGTCACCTCAGAAGAGGTACAGAAGGAGATGAAAGAAGCACTTCAGACAACTGCAGCCTACAGTGAACAGCAAAGGGAGGAATATATGAAAGATATCGAGACGAAACTGAAGGAGTACGATGCTAAAATCGAGCAACTCGATGCACGGGCAAAGCAGATGAAGGAGGAGTTGCAGGTGCAATGGAAGGACGACCTCCGGGAATTGCGCCACGCACGGGAAGAAGCGGGGAAAGAATTTAAGCAACTCCAACAATCTGGCGGAGAGGCATGGAATGATATCAAAAAAGGCGCGGATGATGCCATGGACGCACTCAGCAGGGCATTCAACAAAGCCGCTTCGCGATTTCAATAATACTCAGAGATGATATGTCCATGAAATACGCGCAAAAGGTTCATATAGGCACATCGGGATGGTATTATCAGCACTGGAAAGGTACGCTGTATCCTGAGGAGTTGTCAGAAAAAGATTATCTGAAATTCTACTCGAGAAATTTTACTACTGCAGAGATCAATAACACTTTTTATCAGATGCCAGAAAAAAAGACACTCTCTTGCTGGCGTGACAGCGTACCATCAGGATTTATCTTTGCTGTAAAAGCCAGCCGGTATATTACCCATATAAAAAAATTGAGGGATAGCAAAAAATCATTATTTTCCTTATTGACAAGGATAGATGTCCTGAATGAAAAATTAGGTCCGGTTCTATTTCAGCTGCCTCCGCGCTGGCATAAGAACACTGAGAGGCTGCGCTACTTGTTGGACATCCTGCCGGGAGAGTACCGGTATACATTTGAATTCAGAGACTCAAGCTGGTTCTGTGCTGAGATTTACGATATGCTCGAGGAAAATCAATGCGCATTTTGCATATATGATTTGGATGGAATGCTCTCTCCCAAAAAGATAACGGCCGATTTTATCTACATACGACTCCATGGTCCTGACGGACCATACAAGGGTGAATATGCAGTATCAGTTCTTGCCGGCTGGGCGGGTGCATTCTCAGCCTGGTCAAGGCAAGGAAAGGAAATATATTGTTACTTTGACAATGATGAAAAAGGCTTTGCTGGAAAAAACGCACTGGAACTTAAGGAGATGATAGGGGGTAAGAGGAATTATGACAAATAATGCTGATACATACGTCCGATGGTTTGAAGATATAAATATGGAAAACATCGAGGAGGTAGGAGGCAAAAACGCTTCTCTAGGAGAAATGATAGGTTCGCTGAAAGGAGAGGGAATCAATGTGCCTGAAGGTTTTGCCACTACTGCAGGAGCATATTGGGAATTTCTCGATAGGAATGCCCTGAAGGACAAAATTCAGGCAATCCTCGACGAAGCGGGAAAGGACAAACCTGAAAAAGCAGGAAGAGCAATACGAAAGCTCATCCTGAAATCCGAATTCCCGAAACAGGTAACCAAGGCAATCCAAGAAGCCTATACAACTCTCTCTGAAAAATATGGTACAAAGGCTGTTGATGTTGCCGTGAGAAGCAGTGCAACAGCAGAAGACCTGCCGGATGCAAGCTTTGCCGGCCAGCAGGAGACGTTTCTGAATATTTCCGGAAAGAGTGTCCTCTTGGATGCATGTAGAAAATGCTATGCCTCTCTTTTCACTGACAGGGCGATCAGCTACAGGGAGCATCACGGATTCGATCATATGAAAGTTGCGCTTTCGATAGGGGTGCAGAAGATGGTGAGGTCTGACAAAGGCAGTGCAGGAGTTATGTTTTCGATTGATACGGAGACAGGGTTTCCTGACTTGGTTGTAATCAACGGTGCGTGGGGACTGGGGGAGAATGTTGTTCAGGGATCAGTTACTCCTGATGAATACAGGGTCTTTAAGCCCCTTATGCATGAGGAATCCCTCATTCCGATAATTGAAAAAAATATGGGGACAAAAGAGCAGAAGTTAATATACAGAAAAAAAGGTGATAAAACTACAAGGAATATAAAGACATCGTACAGAGAGCGGAATTCTTTCGTTCTGAACGACCGGGAGATTCTGCAGCTTAGCCGTTGGGCAGGAATTATCGAACAACACTACGGGAAACCCATGGATATCGAGTGGGCGAAAGACGGTAAGACGGAACAACTTTTCATCGTTCAGGCAAGGCCTGAGACCGTGCAGTCACAAAAGGAAGCTGCACAGCTAAAAAAATATACGTTAAAGGGGCAGGGCAAGCGACTGCTGACCGGACTAGCAATCGGCGATGCAATCGCAAATGGGAAGGCGATGGTTATCAAAAGTGCCCGTGAAATTGAAAAATTCATGGATGGATCTATTCTTGTTACGGGCATGACTGATCCGGACTGGGTGCCGATCATGAAGAAAGCCGCTGGTATCGTTACCGATTATGGAGGGCGTACATCCCATGCCGCGATTGTAAGCCGGGAGCTCGGTGTTCCTGCCGTGATCGGCACCGATCATGGGACAAAGACGCTCCGGCATGGCCAGGAGATTACCCTTTCCTGCGCAGAGGGAGACCGTGGGTATATCTATGAGGGCATCCTCGAATTTGATGTGCATGAGACAGAGATGGAAAATCTTCCTGAGACAAGGACACAGATCATGCTGAACATTGCCAGCCCGTCTGCAGCTTTTTCCTGGTGGCGCCTGCCATGCAAGGGAATAGGTCTGGCGCGGATGGAATTCATCGTCAACAATATAATCAAAATCCATCCAATGGCACTCATTCATACAAAAAAAGTTGAGAATAAGAAAACAAAAAAGCAGATTGAAGCACTTACCCAAGGTTTCAAAGATAAAAAGGAGTATTTTATCGAATACCTTGCAAGAGGAATTGCAAAAATCGCAGCATCGCAATATCCGGAGTTGGTGATCGTGCGCATGAGCGATTTCAAAACCAACGAGTATGCGAATCTTATCGGCGGGAAATATTTTGAGCCTGATGAGGAGAACCCCATGCTGGGGTTTCGTGGTGCCTCTCGGTATTACAGCGATCGCTACAGAGAAGGCTTCAACCTTGAATGCTTGTCGATCAAGCGGGTAAGGGAAGAGATGGGATTCACGAACGTCGTCATAATGATACCGTTCTGCAGGACAGTGCAGGAAGCTGACAGGGTGCTTGATGTGCTTGAGGAAAACGGGCTTAAGCGCGGCGTAAACGGTCTCCAAGTTTATGTAATGGTAGAGATACCGTCAAATGTTATTCTGGCTCGGGAGTTTGCGGATCGGTTTGATGGATTCTCCATAGGCTCAAATGACCTCACCCAGCTTGTCCTCGGTATCGACCGCGATTCCGCAGATCTCTCCGAGCTTTTCGATGAAAGAAACGAAGCGGTGAAACAAATGATCCGCATGCTTCTTGATTCTGCACGAAAAACCGGTACCAAGGTTGGCATATGCGGGCAGGCACCAAGCGATTACCCTGAATTTGCCGAGTTTCTCGTAGAAGAGGGAATAGACTCGATATCATTAAATCCTGACAGCGTAATCAAGGTGCTGAAACACATTGCTAGCGTTGAAAGCAGAGGAATTCATTAGGGAGAGGCTCAATGTTCGGAAAAAGCTTTAAACTTTTCTCGCTGTTCGGTTTTGAAGTAAAACTCGATCTCAGCTGGCTTGTTCTGGGAATTCTTATAACATGGTCGCTTGCTTCAGGGTTATTCCCTTACTACTATAACGATCTTTCAGTACAAATTTACTGGATTATGGGTGCTGCCGGCGCAGTCGGTCTATTCTTATCGATAATTTTCCATGAATTTTCTCATTCAGTAACGGCGAGGAGATTCGGTCTGCCGATCAAAGGTATTACCCTGTTTATTTTCGGAGGTGTTGCGGAGATGCATGAAGAGCCGCCTAGTCCGAAAGCCGAATTTTTCATGGCGATCGCAGGGCCCCTATCAAGCGTCTTTATTGGGGCAATTTTATACGCTGTTAGTGCTTTTGCCTCTTCGAGATTGCCTATCGCGGCATATGGGGTGCTGCAGTACCTGGCGATGATTAATTTTATACTTGCTGGTTTCAATATGGTTCCTGCCTTTCCTCTCGATGGAGGGCGAGTATTGAGATCAGCCCTGTGGAAATGGAAAAACAACATCCGATGGGCTACGAAAATATCTTCACAGATCGGTTCCCTGTTCGGCATTATTCTGATTATGCTCGGACTCCTGAATGTCCTGACCGGAAATATTATTGGGGGTATATGGTATTTCATTCTCGGTATATTTTTACGGAATGCGTCAGAGATGTCCTATCAACACATCTTGATGAGGAAGGTACTTGAAGGAGAAAAGGTGAGCAGCTCTATGAACAGGGAACTCGTGACCGTTCCGTCATCAGTCTCCCTTGATGAACTCGTGGAAGAGTATTTTTATAAATATCACTTTAAAATGTTGCCGGTAGTTGACGGGGAAAGGCTCACCGGATGTATTAAAACAGGTGACGTCAAAAATATTCCGAGATCAGAGTGGAACGAAAAGAAGGTGTCAGATATTGCTGTCCAGTGCACTGAAAGCAATACTATCTTACCCGATGCGGACACGATGAAGGCCTTTTCTCTCATGAACCGGACAAAAAACAGCAGTCTCATGGTGGTTAAAGACAATAAATTGATGGGTATCATTACGCTGAAGGATATTATGACAGTTCTTTCCGTTAGACTTGATTTCGATGAAAATATCAATTAAGGAAAAAGGATGGCAAAGATGGGACTCAGGGAGACATATCTTCTGAATGCAGAGACAAAACTGAAAACATGGAAGTCAGAAGTGGATCAACTGAAGGCCTCTCTCAATTTAGTTGATATTCAAAAGAAGAAGTACTATGAGGATTCTTTGAAAAAAGTTTTCGATAGTTTCGATCGCCTAATGGTTACTTTTGATCAATTGAATAAGGCGGGAGAAAATACTTGGCAGAAATTGATAACCAGAATGGAGGATGAAATGGTCGAATTCAGGACTAATCTGTCAAATTCCCTTACAAAGATAAAAGCAAAAAGAATAAAAAAGTTATCCGGAAAAATATCGAAAGATTAATGAAGATTCATGCCTATATATAATTCTGATATTGCAAAAATATTCAGTCAGGTTGGCGATCTTCTTGAAATTCAGGGGGAAAACCGTTTTAGGGTTCGTGCATACCGGAATGCCGCCCGAACGGTCAGAGAATTGTCTAGAAGTGTCGCTGATATGATCCGTGAAGGGAAAGACCTTTCAAAGCTCTCTGGGATAGGGAGGGACCTTGCGGGAAAAATTGCGGAGATTGTAGAGACCGGACAACTGACGCTCCATGAGAGACTCAAGAAGAAAATACCCTTAGCATTGAGTTCTCTCATGGGTGTGGAGGGAATCGGTCCAAAACGGATAAAAATTATTCACGAGAAACTTGGCATCAGATCGCTGAATGGACTCAGGAAAGCGGCGGAAGAAAAAAAGCTGCGAAACCTTCCTGGTTTTGGTGTGAAAACCGAGCAAAATATACGTGAGGAGCTTGAACAGGTAGAGAAGGCAAAGAAACGGATCAGTCTTACGGAGGCTGACGAAATTGCCAAACCGATGCTTGAATATCTGTCGCACATCAGAGGGTTGAAGAGGCTCGAAGTCGCCGGCAGTTATCGGCGCAGAAAGGAAACAGTCGGTGACCTTGACATTATTGCAGCAGTAAAAAAAGGGACGAGGATCATCGACCGCTTCGTAAAATTTGAAGACGTGAAGAAAATCGTGGCAAAGGGGAAGACACGGTCAACAATACGGCTGAAAAACGGATTTCAGGTAGACATCAGGGTACTTCCGGAGGTCTGCTATGGCGCGGCCCTCCATTACTTTACCGGATCGAAATCCCACAATATCGCTGTTCGGAAGATTGGCATGAAACAGGACCTCAAGATCAACGAATATGGAGTCTTCAAAGGCGATAAACGCATTGCAGGCAAAACAGAGAAGGAAGTATATAAAACTGTGAATCTTACCTATATAGAACCTGAACTTCGAGAGAACCGTGGTGAGATCGAGGCTGCACGGAGCAATAAGCTCCCGAACCTTGTGACACTTGAAAATATCTGCGGCGACCTTCATGCGCATACAAAACTGACCGATGGTCATTCCAGCCTTAAAGAGATGGCTGAGGCGGCGATGAACCGGGGATATGCATATATTGCAATCACTGAGCATTCCCGGAGGGTAAAAATGGCCCACGGCCTTGACACAAAAGCATTGGCAGGCCAGATAGAGGAAATTGACAAGGTCAATGCAGGATTAAAGGAATTTGTGATTCTTAAGGGTATAGAGGTTGACATACTTGAGAACGGATCGCTGGATTTGCCGGATGATATCCTTAAGGAACTTGATGTCGTGGTATGTGCTATCCATTACAGATTCAATTTATCGAAAAAAAAGCAGACAGCAAGGGTTCTCAGAGCCATGGACAATCCTTATTTCAATATATTCGCTCATCCCAGCGGACGTCTGATCAATAAACGGCAACCATATGATATAGATGTTGCAAAGATAATGGCTGCGGCAAAGGATAAAGGCTGCTATCTGGAAGTTAATGCCCATCCTGAACGGCTTGATCTTATCGATGTCCACTGCAAAAGAGCCAAGGACATAGGTTTGAAAGTAGCTATTTCCACAGATGCACACAGCACAGATAACCTGGATTTCATGCAATACGGAATCGGACAAGCCAGGAGAGGATGGATTGAACCCGATGACGTATTGAACACGAGGAATGTAAAAGAACTAAAAAAACTTCTAAAGAATAAGTAAGATGGGCAAACAATGGAATTTTAAAAAAAATCCGACAACGAAATTCAGGCACATCAAAAAAATATCCAGGGGGGACGCCCGGAAAGAAATCGATGCGCTTCGCAAGGGTATTAATTATCACGACTATCTCTATTATGTCAAGAACAAACCCGTTATTTCCGATGCGAGATACGACAGGCTTTTTCACCGGTTGGAAGAACTGGAGGCGGCTTTCCCCGAATTTAAATCGGATACATCGCCTACAAGACGTGTGGGTGCACCTCCGGTCGATAAATTGGAAAAGAAGAAGCACGCATCTCTTATGCTCAGTTTGAATGCGACACGTGAGGAAGAAAAAATTAGAAGTTTTATCACTCTTGTTAAGCCTCACGCCAAAAAGCAGCCGGTTTATGTTGCCGAACCAAAATTCGACGGATTTTCAGTAGAGGTAGTCTATGAGGACGGCCAATTAACATATGGTGCGACAAGGGGAAATGGAGAAACCGGTGAGGATATATCCGAAAATTTAAAGACCATCCGCAGCCTCCCCCTGAGACTTCGCAGGGGAATGAATATGCCCTCTTTCCTGTCTGTTAGGGGTGAGGTTTTCATATCCAGAAAGGGATTTCACTTGATGAACAGGCGGAGACTAGAAAAAGGCGATGACCCCTTTGCAAACCCGAGAAATGCTGCGGCAGGCATGATGAGACAGCTCGATGCCAAAAAAGTGGCCGGGAAACCCCTTGATATCTATTTCTACGAAGTCCTCAGGATCGAGGGGCGGCAATTTTCTGCGCACTGGGAGGAGCTGAAGCAGTTTGATAACTGGGGATTGAAGACCGTCCCGCTCAATAGGAAAGTTTCGGCTCTGAAGGGCATAAAAAAATATCATGAACATCTCATGAATAATCGTGAAGGCCTCGATTATGAAATAGACGGGGTAGTGATCAAGGTTAACGATTATGCAGTCAGGGAGAGGCTCGGTTGCAGGGAGCGGAGTCCCCGCTGGGCTATTGCGTGGAAATTTCCACCGAAGGAAGACGTGACAAGAGTTGCGGACATCACAGTGCAGGTTGGGAGAACCGGAATGCTCACACCGATAGCTCTCCTGGATCCTGTTGATGTGGGTGGAGTGACTGTCAGCAGGGCGACACTACACAACGAAGAGGAAGTTCACAGGAAGGATATCCGCATCAATGATAAAGTGCGAATAATCCGGGCGGGCGACGTGATTCCCGAGGTTAAAACCCGGTTAAAAG
Source organism: Nitrospirota bacterium (assembly GCA_049323875.1). Classification (GTDB taxonomy): domain Bacteria; phylum Nitrospirota; class Thermodesulfovibrionia; order Thermodesulfovibrionales; family SM23-35; genus JAKLQR01. The sequence continues at coordinate 510,613 of JBMOLW010000030.1, read as the reverse complement.
AGCCGGGGAAAAGGAGAAAAAAGAAATTCACCATGCCGAGAACTTGTCCGTCATGTAGCTCGGTGACATACAGGGAAGGTGCATATTACTTCTGCGGAAACACTCTTTCCTGCCCGGCACAACTGATAGGTAAGATCGTTCATTATGCTTCGAGAGAAGCTATGAACATCGAACATCTCGGCGAGAAAACAGCCCGACAACTGGTCGAGCGGGATATGATAAAAGATATTGCCGGTATTTATGATTTGTCTGTCAAAGACCTTAAACAACTCGATGGTTTTGCAAAAAAATCCGCAGAAGAACTTTTCTACTCAATACAGAATTCAAGGAAAGCAACTCTTGACCGGTTCCTTTTTTCCCTTGGCATAAGGCATATAGGCCGGCATGTTGCAAGCGTTCTCGCACAGAAATACAGGAAGCTGGAATCTATAAAGAATGCGAAGCTCAATGAACTGAAAGGCACCGATCAAATTGGGCCTGAAATCGCTTCAAGCATTAGACGATTTTTTGAAAAGACAGAAAATAAAACAACATTGAAGAAACTCTTTGAAGCTGGTATCGAAATGCAGAACATGCCTCAGCAAAAGGAGAAAAGGAGCATGTCGGGAAAAACTTTCGTCTTCACGGGAACACTCAGAGGGTATAAGCGTAACGAAGCGAAAAACCTTGTCGAAGATCTCGGGGGCAGGTCTTCTTCAAGTGTTAGTTCGGAAACCGATTACGTTGTCGTCGGTAAAAATCCGGGAAGTAAACTTGAGGAGGCCAAAAAAATGGATATTAAGACACTTGACGAATCTGATTTCCGTATGCTGATGGTAGACGATAATGCATAATTGAGTTGTTCAAATGGTGATGAGAAGACCATCCTTTCTTATTGCTATGTCATTACCTCCATTACTAAATAGTGATAGGCTATTGGATTCTTGCTTGAAAGCTCCTTCCCTCGGGATAATTTCAGCAAGAAATATATCTAGCATGGGTTAACTATGAACACATGAATCAGATGCAATTACTGTCAAGGGAGGTCCCCATTACGAGGATGTATTATGGATTTTGCGGATAACATAGCGGCTCATAACCCAATATGCAAGCACTATCTCCTTATCCGAAAGAAGAAAGATAAGCAGAAATACGATAAATACCAAGGGTGAAACTTTTTTTGCATAAGTAACAAGTTTTGCAAAAGACTCAATTTCATGTATGAGATGCTTTCTGCATCAGAGTGCCTGTATGTTGATGTCAAATGGACTTTCATCTTGTTGCATCCCTTGGACATTCAATATCCTGATAGAGAATTGATTTATATACAGATTATTTTATTTTTACTGGCATGTTTATTGATCTTATAAGGATAGAATCCAGGACGGCAAATAACTATGGAGAAAGATAAGAAGGATTTACGGACCGTGCTCAGCAATGTCTTTGAAACGATGGAAGAAGTATTGGCGATGCAGAAGGCAGAGTTGAAAAGCCGGGAAGTGGGGACGACTACTTTTATCGGGCAAGGCATTGCACGGGCATCCGGTCTCCCCGGAGTTAAAGCAGAGGAACTCGTTTGGTTTCCGGGAGGCGTGACTGGCATGGCTCTCAATCTTGATCAAGAAGAGATAGGCATTATCCTTTTCGGTGAGCGAGGCAGCCTAAGGGCGGGCAATGAGGTACGGAGAACAGGTTCTGTCATGAGTGTCCCGGTTGGTGATCAACTGGTTGGTCGAGTGGTGGATGCAATGGGAAATCCGCTTGATACTCATGGCCCTCTCAGGAAGGCGCATTTAAGACCCATTGAACGTGATGCCCCTGCTATCATGGACCGGTCGCCTGTTACTGTTCCACTCCAGACCGGCATCAAGGTTATAGATGCACTCATCCCGATAGGACGGGGACAGAGGGAGCTTATTCTCGGAGACCGTCAGACAGGTAAATCAGCGATTGCCCTTGATACCATTATTAATCAGAGAGACAAAGACGTACTCTGCGTATTCTGCGCAATCGGACAGCGGAGTTCATCTGTAGCGAAGTTGATCGCTGACCTGCGAAAATATGATGCCATGAAATACACTATTATTGTCGTGGCAGCAGGGGAGGACCCACCCGGCATGAAATATATCGCGCCATATTCTGCGACGACAATAGCTGAATATTTTATGGAGCAGGGCAAAGATGTGCTCATCATCTATGATGATCTCACCACACATGCAAGGGCATATCGTGAACTATCACTTCTTTTGAGGCGGCCTCCGGGAAGAGAAGCCTTTCCGGGTGATATATTCTATATTCACTCGAGACTGCTTGAACGGTCAACGCATCTGGGGGAAAGACTTGGCGGTGGGTCACTTACCGCTCTCCCCATCATTGAAACAGAGGCGCAGAACGTGGCAGCGTATATACCAACAAACCTCATATCTATAACCGACGGCCAGATCTATCTTTCCCCCGATCTTTTCCAGAAAGGTAATCTGCCCGCTGTTGATGTGGGCAAGTCGGTTTCCCGAGTCGGGGGAAAGACACAGTTACCCTCATACCGTGCTGTTGCAGGTGACCTTCGGTTAGCTTATTCACAGTTCGAAGAACTAGAAAAATTTGCACGATTCAGCACAAGACTTGATAAAGCAACCCGGAAGACGCTCGACAGGGGAAGACAGGTTCGGGAGATCCTCAAGCAGCCGCAATATCACCCTCTGCCGGTTTCCGAACAGATTGCCGTGCTTCTTGCGGTCAACGAAGATCTTTTTGATGAAATGAAAATGGAAGATATTCCCCAAGCTGAGAGGAAGGTAAGAGAGTCTGTTAAAAAGCAGTTAGAGGATATCTGTGAGAAAATTGACGCAGGAAAAAAACTGAGCGATGACGACCAATATAATATAATCACTACGGCCAGGAATGCTCTTGATATTGAAGGGAAGACCTGATATGTTCGCTTTGGACGTTCTGAGAAGGAAAATACAGGGTGCTGAGGACATGCATGGCATTGTAAAAACTATGAAAACCCTTGCCATGGTGAATATACGGAATTATCAGAAGGCGGTAGAATCGATTTCTGAATATTATCATACCATTGAACTCGGTTTCACAGCAGTGCTGAAGCAGGTGCAGATAGAAATAAGCAGAAATGTGACCGGAGATAGCGGAAAGACAGTGGTTGTAATTTTTGGTTCTGATCAGGGACTCTGTGGAGGATTCAATGACAGGATTGTTGAATATGCAATGCAGGAGATGTATGAAAGCAATATTTCCAAAAAGCAGAAGATCGTTCTCTGCGTCGGACAGCGTTCAGGAATGCTGCTTGCACTGCAGGCTCATCCGATCGAAGATATATTTAAGATTCCGAGTTCACTGACGGGGATTACTCCTGTGGTTCAGCAGATGCTGCTTAAGCTTGACAGTCTCCGCTCAGAACAAAAAATTGAACGAATAATCATGTTTCATAACGCATTGACCTCGAATGTCTCATATAGCCCGCGCACAGTGAATCTTCTCCCCCTCGACGAAGAATGGTATCTGGAAATGAAAAAGAGAAAATGGAAATCACATATTCTCCCGACTTTCAGTATGGACAGCCATAAGTTGATGTCAGCTCTCATACGCCAATATGTTTTTGTTTCTCTTTACCGAGGCTTTATTGAATCAATGGCGAGCGAAAATGCAGGAAGGTTGGCATCAATGCAGGCTGCAGAACGGAATATCGAGGAGAAAATGATTGAATTGCAGACATCATTTCGAAATTTGCGACAGGATTCCATCACTTCTGAAACACTTGATATTGTGAGTGGTTATGAGGCGCTCCTTTCGAATCAGGCAGACAGGTAATTTCCGGCAGATGAAATTATAGAGTGCAAAAAACAAATGAAATTAAGTCAAATTCGACAAAATAGGATAACAAAGCAATGGGTCATATACTCACCAGCCAGAAAAAAAAGGCCTAAGGATTTTGAGATGGAATCAAAAAAATCTGTTCTGCCTTCACACGATAAAAACTGTCCCTTCTGCAGAGGAAATGAACATATGCTTCCTCCTGTCATAATGGAGATGGGTCAGGCAAGCGGAGAATGGATGACCAGAGTTATCCCGAATAAATTCCCGGCTTTGACACCAGAAGGCAGTATGAAACGGGTAACCAGAGGCATCTATCTGGAAATACAGGGCTACGGGCATCATGAAGTAGTTATCGAAACTCCTCATCATGACCGCCAGCCGGGAATAATGTCGACCGAAGAGATGGGCTCCGTGATCGAAACTTATCACAGGCGATATGTGGATCTTTTGAAAAAGGATGAAAATATGATGATTATTATATTTCGAAATCACGGACGTAAGGCAGGAACTTCTCTCGTCCATCCCCATTCCCAGATTATTGCAACGGGCATGGTCCCCCATCACATACGATGGCGTGAGGAGGAAGCCCAGCACTATTATGATGAATGGGGAAGATGTATTTTCTGTGATATGCTCGCATACGAACTAAAACATGGTAAGCGCATTATCACAGAGAACGAATTTTTTGCTGCTTTTGTTCCTTATGCAGCAGAAGTAGCGTTTGAGGTCTGGATTATGCCCAAAGAGCATAAAGCGGATTTCGGCGATATTATGGACAGGGAAAAGACAGATCTTGCGAGTATTATGAGAAATATTCTTGGGAAATATCATAAAAGGCTGGGGGATCCAGACTACAACTATGTCATCAATACATCAGTGAGATACAGGGCAAATGAACCCCAGTTGCACTGGTATTTGCAACTATTGCCTAGGCTTATGACTCGCGCAGGGTTTGAAATCGGTTCAGGGATCAATATCAATCCTTCTATCCCGGAGGATGATGTGCAATTTCTGAGGGATTCCCCTTGTTGATTATATGGTCAATGCCACTAGTGTCCGGTTAAGAAATGAATAGATTCAACTGGTTTTGGTTTTCCATAATATTTGATCGCTCCTCTATAGTCTGAAGTGTTTGTTGTAAAGGCATTTTCTCGAAAAGGGTGATCGAAAGAATTTGTAGCAACGCATAAAGAGAGGTATCGAGGTTGAGCTTTTTCTTGATAATGGCGATGAGCACATACATACAAAGAGCGATCCAGATTTGGGTTTTTACGGCATTTTCCGATGTGCCGTAAAATCGCTTGATTCGAAGATGTTGTTTGATCGATTTGAAAAACAGCTCAATCTGTCAACGACTCTTGCAGAGAAAGCCACGGATAGCATGAACCAAGGCCAAACACCATGGAACTCTGCTGTGCATTAGAAGGTTCATCTGAAACGACGACATCTGTTTAATCTGTTTATTATCCTCCTCTTTTAAGAGGAAAGTGATGTTGTCAGAAATTTGTGAGGCCGGTGACTTCCGTGTGAAGGTTTTAGTTCAGTAATGGCTTAACGAGGTGTTTGTGATTTAGGGGCAGGTGATATAGGGCTGAAACATCTCAAAAGCACTCTTTCTATAGGTATGTGGAAGAAATGTAAACAATGAAGCGTGCATATTATGAGTGCCGTTCAACTAGTCTGCCTGATAAAAATTTATATATATTGCTTGACACTACAGCCTGACAAGCGGGCATTGCACGGGGGATTACCGGCAATTTGATGCGAATCCTGGAAAAGCACACAAGAAAAAAAAGGGGATGGATAAATCCATCCCCTTTTTTCGGTGAAGTTCGATTACAGGAGATCGCAGTTAACCGGATCATAGGTGCCGAAGGTGTTCCCTGGAAATGGCGCAGGTAGAGTGCCTCCCTCATTACAGATATCCGTTCTGTTCAATAAGCAGGTATTCCCGGTGAAGACACTGACATTGCCATCATAGCCATTTGCAATACCTTCTCCTGAGTTATTGTTCACCATGTTATTGGTTACTGCGATGCTTCCACCGCACCAGAAGGTTACTCCTTCCCAGTGGTTCGCTGTGGATGAATTCCCGGTGAATGTATTGCCTCCTCCGTATGAGCAGATGTCAAAGCCGAGCTGGTTCGATGATGCTGTATTCCCGCTGATGGTGACTCCGGACCCTGCCTCGATACTAAAGCCTCCGGCCCATTTTTCGCTGCCACCGTTATAGCGGGCGGTATTTCCGCTGATTGATCCTGCTTCCGAAGATAGTGCGAACCCGAAAATAGTGTTGTATTCTGCTGAGTTGTTTGAGATTGCTGCGTCGTATGTCCATACGGTGAAACCGTTGCTGCTGTGTGAGGCATAATTTCCCGAGAGGGACCCGGTCTCTGCCCAGACCAGATAACCGCAGAACATCCCGAGAAAAGTACTTGGGACGCCGATCGCCTTATTGTTGCTGATGATCGGGGCGTAATCCATGATCACATATCCGACGATCGCTGCTTCAGAAACGGTATTGTTGCTGTACGTGCTGGAAGGTGCGCCGTTTAATGCCGCCAGTGATTCTCTGTAGTTGAGGGCATATTGTTCAACAGTTTGCGAAAGTGTGCCTGCAGTAATACTGTCCATAATCTCCTGAAGGGAACCTAATGAGGACATGCTCATAATGCCTGCAAGAGTTCCCTTTACCGTGTTTTTCAGGACCTGTGGTTCATAGGATTCGAGAATAATTCCAAACAGAGCGTAGCTAACGGTGTTGGCTGTGACTTTAACGCCTTCACTCGGGAGAACTGCAATGCCTGCTGAAGTACAATTTGCAATCGTGTTACTCTCCACAAGGATGTTTTCGCCATAACCGACGGTGAGGCAGGCGCCGTCTGATAAATAGGGAATCTGCTGGGCTGATAATCCCGCAGGTTGTAAATTATTATCCGGGAGCCCAGCTCCCCCAACCGCTGTGATCTTGTTGTTCTTAACCTGGGTATTACTCCCGAGCACTATCGCTCCTCCTGCGTTGTTCAGCAGGGTATTATCTGTTACTATTGCATTGCTGCCCTCCACAAATAAGGCAGGCCACGGACCATTTGACATGATCGATGCGTTCCTGACTGTGGTATTGGAACCATTCATGTACGCTCCGCAGGCGCCATCTATGAGCCTGAGGTTATCGAGAGTCGTATACGACCCATTACTTACGACGTTGCAGTCACAAGAGTGCCTGACTGTTAGGTTCGAAAGAGTTACATTCGCTCCGCTGATCATGAAGCCCGGTGCGCAGCCATTATCCTGGGGATTTCCCTCTAACGGTATTGACCCTCCGTAGGCGTCAACAATAACTTTTACGGGGTCGGCAGGTGCATAGGCTAAAGAGCCCGGGGTCCATCTCGCTATGCTTGCAGCAACGCCCTTGACGGTAAGGTTGTTTTTGGTAATCACGACATGCTCATCATATCTCCCTTCGACGACTTGAATAATGTCGCCTGGTGAGGAAGCATCTACAGCGCTTTGTATTGATGCGTAACAACCGGTTGTTCCCCCTGGATTGACGCATCGACTAACGGCGAATGCGGATGTGGCAACGAGAACAGAGAGAACTGCTGCGGAAAAAAATAAACAAATCTTCTTCATCAAATCCCTCCTTTTTGGTGTGTGCCTGAATCCCTCTCTTTTTTGACCTGGCGAGAATCTCTTGCTCCGCAAATTTTTTTTGTTATGTAGCCGGAGCTTCGTGTGATTATTGTAGTCTATCAATATATATTTTGCTTGTCAATGAAGGTATTTCCCGGGAAAAAACTGGCAGGGCTGCCCCATCGTTGCTATAATGGACATATGAAAGTGGTTATCTGCGGCGGTGGCGGGTTTATTGGTCAACACCTCGCAAAACATCTTCTGGACAGGGGACATGAGATCGTGATCCTCGACCGGAACCGGTCGAGAATCACCTCCCCGTCACTGCAGTCTGTTGTTGTAGACCTTCTCGATACCCGGCGTTTCGAACAGAACTGGTTTGCCGGAGTTGATGCCGTTGTGAACCTGAGCGGCAAGGATATCCTGCACTTCTGGAGCCAAGAATATAAAAAAGCGATCTGGGAAAGCCGGGTTGCTGTTAACAGGGGACTGATCGGGTTTATCTCGGGTCTTGAAGAGAAGCCCGGGGCTTTTGTCTCTGCCTCTGCAGTGGGGTATTATGGAGACAAAGGTGACAGCAAGGTCGATGAGAGTGCTGCGCCGGGAACGGGTTTTCTCGCTGAGGTCTGTGTAGCATGGGAGAATGAAGCGCGCCGTGCGGAAACTCTCGGGATGCGTTCGGTTCAGATCAGAACAGCGCCTGTACTGAACAGGAACGGCGGGATCATGGGGCAATTGCTGAAATCGTTCAAATTCGGATTTGCCGTCCAGTTCGGCGCAGGCCGGTACTGGTTCCCCTGGATTCATATGCAGGATCTGGTCCGCATTTACGAAACCGCGGTCACTGACGCAGCCATCTCAGGGCCTGTGAATGCGTCTGCGCCTGAACCTGTGCGGTTTCACGACTTCCTTGATCATCTGCGGCGGTACCATAAAGCGGTTATCCTCCCGGTCCCCGTTCCCCTTATCAGGATTATTGCACAAGAACTGATCAGTGAGCTTACGAACAGTCAGAGGATAGTGCCGAAAAAACTGAATGAGATGAAGTTCGGGTTTTCCTGCGGGAAACTTGACGAGGCGCTCCGGGCTGTCTTCGCGTAATGGGTAGGGTGCGCCCTTATTCAGGACGGGTTTCTCCTCTCATGATAAGCCAGTAGACAAAGCCGATTACCAGGACAGAAGCAATGAGATACCCCATCATTGCGGATTCATCATGTTTCAGCGCCGCGATCATCGTCTCCCTGAGCACTGCCACGAGCGCGACGCTAACAAAAACACTGATGCGGAATTTCCCACCTTTCAGATGATATACCTCGGTATTCATGAGTTCGATCATGACCCAGATGATGAGCATGGAGCCGAGTGCACTGATGATCCCGTTCTCAAGGTCTCCGGTAAACAGTTTCTGCAGATCAGAGAGGAACAGGCCTATCGCCCCCAGGGTCAATCCAATCAATGCCAGGACGAGGACGAGGTTTGCGCTCTGGAGGAACTTCTCCGAGAAATCCACAAGGGTGTTTTTGATGCGGTACAGGGAAGAATAGCTCCTGATTTCCTCTTCGATATAGGAAGAGGTCATGACGTCAAGGTTAATGTCGAGAATCTTCTCGAACGAGAGGATGTCTGCCAGGATGTCGTCCCCCGGCTTTTTTTGGGAATACAGGATATTTACACACAGGTTCCTGATAATATTGACCGCCCTGTGCAGAGAATGCGCGTCCACAGCTTTTTTCACATGGACAATGCCGATTTTTATAAGTCTCTCATAGTACTTATTATCGTAATTGCCTCCGAACATATCGAGGAACCATCTCTGCTGAGCCTGGAATAAATGAGTCCGTCTCGTATCTTCAGTCAGCAGCCTGGCACCGGTTTTTGTGCTCATGATATAGGAACTCAGAGCCCCTGCGATCTCTTTGTCATGGGTCTCCATGACCGGCTTGAGGCTCAGCAATCTCCGGCTGTCTTCATCGGTGAAATGATAATGTTCCTTGATTTCCCTGAATGACCTCATCCCTGTCTCACATTGTGTAGTAGGCTGCTCTGCATCATTATAGCAAATAATCGCACATTCCCTGTGCAGTTTGAAGACCCTGCAGACCGTAAGGGAGATCATCCCCACGCGGAAAAAGTTGCAATTCGTTCATTGTTCCTTTTAGAATAGGGTAATCTCATTATGATTGGGGGTGTTACTATGTGCAAAAAATGTAACTGCGGCAAGGGCGGCAAAAAGAAATAAAGAAAAGATGACAGGAGAGTGAGGCCGGGGTCCGGGTCCGCTCTCCTGTGATTGCGTCACTTCTGTCTTCCCCGAAGATATTCTCCTGGTTTTCAGTCGGCTGTCCGGTTCTGTATCGCTATCGATATTTCAGAGCCCGTCGGTATTCATCCATGCTTCGAAAATCCCCCGGATGTCTTTATTGCTATTTCCCCGGTATTTTGATAGGCTATAAAAATATTTATTAAATAATTAAATAACTTAACTAGGTACGAAGCCTGAAAGGAGAACTGGCATGTTAACACTCGAAGAACTGAAAAAAGACAGGGCGCTTGTAAATGCGATCGACTGGGAGATGACACCGGAACTTGCGGTAAGGGTCTATCTGGAGTGGGGGAATATATGGTCGCGGGGGGAGGAGAGGAGGCACGTAGTCCGTTCTAAAGGCGATTATTCCGTCTATTTTGTTGTTAACTGCTGGGAGCGACCCTACTACATTTCTCTGATCAGGAGAAATTCTCAGGAGGCTGATGAACTTGCCAGGTTCGCATTGCCGGAGCGTTTCGAAAAATCAGTCTGCTTGCTCAAGGGTATGTATGCACCTGAGGGCGAGCTGAAAGACTGGTTGAAAGAAGAGCTGGGGGTAGTCCACTAACGACAGACGAATTGTAATGACTTCATTTTAAGCATATGCTACACTATCGGTAGTCATATTCTATGCGTGGAGCGTATGATGAAGGTTTCAGGACCCGCCAAGAGCATCGATGGATATGATGCGACGAAAGTAAAATGCTGGGAAATTTTCCGATGCAATGAAGATGCATGTCCTGCTTTTTGCTCCCATAACGTACGCTGCTGGCTTTTTACCGGTACGCACTGCCGGAATGAGATCCAGGGAAAATTCATGGATAAAATAGACCTTTGCATGGACTGTTCGGTATTCGAAAAGAATATGGATACAGACGCTATGATCGAGACCTGCAGGGTGTTCAACCAGCAGCTCAAGGAATACAGGACTATTGTCGAAGAAAGGGACAGGGAACTCGAGAATATGAGCCTTGAACTTGCAATGACCCTGTCCGAGGTCTTCGAGGCACTCAAGAAGATCTCCTCCGGAGACCCCACCGTGCGGATTTCGGAGGAGTCCGATATCGAGCTGATCGTCAAGCTCAAACGGATGATCAACAGCACTGCAGAAAATATCGGAGAGATTGTAGACCAGTCTCACGAGATTGCAATAAGCATTGCAGAACATTTCGATGTCTTGCACAGGGTATCACGGGGTGACCTGAACGCCCGGGTGACGGGAGGGTCTCAGATTGAGTTGCTGGAGTCCCTGAAAAATGTTACCAATGAAACGATAGAGAGCATCTCGCGCGAGATGACAGAGCGCAAATCCGCTGAAGAAGCACTCCGGGGACTGGAAGCCCTGAAATCTTCAATTTTGAGCGCCATCCCCCATGCAGTAGTCGGGCTCTCTGAGCGGAGGATATTCTTTGCAAACCAGGCAGTAGAAGCGGTTTTTGGCTGGAAACCGGAGGCGTTGATCGGCAAAAGCGCCAGGATGCTCTTCCGGAGCGACGAAGAATATGAAGAGATGGGAAGAAACTGCTATCCGGTTCTTGAAAAACAGAAGAGATATTCAACAGATTTTTTTTACCGCCACAGGAATGGCAAGGACGTCCTCTGCATGATGAGCGCCTCGGTGATCGGCAAAAAACTCAAGGATAACGGGATTGTTGCAGTCTATGAGGACATTACAGACCGAAAGCAGGCTGAATCTGAACTGCAAAGCTCCCGAGAACAGCTTCGTTACCTTTCAGCCCATTTACAGTCTGCTATCGAAGAGGAACGGATGGAGATTGCCCGCGATTTTCATGATGAACTCGGACAGCTCTTGACAGCTTTGAAAATGGACCTTTTCTGGTTAACAAGCAGGATCCAGAAGAGCAGAAACAGGAATAAGGAAAAATTTCTGGCCAAGATCGGGTCCATGTCGGAATTGATCGATACGGCGGTGAAAACGGTACAGCAAAAATCAGCTGAATTGCGACCGGGGCTTCTGGACGACCTCGGACTTTCTGCGGCAATCGAATGGCAGGCTAATGAGTTCTGGGAACGGACAGGAATTTCGTGTGACCTGAAGCTGGACTTTCCGGACGATCTTGCTCTGGACCAGGACATAGCAACCGCTATTTACCGTATTTTTCAGGAAGCACTTACCAATATAGCGCGGCATTCGAATGCATCTGCAATGAAGGTAATGTTGCACCGTACAGAAGATACTGTTGTGCTGGAAGTGAGTGATAACGGGAGAGGCATAACGTATGCCCAGATCATTGATGCGAAGTCATACGGGTTGACCGGAATACGTGAACGGGCACACCTGCTGGGTGGAAAGGTCACTATTCACGGAAACTCGGGAAAGGGTACCTCCCTGAAAGTATTCCTGCCTCTGAAAGCACCGATGCTGAAACATTGATCCTTATGACCTTTTCATAATCTCTTCATTATTCCTTCATATTTTTGTTTTATGCTATTCTCAAGAAGTAAGGTTACCCCCAAGCAACTGACTACCCCTTCAGTTGCCTTTTTCTCCATCATTAGCGGGCAGCCTGACCCCTCCTTAGGCTGCCCGCGCATCTCTTTTCAGCCCGTCCGCGAATTCAGTTCGATGGCTGTCAGACACTCCTTTTTTCTCAGCATGAATTTCCGGAAGGGCTTAGCCCTGGTTATCGCTATCGACTTTCGCCGGGATTTGTTCTACTATTATTACCATGCCGGGTCAGGAGTCGGAAAGGTTTTTCAGGAAGGGGCTGGAGGCGCTTGAGCGGGAAGAGACAGTCGCTGCCCTTGCATGGTTTGAGAAGGCACTGGCAGGAGAACGGTCCCCGGCATGTGTTTCCTGTTTTGCCTTCTGCATTGCCCGGCAGCGGGGTCAGTATAAACAGGCGGTTTCTCTCTGTCAGGAAGCCATACACCAGGAGCCCGATAATTCTTTGCATTACCTGAATCTCGGAAAAGTCTACCTGCTCGACAAGAACAGGGCTGAGGCAATTAAGGCCTTCAGGGAAGGGATGCGTCATCAATCCAATACCGGGATCATCCATGAACTGGAAAAACTCGGGCTCAGAAAACCGCCGCCCATACCGTTTTTGAAGAGAGAAAATCTTCTCAATAAATATCTGGGGATCATTCTAAGCCGTCTGAGAATCCGGTAACACCGGCCCCGGTATTTGACGTTCTCCATCATGACATTTTAATATATCTCCTATGCTTTCACCGGACAAACAACTTGAGACAATAAAAAGAGGGGCTCTTGAGATAATCGTCGAAGAGGAGTTCCTGAAGAAGCTCGAAAAATCGTGTGCTGAAAACAGGCCTCTCATCATTAAGGCAGGGTTTGATCCCACGGCGCCTGATATCCATCTCGGACACACTGTGCTGCTCGAAAAGATGCGCCAGTTCCAGGAACTGGGGCATCAGGTGGTTTTCCTCATCGGAGATTTTACCGGTATGATTGGTGATCCCACCGGAAGGTCGGAGACGAGAAAGCCCCTTACGAAGGAAGATGTCGTCAGGAATGCCGAAACTTATAAGAAGCAGGTGTTCAAGATTCTCGATCCGGAGAAGACGAAGGTCACGTTCAACAGCGAATGGCTCGGAAAGATGAGTGTTCCGGACTTTCTCAAACTCGGTGCGATGCAGACTGTTGCCCGGTTGCTGGAGCGTGAGGATTTCAAAAAAAGGTACGAGAATCAGCAGGATATTACGATCCTCGAGTTCTATTATCCCTTGTTCCAGGCTTACGACTCGGTTTATCTCAAAGCGGATGTCGAACTCGGGGGCACTGACCAGAAATTCAATATCCTGATGGGGAGGACTCTCCAGAGGAAGATGGGCGTTCCGGAGCAGTCGGTTGTTCTGATGCCTCTCCTGGAGGGTCTCGACGGGGTGAACAAGATGTCGAAGAGCCTCGGCAACTACATCGGGATCGATGAGACTCCTCAGGAGATGTATGGGAAAATCATGTCCGTGAGCGACGAACTCATGCTCAGGTACTACGAACTGCTGAGCCATATCTCACTGGAGGAACTGCATGCATTGAAAAACGGATTGCAGAACGGGACCGTCCATCCGAAAAAGGCGAAGCAGGAGCTTGCATCCGAGATAGTGGAGAGATACTGGGGGCGTGAGGAGGCAGAAAAAGCAAAGGAAGAATTTGATCAGGTATTCAGGAATAAAGGACTTCCTGACGAAATTCCGGTCGGACATATTGCCCCTGAAAACAACTGGCTCCCTCAGATCATGAAAGACACCGGTCTCGCGAAGAGCACGAGTGAAGCGATACGGCTTATCAGGCAGGGCGGGGTCAAGGTGAATGACAATGCGGTTACCGATGCAGATGCACGGGTAGAGAAGGGAGAATTTATCCTCAAAGTGGGGAAAAGGAGATTCTGCAAGATTATCGTGTCATAAGGTGTTTCCTTGCCAGATCGATAAGTCCATAAATTTTCAGATCTACGAAATTCCCCTCTGCCTGCAGTTCCAATAATCTTTCCTCAAGCTTTTCCATAGGTACTTTAATGATCTCGATATCCTCTGCTTCGTCGCGCCCGCCGATTCCCTGATACGTAAGGCTTCTGGCAAGATAAGCAGTGAGGATTTCGCCCGAAGCACCTGATGACATCGGCCCTTCGGTAAGAAAAGTCAGCTCTCCTGCACTATATCCCGTTTCTTCGCGCAATTCTCTTTTTGCTGCCTCTTCAAGCGTATCTCCTTTGTCATTCAAGCCTGCAGGGAATTCGATTACCTGGTTGTTGACAGGGGGCCGGAACTGTCTTGTCAGAATTATTTCTCCGTCGTCCGTCACGGGAACAATCACCACAATGCCCCTGCAGTTTACCCGTTCAAAGGCTTCCCATTGCCTTTCCGTGCCATATGCGTCGACATAGGTGGTCAAAATAAAGCGGAGAAATTTTCCTTCAAGAAGGGTTATCTTGTCTTTGATGGAAGGGGTCTGTATTTTCACTCGTTTTCTTTATAAGCCGGGATGGAAACGCGAAATGTCGTTGAATGATCATCGGTCGAGACTTCAAGTTTCCCGTGAATAGCCTGTATGAACCGGTAGATGATATTCAGTCCCCGTCCTTTCACCTCGCCGCTTCGTATCTGGGTTATCTTTTCTTCGGGTATCCTGCCCGTGTTCCGGATCTCAAAACAGGCCATATCGTCCGAGCGGTAACTCCTGATCGCGAGTTCTCCGCCCAGTTCCGGGATCGCTTTTGTGGCGTTGTCGAGAAGGTTGTCCAGCACGCGCTCGAATCCGAAGGGTGAACAGAAGATGAACAGTCCGTCCTGTAATCCTTCCTGGATAAGGCGGATATTCGTTTTCTTCTGTTCCCTGATTGCTTCCTCATTGATCCTGAACCGGTTTTTCAATATTTCGGTAAGATCGATCACCCGTTCACGGCCTTCGATATTCGGATAGATGGCAAGTTCCTGCATCCTCGTAGTTTCCTGAGCAATAATATCGAGGTATTCATCGATTTTATCTTTTACGCTGTTCAGATCTCCTGTCTGGAGCAGCCTCTTTGCCCGTTTTGCAAAGCCGGCTATGGCGATTCCCGGATTCTTGAAGTCATGGAGCACATCGTCTAGTTTTTCTATCCTGAGCGCCTTCATAATCTCTTTCCCGAAAAAATTCAGGAGCTCGATCTCATGGTCTGTGAACTCGCGACGGCGGTCTGTGTTATAGAAGACGAGGAAGTAATTGATCTCGTCTTTTGCCCTGAGGGGTATCAGAAGGACGGATTTTATCCCGTGCTTTGCTGCATACCGCTTGAGTTCTTCATCGGACAATCCGCTTTTCAGCGGGTCTTTGATGAAGATATACGACGCATTGATCCGTTCAAACTCGAAATCGTTATGCTGTTTCGACTGATTGATCAATGCGTCAAAGTAGGGATGGTCTTTCACCGAGAACCGGCAGGTCGGATCATGGATGTCCTGACCGACGGGATATTCCAGTTCTGTCTGGACATACTTTCTGTCCCGGGTGACGGAAAAGAGGGCGCAGCTCTGGATCTGGATGATGGGGAGCAGTTCGGGGATCATCATCCGGAAAACGTCCCGCATCTTGATCCCTTCGCGATGGCTGAGCTTGACGAAGATCTTCTCGACGATCTTTTCTTTCTGAATGTTCAGTTTCTGGAGGTCAAGGATGCGTTTTTTCGCGATTACATAACTGACTCTCCTGGCCATAAGCTCTGCATTTGCAACCTCGAGGGGATCGAATTCTTTGTTGGTTTCCTTGTAGTAAATCTGTATCGTACCCTGGATATCTCCTTCGTTTGCGAGAAATCCGGGGATGTGTATCGGGATAGCCATCAGAGAATTGAATCCATGCTCCCTGACTATTTCCTTATTTTTGTAATCGGGCTCGAGGAGTATATTCGGCACAAGGAAACTTTTACCGCTTTTTATGACTCTCCCGGCCACTGATTGTTCGAGAGGAATGCTTTCCTGCCTCTTTTTCTCCGCATACTGGAACGATCCGAACGCGACAAGTCTGCCGGTCTGAGGATCGAAGATCCGGATGGACGCAGCCGCTGCATGAAGGAAACTGACCATTTTATTCGCCGCGGCTTCAAGGATTTCCTTCCATTCCAGAGTAGGGTCTATGCTGATGACTTCCTCGACCATTCTGACCACCTCTTCAATATGGGTGGAAAGACAATGCTTCCTGAGATAGACCGCGAGATCGCTGATCTCCTGTTCAGACAAATTGCATCTGCTCAGAATGGGGCTGGTCCGAAGATATTGGGATAATATTTTATCCATACATAACGTCGCTTTCGGGTAGCTGCAGACGTGAGACTCTCCCATAAATGATAGCAGAGGATAGGGGTGTTTTCAACTTTCCGGCAGCTGAGAACGGGTTAGGCAGCCCCGGGTTTCTTTTTTGCCGCTGCCGCAAAAACTTCAGCGGCATTGAAGGTGCCGTCTATGGCCTGAACAGGACACCGTGCGGTGCAGATGCCGCACCCGATGCATTTTGTCTGATCGATGCTATGCAGCTTTTTTTGTTCTCCCGAAGGCGCATCGACCGGGCAGACCTTCGTACAGATCCGGCATCCTATGCAATGATCTTTTACATATGCCTTCGGTCGCTGAGGGAGTAAGTCCCTGATAGCTTTCGTAGGGCATTTTTTCACACAGAGGCCGCATACCGTACATCTATCGTACGAAATACTCGAAAGATTGTTTTCTACTGACGGAGCATCAAAGGGACACACCTTCACGCAGATTCCGCATGCGATGCACCCTGTCTGACAGTTATTCCTGGTATCGGAACCCTTATCCTTCGAATGACAGGCGACAAATACCTGTTTTGAAGCGGGCAGGACCTCTATGGCTTTCGTAGGACAGGCTGACTCGCATTTTCTGCATCCGGTACATTTCATGAGGTCGACATGCGGGAGATGGTCTTCGGTCATGGTGATCGCCCCGAAAGGACATACCCTTGCACAGGTGCCGTAGCCTACACATCCGTACCTGCATGCCTTGTCACCTCCTCCTGCAAGCACCGCAGCCCTGCAGTCGTAGACTCCTTCATAGGCGAACTTCTTACGGGATTTACTCCAACCTCCCTGACACATGAGCCTGGCGAAGACGGGTTCTTTGAATTCCGCTTTTTTCCCGGTAATCCGTGCAACTGCTTCAGCTGTTCTCGCACCGCCTGGTGTGCAGAGCGTGGGAGGGACATCGGGATTGCCGACCACTGCTTCAGCATATTGTTCACACCCGGCATATCCGCAGGCTCCGCAATGTGCGTGGGCAAGCACATCAGTCACCTGTTCGACCCTCGGGTCGATTTTTACCGAGAACTTTTTCGCGGCGAGGGCAAGTCCCAGACCGAAAAGAATACCGATGCCGGCAAGAAAAATGAGGGTCGATTCCAGGACAGGCAGAAAAGGGACATATTCCCGTGCCTCGACTCCTCCGCCGACTCCGGCATGAGGGACGAGATACGCAAGAAAATCAGAGAGCGGCAAATGCCCGATTACCCGGGCAAGCATAGCAAAGATTTCGATTAAATCCGGCATGTTCCGTTCTGTAAGGTCATATTCTTATCAGTCCTGAAAACCCGGTAAACGCAAGGGCAATCAGCCCGGTAACGATAAACGCGATCGGGACTCCCCTGAAAGGTCGGGGGACATCGGCAAGTTCAAGCTTCTCCCTGATGCTTGCCATAATGATCAGGGCCAGCGAGAACCCGATTCCCGAACCAAAGGCAAAGGCAAGGCTTTCGAAGAAAGTGTAGCGCTCCCCGGCGTTGATAAGGGGTACGGCAAGGATAATACAGTTTGTCGAGATAAGGGCGAGGTAGATGCCGAGTTTATAATAGAGCCCCCGTGCGATTTTGCGCATAATGGTATCAGATGCCTGCACGAAGCCAGCGACGATACCGATAAAGACAATGATCTTCAGAAAGGTGATATCAAGAGGAACCATCACCTTGGTGAATATAACCCAGCTCAGCCCTGCGCTGATCATCATGACTGAAGTGAAGGTGATGCTCATCCCGACAGCGGTCTCCATCCTCTTCGAAACTCCGAAGAATATGCAGAGTCCGAGGAAACGGGTAAAGACGAAATTGTTGATGAGCGAAGCGGCTACGATCAGCTCAAAGAGCCTGATAAACTCGTTGTTCATTGTTTCCCCTCATATCTCATATTGATCCAGTTGAAGAGTCCCATGAGCAATCCCACTGCAAAAAATCCTCCTGCCGGAAGCACCAGTATGAGCAGGGGTTTCACATTGAGAATCTGATAGCCCCACAGAGAGCCTTTGCCGAGAAATTCCCTGAAGATACTGATGACGGTAAGTGCGAAGAGGAATCCTGCTCCCATGCCTATTCCGTCAAACAGGGAGGGCACAAAGGTATTTTTGCTTGCGAACATTTCAGCCCTCGCAAGAATCGACGCAAACGCAACAATCAGCTGGATGTAGAGGCCCATCTGTTTATACGCAGCCGGTGCAAAGGCTGCCATGGTCATATCTGTTACGGTGACCCAGCCTGAGATGACCAGCATGAAAATCGGAAGCCGTATCCTCGGATGGATCAGATTTCTCATCAGGGAGATCGTGATGTTCACCATCACCTGAACAAAGAGCACGGCAACTCCCATCAGCACACCGTTTCTCACATTATTCGTTACGGCAATTGAGGGGCAAAGGCTCAGGGCGAGCTTGAAAATGGTGTTTTCCCTGAAAATACCGTTCAGAATCAGTTGACGATAGCTGATTTTATCAGTCTGTGACATGATGATCCCTGTTACCTTCCCGTACGGTTCTCCGAAGGAATTCCACGCCGTTCTTCACTGCGTCTTCCGCTACCGCCCTGCTCGATATCGTTGCCCCGGAGATTGCCTGGACATATTCGGTGGACCCGGTCTTCAGTACTTTCATCTGTTCAGAGTCTTTCCCTCTGAACTGGTCTTTGAAGCTGTCCGCTTCGATCTCATCGCCAAGGCCGGGTGTTTCCGCGTGTCCGAGAATACTGATCTTCTGTATTCTGAATTCCGCATCGACCGAAACCAGGGTGTTGATGTAGCTTGAATACCCTTTTCCAAAGGATTGGATAAGGTATCCTATTGTTTCATTGTTTCGTCGCGCGATAAAATATTCTGCATGTTTTTCATGGATCGTCCAGTCGCCGAGTTTTTCGATATGATCGGCCTCAGGCATCAGTTTTTTGAGCGCGGCTTCTTTTTCGAGAACGGCATTCCTGTACATGATAGGGGAAGTCTTTGCATAGACAGCGGCGAGGATAATCCCCCCGACCAGATAGATGATAACGAGGTTCAGGGTTATCTTGAGGATGTCTTTTGCCGTCACGGCTTCGCCCCCTGGCTCGGTTTTTTAATCGCGCCGAATACCTTTGTTCTGAATCCCCGGTCAATAAGAGGCGCAAAGCAGTTCATGATCAGGATGGCAAACATGACCCCTTCGGGATATCCGCCTTTCAGCCGTATGAGCATGGTAAGGAATCCGCATCCTGTCCCGAAGAGTATCCGGCCGTTCTTTACCGAAGGGCTGGTCACGTAATCAGTCGCCATGAAAAAAGCTCCGAGCATCAGGCCTCCGGTCATAAGATGGAACAGCGGATCTCCGGTAAAGAGGCCTTCCTGTCCGCCGAATATCCATGCGATGAGTGCTGCAGTCCCGAGGAACGGGAGGGGGATGTGCCAGGTGATGTACTTTCTGTACATAAGGAACGCCGCGCCGATCAGGAGCGCAAGCACCGATGTTTCACCGATACACCCACCCCGGTGACCGACCAGGAGTTGCGAGTACAGATTCCACTTGTCTCCGAACACCTCGATTACTCTGATAAAGCCTTCTTCTTTCAGGATGCCGAGAGGGGTAGCTGTTGTTCTGGCGTCAAGGTGAATAAAGGCAGCAGCCGGTTCATTCCATACGGTCATGAGTCTGGGGAAGGAAACGAGAAGAAACGCCCTGCCGGTAAGGGCGGGGTTGAAAATATTGTATCCGAGCCCGCCAAAAAGCTGTTTGGTGATGATTACGGCTACAATTGATCCGAGTATCGGAATAAAAAACGGAACAGAAGGAGGCAGGTTCAGTCCCAGAAGAAGCCCTGTGAGAAATGCGCTCCCGTCGAGTACAACAACCTTTTTTTTCATTAACTTCAGATAGATATATTCGGCGAGCACTGCGGAAAGAATACTTGCCATGATGGTAAAAGCTGCCCTGGGACCAAAGAAATACACGCCCATCAGTACGGCAGGCGCCAACGAGAGAGAAACACTCCACATGATTCTCTCTGTTGTTTCAGTATCCTTGATATGAGGGCTGACCGAAACGATCAGTCCGGACTTTTCACGCTTTTTTCCCACTGTGTCTATGGTTTTACCATTGATTTTGCGAGCCGGACAAGCTGGACTATCGGCCTTTTTGATGGGCAGACGAAGGCACATGACCCGCATTCGAAGCAGTCGAAGAGATTATATTCCTTTGCCCCTTCATAGAACCCCTTTTCTGCATAGATGCTCAGCATAGAGGGCATAAGGCCCATGGGACATATCCCGATGCACCGTCCGCATCGGATGCATGGACCGAAGCCGGCTGAATGGACCATCTCCTGTTCAGACATAACCACGATGCCTGAAGTCCCTTTTGTTACCGGGACATCGGGTGAGGGGAGAGCGAATCCCATCATAGGCCCGCCGGAGATCAGCTTCACCGCATCCTCTTTCAGGCCGCCGCATTCTCCGACAAGATGGGAAACAAGCGTGCCGATTTTGACGAACAGGTTCCGGGGCTCATGAATCCCGCCGCCTGTGACCGTAAGCACTCTCTCTATCAGAGGTTTACCGTACCGGACCGCTTCGAACACCGCACGGGCTGTACCCACGTTCTGCACCACGACTTTCACATCCATGGGGAGTGCCCTCGGCGGTATCTCCCTGCCTGTGATCGACTTGATGAGCATCTTTTCCGCTCCCTGGGGGTATTTCGCAGGCAGGGCGACGATTTCTATGTTCTTTTTGCCCCGGCATGCACCGTGTAAAGTTGCTATGGCGTCCGGCTTATTATCCTCAATTCCGATATATCCTCTCGAAGTTCCGAAAATTTTCATGAGGATTTCAAGCCCCCCGAGTATTTCATCCGGATGCTCGATCATCAGCCTGTAGTCTGCCGTCAGGTATGGTTCACACTCTGCGCCGTTTACAATGAGGGTATCGATGGGTTTCTCTTTCGGCGGAGAGAGCTTGACAACGGTCGGAAATGCGGCGCCGCCCATTCCGACAATACCGGCGTTTTTTATTTTTTCTTTCAGTTCTTCAGGAGAAAGCCTGTCGAAGTCAGGCGAATCATTCAGCAAAGTCCATTCATCTTTGCCGTCATTTTCGATCACAACCGATGGCACCATTCTGCCCATTGCATTCGGGAACTCGCCGATATCGGTTATTTGCCCGGAAACCGATGCATGGACCGGAGCCGATACGAATCCTCCGGGTTCACCGATCAACTCACCCTTCCTGACTTTCTGTCCGGGCGTTACCACTGCCTTGCAGGGAGCGCCGAGATGCTGACTGAGCGGAATGTACACCCGGTCGGGTGGTGACGCAGGGGTAATTGGTTTGTCGGCAGACAGGAATTTCCTGTCAGGCGGATGTATGCCGCCTCTGAAAAGCCCAGCGATCATTCTTTCGTGCTCCCGAAATAAAGAATTCGTGACAAGACTCACTTTTTACCACAGGGATGTAATGAATGTCAAGGAATGAGCGGGCCAGGAATGACTAGGCAGGAATCCATCGCGAGGCAGCGACACTTTTCATCACGATATCGCGCAACGCTTTGATGAAAAGAGGATGGGTGTTCAATGAGGCAGCCCGGCGCAGGGTCATGCCGAGACCGGCTGCAAGGGTCGCATACAGGATGTCTATTTCATACAGGGTTTCGATATGATCCGAGACAAAGCTGATGGGGACCACAAGGATATTTTTTACGCCATTTCCGGAGAGTTCTTCGAGTTTATCCTCGGTGGACGGTTCAAGCCATTGTACGGGGCCGCTTTTCGACTGATAACTCAAATGCCACTGCATCGGAAGCTGTTTCGTGACCTCCCCGATGGTTTTCATGGTATGATCGACGTAGGGATCACCCTGGTCGATGAATTTCTGAGGAAGGCTGTGTGCGCTGAAAAGAACATGGATATCAGGTGTTGGTTTGTCACCGAATGATTGCATCCCCTGCCGAATCACTTCCACGAGGGACTCGATATAGAGCGGGTGGTCATACCATTCGGAAACCGGGAAGAACTCGATAGGGTACTGTGATATAACGTCCCTGAATTTTGAGAGTGATGACCCTGAGGTTGCAACAGAATAGTGAGGATAGAGACAGAGGGCTATGACTTTCCTTATCCCGGAATGGTAGACTGTTTGGATGACGTCTTCTGTAAACGGATGCCAGTAACGCATTGCTACGAAGACCCTGAATACCATTTCCGGGTTCCGGGTTCCTTGTTCCTGGTTCAAGAGAGTTTCCAACGCCTTTGCCTGGGCAGTGGTAATTTCGAGAATCGGTGATTTCCCCCCGATCATGCGGTAGAGGTTTTCTGTTTTTCCTGACCGGAGGGATGAGATGAGCCACGCGAGAGGCTTTTGGAGAAAAGGAGGACCGAGCCGGATTATCTGTCTGTCTGAAAACAGGTTGTAGAGAAAAGGTCTGACGGCCTGAAGCGAATCCGGCCCTCCGAGATTGAGAAACACTACCCCGATTGTGTCAGTCTTTTCTTCCATAGGTATGTACAGCTTCGACAAGGGCCACCACATTTTCAACCGGCGTCTGGGGCAGTACCCCGTGTCCGAGATTGAAGATATGCCCTCGTGCTGATTCTCCTTTCCAGAGGATGTCTTTCACCCGGTCCCCGATCTGCTCAGGAGAGAGGAAGAGTGCGCAAGGGTCAAGGTTGCCCTGTACAACCGCCTTCTTGCCGAGTTTCTTTACCGCGTCACCGAGATCGATCCTCCAGTCGATACCGGTAACATCCGCCCCGGTTTTCCTGATCTCCTTCAGGATTCCTGCGCAGTTGTTCGCAAAATAGATGACCGGCGCCCCTTCCTTTTTCACCTCGGCGATAATGCGTTTTACAGAGGGGAGGGCGAATTTCGTATAGTCGGACGGACTGAGGACGCCTGCCCAGGTATCGAACAGTTGCACTGCCTGGGCCCCGGCCTTCACCTGTGCGGAAAGATACCCGCTGACGGTTGTCGAGAGTTTGTCCATTAAATAATGGAAGGCCGGACTGTTCTGAAACATCATGCGTTTGGTATGGACAAAATTCTTTGACGTCCCCCCTTCAATCAGATAGGTTGCCAGGGTAAACGGCGCTCCTGAGAACCCGATGAGGGGGACTTTATCCGTGAGTTCTGTCCGAAGGAGTTTTATGGTATCGAAAATAAACGGGAGATCCTCCTCCGGGTCAGGAATCGCGAGTCGTTCAACCCCGGCTTTGTTCCGCACCGGATCATTGAGAACAGGCCCTTCCTTTTCTGAAAATTCAAGGCGCATCCCCATCACCTCAAGGGGGATAAGAATGTCGGAGAAAAGAATCGCGGCATCGACCCCGAGGATGTCCACCGGCTGCAGCGTGACGTCCGCCGCGAGCCTGGGGTTTTTACAGAGGGTCAGAAAATCGACCTGTGAGCGCATTGCCTGATACTCCGGAAGATACCGTCCTGCCTGGCGCATCAGCCAAACAGGAGTATAGTCCACCTCTTCGCCGCGGCATGCTTTCAGAAATGTGTCATTCATGGTTCCCCCTTGGTTGCAGTTTTTTTTCCGTTAGTGATGACTGATCGATTCCGGGATTCCAAACCGCTATCTCCTGACCTGACCCGGGAAGGACGTGCACTGAGATGCCCTGGAGCCGAAATCATGCGCTGTGCGGAAAGGAAGACCGTCGTTCCCTGCATCATGGTTACGATTGGCGCGCTTTCCTGTACCTGACAGGAATATAGCCGCAGAACGGCTCCTCTGCAAGATAGTCCCCATGCACTGCGTATGCCCGTGCACGGCACCCGCCGCATACTGTCACATACTCACAGGAACCGCACTTGCCTTTATATTTCTTGAAATCACGGAGTTCCTGGAATAATTCCGAGTGTTCCCATATTTCCCTGAAGGGCTTTTGTCTGATATTCCCTGCAGGTTTCGGGAAATAACTGCAGGGAAGCACGTTGCCGTCAACATCGATCAGTGCGATGAGCTGTCCGGCGATGCATCCTTTGGAGCCGCCTGTGGAAAATTTCAGCGTCCTCCTCTCGAATTTTGCGCCTTCCTCTCTGGATTTCTGCAGAACGATCCGGTAATAATGGGGTGCACAGGTCGGCCTCACGAGGAGGGTTGACTCGTCCTTCTCCATCTCATAGTGCCATTCGAGGATTTTTTCGTACTCTTCCTGAGAGATCAGTTCATGCATAATATCCTCGCCTCTGCCTGTCGGAACGATCATGAAGAGATACCATGCAGTCGCACCCAGTTCCCTGGCCAGCTCATAAACTTTCGGTATTTCTTCCTGATTCCTCTTCGTGAAGGACGAATTGATGATGAACTCAATGCCGTGTTCCCTGAAGAGGCGGGCCGCGTTGAGCGTGCCGGCAAAGGCGCCCTCCTGGTTTCTGAAGTCATCATGGACTTTTTCTTCAGAGCCGTCAAGACTCAGGGAGACAATTCTGATGCCTGAATCTTTGATTTTCACGCAGATCTCATCAGAGACGAGGGTACCGTTTGTTGCGAGACACATCCTCAGCCCCTTATCCGTCCCATACCGCGCAATATCAAAAACGTCCTCTCTCAGGAGAGGTTCACCGCCCGAGAGCACTATTACGGGCTTTGCATAACTTGTGATGTCATCGATAACCCTGAACGCCTCTTCAAGAGGGAAATCAGGATGCGCTTTTACCTCAAGTTCGGAGGATGAACGGCAGTGGACGCATCTCAGGTTGCAGCGTCTTGTTATTTCCCAGGCTATCCATTTCGGTTCGAAATCCATGATACCTCCAATTATACCTGCACTTCCTGTAATTTTTTATCCCAGATATGTGATTCGATCGCCTGCAGCAGCAGACTGAAGGAAGAAGAGTCCAGTGCTGATATCGGTATCGCGTCATACCGGAAAGCGAGGTTTTGTATCTCCTCCCCCGGGATTCTGTCGGCTTTGTTCAACACGAGCAGCCGTGGTTTCCGGTCCAGACGGAGTTCGATGAGGATATTCTCAACAGATTCGATATGCTGCTCAAACCGGGGGTTTGAGATATCGACAAGATGGAGAAGCAGGTCCGCGTCCTCGAGTTCTTCAAGGGTCGCCTTGAAAGCGGTCATGAGGTCTTTGGGGAGATTCCGAATAAACCCGACCGTGTCGGTGATCACAACCTCCCTCTCACGCGGGAACCGCAGACGCCTGCTTGCCGTATCGAGCGTTGCGAACAGTTTGTCTTCGACAAACACCGTGCTTTTTGTGAGAGCATTCAGGAGGGTTGATTTGCCGGCATTCGTATATCCGATAATCGAAACAATAGGAACGCCCCGTTCGACCCGCTTCTGCTTCCTCTGCTTCCTGGCCTCACTCAGATGCTTCAGTTCCTTTTCAAGGAGCACGATCCTGTCGCGGACACGCCTTCTGTCTATTTCGAGTTTCATTTCACCAGGCCCCCTTCCGCCTATACCTCCCATGAGCCGGGACATCGCAGAGCCTTTTCCTGTAAGCCTGGGAAGACGGTATTTCAACTGGGCGAGTTCTACCTGGACCTTTCCGTCGCGGCTATGGGCGCGCCGGGCGAAAATATCGAGGATAAGCTGCGACCGGTCTATCACTTTCAGTTCCGTCAGTTCGGTAATGGCTTTTATCTGTGAAGGATTCAGTTCCTGATCAAACACAAGAAGGGTAGCTCCCGTGCTTAACGCGTTGATGACGAGGTCCTTGATTTTCCCTTCGCCCATCAGGTACTTCGGGTTGATTTCCTTCGGCCTCTGTATTACGGTATCGAGCACGAGGAGATTGCTGGACTCTGCAAGCTCCCGCAGTTCCTCCAGGGAATCTTCCTGCTCGTACCTCGGACGTGTCGAAACACTCACAAGGATTGTCTTTTCACGTCTGTCGTCAGGGTTGAAGCTTCGCTGTCTCTCGGTCTCCTCTTCAAGAGAAGTGATGAACGGGAGAAATTCGAGTTCGAATGCATGAAAATTCTGATACTCCATGAGTTCGAAAGGTTTTTCGCCCCCGGGCATCAGGTATGCGAGCTGGAAATTGCCCGGAAGTCCGTCCCTTACTCCAATTGACGCAACGAGATCAAACCTGAGCAGGGCCAGGTCTGTGAGGTCGTCCTGCGTGAGGGGTTCTTCAAAAAGATGGGTGTGTATCAGCCTCAGACCCCGGAGCGGTTTTCTTCCCAGAGGATAGCCTTCCAGCGCAGGGATGAATATCCCTCTTGCATCACCGACGATTACATGGGTGATTGTGCCGGATCGTGCGATCAGGATACCGATCTGTCTGTTGATTTCAAAAGAGATTTCTGCAAGGTATCGTGCAAGTTCGGGAGTAATTACTTCACGAAGGACCTTCCTCCTGTATATCCTTTCGAGTGCATTCAGGAAGCTGGCCTTAAGTCCCGACAGATTTCCGTACAATGCTGCTATCTATATCCTCCAGAATCCTACTTATGATATATTTTATCATAGAAAGCCAGGGAATCGGACTCTTCACAGAGGGGAGCATGAACCAGAGGGAGGAATTCATGCAAATACTCAGCGAGAAGACTATCGATAGCCGGATTCTCCGCCTTGTACTGGGGGACATAACGGAGCGGAAAGTGGATGCGGTTGTGAATGCTGCAAACTCTTATCTCCAGCACGGTGGAGGTGTTGCAGGCGCTCTTGTGAGGAAGGGCGGACAGAGTATCCAGGACGAAAGCGACAGGATAGGGGTTGTTCCGGTCGGGCAGGCAGCGATAACTGGTGCGGGCAAGCTCCCTGCAAAATTTATCATCCATGCGGTAGGACCGAGAATGGGAGAAGGGGATGAAGAAAGCAAGCTCACCAGCGCGGTCAGGAACAGCCTTATCCTTGCAGACAGCAGAGGGGTCGAGACTATCGCGATCCCTGCAATAAGTTCGGGGATATTCGGGTTTCCCAAAGACAGATGCGCAAATATCCTGGTGAACGAGGTATTGCGGTACCTGAGAAGCAATCCGCCGGGAAGTCTCAGGGAGATTGAATTCTGCGTCTTTGATGATGAGACGGCACGCCATTTCATGAATGAATTCGGAACACTCTGATACGGCAGGCTTTTGTTGAAAAAAAAATGGAAATAGTGTAAAAAAAGAAGGCACTTTCTTCGTTCTTCAACAGAAACAGAAAGAATGAAAACACCGTCATATGATATCATTGTCGTCGGGGGCGGACCGGTAGGGAGTTATACCGCGTGCCTGCTGGCCGGGAAAGGATTCAGGGTAGGGATATTTGAAAAGGACCCGGAAATCGGCAGGAATGTCAACTGTACAGGCATCATCAGCACCGAGTGTTTCCGGCAATATGGTTTGCCCGAACATACCGTAACCCGCCCTGTATCTTCTGTGAAGGCGTTTGCTCCTTCCGGGGATTTCCTGAAGTATCAGGCAGCTTCGCCCTTTGCCTATGTCGTCAGGCGTGATCTGTTCGACCGGGCAATACACAAGAGGGCTGAAGCGGCAGGGGCTGTCACTCATCTGGATTCAAGGGTTACAGAGATTGTCGTAACCCGTAACGCATTTACCATAAAAACGGACAACAAGGATGAAGAACAATCCTTCTCTTCAGAGGTTGGCATCATTGCGACCGGTTTTGCAAGGGATGGGTTGCCTGGAATCCCGGAGGGACCGGGAGACTTTCTTTACGGTGCGCAGACAGAAGTCAGCATGGAAGACGTGGAAGATGTCGAGGTCTGCTTCGGTGAAAAAATCGCACCGGGTTCTTTCTCCTGGATCGTTCCCACAGGCGACAGACAGGCCAAAGTAGGATTGCTTACCCGGAACAAGCCTGCATCGTTCCTGAAAACCTTTATCAAAAGCCGGCATCTTTCAGGGAGAGTACTCCGCTGGGAAAGCCCGATCAGGTGCAGTCCGATTCCGACAAGGACTATTCCGAAAAGCTATGCCGACAGGCTTGTCGTGGTAGGAGAGGCTGCAGGACAGGTCAAAGCGACAACAGGCGGTGGAATCTATTTCGGACTGCTCTGTTCAGAAATTGCGGCAGATACTATTGCTGATGCGTTCCGGCAGGGCGACTTCACAGGAAAAGTTCTGAAAGCATATGACAGGGCGTGGAGGGGCAGGCTTGCCCCCGAGCTCAAGGCAGGGCAGAGACTGAAAACCATCTATTCAATGCTCACAGACCGGCAGATCGATTTCCTGATGGACATCGCACGCAAGGACGGTATTATGCCGGTTATCGAGCAGTCCGGATTCGATTGGCATAAAGATGTCATCACCTACCTCATCCGCCATCTTATTCCGAAAAACTTTTTCAGGAAGTGAAAGAATCAACTATCTGATGCTGCAATAAAAAAGGGCAGGCTTGCGGCCTGCCCTTTTGTCGTTAGGTATCTCTTATTTAAGGAGCGCGCCGAACGGGTTCACGAAGATGAGGATCAGGACGACAACGAGTGCGTAGATTGCGAGAGACTCGATCATCGCGAGACCGATGATGAGGGTTGTGGTGATCTTGCCTGATGCACCGGGGTTCCTTGCAACTCCTTCGCACGCACCACCAAGACCGGTACCCATACCGATACCAGTACCGAGGGCTGCGAGACCCATGCCTACACCACAGCCGAGGGCTGCGAGGGCATAGTAGAAGATGTTCGAGCTACCACCTGTTGTTGCAGCAGCAGCCTCTTCGGCGAAGCAGAGGGGTGCCAATAACCAGATCAATGCGAGTGAAAGAAGCAGTACACTGAAGACTTTTCTCATTTTTTCCTTCCTCCTTTCCAGAATATTGAAAATTAATGTGCCTCTTCAACGGCACCGGCGAAATAGCAGATGGTTAACAGGGTGAACACGAGAGCCTGTACTACACTCACGAGCAACCCAAGTCCGAGAATTACTGAGGGGATAAACCAGGGAGCGATAATCCCGAGCACGAGGAGCAGGATATGTTTTCCTGTCATATTGCCGAAAAGCCGGACTGTCAGGGTCAAAGGGCGTACGAAATGACCGATGAGCTCGATCGGGAACATCAGGATCATGAGAGGAAGCCCTGAAAGGGAACGGATCGGCCCGAGAAAATGATTCATGTAATGCAAACCGTGCACCCTGAACCCCATGAACTGATAAAACAGGAAGACAGGGATTGCCATGGATGCATTCGTATTCACATTTGCGGTAGCTGCGGAGAAACCGGGCACCAACCCCATCAGATTGCATACAAGGATGAAGAGGAAGATTGTACAGATGAAGGGGAAAAAAGACCTGCTCCAGTGATGGCCTATAGTCTCGTCGGTCAACTTCAATATCTGCTCGACGATCATTTCGACGAAATTCTGAAGCCCCCTAGGCACCAGGCGCAGAGACCCCTTGACAGCAAACGCAAGGGCAATCAAAAGGATGGACGCGAATATCCCGTAACTGACGTTATGGGGGATCACTTCCGGTTTCACAAAGGCATCGAATAACAGGACTTCTTCCATATAGACCTCCTCCTGGGGGATAAAAATCGCACTTATCTTACATAACAGTTTTCTGAAAAGTCAATAGAAAAGAACGGCATTTTTCCAGTAAAACTATTTTTTCATCGTGAACGGAGAGATGTTCGGGTCAAGGATATATGCCTCTCTGAAATATTTTGCTGATTCGGCATGATTTTTCAATTTGTAGTTCGCGTACCCGAGCAGATAATAAGCATAGGGGTCAGGTTTCTGCTCGACATATTCCCGGAGATAAATGACCGCGTTTTTGAAATCTTTGCTTGCATAGGCCTTGACCGCCTGGTCGTATGGATTGTCCTCTGCCGTTACGATCCCGGCAAGGAAAAGCAGAACAAGGATGCTGACAGCAATGCCGACTATCGATCTGATCATGGTAGCCCTCCTAATCGAAATTAAGGTCTGAGTCCGTTTCCCAAAGCTTGCGGGGATGATAGAGGAGAGGCGCAAACTGGGTCGGCTCAGTCCCTTCCCTGAAATATTCCTTTATTCCCGATGCCTCATTCCGTGCAAGAAGTCCGGTGAAGGGGTCTATGGTCAGGGCGATGATGCCTTCGGGCGGAATGAATTCTTCCGGTTCCCCGGTCAGGGTATTTTTCATGAAATCTACCCATATCGGGGAAGCGGCGCGTGCCCCGGTCTCCTGGGGGCCGAGTGACCTTACATCATCGAAGCCGACCCAGACAGCTGCTGTCAGATTGGGTGAATATCCGACAAACCAGGCATCCCGGTATTCATTCGTTGTGCCGGTCTTTCCCGCCACGGGTCTGCCGAGCGCTTTTGCTCTCCATCCGGTGCCCTGCTTTACCACGTCCTCCATCAATGAAGTGATCAGAAATGCAGTCTGGGGACTGATCACCTCTTCTGCTTCGGGTTCGCTGCTTTCGAGGATTCTGCCCCGTGCATCAGTAATATACTTGACCGCAACCGGTTTGACTTTCATGCCGCCGTTGGCGAATACACTGTAACAGAGGGAGAGTTCGAACGGGGAAACCGTCAGTGATCCAAGAGCCAGGGTAAGATCTCTCGGCATTTCCCCCTGAATGCCGATATTTCTTGCAAAATTCAGCACCGTATCAATACCGAGTGCATCAACCAGTTTTACTGTAACGACATTTCTCGAATAAGTCAATGCTTCACGGAGTGTTGTTGGGCCATAGAATTTGTGGTCTGCATTCCTGGGTTTCCACTCGCCTCCGGGGCCGCCCTGATAGGTTACCGGTTCGTCGATCAGGATGCTCGCAGGGGTGAAATTCTGATCCAGTGCCGCAGCATATATGACAGGCTTGAAGGCAGAACCGGGCTGGCGTTTTGCATACAATGCCCTGTTAAAGTCGCTCTTTACGAAGTCATACCCGCCTACCAGCGCCCTGATAAATCCGGAATGATGATCAAGCGCTACGACAGCGCCTTCAACTTCGGGATCCTGTTCCAGCCTGAGATGAACCGAGTTCCCCTGTACTTTTGCTATGACCACCCTCACAATATCACCGGGTTCCAGTATCTGCGGCAGGGAAAAGTCCTTCAGCATCCTCGCGGTTCGCTTTTTCGGATCGAAGACTTTTGAAGCCCACCGTGCGTCCTCAAGGGCAAGTCTGCCGATGACTCCCCGGGTCTTGATCTGAGCCTCCTTTTTGCCGACCGAGAGAACGATCCCTGTGGAAATCTCGCCGGGAGTAGCCACAACCTGCGAATCTGTTTCGGCCTGCTGCATCTCTTTTTCAAAGTCGACGTCGTTCCTGTGCTCTATCGGTCCACGCCATCCCCTTCTCTTGTCCAGCGCCCTCAGCCCCTCCTGGAGCGCTCGCGCAGCATGGTATTGAGCCTTTTTGTCCAGCGTGGTGTATACTCTCATATCCCCTTTGTACACGGTTTCTTCACCATATTTTGCTTCAAGGTATTTCCGGATGTATTCGATGAAATAGTTGTTGGCTTCGATTCCCTTCCTCATGCTTGACAGATAAATCGGCTGCTTTCCGGCATTCTCTTTCCGGGACTTGTCGATATATCCCTCTTCCTCCATGCGGGAAAGCACAATCTGCTGCCTGTCTTTGGCTTTTGTGAGGCTATTATAGGGTGAATATGAATTCGGCGCCTTGATAAGGCCGGCAAGGAGGGCGGCCTCTGCCAGGGTTACCGATTTTACCGATTTCCCGAAATATACGCGGGATGCCATTTCGACACCATATGCGCCGTGGCCGAAATATATCCTGTTGAGATACAGTTCGAGTATCTCGTTTTTCGTGAGATTCTTTTCTATCTTTACTGCGAGGACCGCTTCCCGGAGTTTTCTCTTCAGGGTTTTTTCCGGCGTAAGGAACATGATTTTTGTGAGCTGCTGGGTGATGGTGCTCCCGCCCTCCTTGAGTTCCACGGAGAGTATGTCTTTTACAACGGCCCTCATGATGGCGATATAGTCGATTCCCTTGTGTGACCAGAACCGCGAATCTTCAACCGCGATTACCGCCTGAATCATGTGTTCGGGGATTTCGCGAATCGGTACAAAGATGCCCTTCTGTACTTTGAGTTCTCCGATCAGGGAGCCGTCATCGGCATATATTTTCGTCCCTGCATCCTGATCGATGTCTTTCATTTCCTCCAGGGAGGGAATACCGGTGCCCAGTGCCAGATAACTGCCTGCAGAAATACCGATGAGTATGGAGATTACCGCGAGGATAATACTCAGTTTCACCTTCATTCAAAAATTATACCTTCCCGGGAAAAGTCCTGTCAAAGAAGCTCCTTCGATTGACTTGATACTCTGCCTGAGGGTAATATTCTTATATGGTTCAGCATGTCGATTATGTGCCCCTCCATGTCCACACTGAATACAGCCTGCTCGACGGAGCGATCCGGATAAAGGAACTCGTCGGCCAGGCTTCTGCATTCAGGATGCCGGCAGTTGCGATCACCGACCACGGGAACCTCTTCGGGGCGGTGGAGTTCTACCGCCTTGCGACAAAAGCAGGGATAAAACCCGTCATCGGATGCGAGGTATATATCTCATCCGGAAGCCGCTTCGACAGGAAACAGGGCGGCGAGATCGACGAAGCGTCATTCCATCTCATTCTCCTTGCGAAGGACAACCACGGATACCGTAACCTGGTCACGCTGGTCACCAGAGCCTATATGGAAGGGTTCTATTATAAACCGAGGATCGATATGCAGCTTCTGGAGCAGTACAGCGGCGGTCTTATTGCCCTTACCTCATGCCTGAAGGGGGAGATTCCCTATTGCCTCATGAGAGGGATGGTAGACAGGGCGCGGGAGAAGGCGCTGGAATACAAACATATCCTCGGACCCGATAACTTTTATATCGAGATACAGGATAACGGCATCGCTGAGCAGGAGGAAGTGAACAGAAAGCTGGTTGAACTGGCAAGGGAATTGCACATTGATATCGTTGCCACCAATGACTGTCATTACATGAGGCCTGACGATGCAAAGGCCCATGACATCCTTCTCTGCATACAAACCGGCAAGAGCTTTCAGGACAAGTCCCGTCTGAAATTCAGAACCGAGAGTCTGTATTTTAAATCACCGGAAGAGATGAAGCAGGCGTTCAGGGATTTGCCGGAGGCAATCCTGAATACCAGGAAAATAGCAGAACGCTGTAACGTGGAGTTTTCCCTCGGGAAAACCCTGCTGCCGGTTTACGAGATTGCAGACGGGAGATCCCCTGAAGCAGTTCTCGGGCAACTTGCCCGGGAAGGTCTCGCGGCGCGTCTGGGTCCGAACCCGGATGCTGTCTATGCGGAGCGCTTGAAAATGGAGCTGAATACGATCGCGAAGATGGAATATTCTTCATACTTTCTCATTGTCTGGGATTTCATCAGCTATGCGAAAAAACGGGGAATCCCAGTCGGTCCCGGCCGGGGGTCTGCTGCCGGAAGCCTGGTATCATACTGTCTCGGTATCACTGATATAGACCCTGTCCAGTATAACCTTCTCTTCGAGCGGTTCCTCAATCCTGAAAGGATAAGCATGCCGGATATCGATGTGGATTTCTGCAAGGACAGGCGGCCGGAAGTCATTTCCTATGTTGCCGGGAAATACGGAAAGGAGCACGTTGCACAGATTATAACCTTCGGTACGATGGCTGCCAAAGCGGCGATCCGGGACGTCGGACGGGCGCTGGGTATCCCGTATGGTGAAGTGGATAAGATCGCAAAACTCATTCCGAACACCCTGAATATTACGATAGACAACGCTCTCCATGCAGAACCCCAGCTCATGGCGCTTTACACAACAAACCAGAAGATACAGGAACTGCTGAACATTGCCATGCGTCTCGAAGGGCTTTCCCGGCATGCGTCCACCCATGCGGCAGGGGTTGTGATATCACCGACTCCCCTTACCGATTATGTGCCGCTCTATAGAAACCCTTCGGACGAAAGCGTCGTTACGCAATTCGACATGGTCTCCGTCGAAAAAATAGGCCTTCTGAAATTCGATTTCCTCGGATTGAAAACCCTCACCGTCATCAACAAGACTCTCCAGTATATCAGGGAGAACGGGAAGACCTTTGCACTCCGGGATATCTCATTCGATGACAGTGATACCTACCGGCTCCTCGGTGAGGGGAATACCACCGGTATCTTCCAGCTCGAAAGTGCCGGGATGAGGGACCTGCTGGTTAAAAGCGCCCCCAGCAGGTTCGAGGACCTTATCGCGATAGTTGCCCTCTACAGGCCGGGACCCATGGGAAGCGGTATGCTTGATGAATTTATTAAAAGGAAAAAAGGCCTGATACCCGTGAAGTATGAATTGCCTCAGTTAAAGGAGATTCTTGATGAGACCTACGGGGTTATCCTGTACCAGGAGCAGGTCATGCGGATCGCGAACAAACTCGCGAATTTCAGTATGGGACAGGCTGATATCCTGAGGAAGGCGATGGGGAAGAAAAAGCCTGAAGAGATGGAAAAACTCAAAGAGGTATTCATCGAAGGAGCCCGGGCAAACGGGATATCTGAAAAGAAAGCAATAAGGATTTTTAACCTTATGGAACATTTCGCAGAATACGGCTTCAATAAATCGCATTCCGCCGCATACGCATACATTGCTTTTCAGACAGCCTACCTGAAGGCCCACTTTCCGGTGGAGTTTATGGCAGCCACTCTGAGCGCAGATATGGACAACACCGATAAAGTAGTCAAGTTTCTTGCGGGCTGTCGTGAGATGGGCATAGCCATGTTCCCCCCGGATATCAATCAGTCGGGCAAGGAGTTCACGGTGGTCGGGCGGTCAATACGGTTCGGACTCGAAGCGGTGAAAGGGGTCGGCGCGTCGGCCCTGGAGTCGATACTTCTGGCCCGCACCGAAGGGGGGCCTTTTACCTCGCTTGAAAATTTCCTTGAGCGTGTCGACCAGAGGAAGGTGAACAAAAAAGTTGTTGAGGGGCTTATCAAGGCAGGAGCGTTCGATTCTCTCAAGGTCGTACGGGCAAAGGCGATAGATTTTGTCAGCAGGCATCTGAACGGAGCAAAGAGTTATTCATCCCATGCATTCGGTCAGCAGAGCATTTTCGGCGCTTCTCCCGGAGAGACAGAGAATAGGGGCGACGAATGGGAAACAGAGGAAATGCTGAAACATGAAAAAGAGGCGCTGGGGTTTTATCTCTCAGGACACCCGTTGACCAAATATGCATCCCAGCTCGATAGGCTTGGGACGAAAAGGATTTCAGCAACCGATGAGCTGACGGACGGAGAAGACATTGTAATCGGCGGTATTCTGACCGGAATCCGGCGAATCCAGACGAAGTCAAAAGCTGAGATTATGGCATATTGCACGCTGGAAGGACCGGAGAGCACGGTTGATGTTATCGTCTTCCCCGAACTATACCGGAACAGTATTCTGATTCTCCAGAAAGATGCTCCCTTGCTGGTGCAGGGTACTGTGGACAAGACCGAAAAAGGAGTCAAGATCGTAGCTCAGAGTATCTCGAGGCTCGACAGGGTACATCCACAGTCAGGGCATAAAGCGGAGATAGTGCTCCGGTTTCCCCTCCGGAACGGAGGAGACCTGCAGACACTCAAGACCCTGCTCTCGTCACAGCATAAGGGTGCATATCCCCTCTACCTGCGGATTTTTTATCGAGGAACTGAAACCTTGATTGCGACCGGCATGAGCATATCGGACGACTCAGCAACCATACACACGGTTGAGAAGATTGCCGGAAAGGGAGCGGTGGCGTTTCGATGATCAGGTATTACCTTGAATTCGAGCGGCCGCTGGAAGAGCTCGAACTGAAGATCGATGAACTGAAGCGTCTTTCCGACGGGAAAGATATTGACATATCGAAAGAGATAAAGAAACTCGAGAAGAAAGTGAAGGACCTGCGTTCGGAAATCTTTTCATCCCTGACGGCATGGAAGAAGACGCTTATCGCGCGACACCCGGACAGGCCGTATACGCTCGATTATGTGAACCTTATGACGACCGATTTTGTCGAGCTGCACGGTGACCGGAGATATTCGGACGACCCGTCGATCGTCTCCGGAATCGCAAAAATCAATAATACCCCTGTAGCGATTATCGGCCACCAGAAGGGGAGGGGTACTAAGGAGAGGATTTACCGGAATTTTGGGCAGCCCCACCCGGAGGGATACCGGAAAGCCCTGCGGGTGATGAAAATCGGGGAGAAATTCAGGCTGCCGATCCTCACGTTCATCGATACTCCCGGAGCGTTCCCCGGCATAGGTGCTGAAGAACGCGGGCAGGCGGAAGCGATCGCCATGAACCTTATGGAAATGTCGCGGATAAAGACGCCGGTCATTTCAGTTGTTATCGGTGAGGGAGGGAGCGGAGGGGCGCTCGCACTGGGTGTGGGAGACCGTTTGTATATGCTCGAACATGCAACATATTCAGTAATATCGCCGGAAGGGTGTGCCGCCATCCTCATGAAAAAAGAGGGAGAGATCGGCACGGACGATTTTGCGAGAGCTGCTGAGATCCTGAAGCTTACTGCCCAGGACCTTCTGGGGTTCAGGATTATCGATGGGATTATCCCTGAACCGCTTGGCGGGGCCCACCGGGAACCGGAAGAGACTGCAAAAAATATCTTGGAGCAGATACTCCCGCTCATCGAGGAGCTTAAGGCAAAACCGACCGGGAAACTCCTCGAGGAGCGATACCGGAGATACAGAAAAATGGGGAGTTTTAGCGAAGCGGTTCTGTAAAGCGGTTGGATCATTGATCCCCTGAATCATAATGCGGATAAGGAGGTTCCCCATGGAAGTGACCTCTTTCTGTGAAATCATGCAGGCAGAAATCACCTCTCTCAAGGCAAGGGTGTACGACATCATGCAGGCGGTCGAAAAGACAAAAGCAAAGAAAAAAAAGACGTTGGAGCCCCAGCTCGCAGCGTTACACGCGCTTCTGGAACACCTCACAGAAATGAACAGCAGGCTCGCCCGGGAGTGTCCGCTCGACTGGAGCAGACAGAGGGAAGAGATCGAGGCAAAAAAGGCGGAGCTGCTTGAAGAAATCGACATCTGGGATTCCGAACACCTTGCCGGGCTGGTGGATAATTAACGTTGTCCGCATAAACAATCGAATGAGAGGATATGCGGTGAATCTTTCCGCGAAACAGGTGTGTGCAATTTCCCCGGGTGTGAAAGTACGGCATTTCTGATTCAGTAACCTGCCGGCGTCTTCCTGTCTTTATTCTGCTAAAATACCCTTAGTACGAATAATACGAACAACGGAGGAATTCGATGAAAAAGATGCTGATAGGGTTTTTTGTCGCTGCGGTTCTTGTGGCCGGGTGTGAGAAACAAGAACAGCAAAAATCAGCACAGCCGCCGTTCTCAGGTCCTGTGCAAAGCCAGGGAGAACTCCAGGGCAAGATCAGTATACTGCAGGATATGGTCAGGCAGAATCCCAGGGATGTCCGCGCCTGGGTTCAGCTTGGCAATTTGTTCATGGATACCCACCGGTATCAGGAGGCAATAGATGCATACCAAACGTCTCTTGAGCTTGATCCCAGCAATGTGGATGTCAGGGTTGACATGGGCACCTGTTACCGGAATATCGGACAGCCCCGGAAGGCTGTCGAGGAATATAACAAGGCGATTGCCATCAATCCGGGCCATATCAATGCCCATCGCAACCTTGGTGTGGTGGCGGCGTTCGACCTTAAGGACAGGGTGCTGGCTGTGCGGGAGTTTGAGGAATACCTGCGCCTTGCGCCTGATGCTCCGGATGCTGCGCAGGTAAGGCAGCTTCTTGCAAACCTCAAAGCATCCTAACAACCTTGTTCCTCAGGCCTGATCATATCCCCGCAAAGCCCGGTGTATATCTTTTCAAGGGGCCGAAAGAACGGGTTCTCTATGTCGGCAAGGCGAAAAACCTGAAAAAGCGGCTTCAGAGCTATTTCCGGGACCCAGCCCGTATGGACGCCCGGAAATCAGCCCTCATGAAGGAGGTCAGGGATGTCTCATACCTTGTTACCGCCAACGAGCTCGAAGCATTCGTGCTGGAAGCAAACCTGATCAAGCAGAACAGGCCGAGGTTCAATGTTGTTCTGAGGGACGATAAAAATTATCCCTACCTGAAGCTGACCATCCATGAAGAATGGCCGAGGCTGGAAGTGGTCAGAAAAGTCAGAAAGGACGGGGCCCTCTATTTCGGACCCTATGTTCCTGCAGGGACAATGTGGGAGATGCTTTCGTTCATCAGGAGGAATTTTCATATCCGGGACTGTGCACATCACTTCGAAAAAAGGATGAGGCCGTGTGTCCAGTATCAGATGAACAGATGCCCTGCTCCCTGTGCCGGACTTGTGGACAGGGGAGACTATCTGAGACGTATCGAGGAAGTGAGGCTCTTTCTGCTCGGCGAGAGAAAAGATCTGATCGGGAGTCTGAGAAAAGAGATGGAGCGGTTGTCCGAATCCCAGCGCTATGAAGAGGCGGGAAAGACGAGGGACAGGATCAGGGCGATTGAACAGGCATGGGAGTCGCAGAAAGCGGTTGACCCTTCCCTGGGTGATATTGATGTTGTGGGATATTCCCCTTCAGGAAATGACGCGGTGTTCCAGGTATTTTTCATCAGGAACGGCATCATGATCGGCTCACAGGAATTTTTTCTCAGATATGCCGCTGATATCCCTGTTCGTGAACTGATGCAGGAATTTCTTGCCCGGTTTTATACGGGTGAGGGTCTCCCGGCGCCGGAGATTATCGTTCCTGTCCAGCCGGAAGAGGGGAAATCGCTGAAAGCGTGGCTGAAAACGAAACGGGCAGGATCTGTCAGGATACTGGTTCCGAAAACCGGCAGGAAGCGGGAACTTCTGGAGATGGCGACCGAAAATGCGATGATCGCGTGCAGGAACAGAAGGCAGGAAGACCCTGCCCTGGTTCTCCATGAGTTGAAGGAGAGGCTGAAGATTGAGGAAAGCATCGCGACCATCGGTGCCTGTGATATCTCGAATATATCAGGAAGCGAGGCGGTCGGGGCTTTTGTATACTGGGCCGGAGGGGAATTCAGGAAGGACAGATACAGGAGGCTCAGGATCAAAACAGTTGCCGGAATTGACGACTATGCAATGATGAGAGAGGCATTGGAAAGGCTTTTTGAAAACCTTGCAGGATCCTTCCCTGACCTTTTGATTATTGACGGGGGCAGGGGGCATCTCGAGACAGCAAGAAAAATCTTCGACAGACTGCCGGCAGGTTCTGAGAAAAACCCTGTTCTGATCGGCCTTGCAAAAGATCCTGACAGGGCGTTTCTCCTGAATGCGGTTTTGCCTCTGGACCTTGAAGACAGGCGGAAGTCTTCATTGCTGCTCAGGAGAATCAGGGACGAAGCCCACCGGTTTGCGATAGGCTATCACAGGACACTGAGAGGGCGGGAATTTTTCCAGTCGCCGCTCGAACGTATCCCGGGCATCGGCAAGAAGAGGAGGCTTGAACTTTTGAGGGTTTTTGGTAGTATAGAAGAAATACGTGCCGCATCGATCGATGAGATAGCAGTTCTGAAAGGATTCAATAAAGGAATTGCAGAAAGTCTTCTGCATGCATTAAGGAGGATCGAATGAAACGGACAGTTATTGTTGTTCTGCTGCTGCTCCTTATCCCCTGCGCAGTTCAGGCTGAGTATACCTTTATCCTGAAAAACGGCTCTGAAATAGGAGCAATACAAACTTACTCGGAAAGAGACGGAGAAGTCACGGTGTATTTCAGCACCGGTTCGATGATCATTTCAAAGCAGGATATCCTCAGGATAGAAGGCAGCGAAGCAGAGGAAGAGCGTGCAGCTTCCGGGGCACAGGCAGAGCTCCGGGAGACCCGGGAAAGCAGGGAAGAACCGGCAGGCCGGACAGAGGAGTCCGGAGGCATGAACGAACGGAAGGCTGTCCTGGACACCGAGCTTGATACCCTGCGAAACGAAATCCGGGCTGCCGAAAAGCAGGAGATGGACCTGGTGACGACGATCAATGAGAAGATCGGCGCGGACAAGTCCTATAACCTCATCCAACGGAGACAACGGGAAAAAGAGATCGAGCCGCTTCAGAAGGAGCTCTCTGGTGTGCAGGAGAAAAAGAGGGAGCTCCTGGAGAAGATGTCCGCCCTTGAAAACCAGCGCAGGCTGGTTCAATAGGCAGGGGACATGCAGCGTACAGTGCACTGGAAACAGCAATTCCGGCAAACGGGTCGCAGGTGAGATGAATATCTATCTCTCAGGTTCTCTGGCATATGACCGCATCATGGACTTTCCCGGCAGGTTTTCTGACTTTATCCTGCCGGATAAAATACATATCCTGAACGTCTGTTTCAATGTCAATGGCCTTGTCGAAAAGTTCGGGGGGACCGCAGGGAATATTGCCTACTCGCTCAGCCTGCTGAATGAAAAGCCGTATATTATTGCCACGATCGGGAGGGATTATCATAATTATTTTGAATGGCTTCAGGGGAATAATATACCGGTTGACGGGATTACGATTATCAG
Organism: Nitrospirota bacterium; assembly: GCA_049323875.1. Taxonomy (GTDB): domain Bacteria; phylum Nitrospirota; class Thermodesulfovibrionia; order Thermodesulfovibrionales; family SM23-35; genus JAKLQR01. Next base: position 469,727 of record JBMOLW010000030.1, on the reverse strand, counting down.
GGAGGAAGTCACCGCAGGAGCATATATAACCACCGATATGTCTGATAACCAGATTACCGGCTTCAACCCGGGTGCGATGAAATATCCTTCAGCATATACATTCGACGGGGCAGCCGGAGAAAACGCAATCTGTCTCATTGCACCGGGGAATCTTGATGACATGGTCGGTTATGCAACGGCATGCAGGAAAAAGGGTATTCCCTATATCTGCGACCCGGGACAGTCACTCAGCAAATGGGAGGGTGTCCGGCTGCGGGAATGGCTCAGCGGCGCAATGGCATTCATATCGAATGACTATGAACTTGAAGTGGTTATGAAGATGACGGGTCTGGACAAGACAGCACTGCTGTCGCTCGCGGGGATGATCATCACTACGCTGGGGGAGAATGGATCGCTCATATGCAATTCCGATGGCGATATCCGCATACCTTCAGTCAAAACCGGAAAGGTTATAGACCCTACCGGGGCCGGAGATGCTTACAGGGCCGGGTTGATCAAGGGGCTCATTACCGGGCAGGATATGGAAACCTCGGGGAAAATGGGATCGGTCGCTGCTGCGTATGCGGTTGAAGCATACGGAACCCAGGAACACCGGTATACCTATGAGGACTTTCTGGAGAGATACCGGGAGAACTTCGGGGCACTTTAAGATTTGAACTCCAGGGTTATGCTGAGGCTGTCTGCTTGCATTTTGTCATCTATCCCGGACAATCCGGAACCTTTGAAATACCTGGATTCCCCGATCAAGTCGGAGAATGAATGACTTTCAGAGTGCCATATGCCATAGAGAGTTGTTTCGAACTCTTGTAATGCAAAAATCATAAATCTTCACCTATGATCAATGAAACAGCCATAAGGAAGTATCTTCTTAAAACGTTTCCTGATGTTTCCCGCATCTCGATCAGGAAACTCGGCTCAGGTGTTCAGGGTTCAGGTTTCCTGATCGAGATGGAAACACCGGAAGGTTTGCGGTCATACGTCATCAAGGCCTTGTCGTCTGAGGGACTTGGCCATGATTATCCTGCTGACAGGGCTTCGGTATTCCTCCTTGACCTCGATGAATTCAAAAACCTTCCCAAACATGTACAAGCCGTCGATGTCCTTTCTGAAGCGTATGACGGATCGGTCTTTCCTATCGGAGGAGGCAGGGAATATTACCTGCTCATGGAGAGGGCTGAGGGAAGGCATTACTTCCACGACCTTGCAGCATTCTCGTGCAAGGATATGCCCGATGAAACCGACCGGAAAAAGATCGGAACAATGGCTTCCTATCTCGCCAAAATTCACGCTCTCAAGAAGGATTCCAGAACGCTTTACTGGAGGAAACTGAGAGATACCGTAGGCCACGGAGAATGCCTCATGGGTGTTTTTGACACCTATCCTGAGGGCATTATCCCTTCTGATACTATGGCAAAAATAATAAAAAAATCAATAGATTGGATTATAAAACTTAAACCTAAACATAAGAGATTATCGCAGATACATGGCGATTTTCATCCCGGGAATATCTGGTTCACGGACACCGATGATTTTGTTCTCCTCGACCGGAGCCGGGGACCATGGGGTGAACCGGCAGACGACCTTACCGCCCTGACAGTCAACTATATTTTTTTCAGTATCAAGGATCACGGCGATATCCGGGGAGTATACCGGGAGTGCCTGAACCTGTTTTTCGACGAATATATGAAGCTGACGGGTGATGCAGAGATCGTTGAAGTCGTCGCACCTTTTTTTGCGTTCAGGGGGGTTGTTGTTGCCAACCCGGTCTTTTATCCTGAACTGACCCGGGAGCAGAGGGATATTCTCTTCAGATTTGTGCAGAACGTTCTTGATGCGAAGCGGTTCGATTACCGCAGAGCGAATGAATATCTGGGGTAACCCGACAAAGATGACCAGGAAAAAAGTATTCCAGCTGCTGAAGAATACGATCAAAATTTCGGGCGCCGCGGTAAGGATAGCGGTCGGGGTCGGGTCTGCTGCGCTTCTCTTCTTTTCGCTGAGGAAGAAAAAAACCGGCTGAATTCCGCAGGTTGATTCCTCCCCTATGATGCAGAGCGGATGTATTTTTCCCAGACCGAGAGGAGCTCCGCAGTTGCCCTGAGATCCCCTGCACAATAGCGTGCAATATCGATATGTCTCCCTGATTTATAGAGGTCTCTCACCTCATAGCCTGTCACACCATCTTCCTTGGGACTCCTGATGCCGAACGTCCGGCACCACATGTCGAGGCTGAACTTCCTGCGGGAAGCGCCGAAGAATGAGAGCTGGTCAAGAAGGTCAATATGCACATCATGATATCTGTTCGGCATCAAATCTCTCGCAGGTTTGATCCTGTTGACCGCGGAACGGATCATGAGAAAGGGACAATCAAAGCTTCTGCCGTTGAATGTTATAAATTGTTTCTGTTCTCTGATGATTCGCCAGAATTTTTGTATGATCTCCTTCTCGGTCCCGGTTTCGAAGCGGATCTGCTCTTCCTCGAACGGGAGGAGAGGGTCCCCGGACGTCTGAAAGAATACGGAGCCTTTCCCTGTATCAGGATCGAGCAACCCTATCGCGATTATCTCCGCAGTCTGCGGATACAGGGAGAGGCGGTCTTTGATCTCCTGCTGATCGCTCTCTGTTTCTGCATAGCGGAGGAGATATTCCCGGGTGTATTCATCAAGGGATTCGAAATCCCTCCCGAACGTCTCTATGTCAAAGATAACCCTGGACATCATCTTCCCCTCTGTGCAGCCAAATCTTCTGCCTCACCAGAGAACCATGGCAGAAAACCCTGCAACGGATTCCCTGGTGACCCTGAGCCGCCTGTTTCTGCACGGTAAACCCGGAGAGCATACAGGCTGAATTACGAAGCTTTCGGCAGTTCCCTGAATATTTTCCAGGTTTTCAGGAGGTCTATCGCCCGCTGAAGCTGAATGTCATCCTTTTCATCGATCTCCATGGGGATCATCTCCTCACTGACGTCGGATTTTTCTTCAGCGTCCCCGTTTAATAAATGCCCTTCGAGGTCTTTCTCCCGTATCACCGGCAAGCTTCTTTCCCCATCCTTGACTTCCGGTTTCACCACGATGTCCGGTGCTATGCCGGTTGTCTGGATTGATACGCCTTTCGGGGTGTAATACCGTGCAGTGGTCAGCCTGAGTGCAGAACCGTCTCCAAGGGGGATTACCGACTGAACAGAACCTTTCCCGAACGTCTGTGTCCCTATGATCACAGCCCTGTCCCAGTCCTTGAGTGCACCGGCAACGATCTCAGAAGCGCTTGCACTCCCCTGATTGACGAGCACCACCATGGGCAGCGAAAAGTCTGTGCTGCTCTTTGCGCTCCGGTATTCAGTTTTGGAACCCTTCTTATCCTTGATGAATACGATCAGTTTCCCCTCGGGAAGAAACCTGCTCGAGACGTCAACCGCGCTGTTGAGAAGCCCTCCGGGATTATTCCGGAGGTCGAGGATCAGAGAACCGATATTCTGCTTCATGAGGTTGTCAAGTGCACGGGAGAGGTCGTCGGCAGTCTGTTCCTGGAACTGGTTGATTTTTATGAGCCCGATGGTTTCATCGATCGTTTTGGATTTGACGCTCCTGATTTTTATGATCTCACGGACGATGGAAAAGTCTTTGGTCTCTTTCCATCCCTCCCGGAGGATGGATATCTTCACTGCTGTCGAGGGAACACCCCTCATCTTGCTCACCGCGTCATGGAGCGACATATCTTTTGTGAAATCGTTATTGATCTTGATGATCTTGTCCCCTGCCTCTATCCCTGCCCGGTAAGCAGGAGTGTCTTCTATCGGGGCGATCACGGTAAGCATGCCGTCCTTAATGCCGATCTGTATGCCGAGCCCACCGAATTCGCCCCTGGTATCCACCTGCATCTCCTTATATTGCTCCGGCGTCATAAAGGCCGAATGGGGGTCGAGAGAACTGACCATGCCCTTGATGGCTCCATAGACCAGGTCTTTCGGTTTTGCGTCCTCGACGTAGTTTTTTCTGACGATCGAGAGTGCCTCGGTAAAGACTTTCAGTTCCTCATATCCGTCTGCCTGGGCAGAGACGCTGCTGATTGTCCATCTCCCGATAAAAATACCTGCCGCAATGATCGTGCAGACCAGGACTATGTTTGCGACCACCCTAGTGTTCAGTTTCTTTTTCGTCATTCTTTCTCTATCCTCCATAGGTTATCTTCTCTGTAACCATTGCAAGGGGTCGAGGGGTTTCCCTTTATACCGGAGTTCGAAATACACACCTGGTGAATTCACGATCCCGGAATTGCCGACCTTTCCAATGATCTGCTTCTCTTTTATTATATCTCCAACCCGTGCAAAAATCTCCGATAAACTTCCGTAGAGGGTGTGGTATCCGTCGCCGTGATTAAGAATAACGAGCTGCCCGTATCCCTTAAACCACTCTGCGAAGACTACCTTCCCGGCGGAGACGGCTTTTGCAACGGAATCCGAAGCGGCCTGAATATAGGTGCCGCTTCGGAAAATCGGGGTATTAAACTGCGGGTCACGCTGTGATCCATAATGAATGATTACCTTTCCGTCCGCAGGCCAGGGGAGTTTGCCCTTCAGTTTTCCCAGGCCTTTCCCTGCGTACTTTTCAGCCTGCTCTGCTCTTTCGGATTCTCTGATGATCTCCATAAGTTTTTCGGACGCGTCCTTCAGTTCACGGAGCATCTTCCTGTACGATGTTTCTTCCTTTTTCACCGAAGCAAGCAGGGTTTCCCTGCTCTTCCGTTTCTTTTCGAGAACCGCCTCCTCTTCTATCACCTTCTCCCTGTTCCGTATCAGGTCGGTCCTGAGCGAGACGAGCTGCCGCTCCTTCCTGTTCAGGCTTTGGATGGTTTCCCGGTAGTTGTTGAGAAGCCTGTTCTCATGAATAGCGATATACTGAAGATATTTTGTGGTTTTTGAGAGTGTTACAAGGTCATCGGCGTACAACAGCAGCATCAAGATATCTGTATCCCGCCCGTACCGCTGTATTGCGCGGAGTTTTCTTTTTAACCATTCCCGCTGTTGTTCCAGTTTGCCTCTGTTCATGGCAATCTCTGCTTCGACCTGAGCGATTTTCGACTCTGTATATGCCAATCTGGTCTTGTATTTGCTGAGAGCAGCCTCGGTCATCTTGAGTTGCTTGTTCGTATTTTCGATATCGGAGAGGATTGAGTACTCCCGTTTTTTAACATGTTCCAGCTTCTTCTTGTGGGTATCGATCTCTTTCTGGATTTTTTTGTATTCATCTTGTGGAGACCCTGCCAGACAGGAAGGGGCAACTGCAAAAAGGCAGGCACACGCAAATATGACAACGAGCACCAGGGTAAATGTGCCCCGTGAACCTCTGCTTCTCATCAATACCGTATCCTCCCGATTGCGATGAGAGCGCCGGCAATTCCGATGATGAGGCCGGCTGCAGGCAGTCCCAGGAACAGATCAAGGGGGAAGTGCAAGGACTGGAGGAGGGGGAAGGTCTCGCTTAGCTGAACAATGAAGGTATAGGAGAACAAGGCTATGGTAAGGAGGCTGATAACGCCGCCTCCTGTCCCGATGACTGCGCCTTCTATGAGAAAGGGGGTCCTGATGAACCCTTTTGTCGCCCCAAGGAGTTTATAGGTTTGTATCTCTTCGTTCTTTCTGTAAAAAAGTATCTTCACCGTGCTGTAGCAGATGAATATCATCCCGGCCGAGAGAATCATGAGAAACACGAGTCCGAGGGTATTCATTCCTTTCCGCAGGGAGTGGAGAGAGGCAAGAAATTTTTCCCCGTATTCTATTTCCCGTATGCCGCGATGTTCCTTCAGGTCTGCAGCAAGTTTTTTCACGGACAAAGGGTCGAGGAGCTTTGCTTTGAGTTTAATCTCTATCGAGTCCGGCAGGGGATTCTCGTCCAGACCATCAAGGATATATTCGGTATTCTTGAGCGTAGCCTTCAGTTCCCTGAAGGCTTCATCTTTCGGGATAAACAAGACCCGCTCCACTGAAGGGTCCTGCCTGATCCGGTCGATCAGGGTATCGACTTCTCTCTGTGCAAGAGAGTCACTCAGATAGAGCATGACCGAGAATTTCTCAGGAAGTTTTTTTGTCATGAGGTCGATATTATACACAGCCAGGACGGTCAGGGCTGTGAAGAGGAGACCGACAGCCATGGTGAGCATGGAGAGGAGGTTGATCCATTTTTCATGCAACAGGTTCGAGACCGCTGCCCTGAATGAATAGGGGAGAGCCATTACCCGATCCCTTCCCCGACAAAATTCCCGAAGTCGAGCCTGAGGATTCTTTTCCCGGTATCTTTAAAGAGTTCTCTGTTGTGGGTAGCGATAAGGATCGTGGCGCCCCGTGCATTGATTTCCTTGAATGTCCTGATAATCCCCGCTGAAGTATCAGGGTCAACATTGCCGGTGGGTTCGTCGGCGAGGATGATAACGGGTTCTGCAACGATTGCCCGTGCGATCCCTACACGCTGCTGTTCCCCGCCTGACAGGGAATGGGGGAAGTTGTCGGACTTGTGACGCAGGTTAACTATTTTCAGCGAATCGAATACCCGCGCCTTTATCTCTCTTTCGTCAATGCCCCGTATCCTCAGTGCGACTGCGACGTTGTCGAATATGTTCATGGTGTCCAGAAGTCTGAATTCCTGGAATATGACGCCGATCTTTCTCCTCAGCAGCGGGATATCGGAATCCCTCATGGTGCTGATTTCCCAACCTGACACAAACACAGAACCCTCGTCGGCTTTTTCCGCAAGATAGATGAGTTTAAGGAGCGTTGATTTGCCTGAGCCGCTGGGGCCGGTAATAAAGACCATTTCACCCTTTTCGACGGAAAAGGAGATTTTCCTCAGGGCGGTATGGTTGTCGTAATGCTTCGAAACGTCCTCGAACCGGATCATTCCCGGGATCTTTCCGTCAACATCCCGAACAGGTATGATCGGGTCATTTCAGAGCCTTTCTGATCGTTTTCACCATTCCTTCCGGAGTCAGGCCATAGAACCGGAGGAGTTCATCCGATCCGCCCGAACAGCCGAATTCATCTTTCATGCCTATTTTGATGACCGGGACAGGATAATGCCCGGAGAGGAACTCGCTCACCGCGCTTCCCAGTCCGCCAATGACAGAGTGCTCCTCTGCAGTGACGATAAGACCGGAGCACCCTGCGGCCTTGAGGAGGATTCTGGTATCAAGCGGCTTGATCGTCGCCATATTGACGACGCCGGCATCGATGCCTTTCGTCTTCAGAATTTCTGCGGCTTTGAGGGCCATCGAGACCATAATACCCGCCGCAATGATATTCACATCTTTCCCGAGCCGGAATACATGTGCCTTCCCTATCCTGAACCGGTATCGTGCGGGCATGACGGAAGGCACTTTGGATCTACCCAGCCTCACATAGACCGGTCCGAAATACTCATCTGCAACGGCATTGATAACCTGTGTTGTCTCGTATCCGTCTGAGGGAACGATCACGGTCATGTTCGGAAGCACTCTCATGAGCGCGATGTCTTCCACTGCCTGGTGGGAGGCCCCGTCTTCCCCGACCGTAATGCCGCTGTGTGTTGCGACGAGTTTTACATTCAGATTCGAATAGCATACAGTCTGCCGGATCTGTTCCCATGCCCGTCCTGTTTCGAAAACTGCAAAGGTCGATGCAAAAGGGAGTTTCCCGGTCAGGGCGAGTCCGCATGCCATGCCTATCATATCCTGCTCGGCAACTCCAATGTTAAAGAAACGTCCCGGAAAAGCCTTCCCGAATTTCCCTGTTTTTGTCGAGCCTGAAAGGTCCGCATCGAGGACTACCACATCCAGTCTCCGTTTCCCGAGTTCAAGCAGCGCTGTGCCATAAGCGTCCCGGGTCGCTACATCGCTATTTGTCATCGTATTCAAGCTCCTTCAGTGCTTTTTTAAGTTCCTCCGGGGTAGGCGCTACCCCGTGGTACTGGACCTTGCCCTCGAAGAATGATATCCCTTTCCCCTTCACGGTCCTTGCAACAATCATAGTCGGCCTGTTTTTCACTGTCTCAGCCCTGTCGAGCGCGCTCACGATGGCGGCCATATCATGTCCGTCGATGTCGAAGACATTCCACCCGAATGCCTCCCATTTCTTTACGATCGGTTCGATGTACATCACATCGCAGCAATGGCCGTCGATCTGAAGCCCGTTGTTGTCGATAAACGCGCACAGGTTGTCGAGCCGGTAATGCGCTGCGGTCATTGCCGCTTCCCAGACCTGTCCTTCCTGAATCTCACCGTCGCCGAGCAGGCAGTATACCCGTGAACGCAGTCCGTCCAGTTTTACTCCTGCAGCAATGCCGTTAGCGATTGAGAGGCCCTGTCCCAGGGAACCTGTCGAAATCTCAACTCCCGGGAGGGTCCTGGAGCAGGGGTGCCCCTGGAGGGGGCTGCCCAGCTTTCTCAGTGTCTTCATAAGCGTTTTGCTGAAGTATCCTGAGAGCGCAAGCGCTGCATAGAGAAGGGGTGCGGCATGTCCCTTTGAGAGAATGAACCTGTCCCGATCCCTCCATTTCGGGTCCTTCGGGTTGTGTCTCATCTTGTGGAAATACAGTGCGGTAACAATATCTGCCGCTGAAAGGGAACCGCCGGTGTGACCGGATTGCGCCTCTGTCAGCATTTTCAGGATTTCTTTCCTTAGCTCCTTGGCCTTTTCCTTCAGTTCGATGACAGTTGCCTTTGAAACCTTAGCCATTTCATGTATTCCTTTTCAAAATGTAGTTGAGGAGTATATCGTCAAGGCTATGCGTTGCCTGTATCTTTTCCGGAACTTTTTCTCCTGCGGCGGGAGGCTGCTCTTCTTCCGCAGGCTGCGTCTGCCGGGGGAGAACTGCCTCCGGTGCTTCTTCTTCTCTGTATCCTCCGCTGTACTTGCCGGAAAGAAGCTCTTTGATCATGACCTTGTGCTGTTTTTTCATCATGTCCCTGGCCTTCTCCTTGAAATCAGGGTCATTGACGAAATGCGCATAACTTGTTTTTTTTGAAGCCAGGATTGCACCTTGTGCATAGAGAAGGGTCACGATGACGGGATTGTTCTGCCCGCTGTCCTCTGTCTGTATGTGATATACCGTATCCCTGTACGATATGTTCGTGTTATATCCAACAAGCATTGCTTACTAATTATATATATCACGGGAGCAAAAAGAAAAGGGGTTGGAGAACACATCATCCGGGAGAAGCGGATTCAAACTTTCGTTGCAGCAGAAATCAAACTTTTGTTCTGTTGACTCTCAACCCCCTGCATTTTACAGTTAAGTATGAAGGCGAAAATTTCAGCCAACCCCGGGTCTCTTACGGATAGGAAAATCTCCTCCGGGAAGAGCCAAAGGAAGGAAGAACGCTGCAGGGCGCTCGATATCGGGCTGGAGTCATTCGTCGTATGCCTGGAGGAGACGCCCTGGACCTGCACGCACTCGTTCCATTTCGGCGGCAGGCATTTCTGCAAAAACCCCTCCCGCATCGCTGCCGCCAAAGAATCCGGACCATAAGAGTCCGGCCGGGACAACACAACAGGAAGGTTATTTCAGCATTCATCCGAACGAGTAGATATTCCGAAGGCTATCCTGATAATGGATTTATGTTTTTTAACGACTTACCTGAGATCCAATTTCTCAAAAAGCATTCCCCTCACCTAAGCAGGTATTATATTGTCGGGTGAGTTATATCTTGGAGAATTCACCCTGTCAGAAACCCGAACAAGTTCCATTTCTCCTGAGGGAAAGGATTTGAGAAGACCTTTGAGCGTCTCAACATCATCGACTGCAGGATCAAGCCACAGGGTTTCCTTGTCCCGGGGAATAATAACCGGCATCCTGTCATGGATAGGGGATAGGAGATCATTCGATTCGGTTGTAAGGACCGTACAGGTGCAGATATTCTGTCCTTCAGGAGATGTCCAGACAGAATAGAGACCTCCAAAAGCAAAGGGCCTCCCGGATTTCATGCGGATATAGACCGGGACCTTCCTTTGCCTGTCCCTCTGCCACTCATAAAAGCCATTGGCAATCACCAGGCATCTCTGCTTTCTGAAGGCGGACTTGAAACTCGGTTTCTCAGCTACAGTCTCGGAGCGCGCATTGATCATACTGTAGCCGACTGAAAAGTCCTTTGACCATGAAGGTACAAATCCCCAGTGATATTTCACCAGCTGCTTTTGCCCACGATTATTGATAATAATGATGTCCTGTGAAGGAGCTATGTTGTAGCTTGGCTCCATCTCAAATGAAGGCTTCTCCAGGTCGAAATACTCAGCAATTTCCTTAACAGAACTGCTTCTGACAAAACGGCCGCACATACCATACCTTACCATAAAATGGTTTTACTCTTCGTATTCCATTTGCCCCTTGACAGTAAACGTTCGTTCACTTTATACTGGGATCATGAAAAACAAGGACAGAGAAGACAAACTGAGAAGCAGGATCCGGAAGATAGCCAGCTTTTATTCTCAAAAGGGCAGGATGCCGAGTTATTCTGAAATTGGAGAATTAGTCGGTTTTACCTCAAAAAACGCGGTCTTTAAGCTTGTGAATAAGCTTGAGAAGCACAAAGTCCTGCAAAGAGACGCCAGAGGAAGACTTATAGCCCTCTCCATCGGGTCCCCGGTAAAACTCCTCGGAACCGTGGAAGCGGGTTTTCCGAGCCCTGCCGAGGAGGAACTGGCTGATAACCTATCCCTTGATGACCTCCTGATACAAAACCCTGAGGCAACCTTCCTTCTGAAAGTATCGGGGGATTCTATGTCGGAGGCAGGAATTCTGCCCGGGGACATGGTGCTTGTTGATAAGGGGGAGAATCCAAAGAGCGGGGATATCGTTATCGCTGAAGTAGACGGGGAATGGACCATGAAGTACCTCAGGAAACGAGGGGAAAATGTGGTGCTTCTCCCCGCGAATCCCCGGTATCAATCTATCAGACCTAAAAAAGAACTCAAGATTGCCGGTGTAGTAACCGCTGTAGTAAGAAAATACCGTTAAGAGAATCATAGTATGGACGCACAACCGCTTACCATCCATTCATGGCCAAAGGCCATCCTCCATCTGGATGCAGATGCCTTTTTCGCATCCTGTGAACAGGTAATCCACCCGGAACTCAAGGGGAAGCCAGTTATCACCGGCAAGGAACGAGGGATTGTTGCCGCTGCCAGCTATGAGGCGAAAGCCCGAGGAGTTAAAAGAGGCATGAGCCTTTATGAAGTGAAGAAGGCCTGCCCAAATGTCGTCATCCTCCCTTCTGATTATGAAACTTACAGCCTGTTTTCCCTCCGGATGTTTGAGATCCTCAGGCGGTTCTCTCCTGATGTTGAGGAGTACTCGATTGATGAAGCCTTTGTTGACCTTACAGGACTGAGGAGGAGTTTCCATGGACCATACGGAATGATTGCCCGGAAGATGCAGGAGACGATTCATGCAGAACTGGGGCTCACCGTCTCAGTCGGTTTGAGCATAACCAAGGTGCTCGCCAAAATAGGTTCAAAGCAGAACAAGCCTCATGGGCTAACCATTATCCCGGGAAGGGATATCCATCTCTATCTGAAGGATCTTCCGGTTGAAAAAATCTGGGGGATCGGACCGAACACAGCTGCGTTTCTGGGAAAATCCGGAATCATAACCGCGCTTCAGTTTGCCAGGAAAGACGAAGTCTTCATCAAGAAGCACCTTTCGAAACCGTATCAGGAAGTCTGGCATGAGCTGAACGGACGGTCAATCTATCCTGTTACAACTGAAGCCAAGAACACCTATCAGTCCATCAGCAAGGCAAAGACCTTTACCCCGCCATCACATGACGAGACATTTGTTTTTGCCCAGCTTGCCAAGAATCTGGAGAATGCCTGCATCAAGGCACGGCGCTATAACCTTGCTGCTACCCGGCTTATTCTGTTTCTCAGGACGAAGGAGTATCGAAATGCTGGCATTGAGTTACGTATAACCCGTCCTACAGCCTATCCGGCCAATCTCTTGGGCCCGTTAAAAGCTGGGTTCAGACGTATTTTTACACACGAAAACTTTTACCGGCAGACAGGGGTCGTCCTCTCCGGGCTGGTCCCGGAGACTACCCTGCAGTACACCCTCTTTGATGATATTGCAAAGATGGCGAAGATGGCCAGGGTTTATGATGCAGTCGATGAACTGTCGAAAAGGTTCGGGAAATACACCGTTCGACATGCTGCAAGTCTGCCAACGAAGATACAGGCCCAGCACGAGGGAGAACGGGGAGATGTGCCACTGAGGGTTACAGAACTATTCAAGGGAGAAAACAGAAGACAACGGCTGGGGTTGCCGTTGCTGCAGATAAAAGTTTGAGTAAAGGATCAATTCTCACAGTTATATGCAAAAACATCATCCCCTCATATCTCTGCAATTCCCTTTCAAGTAAATAACGCACCACAAAATCAATGTGTTTCTTCCCAATTCAATGACACGGCTATCAAAATACGCAGAGAGTTGAATACGAGAAGAAATGCTCGTTTCCGGTGTGAATGCCATCATGGAAACCCGGATTACCTGGTTTACCTACGAACACGCAGTATAAACCTCCAAGAAAAACTGAAGAATACCAGTGGAAGTATTTACAAGGAAGGTGACTTTATATTTCTATATCCCAGATTAATCGTGGCTTTTATTTTCACATTTCTTACATGATGATTGGCATAGTTTGTCTTTCTCATTTATGCCATATTTCTCATGTTGCCTTTTCATTTTCTCAATCTGTTTTTTTAACTCCGCTATTCTCAGTTCCCTACCGACTGCCATTTCATAGAACTCTTCAAGTTCTTTTACCCTTATTTGAAGTTCTTTTTCTCTCTTCTTGAGTTCTTGATACATTTTTACCTTCTCTGTAATGTCTCGTAGGTGCTCAATGACCATTTTAATACTCCCATTTTCATCCAATATTGGATAAGCCCTACAATCAAGCCATACATTCAACTCGTCAACATATTTTTCAACTTTTGATGGTTTCTTCGTCTGATAACATTCCGAGGTAGCACAAATGTCACAAGGTGCGGTTCTGCCAATTAATTCATAGCATCTTTTCCCTTTCACATCATCATAAGACATATTTAAGAATTGATAGCCTGCTTGGTTGTAACGAATAATACCGTGGTGTGGATCTTGCACTCCTAAGACATCAGGAATTGCGTCCAGGATAGACTCCAACATCTTTGTAGTATCTTTTAGTTTTGCTTCTGCCAGCTTACGTTCAGTAATGTCATGCACCATACCGATTGAGCGTATAATTTTGTTATCTGAGTTTTTTAAGTGGATGCACTTCTCATGTACATAACGGACTTCCCCCGTGTCCTTCTTGACAACTCGGTGCTCAATTTCATAGGTTTCTCTGCCTTCGCGAAGCGAGTCAGCATAGGCGGCATCGACAGCGGCTCGATCATCGGAATGGACGCATTCTAGAAATGATTCGTAAGTAGCGGCAAAAACCTGCGGCTGTATCCCGAATATACGATAGACCTCGTCAGACCAGATTAGTTGATTGGTCGTCAAGTCGAGTTCCCAACTACCAAGGTGCGCAATATTCTGTGTTTCTTTCAATAGCGTTTCGCTTTGCAGTATTTTCTCTTCATCTTTTTTACGTTTGGTAATATCAATAATCATTGCCATCTTGGACAGAGAACCGTTTGTATGATAAATCGGGGTGTTGACAATATAGAACCAGTGGTTATCTTTTGGACTTTGTACTTCCAATCGTACGGTTTTCCCTTGAAAGACCTCTTTATTGACACACCATGGACAAACCTTATCGAGATTATGCAATGCTTTATAACAGTATTCTCCTATAGCATCATATCCAGTACGCTCTATTAAGTGTTGGTTCATAAATTCAATCCGATAATCCTTTGAACTGATATAGATTAGTCCCTCAAATGCCTCGACAATAGCAGAATATCTTGCTTCACTTTCTATATAGGCCTTTGATTTTTTCTGAGAGATTGTCTTCTTTTGATAGGTATTAATCAGCGTTTTCTTTGACGTAGATTTGCGGGTGTGCTTTGATTGATTAATGCTATTTGTAGACGAGGCCATAATAATTCCCCTGCTCTATATGATGCAATTAGCACATGGAGAAAATAAATTTTTAATCACCTAGATTATAGCAAAAAACATATTTCAATAAAAATATTTTAAGGCATTTTGAGGACCTTGATTTTAAGTACTCTGAGTTGAGTAGTAATCAGCACAATTCTTTTAGGTTTCGATAGGGTTTATTTCAGGAAGCAAATGACCTCAAACAGTTCATTTAGAAATTGACTTAAAACCGTCCTACCTGCCATCAATCAAACTCCTGTATATCATTGCTCTTGGGAGCATTATAGCTGATAATTTGATAAGCAGACCATAGAATTATTACCAATCCTAAAACTTTCTGGAGGAAATCATGACTATACAAAAAGCCATAGAACATTTTAAGAATCATCAGAGGACATCTTTGAAGAAGAGGACTCAGGAGGGATACAAGAAGCTATTGGAACATTTTCAAAATGAATTTGGAGACCGTTAGGTTGATTCTATCAAGGGAGAGGAATTATGTCGATTTCTTGAAACCTTTACGGAAGGGTTGGCCAAGGCTACCCGGCGACTGAGATATGCTCAACTGAGAGCCCTTTTTAATTTTGTCATCGACACCTTTGAGGTGAACATAAAAAACCCCTGTTGCGTCCCCCAGTTGTTTAAGTCTTTCAAGAACATTCAGCAGAGACCCCGCAAGATACTGGACAAGGAAACCGTCGATGAAATCATCTTCAACTCCAAGAACACACGCGATCGCCTAATTCTGGAGCTTCAGGCCCGCTGTGGCCTAAGGGTTGGAGAAGTACTGAATCTCAAGGTATCTGATATCTCCCAGCGTAAACTTATGCTGCAAGAACCCAAATCGGGCAGAGAGGTCGAGGTGGCCTTTATGCCCGAACATATAGCTAACCGGTTAGCTGAATATATCGCAGGCAGAAATCTGTCTCCAGACGACAAGGTTTTTGGTATCTGCTATACAACAGCCCGAAATCTTGTAACCAAGCTCGGTCAGAAGCTGAATGTTCAGATATCACGCCATGATCTGCGAAGACATTCTGCCACCTATGCCAGTAGGAATGGTGTTCCTCTTGAGATTATTTCAAAAGTCATCTTGCGACACCAGGATCTGAAGACTACACAAGTGTATCTTGGCAAAGTCAGCGATTCCGAAGCTATACGGTGGATGGATGTGCTACACGGGAAGTAGAAAGTAGCATGACTTGAATGGGTGCATAGCCTCTATGGTCTGCCAGATGTCGTATGGAAATAAACAGGAAAAAGTGCTTCCTGTAGCAGACACAGATAAAGACTGATATAATCATGCATATTTCATTTCATAGTCCAGAGCAAATTAGAGGGGTGAAAAAAAGGATGAAATTAAGGCTTTTGGCATTGGCATAATAATTCCATTAAAAGCAATATAGGATGTCGGCTATGGAAATAGAAGATTTAATTAAAGGGCTTGAAGAGGATTCTAAGTCTTGTGATGAGATGATTGAATTCGTTTTAAAATCAAAGGTCAATGGAAAAACTTTAAAGAGAGTAAAAGAGGCATGTTTCTTTCTCTCTAAAATGAATAAGCATTACAAGAAATCTGAGGAATTTAATTATTATTTGAGTGCATTTATTCTTCATGCTCGAACGATACCTTGGGTTATGAGAAAAGAATATTGTAAGGTTACAGGATGGGATAAGTGGTATAAGTCTAGCGAAAATATTATGTGGAAGGGAAAAGAGGATTTCTTCAGAAAAATTACGAAATTGCGAAATGATGCTGAAAAAGAAGGCAAATTAGGGGCAAGCGCACTATGTACAGTAACAATAAATAAAGAGCAAATAGGAATATTCATGAAATCAAAAGGAATGAAACCTGAAGATTTTACAGAGTGGATCAAGGATAATTATGAGGGGAAACAGTTGGAATTAAAAGCTTTGGATAAGAATGAAGATAATAAGGATAGATTGTTAATCGCAAAAATGGATGAGGTAAGGCTTGAACTTGATGGGTTCCCGGAAAAAGATGTTTTGGTTATTTGTAAAACATATCTTTTGCTTGTGCTAGAAACAGTTATTGGGTGTATCACAAAGTTTGGAATACCTGATTCATCAAAGAAAATTGACAACCTCCCCCAAAAATTATAACCTTTTAAGCAAATATAGAATATGCATAAAAATAAAGTTAGCTGTCACTAGACATGAATAGTGAGTTCAAAGTACACGAAGCTCAATTCTACGAGGCAATTGGCCGCGCACTATCTGCGTGGCAGTCTGTCGAAGCCCAACTTACCCCTATATATATCGCAATATTGGGGGCAAAAAACATTCGCGCGGCTAGCATGTCGTTCAGCTCTGTAACTAGCCTCGGTGCCCGTTTGAACATGCTTAATGCCGCTGCTCGCAATTCCGACAATGACGACTTAGAAAGTGCCGTTATTGGATTGACAGAGAAAATTCGCAAAAAATCACAAGGACGTAATAAGCTAGCTCACTTTATGTACAATGCTGTCACCGATGAGGCTGGCAGTACAAAAATATACTTGGCAAACACTAAATATGGCCCATCCAATTGGGATTCAGACGTGGTAGAAATCGACAAGATAGTGGCGTGGGAAAGCGAATGGCGTGAGCTTCTGCTTGCGGCAACGGATTGCTACATCACAGTTCTTAACACTGGAATTAGCGCCGATGACAGCTAACAAACGGTTGCAGCAGACGCCAGCCTGCGTGCGCAGCTGAACCGGAAGGTTAAACAATTCTCCTGCAAATCATAACTTTTCGTGTCCCACAGCTTTTGCGGCATTGTAGGTGACACCGACAACTTGTGCTCTTCGGATTGAACCGTGAAACCAGCGTTATACAGTTTAAAATAATCGCTATCTATGGATTTGTGCCTTCTTCCATTTATTCCCGGAAGAAACAAACGCCTGTCTTCAAGAGATAGCTATTTATTTTGAGTTGAAAGACTCTCCATAAACAAATTCCGGCGTATTTAGTCCCGGATATACTCCTCAAAAGTTTTGATTTTTGCTCGGTGTCTGTAAGCAGGTGCAGTCGAGAAGCAGAGCCATAATCCTTAGGGCGGTTGCCGGAAAACTTATTTGATAAAACGATCGGAGGGGAGGGCTGCGCTGACGCTATTTCCAGAACCTCGGTTTGATCTCCCGGATGAAGAAGGTGATTGCCTCAGTGACAGGTCTTGACTTTGCTTCCTTAACCAGAGAAAGAGGGATCTGCGTGCTCCACCGTGCTATACCGGTCAACCCAAAAAGTACTTGCTCAGGTTCCAGATACATGCTGCCGATTTCAAGATGATGCGGGAGGAAGAGACCCGAGAGAAGCATGGTCGTCATCATCGCAAGGCCTGAAAACGCGCCGGACACCCCGGAGTAAAGCTGTCTTCTCTCGCCTGGAGCTATGGAAAGAACAAAGTTCGTCGCGATCAATCCTGCTCCGGCCCACATAATCCCGGATGTAATAGCTTCAAGGTAAAGAACATGGTAGTTCTGTGAAGTTACGAAAAGCCATACCATAGGGTTGAAACCTCCGAGCGTTATGATGATGCGCATGGCAGTCCTGTTGCCATAGGCATCGATAAGCCTGCCCCAGAGACGCAGGACGAGTATGGCTGCTGCAATATTGATCCCGCTGTAGATCTGGACCTCGAAGAGCGACATGCCCAGTTTTTTCAGCATGAATGGCTGCCAGAACGGAGCACCTATTCCGACTGCAAGCATCCACCAGCAGTTGAAGACGAGAAACTTTCTGAAGTTGCTGTCTTTCAACGGAACGAGCACCATGCGGCCTGCGTCTTCCTTCTCTACCTGTTTTTCCTTCTCCGGCAGCCGCGAAAGGATTATCAGGCCGCAGAATGCAGCAGCGACGGCCAGAAGAAAAATAACCGCAAAACCATAGGGCAGATTTTCTGTCCTGAAAAATACCGGTGCCTTTGCATGGATGTACTGCCCGCCTCCCGGACTGAACTGGTCAATGAAGAGGCTGAATACGAAACCCACTCCGACAGCGGTAAGCATGACATGCCTGGAGAGTGTCGAGAAAAAGCGTCCCCTGACTCTGAGCGGTACCACGTCCGTTATCCATCCAATCCATGCATTGCTCGCTATTGACAGGAGGGAAACGCTGAGAAAGAAGAGGAGGAGTAAGGCGCGGATGGCATTTTCAGAGGAAAAAACAAAGGGAAGTATTCCAAAGCAGAGTATTATGCTGTAGCCGGTGAATTGGAGGGAAAGCACGACGCCCTTCCTGCTTGTACGCCTCTTCGTCACGAATGCACCGAGGGGCTGAAATATCTGGGATACCTGTCCTATGGCAGAGAGGACGGCAAAATGAAGAGGTGAGGCATTCAGCATAAGTGCGAACTTCGTCAGAAATGCTGAACCCGGTCCGGAGAGGGTACTGAAAATCTGCCCGAATATTCCCGACATCACGGATATCCGAAAAATCCTCCTGAGCCATCTGTCTTCTCTTTTTCTTCGCATGAACTCTGCTCCTGGCAAGCCCTGATCGTACGTTTTATTATAGAATGATCGTTCCCCGGGAAAAGGCAATTTTTTTGGCGGGTGTGCGGGATCTTCTTTGGTGAAGAACTCAGGGGCAGGCGTGGCTGAAAAATAGGGGTGAGGACAGAAGGGAGTCCCTTGCATCATCCACCGGGGTTTCCGGTATCATTTTGGGTATAATGGAAGGAGCATGGGCGGTATTGCAATATGGATCACCGGGCTTCCGGGAAGCGGGAAAAGCACCGTAGCCAATGAGCTGAAAAAAGCGCATCCTCACGTTATTGTCCTGCGGATGGACGAGTTGAGGAGAGTCGTCACCCCGGAACCGAGCTATTCCGGATCCGAGAGAGACCTGGTATATCGCGCCCTGGTATTTCTTGCCGCAAAACTTACCGGACTGGGACACGACGTAATTCTGGACGCTACGGGCAACAGGAGAGCATGGCGCAGCCTTGCGCGGGAGCTCATCCCGGGATATCGTGAAGTCTACCTGCGCTGTCCTGCCAGCACCTGCAGGGAGAGGGAAAGGGAGAGGACGGATTCCTTCGGAGCGCCGAGGGATATTTACCGGAAAGGAGCTGAAGGCTGGCCGGTGCCGGGAGCAGGTGCACCGTATGAAGAGCCCTTGAACCCGGAGCTGATTATAGAAACGGAGCGTGTCTCGGCTGAAGAAGCGGCAGCGAGGATAGGAAAACTCCTCTAGAGGTTCCCGGTTTATCACAGGGTCATGGAATGAAGTTCCCGGGGCATCTCACATATTCAGCGATTTTGAGAGCCCTGAGAGTTCGAAGCGGAACGAGATATCGAAATCTCCCGGGACTTTCCGCATCATGAGACGGAACCCCCAGCACTGATGACTGTAATGCAGGGAAACCCCGATGTCCTGGATCTTTTCCTCTTTCGCGTCATACCACACGTTGCCTTCGAGATAGACGGGCCTGACAGGGCGGAACCCGAGGCCGGTGCGGTAAAAACTGATGTCTTCCGGTTCGCTGTATCGCTGGCCTGCGTAAAACGTTGCATCGGACAGAGTGAATGACATGTCGGAGTTTATGGCCTGAAGGTCTCCGGCCTGTACGTCGTACCTGGCTTCGAACCGCAATGCGAGGGGTTTCCGTATCCCCACTTCGACCCGCAAGGGGAGGAAAGGCCTGTCTCCCCTCTTGCTGTCAAAACCCTGCGAAATCCTTGCAGTCATAAATTCACCGTTGCGGTCCCTGAGTCTGTTCAGAATCACGAGCTCAAGCGTCGATGTTTTGCCGAACAGTTCCGCTGAATCAAAGACCGGAAGATTATTCTCTGAATTCAGAATCAGGGTATAACCCAGGGAAGGTTCAACAATATGCAGGAGCGACCCATATTTTTTCATGAGGCGGGTGTTCCCGGCGATGCTGTACTCAAGGGATTCCCGGTGCGGGGTGTTATCGGGAGCCTCTCTGTGGAGCCAATACGCGGTTTCCCGGAACCCGAGTGTTTGGGTGAGGACAATATCTTTTCCAAGCGTATGGAATATCCTCGGATAGATATCAAGCCTCTGTCCGAAGATTCCGTCGTCCCTCCAGAAATTTGAGGCCGAAGATGCAACAGAGAACCAGAACTGGCTGAACCTGACGGGATTCAGTATGTAGCCTGCCTCAGGCAGGCGCTGTGCAGGGGAAGGGGAGTCTTCCCTGAGGTCTATCCAGTACTGCGACAGGACATAGGCGCGTGAGTGCGCGAAGGGAAGGGATATTTCGCCGGTAGATTCAAGAAACCGATTGGAGCGGATTACGATATCTGAATGAAACTCACGGTAAAAATCTCTTTCATTCAGGTAATTGACCGACAGGAAACCGCCCAGGGCATCCGGGCTGCGCTGGAGATGAGTTCCTTTCAATTCAAAATAATCCCTGTTCAGTTCGGTATCTTTAATATGATATGCCGACCATGAGCCTTTCACATGACCAGGCGCGACATACCGGTATTCCAGCCCTTCGCCGAAACCTTTTTTTGTATATCCGTCAAGAACAAGTGTTGCGTCACTGCTTTCCGATAGCGCCCAGTAGAACGGCATGCGGAAATAGACTCCCTTGGCCGTACTGTAGCCGATGTCAGGAAGCAGGAAGCCTGTTTTTCTCTCTGCAATGACCGGAGCCCGGAAATAGGGGGTATAGAAAACCGGGAGGTTCTTTATCCGGAACGATACATCTTTTGCCTTCAGTTCCTCACCGGTCATGAGGGAAACCTGTTTGCCCTGAAAACACCATGAAGGGAGCAGGCCTTCGCAGGTTGTGAATGAGGCTGCAGGGCTGACATAATATCCGTCGCCCTTTTTTTCGATTTCCCGAGCGTAGACACGGTAATTGTCCTTCCTGAACAAGACCTCTCCGTCAGTGAGCCTGCCGGTTTTGCTGACGAGGTTCATCTCGATCCGTTGTGCGGTGATCACCACGTCGGGATCAGAGTACCGCACCGATCCTGTTGCCGCTGCGTCGCCGGTTGACTCATTGTAGACGATCTCATCGGCTTCGAGGATCACGTTGTCTTGTTCGATCTTTACCGTGCCTTTTGCGATATAGAGGGACTCTTCCTCTCTATACTCAAGGGTCTCAGACGATATGCTCGTCTTCTGACCGCCGGCGAAGGAATGGCCTGTAAACGGCCAGCAGGAGAGCATGACAAGGAAGCTGCATAAGAATGCCGGGAAATATTTTCCGGTTGAGCGTGATGAGGGGCAACGTTTCATGTATTTATTCCCTCAGGTCCGCAAGGACGCCTTTTTTCCCGAGGATTTCACTGGCTTCCCCGATTGTATAGAAGGACCCTGTTATCACGATGAGCGAATCTTCACCCCGGGAAAGAGCGAGCTTCCTTGCGACATCGATTGCCTGGTGAACAGTCGGCACCCGTATGATATCAGAATATCCGAGAGCTTGTGCAACATGGAAAAGCTTGTCGGGTTTTGCAGCCCTGTCGTATGCCGGAGCGGTGAGAATAACCCTGGCCGCTATCGGAAGCAGAGGTTCCATGATCCCGGGGATATCCTTGTCGTCCATTATCCCGAGTACCAGGATGATGTTCTGATATTTTTTCAGAAAAATATTCTTCAGGGAGATTGCCAGGACTGATGCTGCTTCAGGGTTATGTGCGCCATCCAGCAGAACGGCTGGCGTGCCCGCAATGAGCTGAAGCCGTCCCGGCCATCTGACTGTCTGCAGTCCCTCCCGGACCGTCTGCTGATTCATGCCGGAACCCACCGGGGAGTTGACAGGGGCTGCGGTGTTTCGCGAGGAAATTTGCTCAATACCCAGGGAGAAAGCCTTGATCGCGAGGGATGCATTTTCCATCTGGTGTTCGCCGGCAAGGGGTACGAAGAGATTGTCCATGAGCGTGCCGTCCCCCTCCCGGTAATCAAACCACACACCGTTCATCTCCTCATGTTTCAGGAGCGATGAAAAATCACGGCCATAGAATGAGATCGCCGCTTTCTCTTTCCGGGCTTTTTCCTCGAGGACTTTTGTTGCATCAGGTTTCTGACGGGATGATACAACAGGGACGCCCGGTTTGATTATGCCTGCCTTCTCCCGGGCTATCGCTTCGAGCGTTGCGCCGAGAAATTCTCTGTGATCGCAGCTGACCCTTGTGATGACGGTCACCAGCGGCTGAACGATATTCGTTGCATCAAGCCTTCCTCCCATGCCGGTTTCGAACACGGCGATCTCTACCCGCTTTTTCTTGAAAAAGAGGAAGGAGATGGCAGTTACCACTTCAAAAAATGTCGGGGAAAAATCGCTGTGCTGTGCGATTCTGTCCCTGATGGTTCCGGTAAGACCAATAACTTCGTCTTCTTCTATTTCCTGACCGTCGACCCTGATCCTTTCGGTAAAGCTCACCAGATGGGGTGAGGTAAAAAGTCCTGTCCGGAAACCCGCGGCCTGCAGCAGGGCGGTGAGGATTGCAGATGTCGAGCCCTTGCCGTTTGTCCCAGCGACGTGCACGGCGAGGAAAGATTCGTGCGGGTTGCCGAGCATGGCAGCGAGTCTTACGATATTATCGAGACCGAATTTTGTGCCGTATTTCCGGAGACCATAGAGATACCGGACCGAACTGCGGTAGCTCATGCCAGGAGTTCAAAAAGTCTTGCGAGAGTGTCCCTGAGGTTTTTTCTGTCGACCACCAGATCTATCAGCCCGTGGTCAAGAAGAAAATCAGCCCGCTGGAAATCATCCGGCAGAGGCTGCTTGATCGTCTGTTCGATCACCCGGGGACCGGCAAACCCGATAAGACTTTTCGGCTCTGCGATAATAATATCCCCGAGGGTTGCGAAGCTCGCGGTAACCCCGCCGAATGTCGGATCACAGAGGATTGATATGTAGAGAATGCCATGCTCTTTCAGTCTGCCGACTGCAGCCGAGACTTTTGCCATCTGCATGAGCGAAAAGATGCCTTCCTGCATGCGCGCGCCGCCCGAAGCGGAAACCGCGATGAAGGGCTGTTTTTTCTCGAGGGCTCTCTCCGCAGTTCTTGCAACCTTTTCGCCGACAACGGAGCCCATGCTGCCTCCCATGAAGTAGAAATCCATAATGACAAGGCTGACAGGCCTGCCCTTGATGAGGGCGTCACCGGCTATAACGGCATCCCTGAGGCCGCTCTTTTTCTGATTCTCCCTGAGTCTCTCCTTATAGGAAACAGAATCCCGGAACCCGAGCGGGTCGAGTGATTCCAGCGTTTCGTCCGTTTCGGTAAAACTGCCGTCATCCACAAGGAATTTGAGCCTTTCCCGGGCGCTTATCCGGAAATGATAATTGCATTTCGGACATATTTTCAGGTTCTTCTCAATCTCTTTTTTGTAAATAATTTCTTTGCACCCGTCGCATTTGACCCATAATCCTTCCGGGGACTTCCCCTTTTTTTCTGTCCGTATCTCTTTTGTCTTCTTAAACCACGCCATCAGGAGTCCTTGTCATGAGTATTCCCCCCAGGGTTATGCATCGCTGAAAATACGTTTCTGGTAAAAAGGTCAGTGAATACCGCAACAATCTCTGCATCAAACTGCTTCCCCGAGCAGGTGGTCAGCTCCCGGAGAGCAGCCTCTGTGCTGAGCGCCTTCCGGTAAGGTCTGTCCGTTGTCATTGCGTCGAAAGTGTCTGCAACAGCAATAAGCCGGGCGATTAAAGGGATATCAGTGCTGCGGAGGTTGTCAGGGTATCCGGTCCCGTCAATCCGCTCATGATGAGAACGGACTCCGGGAATGATATCCCTGAGCTGTCTGATATGGGCAAGAATTTCCGCGCCGTAGGTTGAATGTTTGGTCATTTTTTCATTTTCTTCTGCGGTGAGGCGGGCTTCCTTCATGAGGATATCGTCGCGCACCCCGATTTTCCCGATATCATGAAGTATTGATGCGAGCCTCAGATTATCAAGCTCCTTCCGGGAAAGACCTATCGATTTCCCCATTGCATCGCAGTAATTCATAACCCTCTTGGTATGTCCTCCTGTGTAGGGGTCTCTTTTTTCGATTGTCTCCGCAAGCGCCTCCGCAGTCTCGAAAAAGGTCTCTCTCAGCTCTTCATACAGGTGGGCGTTCTCGATCGCGATTGCCACCTGGTTGCCGAGCGCAGAGAGCGCGTCTTTGTCTGTTTCGTCGAAGACGCCACGTTTTTTGTTGATTGCCTGGAGAACGCCAAGCGTCTTGTCTTTTGACCGGACAGGAACACAGACCATATTCCGTGTGCAGAAATGGCTTCTTTCATCAGCCATGTTGGAGAACCTTTTGTCTTTTTGACAGTCGGTAATAAGGACAGCCTTGCCTTTTTCCGCTACCCAGCCTGCAATCCCTTCCCCTTTCTTCAGCCGTACCTTTTTGAGTTGTTTCCCCTTGCCACCGAGGGCAACTTCAAAAAAAAGCTCGCCGGACGCGGGATGGACAAGGATAAGACTGGCGGCTTCTGCCTCGAGGAGTTTCATGGCCGATTTTATGGCACGTTTCTGTATCTCGCTGATTTCCAGGGTGGAATTGATAAGCGCCGAGAGTTCCATCAGTGTCCTGAGCTGTTCGAAACTTTTCATACTTCTTTTCACAGTATGGCCTGCCTCAGACTTGTAAGATAGTGTTCCAGGCTGTCCGGGCTTTCGAGGTATTTTTGTATTATGGCGCTTCCCACGATTACTCCGTCGGCAATCCTGGCGACTTCCGCGGCTTCTTCGGGCAATGATACCCCAAAACCGACAGCTACGGGCTTGTGGGTAGCGTGTTTGATTTTAGCAATCGCGGTACGGAAAGAGCTGTCGAGAAGAAGGTTCCCGCCCGTGATCCCGGTAATTGAAACATAATAAATGAACCCTCTTGATGATTTTGCAATTTTTTTAATCCGTGCGTCGGTGGATGTGGGCGCAAGAAGGAATATGACGTCCAGCGAGGACCGGTCCGCGACAGAAAGAAGGTCTTTAGCCTCGTCAGGGGGGAGGTCCGGGATAATGACTCCGTCGACCCCTGCATGAGCGGCATCACGGACAAAATGCTCAATCCCGTATTTCATGACAGGATTGTAATAGGTCATCAGGATGAGCGGTATCCGGGTAATTTGTCTGATCGCTGCGACAAAATCGATTACTTTTTTCAGGGTTGTCCCGCCCTGCAATGCCCGTTCAGCAGCCCGCTGGATTGTCGGGCCATCCGCCAGGGGGTCGGAAAAGGGGACCCCGAGTTCTACGATATCCGCTCCGCACTTTTCGAAGAGGAGCACGATTTCCCGTGTTCTTTCCAGGTTCGGATCTCCAGCCATGATATAGGGTATGAAGGCCTTCTTCCCCTGTTTGTGAAGGTTTTTGAATGTCTTCTCTATCCTGGATATCACAGCCTGATCTCCCTGATCTGTGCCACCTGCTCAACGTCCTTGTCCCCCCTTCCGGACAGGTTCACGATAATACTCTTTTCTGGTGAAAGCCGGGGGGCTATTTTTACGGCTTCTGCAACTGCATGAGCCGACTCGAGTGCAGGGATGATCCCTTCGGTCCGTGAAAGGAGTTCGAAAGAAGCCAGTGCTTCGCTGTCATCTGCGGAAGTATAACGGACGCGTCCCTCGTCCCGCAGGAAAGGGTGCTCAGGGCCTACTGCTGCATAATCAAGGCCCGCTGACACAGAATGAGTGCCCAGTACGTTCCCGTCATCATCCTGGAGGAGAAAGGTTTTGCAGCCCTGGAAAACACCGAAAGACCCTCCTGCAAAACGGGCGGCATGCTCTCCGGTCTCTATACCCTTTCCTCCCGCCTCAACGCCTATCATCTGTACGGAAGTGTCCCTGAGGAACGCGGCAAAAAGCCCCATTGCATTGCTCCCTCCTCCAACACAGGCTATCAGGCAATCCGGGAGCCTCCCCTCGGCCTGGAAAATCTGTCTTTTTGCCTCTTTCCCGATAACCGACTGGAAATCTCTCACCATTTCCGGGAAAGGATGGGGGCCGTATACGGTACCGAGAACATAATGCGTTGTTCTCACGTTGGTGGTCCAGTCACGCAGCGCCTCGTTGATCGCGTCCTTCAGTGTCTGCGACCCTGTCGGTACCTCGGTAACTTT
Organism: Nitrospirota bacterium; assembly: GCA_049323875.1. Classification (GTDB taxonomy): domain Bacteria; phylum Nitrospirota; class Thermodesulfovibrionia; order Thermodesulfovibrionales; family SM23-35; genus JAKLQR01. Next base: position 443,628 of record JBMOLW010000030.1, on the reverse strand, counting down.
CGCTCCGAGGAGACGCATCCTGAATACATTCAGTGCCTGTCTCCGCATATCGACAGAGCCCATATAGATTTCACATTCTAGTCCGGAGAGTGCAGCCGCGGTCGCGGTAGCAACTCCATGTTGTCCGGCACCGGTCTCGGCAATAACCCTTTTCTTTCCCATCTTTGCCGCGAGAAGGACTTGTCCGACAGCATTGTTGATTTTATGAGCTCCGGTATGGGCGAGGTCCTCTCTTTTTAAATATATCCTGGCTCCCCCGAGATGTCTGGTGAGGCGCTTTGCAAAATACAGGGGGGTAGGCCTTCCGATATAGGTTTTTCGCAGGTGGTCCAGTTCCTGTCTGAAATCCTTGTCTTTTTTTGCATCGAGGAATGCGGCTTCAAGTTCCTGAAGCGCGGGCATGAGCGTCTCCGGGACGAACCTGCCCCCGTAGATGCCAAAATAGCCATTTTTATCCGGTAGCTTCCTGATAACACCCTCCTTTTGAAAAAATATTATAGCCCATATACGGGAAATATTTCAGACAAGGATGCAAGCAATCTGCTGAACAGAAGGAATCAGGAGGACTGTTTGTACGGACAGAATTTCCGGTATCGGCCCTTGAGAGAACAAGGTCTGCAGAATTACTGCTGGCTGCTCAGCAGGTATGAACAGATTCTCCCCGTTAGCCGGGAAAGCTCCTGATCAGGAGCCCCGTGGTATTCTCTGAAAAGTTCTGCTACATGCCGCATGAGGTTGGCCACGTGCCTCCGCACAGGAGCATGGCGCCTCCGCTGTCGATACAGTTATTCCCTTCGTCTGTTTCATCTTCAATAAAATCGTTCGGATCAGCTATGATTCTGTACTCGACAGGGGGGATATTGGAAGGGTCTGCTGACACGCTGACAAAACCGTTCGCAGGGATTGCGGCAATTATCCGTTCGTGGCATTCACAGTTCAGGGCAACGTCGCATGATTCGATGAACACCACAACATTTGACGCAATGGTTGAACCATTGTTATAAATATCAGCAGAAATCGTATGCGCGGACGGAGGACCGATTGCGGGATTTTTCGGCTCAAGATCAATCCCGGCTGCTGGTGTTTCAGCTGATTTCTCAATGTTGTTGCTTGAGAGATTTTCCGCTGTATCCGCTGCCCATACCCGAAAATAGTAGATTGTACCGGGCGCAAGGTCAGAGACGGTATAGGAGGTGGTCCCGGTAACCACTGCATTGGGATACTGATCGATATAGCCGCCGGAGCTCATTGCCATATAAACGAGATACCTGATCTGTGATTGGGGAGTTGTATTGTCTGTGGCAGCATTCCATGCAACCTGTATCTGGGTAGGTGAAAGGGCAGTGGCTGATACGATGCCGCCGAACACAGGAGGGGTTGTATCAGGCGGCGGCGGCAGGGTAGTTGCCGACTTTTCGGTTGTATTGGACTCGATATTGCCGGCTTCATCTTTTGCACGGGCGACAAAATAATAGGTCGTGTTCGGTAAAAGTCCGGATATAGTTGTTGCAGTAATGCCTGTTACCATGGCTGCAGGGAGATCGAAGTTCTGGCCGCCAGGACTGTCTGCCAGGTAAATCAGATAGCTAATCCCGGATGCAGGAGAAACGTCGTCTGTCGCCGCATTCCAGGTGAGATCAATTGAGGTTGATGATCCGGCGACTGCGCCTGTGAGTCCCCCAAAAACGGGTGGTACGGTGTCTATGACGGCAGTGGTGAAGGACCAAACGTAATCGGCAGACATGGGGTTGCCGGCAAGATCTCTGACCCCTGTCGTGACCGCAGCAGTATAGGTGGTGTTATGGAGGAGATCTGCGGAAGGGGTAAAGGTTGCGGTCAGTCCCGAATAGGTCACCATGCCAGGTATCATGATCCCGTCAGGGTCTTTGAGCAGAAAAGTGGAGGTATCCACAGTTGATGTATCGACCGGTTCAGAGAACGTTGCGGTTACTGTTGCGGTCAGAGGCACATTCGTCGCATTGATGCCGGGGCTCACGCCGGTAACAGTCGGCGGTGCCGTATCGGGTGCTGCTGCGGTAGTAAACGTCCAGGAATATTCCGAAGCCATGGGATTTCCCACCGTATCCGCTATCCCCGGCGAGATCGCCGCGGTATACAGGGTGCTGTACGAAAGAGATGAGGAAGGCGTGAAGGTGGCGACAGCATTGTTTACGGAATAGGTGCCGCCGATCGAAAGACCTCCTGCGGTCAGGGAGAATGTTGCAGCGTTGAAGGTAGCAGGATTGATGGTTTCGCTGAATGTTATGATAACCGGAGAGGTTATGGCTACCCCGGTCTCATTCGGCGCAGGATCGGTTGATATGACCGACGGCGGGGTTATATCCAATGCCTCCATAATGATAAAAAGGTGAACGGGTTTCCCGTCGAGATCAGTTGTCGCATCGCCCTGATAGAGGACCTGTCCGGATATATTTTTTGCGGCAAGGTAAAAATACCGGTTTTTCCCGTTCGGAACGGAAAATGATTCCCGGATCTCTGTCTGCCCTGCTGTGGATACCTCTTTAAACATTGTCGGCATATCAGGCCCTGCGATAGTAAAGACGATTGTGTGAATATCCGATGGTATGGAGGCATTGGCAGAGGATTGTTCCAGGTTTTTCAGGAACGAAGCTATCCCGGCAAATACTGTTGCGGGTTCAATCCGAACCGATGCGGTCTCGCCGGTGCTGCCGACGGTTATCGTGACGAGGGAGGTGTTCCTGCTGCCGACCGAACTGCTCCCTCCGCAGTGGAATGCTCCGATTACCAGGGAAAAGAGTACTATAATGATGCCGATTTTTTTCATGGGACCCCTCATTTATTTTGGAAATATGATATCAATGGTGACCGGTGTTGTGTTGATCGTCCCGGGTTCATGCTCATAGGGAGGAAGCATCTGCATCTGCTCGATGATGAAAACACCGGGGCCGAGAGTTATTGCTGCAGGCCCGGGAATCGATAATTCCTGCGAAATCTCGGTTGCTGCAAGAAGGTCGCCCGTATCCCCGCCGGGAATCTGGAGCGGAGCAGGGAAGGGATCCCCCGCAGTAACCGTTATCATCATCCCGGGCGTGAGCACGGTGCTGCCTTCCGACCCGGGATAATTGCTTGTTACCATAAATTCTCCTTCGAGACAGATGAAGGTGCTGACCTGTTTTCCGTCCACGATACTGACCTCGCAGAGGATAATGGTTCCCCGGGCCGCAGCGACTGCAGTAGGGGTATGGATCTCGAAATTCGATTTTCCGACAATTGCCCGCATCTTGCCGTCGAGGACGGCTATGATCGACTTTCCGCCCTTCTCCCTGCCGGAAACATATTCTTTGATGATGGCCTTTGAATTCTCGCCGAGCGTAAGCACACTGTCGTCTATAAAGAGCATTTTCGCCCGTGAAGCTTCACGGGTAGATACCGTATCGTTCAGGGTGAGAGAGTCTTTTACCTGTGGGGTATACACCTGCCTCTCTCTCTCCAGGGTTACGCTGCCCTTCAGTGCGACAAAAGAACCGACCGTATCGGCTGCATGGGACATCCCCGCAACCAGCAGAAGAACGCAAAAAACCAGCAGTGCATAAGGTAATCGTTTCATTTAAAACCTCACCGTAAAAAACAGACTTGTTATTGCCCGTTCATAATCGAAGAGATCGACACTCGATTTGTTTCTTGTATAGAGCTGACCGACCGATATCGAGAACCTGTCTGAGAAAACCCTGGTCAGAGAGCCCGAAACGCTCTTCATGATATCCTGCCGCAACCGTGGAGCGGACGGATACCTCTCCCGGTAATTTCTATTATGGTATTCACCATACAGGTCAAGGTAAAACCGGACCGGAAGGTTCCAGCGGATTCCTGCGAAATATTTGTTCCCGGAATAGGACCAGTATTGTGCCCGGGTATTCTCGTTGTCATTCGCATAGCCGACCCGGATGCTGCCGAAGGAAGCGACGGGGATGGTTTCCGTAACTGCTATCGAGTTATTGAATCCCCGCCGGTCCGAATTGTCTCCGAACAGGTCCGTGTCCATGAAGTGATTTTTCCGGTATTTGTACTCGACAGTAGTGGTCAAACCCTTCCAGAGTGAAAAAACGACTGCAGGCGAGACGATATGGGAATAGCTATAGGCGTCGCCCCCGACAAGGGTATAATCGAAGGCATAGCGGGCTTTCAGGCTTACCCAGGGAGCAAGGTGGAAAGCCATGGTGAACTCAGGAAGGTTGTTTGTTACGTTAAAGTCCGGGAGGTTTGCATGGAGACTCTGATAAAAACTGTATCCGAGTGCGCCTTCAACCTTTTCTCTCCTGAGGAAATGATATTTGCCCCTGAGCAAAAATACTGCCCTCCAGTCCGCTTTATCCGAGATGCCCTGGGGGAGAGAATCTCCGTCCTCGAGGATGACATTCGTGTCATACTGCCCGCCCAGAGAGATGTCAAGAGACCATGGCTTGACGGTACCGCCTTTCCTGATATTCTCCAGATATTCCCGTGATTTCAATGCGATTTCAGTCTCCGGGGCGGCCTGTATTGCAGTCCCGAAGTAGTCTTCTGATTCCTCGTATATGCCCTTGTTGTAATAGTATATGCCCAGTTCGAGGTTTGTGCGGGGGTTCTGCGGATTCTGAGACAGGGCTCTTTTCAGGATGTTTTCAGCCTCTGCCGACCCTGAACGGCTTAATGCTATGCCGAGATACAGGGTGGCCTTCTCGTCGTCATTCTTTATGCGCAGCGCTTCCCGTGCATCTTCGGCAGCCCCTTCATAGTCCGCATTCTCGATCTTGAGTGCAGCCCTGGCGAGGGCGCGTTCATATGCAGGGTCGAGTTCCTGCGCATAGACAGAACAGGAAAAAAGGATAAGCGAGCACAGGAGGAAGGGAATAAAGGCAAAAGAAAATTTCCCGGAAGAAGGGAGAATACTGGTTTTTTTGGTCATACGATTGCCTCTTATCTTAGGGAATTTATTAGCTATTATAGCGGATCAGGGAATTATGTCAAGCGTTTTTGGCAGAACAATCGTGCATTTCTCCGGTGGAGGGCGTTCTGGCATAATAGACCCGCAGGCGGTACAATAGAGAAAAACGTCAGGCAAGGCCGGATAAGAGAAAAGGCGCGTGCACGTTATGAAAAGACTGCTTTTTGCTCTTTTGCTGATTTCTTCCGTTGTATCTGCCCGGGAGTATCGGGATGTTACTCCCGGGACAGGAATCCAGATACCCCGTGACTTCTCTTTCAGGGAAGGATATCGTGTGCAATGGTGGTATTTTACCGGGCACCTCTTCACGGAATCGGGAAGGGAATTTGGCTACCAACTCACTTTTTTTGTAGTAAATGTCCAGGAGCGGAACTATAGATCAGAATTCGGTGTCAACAGAATCTATATCTCTCATTTCGCTCTCTCCGATCTGCAGACAGGCAGGTTCTTTTTCAGCGACCAGGCGGATACGGATGCGTATAAGCTTGCAGGGGCGGGCCAGGATTTTTTGCACGTGTGGGTCGGACAGAATCGCCTGACAGGAAACAGCAGGGCGATGCATCTCCATGCAGCTGACCGTGAAAAATCAATCGACCTCACCCTCGAACCGCTCAAGCCTCCGGTTCTTCATGGTGAGAGCGGTTATTCAAGAAAATCAGAGGAATCACCGGTACATGCTTCGCTCTATTTTTCCTATACCAATCTGAAAACCCGGGGTACCATAAAGGCAGGCAAAAACACGTTCAGGGTGGAGGGAAAAACCTGGTTTGACCGGGAGATCTCCTCTCAAGGACTGAGCAGCGACCAGCTGGGATGGGACTGGTTTGCTGTTCAGCTCGATGACAACCGGGAACTCATGATCTATCTGCTCAGGAAAAAAGACGGGACTATCGACCGCTGCTCATCGGGCACATACATCTCTGCAAGCGGAGCGTATCGCCATCTTCAGAAAGACGATTTCAGGGTCTCGGTTCTGGATTATGCGGTATCCAGGAAAAGTGGTGCACGGTATCCTTCTTTGTGGGAAATAACCGTGCCTTCCGAACGTCTGAAACTCAGAATAACCCCTTCTCTTCAGGACCAGGAAATCATTGCACAACATACAACCGGGAACAGGTACTGGGAAGGTACCTGCGTCGTTGAGGGAACCGCAAGGGGAAGAGCATATGTGGAGATGACGGGGTATGAATCGGAATAACTGGTGAACTGATGATTAAACTCGAAAACCTGCAGAAATCATATGGGACAAACAGGGTCCTCAGAGGGATAAGCCTTACCATTGCTGAGGGAGAATTTGTCTCCGTCACCGGCAGTTCCGGCTCAGGGAAGTCGACTCTCCTGAATCTTATCGGCGGCATGGACAGACCTGATTCCGGAAGAATTATCGTCGACGGTACAGAGATATCATCCTATAATGACGAGCAGCTTACCGGATACCGGAGAAGCCAGGTTGGTTTTGTATTCCAGTTTTTCAACCTGCTGCCGAATATAACGGTATCTGAGAATATACTTCTGCCCCTGCTCCTGAACGGCAGGGAAGAGGATGGCAGGGTCTATTCCGTGATCGAGCATGTCGGTCTCAGGGGAAGGGAACATGCATATCCGTATCAGCTCTCAGGCGGTGAACAGCAGAGGGTTGCAATTGCACGGGCGCTGATTCACAACCCCCGGATCATCCTTGCGGATGAACCAACCGGGAGCCTCGACAGTGAAACCGGCAGGGTGATCATGCACCTCATCAGTCAGGTAAAGGAGGAAACCGGAACGACGGTCATCCTGGTAACGCACGAATCCTATATCGCTGAGTATGCGCAGCGGTCTTTCCGGATAAGGGACGGAATGGTCCTCCCATGAAATTCCTGAAGCTTGTTGTGCTCTTCGTGATCCGGAACCTCCGGGAAGAAAAGTTCCTCACCTTCCTCTCCATTACCGGCATCGCTCTCGGCATCGGACTCTTTGTCGGAGTCAAGGTAGCCTCAGACAGGGCTGTGGCTTCGTTTGAAGCCGGGATACGGGGAATTCAACCTGCAACGAACTATGAAATCTCTGACCTGTCGGGGATAGAGTTTGACGAACGGGTGTACCGTGATGTCCGTGCGGTAGAAGACCATTGCTTCCCTGTCCTCAAGACAACCGGATACATTCCTTCTTTCAGGGATTCAATCGATCTGAACGGTATTTATACCGTGAAAGCCCTCTCCGTACTCAAATTTGCCGCTGTGCAGCGTGAGGACTTCGAAAGCTTTTATCGTGAAATCAACGGGGTCCTCATCACCAGCGATTTTTCGGAAAAATATTCCCTGAAAAAAGGAAATACTTTCTCTCCAATCCTCTATGACAGGGAATATCCGCTCAAAGTCGTGGATGTGATTGCTGCGGACAGGCTTCCCGCGAATACCGTCATCATGGACATAGGAAATTATCAGGAATATCTCGGAAAAACAGGAATGATTACGAGGATAGATCTCGATACTGATGCAGAATCAGCAGAGAGGCTGCGGCAAATACTCCCGCAGAACCTCAGGATAGAAAGGGTCGAAGACATCATCCGGAACGAGAGAGGACTTGTTGCGTCCTTCAGGTATAACCTTCAATTCCTGAGCCTGATCGCGATCCTTGTCGGAATATTTCTCCTCTATAATACCGTCTTCATCTCGGTCCTGAAGCGCCGGACGGAGATCGGTATCCTCCGGGGACTCGGTACCGGCAAAAAAACGATCATGGCCCTTTTTATCCTCCAGGGAATGATCCTCGGTACGATAGGATCGGTTCTCGGTCTTGTTTTCGGACAGGTTGCCGCCTATTTCTCGGTGGCAGCAGTGGAAAAAACGCTTTCGACAATGTACAGTCCTGTATCCGTAAGCGATTATGTTATTACGCTCCGTGACGCGATCCTTGCGCTGTCCACAGGATTATTCGTCTCCATGCTCGCTTCAGTAATTCCTGCATATGAGTCATCGAAAATCAGACCTACAGAAAGCGCACGGGAAGGATCTTTTGAGGGGAGGTACAGGAAATACCAGAAGTGGTTTGCGGCAGCAGGTTTGTTCAGCATATCGCTGGGGATAGCAGCCGCGTATACAGAGTATCACCTCATGCCATTTGCCTTCCCTGTCCTTGCATATCTCGGCATCCTCCTCCTTATTGTAGGGTTTGCGTTTGCTTCCCCCCTGTTCCTTACCGTTATCCTGAGGCTGATGAGAAAACCTGCGCAAAAAATATTCAGGATTACAGCGGACATAACCATCGGGGACATGAACGGACATATTTTCCGGTTTGCGGTCGCGCTGATGACTGTTGCGATCACCTGTGCCCTGATTATAGCTCTGTTTACCCTCATCTTTTCCTTCAGGAATTCTTTGCAGGGATGGATAAAGAAAAATATCGTCGCGGACATCTATATCAAGCCGGCATCCTGCAAGGCCAACTACTGCTTCTCCTCCATGTCGGATGATATCATTACTGCGGTGAAGGAATATCCCGAAGTTGCGGGGGTGGACAAATTCCGGGGGCTGCATGTTGACCTGTTCGGCAAAAAGGTCATCGCCGGGTTTGCTGATATAGAAGTCAAACGGAAGTATTCGGGGAAGCGGTATTTTGACAGAGAATATGAACGGGTTCTCATGGAGATGACAGGAGACGAGCCGGTCGCGGGCATCTCTGATTACCTCGCTGTGCAATACGGAATCGGAAAAGGCGACAGGATTGAACTCATGACCCCGGCAGGGAGGCGGTCATTCAGGATCAATGACATTTTTGCCAGTTATTCGACCACGGCCGGGTTTCTCTATATTGACAGAAAATGGCTGAAAGAATATTGGGGGCTTGATGATGCTACCCAGATCAGTGTCTATGTGAAAGGCGGGGCAGAAGCCGAAGAAGTAATCCGGAAACTCAAGGCGCGGCTCCTGCCGGAGTATACCCTTGAAATTATGAACAATCGGGAGTTGCGGGAAAAAATCATGGACATCTTCAACAAGACGTTTGCGATTACCTATGCAATCGAACTCATTTCTATCCTCGTCTCGCTCATCGGGGTGGTGAATACCCTGCTGGCCCTGGTATTTGAAAGGAAGAGAGAGATTAGTATCATGCGGTATCTAGGGGCATCCTGGAAACAGATCAGACAGATGCTTGTGCTCTCCGCAGGGTTTGTGGGTATTGCCGGAATCCTTCTCGGATGTCTCATGGGACCCATCATGAGTGTGATCTTCATCTATGTTGTGAACAAGATATCGTTTGGCTGGCATATCGGGTTCCATGTGCCGTATCTCTATCTGGCTGTTGTGCTCTCCCTGCTTTTCCTGACCACCCTTGCCGCAGGGTTATTGCCTGCGAAAGTAGCGCAGAAGATCGACCCGAAGCGTTTTATAAGCTTTGAATAAGCGGTGGTATCCCGGGGGGTTCGAATCTGATACAATGAAACGGAGAGATGAAAACCGCATTCATTTACCATGACGATTTTGCAGGATATTCCTATGGCCAGGCGCATCCCCTGAAACCATACCGGCTGAAGCTAACGTATGAACTTATCGATGACTTCGGACTCCTCTCCTTGCCTGATACGGAAATGCTGAGACCCGTGATGGCAGGGGAAGACGACCTGCTCCTCTTCCATGAGAAGGACTACCTGGAGGCGCTGAAAGCAGCGAACAGCGGCAAGACACTTCCGGACGCACAATCATACGGACTCGGCCCGGGGGACAATCCGGTATTTGAAGGCATCTATGACTGGTCGAGGCTCGTCGCCGGGGCCTCTCTGCAGGCAGCAGAAATTGTAGCCTGCGGTAAATGCGACACAGCCTTCTCCATTGCCGGAGGACTGCATCACGCACTGCCGCGGAGCGCATCGGGGTTCTGCTATATAAACGACCCGGTCCTTGCGATCATGTCACTCCTGAAAAAAGGCAGCCGGGTTGCATATATTGATATTGACGCCCATCACGGCGACGGGGTGCAGGCGGCTTTCTATACTACGGACAGGGTTCTCACTATCTCCATCCACGAAACCGGTGCGATCCTTTTTCCCGGTAGCGGATTCGAACATGAGACCGGAGCAGGTGAGGGGGAAGGCTATTCGGTGAATATCCCGATGCCTCCTACCGCTGATGATGAAGTGTTCCTCCATGCCTTTGATGAAATCGTTCCTCCCCTGATCGATACCTTCAAGCCCGATTTTGTCGTTACCCAGCTGGGGGTCGATTCATTGCGGGGTGACCCCCTGGCGCACCTTAACTATACCAACAACGGCTTCAGAGAGGTTGTACGAAAGATAAAGGAGATATCTCCCCGATGGGTAGCCCTGGGAGGCGGCGGATATCATATCGCGAATGTTGCAAAAGCCTGGACGCTTGCATGGGCGGTCATGAATGAAGCAGAAGTCCCTGATGATATTCCGGCAGCGTTCCTGAGGCGGCATGAATCTGAAGGATTTCAGAGTGCTACTCTGAGGGACGCTGAATATTCAATAGGGGGAGTACAGAAAGATACAATGAGAAGAGAACTCGACAGGGTGATCGGAGTGATCAAAAGCAAAGTATTCCGGAAGCTGCGGATATGATATCCCCGGGAGAAGGAGGAAAAATGTTCCACACAGCAGAACCAGAGGACATCCTGGAAGGAAGAATAACTGATGTATATTTCGAACGGTCGCTGAGAATCCTGAAGGCGAAGAAAATCAACCCTGTTGTAAAAGCGGAATTTATCGCGAAAACGCTCCCGGAACAATGGCCGTGGGCGGTTTTTGCAGGACTTGAAGAAGCGGCGTATCTGATGAAGCGTCTCCCGGTAAAGGTCAGAGCGATGCAAGAGGGGACTGTCTTTTATCCGTTTGAACCGGTTATGGAGATCGAGGGCAGATATCAGGATTTCTGCGTTTTTGAGACTGCGCTACTGGGGCTGATCTGCCAGGCCTCAGGAATAGCGACGAAAGCGGCCAGGTTCAAAAAACGTGCAGGAGAGAGGGCGGTTATCAGTTTCGGCGCCAGGCGTATGCATCCCATACTTGCTCCGATGATCGAACGGAATGCCTATATCGGGGGATGTGACGGGGTAGCAGTCGCGAAATCCGGAACCCTGATCGGTGAGGATCCCGTGGGGACAATGCCCCATGCGCTGATCCTCTGCATGGGGTCCACTACTGAGGCTATACAAGCTTACGACGAAGTCCTTGAACCGAAGTTCAAAAGGGTCGCGCTTATTGATACGTTTCTCGATGAGAAATTCGAATGTCTGAATGTTGCCGGGAGCATGGGGAGAAAACTCTTTGCCGTGCGGTTCGATACTCCCTCATCACGGAGGGGCGACTTCTTTCGCATCCTTGAAGAAGCAAGGTGGGAACTGGATTTGCGGGGGTTCAATTTCGTAAGATTTTATGTGAGCGGGGGCATCAGGGAGGAGGACATGCCGGTACTGAACCCGCTTGTTGACGGCTACGGTATAGGAACGGCTATCAGTAACGCACCGGTCGTTGATTATTCAATGGATATTGTGGAGGTCGACGGCGCGCCCTTAGCCAAGAGGGGTAAGTGTTCAGGAAGCAAACAGGTCCTGAGATGCCCGAAATGCGGGGTGAGAAAGGTTGTACCGCTCCCGATGAAGAAACATGCCTGTCCATGCGGGAAGAAATTCAGTGACATGCTCATTCCTGTCCTTGATCATGGCAGGGAACTTCTGAAACAGGTGATGCCCGCGAAGCTCAGGAAAAGCGTACTCGAGAATGTGAAACCCCTTGCACTGGAATGACGGGCGGTGCGGATGAACGATAATCAGTGACGAACACCGCAGCTTCCTTGGTGATTCTCGCAGCTATCTTCCTGTGGAGCTCCCTCGGGATTGTGGTGCGGTTCTCGGGCACGGAAATCCATCACCTCATTTTCTATTCACTTCTTGTCGCTCTTTCAATCCAGGGTATTATCCTGACGAGAAGGGAGTACCGGCAAGCGCTCCCTTCAATCAGGCAGCTCAAATATGCGTTCATCATAGGGTCTGTCCTGCTCCTCAATTCTCTCACGTTCTTCTATGCTTATCAGAACACTACGATAGCCAACGCAATACTCACCCACTATACCGCACCGATCATCGTCGCAGTGCTTGCCCCGTTCATTTTACGGGAAAAAATTACGATGAGAGTTGTTTTCGAGATTCTGCTCGGGTCCGTGGGGCTTTTCGTTATGCTCGACGGGTTCTCGCTCAATCAGGGACAAACGCTGGGCGTTATATCCGGACTTTTTTCCGGGTTTGCCTATGCGATAATCATCATACTGGTCAGGCGTTACTCTCAGCAGTTTCATCCTCTTGTGCTCTCGTTTCTCACGAACATAACGATGGCTGTACTTCTTCTGCCGTTCATCCGCACATTTCCCACCGGATCTGCCTGGAGCTTCCTTGTGATGGGGATATTCCATTCGACTCTTGCTCCGCTCCTGTACTACCTTGGTTTGAAATATGTTTCTGCCCATAAGGCTGCTGTGCTCGGATACCTTGAACCGGTCTGTGCTATTGGCCTTGGCATCCTCTTTCTGCAGGAGGTGCCCGGGAAAAGAACTCTTGCCGGGGGCGCTTTGATTATTGTCTCGGGATATCTGACCATGAAAAGCCGGGACGGGAATGGCAGGAAAAAAAACCTTGACAGAAAAATTAGCATATGCTAATATTCTTTGTGGGTTCGGGTCAAACCCCGCATATCCTCTGAGTGATGAACGGGTAAATCTCAGAGGTCTCCTGAGGTAGGGCAGGTCGCCTCCTGCCCTACAATTTTTTCGAATCATCACCCTTCTCGCGGTAGTCCCTTACCGGTATTTCCTACGATTTGATGACATCTACCGGCTGTATCCTTGTTGCCTTCCGGGAAGGATAGATGCCCGCAAGTATCCCCACCGCAATCGATGCGAAAAAGGAGAAGGCATATCCGGCCGGAGAGAAGACAAACGGCAGTTTTGCAATCAGGAAAATGAGGGTGCTGGTGACCAGGCTGAGGATAACACCCACCGTGCCTCCGCTGAACGAGATGAACGAAGCTTCGAGGAGAAACTGGAGGATGATGTCCCGTTTCCGTGAACCTACCGCCCTCCTGATCCCTATCTCAACCCGTCTTTCATTCACGATGAGGATCATAATTGAAAGAATCCCCATCCCTCCGATCAGGAATGAGACAACTGCCGAAACCCTGCCGAGAACCTGTATCATCTGCATAGCCTGTGTTTTCAGCGCCATGACATCTTTCAGGTCAATGACACTGAAGTCGTTGTCCTGGTCTTGTCCAAGCCGGTGCTGTCTGCGCAGGATATTTTCTATTTCAGTCTTTGCAGCGGGGATAGACTGTTCGTCCACGACCTGAACCGAAATGCTGTTCACATACTCTTTGTTCACAAACCTTCTCAGAAAGGTATTCAGGGGAACAAAAATCTGGTTGTCCTGGTCGACTCCCGATATGTCCAGTCCCTTTTCCTCCATAACCCCTATGACTTCGCAGGGCACCCTCCAGATGAGAATATGCCTGCCCAACGGGTCCCGGTTACCGAATAATTTTTCAGCGACCTTTGTTCCGATGACGGCGACTTTTGCGAGCCTTATATTGTCATCTTCAGAGATCAATCTCCCGTGTTGTGCCCTGAAGTTTCTTATCTCCGGATAGTTCGGCGTAATTCCCGTAACGAGGATGGATTTCAGTACGACGTCTTCATGCCGTACCGGGAAATTCTTGTTGCCTGAAGGGGATGCTTTGTGTACAAATCTCGATCCGGTAAGGATCGCGTCAGCATCCCGGGGCTTGAGCGTTGTGGCTTCACTGAGAAGCCTGGTTCTGGTGCCGAACCTCCGCACAATGCCGCTCCTGACGATGAGGAGGTTTTTCCCCAGCTTATCAGCCTCGATCCGGGTCTTCTTAGCGAGAGAGTCTGAGAGATTGGATACCACAATGAGAGAAAACGTACCGAGAAAAACACCGAGGACTGCAAGAGTTGTCCTCAATTTAAAGTTCATGAGAGAACGGACGGCTATGATAAGATTGAGATATACCCGTCTCATCTCATCCCCGTATTGCCTCTATCGGTTTTAAATTGGCAGCCCTGTTGGCTGGTTGTAACCCGAACCCGATACCCACTATCCATGAGAGTATCATTCCGACGGCAAAAGCCTTCCACGAGAAGTAGATCGGGAACTGTGCGATATGCATAAGCAGTTTCGAGGAGAAGACCGCAAGCACCAGTCCGGATATGCCTCCGAGAGTGGTAATGACTACTGATTCTGCAAGAAACTGCACTGAGATATCTTTTTTCCTGGCGCCCGCAGCCCTCCTGATCCCGATCTCACGGGTCCGCTCCCGTACAGAAAGCAAAAAGAGGTTTGCAAGGACAAAGCCGGCGATCACGAGTGATATAATCCCGGTGACACCGAGAAATACGACAAGCGACCCGGTCAGGGCGACGAGGAACTTGATAATTTCCTTTGGAGATATGATCGTGAAATCGTCAGGCTCCCCTTCGCGAATCCGGTGTCTCGCCCTGAGAAAAGACCTGACTTCTTCTACATGCGCGTCGAGTTTTTTCCGGTCATAGAACCGCATCCTGAGTGCAGAAACGTATCGGGTTTCATTCTGGAGTTTCCGCATGAGGGTGGTGATGGGAATGATCATCCTGTCGTCAAGCCGGTCTCCTGCCGGGGTTGTACCCCTTTCGGAAAGGACGCCGACAATCTGTATCGGAATGCTCCTGACGAGCACATATTTGCCGACCGGGTCGATGTCTCCGAAAAGTTCACGGGCAAGGAACTGGCCGATAAGCCCGACATTCCTGAGTCCGTTCACGTCCTGCTCGGTGAAATCCGATCCCTGGACAACCGGCCACGTCCATACCCGGCTATAGTCGCTTGTTGACCCTACGATCAAAGTCTGATATTTTTTGTCCCGGTATGATATCGTCACGTCTCTCATCGCCGTCATGGGCACGACGAGGTAGGCGCTGAAGAAAGCCTGTCGGGCGGCCTCGATGTCATCGAGTGAAATCGTTTTCACTCTCTCCCCCGTGGCCCGGAGCTCTTCCCCCCCGCCGAAAATCAGGAGTGAATCGGGTCCGAAGCGCTCGACGATTTCCAGGGCTTTCTTATATGCGCCTTCTGTTGCAGCAACAATAACCGTTATGGAGGCTATGCCAAGCGCAACACTGAGAAGACAGAAGAAAGTACGCAGCTTGAAAGCCTTAACTGCTTTGAGGGACTGGGCGGTGATTTTCACGAGCCTGTCCATGCAGTGCTATTCGACGATTACGCCGTCTTGAATCTGAACAGTCCTCCGGGCATATGCGGCGATGTTCCGGTCATGGGTTATGACCAGGACAGTCTTCCCGCGGGAATTCATTTCAGTCAGCAGGTTCATGATTTCCTGGGCGGTCCTGCTGTCAAGCTGGCCTGTCGGTTCATCGGCAAGCAAGAGGTCAGGATCATTTACCAGTGCCCTCGCGATTGCAACCCTCTGCTGTTCGCCGCCGGATAACTGGCTCGGTTTGAATCTGAGCCTCTCGTTCAGCCCGACGAGTTGCAGGAGTGCAGCAGCATCCTGCCTGACAGAGTCTTTTTGTTTGTCTACATAAAGGGTTGGGAGGAGAACATTCTCAAAGACTGTGGCATAGGGCAGGAGATAAAAATTCTGGAATACAAACCCGATATGTTCATTGCGGATGACCGAAAGTTCGTCGTCGGAAAGACGGGACACTTCCTTGTCCGCAAGGACATAGCGGCCTGAAGTCGGGGTGTCGAGGCATCCGATGATGTTCATGAGCGTTGTCTTCCCGGCGCCCGATGTCCCCATGATCGCAACGAACTCACCCCGTTCAATATGGAGGTTCACATCCCTGAGTATATCGACGGTAACGGTTCCCAGGTGAAAAGATTTCCTGATATTTTCCATGATACAGAGGGGCATACCGTGTTCCCGGGCTACTGTCCTTCTGGTTTGGCTGATACCGGGAGGATGAGTTTGGTGGCAAGCAGATCCCCCTCATGGATACCGGAAATGACTTCTGTTGCATCTTCTCCGCGGAGACCGGTCTGTATCTCGGCTTTTTCGACTGTATCGGGATTAGTTACCCGGTAGACTACCTGCTTTCCGGCTTCGAATTTGATGGCGGCATTTGGAACAGTAAGCACGTCATTTATTTCTGCAAACGTAATTTTGATATGGGTCGTCATCTCAGGTTTCAGGAAATCCGCATCATCCTGCGAAACCTTTACGATTGCGAGGTAGTACACGATATTGTCTTTGACCACAGGCTGGGGATACACTTTTTCGATGGCCCCGTGAAAAAGCTTCTCAGGATACGTATCGACATAATATTCTACCCGTTGTCCGGTCTTTACTCTTCCTATATCGGTTTCGTCGACGTATATCCACATTTCGAGGCGGGAAGGATCGAGGACGGTCACCAGATTGGCTACCTGGAGGCCTGCTACGATTGTCTCTCCTTCCTGCGCCGTGACGTCGGAGACAAGACCGCTCATGGGAGAATAAATCCGCGTGTAGGTGAGTCTCGTCTCCTGCTGTTTCAGCTGGGCGGAAATATCCTCGATATTTGCCTTTGCGATATTCAGTTGGGTTGAATATTCATTCTGCAGCCGTTGGAGGTTTGCATCTGCGGCATCAAACTGGCTCCGGGCCCTGTCGACACTGTCCTTTGTAGTATACTCGTGTTTCAGAAGCTCGGTTTCCCGCTCGAAGGTTAGTTTTGCATATTCAAGGGTTGCCTGTGCCTCGCGTATCCGCTCCGGATAGGTCAGTTCAGTCTGTCTCAACGTACTCTCAGCTGCCGTAAGTGAGGCTTTCTGCTGTTCGATCGCCTTCAGGATTTCCCTGTCGTCGATTACGGCAATAAGCTGGCCTGTTTTCACCCGGTCACCTATTTTGACGTTCATTGCAACAATTGTCCCCGTAGCCCGGGCTCCAATTTTCACAACCGCACCGACCTGGGGTTTTATAATGCCGGTTTCGACAATGACTCCGCGTATGCTGGCTATTGAAGCTCTGGCGGTTTCGATCACCTTTGTTTCCGGCTTTGTAAGGATTTTATAGAGGACAATACCCCCGGAAATCAGGAGAATCAGGATGAGCATCAAGGCTGTCTTTTTCATTGCTTCTTCCCTTCGGAGTGGAGATTCTCAAGCTTCTCGATGCCTGTCACCTGTTCAAGGAGAGCCTTGGTAAGGGCACGGCTCAGTCTGGCACGGATAAGCTGGTCCCGCGCATCCGCGAGCAGGCTTTCGGCCTGGACAAGGGTGGTTATATCTCCCTTGCCGACTTTATACTCACCGAGCGCCTGTGAGTAATTCTGTTCTGCCTGCCGGACCTGCTCGCGTGCTACCAGCAATTTCCCGGTATCGGTGAGAAGGTCTTCATAGGTTTTCCGCACATCGAGCAATACCTGCCGTTTTCTATCCTGCAAATTTTCCTGTGCAATAGTCTCCTCAAACCGGGAAGACTTGTAGGTAAAAAATTTCCCAAGCTCGAACAGGTTCCAGGTTGCGGTGAGCGCAGCGGTCTTTTCCTCAGCATAGGAAGTCAGCGTATCGCCGCTGAATTTAGTATAGCCCGCGCTTGCAGTGAGAGAAGGGAAGAAGAGGCTCCTGGAGGTTTTGGTGTTCTGGGCAGCGATCTGCACGGCATATTCTGCCTGTTTCAGATCCGGTCTCCTGAGTGCAAGCTCTTCGAGCAAGGCCGCCCCGGGGATGTCATTCCCTGGTTCGAGAGAGCCCTGAAGGTCGTATGTGCTCCCGAGCGGCTTCCCGATGAGGGAGTTGAGCTCAGACAAAGCTTTTCTCAGGTCTCCTTCTGTCTGAATAAGATTGAATTTGGCCTGCTCCTTCCTCACAGAGGCCTGAAGCACATCACTCAGGCGAGCAACGCCGAATGTATATCTCCCCTCTGCCACCTCGAAGTCCGTATTCGCATCGCGGAGCTGTATTGTTCTCTGTGCGACAGATTCCTGAAGAGCCATCGCAGTATAAAACGCGAGCTTGACCTGGAAGGAAAGGTCCAGGAAAGCCTTCCTGAGGTCTTCGCTGCTGATGTCGAGGTTCAGTTTCCCGATAGTCCTGTTTGCCCGCCGGTTGCCCCAGTCAAAGAGCGTGTAGGAAAGGGTAAGGTCATATAGCCTTGAATCCAGTTCCTCAGTGTTTCTGAACAGACGCTGGTAAGAAGCCGAGGCATCGAGCCTTGGCAAATAGGGAGAAAGGGTAGCCTGATACAGTGCTTCTGATGAGTGCACCCTGAGCACCGAAGCCTTGTAGGCAGGAAGAGATTCTCTGGAGAGTGAGACGGCTTCGTCAAGGGTAAGCGCATGAGCAGACAATCCCCCTGTAAGGAACAGGAGGCAAACCACGCTCAGGAAAAAGGTTTTCATCGGCACTCCTTGAGTTTGTCATTTCGTCTGTGAATCGTCTTCTGGATTTCCGGGCAACAACTCACTGCCAGACAGTACCGGCACAGACACATTCAGATATTATAAAGAACTCGGGATAAGAAGGGAAAGATGCACGGGAAAATACCAGATGTTCCCTCTGGATATCCTACCTTCCCGACGCTGTTTCCGGTATGATCTGTTCCGGCTGCTTTCAGGCTATTCTGAAAGGTGAAAACCGGGGGAGGCGGTTTCTCTCAAAGAACGGCATACCGATGGAGTCCCGGGTGGACGCGCATTCCTGTCTCAAAAAACGAAAAATGCTGTAGACTATAATGGATATGCCAGTGAATGTCCCGGACGCCGGAAATACCGGCAACGAGTGAGGAGGAAAAAAGGATGAGTATTCTCCCTGAAGGCGAATCAATAAGGAGGGCGGTCAAGTGGATATCGGATGAGCGCATCGATAACCCTGATGCCAGTTTGTCGAAACTGATCGGTGAGGCATGCCTGAAGTTTGATCTGCCTCCCAAGGATGCGGAATTCCTCATGAATTTCTTTGCTGAAAAGGGTTCAGAAAAAGAGTAGTCGATCAGGGAAATCCGGACGGCCGGTGTTTCAGACGGGAACCCTCTGCTGATAAACCCTGCTCTGATGAAAGTACGGGAAATTACTGATATGCCATCGACGCTATCTTTGCTGTCAGGTCACCCAGCATATTGGTATAACTCCCGAGTTCGTTGTCGTACCAGCCGTAGATGACTGCCTGGGTGATGGGTATCTCGATACTCGGCGGGAGCTTTTTCAGGACTTCCTGCGGCAACTGGGAAAATTTTGAGAGCTCTATGGTGGCGAAAGCAGTCCGTATGTGGGTTTCGTGCCCTTCTATAATTGTTGCCGGTCCATAGTGGCCGACGATGTCAGAGGAGACATTCTGCTCATCGGTAAATTTGATATAGCCGCGCTTCTCCTTCTGCCCGGCGTCACGGTATATCGTGTTGATCAGTTCCCTGTCGATAACAGGCGGTTTGTTGGCCTCTTCTGAAAAAGTGACCACGAGGATAATGAGAGAGCCCGATGAAACGGGTACCCGCACGGATTCAGCAATGAACCCGATCTTTTTCATTTCGGGAATGACGAGTTCAAGGGTCTTGGCGGCCCCGGTCGTTGTGAGGATGATATTGTTCAGGATACTCCGGTTCTTCCTCAGGTCTGTTGCCCCTGACTTGGGGAGCCTGTCGAGGACCTGCTGGGTCCCTGTTGACGCATGCACCGTAGCCATCGATGCACTGAGAATTTTCTGCTGCCCGAAGTAATCGAGGAGGGGTTTGATCATATACGCGAGACAGGTGGTCGTACACGATGCCGCAGAGATAATACGGTGTTTCCCGTTGTCATACCGGTCATCGTTTATGCCTGTGACGATTGTTGCCGCATCATCGGGCATTGCCAGTCCCTTCTCCTTGATCTTGAACGGCGCTGAGACGATTACCCGTTCGGCGCCCGCTTCGAGATGTCCCCGCACCGATCCTTCTTTTGCATCCGGCGGAGCAGCAGGATCCTTGAAACTGCCGGTTGCTTCGACCACGACTTTTGCCCCGTACTTTTTCCAGGGGATGTTCAGGGGATTCCGGGATTCACGGAGAATTGTCACGGGGATACCGTCTATGATCATGGTTCCTGTCTCTTCGTTGATATCCCTGATAAGCCTCTCTGCCTTGTATCCGTACAGGAACTGATGGAGTGAACCATAGGTGGAATCTTTTTCGATATAAAGGGCAATATCCTCAAGACCCGTACCCGCTTTCCTCCCGATATTCACGACAATCTCTGAAAAATATTTCCTCCCAAGGTGGTTCCAGAGTGTCAATTTTCCGATCCTGCCCAGGCCATTGATACCCAGAACCGCTTTTTTCCCGGAGATCATGTCAACCTTGTTCCCTTTCATGCTGTATCCTCTCTTGACGGATAGGTTATTCGAAACAGAGCCTTTCCCGGTTCAGCCCCTTATCAGCATTGTATAATAAACCGGGAGAAAGGTCTATACTTCCAGCCCTGTTTCGGGCATAATTTCCCTCACCCGGTGTTTCCCCGAATAAACAGAGCCGTTCCTTCCGTCTATGCTCAGGAAATCTCCTCCGGTGATCGTTGTATTATTAATCCTGCATTTCTTTTCCTGTTCCCATACGGTGAGATGATTACATCCTACGATGCAGGTTTTCCCCAGACGGCTTGCGATTATTGAAGCGTGGGATGTTGATCCCCCCCGTGCCGTGAGCAGACCGTCAGCAGCAGAAATATGTCTGATATCGTCGGGCACTGTATCGGAGCGAATGAGGATGAGCGGGGTTTCAGGGTCTTTTGTCCGGAGTTCACGGATCTCATCGAGATCGAAGACAACCCTGCCGCTTAATGCGCCGCCGCCGACCCCTATCCCTCTTGATAGATAGCTCGATGTAAGTTTTTTGGAAGGAACGAATGCCATGAAACTCTCTTTCCTCGTCAGGGCCATATCGCGCGTCTGGAGGATAGAGAGATTCTCGCTGCTTTTTCCCTCAAAGGTAAACTCAATCTCCTGTGCGCCCCATCGCTCATCATAGATGAGCTTCTTGCTGATTTTCAGCAAGGTGGAATAGATTTCGGGGAAGGTGTCCTCAAAGGAAATCTCTGATGTCCTGTCTTCGAAAGGTTTCTGTGCGTTCGAGATCGGCAGCGTCCGCACGAGCCCGGAAACGATATCTTCCCCCTGGGAACCGATGGCAAAATCACCCCAGAGGGTAACACGATCCCCGGTTTCCAGGGGATTGCGGGTAAAGAGGACCCCGGCGCCTGAATTGGTATCGAGGTTGCCATATGCCATTGTCTGCACAATGACGGCCGTTCCCCAGTTTTCGGACATTCCCATGATCTCGCGGTATGCCTGTGCTTTTTTCGAAAACCATGACTGAAAGACCTGTTCGATTGCCGTTCTCAGCTGAGTCAGCGGGTCGTCGCTGACCTCTATCCCCTGGTCCATGATCGTCCGTCGGTATGAAAGCGCCAGTTCCCGCATCTGCTCCGGGGTGAACTGGATCTTTTTCTGAACATGGTATCTCCCCTTGTGGGAGTTCATCATTTCGTCGAATTTATCACGTTCTATCCCGTATGACATCCCCCATCCCTGGAGGAACCGGCGGTAGCAGTCCCAAACGAACCAGGGCTTTCCGGTTCGCGTGATCAGCCCCTGGGCTATCAGTTCGTTCATCCCCACATTGAGGAAGGAGATCATCATCCCGGGCATTGATATGGCCCCGCCGCTCCTTACCGAGACAAGGAGGGGGTTTTGCGGGTTGCCAAATTCCTTGCCGGTCAGATTTTCCAGGATTGTGATCTGTTCTCTGATCCCTTCTTCAAGGTGGTCGCGTGCCTGCTTGAACCGGTTAATCGCCTTCTCACAGCGGAATACTTCCGTCGTGATAATAAAACCGGGTGGGACAGGAATCCCGAGCGAGGCGAGCTTGATCAGGTTGTGTCCCTTGTTCCCGAGATGAATCCTGTCTGTAGTGGCTTTGTTCGGAAAATAAATGGACGAAAGCGCTTTTTTCGGGTCATAACTCATGAGAAGATCGAGGTTCTGTACATCGAGCCCCTCAGCCTGTTCAAAAAGGGTTTTCAATATTCTGCTGATGAAGGTATCGAGCTGTTGCAGCCCGAATGAGCCCGCAACGATCTCTCTGAGGAACTGTTCTGAAATGGTATTGACAAATTCCGACTCGGTCTGTTTTTCCCCATGCGGGAGATATTTTGCAAGGATGTGGTCAGCTCCCATCAGGAGTATGATCTGTTTGAGATTGTTTTTGTATGTGTCGCTGTAGTAGGTGGTGAGGATATCCTGAACCGCTTCCGAGAACCCCCTGAAGATATCGATATACTGGGAAAACGAAAATCTTCTTACTTCAAGGGATACGGAAAGCAGTTCGAGTGTCTGTTCAAACCTGTTGGAGGATATGCCGTCAAGCTGTAAAGCCTTGAAGAAAAGCGCGGCATATTTTTCTATCTGGAAGAGCGTTGCCCGGGTGATGAAGGTGAAATTCACGGAATTCAGGAGTTCCTCGAACAGGATGTTTGCGAGGTTCTCAAGGCGGAAAGTCAGGGCGAGTGCATCGAATTTCCTCTCATGGTATTTGCCGTATAGAGAAGGTATGCCCGCAGCAATATGTCTTTTCCGGAAGATATTTTCCACAGGTTCGTACCGTTCGGCTGAAAGGATGGTATCCCTGAGGGCTTCCAGGTAACCGAGCACCCCTTCGAGGCGTTCGGAAATGGTTCCCTGTTCCAGGAGTTCTACCAGGGAATCAGTATTCGGCAACCCCAGACTCGGGGCGTAGTGCAGCTGGTCCCTGATGTCCTGGGGGGCCAGCTTGTATTTCCTGTTCAGGAGTTGATAGAACCGGATTATCAGATATGCGCGCCTCTTTTCCCGCTCCGAGACCCCGGGAACTTTTTCCGTGAAGAGCAGCAGCTCTTCATCCGTCAGATAGAGGAGTTCTCCGGCGCTGGAAATTTTTCTCTCCGAGAATATCGTTTGGAAGACCATATGGACTTCGTCTATAAACTGCCCTGAGCTCTCAATCTGCGCGAAGAGTTCATGGGGCAGGAATTTCTGCAGCGGCGTCTTGTCTTTTGTCAGCCAGAACCGGACTACTTCCTCGATAAAATCTACCACGCGTGCACTGCTCTCGACATGGCTCTGTTTCCTGAGAAAGTGGATGAGGGGGTCGGTCCTGTAGGTCGATTCATCAAGTTCTGTAGAGACCTGACGGAGGGAGCCTTCGGCGCCTATATCACTGAAATAGACCGGACAGAGCTTTGCTGCCTGTTTGATCAGGTGATAGACGGGTTTGATCTCCGAGTTCAGGAGTTTCGTGATATCTTTCTGGAAGATGTCGGTATCACTGATGTGCACTCCTCCCAGGCTGAGATTGATAACCAGTGCAGCTATAAGGGATTTAGACCATTTCGGGTCATTCTCGATGAGTTCGAGCCATACCCGGATATTCTTCAGGTGGGCTCTGTTCGACTGGACCTGCCACTCTTCCGTAACGCCCTGGATTCCGGGATGCTGGAATCCGAGGGTAATGACCTTCTGGAGAAACCACTCGACAAGTCCGCTGTCACTTTTGGTGTAGATGTCGTTCCCGATGCGCTGAATGCATGCAAGGACTGTCTCAGGATATATCTTCACCGTGTTCCTGAAGACGGTGAAAATAGCTGACAGGGTGGTTTTGACCTGACCGGGATCAGCTGTTTTGGCGAGCGCAGAGAACGTCCTGTGGATTTCCCGGAGTATATTTTCATGGATTCCCGAGAGTCCGTTTACGCCCATAATTTTCAGGAGATACCGCATCCTGATCGCCTCGTCAAGGCTGGAGTTGCCGGTTACTGCAAGAGAGCCGGCTGCATCTTCGTAGTATTTTGCCAGCTGCATATAACCCGGCAATTGCAGAAGTTCTCTGAGTTGTTCTTCCTGGTCGGCTATGGCACCGATTTTCTCGAGATGCAGCATCAGGGCGTTTATATTCGCATGAGATACGGGATAGAGCAGTTCTTCTATTGCTCTTTTGTCAATCTGTTCAGGTGAGAGTGCCGTGATGTCGGCTGCCCAGGTAACCGGGTCTTTCTGCCTGAGCCAGTATCCATAGGTATGGGAAAAAAACCTTCTGATCAGTCCGCTAAAAATCGCCGGGGTAACGCCAGAAGAAGTCTTTTCGAGAATAAGCTCCCCCAGCTTCTTTATCTGGTGAGGGTTTGTGACGATGAGAAAAAACTGTTCATCGGGCAAGGCAGTCATGCGCGCTATGCAGTCGTCGAGAACCTGGCCGTATCTGCCTGTATCGTGGGTCCCGTCAAGCATTATTTTTTCGAGATAGAATATGAGCCCCTCTCCCGCCGGTTCCTGCACTCTGACCTCAGTGTTGTGCAGAGCGGCAAGGAAAATATCGATGACGGCCCTGACCGCGACGGCCCCCTTCTCGTGATGGTCATGGAGAGAGAAATTTTTCAGGGAATAGGCCCGGAGTTCCTTGATAACAAATTCCCAGTCCGGGGATGCTGCGTATAACTCCCTGAGAAGAGGCTCGACAGTGGGTACGATGCCGGGATAGTCACGGACTACTTCCCGCAGAATATCGTATTGTTCAGAAGAGGTTGCTGTATTTCTTGTGGTCATGGGCAGCCGTCCTTCTTATTATATACACCGATACTGTTTGAGACAAGGCGACGAATGGGTTCAGCATGCGGAGTTTTTTATTTCATCCGGAGCAGGGTATAATGAAACATCACACAGCGCAGGGGGAAAAGGCCGGCAGAAGGAGCATGAAAGTCTCTGAGATTTTCACGAGTATCCAGGGGGAATCAAGCTATACAGGGATGCCATGCACGTTTATCCGGTTTTCCGGCTGCAACCTCCGGTGTTCTTACTGTGATACAACCTATGCGTATGAGGGAGGCAATGATCTCTCGCCGGAGCAGATTCTGGATGAAACAAGGAAAGCCGGGATACCACTTGTCGAAATCACCGGGGGGGAACCGCTTCTTCAGGTTCAGGTGTATGGTCTCATAAGCCGTCTCGTTCAGGAGGAGTACACAGTCCTTATCGAGACGAACGGTTCTATGCCGATTCGTGGTATCGATAAACGTGCAGTGGTTATTCTCGATCTCAAGACACCCGGGAGCGGGATGAGCGGTAACATGGATTTCTCGAATCTCACCCTTCTCAAAAGGAACGACGAAGTGAAATTTGTCCTTACCGGCAGAACGGATTATGAGTGGTCAAGGGAGATTATGCGTTCCTACCATTTGAGAGACCGTTGTCATGTCCTCATGTCGCCGGCATACGGAATACTCCCGCCTGAAAGACTCGCACGATGGATTCTTGAGGACAGACTGCGTGTCCGCCTGAACCTCCAGATCCATAAACACCTGTTCGGCCCGGACAGCCGGGGAGTATAAACGCACGTTATCTGTTGATTTCGATAGCAAAACTCTTTCTCCCCTCCCTGTCCGTAATGATCCATTCGTTCAGTGTCGTTTCCCTGCTCGTTTCCCAGTCATATTGGTATACCTTTATTTTCAATTCGGCTTTCCATGGATTGGGCAGAGATTCATATTCCACATCGATGGTATTCGTCCCGTAAGTAAATTTGCCTCCTCCTGAGTAATTATAGTTCATGTCCTGCTCCCCCTTGATTTCATAGAGTTCCTCCCCGTTCAATCTGACCATGCCTTTGTAGTTGAGGGAATAGATATAGACCATAATATCATGGGGTGATGATTCTGCCCGTGAAGAAAACAGTTGCCTGCTCCCCTCGTCGGCCTCTGAAGCCTGCGGGGGGACTGAAGGGTCTTGAGGGTGCGGGGACTCAGGGGAGGGAGACGGGATAAAATCCGGCGGACGGAAGGGCATTGTTGTTTCCTGTCCGGGGGAGGTCAAGATGCTTTTCAGGAGGAAGAAAGACGTGAGAAATGTAGTGCCGAGTACGCCGATGAGGATGAGCGGTGCAACGATATAGCCGAGCGTTCCTGCACCGATCCATTTGATTTTATCCCCCGGAGAAGAGACAAACCCGGCATCTCCCTTCAGAGTCCGTAAATCCTCATAGACAAGATAGGCAAAAATCATCATAAACGGCATAAAGAGGATGGAGAGGATAGGCCCCACCAAGGGTACCATGCTGACGATTATTGATACTATCCATATCACGAACAGCCTCAGGAATACATCGAACCACCTGTTCCTGACATATGCTTTGCTCTTCAGGAGGGCATCCATCCCCCTCACGTCTTCCCGCGCCAGGATAAACTGCGCAAAGGCGAACCAGACCCCGAAGAGTATGCCCGGGATGAACAGGAGCAGGAAGCCGCCCGTGATGATAAAGCCGAGAAGGGTGAAGAGCCAGATGAAGGAACCGATCCTCTGCCAGGCACTGCCGAGGGAATCCCTGATCCCTGAAGTTTCATCGACGACAGCGTATATGAATGCCGCGATGCCCCAGAACATGCCGACAACGCCGGCAGTGACACCTATGAATAATCCGATGGCTGTCAGAATATTCCTGCTTTCCGGCAGAGATTGTGCAATGAGATACCCGATGCCTCCGAAAAATGCTGCCGGAACTGCCAGCAATACAAGAGAGAGAAGATAGAGGACCACGAGCACAACAAATCGTCCCTTGAAGATTTCCCACGCCCTTGAAAAGAGATCGCCTATGCCGGGCATCTCCCCCGGCACGCCGGCTGGCTCCGGGGTCTTCTCCGGTTTCTGAACGCCTTCTCCGGACAGTTTTCCCCTTGATGTGTCTGCTTCCTGCTGCTGTGGCATCCCTCCGGGAATGATATTTCTTCTTTTCTGGAGTTCAAGATATTTCGGGATATTGACCTGGCACTGACGACAGTCATTGGTGGGAGGCTGTTCGAAGCCGCACCGGGGACAGGTAAATTTTTCTTCCATGCTTCACCCCCATTCGATGAATAGATTTTCATCCTGGCAGCGGATCATGATCGATGAATCCGCTGGTTCCATACCCTCATTAGACTATAAAAAACAGAAATCGTCAACTTCCTCTTCATGCGGTTGGGTTTTTTCTGGTAGTATAGGGGTATCTTCCCTGTGGAGAGCCATTATGCATACCATCAGGGCAATGGAGGAGGCACTATGTTCTCGAAGATTCTTGTTCCCACAGACGGTTCAAGACCGGCAAAGAAATCCCTCGAACATGCGATCGCCCTTGCACAATCGACCGGCGGGCAGCTGATCCTTGTAAGTGTTGTTGACAAAAGCGCTTTTGTACGGCAATCCGTACCTGCTGCCCCGGGATCGACGGCGATCATGGAGCCGCTCGAAAATGTTCTCCGGCGGGCAGCTGAATCGTATCTTGAAGAGGCTGAAAAGCTCTGTAGAAAAGATGGAGTCCCGGCAAAAAAGACTATCCGTTCAGGGCATCCGGTGGAGGAGATTATCAAGGAGGCAAAGAAATCAAAAGCCGACCTGATTGTCATAGGGTCACAGGGAAGGAGCGCACTGAAAGCAGCAGTGATCGGCAGCGTTACGTTCGGGATTATCAGCAAGGAGTCAAAGATACCGGTGCTTGTGGTCAGGAAATAGGGTTTTTGCGAAATTGACATTATTTCCGAAGCTCTGATTAAATTAATGACATGTGGGAATATACCGATAAAGTCAGGGAATATTTTCTCAATCCGAAGAATATCGGAGAAGTCGAAAACCCGGACGCCGTAGGAGACGTCGGGAGTATTGTCTGTGGTGACGCACTGAAACTTACACTCAAAGTTGACAGGGAAACCGAAAAGATCACGGATGCAAAGTTCCAGACCTTCGGGTGTGCAAGCGCGATAGCGAGTTCCTCCGCACTTACCGAACTTATTAAGGGGAAGACCCTGGATGAAGCCCTCCGGGTCACGAATCAGGATATTGCAGATTTTCTCGGCGGACTGCCGAAGGAGAAAATGCACTGTTCGGTGATGGGGAAAGAGGCGCTCGAAGCCGCTATCGACAATTACCGGGGGGTGGAGCATCCTGTCGAGGAAGAGGGTAAGGTAGTCTGCAAGTGTTTTAATGTTACCGAGGAAAAGATCAGGAAGGTAGCCATGGAAAACCACCTCACCACGGTCGACGAGATAACCGATTATACCAAGGCTGGTGGAGGGTGCGGAGAATGCCAGGCTGATATTGAGGCGATTCTCAGAGACCTCTGGTCGCTCAAGACACCGGAAAAACCTGTCAAGCTAAAAAAACTCACCAACCTCCAGAAGATTGCTCTCATCCAGGAAATTATTGAAAGCGAGATCAGGCCCGGCCTTCAGGCAGACGGTGGTGATGTCGAGCTGATCGACATCGAAGGGAACAGGGTTGTCATCGCTTTCCGGGGCATGTGCTCGGGGTGTGTCAAGTCAGGAATGACCATAAAGGGTATAGAGGCGAAACTGAGAGAACTTGTCAGTGAGGACCTGGTTGTGGAGACAGAGTGAATCCCGTGTATCTTGATAACAATGCAACCACTGCGGTTGCGCCGGAAGTTTTTGATGCCATGCAACCTTATTTGACTGAATTGTATGGCAATCCTTCCAGTATGCATACCTTCGGTGGACAGATCCATAGGAAAATAGAAGAAGCAAGGGCCGGCGTTGCAAGACTTATCGGCGCTGACCCCGATGAAATTATCTTTACCAGCTGCGGAACTGAGAGCGACAATACTGCCATCCTGAGCGCGGTCGAATCGGTTGCAGGCAAACGGCATATCATCACGACACGGGTCGAACATCCTGCGGTCAGGAACTTTTGCAAACATCTGGGGAGAAAAGGCTTTCGGATAACCTTTCTGCCGGTGAACCATCAGGGCCAGCTGAATCTTGACGACCTCATAAAAGCCCTAGATGATGACACGGTGCTGGTGACTATTATGTATGCAAACAATGAAGTCGGCAATATCTACCCGGTTCAGGAAATCGGGGCAATCCTCAGGGAAAGAAGGATCTTGTTCCATACGGATGGTGTCCAGGTTGTTGGAAAAATTCCGGTGAATCTCGGGGAACTCCCTGTGGACATGCTCTCTCTTTCAGGCCACAAAATCCATGCACCAAAAGGTATCGGGGCCCTCTATGTGAGAAAGGGAACCCGTTTTCACCCGTATCTTATCGGAGGACATCAGGAGAGGGGCAGAAGAGCGGGGACAGAAAACGTCGCATCGATTATCGGGCTCGGCAAAGCGTGTGAACTTGCCGCTAAAAATATTAAAGAAGAAGCTATATATATCAGTAAGTTACGTGATAAACTTGAAGTAAAACTTTTAAATACATGCCCGGATTCAAGGGTGAATGGAGACGTGACCAGCAGGCTTCCGAACACGACAAACCTGAGTTTTGAATATGTTGAAGGCGAGGCGATACTGCTCAGGCTGAATGAATATGGAATCTGCGCGTCATCGGGCTCCGCATGCTCTTCGGGATCGCTCGAGCCTTCCCATGTATTGCGTGCAATGGGGATCCCTTTTACCGCTATCCATGGATCTATCCGTTTTTCTCTCAGCAGATATACCACTGAGCAAGAGATTGATAAGATTATCGAAATCTTGCCGGAAATTATCAGGGAACTCAGGCTTCTCTCACCCTTTGGCAGGGATAGCATCGACAAGAAGATTGCGTGTTCCTGAGCCGAAGAATGCAGACATTGTTCAAAAATTCATTTAACCCGATATAGGTTGAAATTTTCTTTCATTTTCATTTTTCAGGGTAAAAGCCGGGCATTGCATGGATCAAGACGAACTTCTTGAAGTGGTGAACGAACAGGGTGAAGTTGTCAAGGTTGCCGCACGGTCTGAGGTCCATGGCAACCCGTCACTCATTCACCGGGTGGTGCACGTGCTCGTATTCAACAGGAAGGGAGAACTTCTCCTCCAGAAGAGGTCCATGAACAAGGACGTTGCTCCCGGGAGATGGGATACCTCGGTCGGCGGACATGTGGGAATCGGTGAAGACCTCATGGTCTCGTCGAAGAGAGAGATGCACGAAGAACTTGGCATATCAGGACATGAACCGGAATATCTCTACTCGTACCTTCACAGGAACCATTATGAAGCTGAGCATGTTTCCACATACCGCTGCATCTATGAGGGGGAGATACTCTTTGATACCGAAGAGATCGACGGGGTTAAATTCTGGAGTTTTGCCGAGATACGCGAGGCGATAGGGAAGAAGATCCTGAGCGATAATTTCGAAAACGAGTTCTTCTCATACCTCAGCTACCTTGCGACAAACCAATCACAGAATATGCTCTGAATCTCATCACGATAAATTCCTGAGTATAATTCATTTGCTATTTGAATTTATTACTTGATAAACTATTACAAGTTTTTGAGTTTTCCGTATCAAATATCCGGATAAAGGGGGTTAAGAAGATGAAAAGAGTCATTATCGCTGCAATCCTGGTCATGCTTTCTTTCGGCGCGGCATTTGCGTCCGGAGGACAGAACCAGGGGACTACCGGTCAGGGAACTACGTCCACGGGGAGTGATTCACAAGGCAGCGCTACTCAGGACCGCACCGGCAGGTAATCCGGGCGAGAGTTTTACGAAAGTTTGACAGAAATGCTCGGTTCGCAAAAGACAGAGCCAAGACGGCTCTGTCTTTTGCGAGCAGACAGCCGGTCGGGTCAAAGCATATTAAAACCCCGACACTCCCCCCGATACGATGAAGGTCATAACCTTGCCGCTTTCGAGTTCCAGCGGGGTAATCTGTTCCCTGGGTACGACTATCACATTGCCCGCAAAGTTGTAGGATTGGGGCAGATATACCGCCATCCTGTCCGCCAAGCCGATATTATCGAGGTTTTCCCTCGTTACAAAGCCGAATGTCTGCACAGTGGCATCAGGTGAGAGAGTTACCAGTACTGGCCTGTCAAATCGCTTTTTTTCACCCACGAAGGCGCTCACGAGGTCTTTGATGGCTGAGTAGATCATCTTTACGAACGGCATGCGGCTGAAGAGTTTGTCGATGACTTTTGCAGCGCCTCTCGCCATGAAGGTGGATACGAGAAACCCGATAATGGTCACGAGTGTGACAGTTATGAGAACGCCAAGACCCGGGATCCTGACCCTGAATATCTGGTCTATGGCAGAGATGATGAAATAGAGGATGTAAAGGGTCATCACTATGGGCGCGAGGAACAGAAGTCCGTTAAAAAAGTAATTGGTAAGCGTGTTCATGCAACCTCCTTTTTTGTTATTAGCACGGCAAACAAATATGAGAATTTGTTAGATTTGTCATTCACCGACTTGATGCTCCCTATACCGCCTAGCAGTTATCTGGAATAAACGATATTCCTTATCTCTGCCGGAGTGCTTTCCTGAACAGGCCCCAGAGCCGTTACGCGGTAATGCCTTTTTGTTGTTGGCTTTTCCTTGTCGGTAAATGAAGGGATTTGCGTCTCGCCGATCAGCGTGAATCCTTTTTTCCTGTCTGTTTCCCGGTATATTTTGTAGCCCTGTATCCAGGTCTCAGGAGGTTCTTTCCATATAAGATACACCTGTTCGCCGGAAGGAACCGCCTGGAGGTTCGAGGGTGGGGAGGGAACAAAGTCAGCAGGGTCTATCCTGATTTCCTGTGATGCGGGTCCCTCATAGAGAATACCGTTGCCTCTTACACTATGAATGGTGTAGAAGACAGCCATATTCAGGTCAAACACATCCCTGTATGAATTCTCTTTCAGAGGTTCCGGATTCTGAGGGCTCCAGGGTGCTTCAGGAGAGGAACGCTTGTATACGGTATACCCTGTTGCTTCTCCTGCACTCTTCCAGGAAAGTACGAGAGTATTGTATTCGACGAAAAAAGATATCCCGGCCGGCGGGGCAGGAAGGGTCGATTCACGAATCTCCAGGAGTACCGGAACTTTGCTTATCATCCCCCGCAGGTTTTCAGTCACTATCTTGTATGTGAGGGGTGATATTCCCTGCATACCGGAATCGGTAAAAGACCGCTGTTCAGGTCCGGCACGTGCAATTTGTCCAAAATCCCCATTCGTTGCCCTGAACACACGAAATCCCTTGATTGAGGCAGCATCCTTTTCTGGGAAATCCCAGGATAACGTAATGCCTGATTCTTTTACCACTGCGCGGAGACCGGAAGGAGCCGCGGGTTTTTCATACGATTTCAGTGTTGGCTCTCCTTTCCTTCCACAGGAGAGGAGGAGAGAACACAGTGCAGGGAGGAGAAGAACGAGAAAAAATACGGCATATGGCCGGCCGGACCTTCTGATCATTGCAGCAGTTTTTTCAGTCGTTTTATCTGTCTTTTTACCTCAGCAGGGGAGGTGCCGCCGAGGGATTTCTTGTTCCCGACGGAATCCGCCACGGAGAGGCAGGTATAAATATCCTCATGGATGACGGGGGAAAATTTCCGGAATTCACTGAGGGAAAGTTCTTCGAGTCTTCTGTTCTGTCTGATCGCAGAGAGAACGATCCTTCCGGTCAGTTCGTGAGCCTTGCGGAAAGAGACGCCTTTTTTTACGAGATATTCAGCAAGGTCGGTTGCGGTAGAATATGCTGCGCCTGCAGTCTCCTCCATCTTTTCCCTGTTGAATTCGACACCGGGCAGCATTGCGATAAGGACGGCAAGGCAGGATTTGATCGTATCGCCGGTATCGAAGACCGGGGCTTTGTCTTCCTGCATGTCCCGGTTATAGGCGAGGGGAATTCCTTTCATCACGGTAAGGAGATTGAGTAGATTGCCATAGATTCTTCCTGTTTTCCCCCTGATGAGTTCTGCTGCATCAGGGTTCTTCTTCTGCGGCATGATACTCGAACCAGTAGTGAAGGCGTCCGGGAGTTCGATGAACCGAAACTCTTCGGTGGACCAGAGAACCAGTTCCTCGGCGCACCGGGAGAGGTGCATCATGAGGATCGAGCAGTTCGAGAGAAACTCTATCGCGAAGTCTCTGTCTGAAACGGCATCAATACTGTTCTGAGCTGTCTCCCCGAAGCCGAGCAGTCGCGCGACATAGGCTCTGTCAATCGGCAATGTTGTCCCTGCCAGTGCGCAGGAGCCGAGTGGAAGACGGTTTATCCTCTTCAGGGAGTCACTGAATCTTTCCCTGTCTCGCTGGAGCATTTCGACATAGGCAAGGAGATGATGGGACAGGAGGACAGGCTGCGCCCTCTGGAGATGGGTGTATCCCGGCATATGGAGGCCGAAATGCCGTACGGCAAGGTCGAGGAATATTCCCTGGAGTTTCTTGATCAGGAGGGTTATTGTATCGCATTCATCTCTCAGATAAAGCCTGAGGTCGAGTGCAACCTGGTCGTTTCTCGATCGGGCGGTATGGAGTTTCCTGCCTGCCTCGCCTGTTTTTTGGATCAGGGCACCCTCGATATTCATATGGACGTCTTCGAGGTCTTCCCGGAAGGTGAAACTCCCTGCCTCTATGTCACGGGCGATCTGACGGAGCCCGCCGGTTATCTTTTTTGCTTCGGCACGCGTTATGATTCCCTGCCGGGCGAGCATCTGTGCGTGAGCGATGCTTCCCTCGATATCATATTTCCAGAGACGCCGGTCGAACGAGACCGACTCTGTGAACGATTCAAGGATTTCGGAAGTTTTTTCTGTAAATCTGCCCTGCCAGGGTTTCTTCAAAATTCCTCTTTTCCCGGTGATTTTTGAACGTACCAATAATAATATAGGTCATGGGAAATAGTGTCAAGCAGAGGGGATTATGCATCATGCTTGTGATAACCACCCAAAAAAGATAAAGTACCTATATGGAGCGACAATCCCTGAAGCGGCTGCATGCATGTATCGAATCAGTAATAAAGGGGAAGAGCGATGCGGTCAGGATGGCGATCATCACCCTGCTCGGGAGAGGGCATCTGCTCCTGGAGGATGTTCCCGGAATCGGAAAGACCACTCTTGCGTTCACCCTTGCAAAAGCTACGAACTGTTCGTTCCAGAGGATGCAGTTTACAAGCGACCTCCTCCCCACAGACATTATCGGAGTAAACATTTATAACCCCGATACAAAGGAATTTGAATTCAAGCCCGGCCCCCTTTTTGCGAATATAATCCTCGCCGACGAGATCAACAGGACAAATCCCAAGACGCAGTCAGCACTGCTTGAGGCAATGAATGAAAGGAGGGTATCAGTCGACAGGAGGACATACAGGCTGCCTGAACCTTTTATGGTCATCGCAACCCAGAACCCCCTTGAATATCATGGGACCTTTCCCCTTCCTGAAAGCCAGCTCGACAGGTTTATGATGCACCTGAAGCTCGGCTATCCGGCTCCGGAATATGAGCGGAATATCCTGGTTCACCAGGCGAGCTTCGATTCAATAGAGTCGATGGAACCGGCAATTTCCTCCGAGGAAATCATCAGGATGCAGCAGGAGGTCGATGCGGTAAGGATTGACGACAGTCTGGTCGATTATATCATGACAGTAATCTCGCATACCCGGAGAAGCGACAAGATACGTCTTGGCGTAAGCCCAAGGGGAGGTCAGTTTCTCCTTAAGGCGGCCAGGGCAACAGCATATTACGAGGGC
Source organism: Nitrospirota bacterium (assembly GCA_049323875.1). GTDB lineage: Bacteria > Nitrospirota > Thermodesulfovibrionia > Thermodesulfovibrionales > SM23-35 > JAKLQR01. The sequence goes on along the minus strand of JBMOLW010000030.1, from coordinate 409,195 downwards.
AGGGGATACGTAGTGCCTGATGATATAAAAGGGGCTGCGCCCCTTGTTTTCGGACACCGCATCATTTTGAAAGCACAGACGTATATCGCAGACGCAGAAAGGATCATTACAGAGATCATGAGTGAAATACCGGTTCCGGTATGAAATTGACCAGGGAAGGCAGGCGGTTTCTTCCCGCAACGCTTCTCATAGGCTTTGCAGCGTTCAATACCGGCAACAATCTCATCTTCCTTATATTTTCCATGATGCTCTCCTTCCTTGTGCTCTCTCTTGTACTCCTGATGCTGAACATGCGCAGGCTGACAATCCGGCTCTCGCAGGACCAGCCGGTCTATGCGCAGAAAACTTCACGGATTTCCATAACCCTGAGAAACCGTAAGCAATCGATGGCTTCATATTCAATGAGAGTCCTCATTTCCGAAGACAATAGCAGTGCCGCCCTGTTCCCCCGGGTTGCGGGTGCATCGGAAGCCACGGTTGGTATGCCTGTCCGGTTCAGGAAAAGAGGGAGGTATCAGCTGGGAAGTTTTCTTATTGAATCAACATTTCCCTTTATCCTGATCTCCCGCAGGAAAGAATGTCCTGTGGAAGGAGAGATTCTTGTGTATCCGGAAATAACGGATATTGCCCGGATGCTCCCGGACCCTGCCGAAACGACCACCGGGGCTCTGTGTACCGGCAGACGGGGCGGAGAAGATTTTTCACGGATTCGCGAATTTCGACATGGCGACGACTGGCGAAAGATTCACTGGAGGGCATCTGCGAAAACCGGGGAATTCATGGTAATGGAATATACGGAAGAGGAGTCGAACAGGACGACGATAATCTTCGATAATCTGAAACCCCATGATACAGCCGCGTTCGAAAAATCTGTCAGTTTCACAGCCTCGATCGCAGAGCGATTGATTGCTCAGGGATATTTCGTACGGCTCATGACCTGCAGGAAACTGATACCATTCGGCAGGGGAAGGGAGCATCTCTTCAAGATACTTGATGTGCTTGCGCTGATCGAGGGGCAGGATTCGTGGGAATGCCCCGCTTCTTCGATGCCTGAAGGGTTTACGATACTCATCCTCAATTCCGATGCTTCGCTGCTCAGGAAATATCATGCAATGAGTGACAGGGTATTCTATGCCTCAGATCTATAAAATCTTAACTGCGCTCCTTGCGTTTGCCGGATGCACAAGCCTCGTCATCACAGGAGAACTGAATCCTTTGTTCATAGTCACCGGCACGGGACTGTTTCCCGGATATTACCGGGTTCTGAAGGGTATGTCACCTGCTCCGAAATGGGCCGTGAGCAGCTTTGCTTTCCTGACACTGGCTTTTTTTCTTTTCGATTCGCTCGTGATTTCGGGCGATTCTTTCCTTGCGGTAGCGCATCTCACCATAACATTTCAGGTTATCAAAAGCTTTGACCTGAAAGAGCCGTGGGATCACCTGCAGGTCTATTTCATGGCTCTTCTTCAGTTGATCGTTGCATCCGAACTGACCAGTTCTCTCGCCTTTGGGATTATTTTCCTGCTGTTCCTCGTGGCGTTTGTTGCTGCAATGGTGATTTCCCATTTCATGAAGGAAGGGACGGCAGACGATGTTGGTTTCCGCCTGCCGGTTTTCGCAATTTCAGCGCTTGTCCTTTTGCTGACCATCCTCTTTTTCGTCTCCCTGCCCAGGGTATCTGCAAGAGTGTGGGGGAAAAGCCATATGAAAAGCATCAAGACGGTGGGGTTTTCCGAACGGGTCGATTTCGGATCGTTCGGAGATATAAAATCAGACCCGACTGTTGTCATGAGGGTTGAACTGTCTGGTGCGGCCAACTCTCCATACTACCTGAGGGGTATGACGCTTGATTATTTCAACGGGATTTCATGGGTCAACACTCTGGATAAATTCCGCATTTCAAAAACCGGAGAGGTTTTCGTATTACGCCCGTTTACCAGGGAAGACGCAATGGTCCAGAAGATATTTCTCGAGGCGATGGATACGGATGTCCTTTTCGGAATGAGCGAGGTCGCAGCAGTTGAGTGGGCAGGATATTCGCTGACTGCAGATCGGGCATACTCGCTCTTCCTGCCCTTTAAAAAGGGGAAGAGATTTACCTATCTTGTTTACAGTATCAGGGAATCACCGTCTGTTCCGGAAAGTGATATGCGGAGAAATATGCTCCTTCCTCCCGGCATGGAGGATATATTCCGGCTTGCCGGGGATGTCACTGATCCGTCTGATTCATCCCGTCGGAAGGCGGAGAAGATAGAACAGTATCTTCTCCGCAATTATGCCTATTCGCTTTCTGTCCGGCGGCCGCCCGATGGCATAAGCCCGGTTGACGATTTTCTCTTCAATACGAAAACGGGATATTGTGAACATTATGCAACTGCCATGGTATTAATGCTGAGATCGCTGGGGATCCCCTCGCGCATGGTGACCGGATTCGTGGGGTCTGAAGTCAATGACTATGGAGGTTATCTCATTATCAGGCAAAGCAATGCCCACTCGTGGGTCGAGGCGGGTATCGACGGGGTATGGAAGAGATACGATCCTACCCCGCCGGTCTTTGCCAGCGCGGGGTCAGGCCTGTCACTTTTTCTCGATATGATACGGATGCAATGGAACAGATATGTCATCGGATTCAGTGTCTTTGACCAGAGAGATATTGCCCGGTTCATCTCCCTTCCGTTTTATCTGCAGGCCATGCCGGGAATGAAAGTCCGGAGCATGGTACTGCTCGCGATGCTGGCGGTCCTCCCGGCAGGACTCATGCTCCTCTGGGTGTTCAGCGCTCTCCGGGGTAAGCGGTATCACCTGATTACCCGATACTATCTGAGATTTAAACGCCTCGTCAGAAAGAGAGGAGGCAGGGTGACCGCTTCCTCGACCCCGGCTGAAGTGAAATATGAGGCAGAAAAGAGGGGATTGGAGGGGAGGGTATCAGAATTCGTTACGATGTATGAGGAGCACCGATTCGGGGGAAAGGCCATGAACAAAGAGGAGAAGTCCCGCTACAGGATGTTGCTCAAAGAGCTGGAGAGATAAATAAGGTCAGCGGTCGTCGCTGCTCCATCCGTGCATGCCAATGAGCGGTACAAATACGCAGGGGGTGTGATATTCTTCTGAAAATTCTCCCTTTGATTTTCTCAGCCGCAGCAACTGCTGAGAGAAGCGATCCCCGACAGGTGCAAGGAGAATTCCCCCATCAGCAAGTTGTTCCCGCAACGGGTCGGGGATTCTGGGAGTTCCTGCAGTAATGAGGATCCTGTCAAAAGGAGCCTGTTCCGGCCAGCCTAATGTCCCGTCACTTATTCTGACATGAAGATTTGTATATCCGAGTGACAGAAATTGCTCTTCTGCACGTTCTGCGAGGGATTCGATCCTTTCCACGGTATAAACTTCCCTGACAAGTTCTGCAAGAACTGCTGCCTGGTATCCGGAGCCTGTGCCGACTTCCAGGACCTTCTCGCTACCCCGGAGTTCAAGCAGTTCCGTCATGACCGCAACCATATACGGCTGCGATATGGTCTGGCCCTCGCCGATTGCGATCGCAGAATCCTCGTATGCCCGGTGCCGTATTGACTCCGGTACAAAGAGATGACGGGGGACTTTTTGCATGGCTCTGAGGACACGCTCGTCCCTGATCCCTCTCGGGATAATCTGGTTTTTCACCATGAGTTCCCTCGATGTGTCGTAATTCATACACGCATCCTGCGTGATATCTCCTGTGCTGCAATCACGCCTGAGGCAGAAGCCTGGATTAGCCCCCTGCTCACTCCTGCGCCGTCACCGATTGCGAAGAGATTCCGGACATCTGTTTCAAGCGAGCCCGAAAGTTTCGGAAGGATCGAATAGAATTTGACCTCGGCTCCATAGAGAAGGGTGTCGGATGAATTCACTCCGGGAGCGAGCCCGTCGAGTGCCTCGATCATTTCGAGGATGTCGGTGAGATGACGGTAGGGCATCACAAAACTCAGATCCCCCGGTGTTGCATCCCGGAGGGTGGGGACTACCGTACCCTGTGAAATCCTCTGATGTGTGGAACGCCTGCCCATACGAAGGTCACCGAGCCGCTGAAGGATCACCCCTTTGCCGAGAAGATTCGCAAGCCCCGCGATATAGCTTCCGTACAGAATCGGTTCGTCGAACGGCTCTGTAAAAAAGGTACTTACCAGGAGCGCGAAGTTCGTATTCCGGGAACTTCCATTTGCATAACTGTGCCCGTTTACCGTCCATATCCCTTTGAGATATTCCTTTACCACTTCACCGTTCGGGTTGACACAGAAGGTCCGAACTTTATCCTGAAAAGTTTTTGAGTAATAAATAAGTTTGGGTTCGTACGTGATACGGGCAAGGTGCTCGAAAACCGCTGAAGGTATTTCCACCCTTACGCCGATATCTACAGGGTTTTTCAGGAGCTGAAGCCGCAGCCTTCTCGCTTCTGATTCGAGCCACCGTGAACCTTCACGTCCCGGCGCAAGCACCACGAAGTCCGAATGACACTTTGTTCCGTCTCTCAGGGTTATGCCGCCGACCTTCCCTTTTCTCGTGATAACCCTCCCTGCCTCTGAACCGAACCGGACATCAATCTTCCCCGACAGGGCATCCTTCATGTTTTTTAGTACCGTAAGGCAGCGGTCGGTTCCGATATGGCGTATCCGGGAAGGTATCAAGGTAAGGTTCTGTTCCGCAGCACGCACTGACAATTGTTCTATCTTCTGCGTGTTGCCACCATACAGTCTGCCGGGTGCACCATGCTGCACGTAGAGTGTATCAACATAAGAAAGGAGTGAGGGAAGGTCCCTGTCAGTCACATAACGGGAAAGGAAGCCCCCGATTTCAGGTGAAAGCGTAAGTTTTCCGTCGCTGTATGCCCCGGCACCGCCCCATCCGCTCAGGAGAGAACATTCCCTGCAAGCCTTGCAGGAGATGTTCTTTGTCTTCATGGGACATACCCTCTGTTCTATATCCCTGCCTTTTTCAACCATGAGGATTTTCGGCTTTTCGCGTTCTTTCACCAGCTCAAGCGCTGAAAATATTCCCGCGGGACCGGCACCTACTATAATGACATCATATTTTTCCATACTCTGTCGTGAGTTTCATCCGGTCTTTCAGGAAACCGAGAGCCTGATAGTTGGTGAGGTCGAGGTGGAGGGGCGTAATTGATACGCAGTTGGCCTGAACGGCCGTGATGTCAGTATCTTCCCCGTGTTCCCAGAATGGTTGTCCGCCCCCTATCCAGAAATGTTTCTCACCGTGGGGGTTGAACGTCTCCTGGATAGAGTTATCGTATATGCGTTTTCCCTGCCTCGTGAATTTAATGCCCCTGATTTCCTCCGGAGGGGTATTCGGAACGTTCACATTCAACAGCGTGTCATAAGGGAGTGAGTGGTCAAGGATGTACTGACCGATTTCGGCTGCAATCTTTGCAGCGCTCCCGAAATGAACTGATGCATGATGCTTTTCGATAACGAGCGAAACTGCAAATCCGGGGATACCCATGATAGTACTCTCGATGGCCGCTGATACAGTGCCTGAATACGTGATATCATCACCAAGGTTTGCACCTTTATTGATCCCCGACACGATGAACGAGGGACGTTCAGGGAGAATCTTGTTTATCCCGATCGCTACACAATCCGTCGGGGTTCCGTTCAGGCTGAAGACCTGATCCCTGAGTTTCTCTGCGCGCAGGGGGCGGTGCATCGTGAGGGCGTGACTCACTGCGCTCCGCTCCCTGTCAGGAGCTACGATATAAGCCGTGCCGATTTGCCTTATTGCATCGAAGAGGGTGAGCAGTCCGGGAGAATGAACTCCATCATCGTTGGTAACAAGGATCAGAGCCATATCTTATTGTATCAAATTGGAGCCTATTCAGTTTACCGGCACCGGGAATAGGGAAAAACTCTGATACAGATGATCCGGACAGATTTAAAGAAACCGACCTTCAGTCCTGCAGGGGAAACAGGTCTTCGGAGAAGGCCAGAAGATATCCCCTTCCCCCGGGAGACCGGGGATGAGAGAGCATGTGTTCTCACCCGTGAGCGCCTGCAATTCTTTGCATACACCGGGCTGTGATGCCCTGAATCTCTCAGGGTACGGGTTTAATCCGCCAGGTGAAACTTATATCTTCTTCTTGATCTTCTTTGCCGTCTTGGTGACTTGTTTTTTTACAGCCTTCACCTTCTTGGAAACCGTCTTCTTTAAGGCTTTTGCTTCTTTGTTCACTTTCTTTTTAACCGATTTCACTTTTTTCGCAATCTTTGTTGCCATCTTGTCCTCCTGTTCTGAATAAAAATGCTCATGTATTATACCGATGAACCCAGGGAATTGCATGGAAAAAAGACAGGCTGGGATACGGGATCCGGGAAGAAGAAGGAATTGAGCGCATACACTGCCGCACTCATCGTTTTTTCCTGTCAGTCTTTTTGGCACGCTGGATCTTGACCTTTCTCCCCTTCATCATGCGGTTATTGATCGAGGCGATGACCCTGTCCGCGAGGTTTGGCGGGACCTCCACAAAACTGAAGGTGTCGAACAGGACAATATTGCCTATTTTGCCGGACGGGATGCCTGCTTCGGATGAGATCGACTTTACAATGTCGCCGACGTTGAGGTTGTCCTTTTTCCCGACCGTCATAAAAAGCCGGATAAAATCCTTTTTGGCATAGGGGTGAGCCATGCTCACCTCACTGATATCCTCAACCTCGGTCTTGCCGAAAAGCAGGCTTAATGCCGCTGCGGTGACCTCTTCAGGAGAATGCGTTTCCAGGAGCCTGCCGACAAGGGGATAATAATCGGCGTGCTCTCCGCCTCTCATTGTTTCTTCAAGGGTAGCCGCAATAACGCTTTCTCTTGCCTTCCTGACCTCCTCCTTGGTGGGGAGTTTTGCCTTCGGAATGACTGTCCTTGCAGCCTTTTCGATGAGCCGGAGGTGCCGGTATTCCCGGGGTGTGACAAAGGTGATGGCGATTCCCGACTTGCCCGCTCTCCCGGTCCTGCCGATCCGGTGGATATACCCTTCGGGGTCCTGGGGGATGCTGTAATTGATGACGTGAGATACATCGGGAATGTCGAGGCCGCGCGCGGCAACATCTGTTGCCACGAGGATATCAATATCACCTTTCTTGAACTTGCGCATCATATCGTCCCTATGAGACTGGGTGAAGTCGCCGTGGAGGGCCCCTGCAAGGTATCCCATCTGCCTGAGTTGACCCGACACGTCATCCACTTCTTTTTTTGTTCTGCAGAAGATGAGTGTCAGAGAAGGGCCTTCGACATCCACAAGGCGGGTAAGCGCCTTGATCTTGTCCTCTTCCCTGACTTCATAAAATGCCTGTTTGATTTTGGTTACCACCATTGCCGACGCATCCACGCGGACATGTTTCGGTTTATCCATATAGTGCCTTGCAATATTGAGAACCTCGGCCGGCATGGTAGCGGAAAAGAGCATGGTCTGCCGCTCCTGGGGGACTTCACGGAGGATAGTCTCGATATCTTCGATAAAACCCATATTAAGCATCTCGTCTGCTTCGTCGAGAACTACTATCCTGATATCTTTCAGGATGAGTGATTTGCGGCGGATATGGTCTATGACCCGGCCGGGGGTTCCTACAATGATATCGACGCCCCTGCGGAGATTTTTAAGCTGGACCTCGATAGACTGGCCCCCATAGACAGGAAGGGCAAAAACCCCTTTCGCCGAGCCTATCCTGTTGATCTCCTGCGATACCTGAACCGCCAGCTCTCTTGTAGGACAGAGGATGATAGCGTAGGGAAGCTTACTGCCTTCCTTCGGCCTGCTCTCGATTATTGGAATGGCGAATGCAGCGGTTTTCCCTGTTCCTGTCTGTGCCTGTCCGATGATGTCTTTTCCTCTCAGGGCAGGGGGAATAGCGATCTTTTGAATAGGGGTCGGCTCCTCAAAACCCATTGAGGAGAGCGCGGTTACGGTCTGGTCTGAAATTCCAAATTCGGAAAAGTTAGTGTGCATGGTATGCAAGAACCTCCTTCTGAACAGGGAGGGAATACTCTCGACGTCTCGATTCAGAGTTTTCCTTTGTGCCTGCCTGTTCTTTTCCTATAGATCTTATAAAATCGGCAGATATTTCTTTATTTCGAAACTGTGGATCTGAATCCGGTAGTCGTCCCATTCGACCCTCTTGCTCGCAATGAACTGTTCAAAGATATGGTCTCCGAGCGTCTCTCTCAGGAGATCACTTTCCTCTGCATATTCGATCGCCCTGTTCAGGCTCCCGGGCAGACAGTCGATATTCATAAGTTTTCTTTCCTCGGGGGAAAGGTGATAGACGTCCGTTTCTATGGGCTCCGGCAGGGTGTATCCCCTTTCCACACCCTTCAGTCCGGCATTCAGCATGCAGGAAAAGGCAAGATAGGGATTGCACGCCGGATCAGGGGAACGGAGTTCGAGTCTGGTAGCTTTTTCTTTGCCGGGCTTGTACAGGGGAACCCTGACAAGCGTAGACCTGTTGCGCCGTGCCCAGCAGATGTAGACCGGTGCTTCAAAACCGGGCACGAGGCGTTTGTAGGAATTGACCCATTGGTTGAGGATGAGCGTAAACTCCTTTACGTGGGTAAGAAGTCCGGCGATGTATTTTTTTGCGGTATCCGAGAGAAAATACGGGTCTTTCGGGTCAAAGAATGCATTCCGGTTCCCCTTGAACAGAGACTGATGGGTATGCATGCCGCTCCCGTTCTGCCCGAATATGGGTTTCGGCATGAACGTCGCATAAACATTGTACTGTTTTGCTATCTCCTTGACGATAATCCGGTAGGTCATCACGATATCAGCCATGGTGAGGGCATCTTCGTACCGCAGATCTATCTCGTGCTGGGAATGGGCGACTTCGTGGTGTGAATATTCGACCTTTATCCCCATTGATTCGAGGGCGAGAATCGTGTCGCGGCGAAGATCTTCGGCAGCATCCAGCGGGTAGTCGAAATATCCTCCTTCATCCAGGGTTTCCGTAGCCTTGTCATTTTTGAAATAGAAGTACTCGAGTTCCGGTCCGATGTAAAAGGTATATCCCTTCTTTTTTGCCTTTTCGAGGTTCAGTTTCAGGATATACCGCGGATCTCCCTTGTAGGGTGAACCGTCCGGTTCATAAATATCACAGAACATCCTGCCGACCGCGCGCTCCTTCGGTCTCCAGGGGAGGATTACGAACGTAGATGGATCCGGACGGGCGATCATGTCGCTTTCATCAATCCGGGCAAAGCCTTTGATTGACGACCCGTCAAAGCCCATGCCTTCATTAAATGCGAATTCCAGTTCTTCGACCGGAACTGCAAAACTCTTCAGTTGTCCGTGGATGTCTGAAAACCAGAGTCTGATGAATTTCACGTTATGCTTCCTGGCCATCTCCATGACATCCTTTTTGTCCCTTGTTTTCTTTGTGACCTTCTGCATTTTAACCCTTTCCATAGTTTCCCCCTTTGCTGAGTTTAAGAAAAAATCCGGTGATCTGGCAGATGATCCGGGAATTTCATCTGCTGAAAAATTCCTGGTAAAAGTTCACAGCCCTCCCGTGGTATTCCTCGAAAATTCGTTCAGTCTCTTCGAGGATCTTGCCGGCTTCCGGCATATCTTTGAACCAGTCTGCTATCATTTCCCTGGTAACTTCGATATGGAACTGGAAGCCGTAGACCTTGTCACCGTAGCGGAAAGCCTGATGCCTGAACATCGAAGAACGTGCGAGATGAACTGCTTGAGGGGGAAGATCAAAGGTGTCCCCGTGCCAGTGCAGCACCTTGAATCTCCTCCAGAAGTCCCCCACGCTCGGATGCACAGCAAGCTTCCGCATACAGGCATCTTTCAGGCCTTCCCCGGTAAGTTCTACAGGAAGCCAACCTATCTCTCTCCCGGGCCCGGGATATACCTCCGCGCCGAGGCAGTATGCGATCATCTGTGAGCCAAGACAGATCCCAAGAACTTTTATGTTTCTGTTGATCGCTTCCCGGATGAGCCGCGAGCAGGATAGAAGGTGCGGATACTCTTCCATCTCGTAGACACCCATGGGACCGCCAAGAATGATGAGTGCGCTGAACTTATCGAGAGAAGGCGGTGTTTCTCCGGAGCCAAGTTCGACAAGCGTGAACGGGATGTTTTTCTGCTTGAGGAACGAGGCCAGCGTCCCCGGACCTTCCGAAACTATATTCTTAACGATCAGAACCGGCATAGCACTTCTCTGCACGTGCGGATACCTCCTGTCTTATACGCTCAACCTCCGTGAATACCGTGTCTTTTTCCGGGAGCTTCAGGTATCTGCTGACTATTGCAATCAACTCGGAGTCGGTCTTCAGAACCTCTTCTTCGTTGAGCCGGAGTATCGTATCAAGGGACTTCAGAAATCCGTAGCTGCGCAGGAAAAAATCTCCAGCAGTCTTCTCAAGGATACCACAGCGGACAAGACTTTTCATAGCAGACACCGTGTTGGTCATGAGGATATTCTGATGACGGGAAGCGTTGCGAAGCTGGAGATACTGGACAAGAAATTCTATTTCCTTTATCCCTCCCGGGCCGTTTTTTATATCATATCCCAGAGATTCTTTTGCGATTTCCTGGAGAATCCTTTTCCTCATTCCCCTGATGTATGAGGCGCTCACTTCGCTTCCCCGCTTCATAAGGATCTTTTTCCTCATTTTCCGGAATGCACTCAGGAGGTTCCTGTCACCACAGACCGGACGAGCCTTCAGAAGGGCCTGGACCTCCCATTGATGCGCTGAGTGAAGATAATAGGCGCTGTATCCGTTCATATCGTTGAACAGAATTCCCCTGGAACCGTCTGGCCTTAACCGGGTATCTATTCTGTAGGTAATACCCTGTTCAGTGTACCCGGACAGGAAGTGGATGAAGTCCTCAGGCGATTTTTTCCGACCCAGGCCCGAATCGATAAAAACAAGATCGAGGTCAGAGTTGATATTCAGTTCCTGTGCGCCGAGTGCCCCAAGACTTACCACAGCCATTCCGGTGTCGGCCTGGAGGTATGTTCCTGAAGAACGGAGAACCGTATCGGCAAGCGTGCTTAACGTATGGGAAAAAGCAGCGTAGTCGGCAATCCTCATGAGAAAGAGCATTCCTGCCTTCAGCTCTTCAATCATTTTGATCTCCCGTACAATAAGGGAAGGCTCAGGTGAGCGTTCGAGCGCAGAGGTGAGCCGTTGCCCGAGGGCTTCGTAATCGATTCTGATATCGGGATATTCGAATATGCTTTCCAGGTTTGAAAGACTGAGAAGCGCGCGTGACAGATATGAACTCATACTGAAAACGGTAACGATGAGTTCACGCGTATCTTCTCTCTGGAGGAGGAGATCGAGGAGCGACGCATGAACCCCGATTTTCTCCATGAATGACACGAATAAGTTGAATGCCCTGTCCCTGTTTACAGAACGGGTTATTCGGTCAAAAAAGAGCGGTACCGTTTTCCTGAGAAGCAACCGTTCCCGAAGGGTTTTCCTCACTGATATCTGTTCGTTCAGTTTCTTGATCCCTGAAAATGCTTCCGATGGCCTGGAAAACCCCTGTGAAGAGAGATACTCTATGGTTGCATTATCCGGCAGGGTTTCCTGGAGTAGAATGCCCCCTTCGTGCATGTGCTGAGACTGACCAAGGAGAGAATTATACATGTCTCTGGCCATGAGCCTGTTTGCCCTGAGATCAGCGGTAAACTCTTCCGTCGAGGGATACTGCATTTTCTTTGCAAGGACCCTGAGTTCGTTCGCATCCGGGGGAATCACATGGGTCTGGAGGTCCTCTTTCATCTGGAGGACATGTTCAATCTTTCTCAGGAGGATATATGTTTTGAGGAGAGAATTTCCTTCCCCGGCGGACAAAAAACCTTCTCTGGATAATTCCCCTATGGCTTCAGAGAGCACGCGTTTCCGGAGCGCGTGTCTCTCGCCGCCGTAGAGCAGTTGGAAGGTCTGCACGAAAAACTCAATTTCTCTTATTCCTCCATACCCGCGTTTGATATCGTCCGCATCGAAAACTGTATCAATCTTTTTTTTCATCTCCCGTATCTCTTCAACGTCATGGTAATCGACCGACTTCTTCCAGACGAATGGTTCGATACCGGATATGAATGAATTTCCGAGAAGCATGTCTCCTGAGACAGGACGCGCCCGGATCAGTGCCATCCTTTCCCATGTCTTGCCCCAGGACTCATAATAGGTATTGTATGAGTTCAGCGACAACGAGAGTGTTCCTTTCTGGCCGTTCGGTCTCAGGCGGAAGTCAACTCTGTATGCGATGCCGTGCTCTGTCGGCGTGATGAGCAGTCCGGTCACGGTCTCGGTCATCCTGCAGAAATATTCGTGCGCAGTGATTTTGTTCATCCATACGCCTGCAGCAGAAAGGGTTCCGGAGGAGGTCGATCCCTCTGTGCGGTACAGAGAAAGAAGGTCAACGTCAGAACTGTAATTCAGTTCCCCGGCTCCAAGTTTTCCGATCCCGATTAGCGAAAATGAATCCTCTCTCAGGTCTCCGAACCGGTTCCTCATCAGGTGCCGGGTAAAATCGAGCGCCAGTTCAAGAACGGCCTCGGCAAGGCTGCTCAGTTCGGCCATTACCTCTATCTGGCCGGCGGCTCCTGAAATGTCGCGAAGAGTGATCCGGAGGAGATGGATTTTCTTGACCTCCCTGAGGAGCTTCATCATCTCCGTCCTTGCCGACGAAGGGGTAGCCTGAAGCACTGATGCCAGCGTTTCACGGGCCTGAACGATGATCCGTTGTTTCATAATATGGTTCCCGATATTTTCTATTCCCGCAGAGAGGGCATCAGGATTTTTGATGCTGTAATCTGCGAGGAACTGGCTGTATGAAAACAGGAGGGCAATCAGGGGAATATGGTTTTCATTCGCTTCAAGAACATGGGGAGCTTCAAGGAAAAATCTCCCGAGATTTTTATACGACCTATCCGGGTCTGGTGTTGCAGAAGACGCCTGTCTGAGTTTCTTTTCACTGTCCATAAATCTTCTGATATTATAAATTATTCATGATCGGTATGCCCCGTGCGAATACTGACGGAACAAAGTACGGTGCGGAAGGCACAGACTCCCGGAGGAGGTGATATGATGAAGATGGTTGTTGCAGTAATCAAGCATTTCAAGCTGGATTCGGTAAAAGATGCACTTTCCCAGGCAGGGATACAGGGCATGACGGTGACTGAGGTAAAGGGCTTCGGCAGACAGAAAGGCCACGTCGAGATTTACCGTGGGTCAACGTTTGAGGTCAGGTTTATTCCCAAGTTGAGGATTGAGATTGCGCTGGCTGATGATCTGGTTGAAGAGATCGCAGGGATTATTCAGAAAGCTGCGTTTACCGGAGAGATCGGAGACGGGAAGATATTCATCTATCCTCTTGCAGACGTAATCAGGATAAGGACGGGCGAGAGGGGAGAGGCAGCACTCTGAGAGGTTCCGGCTTAGGTTCGCGCCTTCGGCAAAACTCTGCGCGTCTATTTTAGAGACGGGGAAACGTCCAGCTCAAGGATTTTCCGCTTCAGGATGACGAGTTCAAAGGCAAGGGTAGCCATCTGTGCAAGCTGACTGAGGTATCCAACGCCGGCATCCAGTACGGCATGGTTTCCATTATCCATATACAGGAGTGCAACGACTTTTTCCCTGAGAACGATGGGGAGGACCAGGACATCCTGGGGGGTTCCGGAAAGCAGGCTGACGAGGGCTTCATTGCCCTGTATTTTCATGACAGGGCCGCGGTAGTTTGCCCGGTTCCTGATCACTTCTGAAAAAACCGAAGAGTCAGTTACAGGGACTGCAAACTGCTCAGTATCGAGTCCCCTCGATTTCCATCCCGTGATTTTATCGCCTTTCACCGTGAAAAGAGCCACCCGCTTGGTGAGTTTGAATATCTCATTCAGGAGGATTCCGGCGATCTCCTCGGTATCTTTCACCTCGGTAAAAGCCTCTTTGACCTTCTGGACAGAGCTTTCTTCAACTTTTGTCTCAGGGTTGAACCGGTCGGTCAGGCTGATATACCGGAGGTCCCGCTTGATGCCGAAATATTTTTCCAGGGCATAGAGCAGCCTCGACTCTGTGATCACATAGGGGATGATATCGAACCCTGTTCTGAACCGGAGCTCATCGATCTCCTGGATGTCTTTGGGGTTGATCATCGCTGTATGCAGTCTGTTCCGGTCTTTCCTGAACGGAAGGATATGATATTTTTCGATGATATCAGTGCTCATCAGGGTGAATAGTTCCTCAGGAATGGTCTGTGTCACCTCAGGAGGGACAGGAGGAATCCTGAAATATTTGCTCAGGAACTGTAACAGATCCTCCTCAGCAATGAACCGGAGTTCGACAAGATTGGTTCCGATCCTGCCACCGAACTGAACCTGTCGCTCCAGTGCCTGATGCAGCTGGTCCTTTGTGATCAGGGCAGCCTTGACTAATGCCTCGCCGAGTTTCATGGTATGGTCCACTGTATCGTTCTATGCATTATTAAAGATTTAAACAAAATGAATACCAGTATTATATGACTGAATATATATCATATAAACGATTTTTTCCAATATATCCTTAATTCGAGTCTGTGTATAAAGTACGATTCCGATAAAAATTCGTCATTCTCGCGAAGCCGGGAATCCAGTGTTTTCATCCCGAAGGCTTTCGGGACTGGATCCCCCGGTCAAGCCGGAGGATGACAAACCCTGAGTTTATAAACCGACACTAATTACTCACTGTATTGATCTTTTATTCTCTTATTTCCTCTTCCTAACGGCGGAAAGATTATGCACCAGCTCTGCACCGACAAGAAAGATGCATGACGAATAGAACATCCAGAGGAGGAAGATGACGAATGCTGAGAGAGGGCCATATATAGTTCCGAATTTGACGACTGTCCCGACATACCAGGTGAAAAGATGCTTCGCAATCTCAAGCAGTGCAGCTGTGAAGAAAGCGCCTGTCAGCGCATGGGGGAGTTTCACCTTCGTCCTCGGAAAAAAGATATACATGACGGTCACGGTAAAAAGAACCATGAAAAAGGGTACAACATACTGGATGAGGAATCCCGTTATCATCCCGATTCGCAGTTCGGGGAAGAGATGACGCAGGGTTTTCAGGAGGGGAATGAGGGAAGTCGCTGCAAAAGATATCGTAAGCATTATGATGATGAAGGTGACCATGACGAATGAGATGACTACAGACCAGAGGACGTGCCGTTTCTGCTCTACCTTGAAGATGACCTGGAGCGCATGTTCGATTGAAGCGAATACCTGGAGGGAAAGAAAGCCATAGAGCAGGATACTGAAGGCCCCGATGCCTTTAAAACGAACCAGTTTGCTGAGTTCGCCTGTAATTCCGGAAGTGATAGCCGGGAAGAAGCTGCTGAGCCTTGATGAAAAAAAGTCATAAAATTGATGGTATTGCCCGAGGATGAAACCGAAAAGGGTAATCAGGAAGAGACAGAACGGGACGAGGGCCATCATCGTGAAGTAGGACAGGGAGCCGGCGAGAACGATGCCCCCATCCCTGAAAAAATCGATGAAACTTTTCCCGATGATTTTCAGGCAGTTCATGTTCTCTTTTCCTTATCCCTGTTGCGGATGTATATTCTGATCGGCGTTCCTGTGAAGGAAAAATGGTTTCTCAGTACTTTTTCAATATGGCGGATATGAAAGTCCCTGAACAAAGCAGGGTGGTTTGTGAAGAGAACGAAGCCGGGAGGCTCTGTTGTCACCTGGGTGAGATAATATATCTTTACGGGACGCCCTCTGAAGGAAGGGAGGTTCATGGATGAAGCTACCTCACGGAGAACCCTGTTCAAGTCCGCGGTCCGTATCCTTTTTTTCCGCTCTGTGATAACTGCATCGACGGACGGAAAGAATCTGGTAATCCTTTTTTTCTGAACTGCCGATACGGTGAGGAATGGTGCGTAAGGCATGAACCATATCTTCCTCCTGACTTCCTTTTCCCATTGTCTGTATGCTTCTTCAGGTTTTTCGATAAGATCCCATTTATTGAGTACGAGCAGGGCTCCCTTGCCGAAACTCTCAATAATCCCGGCGATCTTCTGGTCCTGCTCAACTATGCCTTCACCCGCATCAAGGACCATGACCGCAACGTCGCATCGCTCGATACTTCTCACTGCCCTGACCATTGCAAACCGTTCTATGGAATATCCGAAGGAATCCTTTCTCCTTATTCCGGCAGTGTCGATGAAGAGATATTTCCTCCCGTAGTATGTACATACGCTATCGATAGAATCCCGGGTTGTACCGGGAACGGGACTCACGATCATTCTCTTTTTGCTGAGGAGGGAATTGACGAGAGTGGACTTCCCCACATTCGGTCTCCCGACGACCGCTACCTTCGGATATTCGGTCTTCTCCTCCTGATACACCGGGAGGACCGAGACGAGTGCATCCATAAACTCTCCGTAGTAGTAACCAGTGGCAGCTGAAACAGGCCACAGGTTATCGGCGCCAAGGGGATAGAAGTCGTAAAGCCGCTCTTCACGGGTCGGCGCATCGATTTTATTGACGACCCACAGGACTTTCTTCCCCGATGTTCGGAGCAGGCGGGAGATTTCCTTGTCAGAGGGGGTGAGTCCGTCTTTACCATCGAGCAGATGGATGATTACGTCGCCTTCACTGATCGCAAAGAGCGCCTGTTCTTTCACCTGGAGGAAGATATCATCGGATGGTTCGGGATAGAACCCGCCGGTATCAACAACGACAAAAGACCTGCCTTCCCATTCTGCATCGAGGTAATGCCGGTCACGGGTTACTCCGGGAGTATTTTCTACGATAGCCGCATGGGATCCGGTCATGCGATTGAAGAGGGTTGATTTGCCGACATTCGGTCTGCCGATAATTACCACAATCGGTTTAGGCATAGTATACTTTACCATGAAATTTGTGAGGGGGAAACGATTCGGGCATCAGTCGGGGAGAAGTATCCCCGCATTCATGAACTCGCTTACCATGTTCATCCAGAGTTCAGCCACGCCACCGAGGGTTTCATCGAATACATGATAGCCGGGAAGAATCTCCATAGAATCAAAGAGGGCCTCACAGAAATACCAGTTGCAGCCTGAAGGGCGAATCGCGCGGTGCAGGGTACATCCACCAGAGGAGAGGAACTGACAGGGATCGGTTTCCTTCCGTGCGAAATCCGGGGGCGGCGGGACAAGTCCGAGCGCATACATATAGATAAGGTCTTCGCAGTTGTAGAACCCGTGCCTGGCTATGCAGCAGATATCGTTGCAGGAGGGGCAGACCTCGTTCGTGACCTTTTCAATGAACGGGCTGATCTCTGAGAACCTGCGATATACCCCCTGTGCAAGCTGGATAACCTTGACCATCCGCTCTGCATGAAGATGAAATACCTCACCGAATGCCTGGTTGGCACGTTCATAGGTATGGCTGTCCCACCTGTCCTTGTTCTGCATCAGAAATATGTCGTGACAAAATAAAAAATTTGACATACGGGTGCTCCCTGAGAGGATGCGGACGTATCCATGCCACCGGGTCCAGACACTCACACTTTACCATGAAGGTTTTCCGAATACAAGTCGTTTCCTGTACGCCAGCCAAGATGCGGGGTTTCTTCAAAAACAGGCGCCGCGGGGGAATAAAAATCTGGATTTCTCAAGAATATACAGATAAAATAGAATATTCTATAAATTTTCTGCCTTGCTGCGCTATGAAGGACATAGACAAGACAAATAACAAGTTGATTTCGGAACCTGAGGAATTGCCTCTTCAAGTCCCGATACCCAGTCCGTCCCGGAACATATCACGGGAAACATTCAGCTTTCTCGGAAGTTTGCCGGAAGACTTCTACCGGGATTTTCTTGAAAATACCCATGATCTTATCCAGACAATAACTCCTGACGGAAGGTTCCTCTACGTCAATGACGCATGGCTGAAGACCCTCGGGTATGACCGCAAGGAAATACAGAACCTTTCGCTGAAAGATATTATCCATCCGGACTGCCATGGCCATTGCGGGAATTTTTTGGAAGTCCTGAAAACCGATATGCCTTTGGACATATTCCAGACGGAACTCATCACCCGGTGGAAAAAGAAGATAGTCGTGGAAGCAAGTGTCCATGCACACTACGTGGAGAAAGAACCGGTATTTATTCAATGTATTTTGCGTGATATTACCGAACGAAAGAAAGCAGAAGAATCGCTGCAGAAACTGGAGGCGCTTGAATCCTCACTTCTGGCTGCCATACCCCATGCAGTAGTCGGATTGAGAGAACGCACGATTATGTTTGCCAATGAGGCGGTTGAAAAGGTTTTCGGTTGGAAACCTGATGAATTGCTCAATAAGCCTACAAGGGTTTTCTACCGGAACGATGAAGAATATGAAGAAATCGGCAGACATTTTTACCCTTTGCTGGAGACCCGGAAAACATACTCTGAAAATTTCCCCTGCAGGCATAAGGACGGCAGGGACATCCTCTGCAGAGTGAGCGCTTCAGTGATCGGCCGGAAGCTCGAGCACCGGGAGATCGTTGTCATCTATGAGGACATTACCGAGCGTGAACGGTTCGAAAAAGCATTGCAGGAGAGCGAAAAGAAATATGCGGACTTTTATCAGAATGCCCCTGACGGTTATCATTCCCTCGGTCCCGACGGAATGATCCTTGAAGTGAACAATACCTGGCTCAGAATGTTCGGATATACGAGAGATGAGATTGTCGGAAAAGAGCGGTTGACTTCATTGCTTGATGAAGAGGGGATACAGATTTTTCAGAAAACTTTCCACCGCCTCAAGGACACAGGTTCTATCGATAATATCCAGTATATGATCAGGAGAAAAGATGGTTTGCGGATACCCGTGCTGCTCAGTGCATCCGCCATTTATGATGAAAAGGGAAATTTCGTGAAGACGAGAACTATTGTTCGGGACATCAGTGCGAGGATTGGGTTCAGAAACATGCTGGAGCAGGCCCTTGAGGAATGGAGAGTTACTTTTGATTCGATGCCCTGCGGGGTCCTCCTGCTTGACATGGATTTCACCATCGTCCGGGCGAACAGATATATTGCCTCACTCTATGACCTCTCTTTCAAAGAGTTGAAAGAGAGGAGATGTTTCGAATTGATCAGGAGCGAAAGGCTGGAAGAAAGCTATTTCGGCATCCGGTCCCAGTCCCGGTTGAGCATCAGGCCTTTTGAGTATTCCGAAAAAACCATGGGCAGGCATTTTATGCTCTCCCTGACGCCGATACCTGATTCTTCGGGAGTTACCAAAGCTTTTGTGCTCACTATGGTCGACATTACGGATCTGAAAGACAAACAGAAAAAACTTTCTGAGAGCAAAGAGGCATTCTTCAATATGCTCAAAGAACTCGATTTTTCATACCGGGAACTCAGGGAACTGCATGACGGCCTTATCCATTCGTTTGTCAACGCAATAGACGCGAAAAGCCCATGGACAAAAGGACACTCAGAACGGGTTACGAACTATGCCCTTGCAATCGGGGCTTCGATGGGATTGGAAAGCGAGGATATGCATATCCTCAGGAATGCATCACTCCTCCATGATATCGGAAAGATAGGTACCTACGATGTTATCCTCGACAATCCGAAAAGGCTGACCCCCGAAGAACACAATCTGATAAACCTGCATCCGGAGAAGGGTGAGGCTATCCTGAGGCCAATCAAACAACTGCAGAATGTGCTCCCGATTATCCGCCACCACCATGAACAAATAGATGGCTCAGGATACCCTGACGGTCTGAAAGGTGATGAAATCCCCCTTTTTGCGAGAATCCTCTGTGTGGCCGATTCATTTGATTCTATGACATCCGACAGGCCTTACAGACCTGGCCGCGACAAAAAATATGCAATATCTGAAATGAAAATCTGCAGCGGAACCCAGTTCGATCCTGCTGTGGTCAGGGCATTTCTTGATATTATCGACGAGATACAAATACCCCGGAAAACTCTCTGAAAACAGCTGCGGTCAATCCTCTGAAATCTCAAAGATGAATTCGATTTCCACCGGCGCATTCAGCGGAAGTACGGTCACTCCTACCGCAGCGCGGGCGTGTCTGCCCGCCTCACCGAATATCTCGAAGAGAAGATCGGACGCCGCGTTCAGAACCTTTGGTTGTTCTGTAAAACCGGGCGAGGAAGAAACATATCCGGTTAGTTTGAGGCACCGGGTAACTTTGTCGAGAGTTCCAGCATATGCTTTGAGGACTGCAAGCGCGTTGATTGTCGCAGTCCTTGCGTCGTCTTTTGCTTCATCAAGGGTGACGCTTTCGCCGACCTTTCCGGTACGGGTGAGCACGCCGTCTCTGAAGGGAAGGATTCCGCTGAGAAATACGAGATTGCCCGCACGGGTGCAGGGGAGGTAGGAACCTGCCGGCACCGGAGTTCCGGGAAGATCAATGCCGAGTATTTTTATTTTTTCTTCAGGCGACATAGCCTCTGCCAGTTCACGGTATAGTTACAATCCAAGCTCTTCCGGTGTGCCGATCCTCCCGAGGACAGCGGAAGCTGCAGCAACCGCCGGATTCGCAAGATATACTTCGCTTCCGGGGTGGCCCATTCTCCCTACAAAATTCCTGTTTGTCGTCGCGATAGCCCGTTCTCCTTGCGCGAGGATTCCCATGTGTCCGCCAAGGCAGGGACCGCAGGTAGGGGTTGAAACCACTGCATCGGCTGCAAGAAATATTTCCAGAAGCCCTTTCTTCATCGCCTGTCTGTATATCTCCTGGGTTGCGGGGATAACGATCATCCTTACATTCGGATTCACCTTCCTCCCTTGCATGACCGTTGCTGCCTCGATCAGGTCCTCGAGCCGTCCATTGGTGCATGATCCTATCACCGCCTGATCTATGGAGACTTCAAAGAGTTCAGCTGCGGGTCTTGTGTTCGAGGGAAGATGAGGACATGCCACTGTGGGAAGGATCTTTGCGCAGTCATATTCATGCACAGAACTGTACCGGGCCTTACCGTCGGATTTATAAAAAATATACGGTCTTTTTGCCCTGTTCTTCAGATAACGCCTGGTTATCTTGTCAGGCACGATGATTCCGTTTTTCCCTCCGGCCTCAATGGCCATGTTACACATGGTGAGCCTTCCGTGCATCGGCAGATTCCTGATCGTCTCTCCCTCGAATTCCATTGCCCGGTAAAGAGCTCCGTCTACCCCTATATCTCCGATCGTATGGAGGATCAGGTCTTTGCCGCCGACCCACTTATTGAGTTTCCCGTAATAGACGAACTTCATGGAATCAGGGACTCTGAACCAGCACTCCCCGGTCGCCATTGCAGCAGCCACATCGGTCGAGCCGACACCTGTCGAAAACGCACCGAGTGCTCCGTAGGTACAGGTATGGCTGTCAGCCCCGATAACGACTTCGCCAGGGACGACAAGACCCTGTTCAGGAAGCAGCGCGTGTTCTATGCCCATCCGTCCCACCTCAAAATAGAGATCGAGGCTGTACTCCCGTGAAAAATCCCTGAGCAGCCTGCACTGCTCAGCGGCTTTAATGTCCTTCTGCGGGGCGAAGTGGTCCGGGATCAGGGCGATTCTGCTCCTGTCAAAGACATCCTTTGCCCCGGTTTTTTTGAATTCAGAGATCGCTATCGGCGCGGTTATATCATTCGCAAGGATCAGGTCTACCTTTGCATTGATGAGTTCACCCGGGACAAGCTTTTTCCTTCCGCAATGCGCGGCAAGGATTTTTTCAGTGATTGTCATACACACCCTCCGGTTGCAAATGTGTTTATTATACCCGATGAGATTCTTCTCTGGCCACGTTCATAAGGTATATTATAGTAGGTATAACCAGGATTCATATGGTAAAATAAAAAATTCGCGTGACCGATACGGCATGAAAAGAAAAATACACAAGATACTGATCGCAAACAGGGGTGTGACTGCGGTGAGGATTATCCATACCTGCAGGGACAGGAAGATCCCGACTACGGCGGTATACAGTACCCCTGACAGGCTCGCCCATCATGTATTCATGGCCGATTCCGCGATCCATATCGGTGAAGCGCCCCCAGCGGAGTCCTATCTCAATATGGAGAAGATGATCGCAGCAGCCATTCAGACCAATTCTGATGCGATCCATCCGGGCTGGGGATTCCTTGCTGAGAACGACAGGTTCGCCCGTATGGTGCAGGACGCAGGCCTTGTATGGATCGGTCCGCCACCGGAGGTCATAAAATCTCTGGGTGACAAGATTCAGGCGAAGCATCTGGCCCAGAAGGCGAATGTGCCGACAATTCCCGGAATCATCAACGTGACCGGCCCTGACCAGATCAGGAAGTGGATGAAGGACCAGAAGGTTGATTTCCCGGTCATGATCAAGGCGGTTGCAGGAGGCGGGGGCAAAGGAATGGTCAAGGTAAACGGCAGGAATGAATTGTCACAGGCCTTTGACCAGGCGCAGTCCGAAGCGCTGAAGGCGTTCGGAGACGAACGGGTCCTCGTCGAGAAATACATAGAAAGAGGACGTCACATAGAGGTGCAGGTCGTCGCCGACGAATACGGGAACGTCATCCACCTTTATGAAAGGGAGTGTACGATCCAGCGGCGGAACCAGAAGATCATCGAAGAGGCCCCATCGCCTTCTATTGACGACGACCTCAGGAATGAAATCTGTTTTACGGCAACGCGCCTTATGCGCGAAATCGGATATACGACCGCGGGGACTGTAGAGTTCCTCTTTGATTCGACCACACAGAAATATTATTTTCTTGAGGTGAATACCCGGCTTCAGGTCGAACACGGTATTACGGAGCTGATTACCGGTGTTGATATCGTGGGGATTATGATCGATGTGGCGATGGGCAGGAAATTGCCGTTTAAACAGACCGATATCCATCCGAACAGGTGGGCTCTTGAGGTGAGGCTGAACGCCGAAGATCCGAAGACATTCAGTCCGTCATTCGGCACCATTACCCGGCTTCAGGTACCGCAGGGTCCTGGGGTCAGACTTGCCTCCGGAGTCTACGAGGGCGCCGACATCCCGCCGTATTACGATTCACTCTTTCTGCTCCTCATATCAGCAGGCGCGGACAGGGCTGATGCGATCCGGGTCATGGACAGGGCGCTCGGAAGGAACCTCCGGGTCGAGGGGGTCAAGACGCTTGCACCCTTACTTCTGAGTATTATCAGACATCCCAAGTTTATTGCAGGAGAATTTTCAACCCGGTTTCTTGAAGAGCACATGAATGAACTGGTGTCCATGTTCAGGGAAAAGAACAGCGAGGACGAAATCCTCAAAATTGCACGGTACGTTGCCGAGATATCGGCGCTCGGACCTCAGTCATGGATGTGAGAGCAATGAAGAAGATACCGGCGGATAAGGAGTCGATATTCGTGAAACCCGGAATGACCCCGAAGGGGATCGTGAAGGCGGTCCGCGCACTCAAGGGAGTGTGCTTCACCTCTGTCGGCATGCGGGATGCAGGACAGTCCGACTTCAAGAACCGGCACCGCATTTACGATCTGAAGACACTCGCCCCGTTTTATAACGCCATGGGATTATTCAGCGCCGAATGCCATGGCGGCGCGCGCTGGCACGTCGGGGTAATGAACAGGAGGGAAAGTCCTTTCGAGGAAATCGATATCCTGAGACAGCTTATGCCGAATGTCCTGCTCCAGACACTAATCCGCGAGACAAACATGTGGGGATACCGGCCTTATCCGAAGAATGTGATTGAGCATGTTGTCTCGGTTGTCGACATAGACGTCTGGAGGTGTTTCTCCTTCCTGAACGATGTAAGAAACATGCGGACTGTTGCGGAAGTTGTGATGAAACGGGGCAAGCTCTTTGAACCGGCTGTTTCCTTTACCATGGCTGAGTGGGCAACGAACCAGTATTATCTGTGCGTCGTAAAGGATATCGTCGACCTCTGCGGCGGGACGGACGAAATGATCTTCTGTGTGAAGGACATGGCCGGGGTCGGCAGCATCACGCGGGTGAAAAGTCTTATCGATGCGATCAAACAGAAGTATCCGGGAATGGTTATCCATTATCACCGGCATATCACAGACGGACTTGCCATGCCCGCACTGCTGGCCGCCGCACAGGCGGGGGCAAAGATATTCGACGTTGAAGAAGATTCTCTCGCGCGTTTCTACGGGCATTCTCCGATACTCGGCGCGGAAGCGTATTTCAGGGAGGCGGGCATCCCGGTAAATCTGAACCGGGACGAAGCGGAGAAAGCGGTACTGAAGGTCAGGGAATGGATCAATTTCTATGACTGGGCAGAATCTCCTTTCAAGGGGTTTGACCATAACGTCATTTTTCACAAGATGCCGGGCGGCGCTTTCCCAAGTTCCTTCGAACAGGCGGATAAGGGTGGTTTCCTCAACCTGATGCCGGCTATCTTGAAAGTAATGTCAATGTATAACAAGATAATCCATTATTTTGATGTTACCCCTGGATCACAGATAACCTGGGTTACCTGCAGCGGCATTGTGAACAAATATGCAAAGGCCAAGGGAGAAGCGGGGGTCAGACACCTCATCGAACTGCTTTCGCGGTTTATCGATGACAAGGCCCTCGACTTCCAGGCTATGAAGAGTGAAGAGCAGGAAGAACTCCTTACCCTCTTCAGCAACGCACCGGGTGATTTCAGAAATCTTATCCTCGGCCATTATGGAAAATTACCCATGGGATGGCCGCCGGAATGGGTTTACCAGAGTACTTTTGGGGAAGAATGGAAGAAGAAGATCAAGGGACGCATCGAACTTTCCCCCCTCGATTCGATGTCTGACGACGACCTTGACAAGATGCGGCAGGAACTTGCGGAGACGATCGGGAGGAAGCCGACAGAAGATGAGTTCATCCTGTATCTTATGCATCCGAAAGATGCCATTGGCATGATTGAGTTCAGGGAAAAATACGGGGATGCGCCTCTTGTGCTGCCGACAGACGTATGGAGACAAGGTCTGAAAAAACACGGGGACAAGGTTGATTTTGAGCTCTGGGGAAAACCTTACAGTATTGAGCTCGTCTCTGTAGGGGCAGAACATGAGGGGGTTGTCCATGTCGTCATGCGGGTGAACAACAAGACACGGGTGTATACGGTTGAAACACCGCGGGCCAAAAAAGCTGAAATACGGATCGCGAAAGGGTTGCATGAAGTCGGTGCTCCGATCAACGGGAATATCTGGAGAATCGGTAACCCTCAGAGGGGAACGCTCAAGGTCGGTGACCTCATTCATAAGGGTGAAGAGATCGCAAATCTTGAAGCCATGAAGATGGAGAACGCCATTGTTGCGCCTTTTGACGGACAGATCAATGAGGTCTGTGTAAAACTCAACAGCTTTGTCGTCGAAGGCCAACTGCTCTTTGTATTGGGGAAAGCAAAACTGTAAACCTGATTATGCCTTGTCTCTCAGCGGATAATCCCTGAACGCATTGCGTAACGGACGAGCCCCCCGATAGTCTGAATGCCAAGCCTGTCCATAATCTGCCTTCTGTAGACTTCGACTGTTTTAACGCTCAGGTTCAAGTGACGTGCGATCTTTTTCAGGGTGACCCCTTCCACGATCATCCGGAGTATCTCCCTGTGTCTTGGTGAGAGACTCTCGAGGGCATCTGTTCCAGAAACTGGTTCCTCCGCAGCATGTTGTTCTGCTGAGAGGATATCGGTGAGAGACGGACGCGGTACTGAGGTGCCCAGATATTTAGCTCCCCTCATGGCGGAACGTATCGCCAGGCAGAGTTCCTCTCCATCGATATCATTCAGTACATATGCTGAGACTCCGGAACGGAATGCCCTGCAGACGGATTCCTCACTTGCGTCACACGAGAGTATCATAGTCCGCACCCCGGGAAAATCATGCCGTATTTTTCGCAACAACTCCGATTCGTTCAGTCCGGACACTGCATTATCGGTCAGGACTATGTCCGGAAGATTTACCGTAATTAACCGGAGCAACTCCTGCCCTTCGTTTGTCTCAGCTACGACCTGGATACCGGCAGTGTCCTGGAGCAAGGAACGTACGCCCGCACGAACAAGATACTGTCCGAACGCAAGAATAATGGTTACCGGCTTCACCGGATTATCTGATAGTTGCCAGCTCGGTTCTTTCATCTTTTCATTGTTTACGGCCATATACAATTATATATTAAGCATATGCATAAAAAAAGTATAGTTGTCAAGGGCAACCAAAAATCAGACATTTTATCGGGTTCTTCCCTTTTTCTGGTGCATTTCCGAGTCCGTCCTGAGTTCTATCTGCATTGGGACCGATATCCGTGGTACAATTTTCAGACTGATATTTCACCAGGTCAGAATATGATTACTGGAAGGGTGATTCAAATGAGGAGCTGTTTTCAGATCAGGAACAGGGGCTATGCTCTGGCATAACAGGGACATCGACACTGTTTTCCAGGAACTCCGGTCCTCACGGAAGGGCGTATCAGAGGCTGAAGCCAGGAAACGACTTGAAGAGTACGGCAGGAATATCCTGACAGAGACGAAAGGGAAGTCTATCCCTGTGATGTTTCTTGACCAGTTTCGTGATTTCATGATTCTGGTGCTTATCGCAGCAGCGGTAATTTCAGGCATTGTCGGTGAAGTTTCTGATACCATCGCAATCATCATTATTGTCGTTCTGAATGCAGTTGTCGGATTTATTCAGGAATACAGGGCAGAGAAAGCGATGGCTGCCCTGAAGAAGATGGCAGCTCCTTCGGCAACAGTAATACGCGAGGGAAGTCATGGACAGATACCTGCCGATGAACTGGTCCCCGGCGATATCGTGGTCCTGGAAGCCGGGGAGATCGTTCCCGCGGACCTTCGTCTGGTCAGTACGGCTCATCTGAAGATAGAGGAGGCGGCGCTCACCGGTGAGTCCGTGCCTGTTGAAAAGTACGAAGCCTTGCTGCACGACAGGGATCTTCCCCTTGGCGACAGGAAGAATATGGCAT
This sequence comes from Nitrospirota bacterium, assembly GCA_049323875.1. GTDB lineage: Bacteria > Nitrospirota > Thermodesulfovibrionia > Thermodesulfovibrionales > SM23-35 > JAKLQR01. The sequence goes on along the minus strand of JBMOLW010000030.1, from coordinate 382,296 downwards.
ATAAGGGAACAATTGTGTCCTACGGAAGGGGCACCGGGATTGTTGTGGGCACCGGGATGGGGACGGAGCTCGGGAGGATTGCGACAATGCTGCAGGACGAGGAGGAGACAAAAACTCCGCTCCAGAAAAGACTGGCCATTTTCGGCCGCAAGCTTGCTCTTGCTGTGCTTGCGCTCTGCGCGGTTATTTTTGTCGTCGGCATTCTGCGCGGGGAAGAGGCGCTCCGGATGTTCCTCACTGCGATATCGCTCGCAGTTGCAGCAATACCCGAAGCTTTGCCTGCGGTAGTCACCATTTCACTCGCCCTGGGGGCGAAGAAGATGGTAAAACAGCATGCGCTGATCAGGAAACTGCCCGCAGTAGAAACACTCGGTTCGGTAACCTACATATGCTCGGATAAGACCGGAACGCTTACCATGAACAAGATGACGGTCGAACACTATTACACAGACGGAAAATTAACGGCACTGGGAGAGAAGAAGAAGGAAAGAGACAAAGAGGGACAGAAAGATATTTCCGGGAAGGAACCTGCTCACGGGGTTCACCGGTTCTCTGCGGATAATCTGCTGATGATGGCCATGGCACTGAGCAATGACGCTGCAACGGACAAGGACGGGAACATTATCGGTGATCCGACAGAGACAGCGCTTTACGTTGCAGCGAAAGAGGCGGGTTTTATAAAAGAAGCAATGAAAGCGGATTTCCCCCGGGTGGCTGAACTCCCTTTTGATTCTGAAAGAAAATGTATGACGACTATTCATGAAATCCCTGATAATTTCCCTCCCGTGCCTGAAAAAGTGCGTGATAGGGAGGCTATCCCCCGATATATTGCGTTCACGAAAGGGGCGGTAGATGTGCTCATCGAAAAATCCGAGTCGGTTCTTGTATCGGGTGAAATCATGCCACTCGAAAAACGGGAAGTTATTGGAGTGAATGAGAGAATGGCAACCCATGGACAGAGAGTCCTCGGTATTGCGGCGAGATTTTGGGAAAGTCTGCCTCGCGAGACATTACCGTCAACCCTGGAGTCAGGGCTTCTGTTTATAGGCCTTGTCGGCATGATGGATCCCCCGAGAGACGAAGCGTCAGAGGCAGTCGCTGCGTGCGTGACAGCAGGCATTAAGCCCGTCATGATAACCGGAGACCATCCTATTACCGCGAGTGCGATCGCCCGGAGAATCGGGATTACCGGGTCTGACGGGAAGACTGTAATCACCGGCAGGATGCTCGAAAAACTGCCTTTGGAAGAATTCGAGGAGAGGGTTGAGAATATACGGGTCTACGCAAGAGTTGCACCTGAACAGAAACTGAAAATCATCAGGGCCCTTCAGGACAGGGGACAGTTTGTGGCCATGACAGGAGATGGCGTGAACGATGCACCGGCTCTGAAAAGGGCGGATATCGGTATCTCCATGGGAATTACCGGTACCGACGTTGCCAAGCAAGCATCGCACATGATTCTCCTTGACGACAACTTTGCGACCATCGTCAGGTCGGTAAAAGAGGGCAGGAAGATATTTGATAATATCAGGAAATTCATCCGGTACACCATGACGAGTAATTCAGGAGAGATATGGACCATATTCCTTGCGCCGTTTCTCGGTCTGCCGATTCCCCTCCTGCCGATACACATCCTGTGGATCAATCTTGTCACCGACGGACTGCCCGGGCTCGCGCTCGCTGCTGAACCTGCTGAAAAAGATATCATGAACAGGCCTCCGCGGCATCCCCAGGAGAGCATTTTTGCTCACGGACTCGGATACCATATAATCTGGGTCGGCTTCCTCATGGGATTTGTATCCCTGTTTACGCAGGGCTGGGCTATCAAGACAGGACATGACAACTGGCAGACTATGGTGTTTACTGTACTCTGCCTCAGCCAGATGGGACATGTCCTCGCAATACGTTCAGAGAGAGAATCCCTTTTCAGCACGGGAATTTTTACGAATAAGCCCCTCATGGGAGCTTTTCTTTTCACCTTCGCACTGCAGATGGCGACTATTTATGCGCCTTTCCTTAACCCCGTTTTCAAGACTCATCCGTTGAGTGCATACGAGTTGCTCATAACACTCGGGTTATCGACCATAGTCTTCTTCGCGGTAGAAGTCGAGAAATGGGTGAGGAGAAAAAAGGGGTGGTAGGAAAGAGTGCAGATACCCGGCCGGTCATTCCCTCTATCAACGGCCGGGTATCAGTGGAGTATCTTTGTTAATACACAGGGCCGTACACTGTTACATTATTTGTCTCATCTATTTCACCAATATTCTCATATATATCCAGCACCGCGATGAGATATCTGCCTGAAATAGTGCCGGCCAGCTTGTGATTGAACTTGATAGTCCTGCTTTTTCCTGCCTTGATTTTGGCGATTTTCGATTCCTTGATGATCGCATCCCCCGGATCGAGCACTGCATCATCTGAAACATAATACCGTATTACAGACTTGCCAGCTTTCATGGTTCCGAGGTTCGTAACAGTCAGACTGCTCTTCAGCTTACAGAGGGTCTCACCGCTAGTTTTCAGATAACAGTACTGGTCTGCGAACACCCATTCAGCTGTGAGATCGGGTCCGACAAGTTCCTTTACCGCAAAATCTGCTTTCACCTGCCTTATCCCCTCCCACACTGTCAGAGAGCAGGTCATGCCGGAGACGCTGTCACACCCTTCCCAGTGTAGAAAATTGAAATGGTCGTAATCCGGGATGACCGTGAGGGTAACCGGGGTTCCGCGCTCGTATAACTCCGTGCAGTCACCCGGACAGTTTATGCCCGGGCCTGTTACGATACCGCCTCCATGGGGAATGATGTATACCCTGAGGTTGTAGTTTTCAACGACCAGACTCTCTGCAACCGAATTCCAGAATCCGGGATAGTTTACGAAGTTCGCGCTCGAAGAATTGCCCAATGGGGGAGTCTGACCGATTGTTGAAAACAGGTCATAGTTCGTGGACCAGGAATCCCCTCCGCCACCGGAGACAACGTCCTGTTCAATGACAAAGGTTGCGCTCGATGAAGCTGCATGGAGGATCCCGGCAAATGCGAGCAATACTGCTGCTGAAACGAGAAAGCATAGGCAGCGCCTATACCTGTTTCTGTATTTCATCATATTCTCACCTGCCTGTTTTTTCCTGTTGCAGGATCACAGACCCTGCACTGTTCAGAGAAATCCTCCGGTTAATAGAGAGGTTGCCATCCATAACCTGCACCACTGTCTGCGCATAATTCCAGAACATCTTTAGCAGGTGAATTACTGGTAAACCATAATAGTCCGCTTACCGATGCATCACATGCGGGTCTGGCTCCTGAACGAACCCTCACGCCATAGCCGGAGACAATGCCATCGGCATTAGCGTTGCCGCTTTCGTCTACATCGAATACCATTGTGCCGGCTGTTCCTTCCCAAATTCCGAAGAAAGCAGAGTCATCATTATCTCTGTCGAGAAAAACATGAACATTATAGTTGCTGAGCAGTGCCATAGAATTCAACCCGGTAGAGACGATCTCTCCCTGATCACCCCCTAATTGAAGATCACCAACGGAATCAGTGTAGGAGCCATCACCGCCGCCGCTGGCAACTACTCCAAAACCACTGGTGCTCTGCCCTGTCACACCCGGGCCGGTCCCAGCATTCGTGGATGCAAGAGCACTGCCAGCGCCGTTTATACCGACCGAGAGTGTGCCGGTCATGCTATCGCCGGTTACATTCACATAGGCAGCGTCATGGTTGTGAGCAGCCGCCAATGCTGCGGCGCTCTGGTTGCATTCAACTGACAGTCCGGAACCAATACACCACTGGTTCAAAACGGTTGCACCGACCTGCGGGTCGGTTTCTGCACCGGGAGCCGCATTACAGTTTATTACTGCCCCGTCGCTGACGCACCATCCACCTGCATTCAGAAGCCCGACCTGCGGATCGGTTTCTGTAAAGCCTGTTGCTGAACAGGTCCATGCAGTCCCGTTCCACATCATGAACTGATTGGCAGTACAGCCGTTTTGTCCGATGTCCGAAAAATTGACACACCCGGGGCAGATGAGGTCCATGGCCATATCCGAGGTGAATGCATAGCCGACGCTGGTAAGCTGAACCCTTGGAGTCATTTCCGCATCAGTTCCGACCTGGACCCCCAGCCAGTAGGGGACATCAAAGGCCAGAGGAGTGAGTGAAGTGAAGGAACCGAGTATTACACTGTAGATGCCTCCGGAGACGTCGACATTCTGTGTCTCCGTCCATAGTGCCGTGCCGCCAACCGCTCCGGTATAGAGAGAAAATGTCATGGAAACGGTTCCATTGACCGGCAATCCGGTTGAATCGGTCAGATATCCCTGATAATTGATCGTGTAGGGAATTGCTGCGTCTGCTGTTGAGAATCCAAGAAAGAAAAGGAATACCATGGTGATAATTCCGGAAAATATCGTTGACTTGGTTTTCATTGTTTGCCTCCCTTGCTTGCTGAATAGAAGTTACGTTCTGAAACAATCACCCCTTCAGATGCTCCTCAGAAAACACCTCCTTTCATCATATCCATTTTCTGCCGTGATGAATTAATATTTAAAGTATCGCTTTTAAAATCAATTCTAATATACTGTCATATAATAAAATTAACAATACAAATACCAAAAACGACAGAATCTGTCAAGTTTTATAAGGGTGTGCAGGATAAACAGCAAGGCAGGTCCTCACTCTTGCACCATTTGGGAATCCGGCCCATACGGGATATAAATTTCTTGATCTTCCTGCTCATTCATTACGTTTCTGCATGTTCTGTTCTCTGTATCTAACGGTCTCCTGAAGCTTTTGTCTTTACCATTCGCTGATTATTATGATATTCTTCATTATGTTAATGCTCGGTTATTGCTGCTTCATGGTTTCCCTGTTTCTGCACCTGTTATCTGCACTGTATCCGGGGTTCCTGCTTGCGTAATTCAGGTACGATGCTCCCGTCTCTTACCATTAAGGGCAAGAAGATTCATATTCCGATAGTCCAGGGAGGCATGGGAGTGGGTGTATCCCTCTCTCCGCTTGCCCGGGCAGTCGCCCAGGAAGGCGGAGCAGGGATTATTTCGAGCGCATGTCTTGACAGGCTTGTTTCGAAACGAACCGGAAAGAAATACAATTCCTACGAAGCTGCATATGAGGAGATATCACTTTCCAAAGCGTCCGGAGGGTTTGCAGGAATCAATATTATGGTTGCTCTCATCCGTGATTACGAAGACTCGGTGCGGGGATCTATCGATGCCGGGGCGGATTTCATCATTTCCGGGGCAGGACTGCCGTTAAGCCTCCCTGCAATACAGCCTCCCGGGGACACGGCCCTTATTCCCATTATTTCATCAGCCCGTGCACTGGAGCTTATCTGCAAGAAATGGGAGAGGCTCGGCTATCGTCCGGATGCGGTCGTGCTGGAGGGACCTCTTGCAGGAGGACATCTCGGGTTTAAACCTGAACAGATCGATCTGGAATCCAACAGGCTTGAGAACCTGTTGCCCCCTGTGAAGGATATGGCAAAAAAATATGGTGATTTTCCGGTTATTGCGGCAGGTGGTATCTATACCTATGATGATATTCTGCGTTTCATTGCCATGGGAGCGGACGGGGTTCAGATGGGGACAAGATTTCTCGCAACCGAAGAGAGCAGCGCATCAGCCGCATACAAACAGTCTGTGGTTGCAGTGCGTCAGGAGGATATCGTAGTGGCGATAGATCCGGGTTCTCCCTGCGGGCTCCCGTTCCGTGTCATCAGACAGTCGCCCATGTACCAGTCTGCTCTCCTCAAACTCAGGAAACCGAAATGCGACAAAGGTTATGTTCTCCTGAAAGATGCAGAGGGGAAATTCAACCGATGCCCTGCAAAAGAGAGCAACGAGCATCATTTCTGCATCTGCAACGGCCTGTTAAGTTCCGCCGGGTATAACCCGGACAAAGAAGAGTCGCTCTATACAGTCGGCACGAATGCATACCGTATCGATAAGATTGTTTCAGTCAAAGACCTCATGGAAGAGCTGCAGGGCAAGGTTGTCTCTCCGGCAGTATAACGCAGCCTCTGCCGGGGAGAACTGCACGGAACACTATAAACCTGCCGGGTAGGAATGGTATAGTTACCGTATGCTGAATCAGATACTCGTTATCGAAGACGACAGAAAAATTGCAAAGATTGTAAAAGTCTATCTCGAAAACGAAGGGTTCAGGGTCGTCACTGCTGAAAAGGGAAAAGACGCCCTTGACCTTGCATACAAAGAAGTTCCTTCCCTTGTCATCCTCGATCTGATGCTTCCTGATACGAGCGGGGAAGAACTCTCACAGGAATTGAGGGAAATCGGAGATTTCCCCATCATCATGCTTACCGCAAAATCTTCAGAGGAGGAGAGGGTCGCCGGCTTTTCGCTCGGCGCTGACGACTATGTGGTAAAGCCTTTCAGCCCGAGGGAACTTGTGGCAAGGGTGAAAGCGGTGATGAAGAGATCGCGGAGCAAAGACGTATCTCAGGCAAAGACACTGAGTTTCAACGGAGGATTGCTCACCATCGACAGCAGGAACTACGAGGTTAAAAAGCAGAGCAGGCCTGTCATGCTTACGCCGACTGAGTTTAAGATACTTTTTGTGCTTGCAAACGCACAGGGAAGAGTATATACGAGGAGCGAGCTGGTCGAACATGCGCTGGGATATCAGTTCGAGGGATATGAAAGAAGCATAGATGCACATATCAAGAATATCAGGCACAAAATAGAGGACGATACGAGGAATCCTCTTTTTATTCAAACAATCTATGGTGTGGGGTACAAGTTTACCGGCGACACCGATGCTTAAAAGCCTCTGGTCGAAGTTCCTTCTGCTCCTTCTTGCCGTCTCTGTGGTCTCCCTTTCCTCCGCGTTGATACTGCGGGAACTCATCATCAGTGACTTCGAAGAATACCTTGAAGGTGAACGGGAAGACAGAGTATACCGGATTACCGCTGCTGTTGAGGGTGCATATGAGGAAAATGCAGGATGGAATGAGCATGCACTGAAGAAAAATACTGTGTGGGCGTTACTGCTCGGATATGAAATAAAAATCAGGGATCCCGAAGACAAGGTGCTTATGGATACACCGACAGCAGTTGAATCGCTCGCTCCCCTCATGAAGCGGAGGATTCTTGCCATAACGGGTTTTTCTCCTGAGACGGTTATGGAGAAGGAAGAGCTGTTTATGAATTATCCCCTCTTCCTCGGCGGCCGGAATATCGGGAACATCGAGCTAAGACTGGTCACACACCAAACCGGACAGAGGAAGGAGACCATATTTTTGGGAAGATCGAACAGGTTCCTCGTCATTTCGGTTTTTGCACTGGGGGGGTTGTCGCTCATCCTGAGTTTCTTCTTCTCCAAGAGGCTCACTGATCCGATAAAAAAACTTACTGCAGCAGCACAATCAATCCGTGAGGGAAAGATGCAGAGCAGGGTATCAATTGCGGGCAATGACGAGATAAGCGACCTTGGAAATGCCTTCAATACCATGGCAGCTCACCTCGAAATACAGGAGTCCCTGCGCAGGAAATTGACTGCAAATATCGCCCATGAACTGCGGACGCCCCTCACGGTCATTCAGGGAGAGATTGAGGGTATGGTGGACGGTCTCATCAGGGCTGACCGTGAAAAGCTCCTTTCCCTTCACGAGGAGACTGTACGGCTCAAGAAGATCATTGAGGGAATTGAAGAACTCTCACGTGCTGAAGCAAGCGCACTTGTCCTGAGAAAGGAGAAGATACTCCTGAAAGACTATCTCCGCGCGATCCAGGAACGGTTTGCGAAAATATTCAGCGATAAAGGCGTCTCCCTGCTGGTTGAATGCAGTGAATCCGCTGCTCTCTTTGCAGACCCTGATAAAGTAAGCCAGGTTCTCATAAATCTTCTGACGAATGCACTGAGGGCGACTGACCGCGGTGGAAGTGTCGTGATTACGGCCGGAACGGCAAACTCAGAAGATTTCATCTCAATTGCCGATACTGGATCCGGCATCAGGAAGGAGGATATCCCGTTCATTTTCGAACGGTTTTACCATGATTACGAAGGCGGTCTCGGCATAGGACTGGCGATTACCCAGGAGATCGTCGAGGCGCATAACGGGAGGATAGAAGTAAAAACCGAAGAGGGCAGAGGTTCTGTCTTTACTGTCTATTTTCCGGAATTCACAAATTCTTCATAATTGCTTCGACTCCTCTTCACAAAGGTCTGGTATGCTGAGACTAACTACCGGTGAAAGGAGGTGTACAGGATGGGAAAATGGCTTACAGCAAGCCTTGCGGTGATCACGTTTCTTGTGCTGGTTTCTGCCGTATACGCACAGTTCCCGGGCCGCGGAGCAGGTTTCCCTTGCATACAGTCCGCGGACGCAGATATTGAGAAGGTGAAGGAATTCCAGAAGGAGACCCTGCCGTTAAGAGACGAGATGGTCGTCAGGAGACTCGAACTCAGGAAGGAACTGCAGAAAGAAACCCCTGACAGGGATTATGTTGCGAAGATCAGGAAAGAGATGATAGACATCAAGACCCAGATACAGAAGAAAGCAGACGAGGCGGGATTGTCTCAATGCGGGAAGGGTTTCAGGAAGGGCTCATTTGCAAAGAATGACGGAAAGCTTTTCAGGCAAAGACATATGCTGGGATACTAAGGAAAAGGGGGTGACCCCCTTTTCCCCTCCGCTTCTCCCGGACATTGATCCCATGACTTATGATACAATATATGCGAGACAAGAATGATGATAGTGCAATGAAGAAGATATACCCGTATCTTTGTATTTGTGGTTTTTTTCTGTCTTTGTGTATAGTTTCCAGTGCATATGATCTCGCCTATGCCCAGCAGGCGCAGCAGAATCAGACACAGACCGAATGCCAGCCGACCTATGGAGATTACAAGCGCGGGGACAAGTGGGGATGGTACGGTGCGAGGAAGGTCGTAAGAAATCCTGTTGAAGCGCAGCAACTACTTGATAAATTTTTTATCCATCACAGGAATCTCAAAATCGGCATCATTAAAGAGCGTATCCACTTTTATGAAGCGCATATTATTAACAGAAACGGCGTGCTTGTCGATATCATCATTATCGACAAGAGAAACGGCAGAATACGCTCAGCATACTAGCCTGAGATTGCAAGCGCTCAGCACCCTCGGATTCTGTGAACCTGTATGGGGTAAATTCGTTTTACTTCAAACCCAGCACATCCTGCATATCGTATAATCCCGCAGGTTTTTTGTGGACCCACATGGCGGCGCGGAGCGCACCGCGCGCGAAGGTATCGCGACTTGAGGCCTTGTGGACGATTTCGATCCTCTCACCGAGTCCGCCGAATATTACGGTATGCTCTCCGACAATATCCCCTGCCCGCACGGTCTGAATGCCTATTTCTTTCGGCTTTCTCTCGCCGATGATCCCTTTTCTGGAATAGACTGCGACGTCGTCGAATTTTCTGTTCAAAGCCGATGCGATGACCTGTGCCATTTTGAGTGCGGTTCCGCTCGGCGCATCCTTCTTCATGCGGTGATGCGCCTCGACGATCTCGATATCGTAAGAGTCTCCAAGCACCCTCGCAACGTCCTGGAGGACTTTCAGGAGGAGGTTGACACCCATACTCATATTTGATGCCATTACACAGGGTATCTTCCTGGTGAACCTGGAGACGGTTTTGAGATCGTCTTTCGAAAAACCGGTGGTGCCGATCACCATGGCTTTGCCCCTGGACGCTGCAATGTTCAGGTGCTCAAGTGAGGCTTCAACCGTCGTGAAGGAGATCACCACGTCTACCAAGCTGATAATTGAAGAGAGCGTATCGACAAGTGGAACGCCCGTCTCTCCGATACCGACAAGGGTCCCGATATCCCTGCCGATATCCTGATGTCCTTCCCGTTCGAATGCTGCCGAAAGTTTCAGGTCTTTATAATCATTTGCAAGGGCGGTAATCCTGCTTCCCATCCTCCCTGTTGCACCTGCAACCGCTATCTTAACCATACAGTCCTCCTTTCATGGTTCAGAAAAAAGCTGTTTTCTCTCCCCTTCATGCGGGTCCGGATTTTTCTCCCTCGTTCTCCGCTGCCTTGCCCGTTATCTTGTATTCCTCGAGAACCCACTTCCCGAGATCGATGAGTTTGCACCGCTCGGAACAGAACGGTCTCCAGGGATTTTCTTCCCATGTGGTTTTCATATTGCAAATCGGACAAGTGACTCTCATAGGCGAAGAATTATTACAAGTCCCGGTCAGGAAAATTTCTGTTACGGAGAGAATATATCATGTGTCAACATTCTGTATCTTTTTCCCTGATTTTTTCAAGTTTTTTATGATGAGTTCCGATACAAGACCGTTCAGTGTGCCGGTGAGTGTGCCGATAAGTACGATAAAAGGGGTGATGAGGAGGACCGGACCAGTCCGCTGGATAAAGAGTATATACGCCAGGAGTAATTGGGTGCAGTTATGAACAAGTGCGCCGATAATACTGACCCCTGTGGTACTGAAAATGCGGGGACTGAGTAAAGCGGTCATTCCCATGGAAAGAGTGCTCAGGATACCTCCCCCAAGGCTGAGAAGAAATGCGGGTCCGAGAAAAGTGCCGTTCAGTATCGAGCCGAGAATAACCCGGATGAGCGTGACGGTAACCGCTGCACGCAATCCATAGAGGAGCAGAGTTATGACCGTGATGATATTTGCGAGACCAAGCCGCAGCCATGGGACGGGTGAAGGGAATATACTCTCGAATCCATGGAGTGCAAGGGCATATGCGGAGAGCACCGCTATCCGGTATCTATTCGGTGACTGCGTCATGATCAGAACCCTTCTTTCTGTTCTTGCTGACAGTGATGAGCACTTTGTTCGGAAGACAAGCGATTATGCCATAGTCAACCCATCCCTGTTTCACACACAGCTTGTTCCGGCAAGGGGACTCGATAACCCGCACCTGATGGTTCTTTATTTCTACGAGGGTGACACCCTGAGTCCCCTGGACAGGAATGGTTTTCGGCTGGTCCAGAGGGAAAACATACACTAGTCTGCCGTTGACCTCTATCTCAACAGAGGTTTCGTCAGATACCAGGGAACTGACAAGGAACAGCCCGGTCAGTGAGAGGAAGATGAGGGTGGAGAAGAGAACCCGGTCGGCAAGAGTGGTGGACTTGAGTATTTCAATGAAATTCAATCTTACCTCTTAAGGCAGGAGTTATATGCACTGTTCCCCGGCTATCGACGAGGACTCCTCCATATCCTGATTCCTCCAGGATACGGAGACCGCTCTCAGGGCCAAGGACAAATACTGCGGTTGAAAAGGAATCAGCAAGAACCCCCTTCGGAGCTATAACCGTTGAGCTCCGGCACATTCCTGCAGGACGTCCGGTTATGGGAGAGAGAATATGGTGGTACCTTACACTGTCACTGGTGAAAAAACGTTCATAGTCACCGGATGTTGATATGGCTGCATCGGCAAGTTCCACAGTAGCCATGATCTCATCTTCCGGGCCTGTGGCCCTGGAATTCCGTATCCCGACCTTCCATAGCTTTCCGTCAGGTCTCCGTCCGAATGTCTTAATGTCTCCTGCTATGGCAACAATTCCTGACGCTATGCCCCTCTGTTTCAGAGTATCGGCTGCCCTGTCAGCAGCATACCCCTTTGCGATGCCGCCAAGATCGATCATCATGCCGGGTTTCCGCAAATATACCGTCGACTCGGCACTATTGATGACAACGTCCCGGTAGCTTACCAAAGGAAGTGTTCTCATGAGGGTTTCGTCATGAGGTTTTCGTCTGTTCTGAAAATCGTACAGCTTTGTAACCGGTGCTGTGGTTATGTCGAAGGCTCCATGAGTCTTTTCAGAAACGGACAGCGCCTTACCGATTAACTCCATGACTTCAGAAGAAACCTTTACTCCGGAGACCCCGGCTGATTTATTGATCCGGGATATTTCACTCACAGGGGAATGGAAATCGAGGCGCTCCTCAAGTTCACCGATTGCAGAGAACGCTTGTTCCATCGCATCACCGGCTGCATGTTCGGAAGCGGCGACGACTGTTATGGTGACGACAGTACTCATCAGTATCCTGTTCTCGCGGTAGATGCGGTCCTTGTGAGGAGAGCAGGCGGGAACAATGATCAGGATACCGGGAAAAATAAAGGATATGGCAATACAGAGAAAGATTTTCATGTTATCAAGGCGTCTGGTCTGTCACCTGCCGGAATAGGAAGGGCAGGAAGGTCATTTCTGCGCTCCCATGGCGTTCAACCGTTCAGTCCGGAATAATTTTCTGCGCAGAAACATACCGGTATATGAGCTTGGATTTGCAGAGATTTTTTCAGGAGTTCCCGATGCGACGACGGTACCTCCGTCATCCCCTCCTTCGGGACCAAGGTCGATTATGTAGTCGGCTGATTTGATTATCTCGAGATTATGTTCAATAATGAGGACGGTATTCCCCGCATCGACGAGAGAATTCAGAACGTTCAGCAACCGCTGGACATCGGAAAAATGCAGACCTGTTGTTGGTTCGTCGAGAAGATAGAGGGTATGACCTTTTGTCTTTTTACCCAGTTCGCGGGAAAGCCGCACCCTCTGTGCTTCACCGCCTGAAAGTGTTGATGCAGGCTGACCAAGCTGCAGATAACCCAGTCCGACATCATCGAGTATTTCGAGCCTGCGGTGTACAGGCGGGACCGACGAAAAGAACTGCAATGCTTCGGATATGGTCATTTCGAGGATTTCGGCAATATTCTTCCCCTTGAATCTTATTTCGAGTGTTTCCCTGTTATAGCGTTTGCCTTTGCATGTTTCACAGGGTATATACACATCGGGCAGAAAATGCATTTCTACCTTGATCAGTCCATCACCTTTGCAGGCTTCACACCTTCCACCGGAAAGGTTGAAGCTGAAACGGGATGAGGTATATCCTCTTACCCTTGAGTCGGGCACCCGTGCAAATAAATCTCTGATATAAGAGAAAATACCGGTATAGGTTACAGGGTTTGATCTCGGTGTTTTTCCCAAAGGGGACTGATCGACGCTGATTACCCGTTCTATTTTCCCGATGCCCGCAATTTCCCTGTGCCTCCCTGCGATTACTTTGCTTCCATAGAGGGACCTGCAGAGTGACTTGTAGAGTATTTCGAAGACGAGAGTGCTTTTTCCGGAACCGGAAATGCCGGTTACACAGACAAGGACACCGAGAGGGATTCTTACATCGATATGTTTGAGATTGAATGCAGAGGCACCAAGAATCCGGATTTCATCCCGGGGGACTCTTCGCAGGGGAGGGACATCTATGGAGAGCATGCCGCTCAGGTAACGTCCTGTCAACGATCGGGTATCCTTCTCGATTTCATGGGGCGAACCGGATGCAATAATCCAGCCGCCCCTGTGCCCTGCACCGGGGCCCATGTCGATTACATGGTCAGCCCACCGGATTGTTTCTTCATCGTGTTCTACCACAATTACGGTGTTCCCGGCATCCCTGATCGAGGACAAACTTTCGAGAAGTTTCCCGCAGTCTCTGGGGTGCATGCCGATACTCGGCTCATCGAGGATATAGAGTACCCCGGTAAGCGAAGAGCCGATCTGTGTAGCCAGCCTTATCCTCTGAGACTCTCCACCGGACAGATTGAGCGAGGAACGGTTCAGGGTGAGATATCCAAGGCCGACTTTTTTGAGAAACGAGAGGCGGTCTTTTACCTCTTTCAGAACTCGAGACGCAATAATCTTTTCCTGGTCACTCAGGTTCAAGTCGCGGATAAAATCTTCTGTTTGCAGGACGGACATTGCTGCAAATTCACCGATGTTCAGCCCCTGTATCCTGACGCTCAGGGCTTCCTTCCGGAGCCGAAGCCCATTGCAGAGTCTGCAGGAATGATGCTCTTCAAGGTCCACAGTATCTTCTTCAATGTTTTCGAATCCGAGTCCCCTGCACCCCGGACATGCGCCCTGCCTGCTGTTGAAGGAAAAGAACATGGGCGTTATTTCAGGATAGCTGATGCCGCATCGGGGACAGACAGCAGATTTCGAAAAGAGGATGTCAGTGTTTTCTTTCAGGAGGTTAATGAGTACAACTTCTGAATAGCTGAGTGCTGTTTCGATTGCTTCATTGACCTGCCGTTCGATTCCGGGTTTTACGATCAATCTGTCTATAACAATCTCTATCGTGTGGCGTGTATGTTTCTGAAGGCTGATATCATCGGTAAGATCCCTCATTTCTCCGTCAATTCTGGCGCGGATGAATCCTTCGCGGCGCATTTTCTGGAGCTCTTTCCTGTATTCTCCCTTTCTTTCGCGGATCAGAGGTGCAAGTACCTGGATTCTGCTTCCCTCAGGAAGGGACATTACAGACTTCAGAATGTCCTGCGAACCCTGTTTTGCAATGCCGGCTCCGCAGTAATAACAGTACTGCTTCCCAATCCGCGTGTACAGTACACGCAGGTAATCATAGATCTCAGTGATGGTGCCCACTGTAGAGCGGGGACTCCTGCTGACAGTTTTCTGATCGATCGAGATGGAAGGGGAAAGACCTTCGATAGAGTCTACGTCAGGCTTGCAAAGCTGTTCGATGAACTGTCGCGCATAGGTGGACAGACTCTCGACATATCTCCGCTGTCCTTCGGCAAAAATGGTGTCAATAGCAAGGGAGGATTTCCCGGAACCGGATGGGCCGGTAATTACGGTGATAGACTCCCTCGGTATCGAAAGATCAATATTTTTAAGGTTATGCTCCCGAGCACCCTTTATTATGAGGAAATCCTGCATTTGTCTGAATACTTAGTATACCACACAAAAAAATGAGCCGGGAGGAGTGAAATATCTGAAGTATTTTTGCGAGGAATGGTGTACTATAAAAAAATGGTAAGAATTTTCCTGTTTATCGTAATAAGCCTTTTCCCTTCAGTTGTTTCTGCTCAGCCGGCTATAACGTTTGCGCAGCAGTCCCATGATTTCGGGACGATAGCGCCGGCTGATTCAATTGCCCATGATTTCGAATTTTCCAACAGCGGCACGGAAGATCTCGTCATCGAAAAGCTTGTCCCATCCTGAGGATGTGAAGCGGTGGTGGCCAGTTCGAGCCGCCTGAAACCCGGGGAAGAAGGCTTTATCTCGGTGAAGATATCGCTCAGAGGAAGAGTAGGGCAGTTGACAAAAAGCGTACAGGTATTTTCGAACGACCCTGCTAAAAATATTCTTACGCTTGGAATAAAAGCACACATACAGCCTGAATAAACTCATTCGGCCTGCATTCTCTTCTCAGAACAGGTACAATAACCATATGGCGCTGAAAGACCAATGCCCCGGCAGCAGAGAAATACGAAATCCATATCCTGAAGAAATTTCCTGCATATGGTGTGATACGGTAGGTGAGATATGGTCTGATGAGGTCGAGATAATATGCAAGGGATGTGGTAAGAGCATATCGAGAGACCTGAAGCCGACCTGCATCGAATGGTGTCCGGCTGCGCGGGAATGCATTGGTGAGGAAAAATATGCAAGACTCATGAAAACCGTGAAAAAGAAGACCTGATTTCTTTCAGCCTGCCTTTCACATCATCCACCCCCCGAAACATTATTGTACCGGAGAGGCACTCCGCGATTATTAGCGGGTGCTTGAATATCACTTCCTTCCTCCTTGACAATAGTGGATCAATACTTTATAACATCTCCAAATGTTGAGAATAACGGTTCTTTCCTTGTTCATTTTCCCCTGGTTTTTTTTGGCCGCAATGAGTTTTCCCGGGGTATCCTCAGCTCAGGACCTCTCCTGCGCGAAGTGCCATCCGGATATCGGGAAAGGCCAGAAGTACAGACATCCGGCAATAAACCTTGGGTGCTCTTCATGTCACTTGCCAAAAGTAGGGAGACAACATCCCAAAGAGAAAGAGAGTATGCAGCTGACATACGATATCCCGACACTTTGCTTCCACTGTCATAAAGAGAAGAAATTTACCGGCAAGTATATCCATCTGCCGACGGAGCGCGCCATGTGCATGATGTGCCATGACCCGCATCAGTCGGATATTGAAGACCTACTCAGGAGCGAACCGCAGGAACTCTGCTACCGGTGTCACGCAAGAGAGAAATTTACCAAGCCCTATATCCATAAAGTAGCTTTGGGTGGTTGCGGAATACGATGTCATAACCATCATGCCAGTGATTACCCGCATCTTCTGTCGTCAGAGATCGGAGATTTGTGCATCGGATGTCACAAGATCCAGGAGTCCGGTACCCATATCGTGTCACTTCCGGGGGGCAAAGTCCATCCGGTATTCTGGACGAAGGACCCCGGGAAACGGAAAAGAGCAATGACGTGTTCAAGCTGCCATAATCCTCATGGATCAAAGTACCGGAAACTTTTTATTTACAAGCCTATTTGCAAGAGGTGTCACAAGATTTACTGAATAATAATCAGGATGGTGCTGACGGAACAGTCTATTTATTGATGATTACTTCAGATTTCACCGTCTTGGTAAACTCCCCGTCGGAAATCCTGGTGTAAAGGGTACAGTAGCCTTTCGGCATATCATCGGAGACAGTAAACTTTACGGTCGAAAGATATGTTCCCTGTTCTCGCGATATTTCTCTCTCTGCAAGTTCAAAGTGCTGATGCCTGTTGGCAAGGATCCTTGTCTCCGTAACGGTTCGGGATTTCAGTGACTCGGGTCCGAGCAGGGTATATGAAATGCTGGCTTCAACTGTTGATCCGGGTTCAGTGATCTGAGGAGTTATAACCGCATCGTTAATAATCAGCTGAGCCCTTTTTTCGAAATCGGTTAATTCTTGAGCCTTTTTTTGCTGTTCTTTCAGTTCTTCCGCTTTCTTTTGTTCTTCTCTGAGTTTTTCAGCTTTTTTCTCTTGTTCTCTCCTTAGCTGTTCCTCTGCCTTTTTCTCTTGCTCCCGGAGTTCCTCAGCTTTTTTTTCTTGTTCTATCTGTTCTTCGGCTTTCTGTTCAAGTTCTCGTATCTTTTCTTCTACCTTATGGTCAATCTCTTTTTTCCTCTCAGCTTTCTTATCCTCTTCCTGTACTTCTTCCGCTTTTTTCAGTTTATCCTGTTTCTCCTCAGCCTTTATCTTATCGTCGGGAGGTTTTTCTTCAGCCTGTTTGATCTTGTATTTCAGGCGTCTGGCAGCCTCATCACCGTTCTCCAGCTGTCTGTCTTGATACTGGATTTTTGCAGTTTTTACAACATCAGTAATAAAAGACCCCACGATAAATCCCCCGACATTACCTGCAACGACTTGCCCCAGGGCACCGCCGGTAAGCACTTGGAGCATATGGTTTCTTTCAGATTTGCCGTTGTACGAAGAAGAGGCGCAGCCGGTAAAAAAAAAGGCGAGAAGGGCAAAGAAGAAGAGTATGGATAAGCGGGTTTTCATCTGAAATATTCCTTAGTTATGCTAATTTACTATCTTTTTTCTCCGGTTGTCAAATGGGAAAGTGTAGCCATCGGAACAGAAGAAGATTGGTTTGGAAAAGAATGCTGCTATTCGCCGTGAGCCTGATACAGAGATGATTATTCGTTGATTTTCATGAGGCTGAAGGAAAAGTCTGCAGAATTCAGAAGCCTCCAAGGAGAAGGGTACGCCCCGGGTCACAGGGTAAAATCATGAGAGGCTTCACGTTTGATTTGTTCAATAATTTGCAGGATCGTTTTTCTCTGATCATTATCCAGATCAACAAATTCAATTCCCATCCCGATTCCTGGTTGCGAGTTGCTGACCTCTGCCCTCACTGTCAGCCTTGAGGAGAAAGTGACTTGGATTAGGCTTCCCTCTTTATGGGGTTTCAGGGTACTGAGAAACATGCCGTCTTCACAGATATTCTGACTATAGGCAGGTGTTCTTCCGTCGATAAGAACATCTTCCCGCAACGGGTACCGTTCGTATTGTCTCCGTTCTCTGTGTTCTTTATTATTCATAATCTTTATCGATGGCTGCGATCAATAACAAAATATTTTAACAGATTAATTATCTTATTGCTACAGAGATGCCCGGCATCCAGTCAGGAATTCACGCATAAGGGTTGATCCTGCCACAAAATGAAACCAAACTGAGTCTGTGGAGGGTTGGATTCAGTGAATCAGTCTGTCTCTGTCTGAATAGGCAAGTCTAACGAATGATCGTCTTCCTGAATGCCCTGATCGGACCGGAGAGACTGAACACGAATCCGCCGGAATCATCGTTTTTCTTCAGTTCGCTGAGGGCTTCCCGGGCTTTCAGGTGCGTCGGTTCCAGTCTGAGCGCCATCTCGAAGTTCTCCCGCGCGCGATGTGAGAGGTTCATAGCCTGATAAATATGCCCAGCCTCTACCAGATAGTCGGCTTTCATAGGTTCAAGTTTAATTGCTTTCCTTATCGTTTTTTCGGCATCCAGGGTCTTTCCGAGTCTGAGGAGGGTTTTGGCGTAGTAGTAGCAATATTTGCCTGTAGAATTATCAAGGGCGACTGACCTTTGAAGTAATATTTCAGCAGCGGAGAGATTACCATCCCAGAATTGAACCCTTCCCTTTTCAAATTCCTCGCGGGCAAGGGACTTGTTAGAGACAACTCTCTGTTTATCAGGGATGTGGGATGTCTTATGATGCCCATCTGCCTGGTAAGTTATGAGAGCATTGTATGCCTCATTCAGATAGGCAGAGAGGGAGGTCAATTGTTCTTTCAGCTCAGGGTCAAGACAAGGATATCTGTCGGGATGGAATTCCTTGATCTTTTTGTAGTAGGCTTTTCTGATGTCTTCAGCAGTGGCAGAATTGCTCATGTCCAGGAGTTCGTGATAACCGAGATTGTTCTCCGAAAACCTCCGGCAGATATCGCTGATTTTTTCGGCAAATTCTGCGGGATATCCTGTCCCCTGCTTACCAGAGACATTCCTGCAGTCTTGTTCATATACTCCGGCAGATCCTTCATCTCGTGCACTGCTCAAGGAAACATCGTCACGGGACAAACAGCTGTCGGGCATATCCGAAGCGTTCCTGTGACCTATGTCATTCCGCGCATCGAGATTAATGGCATTCACAAGTTCTTCCAGTTTTTCATCAGGACCACCGTGAAATTGCATGCCTGCAACATACAAGGGAGTTACGTTCCCCTGAGTATCTCCAGTTCCCGCTATGAGAAGAGACCACGCAACCCTGGTTTTTGCGAACACTTTTTTCTCCTGATACCCTATTTTCAGGACATAAGTCTTTCCGATGTCGAGTCTCCTGTCTGCCTTTATCAGAATACCGCTCATGCTGAGATTCATAACTTTCACCTCGCTTGCCGAGGGCATTTCGCTCATTACGCTTAAATGATCTGTCTGGAGTCTCTTATGTTTTCTTCTCTCCTGGCCATGGTACCCTTTGCCTTTCTTTGCGGACCCGATGGTATAACAGGATACATTCCTGAAGTATGGATACCCGTCAACCCGTTCTGCAGGGGTTTCTGGTCTTCCGAGCACAGAGTTCACAAAATCGATGAACGGTTGGTCCTTTTCGATTATTTCGATACCCATACCATTCTTCTTGGTGGTGAGAGATGTTCTCAGAGTCCGTCTCACGATACCCTTGAGAGAGGCAATTTTGTCGTTCGGAAGCATAAGTTCTATACTGATCAGAGTATTTGCGGGAACACCCCGGAAAGTCCTGATAAAAAGGCCGCCTTCTGAAAGATCGCTCGATATGCCGGTAAATTTGTTCTGATCGACAAAAAAATTTGTCGTTAGCCTCTTGATGAATCTCGGGTGCTTTCTTCTCTCTGCGCTGTTTTTTACTGTTGCCATGTTCTGGTGTTCTCCGTCGTGTATCTTGCCAAAGATATATCCTTTCGTCTTCCCTGTTAGGAATTCACTCTTCCGGGTATATTCTTCATGCCTTCTGATTTTATTATCTTGTGTGCCAGACTTCCCGTCAATCCTACCTCGGTAGGGGGCAGCTTTTTTTCTGAACCATCGGACGAGCAGCGTGGCAGGAGAACGGTTTGTGATTGAAATCACAGAAATTGTTATCACCGATATGAAAAATAGAAACCGATAGTATACAGACTCAATGAATCCTTCCTCCCCCCTCTGTCTCTCTCCAGAGGGGATTTTTTTGTATCCCCTACCCGGGTAGGATTGACTGACAGGAGGTTTTTTGTCATAAATAGAACAGAAAATCAATATCACCTCCATTTTTTCTTCCCCCTGGCGCAGTCGTTCCCTATGGGGGATCTTTTTAAAAAAGGCAAGTGGCCTGAGAAAAATGATGCAAAAACATCCGGAGTTATGCTAATAATATCAGGCAATACTGCTGGTTGATAACCCTATATGTTCTTATGAAATTTACCCTTGAGGTGGATTCATGTTAATAACAGTCATGTACCAGAATGGCAGGATAGGCATGGTAGACCATATGAAGCTCGATTCGCTGATAAAAACCAGAAAGATCAAACAGTTTATGAGAGCTGAAGGGTGGGTCTGCATCGATACTGATCCGATAAGAAAGTGCGATACCCGAGACGCTTATTGCGGCAGCCAGAGGAGGCAGAACAGATAGAAGTCTTATGTTTTTTTGAGGAAAACCTGCTGATTATCCGGTAGTTTCACCAGAATCCTTCCGTTCCTGATTGCCCTTGTGGTTCCTGTTTCCTGGCAAGTCCGAATCTGATACTGAATGACGCAACAGTGCTGAACCCATTGAGCCCGTACTGATGAACAGGGTATGATAGGGGTATTACATCCATGAATAGAATACAGAGAGCCATACTGAAAGAACTTGCCCTCACGTTCCTGCTGAGTCTTGCGTCTCTGAATTTTATTCTCATGATGGAGAAACTGCTCCGGCTGAGCAGGGTGCTTTCCGGAATAGGGACCTCTGTCTTTGACATGATCAAAATTATTCTCCTGCTCCAGCCCCAGTTGTTTCTCCTCACCATCCCGATGGCACTCCTCCTTGCCACGCTCTTTGTTTATGCCAGGATGAATATCGATAATGAACTGGTCATCCTGAGGACGAGCGGAATGAGCTTCTGGGAGGTCTCGAAACCTGTCATTCTGCTCGGAGGCCTCTGTTTCCTGATAAATCTTGCCGTCAGTTTCTCTGTTGGCCCGAAGAGCAGCATAATCCTGCGTGAGGAGGTTGGTAAAATTATCCGCGAACGCGCTCCGTTCGCAATCGAGGAGGGGCAGTTCACAACCCTGTTCCGGGATACCGTGCTTTTTGTGCAGGGGAAAACCGATGACAACACCATGCAGGGGATATTTCTTTATGACAACCAGAATAAAAACGAGCCTAAGGTGCTTGTGGCGAAACAGGCCAGGATTTCAACAACGGAAGGATTGAATATTGCCTTTTTTCTTTCGGACGGATCGATCAATATAGTCAAGGGAACAAGGACAACGGAGCTGTTTTTCAGGACATATAATCTCATCCTGAGACTCGAAACTGAGACTCTTCCCAAAAGAAATGCAGAACTTACTCCGGCTGAGCTCAGGGAGAAGATACCGCTTGTTGCAAAGAAGCGTGCACTGAATGCGTATACAGAACTCCATAGAAGGTTCTCTCTGCCCCTCATGTGTATTTTTATAATCTTTTTCGGCCCTCCGCTTTCGTTGATGGCAGGGAGGGGAGGGAAACTTGGCGGACTCACTCTGGGACTTGCTGTCTTCACTGGTTACTATATGATGCTCCTGTATGGCGAAAACCTTGTAAGATCGGGGAGAGTGGTGCATTATGTGGGTTCATGGTTTCCTTCTGTGGTGCTCGCTATAGGTGCATTTTTTCTCTACAGAAGGGAACGCTCACGATGAAGATTCTCTGGAGATATTATGTAAGAGAGTTCTTGAAAATATTTGGTATAGTTGCAGTTGGCCTCGCGATGATTTTCAGCATCCTTGACCTTCTCGACAAGATTGATGAACTGGAGCGGGGAAGGGTGACAGCCATAAGCCTCGGTTCATACGTATTCCTGAATATACCGAAATACCTGTATTATCTTTTCCCGATGATGCTCCTGATCTGTGGACTTTTTATGGCCGGTCAGGCATCGCGGTGCAGAGAACTTATTGCGTTCAAGGCTGCGGGAGGGAGGCTCAGGAGGCTGTTCATCCCTTTCATCTTCCTCGGGGTCGTATACAGTTTCCTCGGGTTTTTGATCGGAGAAATCGTAATCCCCGATTTTGGCGAAAAGACCCTTGAGCTGAAGAAGGAAATCCTGAAAAGCGGGGACAGGCTCGCTTTCCAGAAAGACGCGGTATGGATGAGAGGCACTGACGGTTCCCTTATCCGGATAGGGAGGTATATACCCCGGAGCAGGATTATCCAGGATATCAGTATTTTCCTTACCGGGGACGACAGCGTCAGAATGCGCATCGAGGCCGGAAGTGCTATCTGGAATGAGCAGCAAGGAGTCAGCGGTGCATGGGAGCTCAGGGATGTGGTCATGTATGATATGGAGGCAGGAAAAATACAGCGCAGTCCTGCGGTAGCATTTCCTTCCCTTGAGTCCCCTGATTTTTTCAGAAAAGTCACGAGGAAACCAGAGGAGATGGGTATCAGGGAACTCTATGATTACACCCAAAGACTCCATGCCGCAGGGTTCAGCAACAGAAAGCTCCTGGTGGATCTTAATTCCAAAGTATCATATCCTGTCGCTAATTTTTTCATGCTGCTTCTCGGGGTGTCTCTGGCGGTGACCAGGAGGGCCGGAGGTGGCCTCTTTGCTGCGGGTCTCGGTATTGCCATTAGTGTTATTTACTGGTTCGGCTATGCCCTCATGCTCTCGATGGGTTATGCCGGTATTCTCCCCCCTGCGATTGCAGCGTGGTCTGTGCCTCTGCTATTCGCCATAGTATCCTTTTTGCTGTTCAGACAGATTAACGAATGAAAACCCACGGGTTCCTCTGCCTGGTCCTTCACGCCCATCTCCCTTATATACGGCATCCTGAGCATGAACGTTTTCTTGAGGAGACATGGCTTTTTGAAGCCATAACCGAAACCTATATTCCCCTGCTTGACATGTTTGAAAGGCTTCTGCATGATTCCGTTGATTTTAGGGTTGCCTTTTCTCTCAGCCCGACACTCGTAGAGATGTTCAATGACAATCTCCTCAGGCAGAGATATACGAAGCATCTGGAAAAAATAATCGCGTTCACTGAACAGGAAGTTTCGAGGGTCAGGAGAGACATCCGTTTTGAGTCTGTCATTGCCATGTACCGAAAACGGTTCCGGAGGGTCCGTTATCTCTATGAAGAGGTATATAAAGGAGACCTTGTCTCAGCGTTCAGGGCACTCTCTGAGACCGGGAAGATCGAACTTATCACGAGCGCTGCAACCCATGCTTTTCTGCCTGCCCTGTCACATCATCCTCAGACGGTAAGAGCACAGATACACATAGGCGCCGAACAGCACCGGGAAAATTTTTGCAGAACCCCCCGGGGAATGTGGCTCCCTGAGTGTGGGTATATGCCCGGGTTTGATCAGGTGCTGACCGAAGCGGG
Organism: Nitrospirota bacterium; assembly: GCA_049323875.1. GTDB lineage: Bacteria > Nitrospirota > Thermodesulfovibrionia > Thermodesulfovibrionales > SM23-35 > JAKLQR01. The sequence goes on along the minus strand of JBMOLW010000030.1, from coordinate 358,862 downwards.
TATCGAGTATTTCTTTGTGGATACGCACGGAATACTCCGGGGTGAACCTGCTCCGAAGTATGGGACCATGTTGCCCGTGCACTGTCCTTCGGGGGCTGTTGCGTTCGGGAGAGATAGCCAATCGGCCAAACAGGTATGGTCTTCGACAGCAGGATACCCCGGTGATTTCTGCTACAGGGATTTTTACCGTGATGCGGGGTTCGATCTGGATCCGGATTTACTCGGGCCATACCTTCACCCTGAAGGAATACGAACCTTCACGGGTCTGAAGTATTACCGGATTACCGGGAAGACCCGGAAGAAAAAACCGTATGATCGGGAACGGGCATTACAAAAAGTCCGGGAGCATGCAGAGCATTTTTTCCGGAGCCGGCAGAGCCAGATAGAGTATCAACACAGGAGGTTGGGAATAAAACCGGTCATCACCTCGCCCTATGACGCTGAACTTTTCGGACACTGGTGGTTCGAAGGTCCGGACTGGCTTGAAGCGTTGTTCAGGATTGTCCATCATGGAATGAAGAATTTCAGGATGATTACTCCCGGAGAGTATCTGGAGGAAGCCGGAGCCGGCAGATCAGGTATCCAGACTTCCCAGCCTTCACTTTCGAGCTGGGGGGAGAGGGGGTACAGTTCAGTTTGGCTGAACAGGACGAATGATTATGTATACCGGCATCTCTTCAAGGCAGCTGAACGCATGATTCTGCTTGCTGATACCTTCCCTCATGCTGAAGGGATGCTGCGGAGAGCAATCAACCAGGCTGCCCGGGAACTCATGCTGGCCCAGCAGAGCGACTGGACATTTATCATGAAGAATCGGACTGCTACTGAGTATGCAAAAGAAAGATTGGAAGGACATATCAAAAGATTTATCCGTCTCTACGATGCGATCGTCTCGGGCAATATTTCCCGGACTTGGCTAAAATCACTCGAAGAGAAGGACAGGATATTCAGGAATATCAGGTATTCTGTTTTCCGCAGCAATCGGCAGCCCGGCTACTGCAGCAGCTTCTCATACGGGTAGGACTTGAGATAGGCAAGGAATTCTTCCAGGGAGTTCGAAGAAACACAATTCTTGTTCAATACCAGCGAGAAATCTCTTACGATCTTTTCCTCTTTGATATTCAGAAGGCGCAAGGTCCCATATCGGTCTTCTTTCCGGGCAGCCCAGCGGGAGATAATCGAAACGCCGAGCCCGTTCTCGACTGCATCCTTGATCGCTTCGGTACTCCCGAGGATGCTGCTGATGTTCATGTCATGAGAGGTAATTCCGTGGCGTGCAAGAAATTTTTCGATAACCTGACGGGTTCCGGAACCCGCTTCCCTGAAAATAAAAGGCTCTTTGACGATCTCAGATACCGAAACTTCTTTTTTCTTTGCCCATTGATGGTGCGGAGGAACGATCATGACGAGTTCATCGGAAAGGAGTTTTTTCACAACCATCTTCTGACGGAATATGTCGCCTTCTACCAGACCGATGTCTACATTTCCGGCATTCAGGAGCTCAATAACCCTTTTTGTGTTGCTGACGTGAAGATATATCTTAATTTTTGAATGTGCATTCCGGAATTCGGTGATGAGGCTGGGAAGGAGGTAATTACCGATGTTTGATCCCGCGCCGACGGTAAGGCACCCTTTCACAAGGCCGGTCTGTTTTCCGATTGCCTTGTCTGCAGATGCATACAGGGCGAGGATCTCTTTTGCGTATTTATAGAGCGTCTCCCCGGCAGGGGTAAGAGTGACTGTACTTGAGGATCTGTCGAACAGTTTTGTTTCATATTTTTCCTCAAGCGCCTGGATCTGCAGGCTGACGGCGGGCTGGGTGAGGTGGATTATCTCGGAGGTCCTGGAAAAACTCCTCGTTTCGGCTACGGTACAGAAGACTTTCAGCTTATGATCTTCCAATTCCGCCCCCCTCCAAAGAAACAGGCAAAAGGTAAAAGTGATTGAAGAGATTTAGGAACGTTATTTTCTCACTCTGAATTTTTACCTTTACACTTATAACTTTTCAGGTCAGAGCAGGTGAATAAGCCGAGTTCTGTCTCTGTGGTCATTCATCTGAGGTCTGCTGTTGCCGGCAGACTCTTGCGGTCTTTACCCGTTCCGCCTCTCCAGACCGATTGCATCAGGCCGGAGGATCGAAGGGGCCCCTCTCAAAGCGGAACCTATTCGACCTTGCTCATGGTGGGGTTTTCCAAGCCCGGGATGTCGCCATCCCGGCTGGTGAGCTCTTACCTCACCTTTTCACCCTTATTCCGACAGCGTGTCAGAACGGTTTCCCTTTCTGTGGCACTTTCCTTAGGGTTGCCCCCAGTCGCTGTTAACGACCACCATGCCCTGCTGAGCTCGGACTTTCCTCTCCATTAAGGCGCATGCCTCTGTGGAGCGACCACTTTCCCTGCTCTGACCTATAATAAACTTTTATTATTATATAATAATTACTAAATTTATTGAAAGAGGTTTTTTGATCCGGAAGTGATAGAGTATTCCGGGTATTTCTCAGAGGGTAATGGAGTCTGGTTCGCAGGATGCCCGGAAGTCAACCGGCTGAAAGCAGGGAACGGAAAAAGGAACTGCTCAGCTGTTGTTCTTATAATAAAGAATGCGACGGCATTGCGGGCACTGGATGATTATCTCGTTCTTTTTCAACTCGACGAAGAGCTGAGGCGGGATATTCATGTTGCATCCCTGGCAGATTTCATCCCGTGCTTCTGTTACCGCAAAACCCCTGTGAATGCCGATGAGAGTGATATATTCTTCATAGAGTTCATTATCAATAGTCTGCGCCATTCCCGCGCGCAGGGTTTTCAGCTTTGAGAGCTCCTGTTCGTAGGATGATTTTTCTGCTTCCAACTTCTGCTTTAGCACATCGATTTTCTCCTGCTCCTGCCCGTATTTGGCTTCTTCAGTTTTGGCCTCTTTCGATGCGTTTTCCATCTCCTCCATGACCAGCAATATTTCGTCTTCTATGGAAAACTGATCTTTTTCGACGGATTCGATTTCCGTCAGGAGGGCCTGATACTCTTTATTCGTTTTTATCTCGGAAGTCCGGGCCTTCAGTTTCCTGACCTTCTCCCCGATTTCATCGAGTTCCCGCTCCCGATCCCGCTTCCTTTTTTCAAGAGATTCCAGTTTCTCCTTCCCCGCGAGGAAAGCTTTCTGCGAAGTATTGAGCAACAATTCCGCCGCTCTGATTCTCGACGGGATATCCCCGATCAGGGAGTCGAGATCAATGATTTTTCTGTCGATCTGCTGAAGTTCTATCAGGTATTTCAGTTGTTCATTCATATATAGTGCATCATGATCATGGTGGGCCCACCAGGACTCGAACCTGGGACCAACCGGTTATGAGCCGGTAGCTCTACCAGCTGAGCTATGGGCCCTTCTGGAATGATACGTTGGGAAATCAGGATACAGACCTTTCTCCGTTCTGGTCACGGATCAATTGCCCAGAACTAATACTATAAAATATTGATTTCTTTATGGTCAAGGTTTTTCAATGAATTCCCTGAGCCATTTGCTCCGTGAAGGATGTTTGAGTTTCCTGATGGCCTTCACTTCGATCTGGCGTATTCTCTCCCTGGTGACATCGAACTCAAGGCCTACCTCCTCGAGGGTATGCGGGATGCCCACCCCGATACCGAATCGTTTCCGGATAATCTTCTCTTCCTTTGAGGGAAGAGAACAAAGTATCTGGTCGATTCTTTTCTTCATGTCGTCCTGGATCGCGTAATCGAGGGGAGATGGCATTGCCTTGTCTTCGATAAAATCCCGCAGATGCGTGTCTTCTTCGCCGATCGGGGTTTCGAGCGAAATCGGCTCTTTTGATATCTTCAGGATGCTGCTCACCTTCTCAACGGGGATTTTCAGACGGTCTGCGATCTCGCCGGGGGTTGGTTCGCGACCGATTTCCTGCACAAGTTCCCGTGCGACCTTGGTGATTTTATTAATCGTCTCTACCATGTGGACCGGAATGCGTATTGTTCTGGACTGGTCAGCGAGCGCCCGCGTGATCGCCTGACGGATCCACCAGGTTGCGTACGTGCTGAATTTATATCCGCGCTTATATTCGAATTTGTCCACTGCACGCATGAGACCGCTGTTTCCTTCCTGGATAAGATCGGAAAAACTGAGACCTCTGCCGAGATATCTTTTTGCGATGCTGATAACAAGACGCAGGTTCGCCTCGATCATGGCTTTCCGGGCGTCATGGACTTCTTTCTCCCCCTCGACGAGAATCCTGAGCGCCTTTTTCATCTCAGCGGCTTTCATTCCAAAGAGGAGTTCCTTTTCCACGATTCTTTTCCTGTACGCAGCGACGATTTTTTTTCTGTCTACCGGAAGCTTTTTCCCCCTTTTGCCGGCGTTCGCTATCTTTCTCTGAAGCGCTTCCACTTCTGCGACAGACCTCCTGAGTTCTTCAGAGAACGCGAGCATGACATCCTCCTTCAGCCGGAGTTGACTGACCTTGGCCAGTATTTCGTTCCTGTTCTGTTCGAGGAGTGCGATAAGAGAACGTGATCTGTTCCCGGCTTTGCGGGAGGGCTCTTTTTTCGGGATCGGTTTTTTCCTTTCCGGATTATCCCGGAGCTTTTTGAGGAGCTGTTTCCTCCTCGTGTTCAGGCGGTCTATCGCCTGGGTGATTATGTGAAACCGTTTGTACTCGAGAAACAGATCGTCTTCGGTTTCATCATCGCTGCTCTGGATGATATCGGTAAGCGGCACATTGCCGCTCCTGGTCATTTTCCCCAGTGAAACGAGCTTCCTGAGCACGAAGGGGAGGGAGAAGATAACCCGGGAAACAATTTCCTTTCCCTCCTCCATCTTCATGGCGATCTCGATTTCACCTTCCCTGGTGAGGAGAGGAACGCTGCTCATTTCCTTGAGGTAGATGCGGACAGGGTCTTTCTCCCCCTCTATAAAATCAGATCCCTTCTCCTCTTCCTCCGAGGTCTTTTCCTCCTCATCACCGGAATCGGGGAAAAGTTCGTCCCTGTCCCCGTCGTAAATTTTCAGATAATCGACATAGTCAAAATAATCGAAGTGCTGTTTCATTCCTCTTGTATCCCTTTAATCCGTTTCCGTTTTTCTTTCAGAAGAGAGTTGAGTATTTCCGCATTGTTTGTTTCCTCTGCCTGTCTCCTTTGCTCTTCCACCTTTTTCTCTGTTATTGTATGTAAACAATCTGTGATGTTCCTGTCAATATGTTCAGGGTCGAACCCCGGGTTCAGCGTCATCTCAGAGATCAATGCCCGTTCTTGTTCGTCAGAAATGTTGAGAAGGGAATCAGGCGTAACCTCTCCGGGGAAAGATTTCACTTTTTCGAAGAGAGACCTGATCACAGGATTCTGCAGATCTTCGGCATGCAGGCTTGAACATATGCTGCCAGTCTTCCCGGGGCAGGCGATAAGGGCGCTCAGGAGAAGATACTCCTCACGGGGTATCGGGGCACCAGGGAAGGCGGACCGTTTTCCGGAGAACTGTGCGGGCGATGATTTCTTTCTGAATCTTTCGAGTTCGCTCCGCAATACTGCCTCATGAATTCCGGTCCTGTCCGCAAGTTCACCCAGCAGTTCATCTGCCAGGATTTTGTCGTGAACCGAAGAAACAATCCCGAGCGCTTCATGTACCGTTTCTGTTTTTTCACCCCGCCCGGTCTTGAAAATGAATTCGATGACAGTCAGGGTATGCTGAAGGGATTTCCTGAATGCTGCACTGCCGTTTTTCCTCAGGAAACTGTCCGGGTCCTCACCCTTGGGCAGAAGGAGAATCTTTGATAAGAGATCATGTTCACAAATCAGGGACAGAGAACGCCGCGCTGCTGCAATGCCTGCATCGTCACTGTCAAAGACGAGAATCGCCCTTCTGGCAAGGAGTTTCAGCTTCCGGAGATGCCCCGGGGTGAGTGCGGTGCCGAGTGGCGCAATCGTATTGAGAAAACCGTGTTGATGACAGACGATTACGTCAAGATACCCTTCGGCAATAAGAGCGTATCCCTGTTTCCGGATATCATCCTTTGCGAGATGAATGCCGAACAACGTATCACTTTTTTTGAATATCGCTGTTTCGCGGGTATTGAGATACTTCGGCTGGGAAGTGTCCATAACCCTTCCACCGAAAGCAACGATATCATTTTTTATAGTGCATATCGGAAACATGATTCTGCCCCTGAACCAGTCACGATACCCTTTTCCATCGGTTTCCGCAAGACCCGCATCCTTTATCAGAGATTCGGTGAAGCCCCGCTCTCTGAGGTGCTTCAGAAGGGCGTCCCTCTCCGGCAATGCATATCCGATGGAGAATCTTTCAAGAGATTCCCCCGTCAGCCCTCTCTTTTGCAGGTATGCACTCGCGGCCGGAGAATTTTTCAGATTGCTCATGAAAAATCTGGATGCCTCTTCATGTGCCCGGAGAAGCGCGGTCCTCAGTTCGGAAGAAGCGCCTTCAGCACCCTGAAAGGCGGGCACTTTGATGCCTGCTTTCCTGGCAAGATAGGCGACAGCTTCCCTGAATGAAAGGTTTTCCTGTTTCATGAGAAAGGTGATGATATCCCCGCCTGTCCCGCAGCCGAAACAGTGAAATATCTGTTTTTCCGGACTGACCATGAAGGAGGGGGTCTTTTCAGTATGGAACGGGCACAACCCTTTCAGATTCTGGCCGGATTTCTTCAGCTGAACGTAATCGGAAATAAAATCCACAATGTCAAGACGGGATTTTATCTCTTCAGGAAGTCCCTCGTATTTCATTCAGCCTGCAGTGCAGTGGAACGACTGAATCTTCTGAACCCGGAGCATTCGATTATCTCACAGGCAAAACCGTGGGTAATCTCATCGAGGAGGAGGTTCAGACCGATATTGTCACTCGAGATATGTCCTGCGATGATCACATTCAGATGATTCTTCTCTGCCTCTTTCCTGTGATCCTCACTGAGGTGCATTGCCACGACGGTATTCACGCCGCTTCGGGTGAGCGTCTCGAAGATTTCTTTTGAGCCTTCTGTGCCGCCGGTCATATCTGCAAAGATTTTCCCCGCTTTTCTGCTCGGCTGGCCGAGAAGGATCTTTGGACCGAAACTGTCTCGCCCTGCGGTTCTGTATTCCGGAATATCTTTAAGAATTGTCAGCAGATCGGAAAGGGCAAAGGGCTTCATATTATCGAAGAGCCGCTGGAGGAATGTGGCGACCATATTGTCGGCGGGGGTATGGAGGCAGAGAAAAGGGAATCCGAGAAGCCGGGCTGCGTCAACAGCCCTCGTATGGTTTACCGGCATGAGTTTCCTTTCGACTTCTTTGATCCTTCCATCCATGAGCCCTTCCGCAATATTGATCGGCACCCCGTAGGCACTGAGAATATCAGCCTGCATTTCCATGACGGACGAGAGGTTTGCGAGGGCCCTGCCTGAAGGGTGATGGGAAAGCAGCAGGTCGATCTTCTTTCCCCTTGCACGGAGAGCATCGGCGAGCAGTATCTCGCCAACGTCGATGTCGATCCCAGCGAATATCGTGCTGACGTCTGCATCATGAGGCCCGACAAGTATCCGGGAGTCGGAATAAGGGTTTTGCAGAGATTCGGGATCATAGGAATCCTTCGCGTCAGGGTTCAGGCTGGTGAATTCCTTTTTTCTGCGCTCGAGTTCATCGAGTACGAAGGTTTTTCCTCTGGGGTCATTTTCAATACCTGTCGCAACCGCCTTATTATAAAGGTCGCTGAGAGTCATATCGTCTCAAGGATCTCTCTGGCGCGCTTATTGACTATGCTGCCGTCGGCAGCGCCTTTGATCCTCGGCATAACGAGGCGCATCAGTTTGCCGATATCCTGCGGACCCTGTGCAGCAGATTCCTGTATTGCCTCCCCTATGATCCTGTCTATTTCTTCTCCGGATAATTGTTGCGGGAGGTATGACTGAATGATTGCGAGCTCCTGCTGTTCTTTCTCAGCTAAGTCTTTCCTTCCGCCCTGCAGAAACTGGTCAATAGATTCCCGGTTCTGTTTTGCCAGTGAGGAGAGCACAGAGAGGATCTCGTCGTCAGACAGTGCTGAGCCTTTTGCGATCTGCCGGTTCTTTAAAGCGGCCTTAGCCATGCGAATGACAGAAACCCTTATTCTGTCAGATGTCTTGAGTGAAGATTTCAGATCATCATCGAGTTTCTGTAACAGGGACATTATGTGACCGCCACTCTTACTTTTTTGAGGGCTTTCTTGCGAGCGGCAAGTGCCTTTTTCTTTCTTTTTACGCTTGGCTTTTCAAAATGCTCTCTCTTTTTGATTTCAGAGAGTATGCCTTCTTTTTCGCACTGTTTCTTAAACCGTTTCAGCGCGATCTCGAAAGAGTCATTCTCACGTACCCGTACATAGGGCATCCATATACCCCTCCTCCCTGCTTGAAAAATAGAGTATAATTTTAACAGGTAAGGAATTCAGCTGTCAATGTAACTTCTTGCAAAATTTGGTTTCTTATGATAAATTTCTCTGTGCTGTGCATGAGGGAAGGTGTTTCCGCTCCCGGCATCCCGGCGTGTGCCTGAGGGGAAAAAGACGAAGGCTCAAACAGGCATCGTTCTGGGAACGGGCGGGTTTCATTTCAAGAGCGAATTGCGGGATTTGATCATCGGCAAACAGGAAGGACACCTGCGGCCTGGGATACATCTTTGCGTTTGCTCCTGTGCACGATATCACTGAAAAATCAGGACGTTGAATTTTTTTATCGGAAGGAAGTGCAGGTGAATAGAGAGAAATTCAGACACCCCCCGCAGGTTATGGGCGTGAGCCCAAAAATACTGAGAATCTTCAAGGAAGCAAGAAAGGTCGCGCGGAAAGACGAGATGATCCTGATATGCGGTGAACCGGGCACATACAGAGAACTGGTTGCAAAGGCAATACACGACTACAGTACCCGGGCAAAAGGACCATTTGTCGTCATGAATATGGGAAATACGCCGAAGGATATGGCTGAGATTGAACTCTTCGGCAATGACCAGACGATGCGGTCAGGAGCGCCTGGGAAGAATACCGGGAGAATTGACGAAGCCAGGGGCGGGACGCTTTATATCGATGAAGTTGCTGAGATGGAGTTGTCACTCCAGGAGAAATTTTATGAGTTCATTCAGGACAGTGATTCTGGTAATAGCGGAAACAGGAATTCCCGGCAGGCAGATGTACGGGTAATCGGGACAACAGCGAAAGATATCAGGAAGTGTGTCAAGAACGGCGAATTCAGAAAGGACCTTTTTGATGTCCTGCACGGATGCCACATTAAGATGCCGTCACTCAGGGAACGGAGGGACGATATTATGCTCCTCGCGCAGTATTTTCTGGATGAGGCGGTAAAAAGATTTCAGACCGGGCCGAAAGGGTTTTCGAAGGACGCGAAAAACTTTCTTATGAAGTATGATTGGCCCGGGAATATCCGGGAGATGGAGAACCTCGTGAAGCGGGCAGCCCTGCTTTCATGTTCCCCGGTCGTTTGCAAAAAAGACCTCTTCATTGACAACGTAGGGTCTTATTCCATCCAGGAATTTCTTGAAGAGAAGCTCAGGAGATATCTGAACGAGATGACGAAACTCGAAAACTGTAATCTCTATACGACCGTTATGTCGGAGACGGAAAAATCACTCATCAATATAATCATGCATGAGACAGGGGGAAATCAGCTGAAGGCTGCGAAGACACTCGGCATCAACAGGAATACCCTGAGATCGAAGATAAAGGAATATAAAATCCGCATCTGATGCTGCCGTCAGGGCAGATCCGGCATTTCATGAAATTTACGCTTGGACACACAGACGGGAACGCTCGTGCCTGTCTTCTTGAGACGGACAGGGGAACAGTCCATACTCCGTCGTTCATGCCGGTTGGGACTATCGGCACGGTAAAAGCTATGTCTCCGGATGAACTGAAAGAGATGGGGGCAGAGATGATACTCTGCAATACCTATCACCTTTTTCTCCGTCCGGGGCATGAGATTGTGCGGTCTCTCGGTGGCATCCATGCCTTTATGAACTGGGAACGGCCTGTGCTAACCGACAGCGGCGGGTTTCAGGTCTACAGCCTTTCGGCTTTGAGAAAGATCGGAGACGACGGTGTTCATTTCAAATCGCACCTTGACGGATCGATGCATTTTCTCGGTCCGGGAGAGGCGATGGCGATACAGCAGGCTCTCGGATCGGATATCGCAATGGTGCTGGACGACTGTACTCCTTATCCGATATCCCATGAACTTGCCAGTGAATCTCTTTATCGGACAATCCGATGGGCTGAACAGTGCAGGGGACTGCAGACCGAAGGCCAGGCACTGTTCGGAATCATACAGGGGAGCCTGTTCGAGGACCTTAGGGCAAAAAGCGCCGAGGAACTCGTCAAGATAGGGTTCGACGGATACGCTGCCGGTGGTCTCAGTGTTGGAGAACCGAAAGAGGACATGCACAGGATGATCTCCTTTACCGCGCCGCTCCTCCCTGACACGAAACCAAGGTATCTCATGGGCATCGGTGATCTCGGAGATATCCTGCAGGCGGTTGAGGCCGGTTTTGACATGTTTGATTGCGTGATGCCGACCAGGAATGCGAGGAACGGGACGCTTTTCACCAGCCGGGGGAGGATCAGCATTAAAAGGGAAGAGTTCAGGGTGGACCGGAGTCCGCTCGATCCGGAATGCGGATGTTACACATGCAGGAATTTCTCGCGGGGATACCTGCGGCATTTGTTCCTTTCGAAAGAGATTCTCTCCATGAGACTCAATACAATCCATAATCTCTTCTTTTATTTGCAATTCTTCAGTAATATGAGAGAATCTATAGTGAAAGGAACCTTTGCCGGCTTCAAAAAAAGATGGAGTCCCATTTTCCAGTAAAGAGAGATTATCCCGGAGAAGTTCGAAAGGTACTCCTCCTTACACTCCTCCTGAACTCAGCGGTAGCTCTTGCAAAGGTTGTCTACGGCTACCTCACCAATTCAATCGCCATGACTTCAGACGGCTTTCACTCCTTTTTCGACGGGGTATCGAATATCATAGGACTGGTCGGTATATGGATCGCATCACACCCCCCTGACGAAAAGCATCCCTATGGCCACAAGAAATTCGAGACCCTGTTCACTATTATCATCGCCGTCATGATTTTCCTCACCTGCTTCCAGATACTGAAGAAGGTCTATTTCTCTTTGTTTGAGGACCACAGGACTGCGGTGACCGAGACGAGTTTCGCTGTCATGTTCGTTACCATGGGGGTGAATGTTTTTGTGATGCTCTATGAATCGAGAAAGGGGAGACGACTCGGCAGTGAATTTCTCATCGCCGACGCTCTGCATACCAAAAGCGATATTTTCGCATCGGTTGCGGTCATACTCAGCCTCGTGTTTGCGAAGATGGGATATCATCTGGCTGATACCCTTGTCGGTATCGTCATCACGTTCTTCATCGCGCGGATAGGCGTTCAGATCCTGAAAACCGCTTCAAACGTCCTCGTTGATACCGTATGCATCGATACGGCTGCCATAGAATACCTTGTGAAGAGGATCGACGGGGTAAAGGGATGCCACGAGATCAGGACACGAGGAACTACGAATGCCGTGTATCTTGATCTCCATGTCATGGTAGACAAAAATATGACCACAGAAAAATCACATGCCATTGCTGATCAGATAGAAACACAGATCAAGAATGAATTTCCGGCTGTGGTTGACGTGATTGTACATATCGAACCGGGCACATCCGAGCAGATTATTCGCTGTATAGGGGACAAGGGATAGGCGAGATATTTTTCCCCGGATGACCTTGCCAGCCGTTCAGGCGTCTCACTGGCTCATTTTTTGCTTCAATAGCGTACAGAAAAGACTTGCCCTTAGGGGCATATTTATGCACAATAAGAGAGCGAAAAAACCTTCCCGTCGTGAATCAGGAATGAAAGCAGATTTAACCTACAAACAAGCAGGTGTCGATATTGCTGAAGGGGAAAAATTTGTCTCACGTATTGCCCCCATGGCGAAGCGGACATCCCGGAAAGAAGTCCTTACCGGTATCGGTTCTTTCGGAGCGCTGTTCATGCTTGACCTGAAACACTATAAGAAACCTGTCCTTGTCAGCGGTGCCGATGGTGTCGGCACCAAACTCAAAATAGCCTTCATGATGAAGAGGCACGATACTGTGGGGATAGACCTCGTTGCCATGTGTGTGAATGACATCCTCACCTCAGGCGCTGAACCGTTGTTCTTTCTTGATTATTTTGCAGTGGGGAAGCTTATATCCGGGAGCGGTACAGCGGTTATCAGAGGAATAGTAAAGGGATGCAGGGAATCAGGCTGTGCACTCATCGGGGGAGAAACCGCAGAAATGCCGGGTTTTTATCGTGAAGGCGAATACGACCTTTCAGGGTTTGCGGTCGGAGTTGTTGAAAAAAATGAAATTATAGACGGCTCCCGAATACGGTCAGGAGACGTTCTTATCGGCCTTGCCTCGAGCGGGCTTCACAGCAACGGATACTCTCTGGTAAGAAAAATTTTTTTTGAGAAAAAAAAGACAGGGCTCCATACATATATCCCGCTGCTGAAAACGACACTGGGAAAAGAATTAATCAAACCTACAAGAATATATGTCAGAGCGTTTCAGACGCTCAAAAACAAAGTCTCAATAAAGGGAATGGCTCATATAACCGGGGGAGGAATCCCCGGAAATCTCCCGAGGACCCTCCCCTCAGGTGTAAGGGCGCATATCAGAGAGGGATCGTGGCCCGTGCCTCCTGTTTTTCGAATGATTCAGGAAATAGGGGCTCTTTCAGACGCTGAAATGCGAAATACCTTCAACATGGGAATCGGATATATCATGGTAGTCTCCAAAAACCAGAGAGAAAAAACAGTATCACTGCTGCGGGAATCGGGATATAAAGCATTTATTATAGGAAATATAGAGAAAGGAGGCAAAAATGTCCGATATTCTTAAAATCAAGAAGTTCATACAGAAAGCTTTCACTCCTGTTACCATCATGTTTGTTCCACACAGTAAAAACCGGCCGTTGAATTTTAGGCTTCCCTTCGTCGGGATTATTACGACCTTGCTCCTCAGTTGTATCGGCATCGGCTTTATTTTATCTGTTGCAATTGATACCTTTGAATATTATCGCATGAAACAGAACTTAAACTATTATACTGAGCAATTCCTCGAACTGAGAAACACCATTTCTGCATTAAAGAGGGCCGAGGCTCAATTCAGCAAGCTCTTTTCCCATGAATCAAAAGAAGAGGTCCTTATGAATTTGGATACCTCTGATAGTGGTTCCATTGATATAGAAAATTTAAAGTTAAACATTAAGAATGCAGTTGAAACAGTCGGTGAAATAAGAGATTATCTACGTGTTCAGCGGGATATTTTTGTTGCAACCCCTCGGGGATTGCCGGTCAATGGGAGAATATCATCGCATTTTGGGATGAGGACTGACCCAATCCGTGGAGGTAAAAACTTCCATTCAGGCCTCGATATTTCGGCTAATCCCGGTGATGAGGTGCGGGCTACTGCTGACGGGGTTGTGAGTTTTTCAGGATGGAATGGCGGGAGCGGGAATCTTGTAGTACTCGAACACGGCCATGGTTTTTCGACGTTCTATGCTCACAACAAGATGAACGTGGTGAAGGTCGGGCAGAAAGTGAAAGGGGGAGAGGTGATTGCCTATATCGGATCAACCGGCAGTTCGACAGGACCCCATGTCCATTACGAAATATGGAAAGACGGCAAACCGGTAAATCCTGCAGACTACAGAGAAGGGAGATCGTGATGTTCACGAGAAATACGGAAAAACTGGAATCTTTTGTAGGAACAAACTCTGCGTTCAGGGGGAACATAGAGGCAAAAGGCACCCTGCGTATTGACGGGAAGCTTGAAGGAAATGTCCAGGCTGATTGGGTAATCTTAGGGGAAAAGTCGTCGGTCAAAGGTGATATTTCTGCGCGCGGAATTATCGTCGGCGGAACTGTTGACGGGAACCTCAGGGCAAAGGAGATCATCGAGATAAAAGCAAAAGGGAGGGTTACCGGGGATACGGTAACGGCTAAATTGACTATCAGCGAAGGGGGCATATTTGACGGAAGATCAACTATGGCGAGGGAAGAATCAAAGATCGTAGAGTTCCAGTCAAAGGGCTGATGCTGCCCGTTTAATTCATGTAGTAAAGGTTTTTTTTAGGTTTTTATTGCACCCCCAGTCTTCTCAGCGCATCCCTCAGGGTGTTGCTGGAAACAGGTTTCTCCAGATAGAGGTCAGCACCCATCCTGTACGTTTTTTCCATGACTTCAGGATTGCCGTAGGCAGTGATAAGAATCGTTGGAACGGCGGGGTTCCGGAGTTTCACGAAGCGTAAGATCTCAAGCCCCTCTTCTCCTCCGCTTTCTCCAAGCCTGAGGTCAGCGATTACCGCATCGTAATTTTTCTGGTTTAAGGCTGTTTGGGCTGATTCTCTGGTATTGGCAGTGTCTACTTCAACCCCGGGACCCTGGAGGAGTTTTTTAAATGCCATGAGGATGGTTGTCTCATCGTCAACAAGCAGGATATGTTTTATCATAAGGTTTCTCTCGTCTGCCATAGATTTCTGTTTTGCAGGATATCCAAACCCCTTTCATAATATTAAGCAAAATTAAAGCAATATAAATGCCAGATAATTTTCAGCAATAAAGGCGGAAAAATCAGGGCGCAATCTGATTATGGGCCGGATGTCATTCTCATTTTTGTGAAAGAATTCGCATTTTGCAATCTGCAAGAGCGGAACTATTGGTGTATGCTGCAGGATGACCGGTTACAGGGCATCTGCCGGATTGTCCTGCATTTTTTTGAGTTTCCGGTAAAGAGTTGCCCGGGAGACACCAAGTGCCTTGGCAGCCTTCAGGGTATCGTTATGAAAGCGTTGCATAGTTGTTTTTATGTGATTTTCTTCCAGCCGGTCCAGGTCGTTTATGTCTTCATCCGCGGGAGCAAGGGCAATAGGAGAAAGATCCAACCCTATGAAATGTTCCGGACTCAAGTGCTTCCCCCGTGCGAGGAGGAGCGCCCGCTCAAGGACATTTCTCAGTTCACGGATATTTCCCGGCCAGCTATACTTTGCAAGCGACTGCATACACTCCTTAGACAATTCAGTGTCAGGTGCCCCCAGGGATCCCAGGAGATTGAGCACAAGTCCAGGGATATCTTCCAGCCTCTCACGCAGGGAAGGGAGCATGATCGGAAAAACATTGATCCGGAAATAAAGATCCTTCCGGAATTTCCCGGCCTGTATTTCTCCTGGGAGGTCGCGGTTTGAGGCGCAGATGAGTCTGAATTCACTCCTTCTCAGCTTTGTCTCGCCGAGTCTCCGGTACTGTTTTTCTTCGATGACTTTCAGGAACTGGGCCTGTACCCCGATATCCATATCAGTGATTTCGTCGAGAAAAAGGGTGCCGCCATCCGCTACTTCTATGAGACCCTGCCTGTCCTGCACAGCGGTGGTGAAAGCGCCGCGTACGTGGCCGAAAAGTTCACTTGCAAGCAGATCTCCCCTCAGGTTTGAGCAGTTCAGTTCAACGAAGGGCGTTGCACTGTTTTCGCTGTGATCATGGATCCATCGAGCAATGACCCCTTTCCCTGCGCCGGTTTCCCCCAGAAGAACCACAGGGGAAGTGTTCTGTGCAGCTATCTCGATGAGTTCCCTGACTTTCCTTATTCCCTGACTTGGCCCGAAATACAGGGTCTCTTTTTTTGCAAGTCTCTGATGGGTTGAATTCTTCCTCCGCAGGGTTCCGAGTTCGAGGCTCTTCCTGAGATAGAGGTCGAGATCCGCCATATTAACCGGTTTGGTAAGAAAATTATCCGCTCCCCGGCGCATGGCTTCGACAGCAGTGGGGATATCACCGAAACCTGTGATGACTACAATCGAGAGATCAGGGTAATTCTCTCTCAGTTCGGTGATCCAGTCTATACTGCTTCCTTCGGGAAGATTGAGGTCGAGGAGGATGGAGTCAAAACGTTGTGAAAAGATCATCTTCTGTGCGGAAACAAGTGAAGCAGCTTCCTGAACACTGTATCCTGCTTTTGCGAGATAGCGTGAAAATGCAAAACGGATCGAATCTTCGTCGTCAACAAGCAATATGGATGTTTTCATGAACCCTCCTCTCCGGTGACCGGGAGAATGATTGAAAGAGTGCACCCGGGCATGGGATCATTATTACGGATTATTATCTGGCCGCCATGAGCTTCGGTCACCTGTTTTGCGATACTGAGCCCGAGGCCGGTGCCCTTTTTCCGGGCTGTGAAAAATGGTTCGAAAACCCTGGGAAGGTTTTCAGGCAGTATGCCTGTACCCTCATCCACAACAGCTATCACCGCGGTGTTGCCCTGCTGGTTTACCATCAGGGTTATCACACTTCCTTCAGGGCTGTGCTCAGCAGCATTATCCAGAACCTTGAGAAAGACCTGCTGCAGCTTCTGAGTATCGGCGACGACATACACCTGCTTCTGAGGAAAGGGAAAATTGAGGTGTACGGCATGGGATGATGAAAGGGGCGACTGATTCCAGAGCTCTCTTGCAGAGTTCAGAATATCAAACAGTGACTCTGTCTGCAGACGTGACTGGATAAGGGGTTTTCCCAGTTCGAGCAGGTCCTCCATGAGACGTGAGAGCCTGTCAACCTGAATGCGGATATGGGTGAGATAGGACTGAAAATCCGGATTGTCCCCAAGGTCCAGAAATAACGCTTCGGTTATCGCGAGAATAGCGTTCAGGGGATTTCTTACTTCATGGACGACACCTGCGGTCAACTGCCTGTAAAGGTTCGTCTTCTCTGCCTGAAAGTGTGCTTCCTGACGCTTTCTCTGTTCTTCTTCAGTCTTTTTCCTTTCGGTAATATCAGTATAGGCAGAGACGATTCCAACCGGAGCTCCCCCTGAATCTTTCACTGCCAGAGAGGTCACCTGGACAGAAAACAACTCTCCGTTCTTCCTGATATTGATGCTCTCCCGCTTCCATACTCCCTTCTGGAATATTTCATCAAAGGAAAGGGAACTCCGGAGTTCTTCGGGCACAAAAACCCCCTGGTCTTTTCCGATCAGTTCTTCCGCACTATATCCATGAATAATTGTTTCTGCCTCATTGATATACAGGATCTTTCCCTGCTCATCACTGACGGTTATGCCTATAGGAAGAACTTCGACCGCTTCTTTCAGGAGGCGGAGGATGGTATTTTTTTCATCTCCCCGTGCCGTGACTATGCCCATGGTATCATAACAAAATATCCCGGAGCTTCTCCCTATTATATCATGGGAAAAAAGCACAATACTCTGCGGCGCATACAGGATTGTTCGAGACCATCATGGCAACTATACCCCAGGGGAGAGGTTACTGGAAACCCCATGGCGGAGACTCTGGTCTTGAAAAACCTCTGTCTCTGGCAAGGATATCGAGATGGATTGTGGTAATGTCCTCAAGATTGAGGTCGGGTGGCGAGGACAGTTTTCTCGTATCGACTGTTTTGATATAGTGTTTGCATCGTTCGCAAAGGTCGACCCTGACAGCTTCATCGCCTTCAGCGTAAAAATAATGGAGGCTCTTATGGTCGCTGTTTTCACAGAAGGGACATTTAAGCCGTTCGGACTGCCATTCGGAGCTGCAGAAAGAACAGAGGAAAAAGCGCCTGCCTTCGTCTTTCAGGAAGGAAATCCGAGGTAACGAACCGCATACCGGGCAATATCCCCTGAGCCAGTTTTTTGTGTCGACCGAGTCGCGGATTTGCTGAGCAAGGGCAGAAAGAGAAGGAAAAATGCTCATGTGGACAAGGAACCTGAGAACAGCCTGGTCAATTCCCTGACGGAGAGCAACCGTATCGGAATATGCCTCGTCAAAATATTGTCTGAGTAAATCCTTCAGATTCAATGTGCCCTGATCGAGTGCCTGTTCGACGGCTGTCACGGATTGTTTCAGCTTTTCATTGGTTTCCCTGGTGATTGTACAAAGGTTACTGAAAAGGGCAACAGCCGAGGGAATATCGACCGGCATTTCTGCTTTGTTGAAGAGAGGAAATCCCTCCTGGAATTCTCCTGCTCTTTCTGCCTGGTGAAACTGGAAAGACGGCAGGGAAAGGGTGTTCCGTGATTCTTCCTGTGCCCTCCGGATTCTTGCGTAAAATTCTGTCAGTTGTGCATAGATCGGTTGTTTGCTTTCAAGATTCTTTGCGCGCTTTTTCATAGAATACCTGCCCCTTGGTGTAGTACAAGAAAACGGCCTGCCTCAATGAAATCCGAAACAGGCCGTTTTCCTTTTCAGATAAGCTGGTGCTTAGCCTGCAAGCGGCACAAAGTCCGCTATATGCCTGAATATCTTCTTAATTGCAGCAATCCTGGTCATTTCCTGCCCTGTCTGGAGAGCGTATTTGTGATATTTCTGCGGGTCGTCGATTACCAGGAAGACTGCCTGATGAAAATCCGCATTCAAGAGCTGTGCCTTGGGATATTGTTTCTTCAGTTGTTGGAGCCTTTTGTTGGCCATTTCAAGCATTGCGTCTCTGTCCCCGAAGTTCATGGCTCCGGCGGGGCAGGTTTTAACACAGGCAGGAAGCATGCCCTCCCTGATACGGTCGATGCACATGGTGCATTTCGCCATACCCTGGGTCTTTTCATCCCATCGGGGAATATCCCACGGGCAGGACTCCCGGATCTTCTTTGCATCTGCCGGTTTTACCTTGATCTTCGGGTTATAGAGAACAGCACCGGTTTTTTCATCTTTCATGATATTTTTGTAGTTCAGGGATTCGGCAGTGATCATGCACGGCGGCGTCATGCAGTGCCTGCACTGGTCGGGGAAGAAATACCACTTCGGCTTCCCGTCCATCTCAAGCTCGCTGAACCTTACCAGCTTGAAGGTGTGAAAGCTGAGGTCTTCAGGGTTCTGATGACTTCCCCGCTGAACGGTCTTGGTTGCAGGGTTCATATTCCACTGTTTGCATGCTATCTGACAGCCTCTGCATGCTGTACATTTTGTTGTATCGATAAAAAATGTTTTCAATGCCATTGCTGATCACCTCCCTTACGCTTTTCCGGCTCTTTGGGCCGTTATTTTTGTAACGTTTGCCATGAACGCCTTTGATTCAGGGATCATGGTATTCGGATCTCCGATAGTCGGCGTGAGCAGGTTGGCACTGTCACCGCCGTCCTTGGGATGCAGCCAGCCATAATGATAGGGAATCCCGATCATATGTACAGCCTGACCGGCAATAACAAAAGGTTTGAGCCGTACGGTAACGATGGCTGTCGCTTCCAATTTTCCGCGGGAGGTTACAACCAGGACCCTATCACCGTTTTCGATCCCTCTCAGTTTTGCAAGTTCCTGACTCATCTCGCAGAATACCTGTGGCTCGGCTTCAATCAGCCATGGCAGCCATCGGGTAAGAACCCCTGTCTGCCAATGTTCTGTAACCCTGTAGGTCGAACATACGAACGGATATTTCGGATCGCAGGTTGCGAAGGTATCCGGTCCGCCTTCGAATATCTTGATGACAGGGTTAATCCTCTGATTGGACATGATATTCTTCTCAATCGGACATTCCAGGGGCTCATAATGCTCTGGAAAAGGACCGTCTGCGAGACCGGGGCCGAAGATTGAAGCAACTCCATCCGGTTTCATAATAAACGGATAGAACCCCTCGGTACCCATCGGGGGCCATCCTCCGTCAGGTACATCACCCACCCACTTCTTGGCTTCCGCATCCCATTTGATAACAGTCTTCGCCGGGTTCCGGGGTTTTCCGTCAAGATCAACAGAAGCGCGGTTATATATAATGCGCCTGTTGACCGGCCAGCACCACGACCATTGCGGGAAAAGCCCGAGACCAGTGGGGTCGTCTTTCTTCCTGCGGGCTGCCATATTGCCGTCTTCTGTGTAACTGCCTGAATAGAGCCAGTTCCCGCATGAAGTTGTGCCGTCGTCCTTTAATTTCGTGAAGTTTGCCACAAGTTTTCCGGTGGTGAGATCATAGCCGTTGATTTCTTTTGCAACAGCGTGGATATCAAATTTCCCTTTTGTTTCGTAGTCCCACTTCAGATTGAGAATAGGGTCAGGAAAAGCACCCTTATCTTTTTTATAGAGCGCCTTTACTTTTTTCATGAGGTCGTACATGATCTCGCCGTCAGGCATTGCATTGCCGGGAGGGTTCGTAGCTTTCCAGCGCCATTGCATCCAGCGGCCGCTGTTTGATATGCTCCCCTCCTTTTCCATAAACGCTGCACAGGGAAGCTGGAATACTTCGGTCTTGATCTTCTTTGGATCCATATCGGGACCTTTCCAGAAGGAGCCGGTCTCATTGTCAAAGACATTGACATTCACCATCCAGTCGAGCCTTGTAAATGCTTCTCTCACCTTTCCTGCGTTTGCGCTTGAGCAGGCAGGGTTCATGCCCCAGGCAAAGAAGCCGGTGAACTTGCCTTTATACATTTCATCAAAAAGATTGAGCCAGGAAGCATTCTGGGTATCCTCAAGCTTCGGCATCCATGAGTACCCGAAATCATTCTCTTTCGTAGCCTTATCCCCAAACATGGATTTTAAAAGACTTGCAATATATTTCGGCCTGTTCTGCCACCAGTTTGCGCTCCTCGGGTCACTGGTTTTTGGAGTGGTTGCGTTGTAATCTGCGAGTGTTTGCCATTTCGCCCTTGGGGTAGGCAGGTATGCAGGAATGATATGGAAGAGGAGCGCATGATCGGTTGAACCCTGGACATTCGATTCACCGCGGAGTGCATTGACTCCGCCTCCGGCAATACCCATGTTGCCGAGAAGCAGCTGTACGATAGACATGGAACGGATATTCTGGGTTCCAACGGTATGCTGCGTCCAGCCCATGGCATAGAGAATGGTCCCCGCTTTGTCAGGTACGCCTGTTGCTGCATATGCCTTGTAGACTCTCTCCAGGTCTTCCTGGGATGTCCCCGTAATGGCAATAACCTTCTCGATGGTATACCGTGAATAGTGCTTTTTCAGCTGCTGGAATACACACCGTTCATCTTTCAGGGACATATCTCGTTTCGGAATACCCTTTTCATCCTTGACGAACGCCCACTTCGCTTTATCATATGAGCGTTTTGCCGGGTCATATCCGGCAAAGAGGCCGTCGTCGAACCCGAACTGATCGTTCAGGATAAATGTGGCATTCGTATAATTCTTCACGTAGAACTCATCGTACAGTTTCTTGTCGAGGATATACTTGATCATCCCGCCGATGAAGGCAATATCTGTGCCGGAACGGAGACGGGCATAGATGTCAGCTTTTGCAGAGGTGCGGGTAAACCTCGGATCGACATGGATGAAGGTGCCCCCCTTGTCACGGGCAGCCTGAATCCATTTGAAAGAGACGGGATGGTTTTCTGCTACATTGCCCCCCATATTCAGGATCACATCAGCATTCCTGAAATCGACATAATGGTTTGTCATCGCGCCGCGACCGAACGACTCTCCCAGAGCCGCTACCGTGGCGCTGTGTCATATACGGGCCTGATGCTCGATATAGACAAGGCCGAGAGATCTCAGGAATGCCTGGAAAAGCCAGCATTCCTCGTTATCCAATGCAGCGCTTCCGACCGACGCGATTCCATCGGTTCGGTTTACCACCTTGCCGTCTTTGTTCTTTTCGACAAAACTTTTGTCCCTGCTCTTCTTGATGTTTGCGGCAATTTTGTTCAGTGCCCATTCCCAGCTTACCTCTTTCCATGAGGTGCTGTGCGGAGCGCGGTAGCGGACTTTTTTCAGCCTGTTTTCATTGACTGCGATCTGATAACTTGATGCGCCTTTTGCACACAGTGCGCCCTCGCTGATCGGGTGATCAGGGTCGCCCTCAGCATTAATAACCTTTCCCTTCTTATCTGTCGATACCAGAATTCCGCAACTTACCGAGCAGAAGCAGCAAATCGTAGGAGTTTCCCTGGCGTCCTTGATACGGAGTTCAGAAGCATAGACCTGGGCCGGAGTCAGATCAAACCCAAGCTGACTCAGGGTCAGACCGGCTGCTGTTGTTCCCGAAACTTTTAAAAAATCTCTGCGCGTCAAAACACTCATATAACCCCCTTTCTTTTGTTATAACTTTGATAATGATTATGAGAGATTTTCATGCCAGAACATACTTGAATTCATAGAGATTCTCTTAAACATTTAACACAGAATAGTAAGGCTGTCAACAAATATTATGCGAAAACAGCCTTATCCTGCATTTTTTTCAAAATATCTGCATTATATTACGTAAAACTACGTAGGCGTCCTCGTATGCGAGACTACAATACCCAAAAGAAATTTTCATTTTGTGCTGAAATGAGTTCATGTCTTCTGCAAATATGGTCCTTTGCATTATGATGTATATATGGTACCTTTTTGGGTAGTATATGCACTGGTTTCTGCATTCACCCTCGCAACGAGTGATGCGCTTACTAAACAATCACTCACTGCTGCAAACGAATACCTTGTTGCATGGTTCAGACTCGTGTTCTCCCTGCCGCTGCTGTTCCTGCTGGTGTTCCTGGTCCCTGTTCCCGAACTCGACCGTACCTTTTTTGCTGCGTCTTTATGCGCTCTCCCCCTTGAGGTTATCGCGTTGATTCTCTATATCAAAGCACTTCGTTCTTCCCCTCTCAGTCTTACCCTTCCGTTTCTTTCTTTCACCCCGCTTTTCCTGATCGTTGTATCCGGCTTTATCCTCCAGGAAAAGATATCGGTCAGAGGAGGATTCGGGATTTTCCTTCTCGCAGCAGGCAGTTATTCGCTGCATCTGACCAGCATGCGGAAAGGATTCCTGGAACCCCTGAAGGCGATTGTGAAAGAACGGGGCTCTGTTCTCATGCTCGCTGTTTCAGTCCTCTACAGTTTTACCTCCCCGCTCGGAAAGATGGCCATTGAGCATTCATCGCCTCTGTTTTTTGGTATTGCCTACTTTATGGCCCTGACAGTGATCTTCACTCCGATCGCCCTCTGGCAGGGAAAATCTGAAGTGAAAAATTTCTTTGCATCCGGGGCATACCGGAAACTTGCAGTCCCAGGATTCTTCTGGTCATGCATGATTATTTCTCACATGATCGCGATCAGTCTTGTGCAGGTTGCGTACATGATCTCAGTGAAGAGGATCAGCATCCTCATCGGAGTAGTGTACGGGTATCTGTTCTTCAGAGAACAGGATATCAGAGAGAGGTTTCTTGGCGCCCTCCTGATGGTCCTGGGGTTTGTCCTGATTGTAACTGCATAAGGATAAGGAAACAATTCAGGAAAATGCTGAACACTTTATAATATGGAATCAGGTCGGGGGCAGGCGGTGAATGCAGACAGCATGAAATTTCTTGATGCACTCAAAAAGACAGCGGATTTTCTTGATCGGGCAGGCATTGAGAGCCCCCCGAGAGAGGCGGAAATGATTATTGCCCACTGCACGGAGGCCGACAGAACCTTCTTGCACCGGGATAATCCTGAAATCAGTCAGGATGTCCTGGGATGTATCCTGCGACTTTCACAGAGAAGGGCCCGGAGGGAACCTCTGCAGTACATTTTCGGTTTAGTCGATTTCTGTGGTCTGAAGATAAAGGTCGGAAGGGGTGTACTGATACCGAGGCCGGAGACAGAACTCCTGGTGGAAGAAGCAATCAGTTTGTTTGCCCGTGTCTCACAGGATAATACAGATCTTGCCGCCGGAACTCAGTCTGAAGGAAGTATGGGATGGAAAGGCAAGATCCTTGATCTCTGCACCGGTTCGGGATGTATAGCGCTCGCCATTGCTGCGGCATTCCGGCAGGCACAGGTCTATGGAACTGATTCTTCGGGAGTAGCTCTTGAGTACGCGAAGGAAAGTGCGGCGCTGAACAATATCCACAACACAGGGTTTCTCCGGGGTAATCTCTTTGAACCCCTGGATAAGAATATGCGGTTTGACCTGATTATTGCTAACCCTCCCTATATCAAACACGATGATCTGGAAAACCTTCAGCCTGAAATTCATATCTGGGAACCTGCTGAAGCGCTGGACGGAGGAAAAGACGGGCTTGATTATTACCGCGCAATCCTGGGGACAGCAGCCGATCACCTGGAAAAGGGCGGAACAATAATGCTTGAACTGGGTATCGGACAGGCGGAAGCAGTTCGTCGTATTGCGAAAGAGTCAGGCCTGAGAGATATTCAGGTGCAGAGAGATTATGGAGGCATAGAGAGGATATTGAGCGGCAAATCCGGTATGGTATAGTTGAAGAGGGAGACAGCAATGGGAATCCTTGAAGACAACAGGCAGCTCGAAGAACTCGACAAACAATACATCTGGCATCCTTTTACCCAGATGAAGGACTGGATTGCAGACATCCCGGTTATCATTACCGAAGGAAAAGACTGTTTTCTCAGGGACACCTACGGGAGATGGTACCTCGACGGGGTATCATCACTCTGGGTGAACATATTCGGCCACAGGAGACGGGAGATTGATGATGCGATCAGGGAGCAGCTGGATGCAATTGCACACAGTACATTGCTGGGGTTAAGCAATGTCCCTGCGATACGGCTTGCTGAAAAACTTATAGGGATTATCAATACATCCTTCATCCCTCATCCTTCATCCCTCTCGAAGGTCTTCTATTCAGATAACGGTTCGACTGCGGTTGAGGTCGGACTCAAAATGGCTTTCCAGTACTGGAAGCACAAGAGCGTCCCGGGCAGACACGCGTTCCTGTCTCTGAATAATGCATATCATGGCGACACGATCGGTGCCGTAAGTGTAGGCGGAGTCGGGATATTCCATGACGCATACGGACCGCTCCTGTTTAAAACCTTCAGGGCGCCTTCTCCCTACTGCTACCGGTGTGAGCTGGGTAAAAGCTTCCCCGGGTGCAATTTGGCCTGTCTTGAAAAGATGGAAGAGATACTCTCCCTCCATGCCGGAGAGATCGCCGGCCTAATTATCGAGCCTTTGATCCAGGCTGCCGGCGGCATGATTACCTCACCTCCTGGATATCTGAAAGGGGTGGGGGAACTCTGCAAGAAATACGGGGTATTGATGATCGCAGATGAAGTCGCGACCGGATTCGGACGAACGGGCAGGATGTTTGCCTGTGAACACGAGCAGGTTGTGCCGGATATTCTCTGTCTTTCAAAAGGCATAACCGGAGGATATCTGCCTCTTGCGGCAACGATCGCAACCGAGGAACTCTACCGTGCTTTTTTCGGAGAATTCCGGGAATTGAAGACCTTCTTCCACGGCCATTCATACACCGGCAACCCGATTGCCTGTGCAGCGGCAATCGCCTGTCTGGATATCTTTGGAAGGGAAGACGTTCTGAAACGACTGGAAAGGAAAATAACAAGCCTCGAGGCGTGGCTTGAAAGCATATCGGGGCTCTCTCATGTGGGAGACGTGCGGAACGCCGGGATGATGGCGGGAGTTGAGCTTGTGAAGGTCAAGGAGACGAAAGAGCCATATGACTTGTCTGAAAAGATCGGATGGCGTGTTGCCTATCATGCTCGGGACAACGGAGTTTTTATAAGACCGCTCGGCAATGTCATCGTGCTTATGCCTCCCCTTACCATCAGCGAGAACAACCTGGATAAACTGTTGCAGATAATCAGGGATGCGATTCTTGCGGTGACCGGATAGCCTGCCATGGGGAAAAAGACGGTCATATTCCTCTTTCTTCTGCTCATTATACCGGTAATACTCTATTTCCTCTGGCCTTCTGATGAAAGCAGGATAAAGAGGCTTTTCCGGGAAGGCGCTGATGCTATAGAACAGGAAGACCTCGGTCGGGTTATGGAAAAGGTGTCATTCAACTATCGTGATGACTACGGACTCACCTATCTCTCTGTCCGGGAAGGAATGGAAAAAATCTTTCAGAGAATGACTGATATCAGGGTCGAATATGAAAATCTTGATATCGTGCTGAAGGACAAAACCGCCACTGCGGAGATGGATGTAAGGGTTATCGCTGCCATAGGGAATGATACGGGATATATTGTCGGCGATTTGCCGAATCCTGTTCGCATGAGGTTTACTCTGGAGAAGGAAAGGACGAAATGGCTTGTGACCGGGACAGGGGGATTGCCGTTGTGGTGGTAATGCTTTTTTTGAAGCAGAAACGTATAATAAGAAGGTGCCGAAGTGGCGGAACTGGCAGACGCGCTAGGTTCAGGGTCTAGTGGTCGAAAGGCTGTGCGGGTTCAAATCCCGCCTTCGGCACCAGACAGTTTCTCATATCTATGCTCCTGAAACAACATCTAAAAAACGTACAACCATGCGCTACAGGGCTGATATCCGGTGATCCTTTCCCATAAGTACAAATTCATTTTTCTGAAGACAGAAAAAACCGCAGGCACCAGCATGGAGATCGCCCTTTCACGGTTCTGCGGAGAGCATGACATTATTACCCCGATCACCCCGGAGGACGAGGTAACGAGACGCACTCTGGGGTACAGGGGGCCGCAGAATTATGGAATACCATTCGCAGGATATTCTTTCAGGGACTATATCCTCTTTCTGACAAGACGGAAAAGAAAACGTTTCTACAACCACATACCGGCACGAGAGGTGAAGAAGATCATCGGAGACCGGATATGGGACAGTTATTATAAGTTCTGTTTCGAACGGAATCCCTGGGACCGCGTTCTGTCTTTATATTACTGGCGCCATAAGAAAGAACCACGTCCAGCACTCTCGCGTTTTATCGATTCGAAAAGACTGAAGAGCCTGAAAAAACGCGGGTATGAAGTTTACACCATAGACAACAGGATCGCAGTAGATAAGGTGTATCTGTTCGAGAATTTGGCGCACGAAGCCGAAACCATATCCCGTATCCTTGGATTTCCGGATTCCCTGAAGCTCCCCCGGGCGAAATCCTCTTTCCGGAATGACAGAAGACCCTACCGTGAGATTTTCACCGATACTGACAGGGAGAAAATCGAAAAAATATTCAGCAGGGAGATCGCCCTTTTCGGGTATAAATTCTAGCCCTTTCTGCAGGGACTTGAACTTGTCGAACCCTCGTTTCGCCATTTCTTGACACACACTCCTCAAGTTGATATGCTTTTTCTATCGATACTTTGAAAAAGATAGACTATATCAATAGTTGTTAATCAAAAAAAACCGAAAGTATTCATATCTCTTTGACAGAAAGAGGATATGAAGCAGAAAGGAGGTGAACATATGGACAAGAAGGATTTGAAAAAGATCCTTGCGGGCATCAGTATTGCAGGGCTCCTGGCAGGAGCAGGCATGGGATGTACGCCTCAGGAGCAGCAGACAGCTCCTCCGAGCAAAGAAACAGCACCTGCACCGTCCCAGGAAGCCCCGGCGCAGGGCAAAGAAGTTCCTGCGCCCAGCAGTTGAACGGGTACTGAAAAAGGTGCCGGCGGCACCGAGAAAAAGTAGGCTCCCGCTCCCGGCAGTTGAACCGGAAGCAAATAGTGCAGCATGCACTATGCTATTATGTATTCATGAGACCATTGCAGGATGAAGCGCAGAGAGAACTTTATCCGGTATGTCGTTCACTGGTCGGTTCTGAACGATGGGATAGACTGACGAAGGGTAGAGAGTTTTTATCAGATCCTGAAAAGCTTGCAGACGTGCTCATTCAGGCGGGCGGAGAGGGGATACCGGAATTTCTCCCTGATCTTGCCCGCCTCGAATCTGCAATGCAGGATGTCCGCAGAAGCAACCCTGCAATCTCTGAAGCCATTACGGCAATCTGCCTGAATCCTACGCTCAGGTTGGTCGATCTCTCCTGGAGGAATCTTCTGCCTCTGATCACATCGGACCCGGCGGAGAGGCATGAAGGCCCGTCTCTGGGCAGAGAGCTCGTGCTCATATGGAAAGACCCTGCCGGGAAAGAAGTGAGATACCGTGCGGCCTTACCGAACGACCTCCTGTCACTGAAGATTACGGACGAACAGATTGACCCTGAAGATGCTGCACGGGAAGGGAATGTGGCGGTAGGCATGATTGACCGTCTTCTTGACGAGGCTGTTCATGAGGGTATTCTCCTTGCTCCACCCTCAAAACTTCTTCGCAACGCATCTCTGTTTCCTCTCAGTGAATACGTTGATGAAAGTTTTCTCACATCCCACAGTTTTACCCTTCAGTGGCATATTACCCAGGCATGTGACCTCCACTGCCGCCATTGCTACGACCGCAGTATACGGACGCCGATGAAGCTGGAAGACGGCATACGGGTACTCGATGATGTCCGCAGGTTCTGCAGAAGCAGGAACGTTATGAGAGCGGTCAGTTTTACCGGGGGAAATCCTTTTCTGTACCCCCATTTTTCTGATCTCTATCGAGCAGCGTCGGACAGGGGATTCAGCATCGGGATCCTCGGTAATCCGACAGAGAGAGGGAAGATCGAGAGACTGATCGAGATTCAAAAACCGACGCATTTCCAGGTAAGCCTTGAAGGCCTCAGGACACAGAATGATTCCATCCGGGGGGAAGGGCATTTCGACCGGGTGATAGATTTTCTCAAAGTGCTCAGGGAACTGAATATATTTTCTATGGTTATGCTGACCCTCACAAAAAACAACATGAAAGACGTCATCCCGCTTGCTGAAATTGTGAATGAACATGCGGACAGATTCCATTTCAACAGGCTTTCGATGGTCGGGGAAGGGGCGCGTCTTATGCTCCCGGAAAAGCAGGAATATATCGCGTTTCTGGATTCCTATGCACAGGCGGTCCGGAAATATCCGGTTCTTGGCTTGAAAGACAATATGCTCAGCATCCTTTCCTATAAGAAGGGGTTGGAGCCGTTCGGTGGATGTACAACGTTCGGCTGCGGTGCTGCGTTTAATTTCCTTGCAGTGCTCTCGGACGGAGAGGTACATGCCTGCAGGAAATTCCCGTCGCCGCTCGGAAACATATTCCAGCAGAGCATCTCGGAGATTTATGATTCTCCCGCAGCACGGCAATATCGCGAAGGGTGCAGGCCATGCCACACCTGTAAGCTCCATGCGGTCTGTGGAGGCTGCCTTGCGGTGGCACACAGCTTCGGACTGAATATTTTTGAAGAAAAAGATCCTTTCTGTTTTCTCAACGAATAATGAGTGCATATCCATAGATTTTTTCCGAAAAGGTCAGGTAGGGGCTCAGGTTTTTATTCCCTTTCAGGGGAAGGACGCGTGAGATTGCCGGGGCGTCTGACAGAGAAGGGTGACCGAGACAAAAACATGCTATAATTTCTGAAAACTGAACCCTGGAGGATCTTCATGAAGAGACTGACTCATCTCGACAGGCAGGGAAGGGCGAGGATGGTGGACATTTCAAAAAAGCCCGTGACTGAGCGGGAAGCCGTCGCACGGTGTTCTGTTGTCATGAAGCCTGACACCCTGCAGTGTGTTCTAGATGAACGGATACCGAAGGGAGATGTACTTGCTGTTGCCCGGGTAGCCGGAACCATGGCTGCAAAGAAGACGAGTGAACTTATTCCGATGTGTCATCCCCTGGGTATCTCGTCGGTGGCGATAGAATTCAGGGTTGACCCGGTCAGGGACAGACTGGACATTCAGTCGACCGTGAAAGTTTCCGGCCAGACCGGTGTAGAGATGGAGGCGCTCACAGCGGCCACGGTTGCAGCCCTTACAGTCTATGATATGTGTAAATCGATTGATAAGGAAATGGTGATTACTGAGGTTATGCTCATGCGGAAAACAGGAGGGAAAAGCGGAGTTTTTCGAAGGGGAAAGGTCAGCCGCTGATTTTTTGCATGCCTTTTTGAGCCCTTGCGTTTTCCGGGTCAAGCGTCAGTGCTTGCCGGAACTGTTTCAGGGCGTTTTCTTTCATCCCTTCTTTCATATAGATCATTCCCAGGTTTACGAAATGATCCGGATTCCCGGGTTCATTCCGGATTGCTTCGAGTGAAGCATGTTCGGCATTTTCAAATCCCCCCCCGATTTTCGTGAAAGCAAGCGAAAGGTGGCTCCAGTATCTGGCGTTCGAGGAATCGATTTTTGTCGCAACCCTGAACGCATCGATTGCCCCGGAGAAATCACCTGACCTGAACGCTTCAACGCCTTTTTTAAAAGCGTCAATGCCATTGCTCACCGGAATCGTCTTCTGTCCAGCTCCTTCGTTGGGAATAGTCTGCTGCTTCTGTTCGGTTTCCCTGATATAGCTATACGCACGGGTCAGCTTGTCGAAAATAAGGGTCAGCTTGTCTTTCAGGGAGGGGTCTGTGGTGCTGTAGGCCCGGTCAGGGTGAAATTCCCTGGTCAAGCGGTAGTAGTTTTTGGTTATCGCATCATCATCTGCCGATTCGTCGACTTCAAGGAGTTCATGTTCATTGAGGAGATCGAGCTTGAGAAACAACTGGTCCACCTTCCTGACAAATTCTTCCTCAGACTCGGCAACGGGCTGAAGAATTTCTCCCAGGTTGAAAGTTTCGGAAGGTTCGGGCACATGTTCTCCGGTCGGTTGAGGCGATTTCTTCTTTTCATCGATAACGCCGATAGTCCATAATACGTGCAGTATTTTCATAGCTTCGAAGGAACCGATCCATGCGTTGTCTATCAGCTCTTTTACTGTTTGACTTCCGTCGACAAGAGAAAGCATCTTCCTGTCCTGGGGGCTCAGTTCGACATCCTGGAAGAGCGTTACAGGGTCAGAGCTCAGTTTCAGGACCGTGTCTGGAGGAGGCATTTCGTTCCTGATCCGGGTCAGGTTATCGATTCTCTTGACTCCTTCGTAGATGAGATTTCCCATGCTCATTTTCAGGGTGATCACTTCGTTGGCCGGGATCTCGTCTTGCCTGAAATCGTATTCAGCCTCCTCCAGGAGAAACAGGCTGCAGATGATCTCTTTCACCTGGTATTTGACGCCCCAGAAGAGATCTTTCGGGTTGATATACCCGAGCTCCACGAGGATTGCACCAAGCCGTTTGCGGGTTTCTCTCAGTACCTGAGACGCCCGGTCGTATTGCTCCAGAGTGATTTTCCCTGCCTTGACCAGCATCTCTCCGAGCCTGTCATCCTCGTAGGTTGATGAAGCAAAAATGGCATCACCCTTCTGGAAATATACTTTCTTGGTGAATGCAAGGGTTCTTATGACGAGAGTTCCTGTTTTTCTCTGTCTGTGAAGATGCGAGAGCAGCCGGGGAAGCCCAAAAGATTGTACAGTGCCCTGAAACGGGATATCGTTCATGTATACCTCTTTACCTCGAAACGATAGAGTTCTGTCTCTTCATGAAGCGGTATCCCCGCTTTCAGCTTTGCGATCCGGATCTGCTCGTCAACCGTATCAACGCCTTCTAGATCCGGAAGAAGGAGTCCTCTCCGGGGCCCACTCTTCACAATTATACCGTATTTCCTCGGATTTAGATCAGAGAATGTCCCCACTTTTTCGGGAGGAGAGAGAACGTCGACTGAGTAACTGAGATCGTCCAGTTCTTCCCTGGAGACAGGGGCAAAACGGGGGTCCTTCGTCGCGGCGGAGAGCGCATTCATAATAACCTCGTCACCGATAGTTTTACAGACAGGCTGATAGGTGCCGATGCAGCCTCTCAGTTCTCCCCTTTTCTTGAGACACACGAAAACCCCGGCTTTCCCGGACATATCAGGAGGAAGAGGATCAGGGAGTGCGAGTATTTTCCCTTCGCGTATAAAGGTCTCCACACTTTTTTTTGCCAGTTCAACCACAGGGTGCATTTATTTTGTTCTCTGCAACGTGTAATCAGCTATTCTCAGGAGACCTTCCCTGGCCCTGGAATCGGGAAATACGGCAAGTTCTCTTTTTGCCTCGGCAATAAGATCCTGAGCTCTCTGCAGGGAAAGGCCGATTGAATTGTACTTCCGGAAAAACCGGAGTATTTTCCGGAGGCCGCTGACAGTAAAATTGCTTCTGACAATCGCCTTGATCTGTTCGGTTTCTTTTCCGGAAGCTGTCTTCAGCAGATAGAGAAGGGGGAGCGTGATCTTCCCCTCCTTGAGATCTTTGCCGAGACGTTTGCCGAGTTCTCCTTCGTCAGCCATATAATCGAGGATATCATCGGCCATCTGAAACGCAATTCCCGTTTTCATACCAAACCGCGTGAGGGCTTCTTCTTTTTCTTCCGGGAGAGAACCAAGGATAGCGCCGATTTTGCATGCAGCGGAGATGAGGACAGCGGTTTTTGCTGAAACGATACTGAGGTATTCTTCCTCGGTAATCTCAGGGTCAGCCGTTTTTGCAAGCTGGAGAATCTCCCCCTCCGTCATCCTGGTAGTGGCTTCAGAGAGCGCTTCCATGATCCGTTGGCTTTTCTGCATCACGGCGAGTCTGAGTGCGTTTGAATAGAGAAAATCACCGACGAGAATAACGATCTGGTTCCCCCAGACTGTATGGGCAGGTGATTTCCCCCTTCGGATATCTGCGCCGTCTATTACGTCGTCATGGAGCAGGGAGGCGGTGTGGATCGATTCGATTATTCCGGCCAGGATATGTCTGGCGTCTCCCTGGTATCCCGCAAGGTCCGAGCTCAGGAGCAAAATCAGCGGCCTGAGCCTTTTTCCTCCGCCGTCCAGAATATATTTGCCGATAAGAGGGATGGCGAGTACCGGACTCTTGAAAAGATCCCTGATCCTTTCCTCAACAATCTGAAGATCGGATTCATAGGATTTAAACAGATCGTCCAGAGACATTCTTAATGGTAGGATAGCGATTCATGCAAAGTCAAGGAGAGGTTGCAGGAAAAGAATCTCTACCGGGATGAAGGACGGAGGCGAAATGATTCCATGTCCCGGTCCGGCTTCATAAGTCTTTTCAGATCCTTTGGCCTGAATGCTCCCTTTTCGGTAATGATTGCGGTCACGAGCCTGTATGGTGTCACGTCGAAAGCTATGTTCTTCACCTTCACCCCGTTGGGAGCAATCCTACAGGTTCCGTTTACCAGGGTAACTTCTTCCGGACCTCTTTCTTCAATCGGGATATATTCCCCGGAAGGCAGGGAAAAATCTATGCTGCTCAGCGGAGCGGCAACATAAAAAGGTATTTTGTGTTCCCTGCAGAGAACCGCGACGGTATAGGTCCCGATTTTATTGGCGACATCGCCGTTCCGTGCTGTTCTGTCGGTCCCTACAATCGTGAGATCGATTTCACCGCTCTTCATGAGAGCACCCGCGGAATTGTCGGTAATAAGCGTGACGGGTATTCCCTCCTCCATAAGTTCCCAGGCTGTGAGTCTTGCTCCCTGGAGTACCGGTCTTGTCTCATCAGCAATGACTTCGAAGCGCTTACCCTGCTCCTTCGCAACCCGCATCGGTGCGGTTGCGGTTCCGTATCCACCGGTCGCAAGAGCACCTGCGTTGCAGTGGGTGAGGATGGTGTCCCCGTCCTCTATGAACTCGGCTCCCCATCTGCCGATGGCTTTATTGATCTCGATATCGTCTTCGAGGATCCGGATGGCTTCCCTGACAAGGAGGTCTTTCAGATGACTGACCGGTTCCTCCCTGTTTCCAGCAAGCAGTGCCTTGATCCTTGCAATGGCCCATTGTATGTTCACTGCGGTGGGCCGTGTCGAAAGCATTGCGGAAAAGACCGGATCGAGTGCTTTTACGAAAGAGCCATACTCTTTCGCCCTGATATCCTGTGCAGCGAGCGCGACACCCATGGCTGCTGCGATGCCGATGGCAGGGGCTCCGCGGATCCAAAGCTTCCGGATCCCCTCTGCTACTTTCCGGTAGTCGGCACACTCGACAAATTTCACCTCGGAGGGAAGTCTTGTCTGGTCGAGCATGATTACCTTCCCGTTTACCCAGTCTATGGCCTTAACCATGGATATCACCAATCGGAATGAGGAGCGACAGCACAAAGACAACAGTCAAGAGAGTGAGCGCCACTACCGTGCTCCAGGCTACAATATTCTGGGGTCTGTGATTTACATATTCACCCATGATGTTTTTGTTGTTGATAAGAGAGAGTGCGTAGAGCAAAACGAATGGCAGGAGAAGTCCGTTGAGAACTGAAGACAGAATCATCAGAAAAACAAGGGGTGCCCCGGGAATCAGTATGAGAAGCGCAGCCAACACGATCATGAATGTATAGATGCCCATGAATTGGGGGGCTTCCTTAAAAGTCTTATTGAGACCCCGTTCCCATCCCATTGCTTCACAGATGAAATACGATGTGGCAAGGGGAACAATGATCGCTCCGAGCAGCGAGGCGTTGGCAAGACTTATGGCGAATATCAGGGACGCATAATTTCCTGCAAGTGGTCTCAGGGCAAGTGCTGCCTCGTGCGCTTCATGAACGCGGATGTTATAGGCAAAGAGTGTTGTTGCACAGGTTACGATGATAAAAAAGGCAATAACCTCAGTAAGTGCACAGCCTATGTACACATCGAGTTTCGTTGCATGATACTCTGACTTTCTGACTCCTTTTTCAGCAATTGATGATTGGAGAAAGAACTGCATCCACGGGGTAACCGTAGTACCGATGATTCCGATGCTCAGAATGATATATTCCGGATTCCATTGCACCTGCGGAGTAACTGCATTTTTCAGCACTACTCCCCAGGGTGGTTCTGCCAGAAACCCGGCGATAACATAGCCAAAATAAAGTAAACATGCCAGGAGAAGGATTTTCTCAACGGAACGGTAGCTTCCTTGCATAACTAGTATCCATATTGAAACCGCACCGAGAGGTACCATGACGTATCTGCTTAAACCGATAATCTCCATGCTTGCAGCAACACCCGCAAAATTTGCGATGGTCGTGCCGAAGTTCGCTAGAAAAAGTGCAATCATCATGTAGAAAGTTGCCTTAATGCCGTAGTGTTCTCTGATAAGATCAGATAATCCCTTTCCTGTCACGACCCCCATTCGGGCGACCATTTCCTGTACCACGGCCAATACAATAGTTGTGGGAAGCAGCAGCCAGATGATTGAATATCCGAACCGTGCACCGGCAACCGAATAGGTTGTGATACCACTGGCATCATGATCGACATTTGCTGAAATTATGCCCGGCCCCATAATTGAGAGAAATATGACAACTTTCCTCCAGAAGCTCATACGGTCCTTCTCTTGCGTTTTGCGGCAGGGGGAAGCATTCTGTCCACAATATCATCGACCGTAACGATGCCGAGCATGACGCCCTCATGGTCAGTGACGGGCAGCGCAACGAGGTTGTATTTGGAAATTATAGCCGACACCTCTCCCTCATCGACATCGGGGGTGACGGTCTTGAGTTTTGTATGCATGATATCAGACAGCCTGGTATCGAGTGAGGCGAGGAGGAGCTCGCGCAGAGAGACTACCCCGATCAGTTTCTCGTTTCCATCCACAATATAGAGGTAATAGACCGTCTCTACCTCCTCAGCGTCTTTTTTGAAAAGGTCGATAGCCTTCCTGACAGTCGTGTCGGGTGGGTACGCAATATAGATATTTGTCATGAGCCCGCCCGCAGTATCCTCTTCATGGCTGAGCAGTTCCTGGATGTCTTCTGCTTCTTCTCTTTCGATATTTTCGAGTATCTCCTTTGCTTTTTCAGCAGGAAGATCGCTCAGGACATCTGCAGCCTCGTCAGGCGGCATCTCTTCAAGGATATCGGCAGCTTTCTCTGCGCTCATGCGGGTTATGATCGCAGCCTGAAGGTCGGTCTCGAGTTCTGAAAGGGCATCTGCAGCGGTTTCTATGTCCAGGCCCTTGACGAAAGAAGCGCCTTCCCGCCGGGAGACCTGGCTTATGATGTCCGCGATATCGGCAGGATGCAATTCAGAGACCATCTGTCTCGGGACAGTAAGTGAGATGGTCGAGAGTTTAGGGCCGAGGGGCTGGAGATAATTCCAGCTTATGAGGTTGTAGGGGATGTCCCGTCTGAATATCTTCATGAAATCTTCCCCGCCCCGTTCGACACCAAGGCGGCGCATGATGCCTCTCATGCCGACATCGATGGCGACGAGTATGCCCTCAGATTCAAACCCCTCGAGTTTTACGTCGTTCACCCTGACGACTTTGGCGCCGTTTGCGTCTACGATCTGCTTGTCAAAGATGTCCCTTGCGATGAGGAGATCTTCCTCACTGAATTCGTATGACTGGAGATCCTGACCGTAGATATTCGAAGATATGATCCTCTTGTTGAATATGTTCAGATCGTGCCAGGGAAGATACGCTGCTT
Organism: Nitrospirota bacterium; assembly: GCA_049323875.1. GTDB lineage: Bacteria > Nitrospirota > Thermodesulfovibrionia > Thermodesulfovibrionales > SM23-35 > JAKLQR01. Next base: position 322,787 of record JBMOLW010000030.1, on the reverse strand, counting down.
TTTTTTTCTTCTCGAGTATCAGTGCTGAAACCATGGGGAATGCTTCGCCTTTTACCACCACAAGGTCTTTTACCCTGCCGAGTTCTTCACCCCTGGGGTCGAGCACCGGTTTTTTTAAAATTTCACTGACAAAGAGTTCACCGAAAAAGGGCACGTGCTCCTCCGGAAAACAGACTGGAGATCCGGGCATAAGCATTCTTATGCCGCCCTGTTGTCAGGCAGCAGGGATGCCGGTTCTTTGCTAAAGTATAGCCCAGCGGAATTTCATTCAGCAACATGAAAATTGCCGCCGGACGGAAGTTCAGAAAATGTGCCGAAGGCTTTTACCCGTTGGTTGGGCCCGGCAGGGAAGGGGAGTCTGAAAATTGGAGACTGCCAGGAGTGTTATTAAATTTTATCCAATACATATTATAATGAACTTAAGCTTCATTCAAGGAGAGTTCATTGGACAGGCTGGTAATTCGTGGAGGCAAAAAACTGAAGGGAACAGTAAAAGTCAGCGGCGCAAAAAATGCTGCTCTTCCCATTATGACGGCTGCGCTCCTTGCTCCGGGAACCTGCAGTATCAGCAGAGTCCCGAAGCTTCGTGACGTAATGACTATGGGAAGGCTGCTGGCAAATCTCGGAGCAGGGTTTCACCACGAGGGCGAGAAGGCGTTCCTGGATACGGCAAATCTTACGGTATTTGAAGCACCCTACGATCTGGTAAGGACAATGCGTGCCTCGATCCTTGTGCTTGGTCCCCTCCTTGCCCGGTATGGAAGAGCCAAAGTATCGCTCCCGGGCGGATGTGCGATCGGTGCACGTCCGATCAATCTCCATCTTATGGGTCTCGGGAAAATGGGAGCTGACATAACCCTTGAATCCGGGTATGTTATTGCGAAGGCTGAGAGATTGACCGGCGCCTTAATCTATCTTGATATCCCTACAGTAACCGGCACAGAAAATCTTATCATGGCAGCGTCACTTGCGAAAGGGACTACCCGTATCGAAAATGCAGCGAGAGAGCCAGAGGTTGCCGACCTGGCGAACGCGCTCATCAGAATGGGAGCAAAGATTTCCGGAGCAGGGGAGAGCGTAGTGGAGATAGAAGGGGTTGAAGAGCTGAAGCCGGCGGATTATGCCGTGATCGCTGACAGGATAGAGTGCGGTACGTTCATGGCGGCTGCAGGCATTACCGGAGGCGAAGTGGTTTTGAAGGGATGCATGCCGGAACATCTTGATGCGACTATCCTGAAACTCACGGAAGCCGGCCTGACGTTTGATGCCGTTCAGGGGGGGATAAGGGTCAGGGGTCCGGCGAGGCCAAGGGCAGCGAATGTGCAGACAATGGTATATCCGGGGTTTCCGACAGATATGCAGGCGCAGTTCATGGCGCTTCTCTCTGTCGCAGACGGAACAAGCATCGTGAAGGAAACGATATTTGAGAACAGGTTCATGCATGTTGCGGAATTACGGAGAATGGGTGCCGACATCACGGTTGAAGGGGGAACCGCAACCGTCAAGGGGATTCGCCGTATGAAAGGAGCTCCGCTTATGGCTACTGATTTGCGTGCAAGTGCTTCGCTTGTTGTTGCAGCGCTTGCAGCCGAAGGGAAAACAACGATACACAGGATTTACCATCTCGACAGGGGGTATGTAGGAATGGAGAAGAAGCTCAGGAAACTCGGGGCAGATGTCAGGAGAGTGAAAGAATAGAAATACAGGGAAAAGAGAAGGTACAGGTAAAGGCACCGCTACAGAAAAGAAAAACACAGCAGTCTAAACTATGAGTAATAATTCTTTTCACTTGTTTTTACCTCTACCTCTGCCTATGCCTGTTTTTATCTGATATACGCATCCGTGACGTATCTGCGCATCATACGATGGCTGTTGAAGTAATAAGCGTTCTGTGCTATTGCATTCTGCATCATCCTGATCCACAGGCGTCTGTCCCCGTAGTAGAGAGGGATAAGGGTTTTTTCCAGCTTCAGGTACAGATCCCCGGCGTCTGATGCATCTATGGTTTCCTCAAGAAGGATTTCCGTGGGACTGGGCCCGATTGACCACCCGGTATATCCTTCGATATGGCCTTCAATCCACCACCCGTCGAGGACGCTAAAATTCATGACCCCATTGTGCGCCGCTTTCATGCCGCTCGTGCCGGAGGCTTCCCTGGGTCTCATCGGGGTATTCAGCCATACATCAACGCCTGATACCAGTTTCAGAGCGATATCCATATCATAGTTCTTGAGGTATGCAAGACTGAGGGTATCTTTCAACTGATTCTTTATCGAGAATATTTTCCGGATTAGTTCCTTGCCTGTCTCGTCCTTCGGATGCGCTTTCCCGGCAAACACGAGCTGAAGCTTGCCTTTTCCGATCCTCACGAGCCGTTCCACGTCGCTGAAGATGAGATCAGCCCGTTTATATGCAGTAGCCCTCCTGGCGAACCCCAGGGTAAGGATATCCGGGTCAAGCCTGATATCAGTCCTGGCCCTCACATACTCAAAGAGGTCTTTTTTCGCCTCGAGATGCGCATCCCAGATTTCATTGTCCGGTATTCGGCCTACCCGGACAAATAATTCAGGCTCGTTCGCCCAGCCGGGGAGGTATTTGTCATACAGCCGTTTGAAGCTCTCACAGGTCCAGGTAAAGGAGTGCACTCCGTTGGTAATCGCGCTGATCTCATACCCGGGGAACATGTTCCTCGAAACCTCACTGTGTTTCTTGGCGACGCCGTTGATGAATTCACTCAGGTTGAGCCCGAGCTTGGTCATGTTGAGCAGATCCTTGCCCCCGAGTTGCTGCAGGACCCGGAGCGGGATCAGTTCTCCCATGATTTTTGTCACAAGGTCATAGGGGAATCTGTCATGCCCTGCTTCGACAGGAGTGTGCGTAGTGAATACGCAAAGATCCCTTACTTTTTCGATGTCCCAGACGAGCTTTTCATCCCAGACATCCTCAATAGGTCGCTTGAAACGGTTGAGAAGTTCGAGCGTGAGGAGGCTCGAGTGTCCCTCGTTCATGTGATACTTCTTGATTTCGAACCCGATTTCATGGAGCATGCGAACCCCGCCTATGCCGAGGACTATTTCCTGTTTCAGTCTGTACGCGATATCGCCGCCGTAAAGATACGCGGTAATCTCCCTGTCTTCGGGAATATTTTCCTCGACATCGGTATCGAGGAAAAAGATCGGAATACAGCCTTTGGTGAGGCTCTCGATATTGTATTGCCATGCCTGTACAGAGACATCGCGGCCCTCGATCTGCACTGAGACCTTCATGGGGAGCAGGGTCATGTACTGCGACGGATTCCAGGAGTTGTCCGTTTCTCTCTGCTGTCCGGATTCATCGAGTTCCTGGCGGAAGTACCCCTTTTTACTGATAAGGGTAACGGCGACCATGGGAAGCTTCAGGTCTGCACCGGTTCTGATCGTATCACCGGCAAGAACACCGAGACCTCCGCTGTAGGTCGGGATATCGTTCTGAATGCCTATTTCCATCGAAAAATAAGCGATCTTGGGTTCTTTCGTAAGGGAAACGGGACAGAGATTATTCATAAGGAACTATTGTAACTGAAACGGTTCAGAGTGTGTTGAAAAATTATTGTCCTTGCCAATTCCCGGGAGATAAATCCGCTCTGATACAACGTCTGCTCTCCTCATGTGAAAAGTCTGTAAATGATGAAGTCAAGAGGATTACAGCAGTTCGTTGAAATCGACAATATACGGAAACGCAGGTGAACGAACAGGGGCGACTTTCGAATTGGAGCGTGCTTTATATACGACATACCGGATGCCATAGTGCTTTGCCGTCTTTAAGATTTCTTCCGTATCGTCAATAAACAGGGTATCCTCTTTTCTGAATCGGAGAAGTTCTTCTGCCCGTTCCCAGAACCTGATGCTCTCTTTCGGGTGACCGGCATCAAAAGAGGACAGCACCGCATCGAAATGCCTGCCGATCCGTGTCTTCCTGAATTTCAGGTCTATGGATTTAGAATGGGCGTTTGTGACGAGGAAGATTGTTTTTTTCTGTTTCCTCATGGCTGAAAGGAAATCCTCCACGTGGGGATGGACTTCAATAAGATGTTGGATCTGTTCTTTCATGGCAGGGATATCAAGATTGAGTTCTCCTGACCAGAAATCAAGGTCTGTCCAGTTGAGCGTGCCCTCATGGGATTTATATCTCCGGAAGAGTTCCTCTTTGGCTTTCCCAAAGGTTATGGCATGCTGCTCAGCATATTTTTCCGGCACGAGATGTTCCCAGAAATAATCGTCAAAATATTTATCCAGGAGGGTTCCGTCCATATCGAGCAGTACATACCTGATTTTCTGAAGTGGAATGATCGTTCTTTCCATGGGGATCAAGAGGTCTGAATCCTGCTCAGAATGGGAAGACTTTCGGGAGTTTGAAGCCTTTTTTGCCCTTGAACATCTTGAGCATCCTCTTGATTTCGACATACTGCTTCAGGACCCGGTTCACATCGGGGACCGTAGTGCCGCTTCCCATGGCGATCCGCCTGCGCCTGCTCCCGTTCATGAGAGAATAGTTTTTTCGTTCCTTGGCCGTCATGGAATTTATGATCGCCTCGACCTTTACAAATTCCTTTTCGTCGATAGTGATATCCTTCATCTTGTTCATACCCGGGATCATGGCGAGGAGATTCTCCAGAGGACCCATGCTCCGCATCTTCCTGAGCTGGTCCCTGAGGTCGTCGAAGGTAAAAGACTCATCCATGATGCTCTTTTTCAGTTTTTCGGCTTCTTTCTGGTCGAATGTCTTCTGCGCCTGTTCTATCAGTCCGAGGACATCGCCCATGCCGAGTATCCGGGAGGCAATCCGATCCGGATGGAACGGTTCGAGCATATCGATCTTCTCGCCGGTTCCGATGAATTTAATCGGTTTGTTCGTTACCGAAATGATGGAGAGCGCTGCTCCTCCCCGTGCATCGCCGTCCATTTTGGTGAGGATAATCCCGTCAATTCCTATCTGATCATTGAAGTTCCGGGCTATATTGACTGCGTCCTGTCCTGTCATGGCATCTGCAACAAAGAGAATTTCTTTCGGCAGGACACGTTTTCTGATTTCCCCGAGTTCGGACATCAGAGTTTCGTCGATGTGCAGACGTCCCGCGGTGTCGAGAATTACGATGTCACGGGCATCAAGTTTTGCCTTCTGAACCGAATCAGTGCAGAGCGCGACAGGATTTGAGGCTTCTCTGGAATGGAACACCGGGACATCTATCTGGGAGCCAAGTGTGACGAGCTGATCGATTGCGGCAGGTCTCTGCAAGTCAGCAGCCACGAGCATCGGCCTCCTGCCTTCTTTCTTGAAAATACGGGCAAGTTTCGCGGCAGTCGTGGTCTTGCCCGAGCCGTGGAGACCGATCAGCATGATAACAGTCGGGGGGTTAGGTGCGAGGTGGATCCTGCTGTTGGTTTTTCCAAGAAGTTCGCAGAGTTCATCGTTCACGATTTTAATGACCTGCTGCCCCGGGGTAAGGCTTTCAAGAACCTCTTTCCCGATGGCTTTTTCCCTGATCTTCTGAACGAAGTCCTTGACGACCTTGAAATTGACGTCAGCCTCGAGAAGGGCGAGGCGTATTTCCTTGAGGGCAAATTCGACATCTTCTTCTTTGAGAAGGCCTTTGCCCTTGAGTTTTTTGAAGACGGTATCTAATTTTTCTGTTAGCGATTCAAACATGGCAATCCTGCTCTCTAGAGGGAATGGAAACGGTGTATCGACAATGGAGAAAGATCCAAGCCTCTGATATACGGAATAATGCTGCGAAAGATGTTATGCATTCAGGAAAGAATCTATTTTTGCTTTCAGCTGCTGTTTGGGAACTACCCCGACGATCTGGTCGAGTTTGACCCCGTCCTTGAAAAACATAATAGTAGGTATTCCCATTATTTTATAGCGGCTTGCGATTTCGGAGTTTTCATCAGTATTCAGTTTGAGGACTTTGAGTTTCCCGCTGTACTCCTTGGACAATTCTTCGACGGTGGGAGAGATCATCCTGCAAGGACCGCACCAGGCAGCCCAGAAATCGATCATGACGAGTCCCTGGGACTTGAGAACCTCGGACTCCCAGTTTGCTGTGGTCGCTTCAAGTATGCCTTCTGCCATATATTCCTCCTCTTTCGTCGCTCTGTATCTCAGACAGTGCTTTATCAATTATATTTTCCGTGCACGATCTTTGTCAATGCCGCACAGGATGCGCCGTTTAATGAATAAAATTGACACTCTCTTGTTTTTTCTGCTATTTTTAACAATGAAAACGCGTCTTCTCCTCGCAATAGGCATCCTGCTCCTGCTGACCGGAACCGGATACGCTATCGACCTGAAGGGTATACAACCTGTCGACCCATACGGAATTTTTTCGGCCTTCAGTGCAGAAAGCCTGCCCCAGGGGAAAGCCGCTTTTTCAGGTGCGGCAGACATATCGGTTGACCCTGATTTCTCCCGTTTTGTTTTCAAGACTGCCTATGGACTCACCAATAGCATAGAACTTATGATGACCGTGCCCTATGTGCTGCGAAATGATGTCGGCGACGGTTTTGAAGACGTGGCACTGGGTTTCAAGCACAGATTCTTTGAGGAGGCTAAATACGGGCCCTCCCTTGCGTACATGCTCAACGCGTCCCTGCCTTCAGGACGCGACGGGCTTACTACGGACGGACGGTACGGGGGCGGAATAATCATCAGTAAGAGAGTGGGCCCGGTAAACAGTCACCTCAATCTGATTTACGAGAAACCAGGTGATGGAAGTTTTGAGGATGAGGTCTCTTTTCTTGCAGGGATAGATTTCTCTGCTTCACATAATTTCAAGCTCCTGGGAGAGCTCTCCTGCAAAAAAAGCCATGATTCGGAGAGTGTCGATCTTGTCGAGGGAAGGATCGGGTATCGTTTCAGAACAACGGACCGGATCTATACTAGCTTTGGCGCAGGATTCGACTTCAAGAACAGAAACCCGGAGACTCGACTCATGTTCTCAGTCACTTTTCTGACCCCTCAGAAGAAGACAGAGGTCAGGAAGATATTCGAAGAGGAATAGGTGGGGAATGTTTGACATAGGGATGCCGGAGCTGGTCGTAATATTTATCGTGGCTCTCCTTGTACTGGGCCCCAAGAAAATGCCTGAACTCGGAAGGGCGCTCGGCAAGGGACTTGGCGAACTGAAACGCGCACTCCAGGATGTAAAAGAACAGGTGGAGACCGAGTTCAAGGAATCTTCTGAAGATATTAAAGAAGCGGTAAAAGAGGTTAAAGATGTGGGGAGGCAGATCGGGTCTGATCTGCGTGAGTCCGGAAAGACAATTGATAAAACCTTGCAGGATGCCCAGCGGGATTTGGAAGCTGAGTCAGAATCGGTGCAGCAGTCCCTTGACAAGACATTGAAAGATGGAACATCCGAAGGCGAGGGAGAGTCCGGAACCGGGCAGAAGACAGAGCAGAACCCTTGAGGATAACAGCGATTGCCCCCGGATACCTCCGTTCCGTCCGGATTCGGGCGTGCGCTTTATTGTTCGCATGCGCTAAACTGACACAACCGGGAGCAGGGGATTAGCATGGCTGAGACCAAAATGATGTCATTCCTTGAGCACTTGGGGGACCTGAGAAAAAAGATAACCATCTCTCTCGTCGCGTTGCTTGTCGCTTTTGTCGTAACGTTCCAGTATTCCGAGCATATCCTCGGATTCCTCATGTTCCCGCTCAAATACAATCTGGAACTGTCAGTGCAGAAGATGTACCTGTACTTTTCTCCCCAGGACAAGCTCAATAATATGAAACTGGTGTTCCTCTCCCCTGTCGAGGGATTCTGGATGAATATGAAGATTGCCCTCGTCTCTGCAATGATCCTTGCCGTGCCGGTTTTCTTCCAGCAGCTCTGGAGTTTCGTTTCACCCGGCCTCCATGCAAAAGAGAAAAAATATGTGGTGCCTTTCGTCCTTGTAGCCTCGGTTTTGTTCTTTGTCGGGGTATCCTTCTGTTTCTTCATCGTCCTGCCTTTTGCAATGAGTTTTCTGCTGACCTATAAAGTGGGTGATTATATGATGCCCATGCTTTCCGTCGGTCAGTATGTTGACTTCTGCCTCAAATTTGTCCTTGCCTTCGGCGCTGTTTTCGAGCTTCCGATCATTATTCTCTTTTTTACCCGTATGGGGTTCGTAACGCCGAAGACCCTTGCAAAGCACCGGAAATATGCCATTCTCCTCGCTTTTGTCGTCGCAGCAATCCTTACGCCAACACCGGATATCTTTAATCAGACTCTCATGGCCGTACCCATGATTGTTCTCTATGAGGTCGGCATTATTGTTTCAAGGATCTTCGCGATCAAAGAGGTCGAATAATGCCGACAATCCGGGGCAAGAGCCTCAAGGCGATTGCGTATGACATAGCTGAGGGATACATCGTAGTGAACCCTCTTTTCCTGAAATCGATAGATGTTGAATCGTTGAAAGGTCTCCACAATGAACTTATGAGGGTTCAGATTGAGATACGGGGCGGAAAGTTTCCGGGTGGAGATCCCCAGGCGATCCGGTGGAGGAATACGCGCCTCCAGAGACTGAATTCCTCGATTATGATACTGAAGAACTTCGCCCGCGACCGAAGGATCCTTCTCGTGTGATCATTGACTGCTTCACAGGAGTGTGGTAATTTTAAGCATGGAGATTTCCGGGGAGATCAAGGAAGCAAGAGATATTGTCCAGACCCTTCTTAAGGCCAAAAAAACCCTCAGGATGTACCCTCAGAATAACCCTGTATACCAAAAAACCCTGGAGGATGCGAACGAACGTTTCAGGGATTTTTTTTCCCTGAGTGATTCCCTCACCCTGAAAATCAGGCAGAACAGTATCCTCTGCCAGGATGAACAGGTCTATTACAGTTCTGAAAAAGAGGACAATCTGGCCCTGTTTTTTTTTAAGGACGGTCTCCGGGAATTAACGTTCAATAAAGGACTGCTCCAGGAGGAACTTGAGGATTTTTTAAGGCTCATTGCCCTTGATTTCGACAGGGAAGCAGTCGATGACGATGTGGTTACCCTCCTTTGGGAAAAGGATTTTCAGAACATCCAGTATGTTGTGGATGAAGCCTACCTGGTTGATGCTGAAGCGGAAAATTATGAGCGGGTTGCAGAGGAAAAAATCAGGGAACATGTTACTGATGTAAACGACCTTATGCGCGCCTATTCGGACGGCTTTGCCGAGGAGGACGTTAAAAGTGTATCGATCGTACCGCTTACCGACGTCGACCTTCAGACACTGGTCAAGGAGCTTGAAAAAGATTCCACCGACAAGACGGGCAAACTGGTAGCCATCCTCTTTGAGCTGATCCGGCTCGCAGAGCATAAGCAGGATTTCGAAGACGTTTCAGTCTATTGCAAGGATGCGATCGCATATGCAATGAGTCATGGGAACCTCATGGTGGTTCTTGACCTCATGAGACGTTCGCGTGCAATGCTTCACAGTCAGGTTATGGATGAAGACGAGAAAAAGTATATGGGGACGCTCGCGCTTTTTCTTGGGAGCGAGGAGGTCGTAGGGTTTCTGGCCGAGTTGCTCGACAGCGGCATTGACATTGAGGAAAAAATACTTGACGAGTTTTTCGGGTATCTGGACAAGAATGCCATTGAACCGCTGATTAAGTATCTTGGCGAACTCAAAACGATCCGGGCACGGAAAAATGTCATACAGGCTCTTATCGTGCTGGGGAAGAAAGATATCCAGGCCGTTGCAAGGGGACTTGATGACCAGAGATGGTATGTAGTGAGGAATATTATCTACGTCCTTCGGAAGATCGGTGACAGGAGGGCTATAGAGTACCTTCTCAAAACGATACGGCACGGAGATATCCGGGTCAGAAAAGAAGGGATCAGGACACTGGGAGACCTTGGGGCACGTGAGGTCATTCCGGCACTGCGGGAATGTTTCAATGATCCCGATATGCAGATACGCGTTGCAACTGCACGGGCCTTCGGGAATATCGCATCGGAAGCATCGAAAAGGATAATGCTCGACCAGATTACTGCAAAGGATTTCAGGGACAAGGAGTTTGAGGAGAAGAAAGAATTTTTCGAAGTCCTTTCCCGCTGGAAGGACCAGGAGGTATTCGATTTTCTCGTAAGGATTCTCAAATCCAGGTTCTTTTTTAACAGGACAAAATTATTTGAGAACAAGGCATGTGCTGCGCTCTGCCTTGGTTTTCTCGGAAACAGGGATGCTCTCCCCGTTCTTTATGGGGTGAGAGATGCGAATAATAAGCTGGTGAGCGATTTCGCCGCCATTGCCATAAAGAAGCTTGAGCATGGAACTTAAGGAAGAGAAAGAAATACACCGGACCGCACAGGATATCATCAATCAGCTCTCGGTGATCCTGCGGACCGCTCAGATACATGACCCCTCCAACATTGCGGTTGTGACAGCCATAGAGAGGTTTCTCCTCCTCATGGGCTTGATCACGCAGTCAGAATCGCAAATCAAACTGGAACTTGTCGGGGAGTTCTTTTATCTGAATGATACGAGGGTGCGGTATCCGCTCGAATATCTCCTGAATTTCGATTATCTCATCAGGGAATTCAAGAAACGCGAGGTCGGCAAGGTAATTTTTATGGACGGGCTGGAATCCAAGGATGTCCAGGTGTTTCTTAAGGGGTTCATCGCGGCAGGGTTTTCGGATGCGCCCTACGATACCTTCTCGGCTGTTATGGCGGATACGGATAATGTTGTGATAGGAAACCTGAAGAAGATAGCAGAAGGAACCGATGCAGACGCCAGAAAAGTGATCAAGAGGGTTTACTATCATGCAGTTTCCTTCAGCCAGGGAGTCATGACCAAGATAAAATCAGGTGAAAAAGTCAATATCAAGCGGGCCAAGAGGATTGTAGAATCCATGGTCGATCATATCCTGGAAGAGGAAAAACTCCTGATCGGGATGACGGCCATCAAAGACTATGACGAATACACCTATCACCATTCGGTGAATGTGAGCATTCTCTCCATCGCCCTCGGACAACGTCTTGGGTTCAACAAGAGACTCCTGACCGACCTCGGACTTGTCGCGCTTTTCCATGATATCGGAAAGATAGAAGTCCCGAACGATGTCCTGAACAAATCAACGAATTTTACCGAGGATGAGTGGAAGCTCATCAAGAAGCATCCGGTATGGGGACTGAAGGCGATTCTCAAGCTGCGGGGCCTCGATGCCACATCGATCCGTTCGGCAATTGTTGCGTTTGAGCATCACCTGTACTTTAACCTTTCGGGATATCCAAAGGTTATGCACTACGGTGAGCTTGACCTCTTTTCACGGATCGTAAGTCTTGTTGACCAGTATGACGCAATGACCTCTGCCAGGGTGTATTCCAGGATTCCTCTTTCGCCCGACAAGGCTCTCAGTATTATGATGGAGAGGGCAGGATCACAACTTGATCCCCTTCTCTTTAAGTTCTTTATCAATATGGTTGGAGTGTTTCCGATCGGGACACTCGTGATGCTCGATTCAAAAGAACTGGGATTGGTCTACGAGAGCGATATAGTGTTTGCAGACAGACCGAGGGTTATGGTCATCATCGACAGCAAGGGGCGAAAGGTGAGCGGTCCGGTGGTGAATCTTACAGAAAAGGATGCATCCGGAAGATACTTGCGCTCCATCACAAAAACCCTCGACCCGAACAGATACAAAATAAATCTTGCCGAATACCTTTTGTAAAAAAACTTCTCCAGGCTGTTCCAGCCTTTGCGGACGATGACTGTGACTGGAACACGAACAAGACAGACGCTTCCGGCCGGTACCGGTCATTCTCTCGAGGAATGCTTGAGATTTTGTCGGTTTTCATATTAAATAGGAGAGGGAATTCATGCACCTTGTTACAAAATAATCACGAGGAGTATAGCCATGATTATTGGTAAACCGCTTTTTACGACCCATCAGATACAAACCCGGGTACAGGAACTGGCTGACAGGATTTCGCAGGATTATGTAAGAAAAGAACTGCTGGTCGTGGGTATTCTGAAAGGCGCCTTTATGTTTTTTTCCGATCTTGTCCGGAGCATCGAGATACCCCTTACCCTTGATTTCGTCATCGCTTCGAGTTATATGAAAACAGAGAGCACGGGTGAGGTGAAGGTTTTTTACGACATCCGGGGGGACATCTCAGAGAGTCACGTACTGTTGGTGGAGGATATCGTCGATACGGGGATAACCCTGAATCATATCCGGGAGAGGATCATTGCCCGAAGCCCGAAAAGTCTGAAGATCTGCGCATTCCTCGACAAGCGGGAGCGGAGGATTGTTGACGTACCGATGGACTATATCGGATACGAAATACCGAATGAATTTGTTGTGGGATACGGGCTTGATTATGAGAACCGTTTCAGGAACCTCCCCTATATCTCGATTTTCAAGAAAAAGGCATAACGCTATGTATGAGTTAATGGTAGAGACAAGTTTTTCCTCTGCACATCAGCTGAGAGGATACCGGGGTGACTGTGAAAGACTTCACGGCCATAACTGGAAGGTTCAGGTCTATGTGCTTGCCGAGAAACTCAATGAACTCGATATTGCAGTGGATTTTCACGAACTGAAGAGACTGACAGGGGAGGTTGTGGCGCAGCTTGACCACGGATTCCTGAATGACATATTTCCCTTTACAGAAAAAAACCCGTCTTCAGAGAATATTGCGAAATGGATCTATGATTCGCTCAAGAAAAAGATTACCGATGAAAATATCAATCTCTCTGCAGTCACGATATGGGAATCAGAGACTGCTTCCGCGACCTATTTCGAAGACTGAACCCGGAGTTTTGCCAAAATAATCTGGAATACCGTAACCGTTTGGTTTACAATAAAGAAACGATAGTTTTACAACCTGCGGTTCACAAAGGGACGTGAATACTTCTCAACGACCATGACCATCAGGATTGCGATAGGGTGTCACAGTTATCTGCTTGGAGAAGGCTTGAAAAGGCTTTTCAAGCATGACGATGCAGTGGAAATCATTGGTATTTTCGATGAGGGGATCGATATCCAGGAAATTGTAAAGCTGGAGCCCGACATCATTCTTACCGATTTCAAGATTTTCCGTTCGCTCCCCCATGCATTTCTGGAAACCAATACGATCAAGATTATCATCATCTCAGACGGGGCATGGCTGAGGGAAAACGAGAACCAGATCCCTGAGCTTATATCCAGGGGAGTCGCCGGGATCATGGCTCCGGATTCAGATTCCGGACGTCTCCGGGAGGCGGTCAGGGTAGTTTTTTCGGGAGAATTATGGCTGGACAGGAAATTGATCAAAAATCTCCTCACGAACATGCGAACCTTCGACAAAAAAATCGATCTTACCAGGAAGGAGAGGGAAATCGTAACCCTGATCTGCCATGGGTGCAGAAACAAAGAGATAGCCCAGCAGCTCGATATCAGTGAGCAGACGGTAAAATCCCATTGCAACCGTATCTTCAAGAAAGTCGGTGTTTCAGACAGGCTGCAACTGGCCCTCTATACCCGGAGAATGTGGCCAGGCATTTTCTGAGTATTAAAACTTTAGTTTGAGCTGCTCCGGCTCCTTTTGTTCTGAAAATTCAATCTTTTGGGTAATTGAAAAAACGTTTGATTCATTGTATAAGAGTACGAGAAGCAGTTAGGGGTATTGAGGAGAGAGGCAGCAAAAAACTTCCGGAGCGCGAATGTGATACTCAGGCTGACATGTCCAGAGTGCAGGAAAGATTCTTTCAGCGCTGACGCTGAGTTGTTCAAACCGTGTCCGTATTGCGGTATCCGGTTCAGCGGCAGATATGGTTCGGAAAAGCGGAGGACATACCGGATGCAGAAAGAGTTGCCCTGTTCTCTTTCGCACGACGGGAAACATCTGCATGCCTGCACCATTAACCTTTCCGACAGAGGTCTGAGTATCAAGATCGACGGAAGCAGCCCTCTCATGGTCGGTGACGTGATGCATCTTGAGGTTGGGAATAGCCCCCTCAAAGCACAGGTAATGTGGTCGTTCGACCATCCGAAATCGAACGCAACGATGTCGGGCCTGAAGATTCTCGAAGGCGCCCTGAAGGTTTCTCCGGCCTGATCTTCCCTTTTCAATCTTTCTGATTTTCTGCTAAAATTGTACACTCACATCATTATGTGAAACGGAGGAGAGAGAATGGACTATTTCTTCAGTGAAGATCAGATGATGATAAAGGAACTGGCCCGGCAGATCGCAGAAGAGAAAATCAAACCGGTGCGGGAGGAGCTTGACGAGCAGGAAGAGTTCCCCTGGGAAATTATGAAAGTGCTTTCGCAGTCAGACCTGTTCGGACTGTTTGTGCCGGAACAGTATGGGGGCCTCGGTAAAGGGTGCCTCGAACTCTGCATTGCTGTTGAGGAAATTTCCCGTGCCTGCCTCGGTGTCGCAACGACCTATGCAGCAAATGCACTCGGGACATATCCTCTCCTTTTCTACGGGTCAGAAGAACAGAAAAAGAGATATCTCCCGGACATTGCCGCCGGAAAGCGTCTGGTAGCATTTGGCCTGACAGAACCGAATGCCGGCAGCGATGCTGCGGGAGTTCAGACAACGGCTAAACCCGATGGGGATGAATATGTCCTGAACGGGACAAAGCAATGGATTACAAACGGCGGCGAGGCTGAAATCTATACTATTATTGCAATGACTGATAAGACAAAAGGAGCACGGGGAGCGTCGGCGTTTCTTGTGGAAAAGGACACCCCGGGCTTTCTGTTCGGGAAAAAAGAGAAAAAAATGGGTATCAGGTGTTCGTCAACCCGTGAACTTATCTTTGACAACTGCAGAATACCGAAACATAATCTTATCGGGAAAGAAGGTTTGGGGTTTATTATTGCAATGAAGACACTTGATAACGCACGTGCAGGCGTCGGAGCACAGGGGGTGGGGATAGCGCAGGGAGCCTTTGAAGAGGCCTTCAGCTTTGCACGGAAGCGTGTGCAGTTCGGACACCCGATCGTGAGTTTCCAGGCTGTGCAGCATATGCTCGCAGATATGGCCACTGAGATTGAAGTAGCGCGGGCACTTGTATATGCAGTAGCGCGCTTTGTGGACAGCGGTGCAAAGGATTTTTCCAAAGAATCCGCCATGGCGAAAGTATTTGCCACGGACATGGCGATGAGGGTTACGACGAATGCGGTGCAGGTTATGGGGGGATCCGGGTACATGCGGGAATATCCGGTCGAAAAGATGATGCGCGATGCCAAGATTCTCCAGATTTATGAAGGGACAAACCAGATTCAGAGAAATGTTATCGGACAGGCATTAATCAGGGATGCGGCAAAGAGATAAGAGCATGCGGAAAAAAAGAAAGGACGGACAGATGGTATCGCCGTCCTTTCTTTTTAAGTCTTGTGATAATATCCCTATTTCTGCTGGCCGGTGAGCAGTTCAGGGTGCATCTCTGCCCCGGCTTCTTTGAGTGATTTATCAAGGAATTCCGTAACCTTTTCCCGCATCTTCTCCTGAGTAAGCTTCTGGAGGATCTTCTCCTTTACACTTTCAAATGTCTCAATGGAGGGATCCTTGCGGTCTTCACCCTTGATGATATGATATCCGAATTGTGTTTCAACGATACTGCTCAGTTCCCCCGGTTTCAGGACAAAGGCTGCATCTTCGAAGGGCTTCACCATTCTGCCTTTCGGGAAGAAGCCAAGATCGCCCCCCTTGGACTTTGACCCCGGGTCTTCCGACAACTCTTCTGCAAGCTTCTCGAATTCCTCCCCGGCCTGTAATCTCTTGAGAATGCTCTCTGCCTTCTCCAGGGCTTTTTTCTTGTCGTCATCAGAGGATCCCGGAGCAAATCTGATCAGGATATGTCTTGCCCTGACCATCTCCGGTGTTTTGAATTCTTCCTGGTGGGAGTCGTAATACTGTTTTGCATCGTTTTCAGGAACAGAGACCTTCTGGACCACTTCTCTCTTCAGATACTCGGTAGCAAGGAAACTGTCAGAGAAAAACTCGAGTTGATGCTGTATTTCAGGTTTTTTGTCAAAACCGTTCTTCTTCGCAAGATCCGAAAGTATCATGCTCTGCACCACTTGGGTGAGCAGGGTGGATTTCAGTTCAGGATTGCTCTCGAGTATCTGCTGACGTTCCGGGTCCAGGTAGCTGATAAACTTATTGAATTGTCCAACGGTGAGGTTCTTGTCCCCGATTTTTGCGACGATATCATCGTCCTTTGCAAATGCGTTCCCGTGGCTGAGCATCACGAGAACGGAAAACATGAACAATACCTGCCAAATTCTGTGCATAGGTCCTCCTCTCGAAATAGAGACACTTGAGTCTGCAAATGATTATATAACCATAACAGATGCAGGATGTCAAATCGATGGCGGTCTTCGCTGGAACGCTTTGCGGGGTTTTGTTTCAGGCGTGGTTCCTCAACATGAGCTCAATGGGATGGGGGTTGAGATAATGCTGCTCCCTGAGATAAGGCTCATCGAATTTCCTCACATAATGTCTGATAAGGATGACGGGGACGATTAACGGGACAAATCCCCTATGATAATTTCCGATTACTTCAAGCAACTCCTTTTTCTCGTCCGGAGAAAGGTTCTTCTTGAAGTACCCTGCAATGTGCTGCAGGACATTCGAATTCTTTTTGACTGTTGCGTGCAGCCGCAACGCCTCCATCAAAAGAGTGATGTACTGCATCCTGAATGCTTCGGATTCCTGCTTATGCACCCGTGCTACCATCCGGCCAAGTTCGCGGAAATGCTTCTGGCTATGTGCCATAATGAGCAGTTTGTGCCTCGTGTGAAAAGCGATCAGATCTCTGACGGCGCCTCCCTGTTCCAGAAACTCCCGCCATCTCTTATAAACAAAAACACTTTCTATGAAATTTTCCCGCAACTGGGGATCGTGCAGTCTTCCGTCATCAATAGCTGGGATGAGAGGAAACCGTTTCAGAAAAGCATTACCGAATATCCCCTTTCCCTTATTGCTCGGCATCCCGGCTTCTGTATAGACTTTTATTCCGCCGATACCGGAACTGGGCGACCTGCTCTTGAAGATGAATCCGCAGAGATTTTCTGCTTCAAGGTGCTCCAGTTTTTTCGCGGCCCACCCGAGCATGCCATCGGTATGGTCAACCCCGCTCCTGATCGTAAGAAGTCGCGGGGCGTCGGGATCACCGACAAGGCGCATTGCCTCTCTCGGCACCGGAAGGCCGTACTCAACTTCCGGACATACTGGTACCCACTCGCAGTACATTCCGAGGGTGTCAGTTACATACCGGTCGTGCTTATGCCCGCCGTCATAGCGCACTTTTTCTCCAAGCAGGCACGAACTGATACCGATCCTTATCTTTTCCATATCTTCTATTGTATATTCATATCCTTTTCTTATCAAGAGACAGGAAGTTCCAATCCGGATTATTCACAGCGGTTCGACCGGGGAGAGCAGACGCAGTATGGTCGCTCCAATAGAGCACCTGCTCGGCTCACGCGAGAAGTTTCTGAATGATAAGGTAGGTTATAATAGAAAAAATGCGCGCAGGACTGCTTATTCAGGAATCTGTGGAAATCAATGCTCCCCTGAAGAACGTGTGGGAGAATTTTATCGACCTTACCTGCTGGGGTCAGTGGAATACCGTGATGCAGAATGTGCTTTCCCGTGAAGAACAGCTTACCCGGGGGGAAAAAATCCATTGCAGCTTCAGGCCGTTCTTTTTCCCGGTCAGGGTGAAGATTTCCGTCGAGGAAGTTATCCCCTTCGAACGGGTTGTCTGGTCTGCGAAAAAAAAAGGTCTCACTGCATATCACGAATTTCATTTTACCAGCAACGGCACAGCAGTGATGGTAACGAGTTCCGAGACATTTACCGGGGTGCTTGCCAGGGGCAGGGGGGTGCTTCTCCCGAAGGGGAAGCTGAAGTCCCTCATCAGGGATTTTCTCTCCGACCTGAAGCGGGCAGCAGAGGGATAACCCTCCGGGCAGGTGAGCGCTGTCAGGGCCATAATCAAGAATTCACGTAGATGCCTTTTGCCTTGCCCGGAAAATGACATACGAAGCAGTACCGGGCGCTTTTTTTGTGGGGGCAATCCAAGGTATTCCATCTTTCCCTCAATTGTGTATAATGGAAAAAAAGTGTCCTGCAGCGACTCGTGAGAATACCGATGGCAAGAATCAAAATTACGATTAAGGATATTGAGATATTTGGAGAACTTTTCGGCACCGAGACTGCCCAGGCGCTTCTCAATGCCCTGCCGATAGAGGCAACGCCTGAAGAATGGGGTGACGAATTCTATTTCGAGATTCCCGTTCAGATGCAGCTCGATGAGACTGCAACCACCCGGCTAAAAATCGGCGATATCGGCTACTGGCCGCCAGGAAATGCACTTGCCCTCTTTTTCGGTCCCACCCCCATCAGCAGGGGGATTGATCCCGTCCCTGCAAGTGATGTGAACCTTGTAGGCAGGATGCTCGGCGATGCTACGGTCCTGAAAAAAGTGAAAGGCGCAGGCAAGATCAGGATAGAGAAGACCTAGGAAGGTATCAGGAGAGCAAGGAGGCTGCGTCGCGGTCGAGATAGAAAAAGAGATTCCTGTGTGCCGGTCTTACGAGAGAGGCTGGCAGGGAAGGGTCTTCTTCCCTGAGGACCTTCCTTACTACCGAAGCTTTCTTTTTCCCGCTCACCAGGAAAATGATGTTCTCGGAATGATTCAAAACAGGTAATGAAAGGGTTATCCGCGGATGAGGATGGTATGCGTTTTCGACCGGGAGTGCGAACCGTTTCTGTTCTTCAAAGACCGGATCTCCGGGGAAAAGGGAGGCAGTGTGACCGTCTTCCCCGATTCCGAGCAGGATACAATGAAAGGCGGGCAGTTTGCCCGACGGTAGTCTGAAAAACTTTTCCATTGCTTTTTCATATCGTGATGCAGCCTCCGAAAGAGAGGCAGCCTCTGTCGGTACTGGATGGATATTGGTTTCCGGAATTGATGCGGGAAGGAATAGAGTTTTTCTGAGGAGACGAAAATTGCTGTCCCTGTGTGTAGAGGGAACAAAACGTTCATCCACCTGGAAGATATGAATTGCATCCCAGTCGCAAAGGTTGTGGTACCTTCCACTGCCAAGGTATTCATAGAGTTTCCGGGGAGTGGCACCTCCTGACAGGGCGAGAACAAAGATCCCCTTCCTCCTGGTATACCGTTGTGACAACCTTGCGATCAGATCGGCTGCCTTAGAGCTCGCGGTCTCTGAATCTTGAAATATCCGGATCTTCACTGGTCTGAACAGGTTCTAATGGCCTCCAGAGCCGCCCATTCCTGCCGAACAGTCTCTCAGCTTCATCAGGACCTGATGATCCTGCTGCATAGAGGGGCATATCAGCGGGGTTTGTTGTTTTTTCAAGATGTTCCAGAACAGGAGAAAGTAATCTCCATGTTTGTTCTACTCCCTCCTGACGGAGGAACAACATCTGGTCTCCGAGGATACAGTCGAGCAAGACCCACTCGTAGGCATCGAGTTCGACATCATTTCTGTAGGAGAAGTCCATGAGCACAGGATTGAGGCAGACCTTGGTCCCGGGGCGCTTTGTCTGAAATGTCAGGCTGATCCTTTCATCGGGTTGCAGCCTGAAAACCAGGATATTCGGTTCGATTGCCGTATCCATGACTTTAGAAAACATCATATGGGGGACTTCCCTGAAGTGGATGGATATTTCCGTCTTCCGTGCCCCGAGTCTTTTCCCGGAACGGAGATAGAAGGGCACGCCGTTCCATCGCCAGTTGTCAATGAAGACCTTCATCGCGGCATAGGTTGGCGTAATGGAATCAGGTGAAACCCCCGGTTCCTCACGGTATGCATTCACCGGAATCCCTCCGATTTTACCTTTTCCGTACTGGCCCGTTACTACAGAATCCCCGAGTCTGCCCAGGTCAAAAGGCCGTATCGAACGGAATGCCTTTATTTTTTCGTCCCTCACCCTGTCCGCAGTGAAAGCGACAGGAGGTTCCATGGCAGTGACTGCAAGGAGCTGAAAAATATGGCTCTGGAACATGTCCCGTATCACCCCGGCCTCTTCATAAAAACCGGCCCTGTGTTCAACTCCCAGGGTTTCAGCCACGCTTATCTGGATATGGTCAACGTATCTCCGGTTCCAGAGGGGTTCGAAGATAGCATTTGCAAAGCGGAACATGAGCATGTTCTGCACCGTTTCCTTGGCAACGTAATGGTCTATGCGGAAAATTTGCTCTTCCCTGAAATGACTGAGAAGCTTTTCATTCAATGTTTGTGCGGACTCCAAATCTCTGCCGAATGGTTTTTCGATGACTATATGAACGTATCCGGACAGTTCACGGGATAACCCGGAACGTCCAATATTCTCAATAACCCGCTCAAAAACAGAAGGAGGGATTGCCAGATAGAAGATGCGGTTTCCTCCTGTCCCGTATTTCTTCTCGAGTGCAGGCAGTTTCTTCTTCAGGGAAATGCTGTAGAGGTCCTGCCGCATAAAATCGAAAGCACAGTAAGAGAGTTTCCTGGCAAAGGAATCCCAGAGGGATTCTTCGAAATCTTCAGGACATACAGAATTCAGTGAGGTCCTTATGAGGTCGCGGTAGGTTGCACTGGTCATTGTGACGCGGTCCGTGCAGAAGATGAATGAATTTTCCGGCAGGAGCCTGTCCTTCTGGAGACGGTAGAGTGCAGGGATAAGTTTCCTTTTAGCGAGGTCTCCCGCACCTCCGAAGATGATGAGCCCGAATGGTTTGGAAATTTCTATCTCGCACGAACCGATGCGCTGATAGAGGGGTTGTTGGATGATATCATCGAGTATGGGTTTCACAATAGCCCTCTTATTTTCTGGAGAATCGCCGTGCGGGAAATTTCCTCGTAGTCGAGAAGTTCCTGCGGTTTCCCGCTCCTTGGTATTTTTCTGACCGCGAGCATGCAGATCGGGGTAGGGCTTTCAGAAAGTGCAGCCGCAACCGCTTCTCCGAGACCACCTTCGGCAAAATGGTCTTCAATCGTTATGATCGCCTTGGTATGGGATGCAGCCTCCAGAAGCGTGACCGTATCAATTGGCTTGATGCTGTAGAGGTCAATGACCCGGATCAAAATCCCCTCAGGCAAAAGCTCTTCATATGCCTGCAGCGCTTCATGAAGAGTTATGCCGGCGGCAACAACCGTTAACCTGTCAGCATTGCTTTTTCGCAAAACCTTGCATCCCCCGATGGGGAACTGCTCAGCAGGCGGATAGAGTACCGCCGTCGGCTGTCTCGTCGTCCGGATATATACTATGCCCTTGTGCTGTGCAGACTCTTCGACAAGCTTTTCTGTCGAGACGGCATCCGAAGGATAGAGGACAACACTGTTCAGGACGGTTCTGAACATGGCAATGTCTTCGAGCCCCATCTGGGAAGGCCCGTCTTCTCCGATTGCGACCCCGGCGTGAGAACCAGCGAACTTGATATTCGGGTCGGAATACTGGCTCATCCTGATCTGGTCAAACGCCCGCGTGAAGAAGGCGCCGAAAGTCGACACGAAGGGGATCTTCCCTCTCCTGGAAAACCCGAGTGCAGCGCCGGCCATATTCTGTTCTGCGATATACATTTCAAAAAACCGTTGAGGATAGCGTTCCCGGAAGAATTCAGTATAGGTGGAGTTGCTCACCTCCGCGTCAAGGACGACGATATCCGGGAATTGCGGGAAAAGACGGACAAGAGCCCTGCCGTACGCCTTCCGGGTTGGGAAGGGTTCACCTTGCGCATACTCCATTGCCTCGGCAGGCTGAGGTGTCCTGCGCTCGGAGCGGATGTCATCCGGGAGAGAAACAGGAGCGCAGAACGAGGTGCCTACAGGCCCGATTTCCTGAAGCGCTTTCCCGAGATCGTCTCTGGAAACAGGTTTTCCATGCCATCCGTCCCGGTCCTCGAGAAAAGAGACCCCTTTCCCCTTTATTGTCTGAGCAATAATCATTACCGGAGAACCCTGCGCGCGGATAGCCTGACGGTATGCCGAGCGTATTTCCCTGATCGAGTGACCGTTGATGCAAATCGTCTTCCAGCCGAATGCAGCGATCCGTTTCTTGTATGCGGCAAGATCATGACCATACATCGTCTCTCCCCGCTGGCCGAGGCGGTTTACGTCGATAATCCCGATGAGGTTATCCAGTTTATAGTATGCAGCGATCTGTATCGCTTCCCACTGTGAGCCCTCTGCCATTTCACTGTCTCCGAGCAGGACAAATGTTCTGTAAGGGAGCTTGTCGACATATTTTGCATTCAGGGCCATGCCGACCCCGATCGAGAGACCCTGGCCGAGAGAACCGGTTGCAGCTTCCGCATACCTGAAAGAAACAGTCGGATGCCCTTCCAGGGGACTGTTGAATTTTCTCATGCTCATGAGTTCCTCTTCGGTTATCTTCCCTGCAACTGTCCAGAGCGCGTACAGGAGGGGAGAAGCATGTCCCTTGGAAAAGATGAGGCGATCGTTGTTCGGATGGTCAGGATTGTCCGGATCAAACCTGAAAAAGCCGCCGAAGACGAGGACAGTCATCAGGTCCGCTGCTGACAGAGACGAAGTGGGGTGGCCGGATCCCGCTTCTGTTGATGCAGTAAGAATATAGGTACGGATCTGTTTCGCCGTGTTTTCCATCTTGTTCATTCCTCCGCCTTTCTCGTCACCGCATGCCCTCCAAACTGGTTTCTCAGGGCTGAGAGGACCTGCCCGGTGTAGCCCGGACTATTCATGGACAGTATCCTGAAGCGCAGGGCGTCTTCGATTACAGGGACAGGGATGCCGAATTCCCGTGCAACCTCAACAGTCCATGCTGCTTCACCTGTATGTGAGACTGACCCGGATATGTCCGTAAGGTCCTCTCCATACCTCTCGAAAGCCTTTTGCAGCCATCCGACCAGTTTTGACTCGATAACGCTTCTGTGATTATAGAGTGCAGATATCCGTGCAAGATCGAGGTGGAACGGCGATGCTTTCAGGATGGAAAACCCTTCTGCAATCGCCTGCATCATTCCGTATTCGATCCCGTTATGGACCATTTTGACAAAATGACCTGCACCGGCCCTGCCCATATATCCGAAACCACTCCTGACCGACAGATCCCTGAAAAGATTCCTATGTTGCTCGAATACCTTTCTCTCTCCTCCAACCATGATGCAGGCGCCTTTCCTCGCGCCTGACGGCCCGCCGCTTATTCCGGCATCCAGAAACTGTATTCCCCTCGTCTTCAATTCCTCAGCTCGCCGTATAGTCTCTTTATAAGGAGAATTTCCGCCGTCGATTATCGTATCGCCTTTCTGAATATGGGAAAGCAGTTCTTCAAGAACAGAATCGACCGACTGATAGGGAACCATTATCCATATAAGACGCGGAGAATTGAGCACGGTAACAAGCTGTTTCAGAGTGGACGAAGGCTGGGCTCCCTGTCGGGCAATCCTCCTGACGTATTTGGGATCCTTATCGAAGACGGTAACCGAGTACCCTTTTTCGATCAGGCGTTCCACCATATTGAATCCCATTTTGCCGAGACCGATATACCCGAGTTCACGATTCATGACAGCCGTTTTTCTCATATGCATCCGCTGATATACATTATAATTGTTTTTTCCGCTGCTGCAAAATTTCCCGCTCAAGGAAATATTCAGTTTTCGATAGTTTGACAAGATTCCAGGCTGATACGCTTCTGAATTGATACAGAGATAGTTTAGCAGGCTACTGAAAAAGTCGCTAATTTGTCATTCCCCGGCTTGACCGGGGAATCCACATCACCTGTAAGTCACTAAAAACATGGATTCCCGCCTTCGCGGGAATGACGGATAGAAGGACATGAAATAGTATTTCAGCAGCCCGTGATTTCGGTTCCGCAATTAAGCTGTTCAACTTTTGCCTGAATATTTTGTCTGGCAATAGTAATTTTGAAAATATAAAATGAGAGAAACTGCGGTGAAGAAGATATCCGGAAATATAGTTGACGTGCTGAATGAGGAGATATTCCCCGGAACTCTCCTTATCGCTGAGGGGAGAATCAGGGATATCGTGAGGGATGAGGGAAAGTATCCGGAATACCTCATCCCGGGATTTATTGACGCCCATGTACATATCGAAAGCTCGATGCTCGTACCGTCCGAATTTGCCCGGATCGCGGCAATTCACGGAACCGTGGCGACTGTTTCCGATCCCCATGAGATAGCGAATGTGCTCGGGAGTGAAGGCGTCAGGTATATGATCGGGAATGCGCATCCGGTCCCGGTGCGGTTTTATTTCGGTGCGCCTTCCTGTGTGCCTGCTACGGGATTTGAGACAAGCGGGGCGGAACTCGGGGTCGACGAAGTTGGAGAACTGCTCGCGATGCAGGAAATCCGATATTTGGCAGAGGTGATGAATTTTCCCGGTGTGCTTCGTGATGACCCCCAAGTGCTTGAAAAGATCAGACTTGCGAAGAAATACGGGAAACCCGTGGACGGACACGCCCCGGGTCTGAGGGGGAATGACCTGAAAAAGTATATCAATGCAGGGATTACTACTGATCATGAGACGCTCAGCAGGGAAGAGGCGATCGAAAAGATCACGCTGGGCATGAAGATCCTTATCCGGGAAGGTTCTGCGGCGAAGAATTTTGAAGAGCTGATCACCCTGGTCGATGAATATCCGGAATGGTGCATGTTCTGCAGTGACGACAAACATCCCGATGAACTTCTCAATGGGCAGATCAATGAAATGGTGAAAAGGGCGGCCCGGCTCGGCATCGATCATATGAAAGTGCTCAGGACAGCATGTGTCAATCCGGCCCTGCATTACGGAACGGATACGGGATTGCTCCGGACCGGGGACAGTGCGGATTTTCTTGTTGTGGATAACCTGAGAGACTTCACCGTACTGAAAACTGTCATACGGGGCGAGGTTGCTGCTGAATCGGGAAAACCTCTCATCCCCCGGGCGGATATCAGGACCGTCAACAGGTTCCCTGCTGAGAAGAAAAGGAAAGAGGATTTTCTTGTCCCTGCCGAAGGAGAACGCATCCGTATCATCAAGGTGATTGACGACCAGATTATAACAGGGGCTTTTTTAGAGAACGGAACAATTCTGGACGGAATGGCAATTTCGAGTCCTGAAAGGAATATCCTCAAGATCGTTGTGGTTAACCGGTACCATGACGCACGACCCGCAGTCGGGTTCATACACGGTTTCGGGCTGACAGACGGAGCAATTGCTTCGAGCATTGCGCATGACTCGCATAATATTATTGCTGTTGGTGTTTCGGATGAGGACATATGCAGGGCGGTTAACCTTATTATTAACCACAAGGGCGGTATCTGCGCGGTATCACACGAGAAGGAACTGATATTGCCCCTGCCGGTTGCGGGAATCATGAGCAATGAAGACTATGGAGAGGTTGCGGAGAAATATTCCGCACTAGACAGAATGGCGAAAGAGATGGGTTCGTTTCTCCAGGCGCCATTCATGACTTTGTCCTTCATGGCACTACCGGTAATTCCGAAGTTGAAATTGACTGATAAAGGGTTGTTCGATGCAGAGGAGTTCAGATTCGTCGATCTCTTCATATGACCTGCTGAATAAGGGAAGGAGCATAATACCATGGAAATACTGATTATCGTGGCAGCAGTAGTAATTATATTTGTTGTAATACCTAAGATAAAGAAGAAACTGAGAATGAAGTCCAGGAAATAGGATTCAGAGTGACAATCCGTTTCAATCCACGCCCCTGCGTGAGGGGCGACAAAGGAGGCTGCAATGCAATAGGCCGATTAATTCGCCTTGCTCCTTCAGTCCGATTTTTATAGTAAAATTTCCTGTTATTTTTGATACTTCAGAGAGATGTTGTGACAGCCAATGGATTTCTCCATTTTTTTCACCGGGGACAGTCCCGATTCTACGACTACGCTTTGCTGCGTCCGTAAATCCGGGACAGTCCCCTCATGTTCCTCAAGCCGGTGCCATTCTTTAACCGGCTTTCCCTCAATGCTGTGGGCATAATATTCCATATGCTCTCAGCCTTCCGAATCCCGTCGAAATCCAATCTTTTTCTTTCTTATTTCAGGCGGAGTCATAAGTTGCCGTATTGCATCGAAAACCACTTTGAATTGAGAGTCATATTTCTTCTCCAGGTCATCAAGTCTTTTTGCTAATTCCTTGCTGGAGGATATTATCTCCCGGAGTCTGACGAAAGCACGAACTATCTGAATGCTTGCACGGACAGCAACGGCGCTATTTAAAACAGATGCGAGCATAATAGCGCCATGTTCAGTGAATGCATAAGGCAATGCGGGGGAAAACTTAAGCTTTTTAAGGTGGTTGCAATTTGCGACCACCTCTGCCTTTCCTTCCTTAGTCAATTGGAACATAAAATCTTCGGGGAATCGGTCAAGATTTCGCTTCATCTGCTCATTGAGACATTTTGTGCTTACCCCATAGATATCTGCCAAATCCGCATCGAGCATAACCTTATGCCCTCTTATAAATAAAATCTTATTGTCAATAAATTCTATTGGAACAAGCGAATCATGCTTTTCCAATCCTGCCTCCTCAATTTCTGATAGGATATCTTGCTTCTCCTTCGCCAAACAGGGTATGGGAATTAAAATAGGATTTACAGTTAGTCTCTCCCATACCTTGCTCCCATAGTACCACCACATCTCTCCCAAATGGTGTCCCCGGGGTATCTCACCATGAAAAAATTCTACTCCATAACGGGTTGTTAAGCAACTGTAAAGCAATGTTTTCAGGCGCGGGTCTAAAGCAGGAATATTTCTTTCTCGTATACTCAATTTTCCGAAAAGTGTTAGTATATCCGGGCACTGGTGGCTCAAAGGTATTTTTTTACCATCGCAGTTCAGGAATACTTAATTATCGTCAAGGGGGGAAGGACATGCCGAGAAGGGATGACATCAGCAAGGTAATGATTATCGGGTCGGGACCTATTGTGATAGGCCAGGCATGTGAGTTCGATTATTCAGGAACGCAGGCGTGTAAAGCGTTGAGAAACCTGGGATACGAAATTGTGCTTGTCAACTCGAATCCTGCAACCATCATGACCGACCCGGGGATGGCCGATGCAACCTATATAGAACCGCTGACTGTGGAGTCGATACAGCGTATTATTGAGAAGGAAAAACCCGACGCAATACTCCCCAATCTCGGAGGTCAGACCGGCTTGAACCTTTCGGCAGAACTTTCCCGCAGAGGAATACTTGCCCGGCATGGTGTAAAAATTATCGGGGTTCAGGCTGATGCCATAGAGCGCGGTGAGGACCGCATCGCATTCAAGGAGACAATGAACAAACTTGGAATCGAGATGCCGAAAAGCGAGCCCGCGTTCAACCTCAAAGAGGCTGAAGAAATCGTCTCAAGGCTCGGTTTTCCGGTAGTCGTTCGTCCGGCATATACCCTCGGCGGCACGGGAGGAGGCCTTGTCTATAACCTTGAGGAACTGAGGACCGTTGCAAGCAGGGGAATCTCGGCAAGTCTTATCGGGCAGATACTGATTGAAGAATCGGTGCTTGGATGGGAGGAACTCGAACTTGAGGTGGTACGGGATGCGAAGGACCAGTGCATAACCGTGTGCTTCATAGAAAACGTTGATGCAATGGGAGTTCATACCGGGGATTCATACTGTACCGCTCCCATGCTTACCATCGACCCGGAGCTCCAGAAAAGACTCCAGAAATACTCATATGATATCGTCCGGGCTATCCAGGTCATCGGAGGGACGAACATACAATTTGCCCATGATCCTGAGACAGGAAGAGTTGTAGTCATAGAAATCAACCCGAGGACTTCGCGTTCTTCGGCCCTTGCATCAAAAGCAACAGGGTTCCCGATTGCCCGGATCTCATCCCTGCTTGCAGCAGGGCTCACCCTCGATGAAATTCCCTACTGGAGAGAGGGAACCCTGGACAAATATACTCCCTGGGGTGATTATGTTGTCGTGAAATTTGCGCGGTGGGCTTTCGAGAAATTCGAGGGAGTCGAGGACAAACTCGGAACGCAGATGCGCGCCGTCGGAGAGGTAATGAGCATCGGCAAGACATACAAGGAGGCGCTGCTGAAATCCATACGCTCACTCGAGATTAGCCGCTCCGGCCTGGGATTTGCAAAAGATTTTCATGAAAAACCCCTGGAAGAACTCATGGAGATGCTCTCTGTCCCGACCAGTGAACGGCAGTTCCTCATGTATGAAGCGATCCGAAAAGGCGCTTCGGCTGAACAACTGTACGCAAAAACCCATATCAAGCCATGGTTCATCCGGCAGATGCAGGAACTGGCATCCCTTGAAGAGGAAATCCTCCAGTATAAAGGCAAAGAGCTTCCTGATGCGCTCCTCATCAGGGCAAAGCAGGACGGATTTGCGGACCGGTATCTTGCCCGACTCCTTGGTGTTGCCGAGAAGGATGTCAGGGAACGGCGGAAGTCTCTGAACCTGATCCAGGCTTGGGAGCCTGTCCCTGTGAGCGGGGTGGAAAACGCCGCATACTATTATTCGACATTCAACGCCCATGATACCATGCAGGTGAGCGAGAGGAAAAAGATCATGGTCATAGGAGGAGGTCCGAACCGGATAGGACAGGGGATCGAATTTGATTATTGTTGTGTTCATGCCGCATTTGCACTCAGGCATGAAGGGTATGAATCGATCATGGTGAACTGCAATCCTGAAACTGTTTCGACTGATTATGACACGTCCGACAAATTGTACTTTGAGCCTGTCACTGTTGAGGACGTCCTTGGCATTTATGAAAAAGAAAAACCTGAAGGGGTGATTATCCAGTTCGGGGGACAGACCCCCCTGAACATCGCGAAAGAACTTTCTGAGGCCGGGGTGAATATCATCGGCACAACGCCCGATACCATCGACCTTGCCGAGGACCGTGACCGGTTCCGTCAGATGATGAAAAAGCTGGGCATACCCATGCCGGATTCCGGAATGGCGAGCACGCTTGAAAAAGCAGTCCAGGTGGCGGAAAGAATCGGGTATCCTCTTATGGTAAGGCCGTCATATGTTCTGGGAGGAAGGGGAATGGAGGTCATCCATGATGAAGAGATGCTCAGGCATTATGTGATGGCGGCCGTGGGGGTTACTCCTGACCGTCCCATCCTCATCGATAAGTTTCTCGAGAATGCCATCGAAGCGGAAGCAGATGCCATTTCGGACGGAACAGACGCCTTTGTCCCTGCGGTAATGGAACACATAGAACTCGCAGGGATTCATTCGGGAGATTCGGCGTGTGTCATCCCGCCGATCAGCATCCCAGCAAAACATCTCGATACAATCCAGGAATATACCAGGAAGATTGCCATAGAGCTGCGTGTCGTCGGCCTCATGAATATCCAGTACGCGGTTGCAAATGATACGGTGTTTGTTCTCGAAGCGAATCCGCGTGCGTCGAGAACAGTGCCCCTGGTCTCCAAAGTCTGCAATTTCCCCATGGTCCGTATAGCCATGCAGGTGATGCTCGGCAGGAGACTTTCAGACCTGAACCCGGGGTCTGTGCATGTCCCCTATTTCGGCGTAAAGGAGGCGGTATTCCCGTTCAATATGTTTCCGGAAGTCGACCCTATACTCGGACCGGAAATGCGTTCGACCGGAGAAGTCCTCGGGATGGCAGAAACCTTTGGTCTGGCCTTTTACAAGGCGGAAGAGGCTGCCCAGCAGAAGCTTCCGACAGAAGGTACTGTGCTCATAACCGTAACGGATGAAGACAAACAGGCAGCGCTCCAGGTAGCAAGACGTCTGTCAAGCCTCGGTTTCAGAATCATGGCTACCCAGGGTACCCATAAGTTCCTCGCAAACAACGGCATTCAGGCAAAACTGATCGATAAGATCCATGAAGGGAGACCCCATGTTGTCGATGCGATAAAGAATAAGGAGATTACCCTCATAATCAATACACCGAGCGGGAAGCTCGGAAAGCATGACGATTCCTATATCAGGAAGGCTGCTATCAAATATAAAGTCCCCCATATAACGACCATAGCCGCTGCTGTTGCTGCGGCAAAGGGTATCGAGGCCTTTCAGGGAGGGAAGAGCGACGTCCGGTCTCTCCAGAGTTACCATTCAGAGATCAAATAAGCAGCTGCTGCCCAGAAAGGCATGATGACGACTGAGTCTGAACATAGGGTAAATACCCGGAGCTTCCTTGAGTTTCCCTTGATACCTGTGGTATAAAAAAACGATCTCTATCTTCGGTCGATAATCATAATCAGAGGAGTTTATTTTGAAAAAAAGAATACCCTTCCGCATTCTTGTCGGGATCATTACCGTCTTGATTACGGGTCTTTTCATTGGACAGGCTGGTGCCTCCATACTTCTTGACCGCGTTGTCGCAGTGGTGAATAAAGAGGTAATAACCTGGAGCGAGCTTTATAAAATGATGGAATCAGAAGCAGGAGAGAAGATACGGGCAATGGAGGAAGCCGAGCGCATGAAGCTGTTCAGGGAGAGCGAGCCGCTCTTTCTCGAAAAACTTATTGATCTCCGTCTGCAGGTCCAGGATGCAAGGCGGATCGGGCTGGAAGTCGGTCCCGGAGAAGTCAGGGAGGCCATAGAAAATATCAAGAGCAAGTACGGTATGAGCGATACGGAATTGGAAGAGATGATCGAAAAAGAAGGATTAAGTCTGAATGAATACAAGAGACAACTCTCTGAACAGATTCTCGTAAGACAGTACCTGAACCGTCAGGTGAGGAGTAAAATCCTTATCTCGGATGAACAGGTGGAAGAATACATAAAAAAGAACAAAGAGACTATTATTGATACCGATGCATACAAATTGCGGCAGATCTTTTTCAGAAAACCGAAGGATGAGACTGGGGACGCACTGCTCGCAGAGAAGATTGGGGTGATTGCTGAAAAGTTGAAGGCAGGTGAGGATTTTGCTGTGATCGCCAGGGATATGTCAGAGGATTCTTCGGCAAAAAATGGAGGGGACCTGGGGTTTGTCAGGAAAGATCTCCTTGCAAAAGAGTTTCTGATAGTACTCGATTCACTGAAGCCAGGTGATATCAGTAAACCTTTCTGGACGGACCAGGGGCTGCATATCATTAAGCTGGAGGAAAAGGCCACCGCGCAAACCTTGGAACAGGTCAGGGAGGCTGTCAGGAAGAAGCTGGAAGACGAGCAGTTCATGCCACACTACAAAAACCTTATCAGGAGTCTCCGCGAAAAATCCCATATAGAAATCAGGCTTTAGGAATGAAGAACCGGGAAATGCGAGTGCTGAGAATCGGTGTCCTTGCATCCGGGAGAGGATCGAATTTTCAGGCGATCCTTGATGCGATCGGCACGGGAAAACTCCGTGCAGAAATCGCGGTGCTCATTACAGACAACCCCTCCGCGTTTGCCATTGAACGCGCTAGAATTCATGCTGTCGAGTATCTGGTCATGAACCCTGCGGAGTATGCATCGCGGGAAGAGTATTACCGTGCCCTTGCAGAAGAACTGCGATCAAGGAACGCAGATTTAGTTGTTCTTGCCGGGTTTATGCGCATTGTGGGGAAAGCCCTTATCGGGGCTTTCCCCAACAGGATTATGAATATTCATCCAGCGCTCCTTCCTTCGTTCCCGGGTTTGCACGGTCAGAGGCAGGCACTTGACTACGGCGTAAGAATTTCAGGGTGTACGGTTCATTTTGTTGACGAGGGCATGGACACTGGTCCGATCATAATCCAGGCCGCGGTTCCTGTTATTCAGGGAGATACTGAAAATACACTCTCAGCAAGAATTCTCGAACTGGAACATATAATCTACCCGGAAGCTATACGGTTATTCGCTGAGGGAAGGATTGAGGTTCAGGGGAGACAGGTATTGATAAAGGATTTCCCCGGCATACGAAGTCACTTTACGAATCCACCCCTCGACATCTCTATTAACCCGGCAAGCAAATAATTTTAAAAATCGTCATTGTCCGGCTTGATTCCCGTATCAAGTACGGGACAGGCTCCCAATCCAGTCCCGAAAGCTTTCGGGATTGAAATACTGGATTCCCCGATTAAGTCGGGGAATGACAACCACCAGAATGAGATGTGTTTATGCCGGAGTAATAAAACTGATGTATTCGAACTATCAAAATACCGTTGAAAAATTCTGCTTAAACAACTATAATTCTTTTAAAAATAAAAGATATATCATCTATGTTAAAGAATAAGTTTATGTTTGTGAGAGTAGCCCTCATAATTTTTTGTATATTTTATCTGTCTCGACCTGCGTTTTTGGAAGACAACAGAAAAGAAGTGATGGTAATCACGGTCAACAGTGTTATCAATCCTGTAGTATCTGAATATCTCAGGAAAACCATCCGAAAGGCTAATGAAAAGAAGGTCGAGGCGCTGGTGATTGAGCTCGATACGCCCGGCGGTCTGGACACTTCAATGAGAATCATTGTCAAGGATATTATTGCGAGCGAGGTGCCGGTTGTTGTGTTTGTATCACCCAGCGGAAGCAGGGCCGCATCTGCAGGTGCATTTATTACTCTTGCGGCCCATATAGCAGCAATGGCGCCCGGCACGAACATCGGCGCAGCGCATCCTGTTAGCATCGGGGAAAAGATGGACAAGACTATTGCTGAGAAAGCTGCCAACGACGCTGCCGCCTATATCAGGGCCCTCGCAGAGAAAAGGGGAAGGAATGCGCAGTGGGCTGAGGATGCGGTGAGAAAGAGCATCTCATCAACAGAGAAAGAAGCACTCCAGCAGAATGTGATAGACCTCGTTACGGAGAATATCAATACGCTCCTCTCGGATATCCACGGCAGAACTGTCGATACAGTAATGGGTGAAAAGATATTGGAGACAAAAAATGCCGCAGTGCAACGGGAGGAGATCGGAATGCGGCAGAAAATACTCGGGTTCATCTCCGATCCGAACATTGCCTATATCCTGATGCTGCTCGGTTTTTACGGACTTTTTTTCGAGCTCACCAACCCTGGTTCAATCTTCCCCGGGGTACTCGGAGGCATCTGCCTTATCCTTGCGTTTTATGCGTTGCAGACTCTCCCGGTGAATTACGCCGGACTTCTCCTGATTATCCTCGCGATCATCCTTTTCATCCTGGAAGTGAAGATCATTTCCCATGGCATCCTCACCATCGGAGGAATAATCGCAATGACGATCGGGTCGCTCATGCTTTTTGAATCGCCGGCTCCGTTTGTTAAACTCTCACTCGCCGTCGTCCTCCCCGCAGTGCTTATTACGACTCTCTTTTTTACCCTGACTGTCAGACTCGCATTCAAGGCTTTCAGGAGCAGGCCGGTAACCGGTTCAGAAGGACTTGCCGGAGCAGAGGGCATTGCCGATACCGATATTACCGGGGACGGAGGAATGGTTTCACTCCATGGGGAACGCTGGTCAGCATATTCTGACGTACCTGTTTCCAAAGGCGACCATGTCGTTGTTATCCAGGTGTCAGGTCTGAAACTCAAAGTGAAAAAACGGGAATGAGTCCAGTTGGTTTACTTTGTTCACGGAGTGTATGGAGTTAATAGAATATACTGAATATACACGACTGATTCAGCATATGGAGTGTGCGTTCTCAACAGTATAAACTGTGTAAACCGAGTAAACTATGTGGACAGTTTCACAAGGAGGGAATTATGCCGTTATTTGAGCCGTCTTTCATGGGTGTTCTGGTCACAGTCTTTTTCATTGTCTACTTCCTGTCGAGTGCAATCAAGATTTTGAGGGAATATGAGCGGGGAGTCGTATTCAGGCTCGGAAGGATTATTCCGGTCAAAGGACCGGGCCTCGTCATCATATGGCCGATTATCGACAAACTGGTAAAGGTTAGCCTCCGTACGGTCACTATGGACGTGCCCTCACAGGATGTTATTACCAAGGACAATATTTCTGTCAAAGTGAATGCGGTCGTATATTTCAGGGTTATGGATCCTGTCAAGGCAATAACCGAGGTGGAGGATTTTTATTTTGCGACTTCACAGATTGCGCAGACTACCCTCAGGAGCATCCTCGGCCAGAGCCAGCTTGATGACCTCCTTACCAAGAGGGAAGAAGTCAACGCAGAGCTCCAGAAAGTGATCGATTTTCAGACTGAACCATGGGGAATTAAAGTTACTGCTGTTGAGGTCAAAAATGTAGACCTGCCTGTTGAAATGCAGAGGGCGATTGCGAAACAGGCAGAAGCGGAGCGTGAAAGAAGGGCAAAGGTCATCCACGCAGAAGGAGAATTTCAAGCTTCCCAGAAACTTGCTGACGCAGCACATATCATAGCGACAGCGCCATCTGCATTACAACTCAGATTTCTCCAGACCCTGGGAGAGATTGCAACAGAAAAAAATTCAACGATCATATTCCCTGTTCCGATTGATTTGATCAAACCGTTTATTGATAAATTTTCAAAAGAGGTTGAAGAAAAGAGAGAGTGACGGGCAGCGGGAGACTGAGAAACAGTATCTGGCTCAAGCTCTTCATCCTGATCACCTTCTTCGTGACCGTTCTTGTCCTCTATGCAAGTGGTGCGTTCCATTTCTTTCTCGACAGAAACAGGCTTGAATCGTTCCTGAACACTCTGGGACCGTTCTCATGGTTCGGGTTTATTGCACTCCAGCTGCTTCAGGTTGTGGCCGCTCCCATCCCCGGGGAAGTCACGGGATTTCTCGGGGGGTATCTCTATGGCGGGTTCCTCGGCATAATACTCTCAACTCTCGGCTTGACCCTCGGTTCATGGCTTGCTTTTTTTTTCTCGAAGACCTTCGGAAGACCTTTTGTCGAAAAGTTTGTGCAGAAAAGGACGATAGAGCGGTATGATTACCTCCTGAAACACCGGAAGGCAGAGGTGCTTGTGTTTATCCTCTTCCTCATCCCCGGATTCCCGAAGGATTACCTCTGCTACATCCTTGGCCTTGGCCCAATGGCCACGGGAGAATTCCTCATCATCAGCACCGTGGGGAGGCTGATGGGCACTGTCATGCTTACCCTGGGAGGAATTTTTTTCCGCAATCAGCAGTACTACCAGTTTTCAATGCTTGTCGGGATTGCCATTGTCATTGTACTCTTGTCAATGGCGTATCGGGATACACTCGAAAAATTTCTCAGGAAATGGCACCGGTGATTCTCTGACGAATGGAAAGGGATATTTTTAGGCTGGAAAGGAGGCGTGTAACGATGATGACGTAAGCAGGCATTGTTCATGACTGATCTCGCTGTGCAGGAGCAATAAAACAATGGAGTATCAAAAAGGGGGTCTTATGGAATATTCAGGAACAGTTTACCATGCAACAAACCGGAAGGTTTCGAGAATGCCCTGTGCAATCGAAGTCGATTATTCTGTTTTTTCGAATGATGCGAAACAGCGCAGACTGATAGATCTGAAGGCGCAGGCGGTTGATATCAGCAAGACTGGTGTCGGTATACAAACCGATTATCCTCTTTCGCCGGGGAATGTGATATGGTTCAACGGCGGGATTGAGGAAAAGGTTGGATTCGTGCGCTGGTGTTCTCAGGTCGAGACCGGGTACAGGGCCGGTGTTGAGCTGGACGGGAAATATGTTGACCGGCTCGATGAGGCCACCGAGGTATTCAATGCACGTCTTGAAACCCTGGAAAAAAGATGCCTTAACCCGGAAGAAAAACCTGAAGAACTTTTTCAGGTGACCAGGGAGGCGATAGATGACGTGCTGAGGTCCTGCGCCGAATTCGAACAGAAGGTGAAAGACAGGGATGTCATCAGGGCGACGAGGATACGGTTCAGGGAGAAAACCAACACAGTCCTTTCGAAAAGTTACTGCATCAACCGGGCGCGTACATGGCCGCAAGGTCAGCAGGGTGATTACAAAACGCTTGAGATTGCCTATAAGAATACCCCGCTGTCGGAAGGCATTGGATACTATCTGGATCGCTATCTGTTGGATGCGGACCTTGGCCCCGCAGTAAGGAACAGGATAGAGAAACTCGAAGGAATATTAAGACAAGAATTGAGAAAGAGAGAGAAACCGAATGTTCTGAATATTGCCTGCGGATCTTGCCGTGAAGTCTTTACGCTGGCGCGGGACATTGAGGAATCAGGTGCCCGCTTCACCTGTATAGACATTGATAACGACGCCCTCTCTTTCTCAGCAAACCGGCTTTCCTATACGAATATTTCTCCGCTGACATCAGACCAGGTCGTGCTGCGGAAATACAATGCCCTCAGGATGTTTGACCACGAACTGAACGTGAGTGAATTCGGAAAGCAGGATATAATCTACAGCGTCGGTTTCTTTGATTATCTTGAATCAGAATTTCTTGCACGGCTGTTCAACAGCCTGTACAGGCTGTTGAACCCGGGAGGACTGCTTATTACCTCATTCAAGGACGCCAGGCGCTACCGGCACCAGGATTACCACTGGATTGTGGATTGGGATGGTTTCCTGCAGCGGACTGAGGAAGATTTTTTCCGGATATTTGCCGATGCTGATATTCCGAAGAGTTCAATCACCGAAACCCGGGAGGATTCAGGTGTCATAGTGTTTTATCTGGCATCATCATAGTAAGGATCCGCTTCATCTGGTATACTGTAAGGGTTTCAGGAAAGAAACAGGGCTGTTTCATATCGGAAACCTCACAGGGCACAGAGGGTATTGAAGACTATGAAAACCGTCGTGATTACCGGGATGGGAATAGTGTCCCCCGTGGGTATCGGCAGGGAAGAATACTGGGATAGTCTCGTTCAGGGCAGGACAGGATTCAGACCGATAAGCCTGTTTGATACCTCGGGATTGAAAGTGCATCATGCCGGAGAGATCAATGCCTTTGATCCGGTTGCTCTGCTCGGCAAGAAAGGGCTCCGGACGCTTGACAGAAGCACCCAGTTGCTCAGTGCCGCAGCAAAGCTCGCGCTGGATGATTCAGGGCTGGAGGTTACAGAGGAAAACACCCATCGTATAGGAGTCGCAATCGGCTCTACGTTCGGAAGTCTCCATAGCATCGCTGAATTCGACAGGCAGGGTCTTCTCGATGGACCGAAATATGTCAATCCCTCGCATTTCCCGAATACAGTGCTCAATTCACCTGCGAGTCAGGCATCGATAAGGTTCAAGATCAGGGGATTTAATGCCACGATCTCAACAGGGTTTTGTGCGGGTCTTGATGCGGTGTCATATGGAGCTGATTTTATCCGGCTTGGACGGGCAGATGTCGTACTTGCAGGCGGGGTCGAGGAGCTGTGTGAAGAAACACTCCTTGGCTTCTCTAGGCTCGGATGTCTGTCAGGAATGGATGGGACAGAGCCTCTCTGTTGTCCTTTTGATGCGAGGAGAAATGGAACGATTCTCTCTGAAGGGGCTGCCGTTCTTGTTCTTGAGGAGAAAACACGCGCGCTTGAGAGAAGCGCTGAAATTTATGCAACCGTTCTTGGTTACAGCAATGCCTTTGATTATGAATCGGCAATGGACTTTTCCCATGGAGGGGAAGGGTTGGCAAATGCGGTCAGGAATGCTTTGAAAGAAGCATCCCTCGTTCCGGAAGACATAGACTGTATTGCCTCATGTGCAAATTCCACCAGAGGGCTCGACAGGATGGAAACAGCCGTTCTGAAGAATGTTTTCGGCAGGTATGCATATGATATCCCGGTCAGTTCCGTTAAATCCATGACAGGAGAAACCTTTTCGGCTTCCGGAGCTCTCTCCCTCGCAGCAGCAACAGAGTGTCTCCATCGCGGAATTGTCTCACCAACAGTAGGGTATGAAGAGAAGGATCAGGAATGTGATCTTGATTATGTCCCGAACAGTGCGAGAAAAAAAATGATAAGAAATACGCTCGTGCTTGCTGCTGATCCTTATGGCAATAATGCGGCAATGGTGCTGCAGAGATACGAGGAATAACAATGGAACTTGATATCAAGGCAATCAGGAAACTGATTCCCCAAAGGTACCCTTTCCTCATGATTGACAGGGTACTCGATGGGGAACCCGGAAAAGAAGCTGTTGCGCTCAAGAATGTTTCAATGAATGAACCGTTCTTCCCGGGACATTTCCCTGAGACCCCGGTCATGCCCGGTGCCCTTATCATCGAGGCGATGGCACAGACTGCGATTATTCTCTTTGCCAGCGGTAAGGAGACAGCCGGCACTGACGCAAAATCGCTTTACTATTTCGGTTCCTGCAAGGCACGGTTTTCCCATCCGGTCGTTCCCGGAGACCAGCTGATGATCAAAGTAAGAAACGTAAAATCTCTGCCGTCAGGTGCGTTTGTTGCGGGAGAAGCTTTTGTCGGTGATAAAAAAGTTGCGGAAGCGGAACTTGTTTTCAGTGCCAGGCATGAATAAACGGGTAGTCATTACAGGACTGGGTGTTGTTTCATCCATTGGAATAGGATGGAAAGAATTCTGGGAGAACCTCCTTCAGGGGACGTCCGGCATCAGTCCTGTTTCGTCATTTGATACGGCGGATCATTTTACCCACAATGGCGGAGAAGTAAAAAGTTTTGTGCCGGAAGATTTTATCGATAAAGAACGCGTGAAGTTATTGAACCGTTCCTCTCACATGGCGTTGGCTGCAACGAAACTCGCCTTTGCTGATTCAGGTATTGAAACAGACTACCTTAAGAGAAAGACCGTGGGTGTTTCATTTGGTACAACGCTGGGTGATGCGCAGACGATAGAGGATATCAATACGATGCTGGTTCACAAGAAATCGGTTGATCGCCGTAGTGTTTCCAAAATACCAACGCACGCTGCTCCGTGCAACACAGCGAGACAATACGGAATCAATGGCCCTGTCCTTATTTTTACGACGGCATGCGCAGCCGGAAATTATGGGATTGCCTACGGCTATGACCTGATCAGGCTTCACAGGGCGGATATAGTTATCGCTGGCGCATCAGATCCGTTCTCCCGCATTGAGTTTACCGGGTTCAACCAGTTACGTGCGGTTGCTCCTGAGAAATGTCAGCCTTTTGATAAGAACAGAAAAGGCATGATGGTAGCGGAAGGGGCGGGTATGCTCATCCTCGAATCCCTTGAAAGTGCGTTGCAAAGGAACGCTGAAATTTATGCGGAAATATCAGGGTACGGCCTCAGCTGCGATGCGCAGCATATGACGCAGCCATCTGTTGACGGGGTTGCACGGTGCATGATGAATGCGCTGAAGGGAGCAGACATCAGTGAAAAAGACGTGGACTATATCTGCGCTCACGGCACCGGGACCAGGGCGAACGACAGGACTGAATGTGCAGCGATCAAACAGGTTTTCAAAGACCGGCATTCCTCTATACCGGTTAGTTCCGTAAAATCTATGATAGGCCATACCATGGGAGCGGCTTCCGCAATAGAAGGGGTAACCTGTGCGCTGGTTGTGAAAAATGATATCATCCCTCCGACGATCAACTACGAGACACCTGACCCGGAGTGTGATATAGACTGTGTGCCGAACAAGGCGAGGGAACATGTTGTAAATATCGCCCTGAATAATTCTTATGCATTCGGAGGCAATAATGCAGCACTGGTAGTGAGAAAATATGCATAAAATCACAAAGGAAAGGGATAGCGCTCATGTCAGAAAATGTGGAACAAGAAATTATATCGATCATCTCGGATGTCTCAGGATTTGAACCGGAAGAGATAACCCCTGACAAAAATTTAGCTACTGATCTGGAAATAGATTCCATTAAAGCGATTGAGATTACGGTGGCAATAGAAAAAAAATTCAAAATATCCATCAGGGATGAAGATGTGCCGAATATTACCACCCTTACCCAGGCAGTTGAACTCGTAACCTCGTTATTAAAAGAGAAAGCCTCTTAAATGACAAAATCTCAAACTACGTACGACGCCATTATCATAGGCGCTGGAATAAGCGGCCTTGTGTGCGGGTGCTATCTGGCAAAAGCGGGCATGAAAGTACTGATCGTAGAGCAGCATGATAAACCAGGAGGCTATTTTACCTCCTTCAAGAGGAAGGGATTCCTGTTCGATTCTGCAGCACATTCTTTCGGTAACTATCGAGAGGGTGGACATGTCTATAAAATATTCACAGAATTGGGAGTTGATAAAATAATCAAAATTGAACGCTTTGATCCCTCTGACATTATAATCGCCCCAGATTTTACAATGACCTTTTGGAATGACAAGGATACTACATTGGCTGGACTGGCAACGCTGTTCCCTCAGGAGAAAGATAATCTCAAAAAGTTCTTTGATTTCCTCATGTCCTCAAATCAAGCGCAGTTTAGTACATTGAAGAGCAAGACATTCGAATCCTTGCTGAGGTCTTTTTTTCGGGACGAAAAACTGATAAGTTCATTTGCTATCCCGGTATTTGGTAATGGAGGGTTACCGCCATCTCTCATGCATGCATTCAGCGGTTCAAAAATATTTAGTGAATTTATTATTGATGGTGGGTACTATCCGGAAGGCGGCATACAAAATATGCCTAATGCATTCGATTATATTATCAAAGAGAACCACGGGAAGATTCTCTACCGGACTCTTGTAAACGAAATTCTTGTTACCCACGATTCAGTAGTAGGAGTAAAATTGGAAAACAATGTAACACTCAGTTCCAAATATGTCATATCAGCATGTGATATGAATCAAACGTATACTCGTTTATTAAGGGAGACAATCCCTGACAAACAGAGAATTGAAAGTCTGAAAAATATGGTTCCTTCGATATCAACGTTCATTCTCTATATTGGCATCAATAAACCATTTGCGGGACTTCCGCCTCCTGGCACAAACACATGGTATCTTCCGCATTACGATCTGGATGAAATCTATAGCCAAATACAGCAGTGCAATTTCGGCAAGGCCGGTATGTATATGTTCAGGGTATCTCCCGACCAGAAAACCTTATTAGCATTTGTCGGTGCTCCTTTTATGAATAAATTGTTCTGGAAAGAAAATAAAAAGAAAGTGGCTGATAATTTTTTGAACAGAATTGAAACTTTGTTTCCGAATATCAGGGAGAATATTGTTTATTTTGATGCAGCTACCCCTCACACGTTATATCGATATACTCTTAATTCTCAAGGTGCGGCTTTTGGTTGGGCAAAGACGACATCGCAGACTTATGATGCACTTTTCAGCAAAACGACTGGTATTCGTGGTTTGTATCTCACCGGTCACTGGACAA
Organism: Nitrospirota bacterium; assembly: GCA_049323875.1. Taxonomy (GTDB): domain Bacteria; phylum Nitrospirota; class Thermodesulfovibrionia; order Thermodesulfovibrionales; family SM23-35; genus JAKLQR01. The sequence goes on along the minus strand of JBMOLW010000030.1, from coordinate 281,745 downwards.
GCATCGCATTCGGCATGCCGGGAACATGTTATTCGGGACATGATACAGCCAAAAGGATATTGAGAAAAGAAAAAATGAAATGATATTCAGCCAAAAAGAATACTATTGTAGCGTTCAGGCAAATGTTATATTATTGATTATAAAGTCAAAACGGACAAAACCTCAATGACAAAAGAAGAATACATTCGATCAAATCTGGACATCCTTCTCTATCATTGGTCCAATATTGCAACAAAAATAGGTTCCCTTGTTATTCTTTCTCTTATCATCCTCGATTATTTTGTAACCCCGTCTAACTTTGAAATTTTTTTAATATATCGCATCTTTGCCGCAGGCTCCATCTTTTTGATCTATTTGTACAATAAACAAAAAGTTGACAGGAACAGACAGAATGTTGTGACTATCTTGGCTGCGATATCTGTGTGTACTATGGTAGCCTTGATGATAGCCAAGATAGGAGGACATCAATCCCCTTATTTTGCAGGCATTATGTTATCTGTTGTCTACGTTATAGGACTTATCCCGGTGAGCGTAATTATGAGTATCGTAGCTTCTGCCATAATGTACGCAATATTTCTTCTGCCAATACTTTTTTATGATACAATCACGAATCCCTCTTATTTTATTAATGCGAATATTTTTATCTTATCCGTAATGTTTTCCCTTATCCTCTTAAGATACCTGCATCACCAAAGATTAGTAAGCGAGGTCGGACTTCAATATGACCTCGATCAACAGAAAGCACAGCTTGAAAAATATTCTACCCAGCTCGAAGACCTCGTTCAGGAACGTACCAAAGAACTCGCCATCTCTGAGAAATGGCACAAGTCCGTCTTCGATAACGCTACCGACGGTATTATCGTGCAGGACAGGAACGGAACGATCGTAAATGTGAACAAAAAGGCCTGCGAGATCCATGGGTTTGAGAAAGATGCTCTCGTAGGAGTGAATATTGAATTACTCGAGGCACGAGGCGATAAGAAACAGATTGACGACCGGAGGGAGCGGATTCTGCACGGTGAATCAATAATCTATGAGACAGAACATTACAGGAGGGAAGGGGAAAAGGTAGACCTTGAAGTCAGTGCAAAGGCGATAGAGATAGGAGGAGAACTTTTCATCCAGTCTTTCTACCGCGATATTACGGAAAAGAAGCGGATCCGGGAGCAGCTTATGCATTCACAGAAAATGGATTCCGTCGGAGCGCTCGCGGGCGGCATTGCCCATAACTTCAACAACATCCTGACCACCATCCTCGGGTATTCGGAACTGCTCCTGGAATTCAGCGAACTGGACGAAACTTCAAAGCTGAGGGTAAGGAATATCGAGAGCTCGGCAAGGAAGGCGGGGGTGATGGTATCGAAACTCCTCAGTTTCGCGAGAAGGGAAACCCATGAGGTTCTCCCGCTGAACCTTCATGACATTATTAATGACTCAGTTCGGCTTTTCGAAGGGGTGCTGGACAAAAGGATAGGGATCAAACTTGAATTGAGCAGCACCTCTCAGAACTTTGAGGGTGATCCCAACCAGGTCGAACAGGTGCTCATGAACCTTATGGTGAACGCACGGGATGCAATGCCCGATGGCGGCCTTATTACCATCCGAACCGAGATGGCTGATATCGGAAGGGAACGGTACGATACTCCGACTTACATAGTACCTGGCAAATATATTGTGATGACGGTATCGGATACCGGGAGCGGAATTCCTGCACAGATTATGAACAAGATTTTTGACCCTTTTTTTACTACCAAGGAAAAGGGCAAGGGGACGGGGCTGGGCCTTGCGACGGTGTACGGAATCGTCAAGGACCACAAGGGATATATCTCCGTCGAGAGTGAACCAGGCAAGGGATCGACTTTTGTGATCTATTTCCCCGCGTCTGAAAAAATTCTTGCGGGTATCGCGAAGCCTGCGAGTACCTCCATGCAGGGTAATGAGAACATCATGGTTGTTGACGACGATGTGGACGTGCTCAATTTTGTAAAAGAGATCCTGGTAAACCATGGGTACCAGGTTATGCCGGTCAACAACTCTCTCAACGCAATCGATATGTTCAGGGAAAATAGCGGGACTGTTCAGCTTGTGATTACGGATATCATGATGCCGCTCATGGAAGGGGACGAACTGATAAAAAACCTGAAAAAGATAAAACCGGGGATCAGAATTATCGGTATCTCAGGGTACACCAATGCTTCGCTCAGCAAGGAGAATCTGGTCGATGCCTTTATCAGAAAACCGTTCCAGGGTAAAGAGTTGCTGTCTGCGGTTAGGCGACTCCTTGACACAGGGGTAAGAAAATCACCACTTTATTAGAGCGGAAGCCCAGGTAAGTCCGCCCCCGAACGCTTCGAGCAGAATATAGTCTCCCTCCTGTATTCTTCCTGTCCGGACTGCTTCGTCGAGTGCTATCGGGATGGAAGCCGCAGAGGTATTTCCGTACTTTTCAAGGTTCATCACAACTTTGTCTTTCGGCAGCTTCAGTCTGTCTGCCGTAGCCTGAATGATCCTCTGGTTCGCCTGATGCGGTATGAGCAGTGAAAGATCCGAAGAGTCCAATCCGTTCCGGGAAAGGGTTGTGAGGGCAATTTCCTCAAGAGTCCTTACCGCGACCTTGAACGTTTCATTGCCTTTCATCTTGATATAGTGAAGCCTCTGTTTGATCGAATCAGGGGAAACCGGATTGCGTGACCCTCCGCCGGGAACTGAAATAAGGTCCCACATTGATCCGTCAGAGTGAATATGAACCGAGAGCAAGCCCCGGTCGTCCTGAGAAGGACCGACGAGAACGGCTCCCGCGCCGTCACCGAAGAGAACACAGGTTGTCCTGTCTTCCCAGTCGGTTATCTGTGAAAGTATTTCGGTGCCGACCACGAGTATCTTTTCCTGGAGACCGGATTTGATGAAACTGTCCGCAATATAGAGGGCATAGAGAAAACCGGAACAGGCGGCATTGACATCAAAGGCGACGGCATTTGATGCCCCGAGCTTATCCTGCAGAAAGCAGGCAGTTGAAGGGAAGGGCATGTCACCGGATATTGTGCCGACGATAATTGCATTCACTTCTCCGGCGCCGATTCCGGCTCTCTCAAGGGCAATCCGTGACGCCTCATAGGCGAGATCAGATGCTGCCTGACCGGGACCGGATATCCGCCTTTCCTTGATTCCTGTTCTCTCGGTGATCCATTTATCGGATGTGTCCACCATTTTTTCAAGGTCATGATTGGTGAGGACTTTTTCCGGAAGAAACGAACCAGTGGAAATAATCCTACTTCTTTGCACTTTTCAGTCTTTCGTGACGGGCGAGATCTTTCTCAATCGCAAATGAGATGGTTTCCCAGACTCTCTTTTCGGCAAGGTCAGAGGCGACCTTGATGGCGTTGCGGATCGCCTTTGCAGTCGACCTCCCGTGGCTTATGATACAGGTGCCGTTGATTCCGAGGAGCGGGGCTCCGCCGTATTCGTCATAATCTGTCTTCTTTTTGAAATTTTTCAGTGCCGGTTTGATGAAGAGATATCCGATCCTTCCTGAGGTGAGGTTCGCGACCTCTCTTCTCAGCATCTTGATCAGGGTATCAGCAAGTCCTTCGCTTGTCTTGAGTATGACATTGCCGGTGAACCCGTCGCAGACAATTACATCAATATCCCCGGTAAAGATATCCTTTCCGTCTATATTTCCGATAAAATTCACGTCTGACTCCTTCAGGAGTTTATAGGTCTCTTTGGTGAGTTCGTTCCCCTTGCTGTCTTCCTCTCCGGTGCTGATGAGTGCGACCCTTGGATTATTCCTCCCGAGGATAACCCTGCAGTAAATATTCCCCATGAGTGCAAACTGCAGGAGGTTACGGGGTTTGCAATGAATATTGGCGCCTGCATCAATGAGCACAAACGGCGCTTTCAGTGTCGGCATGATGGTCGCTATTGCAGGACGGTCAACCATCTCAGAAGCCCCAAGACATAAAAGCGCGGTGCCCATGACAACGCCGGAATGGCCTGCACTTACAAACGCATCAGCTTCGCCGCCTTTGACCAGATCAATCCCCTTCCGTATCGACGAGTCCTTCTTTCTTCTAATTGCAGCTGAAGGAGATTCTTCCATGCCGACGGTCTGGGAGGCGTGGAAAATAGATAAACGGTCCGAAGAATACCGTTTCCCTTCGAGTCCTTTCCGAAGAATTGATTCGTCACCGACGAGGATGACATGAATTCCCGGGAAATCACGTGTTGTGTCAACAGCGCCCTCGATATTGACAGCAGGGGCGTAATCTCCCCCCATTGCGTCAAGGGCAATCCTCATGCCTCTTTTTCAATGATATCGAGAACCTTGCGGCCGTCGTACGAACCGCAATGAGGACATACGTTGAAGGAAATCCGTAATTCGTTACAGTCCGGGCAGAGACTCAGGTTCGGCATCTGGCCTTTCCAGTTAGCCCTTCTCTTGTCTCTCCGTGCTTTCGAATGTCTATGAGTCGGATTCGCCAATTTTTTGCTCCTTTCATTCAGGGAAATATTTTTTCAATGCAGCAAGCCGTGTGTCTGTCGCCTGACGGATGCAGGTACAGGTTCCGGTGTTCAGATCTGCACCGCATTGCGGGCATATCCCCTTGCAGAGGTCACTGCAGAGAGGCTTCATCGGAAGAGCGAGTTCAATCTGTTCATTGATCAGGCTGAGGATATCGAGCTCATCGCCGCTATAAAAATCCGTATTGAGTTCGTCGGATGCAACCTCGTGGCTCTCGTCACCCTTGAGTTCCGCAAGAGGATGATATACTACATCGACCGGGACGGTAAGGACAGAACAGAAATCACCGACACAGCGGCTGCATTGCAGGTAAGCTTCTGCAATGAGATTCCCTCTGATCATTACCTCGGTACCGACTTTCTCAACTCTCAATCGTATCTGAACCGGTAAACGGATGATATCGGATTCAATGTTCTCGCTTTCATCGATATCAAGCCCTTCATCGGGTATTTCTGATATCAGTATTTTCATCCCGGGAAAAAAGACTTTTTAAGCCCAAAGTATATAAGTATAAAGAGAAATCGGAAAAACTGTCAAGATTGATGACCTCTTTCTTATGGGCGCCTTTATTTTTTCAGTGAGACGGAACCGGTGTCCGGATCGTATTCATAGCGAGCAAGGTCAACCGGTGAAGACATGATCTCCTCTATTTCGTCAAGGCTCTGCGGGTAACTTCCATGAGCAGCCCGGTACATTTCCACAGTTTTTTTCACCGCGTCGAGATTGGCAGCTTCACCTGCCTGCTGTCCGCGCTTATAGGCACCGGTAAGAGAATCTCCATACCCTGCGACCGGGTTCGTTTGGTCCTCGCTGCAGGCAAAGAGCAGAACCGGCACAAGAAAAAACGGCAATATTTTTCCCGTGATAATGCATAGGTTCATGGAATATTCTAAAACTGTTCGTGGTATTTTGCAATTATAGCGGGTGAATGCCATGGGGGGCTATGCTGTGAAGGTTTCTCTGGTACCTGAGTATCGTGCTGCGGATTACCCATACGTCGGGGTTTGAAATCGGGTCCGGAATGCATATATATCAGTCAGTTCCCGAAGAGATCGCCGGATTTCCCAGGCAGGGAGAAGTCGACGAGAGATAAAGTATTTGTCGTCAGGACGGAATATTCAGGGCATCAAGGATTGAGAACAGAGACCTGAGTGCTTTTGCATCGTCAGGGAGATGAAAAACCGACTCTCCCTTGAGGCCGATTTGGAACAGGGCATCGTCGTGAGGCACGATTCCGCCAACCCGGAGACCCAGGCACGCTGCCGTCTTCTGCAGCGAGAATTCTTCGGGGAGGGAAATTCTGTTGATGAGGAGCACACGGTTCTCAATGTCCAGCTCAAGTTCGGAGACGAGGGCGTTTATCCTTTTCGCGGTCTCTAATCCTCGCATGCCAGGATCACTTGCGATCATCAGCAGGTTTACCCGGTGAGTAGTCCTTCTGCTCAGGTGCTCCATGCCCGCCTCGTTATCAATAACTACATAGGGATACGTTTCTGAGAGCTTGTCGGTGTATTTTCTGATAATATTGTTTGCAGCGCAATAACAGCCGGGCCCCTCGGGTCTTCCCATGACGAGCAGGTCAAAACCTTTTGATTCAATGATTGACTGTTGTATCCTGTAGTCAAAAAGCTGCTCCATTGACATGCTCCCGGGCCTTTCTGAACCGTTCCTGATGATCCGGAGTGAATCTTCTCTCAGCTTTCCAACCGTCGCATGGACTGGAACTCCAAGGGCTTCGTTCAGACAATTGTTCGGATCTGCGTCGACTGCAAGGACAGGTTTTTTTCTCTGTTCGATCAGGTAGCGGACAGTAAGGCCTGCGAGGGTCGTTTTCCCTGTACCGCCTTTCCCGGCAACAGCGATGGTATATGCCATGTGATAGTATAGCCGAAATATCCTGTTCCGTTTGTTGCAATTTTTTTGGCAATACAAGAAAATATGAGTATTATGAGACCATCCTCCATATTTTTCCTTGCGTGGTTCCACCTGCTTCTCCTGGTATTTTCCGTTGCAGAGCCCGGACATAGTTATGCGCAGGCAAAGAAAGGTCCCCCGGTATATGTTGGGTCTGATGTCTGTCAAAAATGTCATGAAAAGGAATACGACAGTTTTATGAAATATGCCAAGAAGAGTAAATCTTACAACAGTATTGATCGGGTGAAGAAAGGATTGACTGAGGAGGAAATACGGGGGTGTTACGCATGTCATACTACCGGGTACGGAAAGCCCGGGGGGTTTGTGAGCGTTGAAAAAACACCCCATCTGAAGAATGCCGGGTGCGAGGTCTGCCATGGTCCCGGAGAGCTCCATGTGAAGACAAGGAGTCCGCAGTATATCAAGAGGCGTTTAAGCATCGCGGACTGTGAGGTGTGTCATACTGAGGAACGGGTGAAGGCGTTTAGATACAAGCCGCTGATTCACGGGGGTGCTCACTGATACCCGCAGCGAGGAGAGAACTGCCGGCATAACGAAAGACTGCAGACTATGCTAAGTTTCATAAAGAAAAGACTGGGCTATAAGATCATGGTGGCAATGCTCGTTATAATTCTGTTGGTGCTGATCGCAGAAATATATATGAGGATATACTTCGGCACGCAGGACAGGCTTGAGATTGCCTCGGCGATGAGCACTGAACTGGCTGACGCGGTCTATGCAGGCATAAAATACCCCATGGAAGTCGGGGACAAAGAGGCGATTGTAAGAGAGCTGGCAGATATCCGGGAAAAGATGCAGGACGTGGAAGTTTTCATCTGCGATTTTGAGCAGGAGATTGTCTACTCGACCCATGAGAGATCGGTCAGTTCCGGACTGAAAGAACATATCCGGAATAACGAGGTTCTTGATACCCTTGCTGAAACCCTCAATACCGGGATTACCCCACCGGTTGATACCCGCAAACCTTTCGAAGACCTTATGGGAGGGAAGAGACATCTTGTCGTTATGCGTCCGATCCTGAATGAAGAGAACTGTTATCACTGCCACGGGTCTTCGCGGAAAGTCCTCGGCGGCATCGTGGTCAGAATCGATGCAGAGCGCACATACGCACAAGTCGTTGCTCAGCGCAACCGGACCATCATGATCGTGATGTTCCTGATTCCCTTCTCCATTGTTCTTGTCTACTTCATGGTAAACCGCCTCGTGAGACAACCGGTAGAAAGCCTGGCGGAGAAGGCAGAAAGATTCGCTGAAGGCGATATGTCGGTTACCGTCGAGGTGAGAACAGAGGATGAAATCGGTATCCTCGGGAACACCTTTAATGAGATGGTTGGAAGGATATCTTCAACGAGCAAGGCGTTGGAGGAGGAGGTGAAGAGGAAGACCTCGCTCTTAAACGAGAGGACGAGGCTCCTTTCCCTGCTTGAAGTGGCAAACAGGGAACTGAGAGAGCTTGATAAACTGAAATCGACTTTTCTCGCAAACATGTCCCATGAACTCCGGACGCCCATGAACGCGATTATCGGATATACCGATCTCCTGATGGATGAGGTCGACGGCCCGGTGAATGAGGAACAGGAAAAGAGCCTGAGGAAGGTTGCTGCGAATGCCCGGCATCTTCTCCAGTTGATCAATGATGTCCTCGATATCTCGAAGATTGAATCGGGGAAAATGAAACTGTCGCCGAAAGAGATAGATTTCAGATGGCTTGTCGAATCGGTCATGCCGACCTTTGAACCTCAAATCAAACAAAAGAACCTGAATCTTTCCTATGATATCGGGGAAGGACTTCCTTTGCTCTATGCCGATGAAGATAAAATTAAACAGGTACTTATCAATCTGGTATCGAATGCGATAAAATTTACCCACAAGGGAGGGATTACGATCAGGGCAAAGATTTCAGAACGTGGCATCGCACCCGGAGAAGATCCGATATTCGCAGAAATCTGCGTTGAAGATACCGGCATAGGGATCAAGGAAGAGGATATCGGGAAGATTTTCGACAAGTTTGTCCAGGTGGACCTCACTACGGTGAGGCAGTATGAAGGTACCGGGCTTGGCCTGAGTATTGCGCGGGGGCTGATATCGCTGCATAAGGGATTCATATGGGTAACGAGCAAATACGGAGAAGGAAGCAGGTTCTGTTTCACCATCCCGTTTAAAAAGGAGGTTCTCGATAAGCCCGAGCAGCCTGTCGTTGAAAAGCGAATGGCGCAGGGGCTTGCCGAGTATTTTGGAGTCCCGACCGAAGCCCTCCTCAGAGAGCCGGAATATGCAGGGAAGCCGATCCGGTGCTGGGAATATGTCCGCTGTGGTCAGCCGAGTTGCCCTGCGTACGGAAGCAAGGAAAGCCGGTGCTGGATGATCCTCGGAACCCATTGCGCAGGGATGAAGCTCGCAGCCTATCCTGAAAAGGTTGACTTTTGCAAGGGATGCGAGCTCATCAAGGGACTTATCCTCTGTGATGAGGAAAAAGAGAAACTCGTTTCCCCGCAGACGACGCAGGGCGGTGACGGAAAAAAAGTGATTCTCGCCATAGACGACAACCCGGAAGCGATAGAGATAATCGAGAAATACCTGGGAGATGATTACCGGGTTGTAGGCCTCCTCAGTGGAGAGGGTGCTGTCGAAAAAGCCAAGGAAATCCTGCCTCTCGCGATAACCCTTGATATCATGATGCCGCGGAAAAACGGGTGGCAGGTGCTCCAGGAGCTGAAAAATACCCCGGAGACCCAGGATATCCCCGTGATCATACTCTCTATCGTGGACGATACGAAATTGGGGTTCAGCCTCGGCGCTGCCGAATATCTGATAAAGCCCGTAGAGAAGGAGACACTCCTCCACAAGCTTACCAATCTCGAGAAAATGAAGAAGATCAAGAGGGTGCTTGTGGTTGATAATGAACCGGAAACAGTAAGGATGATAGGCGGAGTCCTCCGGGAAGTTGAATACCAGGTAACCACTGCGTATAACAGCGACGACGCAAAGCATTCTATAAAGGATTTCAAGCCTGATCTTATTGTGCTCAATCCTACCGCTCCGGATGTGGGCTTTGACGTCGTTGAATATCTGAAAACAGAAGACAGCCTGAAAGATATCCCGGTCATTATTGTGACCCATAAAGACCTTACCGAACAAGAGATCGATGAACTGAACGGGAGGATTCAGGGGATACTCAATAGGGGGGTCCTTACCCGGGAAGATTTTCTCACTGAAATGAAAAATACGATCAGTAAACTGAATACAACAGCATAAAAATTCGGAGGCCGGATATAATAGGATGCAGATCGGATAGGACGGCATGGACGAGAACAAGAAGATAATCCCGCGGACTATCCTCGTTGTAGAGGATAATCAGGACAGCCGTGAGCTTGTGGTGAAAGTCCTGAAAAATAAAGGCTATCAGATGATTGAGGCTCAGGACGGTGAAGAGGCTATTCAGAAAGCGCTCACTGAAAAACCGAACCTCATCCTCATGGATATATCGATTCCGAAAATAGACGGCTTTGAAGTCGTTAAGCGGCTCAAAACCATGGAAGAATTCAGGGAGATTCCTATTGTTGCACTGACTGCCCACGCGATGAAAGGCGACAGGGAAAAGTTCATCAGCGGCGGGTTTGAAGGATACATATCGAAACCGATCAATGTGCGGGAATTTCCTGAGCAGGTCAGGAATTATCTTCGGGGAAAATGGGAAAGCGTTCTTGGGAGAGAAGAAGAATAAGATACTGATTGTCGATGACGCCCCTGACACCGTCGAACTGCTCAGGAAGAGATTCCGCGCCGAAGGATATGACACTGACCAGGCCTCCAATGGCGAAGAAGGGCTCAGGAAAGTCCCGGAATATAACCCCGACCTGATCGTTCTTGACGTCATGATGCCGGTGATGGATGGATACGAGACCTGCAGACGGCTGAAGTCTGACGAAAAGACAAAATATATACCCATCCTTATGCTCACCGCAAAAGGGGAAATCGACTACAAGGTAAAAGGGCTTGATACGGGGGCCGATGATTACATGGCGAAGCCCTTTGACTATAAAGAACTCTCCGCAAGGGTACGCTCCCTCCTCTCCATCAAGGCAACCCATGAAAAGAAGGTTGAGACCGAGAAAACCGGAGCCCTTGAACAGATGATCGACGAGGTTGCGCACGAGATACGGAACCCCCTGACATCGATCGGCGGGTTTGCGCGGAAGGTCTTTCAGAAACTTCCTAAAGATGACCCGAACAGAAAATATCTCCAGATGATCATAGAAGATGTTGCAGTGCTTGAAGAGATGATCAGGCAGCTCATAGAACTCAAATCCATGGAGATATCCCAGAAGGAGCCTGTCGACATCAATGAGATTGTTCTTGATGCCCTCAAGGTGTTCGAAAAGGAGTTTGCGGAAAAGAATATTACGGTAAAGACAGACCTCCAGAATGAGCTCCCTGTCCTTCCGATCGACAAAAAGCTTATGAAAAGGGCTCTCTGCAACATGATCAGGAATGCGATTGAGGCTATGGAGACCACAGAAAAAAATCTTACGATCAGCACGAGGACCGGCACAGAAAATCTGAGAGTGCAGATCGCCGATACCGGAAAAGGAATCGAAAAGGACAAGATAAAGAATATCTTCGATCCCATGGTCTCTTCAAAGATGTACAGTCCGGGATTGGGACTTACCTTTGCGTTGAAGATAGTCCAGTATCATAACGGGGACATCTCTGTCGAAAGCGAACCGGGCAAAGGCACAACGTTTCTTATCAGGCTGCCGCTCAAAGGGTCGTAGATATAAGAATCGGGATAAACGTTTACAGACCGCATCAACCAGGAGTTCCATGCTGTAAATCCTCAAAGATCTAAAAACTTGTTTAAGATATTTCTCTGTCATTCCCCGACTTGATCGGGGAATCCAGTATCAGAAGCTTTGCAAATAAAGAACTGGATTATCCGGTCAGGCCGGATAACGACAACCATTGGAACAGAGTTCGCCATGAATGGAATGCGGTATAAAGATCATTGCAAACTATTTTTCCTTTTATGCAGATTTATTCGATTTCAGCGTTCTGAGACGGGCGATCTCTTCCTGATAGCCGTAAATGTGGGCGCCTGCGCTGTAGGCATACAGGGGACCGTTCTTCAGTTCCGTTTCCGAAGCAACGAACTGCTTCAGGAGTTCTATCCCGCCGAGGTTTGTCGGGAAACCCGCCCATAAATCCCATGACCTGAAGTAGACGCTTACCGTGAGCAAAAGCGAATCTCCCGAAGGGATGACCTTGAAATCAATCAGTCTGAGACAGGGGGGATCGAGCTTGCCGTCTTTTCCATAACAGATATCGAGATCATGGGGAGTTGCAATCTCGACGACTGCCTGGTTTGTCAGCGGAGTTTCCTTCAGCATAACGATAACCCGGTCAAGCTGGGTGCCTCCGTTCGGCATGGAGCATTGTATCCTGCTTGCGTATGTGTATGTTTCGTTTTCAGCAAGCTCGGGATTCATAAGGTAATTCGCAAAGTAATCTTCGATATATTCCATGGTTGTCGGAGCAGGGATACCGAGGGCGGACGGGATGCTCGGCACGATGTCGTAATATGGATGTTCAATATAAACTGCGATCCCCGGATATTGGAGGCGGTATTGTTCGTTCTCAAAGGAGCCTTTTTGTATGTTCTGTGAGTAGGCCTTATCAAACAGGTTATAGATAAGCTGAAACCATGCGTCAGAAATCGTTTTTGCCATGAGACAGAAGGGGATCATGACGGTTCCTTTCGGGCTTTTTCTCATAGTCTATCATTTTTTCCTCTCGAAAGACTTCCCCGCAAGAACTACGAATGCAAGGGAGGTCAGCAGGATTACCAGTGCGCTTGTACCGATCGAAAAGTCAGGGCCCATGCTTCCTGCCGCATCCGGGAACAAAACGTGTTTCATGGCATCGATCCCGTAGGTCAGAGGATTGAGGTGGGCGACAATACGGAGAATGTCGGGCAGGAGACGGATAGGATACATCGCTCCGGAGAGGAAAAACATGGGCATGATAATGAAATTCATGATCACGCTGAAGCTTTCATAGCTGTCATAGAACGTTGCGAGAACAATCCCGAAGGACGCAATACAGAATGAAAGGCATGTGCAGATGAAGATGACCGACAGGACCTGCATGCCATCAAGCCTGAAGCCAACGAGCGGGAAAAACGCAAGGATGATGACCGCCTGAATGAGGGAAACGATCGTCCCGCTCAGTGCCTTGCCGATCACAATTGAGAACCGGGATACGGGAGCGACGAGGATCTCTTTCATGAAACCGAATTCCTTGTCCCAGATGATCGAGATTGACGAGAAGACTGAACTGAACAGGATGGTCATGCCGAGGATACCCGGAAAGATAAACTGAGTATAGGGAACACCTGCATCTCCCGGAACAAGGCGGGATATCCCGGCGCCCACGATAAAAAGCCAGAGGAGCGGACGGGCTATGGCGGAAAAAAGGCGGCTCTTCTCCCTGACGAATTTCTTCAGTTCCCGTGCGACGATAACATAAATTGCATTATATTCCATAGAATGTCTTGATACTCTTTCAAGCTATGAGCTGTCAGCCATGAGCTTTTCTCAGTGTCTTCTCCGGTATGCCCGGATCGAGTCTTTCACCGTATCTCCTCCGGTTGCTTCCCCGTCACGTATTGCCTTCCCTGTGAGATTGAGGAATACGTCGTTCAGGGTTGGTCTCTGAATCCTGACAGAGAGTACCTTATCCCCAATCGTCCGGAGCATCTCCGGAATACAGGTGTCGCCTATCGGACATGTCATGGAGAGTTCACCTTCTTTCTCAGTGACCCCAAGCTTGAAAATCCTTTCAAGTTCCCTTTTTGTGCTCGGGTTATCGGTGGTTTTTATAGAGACGACATCGCCGCCTATTGCCTGTTTCAGTTCAGACGGCGAATCAAGGGCGATGATTTTCCCGTTGTCTATAATAGCGATTCTGCTGCATACCTCCGCCTCTTCCATATAATGGGTAGTCATGAAGATGGTTACGTTATGCTTTCCGGGAAGTTCAGAGATAAATTCCCAGAGATTTGCCCTGCTCTGCGGATCGAGACCGAGTGTCGGTTCATCAAGGAAAAGGATTTTCGGCCTGTGAATCAGACCGCGCGCTACTTCAAGCCTCCGCTTCATGCCCCCGGAGAATTTTCTGACGAGATCATCTTTTCTTTCATAGAGATCTACAAACCGCAACACTTCATCCACGCGGTTCTTTCTCGATTCTTTCCGGACATTGTAGAGATATGCGTGGAACATAAGATTTTCGTAAGCAGTAAGGTCCTTGTCGAGTGTGGTATCCTGGAACACGATCCCGATTGCTTTTCTGACTTCCGAGGGCTCTCTCATGCAGTCATAGCCTGCAATGAACGCTGAACCGGATGTCGGTGCAAGGAGGGTGCAGAGGATATTGATGGTTGTGGTCTTGCCTGCACCGTTCGGACCAAGAAATCCGAATACGGTTCCTTCTTCAACCTCGAATGAGACGTCGTTGACGGCAGCAATATGGCCGAACTTCTTTGCCAAATTATGGACCTGAATGATAGACACCTATGCAGTTTACCATGAAACGATGCAAAACCGCCCGGAGAAACCTGCGACGGTCAGAGGCATTCAGGGAAAGGCTTCAGCACTTTTTTTTGGGATTACCCGGATCCCGGTGGTTAGTCCTTCAGGTGGGAATTCCCAGCTTCGGAAAAACGAATAATACCAGAACCAGCCATATTCCGATAATGATTCCTCCTGTGAGCCAATCCCATTCTTTCATTGTCTTGGTGTAACTCCTTATTTATTCCGCTCAAGAGCCGGTTGTCCGGCATTGCTTCATAAATCTGACCACGGCAATTGCATATCCCCTCGCGTCATGGCGAGCAGGCAGAAGCAATCTCACCTCGGTATGCCTCTTTACGTATTTTAGCACAGGAGATGAAGGTTTTTTCTCATGCAAAACATGGTATCATAATTTTGTGAAAGAAAATGAACCGCTGCTTGATATCCTCTCCTCTGAGGGACTCCTGACCGAAGAACAGGTCCAGTCAGTCAGGTCAAAAGCGACTCTCCAGAGGGCAAAGTTGCTCAAGTCAAAAAGACCGGGAGCACGACATGTGCTCGCCGACCAGTCGATTGTTTCCCTGATCGACATTATCGAATCGCTCAAGATATCTTCTCCGCAAGAGGGGAGGATACTGACCGCCGAGGGTATCATGATGGCAGTTGCCAGACACCTGAACCTTCCCTTTGTCAGGATTGACCCACTGAAGCTGGATTACGAAATCGTCACCAGGATCATTTCACGTCCCTATGCGATCCGCCACCAGATTGTACCCATTGCGCTTGCCAACAATGTCCTGACTGTTGCCACTGCCGATCCGTTTGATCGGGAAGCTGTGGACTGGATTGAGCGCGTTTCCGGTTACCGGGTTGAGACGGCGGTTGCGACCAGGGAAGATATCACACAGATCATTACGGAGTTTTTCGGGTTCAAATCCGCTATTACCTCAGCCGATAAGGAAATCGATACAAAGACGGACCTCGGGAATCTTGAGCAGTATATCAAACTCAAATCCATCACAGAACTCGAAGCGACTGATCAGCATATTGTCAATGCAGTTGAATATCTGCTCCATTATGCCTATTCCAGCAGGGCTTCGGATATCCATATCGAACCGAAACGGGAGTTCAGCCTTATCCGATTCAGGATAGACGGAATCCTCCATAATATCCATAAGATTCCCAAGGCTGTTCATCCTCCGATCGTCTCCAGGATCAAGATGCTTGCACGGATGGATATTGCAGAGAAGAGGAGGCCGCAGGACGGAAGAATCAAGACGGCCCATGAAGGGAAGGAGGTCGAACTTCGTATCTCCACACTCCCGGTTGCTTTCGGCGAAAAAGTGGTCATCAGGATATTTGATCCCGAATTGCTCATGAAGGATATAGAAGAACTGGGCTTTTTCTCCAGAGAGCTCAAGCTGGTGAAATCATTCATTGCAAATACCCATGGTATCATCCTTGCGACAGGCCCGACGGGAAGCGGCAAAACCACAACTCTCTACTCGCTCCTGAAACTGCTCTCGACTTCCGAGGTGAATGTCACGACGATCGAAGACCCGATAGAAATGATCTATGAGGGATTTAATCAGACCGCGGTGCATCCTCAGATTGACGTGACTTTTGCGAATTCCCTGAGGACAATTCTGCGACAGGACCCTGATATCATCATGGTAGGAGAAATTCGGGATCTCGAAACCGCAGAGAACGCAATTCAGGCGGCGCTTACCGGTCATCTGGTCTTTTCGACACTCCATACGAACGATGCCCCGAGTTCCATCACTAGGCTCCTTGATCTCGGGGCGAAAGATTTTCTCCTGAATGCCACTCTGCTGGGCGTCATTGCCCAGAGACTGGTCAGGAAGGTCTGCCCGGCATGTAAGGAGGAATATCACCTGACGAAAGACGAGTGTTATATCCTGAGGCTCGATTACGAAAAAGTAAAAACATACACAGTATCCCTCGGGAGGGGCTGCGAACAGTGCAGGAGCACAGGCTACCGGGGAAGAACCGGGATTTTTGAGATCATGGATATGACCGAGAAACTCAGGGAGCAAGTCCACGACAAAACATCCCTGATGAACGTGCAAAAAGTGGCGCTCGGACAGGGAATGCGGACTCTCAGGGAGAATGCCATCACCAAGCTTATTCAGGGAGTGACAACGGTTGAGGAGGTGCTCCGGGTTACTGGTCTGGGATAACAGGTCATACAGGGGGACACTTAATAAAGTCGCGCCAGCCTGGCTTCCGGAAAAACTCCGCAACCGTATGAGTGCAATGTTTATGCTATTATTACTCCAGCAAGTAAATACGTAAAATTCGTCATTGTCCGGCTTGACCGGACAATCCAGAGAATGGGACTGGATTATCCGGTCAAGTGTGCCCGCTTTCGGCGGCGCCGGAGGCGACCAGATCCGGACAATGACAAACATTGGAACAGAGTTCGCTATGAATAATGCAGGTTAAAGGATTTCTATCGGTGTTTGTGCTGTTGCCTGATTGGTGCCGTATGAAATGGTAGTAATCAGAACGGCATCGCCCCGTGAAATGGTGTCGGGAATTTTTATGGTGAGTGATGAGCGGTGGGTCCCCTGCGATCTTGATACTGTTTTTTCAGACAGAGGGGTAGTGCCTTCATTCCTCGTATAGAGTTCGCGCTTTTCCCTGACCTCTACGGTATTACTGTCCGACGATCCGAGAAGAGAATACTGCACGTGAGTAGTTGCTTCACCGCCGGTAGCAACCTGCTGCGGATCGACCGACGAATCTCTGATAACCAGCTTCTGTTCGCCTTCCTTCTGTTTGCGCCGGGAAAACTCTTCATCTCCGTTCAATGCCCTTCTTTCAAAGTATTCGTCAAGAACTGTCCCCGCAGCAGTGCCGAGCATGCCGCCGAGCATGGCTCCCGGGATACTGCCGATTGCGGCGCCCAGCGCTGCTCCTGAAACACAGCCCCCCGCCATGCCGGTTTTCATCTGTGCACGGTCCGACAGGGAAGCGCATCCTACGCCCGAGAGGCAAAGGATGCACAGAACAATGAAAGCGGTTCTTGCGCGGTGTCTAGCCATGCCGTGTCTCTATTCCTAATCTACAATCCTCATTTCCCTTCTGTCAAATAATAATTGGGGTTTGTTCAGGGGGTTACAGCCCGAATATCCCGAAGAGTTTTACGATGACCGCATTGGAGACAGGAAACCCCTTGCTGGTGAGCCTCAAGGTATCGCCACTGACTGCTAAAAACCCTTCGTCGATCAGGTCCCTGCACAGCGCCGGTATATCTTCTGAAAAAATACCTGCTTTGCTGAGAGAAATACCCTGCTTTTTCCTTAAGCCAAGGAAGAGATATTCCCTCAAAGAATCAGCGGGTGCAATCCGGTATGATTCCCTCCCGGGAATGTTTCCGCGTGAGAGATTATCGATATATTGCTGTATATCGCCGGTATTCCTCGAGCGCGTCCCGTTCAGGAAGGAGTGGGCACCGGCACCGGCGCCAAGGTATTCCCCTCTGTCCCAGTAATTGAGGTTGTGCCTGCATTCAGAACCGGCGATGGAATAATTGGATATCTCGTAGTGCGTATAACCAAAACTTCCGAGATACTCAATTGCCCGGTCATACATGCTGAGTATCAGGTCATCATCAGGCATCGCAAGACGGCCTGATTCCAGCAGGCGGACGAACGGAGTATTCTGCTCGGGAGTCAGTTCATAGGCAGAAATGTGCAGGGGTGAAAACCTGACTGCTTCTTCAAGTGAACCGGCCCACGTATCGATATGCTGGCCGGGTATTCCGTAGATTAGATCGATTGAATAGTTCGGGATTCCCGCTTCATGAAACCGTGCAAGAGACCTCCGCGCTTCATCTGCGGAATGGATTCTTCCGAGGGTCTTCAGTTCAGAGTCATGGAAAGACTGGACGCCGAGGCTGAGCCTGTTTACCCCCGATGAAGCCAGGGCAGCAATTTTTCTCTTGTCCAGAGAACCCGGATTTGCCTCGACGGTTATCTCTGCATCCGGCGAAAGAACGTAGTTGCTCTGTACACAACCGAGCAGCTTCATGAACTGGTTCTCAGAAAGAGTTGACGGCGTACCGCCTCCGATATAAACGGCCCGGAGTACGCCTGCATTATCCTTCTCTATCTCCAATTCCCTGCAGAGTGCGTTCAGATAGTCTCCGGCCAGCGACGGGTCATAGGGTACAGAGAGGAAATCGCAATACAGGCATTTCCTGAGACAAAAGGGGATATGGATGTATAGGAATTCAGTCACGGAGTCAGGCATCCCTGCCCTGAACGCTTCTATTTTACCTTCAGCACAGCCAGGAATGCCTCCTGTGGCAATTCAACTCTGCCGAACTGTTTCATGCGCTTCTTGCCCTCCTTCTGTTTCTCTAGGAGTTTTCTTTTCCGGGTGATGTCCCCGCCATAACACTTGGCGAGAACGTCTTTTCTGAGCGCTTTCACATTTTCCCGTGCAATGATCTTGTTGCCGATTGCAGCCTGAATAACGACTTCGAACATCTGCCTCGGGATAATCCCCCTCAGTCTTTCAGTGAGCTCCCGCCCCTTGTAATATGCCTTATCTCTGTGCACAATGAGCGAAAGCGCATCGACTACTTCCCCGTTCAGAAGGAGGGAAAGCTTTATCAGATCGGATTCACGGAACCCTATGAATTCGTAGTCTAACGATGCATAGCCTCTCGAAAGAGATTTCAGCTTGTCAAAAAAGTCCCAGAGAATTTCATTGAGGGGGAGTTCATATTCAATCTTTATCTTGTCTTTTCCGATATAGGAAAAAGATTTCTGTACCCCCCTTTTTTCCTGACAGAGGTCGAGGACAGGGCCGATGAATTCCTGGGGAAGGAATATCGTGGCGAGAACAAAAGGCTCCTCGATCAGGTGAAAGTGTTCCGGCAACAGGGCGGGGTTGTCTACCGAGATAACCTTCATGTCCTGACCGGTGACCCGGTAGATGACTGTTGGAGCGGTACTGAGAAGGGAGAGGTTGAATTCACGTTCGAGCCGTTCGCGGATGATCTCCATATGGAGGAGGCCGAGAAACCCGCACCTGAACCCAAAACCGAGTGCGAGCGAGGTCTCGGGTTCGAACGTGAATGAAGAATCGTTCAGCCTCAGCTTGTTGAGCGCGTCCCTCAGATTCTCATATTGGTGCGATGCGGTCGGATAAAGACCGCAGAAGACCATGGGTTTGATGTCTTTGTACCCGGGGCATGGTTCCGGAGCGGGATTCTCTGCGTCAGTGACCGTATCGCCGATCTTCGTATCAGCAATGCGTTTTATGCCTGCTATGATATACCCGACCTCCCCGGAAACGAGTTCATGCAGCGGGGTCATTTTCGGCGTAAAAATACCTACCTGTGATACCTCAAAGGTGCTGTCTGCTGCCATGAGCCGTATTCTGCTTCCCTGCCCGACCCTGCCGTCGAAGATTCTGACGAGTACGATAACCCCCTGGTAATTGTCGAACCACGAATCGAAGATAAGCGCTTTCAGCGGTTTCTCGTCATCCCCATCCGGCGGCGGTATCCTGCTCACAATCGCTTCGAGGATCTCGTGGGTGCCTCTTCCCTCTTTTGCACTTGCGAGGACAGCCCTTGAGCAGTCGAGGCCGATTGCGTCTTCTATATGCTCCTTTGTCTTCTCCGGGTCGGCTGCGGGCAGGTCTATTTTATTGATGACGGGGATGATTTCGAGATTATGCTCAAGGGCCAGATATGCATTGGCGACTGACTGGGCTTCTACCCCCTGCGAGGCGTCAACGACAAGGAGAGCTCCTTCACAGGAAGCGAGGCTTCGGGAGACTTCATAGGAGAAATCCACGTGCCCGGGAGTATCGATGAGGTTCAGGATATATTCGCTGTTGTCGTCTGCACGATAGTTCAGCCTTACCGCATGGGCTTTGATCGTTATGCCGCGCTCGCGCTCCAGATCCATGGTATCGAGCACCTGTTCCATCATTTCCCGTTCACTCAGCGCACCGGTATATTCGAGGAGCCTGTCCGCAAGGGTGGATTTCCCGTGATCTATGTGCGCTACGATCGAAAAGTTCCGTATTTTCTTTGCCATTCTTCCCAGGGGTGAATCGTGAATTTTTATTCTATCATATCCTGCAAGATTGTTTCTCTCCCGGATGACCTCCCCGTTGCTTTACAGAACAGCCTCGTGGTAAACTTATCACACACGGACATATAAAAAAATGATCGACGACCACGTCCAGACAGGATTGACCTTTGATGATGTGCTCCTCCTTCCTGCAAAATCGGAAGTCCTCCCGAAAAACGCGGACATAAACACGATGCTTACCCGGAACATCAGGATCAATATCCCTATTATCAGTGCAGCCATGGATACGGTTACCGAGGCAGAACTGGCAATCGCAATGGCACGCGAAGGAGGCATAGGCATTGTCCACAGGGCTATGAGTCCTGAACGCCAGAAATCAGAAATCGACAAGGTGAAAAAGTCTGAAAGCGGGATGATTATTGACCCGATTACCATTATGCCCGACGCGCCTATTGCAGAAGCCCTGGCGCTGATGAAGAAATACCGCATATCCGGAGTACCTGTCACCGAAAAAGGAAAGCTCATCGGGATCATCACCAACAGGGACCTGCGCTTCGAGACGCAGTTCAACAAAAAGGTCGCAAAGGTGATGACGGGCAAAAACCTGATTACGTCCACGGTCGGCACAACCCTCGAAAAGGCTCAAAAGATACTCCATAAATACAAGATCGAGAAACTCCCGATCGTCGATAAAAACAATGTCCTGAAGGGATTGATCACCATCAAAGATATTGAGAAGAGAAAAAAATATCCGAACGCCTGCAAAGACTCTATGGGAAGACTCCGGGTAGGCGCTGCGATCGGGACCAGCGACGATACCCTCTACCGTGCTGAAATGCTTATCAGGGCCGGAGCTGATGTGATTGTGATTGATACTGCCCACGGTCATACGACGCCGGTGCTCAATACCCTGAAGATGTTGAAGAAGAAATTTGACCTTGATGTCATTGCCGGAAATATCGCAACTGCAGATGCTGCGAGAGACCTCATCAAGGCCGGAGCCGATGGAATCAAGGTGGGGATCGGTCCGGGTTCTATCTGTACAACGCGGATAGTGGCCGGAGCGGGAGTCCCCCAGATCACTGCGATCAGGAACTGTTATGATGTTGCAAAGAGATACAAAGTCCCGGTCATTGCCGATGGAGGAGTCAAATATTCAGGCGATATCACAAAAGCGCTCGCAGTCGGCGCGCATTCCATAATGATCGGCAGCCTGTTCGCAGGCACTGACGAATCACCCGGTGAAATTGTGCTTTTCCAGGGGCGCAGTTACAAAGTATACCGCGGGATGGGGTCTATCGGAGCGATGGAGCAGGGGTCAAAAGACAGATATTTCCAGTCGGGCGTCAAGGCGATAAAACTTGTTCCTGAGGGGGTCGAGGGAAGAGTGCCGTACAAAGGACCTCTTTCCCAGAGTATCCATCAGCTTATCGGCGGACTGCGTTCCGGCATGGGCTACTGCGGATGCGGCAACCTTGAGGAGCTGAGAAAGAAGGCGCGGTTCGTCAGGATCACGAGCGCCGGTCTCAGAGAGAGCCATGTGCATGACGTCATCATTACCAAGGAAGCGCCGAACTACAGGCCTGAGTGGTAAGCACAGAGAAGACTCTCATCAGTAAGCAGCTGAAAGCAGGCAGCAGACGAAACACCCTGAAAAATCATCCCCTGTACGAAGAGAAGGCATGCATACGGAGAAGGTTTTAGTCCTTGATTTCGGTTCACAATATACGCAGCTGATTGCCCGCCGCGTTCGGGAAAGCAAAGTCTACTCGGAGATATTTCCCTACAATGTCCCGATAGCAAGAATCATGGAGTTTAACCCTAAGGGGATAATCCTATCCGGCGGACCATCAAGCGTCTTTGACAGGCATGCTCCCCTGCCAGATCCCGGTATTTTTGGTCTGGGTGTCCCTGTGCTCGGAATTTGCTACGGCATGCAGCTTATGGCGCATATGCTCGGGGGTAAGGTTGGAAGGGCCCGGAAGAGGGAGTATGGAAGAGCCGAGCTCCTGGTGGACAGAAAGACTCCGCTGTTCCGCGGGATCCCGAAAAGGACTATCGTCTGGATGAGCCACGGCGACAGGATTGAAAAGTACCCGAAGGGCTTTTCCTCCACGGCGCATACGGACAATTCTCCGGTGGCTGTCATGGCAGACAGGACCGGGACATTTTATGCGTTGCAGTTTCATCCGGAGGTCGCGCACACCCCGCTCGGCACGAAGATACTCAGGAATTTTCTTTACGAAATCTGCGGCTGCAGACCGCTCTGGACGATGAAATCGTTTATTGAGAACACGACAAAGGAGATCAGGGAAAGAGTAGGGGAGAAAAAGGTCGTCTGCGGTATCAGCGGCGGCGTTGATTCGACAGTTGCCGCGGTACTCGTCCACAGGGCTGTCGGAAAGCAGTTGACCTGCGTTTTTGTAGACAACGGGGTATTGAGGACAGGCGAGGCAGCCAAAGTCGAAATGACGCTCAGGAAGCATTTCCATATGAATATCGACTGTATTGACGCCTCGGACAGATTCCTGAAAAAACTGAAGGGCATAATTGATCCGGAGAAAAAAAGGAAGATCATCGGCAATGAATTCATCAGGGTTTTTGAGCGGGAGGCGAAGAAGATCAAGGGCGTCAGGTTTCTTGCCCAGGGAACATTGTATCCCGATGTCATAGAGAGCGTATCATTTAAAGGACCTTCGGCTACAATCAAGAGCCATCACAATGTCGGGGGGCTTCTCGAAAGGATGAGACTGAAACTCGTGGAGCCCTTGCGCGAGCTATTTAAGGACGAGGTACGGCTGCTCGGGAAAACCCTCGACATCCCTGAGGAGATCATCAACCGTCAGCCTTTCCCGGGCCCGGGGCTGGCGATCAGGGTTATCGGTGAGGTGACGAAAGGACGCTGCGACATCCTGAGGCAGGCTGATGCGATCGTACTCGATGAAATCAAAAAGGCCGGTCTCTACACGAAGCTCTGGCAGGCTTTCGCAGTCCTTCTCCCCGTGAAGAGCGTGGGTGTTATGGGGGATGAGAGGACGTATGAAAATGTGATTGCTGTGAGAGCGGTCAACAGTCTTGACGGCATGACAGCAGACTGGGCTAGAATTCCCTATCCTGTGCTCGGCGCTGTGGCGAGCCGTATTATCAATGAAGTCAAAGGGGTGAACAGGGTAGTCTATGATATCAGCTCGAAACCGCCGAGCACTATCGAGTGGGAGTAATATAAAACCAGGTTGGCGAGACGTTTTTCCCCTGAAAAGGTACCTTCAAGAAAAACGTACCCTCATAGACACATACCTCAGGGCCTATTTCAGGAATCAGATCCATCCCCCTATTCTCCATGAAGCGATGGTCTATTCCCTTTTTGCGGGTGGCAAGCGTCTCAGGCCGATACTCGCGCTCGCATCACATGAAGTGTGCGGAGGCGACCCCCTCTCTATCATACCGCAGGCGTCGGCGCTTGAACTCATCCATACCTATTCGCTGATTCACGATGACCTCCCTTCCATGGATAATGATGACTTGAGAAGGGGCAAACCAACCAACCATAGGATATTCGGCGAAGCGATCGCCATACTTGCCGGAGACGCGTTACTTACGGAAGCCTTCTCAATGATCTCCGGCCAGAATAACCGGTACGTGCAAACAGGACCCGGGAATACGGGAGGAAAGAAAGCCGGGGTCAGGTTCCGGCAATCGGCAATCAATGAGGTTGTCCGGGACGTGGCAAAAGCCGCAGGCTTACACGGTATGGTCGGCGGTCAGGCCCAGGATATTCTTGCAGAGAATGCAGAACCTGACCCTGATGTGTTACAATTCATTCATCTCCGCAAGACCGCTGCCCTGATACAGGTATCGGTCAGGGTCGGGGCCCTTCTTGCCGGCAGTACGAAGGGCAGGACAGACGCATTGACCCGGTATGGTGAACAGATAGGGCTTGCTTTTCAGATTGTCGATGATCTGCTCGATATCGAGGGAACTGCGGATGAACTTGGCAAGACGCCCGGTTCCGACAGAAAAAAGAAGAAAATGACTTATCCTGCGCTCTACGGACCCAAAGGGTCGAGACAAAAAGCAAGGGAACTTGTAAGCAGCGCGCTGGATTCACTCAACCTGTTTTCCCGTGAGGCAGATCCCCTGCGGCATATCGCCAGATATATCGTCCGGAGGAAAGCATGATGCTGCTCGAAAAAATTCAATCACCCTCGGATCTCAAAAAACTTCAGATCGAAGAACTGAGGAATCTTGCCGAAGAAATGCGGGAAACAATTATAGACCGGGTTTCACAAAACGGGGGACACCTCGCGTCGAATCTCGGGGTAATTGAACTGACCATTGCGCTCCATTCAGTATTCGACTCGCCGGTGGATAAAATTATATGGGATGTCGGACACCAGTCTTATCCTCACAAGCTGCTCACGGGGAGATATGACAGGTTCGCGGGCATCCGGCAATACCGGGGGCTTTCGGGGTTCCCGAGACGCGATGAAAGTGAACATGATGCATTCGGCACAGGACACAGTTCAACCTCCATTTCAGCGGCGCTGGGTATTATTGAGGCGAGAGACAGGAACAGGGAAGAATTTAAAGTCGTGGCAGTCATCGGTGACGGAGCCATGACCGGCGGACTCGCATTCGAGGGACTGAACAATGCCGGACACCTGAAAAAAGACCTCCTTGTTATCCTGAATGACAACGAGATGTCTATTTCCCGGAATGTGGGAGCTTTGGCTGCATATTTCAACCGTATCCTCACCGGCGACTTTTACCAGAAATTCAAGAGAGATTCGAGGTCTTTCCTCGAAAGTATTCCCAAGGTCGGAGCCCCTGCCACAAAGATAGCACAGAAAACCGAAGAGATGCTGAAGAAGCTCCTCCTCCCCGGTGTCCTCTTTGAAGAACTGGGGTTCTCGTATGTCGGTCCGGCAGACGGCCACAATATCGAACTCCTTATCAATACCCTCAACAGGGTGAAACAAGAACCGGGACCTGTGCTTCTCCACGTGATTACGAAAAAGGGCAAGGGATACGAGTTCTCAGAGAGAGATCCTTCCCTCTATCACGGAATAGGACCGTTCAGGCTCGAAACGGGTTCACCGATCTGCAGAACTCACCTCAATTTCTGCGATGTGTTTGGCCAGACGCTTACGGAACTCGCCGGGAATGATGAGAAGATCGTCGCAATAACCGCGGCAATGAAAGAGGGCACCGGACTTGATTCCTTTGCGCAAAAGTATCCTGATCGTTTCTACGATGTGGGGATTGCGGAGCAGCATGCGGTTACTTTTGCTGCCGGACTTGCATCACAGGGGATTAAGCCCGTTGTTGCAATTTATTCGACATTCCTGCAGCGGGCCTACGACCAGATAATCCATGATGTCTGTCTGCAGAATCTCCCTGTTGTTTTTGCCATAGACAGGGGGGGGATTGCGGGAGAGGACGGTCCGACCCATCAGGGTGTATTCGACATATCATTTTTGAGGCCCATCCCGAATATCATCGTTATGGAGCCGAAAAACGATCTTGAACTGAAGATGATGCTTGAACTTGCCATTCTCCACAAGGGCCCGGTCGCGATACGGTATCCGAGAGGCAGAATACCTGTTGCTCCGCGCCTGGGTTCCGGTATCCATACCGCAGTGCCGGTTCCGTTCAGGATGGGAGAAGCAGAAATCCTGAGGGGAGGGAAAGATGTTGCGATTCTTGCACTCGGAAGCAGCGTACTCCCTGCGCTTTTGGCAGCAGCAAGACTCGAAAAGGAAGATATCGATGTTATGGTTCTGAACGCCCGGTTTATCAAGCCCATTGACCGGAGGCTGATATCGAGCGTTGCCACTCTCGTCCCGAAAATACTTACGATAGAAGAGAACGTATTGCAGGGCGGGTTCGGAAGCGCCGTGATCGAGTTTTTGAATGAAATAGAACTGAATCAGGTTAGGGTCAGGCGGGTTGGCATCCCGGACGTGTTTGTGGAACACGGGCATCAGAAAGATCTGAGAAAGAAGTATGGCCTCGACGAAGACGGAATATGTCAGGCTTTGCTGGCACTGCACAAAGAGCCTCTGTACAGCCTTTGAAAGAGAGACTGGATACTCTTCTCGTCGCGAGAGGTCTTGTCAAAAGCAGGGAGATGGGGAAGTCCCTCATCATGGAAGGTAAGGTTCTCGTAAACGGCCAGCGCGTTACGAAAGCCGGTATGCTTGTCAGAAATACCTCAGAAATCACCCTGATCGGGGGCAGCAACCCCTTTGTGGGCAGGGGAGGGCTGAAACTCGAAGCTGCGCTTGAATATTTTCGGACGGAAATAGAAGGAAAAGTCATCATGGACGTCGGTTCCTCGACCGGGGGATTTACAGACTGCCTTCTGAAGAGGGGTGCGAAAAAGGTATTCTGTATCGATGTGGGCTATGGACAGCTCGCCTGGTCCCTCAGGAATGATCCCAGGGTTGTGGTGATGGAAAGAACCAATATCCGGTATCTCGATCAGGAATTTTCTGGGGAAGCGGAAGCGGGGACCGGACGCCGGGTGCGGTTTCCGGGAAGCGAATTTGACGAACTGAAAAACCATTCTGTTGATGTCGCAACGATTGATGTGTCGTTCATATCCCTCGGCAAGGTTATTCCCCCGGTACTCGTTTTTCTCAGGGACCGGGGTGAGGTGATCGCCCTGATAAAACCGCAGTTCGAGGTAGGGAAGGGCGAGGTCGGAAAGGGTGGTATAATCAGAGAACAGGAGAAACGGCTTTCCGTGGTGAGTCGTATCAGAGAATCGCTTGAATTATTGGGACTGGAAACAGCCGGAATATTCGAGTCTCCTGTCCCCGGGCAAAAGGGAAATATTGAGTACTTCATCTCGATGAGGAAAGAGAGATATGGAAGAGAAGATTCTTTTAAGTCTTGACCTGTCGACAGCCTCTCTTATGGCAATAGAACTGCTTCTCGAAGATGCTCCGGACGAATCAGTATTCCGAGATATCTTCTACGCGAACAGGAACCGTCCTGAGGTGCTGAATCTGATGAACGACCACCCGGAGACTCCGGATACCGTGAGACAATTGATTTTGGAAATTCTTCGGGTTACTGAAAAACCGAAAATTGTGCCAGCAAAGCCCCAGAGAACTCCGGAGCAGCGCTTCCAGAGCATCCTCCAGAAGATCCAGAGGCTTTCCGTCGCAGAGCGGATTCATCTTGCGCTCCGCGGCGGGAAGGAAATACGGTCTATTCTTCTGAGAGATCCGAACAAGGAGGTTTCCCTGACTGTCCTCGATAACCCGAAAATTACCGAGCAGGAAGTTGAGATTATAGCACGGTCCCGCTCAATATCAGATGAAACGCTCAGGAAGATAACCAAGAAGAGAGACTGGATGAAAAACTACGGCATTATGCTCGCCCTTGTTACGAATCCTAAGACGCCCCCCGGCGTCGCCCTTCCGCTCGTTAGCGAACTGAAGACAAGGGATCTCTCAATACTGGAAAAAAACAGAAATGTCTCTGAAGGGGTCAGAAATACTGCCAAGAAACTGTCCCGTGCGCGGAAATCCCACTAACCCGGAGAAGAAATTCCGGATGAATCCGGCAGATACAGGTTTTCCTTTAAAATAGTGTTGAAAATTCTCTTCAAATACCGTTAAATAAAATTTCTTATGGTCCGGTCGTTCAAAATAGAAAAGGCTCATGCCGGGATAATCCCGGAGTCCACCCTTTTCAAGGTATTGCAATACCTTGACAGGAGGCATCCGGAGACGCCCCTCCTCCTTATTGATACGGATAAGGTGAAGGAAAAAATATCCATAATAGGACGTGGAATCAGGAATTCCACCGTATTTTATGCGGTCAAGGCAAACCCGGATATTCAGATTCTGAAGCTGTTAAACTCGCTCGGAACCGGGTTTGAAATCGCATCTGAAGGCGAACTCGAAATTCTGGCAGAGCTGAATGTTGACCCTGAAAGGATAATATCAAGCAACCCGGTGAAGTCGCTGAAATTTCTGAAGATGGCGGCATCCTATGGAGTGCGGCTGTTTGCGTTCGACTCTGCTGATGAAGTTGAAAAACTGGTGCAGTATATCCCGGAATCGCGGGTCTACATCAGACTCTCGGTTCCCAATGAAGGAAGTGAATGGCCGCTCAGCAAGAAATTCGGTGTCGAACTTGACGAAGCGCTTGCTCTGCTCTGTTATGCACAGGCGAAGGGCCTGAGACCTGTGGGCATTACTTTCCATGTCGGATCCCAATGCACAAACATCTATAACTGGAATATCGCGCTTGATAAGGCAAGGAATTTGTGGGAGAGGGCGGATACAGAAGGGATAGCCATGAAGATGCTGAATATCGGCGGTGGATATCCGATAAAATACCGGAAGAGTGTAGTGAGCATCGAGGCGATCGAAAAGAATATCAGCGCCCTTGTGTACGAAAAGTTTCCGGAAGACACTGACATTTATATAGAGCCGGGAAGGGCGGTAATCGGTGACGCGGGCATTCTGGTAACGTCGGTTATCGGGAAGGCAAAGCGAAGCGATGAGGACTGGCTCTATCTGGATGTGGGCGTATTCAACGGGCTCATGGAAAGTGTGGGCGGGATCAAATACAGTTACCTTGCCGAGAACCTGACCCACGCAGCAAACAAGAAACAATGGACGATTGCAGGACCGAGCTGCGACAGCTTTGATGTGATTGACAAGAATGTTTCCCTTGCAGAACCGGACATCGGAAACATTGTGCTCATCCTCTCAAGCGGCGCATATACCGTATCGTATGCTTCGGAGTTCAACGGGTTCTCCATACCGGGAACGATTTTAATTTAACAGAAAATTTATCTGAAAGGACGAACGATGATCAGATTTTTTGAGAAGGCCCCCTATGCACCGGTTGAATACTGTTATGAAGTCGATGAGATCCTGTATAAGGGAAAGAGCAGGTTTCAGGAAATAATGGTCGTGAATAACCCTCATTACGGGAGGATGCTGCTCCTTGATGAGGTAGTGCAGATGACCGAACGGGACGAGTTCTTCTATCATGAGATGCTCACCCATGTAGTGCTCCATGCAATCCCGGCTCCGGCGAAGGTTGCGGTAATCGGGGGGGGAGACGGAGGTGTGGTGCGGGAGGTCTTGAAGCACAGGAGTGTTGAAAAAGTGTATTTTATCGAAATCGACGAAGAGGTGATTGCCGTATCACGGAAGTTCTTCCCCTCTGTTTCTTCAGGTGTTGATGACCCGCGGGTGGAGATCAGGATCATGGATGGCGCTGATTTTTTGGCGAAGCAGAAAGCGTCCAGCATAGACGCAGTCATTATCGATTCTACCGATATAATCGGATTCGCAAGGAGCCTTTTCACTGACGAATTTTTCAAAAATGTGAAGAACTGTCTTACTGAGAAGGGCATGTTCGTTACCCATACCGAATCCCTCCATTTCCATAAGGATATGGTTATCGAAATACAGGAAACACTCGGGGAGATATTCCCGACAGTCGACCTCTATACTGTCCCCCTTGCGACCTATCCGGGAAACTGGTGGGCTTTTGCCGTTGCAACGAAAGGGATATCACCCCGGGAAATGAGGAATGCCTTCCTGATCGATACGAAGTATTATGACGATGAAGTCCACCGGCAGGCCTTTCTTACAGGCAAACTTTATGGGAAATTAATGCAGAGAAAGCTTGCATGGTAAACAGAATCGCCCGGGCTTCCCCTGTAAAGGATTATGGAGACGGCATGCGGCAGAAAAAAGAGATTGACCATGATTGGTTTATTGACGCAGAGAGCGAAAACAGGCAGATCCTCCACAGAGTAAAAAGGCGTGTTCTTACCGCGAGAACCAGATTCCAGAACGTGGAACTGGTTGATACCGACCACCTTGGCCGGGTAGTGATTCTCGATGATAAAATCCAGTCGGCGGAATCAGACGAATTCATATACCATGAGGCGCTCGTCCACCCCGTGATGATAACCCATCCGCGACCTGAAAACATACTGATTCTGGGAGGCGGTGAAGGAGCGTCGCTCAGGGAAGTTCTCAGGCATCCTTCTGTTCTCAGCGTGGTCATGGTGGACATCGACAGGGAGTTTGTCAGTGTTTGCCGTCACTATCTCGGCCCGTGGCACCGGGGATCATTTGATAACCCGACTGTCAGGCTCGTTTTTGACGATGCTGTCCATTATGTAAAGGAGTCGAAGCAAAAATTCGATGTCATCATCGGCGATATCAGTGACCCTGTTGAGAAAGGACCGGGATGGAGGCTTTATAGAAAAGAGTTTTATGCCCTTCTCAGGAACCTGTTGAGGAAGAACGGAATCTTTGTCACCCATGCCACAGAGGTATCCTGCACCGGAAAACAGTCTCTGTCGAAAAAGATTTTTATTACCCTGAAAAAAATATTCCCAATCGTCACCTTCTCCTATGAATATGTCCCGAGCTTCGGAGCCCTGTGGTCCTATGTCCTGTGTTCAGTCAGGCATGATCCCGCCGGAATGAGTCAGCGCACCCTGGAGAAAAGGATACGGGAAAGGAAGCTCGGCGGTCTTGCATACTACGATGCTGAAACACACCGGAGGCTTTTTGCCCTGCCGAAATGTGTCCGGAAAGGCCTCTCCTCCCCATAAGAAATCCTGTGGTATAATAGAAATGCACTTTTTATCCGGAGGATACGGAATATGCCGATCTATGAGTATGAATGTACGCACTGCGGAAACCGTTATGAGGTGATGCAGAAATTCAGTGATGAGCCCCTCAAACACTGTACTGCATGCGGCGGGCCGCTCCACAAGCTGATATCCCATACCTCATTTGTCCTGAAAGGAACGGGCTGGTACGTCACCGACTACGCTTCTCCCAACCGGAAAGAAAATAGTACCGGCGAAAAGCCTGTGTCCGCAGATGCCGGGGGAAAGCCAGCCTCTCCTTCAAAGACAGAGACGAAGCCTGAAACTGCCGCCAAGTCCTGATGATTTCTCCCCAGGTGCATGTCCCATACCAGCGGCTGCGGGAATATCTTTCTTTTACAAAAAAGCACCGGATTAACCCTGAGATATACTTTTCCGCTGATACGCTTGATGCATTGGGAGACCGTGAGATCACAGAACTGATACGTGAGCTTGATTACAATCCTTCCCTGACTATCCATGCTCCTTTCATGGACCTCTCCCCTGGTGCAGCAGATGAAGAGGTCAGACGAATTACCCTGAAAAGGTTTTCCCGCGTCTTTGATGTCGCTGCAACCGTCAGTCCACAAGTCATTGTCTTCCATTCAGGATATGAGAAATGGAAGTATGCTCTCAAGGTAGACCTCTGGCTAGAGAAGAGCGTTCGGACCTGGGAAGGTCTTGTGAAAAGAGCTGCGGACATGGGAATAAAAATCGCGATCGAGAATGTTTTCGAAGATGACCCGGAAAATATCAGGCTCCTTATGGAGGCGATCCCTTCTGAGTATTTCGGCGTCTGTTTTGATACGGGACATTTTAATCTTTTTTCAAAAATATCACTTGGAGAATGGATCCGGGATATCAGACCTTATCTTGTTGAACTGCATCTCCATGATAACACCGGCAAAGCGGACGACCACCTCCCGATGGGGGAAGGAAATTTCGATTTCACCTCGTTATTCGCTGCAGTGCATCCCGCCAGGCCTGTGTATACTCTTGAAGTCCGCTCGAAGGAAGGGGTATTAAAAAGCATCGAACGTCTGAACACGCTCTGTTCTCTCCCTGAATCCTAAGGAGAGCCTCTTCCGTTCCCGAAATCGTTCAGGATTACAGGCACGGGATGCTCCGATCAAGTCGGAGCATGACCCTCATTTACTTTCCTGAAGCAATCGGGGAATCTATCCAAAAAAAAAGAGGCTGGAGGTTGTTTCCTCCAGCCGTAAATATCTGTGTCAACATGGTGAGGGAAACTATTTCTTCTTTGCTGTCTTCTTCGCGGGTTTTTTTGCTGCGGTTTTCTTTGTGGTCTTCTTTGCTGTCTTCTTCGCTGCTGCCTTCTTTACGGTCTTTTTTGCTGCTGTCTTCTTTGCTGCTGCTTTCTTAACCGCCATTCGCTCTTCACCTCCCTTCTTTCTGCATTCCTGAAATCAGGGAATGCAATCATTATTCTGATTCACACTACCTATATACATTAAAATAAAAAATAAATCATT
Source organism: Nitrospirota bacterium (assembly GCA_049323875.1). Lineage (GTDB taxonomy): Bacteria > Nitrospirota > Thermodesulfovibrionia > Thermodesulfovibrionales > SM23-35 > JAKLQR01. The sequence continues at coordinate 249,499 of JBMOLW010000030.1, read as the reverse complement.
TGTAAAGAAGAAAATAATTAAACGGATGATGCAAAATTGTAAACGGACGATTTTCAGCAGTCTCAAGAGAGCATACCGGAAGCTCTGCATGCAATTCCAAACGACTGATGACGGTTTGCTGCCTGATGAAATGCCCTTGCATTTTCTGAAAGCGCAAAGGCTTGCGGGAACTCTCTCTGTTACCGCAGGTCCAATGCCGCAATTAATGCCTGCTTGTCAAATCCAACAATGATCTGGTCGCCGATCAGAATTGTCGGAAATGAGCACGCGGGGTTGTACTTTCTCACTTCGGCGAGCACGGCATCCCGTTCCGACAGGGGGATCAGATCAACATCAATGAAATCATATTGTACCGTGTGGGAGTCAAGGAGAGCTTTTGTTGCCTTGCAGTGAATACAGGTGCTGAGAGTATAAAGCCTGACATATCTTTGCATGGTTCCTTCCTTTCCGCATCAGTATCCAAATTAAAGGGATAGCAATCTCTGACCGGATATTTATCAGGATCGATCGTGACTGTTTTGAGATGCATGATGGTATTTCTATTATAGCGTTTTCAGCGGCGGGAATATCCGGAAATTATAAAAACAGCATTTTCATCAGATCCTGCAGTTCTTCTCCGGCTCTCTGCTGCCTTACCTGAGGGAATTGACATTCAGGCACGTGGTTTATATCCTATACCATACTGTCTTGTTCAGGGAGAATAGTATGATAAAGGACGACTGAACGACGGACAGAGACACAGACCCTTTTCAGGGCTGCGGCAAAAAAATGCGGCTCATGCGATCGGCAGCCAGAGAGGGCGTCAGAGAATCCGGGGTGTCCCCGGTTCTCTTTTCGGAAAAACCGGAAAGTAATAGCCTGCAGTTTCAGGAGGTTTCTTTTCTTATCAGACACGACTATGAGGGAACAGGAAAAATACAACAAAGAGATATTCAGAAAATACCGCGTCTGCCAGAGCCGACAACTTCTTGCCATTGCGGTTACCCTGGTGCTGCTCTTGTTCCTCACCTTGATCTATAAACGTTATGACCTCTTCGGAGAAGTCTCCCGGCATACGATTTTTGTTGGACAGCTCCTGATTATTGGAGGATTTATCGGATTCAGCGCAATCAACTGGAGATGTCCGTGCTGTAAAAAATATCTGGGTGCGGATATCGGGCGGCGCGTATGCAAAAAATGCGGGGCAAAGTTGCGGCAATAGGTGTGGGTCCGGAACTTATCACTCAAGACCGGGATGCGATGTTGGCCCCTCCTTTGGTAAACGGAGTTATACGTGGGGATTAAAAAGCGGATAAAATTTAAGAAACCCCTTCCCAAAAAACCTGCAGTGGATAAAACCGTGGAAGAGATAGTGAGAGATCTGAAAGCGATGAACACTTCTCTCCAGGATTACCGCGAGCAATCCCTGAAAATCCATGGACTGATCTGCGCAAAGTGCGGGAGGGAGTTCGATCAGAAAAACCGGCATCTCCTGACTGTGCACCACAAGGACGGAAACCACAGGAACAACCCTCCTGACGGCTCAAACTGGGAGAACCTCTGTGTTTACTGTCACGAGGATGAACACAGCCGGGGAGGTTGGATGCGCTGAGTCAGCCGCTGGAGTTCTCGCTCCTTATGCCACGAAAAAAACTTCGTTCCAGTTCCTCTGCAGGAAGAGGCTTGCTGAAATAATACCCCTGACCCATATGACACCTCAGGAGCCGCAGGATCTTCCACTGCTCTTCTGTCTCGATGCCCTCAGCGATTGTCCGCAGGTTAAGGGTATGCGCCATGGCAATGATGGCTGTTACAATCGAAGCAGTATCCGGGTCTGTTGCTATCTCTTTGACGAAGGACATATCGATCTTCAGGTTATCCACCGGGAACCTTTTCAGGTGCGCCAGGGATGAGTACCCTGTCCCGAAATCATCAATCGATATCTGGACACCGATCTTCTTGAGGTCTGCAAGAACCGTATGGGTTAACTCTATATCATGGATAAAGGCACTTTCTGTTATTTCAAGGGTAAGGAGCGACGGATAAAATCCCGATTCCCTGATGATCTCCTTGATCGTCTCTGATAAATCCTTCTGCCTGAACTGGATCAATGAGAGATTCACTGAGACAGGGACAACGGGATATCCCTTATTCTGCCACTCTTTGACCTGTCTTACGGCTGTCCTGATGATCCATTGCCCGACTTCGATGATCATGCGGGTTTCTTCAAGGACCGGGATGAACTTTCCCGGAGAAAGGAGGCCTTGTTCCGGATTATTCCACCGTATCAGGGCTTCCATGCCTGTTATCTCCCTGGTATTAATATCCCAGTAAGGCTGGTAATGCAGGAGAAACTCGTTGTTCTGCATGGCATTGAAGAGGTTTTTCTCCATCCGGACAAACTCGGCTGCCTTTACATCCATGTCCTGGGTGTAAAACTGGTAGTTTTTCCTGCCCTGCTGTTTTGCCTTTGCAAGGGCGAGATCCGAATTTTTCATGAGTGAAGAGGCATCGTTTCCGTCATCAGGATATACTGAGATGCCTGCGCTGAGGGTCAGCATAATCTCGCTCCCGATAAATTGCAACGGGCAGGAAACATTCTTCATTATCTTGTCGATTACGAGGATAATATCCGCAGAATCGGCAATATCAATAAGGAGCACCCCGAAATCATCGTTCCCAAGGCGGGCTATGGTATCCCCCTCGCGGACTGAAGAGAGGAGCCTTTTCGCGACTTCCTGCAATACGGAATCCCCGGCATCAAGGCCGTAGGCATCATTAATGGATTTGAACCGGTCGATGTCGACTGCCATGACTGCAACCGTTTTCCTGCTGTATTCAGCCCTGGCAATCCCCTGGCTCAATCTGTCAAGGAACAGGTTTCTGTTCGGCAGCCCGGTCAGGGCATCATAATACGCAAGGTATTCTATCTTGTCCTCTGCCTTCTTCCGTGCGATGATACCGGCCAATGTGTCAGCAAGAGCTCTCAGGAAATCTTCTTCGTTTTTTCTCCTCGTATGCCCTTCGATCAGGTAGAGGGTAAGCACGCCCAGAGTCTTCCCTCCAAAAAGTATGGGTACTGCATAATGACCGTGGGGAAAGGTTGCATCACAGCAGGTTTCGTGCCCTCCGTCGCTATGGCTGGCGAACTGAATTTGCCGGCTTTGTGCCGCCTTTCCGCACAGACATTTTCCAAAGGGAATTCGGCTGCACAAGTCTTTCTGTTGTCCGGGAATATTGCTCTGTGCTTTCATCACCAGGGTATCCATGTCATCTTCCACAAGAAATATGCTCCCGGTCGGGAGCAGGGGAATCCAGGGGATCGAGAGGATCATGCTGAGCGATTTCTGCAAAAACACTTCCAACGGTTGATCGATCAGTGATTCGCCCAGTATCATATTGATGGCAGCTTCGGAAAAATAGGCATCATGGAGCTCTCTCTCCGATGCCCGCAACTCATTTTCAATCTTCTTACGGTCTGTGATGTCGAGGGCAGTTCCGCGCAAGAGGGTAAATGAAAAGTCTTTTTGTTTAATTTCTCCCCGTGCTGAAATCCATCCTCTTGTGCCATCAGGACGGATTATTTCAAGGTCAACTTGAAAAGGATCTCCTGTTTCCTGAGTCCTCTTAACAGCGGAGTCCAGATGGAACATGCTCGCTGGAGTAAGGATTTTCGCATGTTCATCAAAATTCGGAGCAGGGAGCGTCGCATCCCTCCCGAAGATGGTATATATCTCCTCAGACCATATCACAATTCCTGTTTTTAGGTCGAGTTCCCAGTTGCCGAGTTTTGCGACGCGTTGTGCTTCCCTGAGTTCAGCCTCGCTTTCCCGCAATGCCTTTTCAGCTGCCTTGCGCTCAGAAATGTCCCGGCAGACACAGAATACCAGTTTCTGCCCGCCCACAAAAGCGCCGTTCGTGCTTATTTCCACATCGTAGATGCTGCCGTCCCTGCGCCGGTGGCGCGTCTCGAAGTGATCGCCCGCCTCATCAACACTGCGGATCATTTCGATGAGTTGATCGGATGACCACTGGTAGTCCCAGTCCCAGACATGGAGAGAACGGACTTCTTCGAGGGAATAGCCGAGCATGGCTGCAAACCGAAGGTTTGCCTCATATACACCTCCGTCCTGATCGAGGATGACAATGCCGTCTCTCGACTGCTCCATCAGTATCCGGCGGCGGTTGGCCTCGTCGACTAATGCCTCTTCTGCCTTCTTGCGATCAGTGATATCGGATAAAATGACCAGGAAAGCCTTTCCCTCTTCATATGGCATAACTGAAGCGTTTACCAGGAAGTATTTCGTCTCGTTGAATTTGCTCAATATCTTTACTTCATACGACTCGACATCTTCACCGGCTATTCTCCTCTGCATGTTTCTCAATACCACTTCTTTTGAATCGCCTGCGACAAAATCAAAGAGAGATTTCCCGATGAGTTCTTCTCTTGAATATCCCAGCCATTGTGATGAGACGTCGTTGACGAAAAGGATTCTCCCTTCCCTGTGAAGAAAGATAATATTCGGGGAAGAGTTGACGATGGTGCTGTACCGGAGTTCACTTTTCCTCAGTTCTTCCTGTATTCTTAACTTCTCCATCCGGACCTTTTTTTCTCCGAGCGCATGGAGAACGGCTGGTCCCAGCCTCTTGAGGGACTGCTTTATTACATAGTTGGTCGCCCCTTCTTTCATGCATTCAACCGCAGTGTCTTCGTTCATGGAACCGGTTACGATGATGAACGGCGTTAGAGGGATTTTTTTGCGGGTTATTCTCAGCGCCGTCATGCCGTCAAAAGAGGGCATCAGGTAATCTGACACAATAATGTCCGGATTGAATTCATCAAGGGCCTTCAGAAAAGCTTCCTCAGTATCTACGCGGAGAAACGAGCAGGAAGATAATACCTGCCGGATTTCGCGTTCGTTTAATTCCGCGTCAGCAGGGCTGTCTTCAACGATCAACACGCGATATGGGATATTATCCCTGCCACTCATGACATTCCCCGTTCTTTCGGCAGTGAGAAGCAGAACTCCGCGCCTTTATCCGGCTCTCCCTCTGCCCGGACTTTCCCTCCGTGACGGTGGATGATCCGCTGGACGATCGCAAGCCCCACACCGGTCCCTTCAAACTCACGCTCGCTGTGCAGGCGCTGGAAAACCCCGAAGAGTTTGTCCTTATATTTCATGGTGAACCCGGCGCCGTTGTCCCTGACACAATAGACAGTTTGACCCTCTTCATCCCTGCTGGATAGGGTAATTACGGCTTTTTCCCTTTTACAGGAGAATTTGACCGCATTCCCTATCAGGTTTATCCAGACCTGTTTGATCAATACAGGATCACCTTTTGCTTTCTGCAGATCAGCAGCCTGGAAATCAATCCGTTTCCTCATATCCGGAGTTGTGAGTTCATGGTATACCTCATTTGCCATGCGTTTCATATCGATCCGGGAGACATGCATCTCGGCACGGCCAAGACGTGACAACGCAAGCAGTTCGTCAATGAGTTGCCCCATCTTATGGGCGTTTGCGGAGATTACAGAGCAGATCCTCTTTCCTTCCTCATCCAGTTTTGTCCCATATTCCCCCAGAAGGATTTCCGTAAACCCGTCAATCGCCCTGAGCGGAGCACGGAGGTCATGGGAGACGGAATAGGAAAAGGCTTCGAGTTCTCTGTTTGACTGTTCAAGCTGGGCAGTGCGTTCGATTACCCGCTGCTCAAGTTCGGCATTCAGTCTCCGGATTTCCTCTTCCGCCTGCTTCTGCTCGGTGATGTCGATGGTATAGCCTGCTAAGAGAGTCTTTTCACCAGAAACAATCGGGAACTTGAATGTGGTGTAATTGCGGCCATTGTAGTCTTCATCCAGCTTCAGCATCTTTTTTTGGGAAACAACCACCCAATCATCGGCAGCAATCTTTGCGGCAAAATCTTGCGGGAAAAGTTGGTTCATTGTTTTGCCGACCATTTTAGAGCCGGGTATGCCTACCATATCTTGGTAATTTTCACTGGCCATCAGCACCAGGCTTTCATTTGGCGTCACTTCTTTGATAAAGGTGTAAATTGGGGAATAACGCATAAATAATGAAAGCATCTTCTGGCTCTCCCAAAGTGCCTCTTCCGTCTTTTTTCGCTCGGTGATGTCTCGGGCAGAGGCATAAATAAGTTTTCCATACGGAAAGGAACGCCACTCAAGCCACCGGTAAGAACCGTCTTTGCAAATGTAGCGGTTCATGAAATTAAGAATGGGCTGTTGCGAGTCGAGCTTTGAAATAGCATCCAGTGTGGCGGGCAGGTCTTCCGGGCAAACAAGATCAAGAAAGCGTCGGCCTTCCAATTCCTCCAGTCGATAACCTAAAACAGCCTCCCACTCCCGATTCAAACGCCGGAAATGACCATCGGTGTCGGCAATGCACAACAGATCGAGCGCAGAATTGAAAAACCTTTCCAACTCCGCTGTCTTTTCGCGCAAGGCTTCCTCAGTTCGCTTGCGCTCTGTAATGTCTTTGCCAATCGAAAGGACCATCGCAAACTTTCCGTCTTTTGTCAGTAAAGTATTGTGCCAGCTTATCAGGCGCTGTTCGCCGTCTTTGGTAATGACAGGATTCTCATAACTGTGATCAACCAATTTATTATTGACAATCTCATTCCAGACGCCGTATACCACCTGATGCATTTCCCGTGGGATAAAGATTTCGATCCATTTCTTGCCAATCACATCCTTTGCACTATATCCTGTCAGTTTCTCGGCAAACTTATTGAAAATTATAATTCTGGAGTCTTCACCCAGCCCCACAACAATGTCCGGTGCCAAACTAATAATTGCTTCCGACCATTCTTTTTCTGTCCTTAGTGTATCCTCGGCAAGTTTACGGTCAGTGATGTCCTGAAAAGCACCTTGCACGACCGTAATCTTTCCGGTTTCGTCGCGCTCCGCTTCCCCAAGAGTGCGAACCCACACCCGTCTCCCGCTGCGGGTGATTATCTGCAACTCTTCGTCATAGGGGATTCCGTCCTGTGCGCATGCTGTAAATACTTCCGTGATCCTGTTCCTGAACTCAGGGGCGTAAAAGCTGATTCCTTCCTCAACAGAAGGTGAATAACCCGGCGGCATCTCATGAATGGCAGCAACTTCGTCCGACCATATCACACGGTTTTCCTCAACATTCACTCTCCACCCGCCAAGACGGGAGAGTTTTCCGGCAATGCGCAGAAGACTTTCGCTTCTCCGCAAAGATTCCTCTGCCCGTATACGCTCGCTCAGCTGGATATTCAGATCATGAGTTTTCTGGACAACCTTTCTTCTCAAAAACCAGGACCAGGCCAGGGCAAGCAAGGTAATCAGGGCAAGAGGCGCAAGCACCCACAAAGCATACTGAAGTGCGGAGACAAGATCGAAAGGCTGTGGTTGATAACCGAACCACTTCTCGCAAATCTCATCGTATTGACCGGTATGCTTCAATATAGAAAGTCCCTCATTGAGCTGATTCAGCAATGGAGTATTCCCGGAGAGAACGGCAAAGCTGTATGCCTGTGGCAAGAGCGGTGATCCCGCTGTGGTCAGATTAGACACATGATATTCTTTGATCGCATGGCGTCCGCCTGTCTGCGTAACGAGGGCGCAGTCATACTTGCCGGAAGAAAGCAGTTTGATTGCATCAGGTTCTGTCTCAACCAATATGAGCTTTGATCCGGAAAGCTCCCTCATGAGGTATTCATGCGCGAATGCGCCGCGTTGTACGATCACCTCACGGTTCCGCAGTTCTTCAACCGAGCTGAAACCGGGGGAATGCTTCCGTACGAAAATCTCGTGATATACAATAGTGTGCGGCTCCGCAAAATCTACATACTGTTCGCGTTCTCCTGAATGGAACATGGCAAGTACGTCAACCCGCCCCTCTTTAAAGGATGATAATGCTTCGTCCCAGGTCTGCAGACGAACTTCGACCCCGAACCCGCTAATCTCTCCAATAGCACGGATCAGATCGATGTGGAAGCCTCTGGGCTGGTTTTTTTCGTCAAGATATTCGTATGGCGGGTAATTACGGTCACCGCCATAAACAACGGTCTTTCTTTCTGCCGGAGCATTCTGAGCGCTGCTTCCAGAGAGGAGGATGGCCGTAATAGTCAGCAGAAGCATGAACAGGACGAGAATCTGTCTTGCAGTCTTTGTCCCGGGTATCTCAAAGACTCTGTGTGTTGGGTCTTTCATCACAGTTCATTGAAAAAACACTCCTGTCAGCACCCTGCCGGAAGATACGAAACCGGCACCGGATACCTGAGCACGGAGTATTTTTCGTTTACCTAAAAAGTATCAGGAATACAGTGGGTTGTCAATGAGTCATGCCTCCTTCCTGCAAGGTGAACAATGCCGAAGGTGGCAATGTCTGCGGGCAGTCTGTATGGAATATGGTAGAATGAATGGGCGATTTTCTGTACAAGAGCTATTGAGGAGGATAACAATGAAAAAATATATGATGGTATTCATGTTCTTTGTTGCTCTCGCAATTCCCTGCCTGGCTGCTTCAGGTGACTATGCTTCAGGAGTTGAGGCATCGGTCATTCTGAAGACAACCACCACGACCGGTCATTATCCTGTTCATTATCTCACCACTGATAAGCCGGAAATAACCGTCATGAGGGTAGAGATCAAGCCCGGAGCTGAAACAGGGTGGCACAGTCATCCTGTTCCCCTGTATGCCTATATTCTGGAAGGAAACCTGACTGTGGAGGTAAAAGGAGGGAAGGAATATCATTTCACTGCTGGTGACGCTCTCATTGAACTTGTCAATATCCCTCATAACGGGAAGAACGCCGGTACAAAACCGGTGGTGCTTGTTGCCTTTTACACAGGAGAAATCGGTACGCCCAACACTGTTATGGTTCCTCACGATCAATAAGCCGGAGACCGGGCATTCCGAAGCCCTGGTCCGGTTTTTCCTGATAGGGAAATTGCTTCTGCAAAGGCTATGCTGATAACGTATGCTCCTGATCAGTCTATGTCATATTCTTTCTGTAAAGGTTCCAATACGGTCTTTTCCACTGACCTGCATACCTGAGAAGCGGTTCTGCCCCGGTAATCCGCAATAGTTACCGGTTTATGGATGAATATCCTTACGTGAATTGCATCCTGACTGCAGACCTTGAGGAGATTATCCCTCATCGACTCCGGCTTTTTCCATGCGATTGCAGTATCTTCCTTGTAAAAAAGAGTGACCGGCAGCAACGCGATCTCCGGATTCAGTTCCGTCACTTTGAAAATCCCCCTGCTGAACGGCAACCGGTCGGCAATGCTGCCTGTAGTCCCTTGGGGAAAAACCGCGATAATCTGCTCTGTGCATCTTCCTGCAATCGTGCTGAGTACCCTGAGTCTTTCATGGGAAGCATCACGGTTCAGAAAGATTACGCCCATGAGCCAGGCTATCTGCCCGATAATCGGGTAGTATTTTATTTCCGATTTGCTCAGGAATACGGTTCCAAACTCTGCGGAAAGGACAAAAATGTCCAGAAAACTGACGTGGTTTGCAAGGAGGAGGGCGCCTTTTCGCAATTTCTCCATAGTTCCGGAATTTTTTATCTGATCGATACTTACGCGGAGAACACGAAGACATGCCTTGGAATAGAACTGAACAAGTTTCGGTCCAACGCGATATCGCCATCTGAAGAAAAGCAGGAGCAGCAGAAAATACCACGGTGCGAGAGCCAGTGTTATGAGCACCAGGAGAGTAGTCTTGAGCAAAAAACGGTAAGTGACCATTGTCTTCATCATACTATATATAGATATTTCGGATAAACAGGGTGCGTCTGTCCCGGATCATTTGCGTCTGCTTTCCTCATGCGCAAAGACACTAAATAAGGTAAGATAGAAAAAAGGATGCAGAAAAAAATATGCCGGTCGGAATAATTCACCTGGTTCTATGAAACTGTTTCCCCTTGATGAAACTCCCTTTGAGCCGGTAAGTCATGACCCTCAATTAAAAAAGAGGGTACTTACCCGGGATTCTCTTCCCTGCGTCAGGCATATAAGCCATATCATTCTCAAACCGGGAAATGCTGTTTCAGAACATACCCATCATAAAGAATACGAAGTCTTCTACTGCATTCGGGGTAAAGCGGTCATGACGGTGAATGGAGAGAAGATAACTCTCAGGCAAGGGGATCTGATCTATGCGGAACCCGGAGATTCCCATGCGTTTGATGAAATCATTGAAGAAACAGAGTTGCTGTATTTTGTCGTTGACAATATAAGAAATAACTTTAATTAAATATTATAACAACTTATTATTTAAAGAATATTAAGAATATCCCTGCTCTCCTGGAACTGGGTTCGTAACGTAAAGCTATCTGCCAGAGGCTTACCACAACCGGCGGAAGATCGTGCGTCTCTCACGATTATCAAGCCGGGTAATCCCCTCCTCTTGTGCTGCCTTGAGCGCTTCCTCATACTCTTCAGGGGTAATTCTCCGGTTGAGCGGAGGGTATCGATAGGCATTCCCGCACGGACGGTACTGGTCCATAATATTTACATAGGTATCGGGCGAGATCTCCTGTGCGATAAAACGCATAATCTCTCTTGTGCCCGCGGTTCCTCCGGGCATAACAAGATGGCGCAGGATGATTCCACTGACGGCGATGCCACGCCCGTTTATCACAAGATCACCTACCTGCCGGTGCATCTCCTTTAATGCTTTCCTTGCCATCTCCGGGTAATCAGGGGCTTTGAGATATTTTTTCGCATACTCTGGGTCCCAGAACTTGAAATCAGGCATGTAAATATCAAAAATGCCGTCGAGAAGTTTCAGGCTCTCTACACTGTCGTACCCACCAGTATTATATACAAGGGGCACATTCAGGCCTCCTTCGATTGCAAGAGGGAGGGCCTCCAGTATCTGGGGAATGACATGGGTCGGTGTCACGAAATTGATATTGTGGCAGCCGTTGTTCTGGAGATACAGCATCATATCGGAGAGTTTTTTCGGCGATACCTCAATGCCTTCACCCTGATGGCTTATCTCCCAGTTCTGGCAGAATACACAGAGGAGGTTGCAGTGAGTCATGAATATTGTGCCTGAACCGCTGCTTCCGACCAGGGGGTCCTCCTCGCCGAAATGGGGGTTGAAGCTTGATACCCTCGCCGGTTTTCCGGCGCCGCAGAATCCCTGCTCGCCTGCCAGCCTGTTGATATGACACTCACGGGGACAGAGACGGCAGTCCTCCAGTATGCCATATGCAGCCTGGATGCGCTCCTGCAGCTTTCCCGAACGATGGGCGGCGATATAGGAAGGACTGAACATGGGCTGCTCTTCGCTGATTGTTACTGGAGGATCCTGAAAAATTCTTCCCTGTGCACCCTGTCGGTTCTGAATCTGTTTGCCGGTGAATCCCAGTCCGGATATCCGACCGAAATTCCGAGGACGAGACGTTTTGTTTCCGGGATATCGAGAAATTTCTTTATATGACAGGCATAGTCAGTAAGAAATGCCTGCGGCACTGTTCCGACCCCGTGCGCGTGCGCCGCAAGCATGAGGCTCTGGGCAAACAGCCCGATATCAAACAGGGACCAGAGGGGAAGCGATGCATCCTGGAAGAGAAAGACGCCATGGGGAGCCCCGTAAAAATTAAAGTTCAGTAATTTTGCTTTTTTCCTTACCTGGGGGTCATTCAGATCCTTTCCTGTCTGTTCACTCCTCATTTTCATGAGAGAATCGATGCGTGCTTTTTCAGCAGGCGGCCATGACTCAGGTTCAGGAATGTCCGGGCAGGGCGGTTCATTCTTTTCGATCAGTTCTGCGAGCATCCTGGAGAGTGATTCCTTTTTTTCGCCCGAGACTACGGCCACTTCCCATGGCTGGCTGTTTTTGTATGAAGGACTCCATTTGGCTGATTCGATGATTTCGACCAGAATGTCGTCGAGAACAGGATCAGGCTTGAATTTTCTTATGCTCATTCTGGATTTGATGCATTCGATTGCATCCATTATATTTCCCTCCCTCTTGTATTGTCCCTGGTATTTTCTCCTTTGGCGCCATGTACTTTCTGGTATGATAAAACAATCAAGGAGCTGATTTCACGGAAAATGAATTCACGGATACTGCTGAAAAAGAATACTCTGTGGAAAACCATACTCGAGACATCGGAAAAAGCACTGCACAGGGGTGCACAGTTTCCTATCCCTACAGAATATGAGTTTATTGAAGATGCCGGGGTGCGGTTCTTTGTGAGGATCATTTCCAGTCTGGAAAGAAAGTCTGAAGAGAAACAGAGACAGTTGGCCTCCGGAGCAGCCGGTTTGTCCGTAAATCCCTTTCTCCCCTATGATCAAGCCCTTTATATCGCCGATATATCCGGCTCGCATATTGCCCTTCTCAATAAATATAATGTGGTAGAAAACCACCTTCTCATAGTCACAAGGCATTTTGAGGACCAGGAAGCTCTGCTCACAATTCCTGACCTCGAAGCCCTCTGTGCATGCATGGCAGAATACGATAGCCTCGGGTTTTATAATGGGGGAGAAGCAGCAGGGGCGAGCCAGCGGCATAAACACCTTCAGGTGGTGCCCCTGCCTCTCGCTCCTAAAGGCCCCGGGATTCCCGTAGAACCTCTGTTGGATGAAGCAACGTTCAACGGGATAATAGGGCAAGTGCCGGCGTTCCCTTTCCGTCACGTATTTATCCGTCTCGAAGACGTTCCGGACAACTCTCCGTCCGAAGCGGCACAGCGCATGTTCGAACTCTATGGGGCGTCGCTTCTGTCCCTTGGAATGAGGTCTCCGGATCCCTTTTCCCTGACAACCCAGTCAAGCCCGTACTGTTTTATTCTCACCAGAAAATGGATGCTCCTCGTGCCGCGGTCAAGGGAATACTTCGATTCCCTGTCGATCAATTCGCTTGGTTTTGCAGGGGCGCTTCTTGTGAGGAATGGAGAACAGATGAACCTGCTGAAAGATTATGGGCCGATGAAGGTGCTGGGAAACGTCGGAATACCGATATAACGGTTCTACTCCCGGACAAGACGAGAGTTCAAGCGCGGTTGCCATAGACCATGCCGGGTTTGACAGGCCGGATAAAAGTGTGTAGATTACAGACGGATGATTGATACGGCATATATTCATGAATACTGGTGGGCAGGATTTGCGGCTCTTGCGGGGATACTGGCGCTTCTCGTTTTTATCGGCATATACCGCTCGAAAAGGAAGTTAGCTGCGAAAGAACCCTCGGCAGGGATAATGCCGGAAAAAGTGGAGAGGGAAGAACCGCTCAAGCATGAGGAATTGAAAAAAGAGATGGAGGCTCTCCTGCAGAAAACGGAAAAGCTGGAAAAGGCATTGCAGGATAAGACTTCACAGATAACAGCCGGGATAAACGCACAGATAAGGATTCTTGAGAAAGCATTTGCCGAGCAGACCGCAGCACCGCTCCCGCAATCCTCAGACCGGGACAGGAAAAGGGACGAACGGTTACTTGACAATATTCGTATGCTCTTCCCCCAATTTACTCTCCTTGACCAACTGGAGCAGTTCAGGCAATTGAGTCTTCCACAGGATGAGGTCAGGAAAATTATTAGCGATATTGTAAAAAGAACGGATCTTGTCCCCTGGCCGGTTGATTTTCCGGTAAACACCCGGGAGGCAAGAGTGCCCGGGTCTTTTGAGAAGGGCGTTCTCACGCTCCTTTCCCACAGGATAAACGATATAGAAAAGCACTTTCATACGGCAGTAGCAGAAGAGACAGTTTATCTCATCCTGGGGAATATGCAGTATGAAGAGGGTGAATATCTCAGGGCAAAAGACTATTACGAAAAAGCGCTCAGGAAAAATCCGTCAGATGGACTCCTCCTATACAACCTGGCTGTGGTATTCATCCAGCAGGGGAACTATCACGAAGCGCTGGGATTTTTGGAAAGGGCTCTGGACGCTGATCCCCGGAATGCGAGGGCATGGTATGCCAGGGGGATAGCCCTCGGCAGGATCGATCAGCATGAAGAAGCACTCACAGCTTTTGGGAATACACTCGAGTTGAATCAGCATTCCGCACGTGCCTGGCACAGCACCGGTGTTGTGCTTGCACGCCTCGGCAGGCACGAAGAGGCTCTCAAATCATATGAGAACGCGCTCGAACTGGAACCTGATCTGGCTGATGCCTGGTATAATAAAGGGGTTACCCTGATACAGCTCGGTCTCCATGAAAAGGCACTGAAGGCGTATGAGAATGCAATCAGGATGATGCCCGGCTCTGCCGATGCATGGTACAACAAGGGCATTGCCCTCGGCAGGCTCGGCAGGTATGAGGAAGCGCTCAGGGCATATGAGAAGACCCTTGATCTCAGACCTGATTTTGCTGATGCATGGTATACCAAAGCCTGCCTGTATGCGCTGCAGGGGGACAAAAAGAGCGCCCTGGCTGATCTTTCAAAAGCCATTATGATCAATCCTGCCTGCAGGGAGACTGCCAAAGGGGACGAAGACTTCAGGAACCTCCTCCAGGATGAAGACTTTCAGAAAGTCGTTGCCTGATATTCTGTCGGGCACTGTACAAATTGGCGATTTCATGCTGTAATATACAGTGCTATGCGGGTAATTATCGTAGGCGCCGGTGAGGTAGGATACCAGATCGCAAAATTTCTGTCTTATGAAACGCTCGACGTGGTAGTAATCGACAGGGACAGAAATAAACTGAAGAGGATTTCAGAAGAAATAGATGTGGCAATAGTTGAGGGAGAAGGGGGCTCTCCCTCATCGCTCCGCGAAGCTGAAGCTGACAAAGCTGACATCCTCCTTGCAGTCACCGACCAGGACGAGACCAATATGATTGCCTGCCTCCTTGCCAAAGCCATGTTCGGCATCCCGAGAAAGATTGCCCGTATACGCAATCCGGAATACTTTCATAATGAACGCCTCCTCGCGAACCTCGACATCGATCCTGCCATCAATCCGGAACTCGAAATAGCGCAGGCGATCTCAAGGATCATCGAGGCTCCTTTCGCAACGGATATCCAGGATTTCGAAGGCGGGCTGGTGAAAGTGATCGGGTTCAAGATTCCTGAAACTTCCCCTTTGATCGGAAAGCTATTGAAAAACTTCGTTGCCTCCGCAGGGAAGAAGTTTCTTATCGGGCTCATCGTGAGAGACGGAAAAACAATCATCCCTGCAGGTGACGATATCGTAAAAAAAGGAGATATCATCTATGTCCCGGTGAAGCCGGATGAATTGCAGGAAACGATTACTCTGCTCGGCATCACGGTGAAGCCGGTAAAAAATATCATGATACTCGGCGGAGGGAGGACGGGTCATTATATCGCTTCACAGATAGAGGGCAAAGCGGATGTGAAAATTATTGAAAAGAACGGGGAACGGTGCAAATTCCTCAGCAAGAACCTCAGGAGATCCCTTATCCTGCATGCCGACGGGACAGAGCAAAAAGTGCTGACAGAAGAAAATATCGGTGATATGGACGCCTTTGTTGCGGTATCAAACAACGACGAACTGAACATCATGGTCTCTCTCCTCGCCAAAAAGCTTGGTGCAAAGAAGACTGTCGCGTTAGTCAACAAAACAGACTACATCTATCTCGCGCATGGCCTCGGGCTTCAGTCCGTCCTGAGCCCCAGACTCATTACAGCAGGGACCATTCTCCGCTATGTCCGGAGAGGAGACATCCTTTCGCTCACCGCTATCGCTGATGCACGGGCGGAGATTCTTGAAGGGAGGATACTCGGGACCTCACCGCTCGTGGGCAAGACACTCGAGAATGCACAGCCCAGGGCCTCCATCATAGGAGCTATTATCCGGGGCGACAGGGTAACGATCCCTTCAGGTTCGGATACCATTATGGAAGATGACAAGCTGATCATATTCACCCTGAAGGAATCGATCAGGGAGGTCGAAAAGATACTCGCGTGAACATTTTTCTCTTGATATGAACATCAGGGTAATACTGAATTTCAACGGCATCGTCCTCCTGTTTCTTTCCTGTTTCATGATCGCCCCGGTCGCCGTCTCATATTTTCATCATTCAGGGGATCTGGCCCCCCTTATCCGGTCCTGGGCGATAACATTCAGCGTCGGGCTTTCCCTTTTTCTCTTTACGAGAAGGAACAAGAAAGAGGACATCAGACACAAAGAGGCCTTTATAATCGTTACCCTCACCTGGGTTGTTATGTCTCTGTTTGGAACGCTGCCCTTTCTTTTCTCCGGAACCTTTCATTCTTTCACGAACGCATACTTTGAATCGATGTCGGGATTCACCACTACGGGCGCATCGGTGCTGGAGGACATAGAGGCTGTCCCGCCGGGAGTTCTCTTCTGGAGGAGCATGACACAATGGATCGGGGGCATGGGTATCATCGTCTTCGCGCTTGCTATCCTCCCGTTCCTCGGGACTGGAGGGATGCAGCTTTTCAAGGCAGAAGTTCCTGAGATTACTGTGGATAAGCTGAGGCCGCGCATCATCGATACGGCAAAAGCGCTCTGGATAATTTATCTTTCCTTCACAGCAACCAATGCCGCGCTCCTCTATCTCGCCGGGATGAACGTTTATGATGCCTTGTGTCATGCATTTACCACCATGGCGACAGGAGGTTTTTCTACGAAAAACGCAAGCATCGGCGCATATCAGAACCACGCCGTGGAATTCATCACCAGCGCATTCATGCTCTTCGCAGGGATCAATTATTCATTATATTTCTTCTTTTTCAGGGGACGATGCTCGAAATTGTGGCAAAACGGCGAGTTCAGGTTCTATGCTGCGGCGATCGTCGTCGTAACCGCAGCAGTAACGGCGGCGATCTGGGGTTCCTCGTATGATTCACTTTTGGATTCCCTCAGGTTATCGCTTTTTCAGGTGATTTCCATCATGACCACAACGGGGTATGCTACGGCAGATTTCGAATTATGGGCGCCCCTCGCACAGGTGTTGCTTGTACTGGTGATGTTTTTCGGCGGCATGATCGGTTCGACCGGCGGAGGGCTCAAACAGGTCAGGATACTGCTCATGATTAAACAGGGATACCGGGAGATCTATCAGCTTATTCACCCGAGGGCAGTGACAACCGTAAAACTGGATAATAAATTCCTCGACAAGGAGATCCTGGGCAGTATCTGGGGTATGGTATTCCTCTTCCTCGGCATCTGCTCGCTTGCAACCATCGGTATTTCAGCAACCGGTATGGATATTGTCACTGCAGCAACAACGGCAATATCCGCGATGTGCAATGTCGGCCCTGCACTGGGTTCTGCCGGTCCTGCAGAGAATTATGCCCATTTTCCGGTCGTGGGAAAATGGATTCTCGTATTCTGCATGCTCACCGGAAGGTTGGAGGTCTACACAGTCCTCATACTCTTCGTACCCAATTTCTGGAAGAAATAGCCTGGCGGTGACTCTATTCTTCGAACAGTTCCGTGCTGATATATCGCTCACCTGTGCTCGGAAGGACCACGATAACCTGTTTTCCCCTGTTTTCAGGTCGCCTGGCTATTTCAAGAGCTGCCCAGAGTGCAGCGCCGGAAGATATCCCACAGAGAATCCCTTCTTTTTTTGCTGCGGAGCGTGCCGTTTCAAATGCCTTTTCATTGGTGACGGCCATTACTTCGTCGATAATGCCGGTATTCAGGACTTTTGGGATAAACCCTGCGCCAATGCCCTGAATTTTATGTGATCCGGGGTTGCCTCCTGAGAGGACAGGAGAAGAGGAGGGTTCGACTGCAACTGATCGAAAAGATGGTTTCCGCGATTTTATTACTTCGGAGATACCGGTGATCGTGCCTCCTGTTCCGACCCCGGCTACGAGTATATCGGCATTGCCGCCTGTGTCATTCCATATCTCTTCAGCAGTAGTTTTGCGATGGATTTCAGGGTTTGCCGGATTACTGAACTGATCAGGCATGAAGGCATAGGGTGTCTGTGATACTATTTCCCGTGCTTTTGCAATTGCGCCCTTCATACCCTCTGAGGCAGGGGTCAGGACAAGTTCAGCGCCCAGGTGTTTCAGGAGTTTTCTCCTCTCCATGCTCATGGTTTCAGGCATGGTAAGCGCCAGACGATATCCTCTGACTGCGCAGAGAAAAGCCAGGGCGATGCCGGTATTGCCGCTCGTTGGTTCGACTATCAGGGTGTCCTGACGGATGAGCCCCCTTGCCTCTGCGTCAGCGAGCATTGCGCTTCCCGTCCTGTCCTTTACGCTGCCGAGAGGGTTCATGAATTCCAGTTTTGCGAGCAGGATGACATCAAGTCCCTGTGAAAGGGCATTCAGCCTGATAAGAGGAGTGGCGCCGATTGTATGGGTGATATCCGGAAAGATACGGGAACGGTTCATTCCTCTTTACCCCGGAAGATCAGTTCAGCCTTCTTGGTGACCACCCTGGTGTCGGGAGGGATGGACTCGGTGATCCATACGTTCCCGCCGATTACCGAACGGGCGCCTATAACGGTTTCGCCACCGAGTATGGTAACACCTGAATAGAGAATTACCTCGTCTTCGATTGTAGGATGACGTTTCTGATACCGGAGTTCATTCACCTTTTCCTTGGGCAGGGAAAGGGCTCCGAGCGTAACGCCCTGATAGATCCTTACGTGTTTCCCTATCTCTGTCGTCTCACCGATTACTACCCCGGTTCCATGATCGATGAAAAAGCTTTCGCCTATTCGGGCGCCCGGATGGATATCAATACCGGTAAGACTGTGGGCATATTCTGTCATCATGCGGGGGATGAGGGATACCTTCATTCCGAACAGGCAATGGGCGATACGGTAAATATTGATTGCGAAGAGGCCGGGATAGCTGAAGATAATCTCGTCATATCCCTTTGCCGCAGGATCTCCTTCGAAAGCAGCCCGGACGTCGGTAGCAAGAGTTTTCCGGAGGTCTGTGAGATTCCGGATGAATTCTGCTGCAATCTCCTGTCCCTTTTCCGCACAATGCATGCAGGGTAAATCATGCCTGAGGCATTCATGACGCATTGAGAGCGTAGCCTGTTCTGAAAGGGCTTCAAATAAGGTCGTAACCTCCTGTCCGAGATAGTAGTGGAGATTTATCCTGTCGACACGGGTTCTCGTAAAATAGCCGGGATAAAGTATCCTGAGAGCCATATGGATGATTTCGACAACAGCGTCACGGGAAGGGATTGGTTCTGTGTCGACATGGTCAAAGCAGGCCCCGGTATTGCACGACTGAACAAGATCGTTGACGACCCCGGGGATCGCCTCACGAAACTGCTCAGCAGATGTATTTTTGAACTGACACTGTTCAAGCTTCGATGGTTCCATGGCAAACCTTTCCTGTTCCATGAGCACAGCAGCTCATACCTCTTGGTTTTCTTGCAAGAAACAGCCCTCTGTTCTTCATCACTACCAATTCTATCTCATTTCCATAGCATCCGTCCATGGCGTCTTCCCTGAAAGGACAAGACAAATAATTCTCACAATAGAGAACCGGAAATGATAAGATTGAACATATGAACAGGAAAGTATTGAAAGCAGGTTTACTGGTGGTCTTCAGTATCATGCTCTGTGGTTGTCCCTATGAGTCTGAGTTTCCTCTTTCATCTCCTGATACAGCCCAGATTGACCGGGAGTTGATCGGTAACTGGAAATACGGCGCTCCGGGAGAAACTGAAGCTGCAACACTTTCAATATATCCCTTCAACGATCACGAAATCATTATCATGAGCCCTGAGGGTAACAGGAAAATTGTTGCATACCGTGCTTTTGCTACCTGTATCCAGGGAGAGCATTTCCTGAACGTTCAGGAAATCGGCCCGTCAGGAGATGCGGGGCATTGGCTTTTCGTAGGATATTCGATTGCCGGAAACCGGTTGACCATAAGGATT
Source organism: Nitrospirota bacterium (assembly GCA_049323875.1). Taxonomy (GTDB): domain Bacteria; phylum Nitrospirota; class Thermodesulfovibrionia; order Thermodesulfovibrionales; family SM23-35; genus JAKLQR01. The sequence goes on along the minus strand of JBMOLW010000030.1, from coordinate 229,707 downwards.
CTGGAGGATACGCTTATGAATAACAGGGACCTGGAAACTCCGGAGGCTCTCTCGGAATTCATCGGGGAAAATCTCAAAGACAAAGACCTTTTTGGCGGGGATAGTGAGATGGTGTTCGAGCGACTATGAAGCTCTGAGGACACAAAGAGAGTCGGAGGTTCACCAGAGAAGGAGGAAACACATGGAAGTAATGAAAAGAATTGCCCTTGTAGCACATGATAACCGGAAAAAGGACCTGATCGAATGGGTTGAATGGAATTACCGCATACTCATCAACCACCCCATGATATGCACCGGGACCACGGGCAGACTGGTTGAAGAAGCAATACAGAAAAAAATGGAAGAGAAGGGCGAGACGGAGACTTTTGCCGTCACAAAACTGAAGTCCGGTCCGCTGGGGGGAGACCAGCAACTGGGAGCCATGATCGCTGAGGGAGGAATTGATGTCCTGATTTTTTTATGGGACCCCATGCAGCCGCATCCCCATGATGTGGATGTAAAAGCGCTCCTCAGGATAGCGGTTCTCTATAACATCCCGACTGCATGCAACCGTTCGACGGCAGACTTTATGATATCTTCTCCGCTCCTTGAAGAGGTATATGAACCGGTACTGAAGGATTATACCCCCTATATAACCAGGTCTCTGGAATAGGGTTTTTCTTCTCTGTTTGCTGAGGGTGCCCTGAGGTACCGGAGGGCGGGAATAATCTCCGCCCTCTCTATGGTCAAACAGTAGCGAATAATCTGGATCAGTAGTAATGTCTTCTGTTTTTCTCTCTTTCCCATTTTTCCCAGTGTTTCTTCTGCTGACCATAAGGGACAAACCTTTTTTCATGATGCACCCTGTGCTTGTGGTCACGGAAATAAGCGTGTCGGGGAATGTCGCGAACGACTACCGGCACCTTCCATGGTGAGATATATCTCCACGGTCCTGAATATGAGGATGCCCTGAACCAGTAGCCGTCTGAAGGGAGATACCAATACCCCGAATAAAAGAGGATGGGCGCCTCGAGATAGGGTGCGTAATAGACTGGGGTTTGAGGGATAAGATGAACCCGGGGCGGAGAGACTACCCTGATATGCGGAGGGGGTGGGGGAGGCACCCCGATGCCGATGCCGATATGGAAATCGACGTTTGAAGCTTCTGCGCTTGCACGGAATACAAAGCCGGAACAGAGAAGAAAGACCAGACCCGCAACTGCAATGCCCTTAAGTTTTTCTCTTTTCATTTCTGCCTCCTTTTTTTGATTCAAGAATATTCAATCCGTATGAAGAACTCATGAATGAAATATGAAAAACTCCCGGATTTTTCATTCCGGCCTGTTCAACAGAGTCTGAATGAAAGATCAGGAGGGTGCGTGATTCAGATCACAGACAACAATGGGTCGATCTTATAGGGTAAATCAGGAATAATAATAGTGGGGTATACCAGGAATGGCAGACATGATCCGGTTTATTTATGAGAACACCGCTCTGGTTATCGCACTCGGCGTTCTTTCACTCCTGATATTCTACCGGAAACCGAAAGTCTTGCTTGTGCTTTTTCTCTTCATAGTTATTGGTGCGGTTACGGTCTACCTGATTTTCAATATTTCCGAGACAGCGGTTGCATACAAGAGAGATCTCTTAGATCAGACCCGGAATCCCTTGTTTTAAGAATTCCCCCGGAATATCAGGGAAGAGAATGGACAAATTCGATATACTGAGCCGGCGGGTCGATTACTTCGAGTCCGATGCTGTCTGCCATATCATCGGGAGGAGTTTTCGGCAGAGCCCACCGTACCCTGCAGTGAAGGTTGAGCGCCTTGCCCGAAGAGAGCAGGAAATTGAGGTCGATCTCTCTTCCCGGTAAATAGACCTTGTTGGCTTGGGAATGGGTTGTGAGTATCTGGATGCCGGTTTCCGAAATGTTCTCGATGAACACCCCGTAATTCTTGTTGCCTGATATGCGTTCTGCCTTCAGGCTTACCCGGTGTCTTTTGAAACGCCTTTTTTCCATGTCGGATATTGTAATGATTCTTTCCGGTGAGTGCAACAGGGAAACCGGCGCACCTCTGGAACGAGGTCCGTTATGACAGAAAAATTTTAGGAATACGCAAGAACGCTCCACGCTTCCGGCGCAGGGTTCTTAACTCCAGGCTATGGCATAAAAACGTTCTCAATACCTATAATAAGAATGAAAAGAGATACTGAAGGAAACAGGGACCGGGAGGATTGCGTGGAAAGGATAACGATACGCGAGGCATTGAACGAAAAACATATAGGACAGAAAATAACCGTATGCGGATGGATACGGTCCCGGAGGGACTCCAAAGATTTTGTGTTTATCGTGCTCAGTGACGGATCTTCCCAAAGCACGCTGCAGCTTGTTGTTGCGGGGAAAATCCTGACGCAGGATAAACTCCAGAGGTGTACTACCGGCGCATCGATCAGGGCAGCCGGGATCTTCAAAAAATCTCCGGCAAAGGGACAGCTGTTTGAAATGGAAGTTTCCGAGATTGAGGTGCTCGGGGAAAGTGATCCGGACAGGTATCCCCTTCAGAAAAAGGGGCATACCCTGGAATTTCTCCGGGAAATAAAACACCTCAGGGCAAGGACGAATACCTTCGGAGCAGTCTTCAGGATCAGGAATGTTCTCGCTGACTCTGTCCATCATTTTTTCCAGGAAAAAGGGTTCGTCTGGGTGCATACCCCGCTGATTACCTCGGGAGACTGTGAAGGGGCGGGCAAGCTTTTCACTGTTACCTCACTTGATTTCAGCAATCTTCCCCTGGCGGGAGACTCCCCGGTGGATTTTTCCCGGGACTTTTTCGGAAAGAAGGCATACCTGACCGTGAGCGGGCAGCTTGAGGCCGAATTCCTTGCTCTGTCACTCGGAAAAGTCTACACATTCGGCCCCACCTTCAGGGCTGAGAACTCAAATACAACGAGACATCTTTCAGAATTTTGGATGATAGAGCCGGAAATAGCTTTCGCTGACCTTCATGACGATATGAAGCTCGCAGAAGAGTTTACCCGTTTTCTCTGCGGGAAAGTAATCGAAAAGGCTGACAGTGAACTTGCGTTTCTCGAATCGCACCACAAGAGGATTTCACGGAAAGAAATCCTCAGGCTGGCGGGAACGGACTTTGTCCGTATTTCCTACAGTGAAGCTATCAGGGAATTGGAACGCGCCCCGGTGACCTTTGAATTCCCGGTATCATGGGGGTCTGACCTGCAGTCAGAGCATGAAAGGTATCTTACGGATGAAGTGGTAAAGGGACCTTTGATCGTGACGGATTATCCCAAGGCACTGAAAGCATTCTATATGCGCATGAACGATGACGGAAAAACGGTTGCGGCAATGGACGTGCTTATACCGGGAATAGGAGAGATAATAGGAGGGAGCCAGCGTGAGGAAAGACTGTCTGTGCTTGAAGACAGGATGAGCGAAATGCAGATATCTTCGGAAAACCTTCAGTGGTACCTCGATCTCCGGAGGTTTGGATCAGCCCCCCATGCCGGGTTCGGCATGGGCTTTGAAAGAATGGTACAATACATAACAGGTATGGGAAATATCCGAGATGTGATCCCCTGTCCACGGGCGCCGAAAGTTATTGATTAAATACATAATTACAATATGTTATGATAATAAATATAAAGTATTGCTTTATTATTTGGCGGTAATGCTGATACGCTCGGAATCTTTTTAAGGAGGAAATGTCGATGGACCCGAAAGAGCTTTTAGGGAAAGCGCAGATACTATTTGTTGAGGGAAACGAGGAAGAAAGTATCAAGGTTTTTACCCAGGCCATGGATGCAGGAGCCGATCCGTTTATTGTCTATCTAAGCCGTGGAGTTGCACACATGAAATTGAGAAAACCGGAAAAGGCACGGGAAGATTTTAACAGGGCGATAGAAGCAAGCAGCAATAATCCCCGCCCGTACTATTACCGTGGAATGCTCCATATGGATGCGGATGAGTATGAAGAAGCTGTTTCTGATTTCAGCCGTGCCCTTGCACTGAAACCCGATCTTCATTTTGCAAAATTTGCACGTGCTACTGCGAACGGAATGTTGGGAAGGGTCGATGAGTCCTCCGCTGATTTCAAAGAGGTCATACCCCTCATGGAAGAAAATATACAGGGCTTCGCAGACCAGTATGGCATACTCAGAACGCAGATGTGGAAGGTTATGGCACAGCTTTCCGGAGAAAGAGAGACTGCGACAGTACAGCTATCCGAGCAGGAAATGGGGACTCTCAAGAAATGGCTTGACGAAGACAAATGACGGTATGATGTTCAGAATGTTCTTCTTCCTTCCAGGGCTTTACTGAGGGTTGCTTCATCAGCGAATTCGATATCTCCGCCGATCGGCAGCCCGTAAGCGATACGGGTGACTTTAACCGTGAACGGAAGCAAGAGTTCACGGATATATCGAGCGGTAATCTCTCCTTTGGTGTTCGGATTGGTTGCAAGGATGACTTCCTGTACGGCATTCTTCCTGACTCTTTCGATCAGTTCGCTGATCCTGAGCCGGTCCGGCGTCATGCCATCGATTGGGGAAAGTGCACCGAGAAGCACGTGGTAGACACCGTGGAAGCTCCCGGAGCGTTCAACGACGAATATGTTGCTCGGCTCCTCAACGACACAGATGACGCTTTTATCCCGAGTGTGGTTTGCGCAGATCGTACACAAGTCATTCTCGGTGATGTTGAAACACTCCGTGCAGAACCGGGCCTTGTCCTTCACTTCCTCTATTGCGCGGGCTATTCCCTTTGCTTCCGCTTCAGGCAATGCAAGGATAAAAAACGCAAGCCTCTGCGCAGTCTTCCTCCCGATACCGGGAAGCCTGGTGAGTTCTCCGATAAGGTTTTCTATTATTCCCGGTTCCATGCCATAAGATTCCGCATACTTTATTACTATACTCAAACAGAAAAAAATTATGCCAGCAGGAAATACGCTACGGTATACAGCTTTTTAATACACGCAGAATTTCCTCGGCGGAAGTAAGGACACCCTGGTGAGTATATTCGATGACACATCGCCCCTGCGCAGTATTCCTGACGATCAGAGTAAAAGGCACGCGGGGGTCCCCGAGTGCCTTATGGGCAATAAAATTATAATCGGTCAGGACAGGATACAGTGCCCTGAATTCTTTTATGTACCCTTCGACTTCTGTCCTGGTATTGCCGATAGCAATGCTGAAGACCCGGACACTTTCCCTGAGTCCACGCTCTTTTCTTACAGAGGAATACACTTCGTTGAGAACCGGGATATCCCTCGGGCAGGAGGTGCAGTACGTGCTGAATACTTCAATGACAAGCAGGGTGCCCTGAATGTCTTTTAAAGTGAAAGAACTCTTTCGGAGAATCCCCAGGTATTGCTGCTCTTCAGCAGGAAGCGCATCACGGAACCGGAGGTTGAGCAGGGAGTTGCAGGAATTGCTTTGCTTCGTCAGCGCGTACACAGGGAGGCAGGTGAAGGCTATGATCAGAAGAAGAAAAAGAGGGACTATGGCTCTGCACCATGAGCAAACTCCCCTTCTGTACGGTCCCGGCATGGTATTGGCTCTCTCTATTGGCCGATTTTTTCGAGTTCGCTCAAAAGGAGTTTCAGATTCGGCCTTGTGTTGATATCGTGTACATCAATATAGCGGATGATCCCCTTCTTGTCGATAACGAATAAAGCCCTTTCAGAGACGCCGTCAGAGCGGAGGATACCGTATTTCTCTGAGACCGCTCCGTGAGGCCAGAAATCGGAGAGGACCGGGAACCAGAGTTCCCCCATCTCCCCTGTCCATGCATGGAGAGTAGGGACGTTGTCTACGCTGATACCGAGCAGGACAGCATCATGCCTGTCAAAGATGTCTTTCAGCAGGTTGTACCCGGGCCACTGGTCGGAGCATACCGGTGTCCATGCAGCGGGAACAAAGGACAGCACAACATTCTTTTTTCCCTTGTAATCGCTCAGCCTGACCGGAGTCCCTGCAACAGAAGGCAGGGCAAAATCAGGAGCCTTCATGCCGATCTTCAGATTTGTTTTGCTGTCCACCGCCTTCATCATGCCCGGGTCGAATATTTTTCCCTTGAATTGTTCCGAAGCCCCGAATGAAGGAGAACTCAAGAGAGACAACACAAAAAGCAACAGAAGCGGAACAAGGCTGTATGGATGATCGGTCCTCATTCTTTTCCCTCCTTTAACGAACTCCCGATTCTTTCAGGATCGTTTCCAGAAACTGTTCGGCATCCTCTATGCTCCCTACCTTTGAATACACAAGTGTGTTTGAACCGTCAGGATTCATTTTCAGGACAAAGAAGTATGGTGTCCTCACTTCGCCTATTGCTTTATGGATTGCAAAAGACTCGTCAGGAAAGAGGGGGAAGCCGACCTGATATTGTTTTTTGAAAATCTCGACCTCGAAGGGTGTGTTGCCCGCAGCTATGCCGATCAGCTTGACCTTCTCCTGTAAATCCTTTCCCTTTGCAATCAGTTCATAGAGCCTGTTTACTATGGGCGCTTCTTTCTGGCAGTAAGGACAGTACATGCTGTATATTTCGATAATGAGAAGGTCTGTCTTGATCTCTGATAGCTGAAAAGAACCAGTCCCCCTTAATCCGAGGTACTCAAGTTCATCAACTCTTTCCGGTTTTTGAAGAGTTGCCGGAGGAAAGGGGTCGCCTGGTGCCGGAGTTTGTCCCGCAGCATGAAGTGATGAAGTCATGCACAGGAAATATGTCAGTACTCCTATCAGAAAAAAACCTTTTTTCTTCATAGATTACCTCCATGGTCCTTCATGCCGGTTTCTTATATTTTCTTGCATTCTTGAGCGCATGTCAAGAAATATATCGGCCATGAAGATCATTGAATTTATTCATTCCGTGCGGTATGCTATAAGGCAAAAATTGATCTGGAGGTCGTGCGATGGCAAAGAGAGCGGGCAGGAAATACGTTTACTTCTTCGGTGGTGGAAAGGCCGATGGAAGAGGCGACATGAAAGACCTTCTCGGAGGAAAGGGAGCAGGGCTTGCAGAAATGACTAACCTGAAGATCCCTGTTCCTGCCGGTTTCACGATAACGACAGAGGCATGCAACGCCTTTTTTAAGGCAGGAAAAAAATATCCGCCCGGCATGTGGGAACAGGTACTTGAAAACCTGAAGAAGGTGGAGAGAACCATGGGACTCAGATTCGGCGACCCTGTCAACCCCCTTTTGGTATCGGTCCGGTCAGGCGCCAAATTTTCGATGCCCGGCATGATGGATACCGTGCTGAATCTCGGCCTGAATGAAACGACAATCACCGCGCTCATCCGGAAAACCGGGAACGAAAGGTTTGTTTATGACGCCTACAGAAGACTGATAACCATGTTCGGCAGCATCGTCATGGGCATGGACAGGCAGAGGTTCGAGCACGCTTTGGAAGCGTTGAAGGAACGGAGAGGGGTAAAACTCGATACCGAGATCAATACAGAAGATTTACAGGCCCTTGTCGAAGAATACAAAATTATCTATAAGAGAGGGACGGGTGAAGAATTTCCCTCTGATCCCATAGAACAACTCAGAAAAGCCATCAACGCGGTGTTCGGGTCATGGTTCGGGGACCGGGCGGTAAAATACAGGAAACTGAACGAAATACCCGATACTCTTGGTACAGCATGCAACATTCAGTCTATGGTATTCGGCAATCTGGGTGATAATTCGGGCACGGGTGTAGGATTTACGAGGGACCCTTCGACGGGAAAGAAAGCTTTTTTTGCTGAGTGCCTTATTAACGCACAGGGCGAAGATGTCGTTGCAGGGATCAGGACACCTCTCAGGATTGAGGAATTAAAGAAACGTCTCCCGAAAGCCTATAAGGAACTCGAAGGAATTTATAAGAAGCTTGAGAGACATTACCAGGACATGCTCGATATCGAGTTTACGATACAGGATGGCAAGCTCTATATGCTCCAGACAAGAGTCGGGAAAAGGACGGCTGCAGCAGCGCTCAAGATTGCGATAGATATGGTCAGGGAAAAGCTCATTGACAAGAAAATGGCTGTTCTCAGGATAGATCCTCAGCAGCTTGACCAGCTTCTTCACCCGACGATAGACCCCAAGGCGCCGGTAAAAATCGTTGCAAAAGGACTCCCGGCTTCCCCCGGAGCGGCCGTGGGGAAAGTCGTATTTACTGCAGAGGACGCGGAACGTGCAGCTGAAAAGGGTGAAAAGGTCATCCTTGTGAGGACAGAGACCTCTCCTGAAGACATCGGCGGAATGGATGCGGCCCAGGGAATCCTCACCGCGCGGGGCGGTATGACCTCACATGCCGCAGTCGTTGCACGCGGCATGGGGAAATGCTGTGTCGCAGGGTGCGGTGCGATCAATATCAACGAAGTGCAGAAATATTTTACTGTCAATGAAGCGGTTGTGAAAGAAGGCGAATTCATTACGCTCAACGGAACAACGGGAGAGGTGATGCTTGGAAAAGCGCCGCTGATTACTCCCGAACTGACCGGAGATTTCGGCATCTTCATGAAGTGGGTCGACGAATTCAGGAAGATCGGTGTCAGAACCAATGCAGATACACCCCATGATTCAGAGGTCGCGAGAAGGTTCGGTGCGGAAGGCATCGGTCTCTGCAGGACGGAACATATGTTTTTTGCTCCGGAGAGGATCAGTGCGGTGAGAGAGATGATCCTTGCCGATGACACTGAAGGGAGGAAAAAAGCCCTTGCAAAACTCCTGCCGATGCAGAAAAGTGATTTTATCGGGATATTCAAAGCCATGAAGGGACTGCCTGTCACCATACGGCTTCTTGACCCTCCGCTCCATGAATTCCTTCCCCATACCGATGAAGAATTGAAAGCACTCGCCTCATCGATGGATGTTCCATTCGAGAAGCTCAGGGCAAGGAACAAGGCTCTTCATGAATTTAATCCCATGCTCGGCCACCGGGGCTGCAGGCTCGGTATTACCTATCCGGAAATCTATGAAATGCAGGTGCAGGCCGTCATGGAGGCGGCATGTGAACTTTCGAAGCAGAACATCAGGGTGATTCCTGAGATCATGATCCCTCTGGTAGGTCATGTCAAGGAACTCCGGATGATGAGAGAACTTACGGTAACTGTTGCAGAAAACGTCAGGAAAGAGTACAGGAAAAAAGTACCCTATACCGTGGGAACGATGATCGAACTCCCCAGGGCAGCCATAACCGCTGACGAGATCGCAACCGAGGCAGACTTCTTCTCATTTGGGACGAATGACCTTACCCAGACCGCATTCGGTCTGTCACGGGACGATGCAGGGAGGTTCCTCCCTTACTATGTAGAAAAGGGCATCCTCGAAAGTGACCCGTTTATTACCCTGGATCAGGCAGGGATCGGGGAACTCCTGAAGATAGGCGTCGACAAGGGAAGGAAAGTCAGAAAAAGCCTGAAAATAGGGATTTGCGGTGAACATGGCGGTGATCCGAAATCAATAGATTTCTGTCACAGAATCAGGCTGGACTATGTCAGTTGTTCACCATACAGAGTGCCCATAGCACGCCTCGCAGCTGCCCAGTCATCTCTCAGGGGAAAAGGGAAAAAGGATTTGAGTAAATCTACGGTATAAAAGAGACGCAAAACCATCATCCCCCCTTGCCGTCTTTCCCGGGCAGGTGAGGGGGATTTCTTATAATCTTCTCCCAGGGAATAGTCAGGCACAGCACTTCCCATGAAAAATGAAATCATGCGGAAATCTCCGGGTTCTTTACCGCCATAAATGGCCGGAAACGCTGTCTTTACAGAAGAAACATTTCTATGGTATTGTAAAACTTACTATTTTCCGAAAGGTGGTGAATTATGGCGATCGACAAGTCACAGAAACAGTCTATCATCGACAACTACAGGATACATGATACCGATACCGGTTCTCCTGAGGTACAAATAGCACTGTTGAGCACACGGATAAGTTATCTCACTGAACATTTTAAAACACACAAAAAGGACCACCATTCGCGGAGAGGTCTCTTAAAACTTGTAAGTCAAAGGAGGAAATTGCTGAATTACCTGAAACAATCGGACAAGGAGCGATATGAGAAGGTTATTGAGCGGTTGGAAATAAGAAAATAATGAAGAAGGTTGAAATTGAAGTTCGTGGCAGGAAACTCACGCTGGAAACAGGCAAACTCGCAAAACAGGCAGACGGAGCAGTAGTAGCACAGTACGGTGATACAGTGGTCCTTGCGACTGCGGTATCCGACAAGGTCCCGAAGGAAGGTCTGGATTTTTTTCCCCTCACCGTGGATTACCAGGAGAAGGCATATTCAGCAGGAAAAATACCCGGAGGTTTTTTTAAACGTGAGGGGAGGCCGTCGGAAAAAGAGATTCTTACCTCCCGTCTTATCGACAGGCCGATAAGGCCGCTTTTCCCCAAGGGGTTCTATTATGAGACCCAGGGAATTGTCAATGTGCTCTCCTATGGCGACGAGAACATTGCGGATATTCTCGGTATAATCAGCATATCGGCAGCCATGGTCATCTCTGACATTCCCTTTCAGGCGCCGGTTGGCGCGGTGCGGATAGGAAGGGTTTCGGGTTCTTTCGTAATCAACCCCGATGTGCGGGAGGTCGAGGAGTGTGATCTGAACCTTATTGTTGCAGGCACCGGGGAAGCGGTAGTAATGGTGGAAGGGGAGGCCCATGAAATACCCGAGGCCGACCTCCTTGAAGCGCTCGATATCGCCCATGGGGAAATTCGACGCATCTGTGCAGTACAGAATGAATTCAGGTCCATGGTCGGCAGGGAAAAACGGTTGGTAACAGAACCTGTTACCGATGAGGAACTCAAGAGGGCGGTTACTGCGCTTTCCCTCGATAAAATAAAGGAAGCGATCACCATTCCGGACAAGCTTATGCGCCAGAAGACCCTCGACGAAATTCTGAAGCTTGCCATAGAACAGCTGAATACCGGAGAAAAAGATATCACAAGGGATATTGCTGCAGTTTTTGATGATATCGAGAGGAACCTTGTGAGGGGGATGATCCTCAATGAGAACAAGAGGGCTGACGGACGTTCAAGCACTACTATCCGGCCGATCAGCGGGGAGGTCGGGATACTGCCGAGAGCCCATGGTTCTGCTCTTTTCATACGGGGAGAAACGCAGTGTCTTGCAGTGGTGACACTGGGCACCTCTGAAGATGAACAGAAGATCGACTCTCTGGACGGAGAGTCCTATAAAACCTTCATGCTCCATTATAATTTCCCCCCTTTCAGCGTCGGCGAAGTGAAACCCCTGAGGTCTCCCGGCAGAAGGGAGATAGGGCATGGAATGCTTGCAGAGAGAGCTCTGAAAGCGGTCATTCCCCAGAAGGCTGAATTTCCTTATACCATAAGGATTGTATCAGACATCCTCGAATCCAACGGATCCTCATCAATGGCAACAGTATGCGGTGGCGCGCTCGCCTTGATGGACGCAGGTGTTCCGATCAAGGCCCCTGTCGCCGGAATTGCCATGGGACTTATCAAGGAAGATGACAGGGTAGTAATTCTTACTGATATCCTCGGACTGGAAGATCATCTCGGAGATATGGATTTTAAAGTGACGGGCACTGCAAAGGGCATCACCGCCTTCCAGCTCGATACAAAAATAGGCGGGATATCCCGTGATATCATGGCAAAGGCCCTCGAACAGGCGCGGCAGGGCAGGATCAGTATCCTCGAAAAGATGCGTGATACCCTCAGTGCGCCGAGGGAAAATATAGCAAAGTATGCTCCAAGGATATTTACCCTGCAGATCAAACAGGAGAAGATTCGCGATGTGATCGGCACCGGAGGAAAAGTTATCAGGGGCATTGTTGAACAGACAGGCGTTAAAATCGATATCGAGGACAGCGGCATTATCAATATTGCTTCCCCTGACGGTGAATCAGCGCAGAAGGCGATAGATATCATCAACAGCATTACCGCAGAGGCAGAACTCGGCAGGGTGTACCTCGGAAAGGTCAAACGGATTATGGATTTCGGAGCTTTTGTGGAAATCCTTCAGGGGACAGAGGGATTACTGCATATATCCCAGATATCCGAGAAGAGGATTGCAAAGGTGACCGATGAGATCAACGAGGGAGACGAGGTTCTGGTCAAGGTTATCGAAATCGACAAAATGGGAAGGATCAGGCTTTCGAGAAAAGAGGCTCTCAGGGAAAAAGATACGGGAAAAAGCGAAAGCATCCGAAAACATTAATAACCGGCTGCATACAGGGAAACTCTGGAAGGGGATGAGGCTCAAATGTCCCCTTTTTTCATGATATCATTTCTCTGACAGGATTAAAGGGAGTGAAGGAGCGGTTAATCCTTCCCCTTATGGAGAAAAATGTTTAAAAAGGAATATCTGGAAAACGGTCTTCCGGTCGTTATGGAGTCGCTCAAAAATATGCGCTCTGTCGTTGTCGGGATATGGGTCAAGGTTGGTTCAAGGAGTGAAAAAGCTGAAAAAAACGGCATATCGCATTTTCTGGAACACATGTTTTTCAAAGGAACAAAAAAGCGGTCGGCAAAGGACATTGCCTTTGAAATTGACTCCCTGGGAGGAGAATTGAATGCCTTCACCTCGCGTGAGAACACAACATTCTACATCAAGATGCTCGATGAATACCTCGAACAGGGGCTTGAACTGCTGTCTGATATTTTTCTCAATTCAACATTCCCTGAGGAAGATATCGAAAAAGAGAAGACCGTAATCAAGGAAGAGATCAAAATGGTTGAAGATACCCCGGATGATTATATCCATGATCTGTCGAATCAGAATATCTGGGGAACCACAGGGCTCGGACAGTCAGTGCTCGGAAAGCGGGATACCATAAGATCCTTCGCCAGGGAAGACCTCATTTTCCATATAAGAAAGTACTACGGGACAAAGGATACGGTAATATCGTGTGCAGGCAATATCGACCATGAACGGATGCTGTCCCTGCTCGGCAGAAACCTTGGACACCTGAGAAGGGGTTCTGAACCTGAACTGGGAGATCCCCCTCAATTCAGGAGCGGGGTTGAAGTCTACCACAAGGAGCTTTCTGAGGCTCACCTTTGCCTTGGAATCAAAGGGCTCCCCCAGTCTCACAGGGAACGGTATGTTTTTTTTCTGCTGAATACAATTCTCGGGGCTGGGGTGAGTTCACGGCTTTTCCAGGAGATACGGGAGACAAGGGGTCTCGCGTATTCCATCTATTCATTTGTTGCCTCGTATCATGACACAGGCGTCTGGGGAATCTATGCAGGAGTCAGCAGGAAAAAGGTGAGAGAAGTGCTCGAGTTGATTCTCAAGGAGCTGGACGGTCTCAGGGAAACCATCAGTGAAGCGGAACTCGCCCGTGCAAAGAATCAATTGAAAGGGAATATTGTTCTTGGACTCGAGTCATCCAGTGGCAGGATGAACAATATTGCTCGGCAGGAAATTTATTACGGCAGGTATTATTCACCCAGGGAAATAATTACCGGAATAGAATCTGTTACGCTTGATCAGGCCAGAAACCTTGCGGAAAGACTCATCCGGAGAGAATATTTCTCTGTCACGATACACGGTCCTGTCAGGACAGAAGAGATCAAGGGCATCCTTTAACCTACAGTATTCATAAACTTTTCGTATTCTTGATTTGCCCCCCTTTTTATGGTAAATAACATATATATCCCTGGAACAAGACAAGTCATTCAGGGAAAGGGAGGCAAAGATGCCGGCATATGAATATACCTGCAGGGAATGTAAAAAAGACTTTACCGTCTTTCTCTCAGTGAAAGAATTCGAAGCGAAGCCGAAGATTACCTGCCCTTCGTGCAGGGGAGACAACGTAGAGAAGAAGGTAACGTCTTTTTACGCCAAAACCAGCAAGAAGTCGTAGGAAATCATCCTGTACAGGGCGCAAATCAGGGAGTTGCAGACCGTTGCGGAGTTGTCTTTTCGGGAGAAACTCCTCCCAGCACCTCCATGACTTTCTTAATAACATCCTGAATAGTAAAAGGCTTGGTAATGTAATAATCTGCACCATATTCCTCTGCCTTCTTTTTGTCGATTTCCTGTCCCTTTGCAGTAAGCATGATAACATAGACGTGCTTCAGGGAAAGGTCGTTTTTAATGATGTTGCATACTTCAAAGCCGTTCATTTGCGGAAGCATGACATCCAGAAAGATAATATCCGGCTCCTCCTGCTTGATGAGTTCGAGAGCGGTCCGTCCGTTGTCAGCGCTTAATATCTGAATTCCCCTTGTGCGGAAATCGGAAAGAATCTCCTCAAGGAGAAGACGGATCAGTGGGTCATCATCAACAACGAGAACTTTTCGCATAGCACCTACCCCCCTGTTTTTTTATGAGTGCAATTTAGTATTTTCATACTCCCAGGTTCCCGGAAATCCTTTAACCGGAGGAGAAGAAACTATGGGCAGGGAGAATGAAAAGGTACTTCCCCTCGCGGACTCGCTTTCGGCCCAAATCCTACCCCCGTGATATTCGATGATCTGTTTGCATATTGGCAGTCCAAGACCGGTACCCCTGGGTTTGTCGGTCAGGGTATCACCTGCCTGTTTAAATTTCTCAAAGACTGAGGCAAGATCCTCTTTCCCAATTCCCGAACCGGTATCGGCAATACTCACCACAATCTCACTGCCGGAATTGGTCGCCTGACAGAAGACATGTCCAGTGTCGGTAAACTTCACCGCATTCGAAAGGAGATTGATCAGAACCTGGATCAGCCTGTCCCTGTCACCCATGATTTCAGGGAGGCCGGGTTCTATATATTGTTTGAATTCGAGTTTTTTCTGTTCGAAGAGCGAGGAGGTGGCGAAGCGGGCATGTTCAATGAGATCAGACACCTGGATTTTTTCCATCTTCCATTCGACTTTGCCAGCCTCAAGTTTCGAAATATCAAGAACATCATTAATCAGTGCAGTCAGCCTCTCCCCCTCGGAAAGAATGATTTTTATGTTGTTCCGTATCCGTTTGATGATGCTGCTAACCCCCTGGTCCGCTGACTTTATAAGGGGAAATACGTTCTCTTCGAGTCTTTTCTCGATGATTTCAGTGAACCCGAGCACAGAGGTGAGGGGGGTCCTCAGTTCATGAGATACAGTAGATATGAAATCAGTCTTCATCTGGTCTATCTCTTTTTCTGCCGTGACGTCCCTGATGAGAATTACCGAGCCGATTCCTTTCCCGTGCATCTCCTCTGTTTCGAGGGAATCCTTGTGTATTCCCGTCGCCACAGCCTGTCCGAACTTCCCGCCCGCAAGCTTGATTTCCGTAGTAAACGCCTCATCCGGATGTTTTCTGCTCTGCTCAACGAGTTCCGCAAGTTCCACTCCGAAAATATCCCTGCAGTTCTTCCCGATCATGTCTGCCTCACGCATATGGAACATGAGCGAGAGAGCAGGGTTTACATGGTTGATAATCCCGTCGGTATCGGTAACGAGAAGGCCGTCTGCCATATTGTCGATCACTGCGGTGAGATACGCGAGCGTGTCCTGAAGTTCTACGATTGCGTCTTTCAGCGCGAGCTCATACCGTTCGAAAACTTCGCTTAGATCCATTGCCATGGATTTCATGGTATCCGCGAGCATGCCTACTTCATCCTGCGATTTGATATCGACCGTAGCCGTGAAATCATGTGAGGCGAGCTTTCTTGAATAGTCAGTGAGTTTATTCAGCGGTTGTGATATCTTGTTCACGAATATATAGGCGAAGACCACGCTGATAATAAAAATTATTGAGAGAAGAGAGAGTTGTCTCAACATACCTGCACGGAGCTGGGAAAAGATGATGCCTTTGTCCATTCCCACATGCACAACCCCTACGGTCCCCTCCACAATGGGATACGATATATCAATGAAATCTCCCTTGCCTTCAATACGAATGTCGCGGGTTTCCTCGGTTTTTGCCTTTTTCAGCAGAAGGACTTCATGGGGAATCATCGGAATGAACGTATGGGAAATGATCTCTCCCTGGTTGTCTACGACAAAAACATAGGACACGCCGAGTATCTCCGTAAACTGGTCTATCATAGCCTGGACAGTGGACGGCTCCCTGTTGAGGAGGGTTTCGACGCTTGAACTTGCAATACTCCTTGCAATGGCAGTGCCCTTGCTCTTGTATTCCACAATGAGATCATTGTAAAGATTCCATCCTGTTGATATTGCGGTGGTCATCGCAATAATCGCGAAGAGGATGATCATGATGAGGAGAGTCTTCTTGAACAGTTTAGACATAAGCGGTTATTTCTTCCATACCGACCAGTTTCTAACAGGGACTGACTGGCCGTTCCTGACAGTTGTGTAATAGACCCTGTCCAGTCCCTGATGTTTCTTGGGACCGAAGGATACAGGGGAATCAATGCCGATATCGAGGCCACGTATCCCTTCGACCGTCTTCCTGATATCAGACCGCTGAGGGTTTCTGTCCATTTTCTTGAGGATTGCAACCAGCAATTTTGCATTGAGAAACCCCTCAAAGCTCACGAAGCTGTAGCGGAGCGGTTTATATCCCTGATCGAGCAGTTCGGGGGGAGGACAGGGATTGTATTTGTCCATGAGCATCCTGTATTCTCTCACCGCAGGCAATGAAGTGTCCTCATAGCTTGGTACAACCTGGGAATTGACAAGGTTTGTCGTGAAGTCTTTGCCGGTCTTCCTTCCCTCTTCGAGGAGGAGGTCAATGAGGAATTCGGTCCCGACGAAGGAGACGTTTGCTATCGGGACATTCAACCCGGAATTGCGTGCATCACGAATAAAGGCGGCGCATGCGGCATAGGCGCCGATGGAAATTATGGCATCAGGATTTGTTGCTTTGAGGATTTCAACCTGCTGTTTCAGGCTGTCCGAGTACCTGGTTCCTCTTCGATAGGTAGTTTCTCCGACTATCTTGAGACCGTATTTGGCAAGTGTTGTTTGTACTCCATCCCAACCGCTTCTTCCGTATGCATCGACCTGATAGAAAACCGCGATACGTTTTCTCCCCTCACGCACGAAATTGTCTACAAGACCCCCTGTCTCCTGCTGATAGGACGCGCGGAGATTAAACACAAATTCATCATAAGGCGGCTGTCGGTGAGGTTGCGCGCCGGTGAACGGAAAAAAAAGATAGATATGTTGCTGCTCATTGCTCTTCAGGATTGGAAGAATCCGGGTGACTGTCGGTGTCCCGACGTAATCGAAGAGAAGAAATACGTCTTCATCGATCAGACTGATCGTATTCTTTATGGCCGGAACGGGGTTATACCCGTCGTCATATGCAATGATCCTGAGTTTATTCCCGTGTATCCCGCCGTTCCGGTTGATGTGTTCGATATATGCCATGGACCCCCGGAAAAGCTCGCTGCCGAGACCTCCGGTTGCGCCCCTGAATGCGGCAGACATGCCGACGGTGATCTCTCCGGCAAACGAAACGCCAAACGTGAGAAAAACGGTGAGAGAACAGAAAAGAATGAACGAGACTACCCTGATATATGCGGGATACGGCGGATTAGCCCGCAATGAGAGCATGCTTAGAAAGATATTACACAAAGGTAACCCATGCCTTTTAAAATTGAACCTGGCACCGTTTCACACTATTTCCTTCGTCATTGATCCAGAGCAGGGTTTTCTTGTTGCGGCGGCACCAGTTCTTTACATCGTTTTCAAAGGTTGAACAGTCTGCGATAACTTCCAGAACGTCTCCCTGTTTCAATTTCAGGGCCTTGATCGTCATTTGTATCGTTGGCTGCGGGCATTTGAGACCTTTTGCGTCAAGAATGACTACTGACACTGTCCCCTCCTTGATTACACACTATATTATATATGATTTCCACGAATTTCAATCTTTTTTATTCCGGGATCAACTCTTGTGATTTCTTGACAGTAGGGGGTCAGGGAAGATACAATCATCTGTTCCCACCCTTGAAAATACCATATCCAGGAGAGGAAAATAGATGGAAACCATGGTCTTAAAAACAGAGATGCCGGACGTTGCCTTTGTTAAGAGAGGAAAAGTCCGCGATATTTATGAGACGGATCATCATCTGCTCCTTGTTGCCACTGACAGAATATCAGCTTTTGATGTAGTGCTGCCCGACGGGATACCGGGAAAGGGCAGAGTGCTTACCCAGATATCTCTTTACTGGTTCGATCAGATGAGGGCACGCATCCCCAACCATGTCGTCTCATCAGAACTGGAAGACTTCCCCCCGGTTTTGAGGAAATACAGAGATATCCTCGAGGGGAGGAGTATGCTGGTGGAGAAGACCTCTCCTCTCCCGGTTGAATGCGTTGTGCGGGGGTATCTTTCGGGAAGCGGGTGGAAAGAATATACCAGGACACAATCAGTGTGCGGAGTCAGGCTGCCCGGGGGACTTTCCGAATCCGCGCGGCTTGATGAACCAATATTTACCCCGACCACGAAGGAAGAACACGGTCACGATATGAATATAACGTACCATGAAGTAGTGGAGAGAGTCGGCACGGAAATCGCTGCCCAACTGAGGGAGACAAGTCTGAGCATATATTGCAGGGCAAGGGATATAGCAGAGGAGAAAGGGATTATCATCGCGGATACAAAATTTGAGTTCGGCGTTTTCAAGGGCCAGCTTATGCTGATTGATGAACTGCTGACCCCCGATTCATCGCGTTTCTGGTCGGTTCGGGATTACTCTCCCGGCAGAAGTCAGGACAGCTATGACAAACAGATTGTTCGGGACTATCTGCTTACCCTGGACTGGGATAAAACCTACCCGGGCCCGGCGCTTCCCGAAGAGATTGTCGAAAAAACGGCAAAACGGTACAGGGATATTCTTCGCATTATCACCGGGAAGGATTAACCGGGACCGAGTTTCTTCTGAAGTGCGGTCAGGATTTTCCGTGCGTCTTCCTGTGGCAGTTTTTTCATGTCGAGACGCCGGATTTCCGCAATAACCGACTCGTTCAATGACGAGAAGAGGTCGAGCTGTACTGTGCCTTTCCTCGTTTTCCGTTCGGCAAACCTCGGTGAACCAGTTTCGTTCAGTTCTTCTTTTTCGAGATTTGCGAGCACTTCTTTGGCACGGACCAGTATGGCATCAGGGATTCCCGCCAGACGAGCCACCTGAATACCGTAACTCTTGTCAGCCGGACCCTTTTCGATTTTCCTGAGGAATATTATCTCATCACCCCATTCCTTCACCGAGACATTGTAGTTTCTGACCCCCTCATGGCTGAGGGCCAGTTCGGTAAGTTCATGGTAATGGGTTGCGAAGAGTGTCCTTGCTTTTATGGTATTCAGGATATATTCGGCAACAGCCCATGCGATGCTTATCCCGTCAAATGTGCTTGTCCCCCTTCCGACCTCATCGAGCAGCACAAGACTCTTTGTCGTCGCATTATGCGTGATATTTGCAACCTCGATCATCTCAACCATGAAGGTGCTCTGTCCTCTGGTAAGAAAGTCGGACGCCCCGATTCTCGTAAAAATCCTGTCCACTATCCCGATTCCGGCTGAAGAAGCCGGCACAAAACTTCCCATCTGGGAGAGTATTACGATAAGGGCTGCCTGTCTCATGAATGTTGATTTGCCCGCCATGTTCGGTCCGGTGATGATGAGGAGACGGTCATCGTCTGTGTCGAGGGAAATGCTGTTCGGGATGAATTTTGTCTCTGAGGGAAGCCGTTCGAGCACCGCATGTCTCCCGTCTATAATTTCGATCGTTCCCCTGTCATCCACTTCCGGTTTGACATAATTGTACCTTTTGGCTGCAACTGCAAGTGACGCAAGGAAATCGACCATAGCCAGGGTAACGGCTGTGTTTGCAAGGACTCGTGTTTCGCTCTGCATAAGGTCAAGGATATTCAGGAAGAGCTGGTATTCAATACCTTTCAGCCTCTCCTCCGAACCAAGAACCTTGGTTTCGTATTCTTTCAGTTCTGGAGTGATAAACCTCTCGCCTCCCACGAGGGTCTGCTTCCTGATATACTCTTCCGGAACCATATGCAGGTTCGCCCTGGTCACCTCGATGTAATATCCAAAGACCCTGTTGTATCCCACCTTCAGGGACGGTATGCCGGTTCTCTCCCGTTCGGTGCGTTCCATCTCTGTGATGAACCCCTTGCTTTTCTGTGAGACCGCTCGCAGCTCGTCTACTTCAGCATTGTATCCTTTTTTCAGAATGCCTCCGTCCTTCAGGCCCACAGGCGGCGAATCGACAATGCTCTGGTCGATCAGATTTCTCAGAGCGGAAAAATCAGGAATGTCCTGTGCCAGTGAAGAGAGATAGAAATTATTTGTTGAACCAAGAGATTGCGCAATTTTTGGGAGGGATGCGAGAGAATTTTTTATCGCAATAAGATCCCGTGCGGTTGCGGTTTTTGATGAGACACGCGAGGAAAGACGTTCAAGGTCCTGCACTTTTCTGAGCGATGTCCTCAGTTCCTCAAGGAGGACAAAATCCTCCACAAGATGTTCAACTGCGTCCTGGCGTTTTTTTATTTCCTGAAGACTGATGAGGGGTTTCAGGATTGATGATCTCATCATTCTGCCTCCCATGGGAGTAAGTGTCTCATCAAGTACCCAGAGAAGGGTTCCTTCAGACGATCCGTCCCTGAGATTATGAATGAGTTCAAGGTTCCGCTGGGTTACCGCATCGAGAAACAGATATGTATCGGGCCTCAGGGCAGATATTTTCCTGAGGATGAAACTATCCTTTTGGGTTTCTTCAAGATAGCTGACGAGCGCTCCTGCCGCAGAAAGAGCACCGGGTATGCTGTCACAGCCGTATCCTTCGAGTGAAGATACTTTCAGGTGACGGAGCAGGACTTTATACGCTTCGGGATAATCAAAGAACCAGTCGTCGTATGATGAAAGATAGAAATCACTGAGAGACTCCTGATAATGGATGTTGTCCTTGATACTCTTGGGGATCAGGATTTCTCTTGGCTCGAAACGGAATGCCTCGTCCTGAATATTCCTGTCGGTCTCAAAGACGATGAATTCACCGGTAGAAATATCAGCGACTGCTATCCCGTGTCTGTCGCCGGAGGGGAACAGACTCATGATATAGGTATTTTCCTTCGGGTTTTCCGGAACATGGGTTCCGGGAGTAATCACCCGGACAATATCCCTCTCAACAATTCCCTTGGCCTCTTTTGCATCCTCCATCTGTTCGCATATCGCAACCTTGTGGCCGGCTTTTACGAGTTTCAGAATGTATGATTCCGATGCAAAATAGGGGATGCCGCACATCGGGATCGGGTTTTCCCTGGACTTGTCCCTCGCAGTCAGCGCGATCTGCAGAATCCTCGAAGCCTTTTCCGCATCTTCTCCGAACATCTCATAAAAATCACCAAGCCTGAAAAAGACGATGGCATCCTGATATTTTTCCTTGATGCTGAAATATTGCTTCATTAAAGGGGTCAGTTCGGACATACTCAATATTTAAAACTATAACCCTGCTAAAGTGCAATATGGAAAAGAGCGTTTTAAGGAGATTGTGCAGATCAGCATGCAGGTACCGAGGAATCAAAACAGAAGAGTCAGCGGAGATTAGGCATAAAAAACGGCATCAGAAGAACGAAAAAGCAGCATGTCCTTTACTGAACTCTGGTTCTGATAAACGCTTTCAATGCTTCCCCTGCAGTATCAATTTCTTCCGGGGTATTGAAGTATGACAGGGAAAACCGGAGAGTTCCTGCGGGAAAAGTATCCAGTGTCCTATGCGCTTCAGGAGCGCAATGGAGCCCTGACCGTGCACATATGCCCCATGTTCTGTCCAGATAATACGCAACGTCGGAGGGAGAGGCATCTTTGACATTGAAGGATACTGTGGCAACCCGGTCTGCACCAGGGGCGTAGATCTGAACCTCATCTAGTGCAGAAAGTTTTGCGACAAGATAACGGGTAAGATCATGCTCACAGGAAATGATTTCTCCAAGACCCTGATTCAGGATGAAACGTATCCCTTCGGCAAGACCGGCAAAGCCGGGAGTATTGAGGGTTCCGGCCTCATATTTATCGGGAGGAAAATCAGGATGTATGGTCAATTCCGATTGACTGCCGGTGCCTCCGCGCATGAAGGGCTCCAGATCATCCGCGTCCTGTACAATCAGGGCACCGGTCCCCTGGGGACCGAAAAGATGCTTGTGTCCGGTGAGGACAAAAAAATCGAACGGAGTCTGCTGAAGGTCTATCCTGATTGCTCCTGCGCCCTGCGCACCATCAACAAGCAATTTTACCCCCGCTTCCCGGGCGATATGGTATATGCCTTCCAGGTCCTGTTTCGATCCTGTGACATTTGACGCTGA
Source organism: Nitrospirota bacterium (assembly GCA_049323875.1). Lineage (GTDB taxonomy): Bacteria > Nitrospirota > Thermodesulfovibrionia > Thermodesulfovibrionales > SM23-35 > JAKLQR01. Next base: position 207,484 of record JBMOLW010000030.1, on the reverse strand, counting down.
AGTGACTGTTATGAGTTTTGTTTTTTCTGTGATCGCATTTTGTATCCGGGAAGGATGCACAATACCGTTCATATCCGCCCGGACCATATGCACCTGGATACGGCCTTTATTCTGCAGATCATTCAGGGGACGGAGCACAGAATTGTGTTCCATCGATGTGGTAATGACTTCATCGCCGTCACCAAGGGAACCGTAAATGGCGACGTTGAGTCCTTCTGTAGCGTTCTTGGTAAGGATTATGTTTTCTGTCCTGGGGAAGTTGAAAAGTTCGCCGATGATTTCACGGCATGAATAAATGATATCAGCAGCCTTAACAGAAAGAGAATGCCCTGATCTTCCGGGGTTTGCGTTTGCATGTTCAAGGCAGTCACCTATGGCATGGACAACGGATTCAGGTTTTCTGCCGGATGTTGCCGCGTTGTCGAAATAGATAATTTCTCTCGTCATTGTTCAGAAGGGGCTGTTCGGCCACCTTGTGCCCTATAGGGTTATAACCTTTGAGGATTTCAGCATGGTTTCCGATATATCGTACATATTGGATATCCTTCCGACGCCAATCTGTTCTTTCAGGTTAAAATAACTGAGACAAGTTCCGCAGACCAGAATCTCTATGCCTTTCTCTTGCAATTCCTTCAGGTAGGGAAGGGTCGGTGATTCCTTCACGGTGAGTTTTACCCCGCTGTTCATGAAACAGATGGCCTTCGGCTGCACGGAAAGGTCTTTCAGGGTCGTAATAAATGCCTTCATAAGGTTGATGCCGAGCTCATCACTTCCGTGTCCGATTCGGTCTTTATTGATGAAAACGGTTGTTCCTGCTACCCGTTGCGGGGAACAGGGATATTCTTCCGGCTTCACCTCAGAGGAAATCATGCCGGCGGTCTCCTTTGTATGGATATAAAAATCTTTTCCCAATGTCTCCATCCTATCAATAACAATACCTGCATTCTCGATAAATCTTTTCACATTATCCCTTGATGCTTCATTGTCAACTACAACAACCAGGGACCCCCCCTGTGCCTGTTCGATCGCTTCTTTTGTCTTTAAAACAGGTTGAGGACAGGATAACCCTCTTGCATCAACCTGGTAAGCCATATCGTTCCTCCCCGTTACACAAAGGTGAACTTATTCTTTCTCTCTTTGCGCTCATCTCTTTCCCAGCGGTAGATATGCTCCATCAGCACATCATGCTCCCTGAGAATGTTCTCTGCCCCATCTTTCTCGTCCCAGGGGATCTTGCAGCAGAATCCGCACTCTGAACTGAATTCCCGGGGAACGGGAATCGTCTCGACATTCTTCCGGCTATTCTCCAGCACTTTTTTGGCCTTGAGCGCGAAATGAGTGTTATGGAATGTTATCACTGCATAGGTTGCCATATAGGGTTACCGCACCTGTATTACCCCGGGAGGATCAGCCGTGACCTCTCCGATAATATGGGCTGCAGGTGTTCTCCTTTCAAGAAGTTTTTGCACGAGGAAATGTGATCTCTGTTCAGGAAGAGAGATCAGGAGTCCTCCGGACGTCTGGGCATCTGAGAGGAGATCCAGGAGGAGGGGATCTGCAGAAGGGCTTATATCAAGATATCGAGAACAGAATTTCCGGTTCAGATGACTTCCTGACGGGATCATACCCATAGCGGCGAAATTTCTTGCCTCAGGAATAACCGGGACTTTCCCGGCATATAACCGCATACCCACCTTGCTTGCCCTTGCCATTTCGAGCGCATGGCCGATCAGGCCGAACCCTGTGATATCGGTGCATGCATTAACCCCTGTTTCGATCATCACTTCCGACGCGTCTTTATTCAAAGTTGCCATTATTTCGGCAGCCATTGTGGTTGTATGTTCATCGAGAAGACGTCCTTTTAATGCTGTAGCAAGGATACCGGTACCGAGCGGTTTCGTAAGAACCAGGACATCGCCAGGCATTGCACCGGCGTTGGTAATAAAGCGGTCCGGATGTACAACCCCGGTAACGGAAAGTCCGTATTTAAGTTCAGGGTCTTCAACACTGTGGCCGCCTACCATAACAGCGCCTGACTTATGAATTACCTCCAGTCCTCCTTCGAGGATTGACCGCAGGACAGACTTGTCCATCTCCTGAATGGGAAAGCAGACGATGTTCATTGCTGTAAGGGGTCTGCCTCCCATCGAATATACATCGCTCAGGGAATTTGCAGCCGCTATCCTTCCGAAATCAAAGGGTTCGTTCACAATCGGAGTGAAGAAATCAAGTGTCTGTATCAATGCTATGTCCTGTGTCAGACGGTATACCCCTGCATCGTCCGAAGTTTCGATCCCGACAAGAACGTCCGGATTTTTTTTCACAGGCAGGCCTTCGAGTATGTCCGATAAGTCCGACGGACTTATTTTAGAAGCTCAACCCGCAGCACGCGCTTTTTCTGTTAATTTAGGAAACGAATTCATCTCGATAAAAATGATGTACCTTATAAATTTCAGCCATATGTTAGTGTATGCAATAAGAAGACCTTCAGACCAATTGTTAATATGAATGATTCGTTCACAACTTATAGATTTGATGAATTTTCAGCCGCAGGGCATATTAGGGGGTATTTCTTGAAGCCAATGATCTGATATGAACAAAACCGATATTGATATCCCGTAATTTCCATAATTTTCCGCCATAGCCTTGCTCCCTGTCTGTACGGAACTGCTGATTCTATGGATAACTATCAAATTATAGTTATTAACAATTAGACTTATTGATTATACAAATATATAGTAATCGACGAGGGGCAGGGGGCTGGTGCCTCACCTGGTCTGCAAAACCAGTACATGGATCGATAAAGTCCGTGGTGGGTTCGATTCCCACTGCCCTTCTCCAGGAAATCTTTCAAGAACAGCTCTTCATCATAGGTTTCTGGAACCATATATATGACAAAAGCGCTCTTACAAGGGGGTCGATTGTATCTGTTCAGGCAGTTGTGTGACCGGACACCACGGTTTCTTCCTGAGGCAATTTTACCAAGGTGATATTATCCTGGTTTTGTGGGTATAATGGAGATTAAATACTCGGAGGGATTTGCCGTGTTTATACTTGATATACCGGGATATGGACTGCTTGAACTCGAACATTTTGTCACAGACTTCTCGGGAACGCTTTCCGGGGACGGAATCATTCTGCCAGGTGTTAAGGAAAAACTCAATGAGCTTGCCTTTCAGTTCTCAATCCATGTATTAACTTCTGATACATTCGGACGCGCCCGTGAAGAATTACAGGGAGTGAGTTGCACGGTCCATGTGCTTGAAGCGGAAGACCATACACTTCAGAAGGAAAATTATGTGAAAGGCCTGGGCGCTGAAAAAGTTGTTGCGGTCGGAAACGGCAATAATGATGCGAAAATGCTGAGGGCTGCAAAGCTCGGCATTGCGGTATGTCTCAGGGAAGGATGTTCCCGAAAGACATTCTGTGCATCGCAAATCTTCGTCATGTCACCACTTGATGCAGTCGACCTGTTTCTCATTCCAAAGCGGCTTATCGCTACCCTGAGGATGTAGGAATATGGATGTTCTTATCGTAATGCATAGACTACCGGCACAGTTATTTCTGCTTTCAATGGAGGCGGGGGAAAGGGAGAAACCCTTTTGATCGTCTCAACGGCATTCCGGTCGAGGATCTCGTGTCCGGAACTTTTGGTAATCCGAATGTCAAGTACTTTGCCGTCCGGCATAAGAAGAAAAGATATGATAACCTTTCCCTCCCAGCCCATCCTGCGTGCCAGTACCGGATAGAGAGTATTCCTCTGTATGATTTCCCTGATAGAGAGGAAGTGTTTCTTCAGAAAAACGGCGTTGCCTGCATTCTCGATCCCGCCGGAAACAGGCGCTGCCATATGTCCGACCGTTAAGCCTGGAAAGCCTTCTAATGAGGGCGGCTCACTCCCCCGTAAAGGGTTATCGACGGCTGGAGAGGATTTTTGACCTGATGCGAAAGAGGATATCGGTGGTTCCGGTTCAATCTCTTCCTTTTGTTCGGCCCCTGGCGGCTGCATCTGCTCCTGAGCGGGTTCATTGAAGACAGGGTGCATAACGGTTTTCTGAAGGTCGGTTTCCTGATTCTTGCTCACGGTTCTGTATGGAGCAGATTTGTTCCCGGGTGTTCCCTGATTCTGCAGTGAGAGTGAATATGCGTCAGAGAGGTCAATCACCAAAACCTGCCCAGTATGAACGAAACGAGTGCTCATGGCAAGGAGAGAAATAATTGCCACAAGATGGAGCAGAAGGGAAAACCGGAATGCCTTGATATGGTCTTTCATCTGATAAAGGAAAAACCCAGAGATGTTCTTATTGTAACAGAGTGGAGCAAAAAATATGGAGTGGCTTTTTCTGCATGGGGGCCCTTTTGAATGTGTTATACTATTTCATGAAGCATAATGAATTATCCGGGGGGTAGAGAATATGTGTCTTGGTATTCCGTCTAAGATCATACAGATCGATAATTCGAGGGCCACAATCGACGTTTACGGCGCCCGTCGGGAGATCAGCACCCTGCTGATCGAGGAACCGTTGCAGATCGGAGACTATGTACTGGTGCATGCCGGATTTGCAATCCAGAAGCTCCAGGAAGATGTTGCGAAAGAGACGCTGAAACTTTTCGATCAGTATCTCGACATACTGAATGAGCAGGAGACAGGGGTTCCCTCACCTGAAAAGAAACCGAAAAAGAAAACACGGAAAAAAGTCACAGCATCCTGATTTGCCCCCATCACAACAAATTTTCCTGCAAGCCACGCTATTTTTGTCTCTGCACGGTCTTCTTGTCTTGAACCTTCCCTTTATGGTAATCTCCCCCATGCTATTATATGGAATATGATGCTGAGAATAACTTAAGTTGTTCTCCGAAAAGGAAATACGCGCAAGAAAGGCCGCGAAAATGGTATTGAACGACCGCTGGATAAGGGAGATGGCTGAAAAAGGAATGATCCTCCCTTTCCAGAAAGAACAGACAGCGAAGGGCATGATATCATACGGGCTCAGTTCCTACGGTTACGATATGCGTGTCTCCGACGAGTTCAAGATATTCTCTGGTGTGCGTTCCACGGATATCGACCCGAAAAACCTGAGTGAATCGGGTTTTACCGACTTCAGGGGCAGTGTCTGTGTCATCCCGCCGGGTTCCTTTGTCCTCGGGCGCTCTGTGGAATATTTCAAAATCCCCAGAGACGTGCTCGTGATATGTCTCGGAAAATCTACCTATGCACGATGCGGAGTTGTCGTGAATGTCACCCCTCTTGAGCCTGAATGGGAAGGGTATGTGACTATCAGTATATCGAATACAGCCCCGCTGCCGGTAAAGATCTATGCGAATGAAGGCATTGCGCAGGTGCTCTTTCTGAGGGGGGCCGAAGTCTGTGAAAGATCCTATGCAGACAAGTCTGGGAAGTATCAGGCCCAGCAGGGGATCACGACAGCAAAAATATGAGAGAACCTGTGGACGGAGACAAGAAACTGATACTCGCGCTCGATGTGCATGAGTATGAGTATGCGCTTGATCTTGTAGATAAATTTCACGATCATATCGGTATATTCAAGATAGGACTCGAACTCTTTCTTGCAGCAGGCCCCGGGATTATTGAGGAGATCCACAGGAGGGGCAGAAAGGTTTTTCTCGACCTCAAATTCCATGATATTCCCACTACCGTATCAAAGGCAGCAGTCGTTGCTGCGAAGCTCGGTGTACATATGTTCACCGTCCATGCGTCCGGCGGGTTCGATATGATGAAACAATGCTGTGACAGGGTGGTACAGACATGCCTAAAAGAGAATATCGAGCGTCCGAAAATACTCGGAGTCACCGTTCTGACGAGCATCTCAAAGGAGATGCTCAGAGATGAACTCGGAATCCAATACGGCATGAGGACCCATGTCAAACATCTTGCCGCACTCTCCCGGAAGGCCGGTCTTGATGGTGTCGTTTCTTCTGCAAGGGAGGTTGAGGCCATCAGGAATTCTTGCGGCAGGGGTTTTCTCATCGTAACACCCGGCATCAGGCCTTCGTGGTCACTGCCGGATGATCAGAGAAGAACCATGACACCGAAAGAGGCGATCAGGGAGGGTGCCGATTATCTCGTAATGGGAAGAGCCATACTCCAGCAGAATGATCCCCTAAGAGCTGTAGAATTAATCAACCTCGAAATACTCTCAGCCTGAAATCAAAAAAACCTGTACCATCCTGGCGAACAGGAAAAATGATATATAATAAGTCCTATCGGTTCAGGAATGAAATATCTGTAGGTATGATAACCCCCACGAAAGCAGATTTTCTCGAAAATGTCAGACAGGGGAGTATTCTGCCTCTCTACAGGGAGGTGCCGTATTCTGCTCCCCATGCACGCTATGAAGCGTTTTGTTCGGAGAACAGCTTTCTGCTGGAAAGCGTAAAAGGCCCCCTGAACATTGCCCGGTATTCTTTTATAGGCACCGAACCATCTCTGGTTTTCCGCGCAAAGAACGGAATAATCAATCTCTCATCTCAGGCCAGGCATGAGGAATTTCGCGGCGATCCCCTGAGCATTCTCAAAACGCTTGTCGATTCATACCGCCAGAAGACATGGGATGGTCTCCCGCCGTTTCAGGGAGGACTTGCAGGGCTTCTCAGTTATGATTTCGCTCAGTACCTTGAGCAACTTCCCGCCCGTTCTGCAGATGATACGAACCTCCCTGATGCGCATTTCTTTATCTGTAACAAGGTTATCGCGTTTGACCATAAGGAAAAAAAATGCTGGATTATCGTATGTCCCGGTATTGATGAGATGCTCCTCCCGGTTCCCTCAACGGACTGGAATGAGCACTATGCAGCAGCAGAAGATGCGGTCGAAGCTTTATACAGGAAAGCAGCATCTTCCACCGGGCATACCCCGGCAATAACGGACAGGGATTTTCCGAGGAGACGTCTCCGCAGCAACGGCGTTGACATAGTCTATGAAATGAGGAAACGCGACTATACGGATATGGTCCGGAGAGCCAAGGAATATATAGCGGCTGGAGATATTTTCCAGGCAAATCTTTCGCAGAGGGTATCTGCACAGATCGGAGAAAGGAATCCCTGGGATCTCTATAAAATACTCCGCAGGATAAATCCTTCTCCTTTTGCTGCATTTATGCATTTTGGTAATTACCAGATCGTGAGCTCTTCACCGGAAAGACTCGTGAGGACAAAGGACCGCATCATTGAGACACGGCCAATAGCAGGAACCCGTCCGCGGGGGATGAACGCGAGAGAAGATGAAATCCTGCGCTGCGAACTATTGCTCAACGAGAAGGAGAGGGCAGAACATATCATGCTCATCGACCTCGAAAGGAATGATATCGGGAGGGTATCTGACTACGGAAGTGTAAAGGTTGATGAGCTCATGATCACGGAGGACTATTCTCATGTGATTCATATCGTCTCGAATATAACGGGGAAGTTCACTCCGGGGAAAGACTGTTTCGATGTGATTCAAGCCGCGTTCCCCGGAGGGACGATAACCGGAGTCCCGAAAGTACGATGCATGGAGATCATAGATGAACTCGAGCCTGTGAGGAGGGGACCCTACACCGGTTCGGTCGGGTATATCGGTTTTTCAGGGAATATGGACCTGAACATCATCATACGGTCATTTGTTATCAAGGGAGGAAGCGCCTATGTGCAGGCGGGTGCGGGAATTGTTGCAGACTCAGAAGCGGAAAGGGAATATGGCGAAACGCTGAAAAAGGCAGAGGCCCTGCTGAAAACACTCGAGATGATATGAGTCTAGGAAAAACGGAACCAGCTTTTCTTTTCCCTGATATGCTCAAAAGAAGTACGGATGTCCCTGAGGATATCGTTCGACACTTTCTGTTCCTTCCTGAGTTCCCTGATTTCGTTGAGAAGCGCGGGTATCGATCCGGATAGTTCTTTCCCGATACCTTGCATAGCGGTATTGCTTGCGGAAAACCTGGACGAAAGTTCCTTCAGGGACTCCGACATGCCCTGCAGACCCTTGATCATCGTATCCAGCCTTTCCACAAGGAGAAGGGGTACCTCCATAATCTCTTTCACGACAACCTCTTTCGGCAGGAAATCGATATCCTTCGTTTCGGATAAGAGAGGCTGTTCTTTCAAAAAACGTTCCTGGATCGTGGTGAAATCCTCTCGGGTATCAGGTATCTCTTCGTAGTCTTTTTCCGCTGTTTCAAAGGCAGCTTCAATGACTTCCCTTATATCCCCGGCCGGATGGCTTGTCCGTTCAATTACCGGCGTCTCAGGTTCAGCGGATGCAGGGGATGAGGCGAACGCTTCTTCAAGGGGAACAGGAGCATCTTCCCTGGGCTGTACGGAGATATTATGCCTTTTCGCAATATTCTGTATCACCATCCTGGTGATATGCTGAAAAGTCTCCTCCACCCCGGTGCCGTCTATTGCGATAGCATCCCTGCAATCATATTTCCCGCCCGGATTCAGATCCCTGTTGAGTTCATCGATCGGGAGGACATTGCTGAGGTCTCTCTTGTTGTACTGCAGGACTATGGGAATATCATCGGGGCTGATATTGTTTGCCGTGAGGTTTTCGCGCATATTGCTGAAACTTTCGATATTCTGTTCTTTCATCTCACGCTGGGAGTCTGCGACAAATACAATGGCGTCGGCGCCTTTCAGTACAAGACGACGGGTCGCATTATACCTCACCTGTCCCGGCACAGTGTATAACTGGAAACGAATCGAAAAATCGCTTATCTTGCCGAGTTCAACAGGAAGGAAGTCGAAGAAGAGGGTTCTGTCAGCCTCAGTCGCAAGAGACAGGAGTTTGCCCCGTTTTGCCGGATCAAAAGCCGAGTGAAGGTATTGAAGGTTTGTTGTCTTGCCGCTCAGACCGGGACCGTAATAGACAATCTTGATCGTAATCTCTTTTGTCGCATAGTTAAAGAGGGCCATAATTTTTTATACTATAGCATAAACAGCGTTTCTTGTCTGGTATTTTACCCGGTACATGGCTTCGTCCGCAAAGCGTATAAGTTCGTCTTTCGATTGGGCACTTTCAGGGAATGAAGCAACGCCAAAGCTCGCTGTGAGTTTGAGAGAATATCCTTCCTTCTTAAGGAAGGTAAACTGTTCAACCGATTTTCTCATCCTCTCGGCGATATGTGCTGCTGACTGAGGAGGTGTCTGGGGAAGCACGATCACAAATTCATCGCCCCCGTATCTGGCCACGATATCGACTGTCCTGAGACTCTTGAGAAGGAGTTGACCCATCTCAACGAGCAGCTTGCTCCCGACGAGGTGTCCGTAACTGTCGTTGATAACCTTGAAGTGGTCAATGTCCATGAAGATAAGAGATACCGAGGTGTTATACCTGCTCGCACGCTGGATTTCCACCTCAATTGTCCTGTTCAGGTACCGGGTATTGAACAGTTTCGTCAGGTCGTCGGTTATCGCAAGTTCGGTCATCTTCTGATAGAGGGACGTTCTTTCGATAGCGATGGCAATTTCATCGACCAGCCGTAACAGGAGATCGAGATCTTCTTTCTTAAAAGGCTCTCCCGTAGTTTTATTCACAATTTCGATGACGCCGAGGATCTGTTCGTTGCTCTTGATGGGGACGCACATCAGCGATTTGGTTTTGAAATGAATGGCCGTATCGATTTTTCCGAGGAACCGCGGGTCTTTCGAAACATCAGGAACAATCACCGGGATTCCCTCCTGTGCAACCCACCCTGCTATCCCCTCACCCAGCTTAAGCCTGAATTTCTGGATACGCTTTGATTTCCTCCCGGCTGTTTTATCGAACACAAGTTCACCGGTCAGTTCATCGAGCAGGAGAATTGACCATGCCTCAGCTTTTGTCATGTCCCTGACTCTTTCCATAATTCTGACCAGGATGTTCGGCAGGTCAAGCGACGAGGTCAATGCCTTGCTGATCTCTTCATAAAAAGAAAGTTCACGCTTTATCAGTGTAAGGTCGTTCTTCATCTTCTCGTTTTCCAGGACCATCCCGGTTTCTTTCAGTACTCTCCTGATAAAAGACAGGAGTTCAGATTTTCCGGGCATATAGAGCGGATAAGAAAGAGGTTCTCTCAGCCACCGGAGCATCCCCTTCGTCTGGATGGAATCGGCAAGGATTACCTTGGGAACAGCGCGGGAAATTTTCAGAAAATTCCTGAACGCGGGCGAGCTGCTTACTTTCTTGTCGAGGACGAAGATATCTATCTTATCGGCAATGCCCGACAGCGCCTTGTCGAGTGATTCAAACTTGCTGATGGTGTAGCCGTTCGTGGCAAGCACGTTTTCATAATCACTCCTGAGGGCGCTTTTCCCTATAAGGAATACTCTAGGCATTGATGCCGCAGCATTTTTTGTATTTTTTCCCGCTTCCGCACGGGCACGGGTCGTTGCGTCCGACCTTTTTGGCGCGCCTTACCGTCTGGACCTGCGCTGCACCTTCTCCGCGGTTATAATTAACCCTTGATATTTTCACGGGCTCTCTTCGTATTGCCTCATTCTTCTGGACCTGAATCTTGAAGAGGCGGCTGACGATGTCATGAGTGATCCTCGAAGTCATGTCAGCGAACATATCGAATGCCTCTCTTTTGTACTCAACCAACGGGTCCTTCTGCCCGTATCCCCTGAGACCGATTCCCTCCTTCATATGGTCCATGCCGAGCAGATGGTCTTTCCATTGCGTATCAATAACCTGGAGCATCACAATACGCTCGATATAACGCAGCATGTCGGCGCCGATCTCTTCTTCCTTCTGTTCATAGGCTTCCCGCAAACCGGTGATCATATGGCTTCTCAAATCGTCAAGGGTTACGGGATCATACTCGGTCACCCTGTTGAATATTCCGTAGAAAGTATCCCTGAGACCTTTCATATCCCAATCGTCACGGTATTTGTCCTCAGGACAGTACTGGGAGAGGAGTTCGTCCACAACCTCTTCTGCCATGGAGAGTACCCGTTCTTTCAGAGAATCGCTCTGCAGGGTTTCTCTTCTGAATGAGTAAATCTCCATCCTCTGCTTGTTCATGACGTCATCATACTCGAGGAGATGCTTTCTTATCTCAAAGTTATGGGCTTCAACGCGTTTCTGCGCATTTTCGATTGCCTTGGTCACCACTTTATTCTCGATAGGCACATCCTCTTCCATCCCGAGTTTATCCATGAGTCCGGAGATTTTTTCAGAACCGAAAATCCGCATGAGGTCGTCTTCGAGGGAAAGATAGAACCGTGAAGACCCGGGATCTCCCTGTCGTCCTGAACGTCCCCTGAGCTGGTTGTCGATCCTTCGCGCTTCGTGCCTTTCTGTGCCGAGGATATGGAGACCTCCGGCAGAAACCACTTCCTCCCGCTCCTTCCTGCAGATCTCCTCAGCTCTCGCAAGAGACTTTTTGAAATCTTCATCGGTATAGTTGTTCTTGTCCTTCAGAAAATCCTTCGCAAGACCTTCCGGGTTTCCTCCGAGGACGATATCAGTCCCCCTGCCTGCCATGTTTGTCGCAATGGTAAGCGCACCGGTTCTCCCGGCCTGTGCAACGATCTCTGCTTCTCTCTCATGGTATTTCGCATTGAGTACTGAATGGGTTATGCCCTTTTTCCGGAGGAGATGACTGAGAAATTCCGATTTTTCTATCGAGATAGTTCCCACCAGCACGGGCTGTCCCCTGGCATGGATTTCTTCGATCTCCCTGACAACAGCATGAAACTTTCCCTGTTGCGTCTTATAAATGAGATCAGGGTGGTCTTCCCTCACCATAGGCATGTTCGTCGGGACCACCACGACCTCAAGGCCGTAGATTTTTGCAAATTCCTCAGCTTCCGTATCCGCGGTGCCGGTCATTCCTGAAAGCTTTGAATACATCCTGAAATAATTCTGGAAGGTTATCGTTGCAAGCGTCTGGTTTTCACTTGCGATCCTGACTTTCTCTTTGGCTTCAATCGCCTGGTGGAGTCCGTCTGACCAGCGCCTTCCGGGCATGAGCCTCCCGGTGAATTCATCGACTATAATAACCTCATTGTCTTTTACGACATAGTCTACATCCCTTTTGAAGAGGGTGTGCGCTTTCAGTCCCTGCAGTACATGGTGGACAAGTTCTATGTTTGAAGGATCATAGAGATTGCCCGCGCCGAGCAGACTCTCGACTTTGCTGTTCCCTTCTTCGGTAAGGATGGCTGTTTTCGCCTTTTCGTCAATCGTATAGTCGCTATCCTTCCTGAGACGCGGGATTATCGCATCTATTTTGTAATATTTATCAGTCGATTCTTCAGACGGTCCGGAGATGATGAGCGGAGTCCGCGCCTCGTCGATGAGGATACTGTCAACTTCGTCCACAATGGCGTAGTGGAGCTGTCTCTGGCAGTAGTCTTCTATCTCATACTTCATGTTATCCCTGAGATAGTCAAACCCGAATTCATTGTTTGTTCCGTAGGTTATATCCGCTGAATATGCCTCTTTCCGTGAACATGGCCTGAGGAAATCAAGCCTCTTGTCCGATGACTGATAGGAAGGGTCATAGAGAAACGAACTGTCATGCTGGATCACCCCGACAGAGAGCCCGAGGAAATGGTAAACCGGCCCCATCCATTGAGCGTCTCTCTTGGCAAGGTAATCGTTTACCGTTATGACATGAGCCCCTTTCCCTTCAAGGGCGTTCAGATAGACGGGGAGGGTGGCAACAAGGGTTTTCCCTTCTCCGGTCTTCATTTCCGCAATCTTGCCTTCATGGAGCACTATGCCGCCGAGAACCTGGACATCGAAGTGCCTCATGGCGAGCCTTCGCTTTGAAACTTCACGCATTACGGCAAAAGCTTCAGGGAGGATGGCGTCAAGAGTTTTACCTGACTCAAGGCTCGTCCTGAATTCTTCGGTTTTTTCCTTCAGTGCCTTGTCATCAAGAACAGATACTGACGGCTCGAGGGTATTAACCGCTTCAACAAGAGGCCAGATTCTCTTGAGTTCCCGTTCGTTTTTCGTGCCGAAGACTTTGCTGAGAAGCGAACCAAGCATGTTTTTATAATATAGTGATCATGATAATATTTCAAGAAATGCAGAGATGACAATGTGTTCCTGTGCACTATTGAGCCGGACATACGATAAACGGTCATGGAAACCATATTCACCTGCTGCGTGTCTTGCCACCGGAGAATTCCAAATGTTACAGTTTAACTATGTCCAGAACCGTATATATCCGTACTTTCGGATGCCAGATGAATGTCCACGACTCAGAAAAAATTATGGGCGTCCTCAGCCATGAGGGGTATACTGCAACAGGCGATCCCTTGCAAGCAGACCTCATCGTCCTGAACACCTGCAGCGTCAGGCAGAAGGCAGAGCAGAAATTCTACAGTGAACTTGGGAGGTTCAGATCCCTCAAGAAAAAACACCCCTCAATACGGATCGCAATTGCCGGGTGTATCGCACAGCAGGAAGGGATAAAGATTACCAGGAAAGCTCCCTATGTCGATTTTGTATTCGGTCCGCAGAATATTCACCTTCTGAGGCAGTTTGTAAGGGGAGTCGACCTCCGCATCGCTACCGGAGATAACCCGGATGTCGAAACGCATGAACTCCCTGTCGTGCGTCAGGAAAGGATCAAGGCATGGGTAACGATAATGTATGGCTGCAACAATTTCTGCAGCTATTGCATTGTGCCCTACACAAGAGGGCGTGAACGTTCCCGTCTGAGTCAGGCAATCCTGAACGAAGTATCTTGTCTTGCGGAAAACGGTTGCAGGGAAATAACCCTGCTGGGACAGAATGTGAATTCCTACAGAAGCGACCTTGATTTCCCCGGTCTCCTGAAGACGATCAACTCTTCTGACGGAATCAGCAGGATACGGTTTGTAACCTCTCATCCCAAGGACCTTTCTGATTCACTGATAACCGCCATGTCGGAACTGCCCAAGGTATGTGAACATATCCACCTGCCCCTGCAATCGGGCTCTGATACCGTATTGCATCGGATGAACAGAGGGTATACCCTCAAAGAGTACCGGGAGAAAGTTGATCAACTCAGAACGAAAGTGCCCGGTATAGCGATTACCACTGATATTATTGCTGGCTTTCCGGGAGAAACAGCAAAAGATCACTCTGATACGGTCAGGGCATTGATGGATATTGAATATGATGGTATTTTCGCATTCAACTATTCTCCGAGACCGGGAACAAAGGCCGCAGAAATGGACGACAATCTCCCCCAGCATATCCGGTCCTCACGCCTGGCCGAAATACTCTCTGTACAGGAAAAGATCACAGCAAGAAAAAACAAAAGCCTTGAACAGACAAGACAGGAAATTCTTCTCGAAGGAGAGAGCAGGGCGTCCGGCAAAAGGCAGGTTACCGGAAGGACAAGAACAAACAAGATTGTCACCCTCGATAGGTGCAGTCTTCCTGCAGGACAGCTTATCGAAGTGGAAATAGCAAGAGCCAGGCAGCATTCCCTTGAAGGAAAACTCCCGGAAGAATGAAGATAGCGGTTCTCACGCTCGGATGCAAGGTCAACCAGTCGGAAAGTGCAGTCATTGAGGGAAGTCTTCGAAAAAACGGACATATTCTGGTAAAACTCTCCGAGCATCCTGATATTTGCATAATAAACACCTGTACCGTTACGGCAAAAAGCGACTATCAGTCAAGGCAGCTTATCCGGAGAGCGTTACGTGCAGGCGGAAATGTTTATGTTACCGGATGCTATGCAGAAATGAACCGTGATCACATCCTGCAAATCAGTGAAACCATACAGGTCTTTAATAATAAGAATAAATATCATATTATCAATGCGATAGAATCTAATTCAGAAGGTTATACATTCAGTTATTCGCCAAGGGCAAGACCCTATGTAAAAATACAGGACGGATGCAATATGGCATGCAGCTACTGCATCGTTCCCAAGGCCAGAGGACGATCACAGAGCGTTCCTTCCCGTGAAGTGCTCGAAAGGATATCATGCTTTGAACAAGAGGGCTATCCCGAAGTTATATTGACAGGAATTCATATTGGATCATATGGTTACGATTTGAAACCTAAAGCATCACTTGCAGAATTGTTGAGAATGGTTTTAAAGAAGACCAGGATATCCCGGATACGGATAAGTTCTCTTGAAGCATACGAGATATCTGATGAATTGCTTGAGATCTTCTGCAATAACAGGATATGCCGGCATATCCATCTGCCTCTCCAGAGCGGAGATGATTCGATACTGAAGATGATGAAGAGGAGATATTCCACAAGGGAATACAGGAATGTTGTTGAAAAGATTTCCGATTTATTGCCCGGAATTGCTCTCGGCACTGATATTATCACCGGTTTCCCTGGGGAAGGTGATGTGGAGTTCGAAAATACGATAAAATTTATTGAACAACTTCCATTTTCCTATGTCCACATATTCCCGTTCTCATCCAGACCATCTACTCAAGCTGCGCAAATGCAGGGCAGAGTAGCACATCATAGAATAAAGGAGAGATGTACTGCCCTGGATCACTTGAACAGAGCCATTAAGATGAGATATGCAGAATCTCATATCGGGAAAAGGCTTGATATGGTTGTGGAAGAGCATGACATAGCTGGAACCGCAACGGGAACATCGAGCAATTACCTGAAGATAAAGATACCGTCAAATACCTGTCCGGTGAAATCGCTTGTCTCAGTAGGGGTCCAGGGCAGAGAAGAAGACTATCTCATCGGGAATCCCTTACAGGGCTGATAACCTTTTGTAATAATTGAATATTCATACTGCCTAAAACATAATCACAGACGTCTAAACCCATTGTTTACCCAGCCCGGAGAAATTTTCAAACGGGTTTAGTAACAGGTTATCAACAAGGAGTGTTTATATGATATGTCTGATAAGATATATTATGTTAAATTATATATCCATTATTTACTTCGTGCTAATTCAGGGTATGTCTGTTCAATAAATCTCTTTGTCTCCTCCTTTGTCTTAATATTTCCGATAAACTCAGCCTTTCTTGTTTCCCGCAAGATTTCACCGAATGTCCTTCCATCCGCTATTCCTGAAATTTCCTGCAAAAAACCAGTCGGGATCCTTTCGCCCTTCCATATAGAGAGGTATCTTCTGTACTCGGGCATAACAGAAGTCATATTCTTTGCCAGAAGAATATCGGGTGATGCCTCATTGGCTGTATAGAATACCTGGAAGAGTTTTTCAAACCCCCTATACTCCTTGCAATCAAAACATTGAATCCCCCTGGTGAACGAGTGGAGTCTTCTCAAAATCTTCTTGCTCAAAGCAAGACGAGCCTTTTCGAATGCCTCTGCATTGAACGGCATACAGA
Source organism: Nitrospirota bacterium (assembly GCA_049323875.1). GTDB lineage: Bacteria > Nitrospirota > Thermodesulfovibrionia > Thermodesulfovibrionales > SM23-35 > JAKLQR01. Next base: position 191,221 of record JBMOLW010000030.1, on the reverse strand, counting down.
GCAATTCAAGACATAATAATCCTTTATAAGTTAGGTTTTGCGAATAATTTTTCTTAAGCTTTACTTGAAATATCCTGTAGGGATCCTTCTGTATCCTATATTCTAATTCAGAAATAGATTCAATGTTCTTTTTCGAATATCTTGAATTATAAGGAAAAATATATTGCAGCACCGAATCATCCAGGGCGTTTTTCAGGTACCTTGCTGCGTTTTTTTGGTTTAACAAATGGAATATTTCTAAAGTGATTCTTTCAGGTGATGCGGTTTTTATCTTATAATTGATTGTTTTTATTGCATTTCTTGTCTCCAGCGCAATCGAACCGTTCAGTTCTGCCGCAAAACGGTATGCCCTGAGAATTCTCAGGGGATCAGCGACGAGGTTATTTTTTGAAATTGCCCGGATTACGTCCTTTGTGATATCATCTGCCCCTTCATGATAGTCTATAATCCCTTCGGATGCAGACCAGGCGAGCGCGTTGATACTGAAGTCCCGTTGTGCCAGGTCGTTCTTCAATGTTCCGCTAAGAGGAGTGAAATCAAAGCATGCACCGTTCTTCAGAATTAACCGTGTAACATTCCCCTTTTTGAAGGTAACCATGGTAGCTGGAACTGCTGAACAGATTCTGGCAAGAAACATGTCGATATTCGTCCCTACCACGAAGTCTCTGTCCCGGGCACGGGACCCCCGTATCAGATCACGGATATATCCACCAACGAGAAAAATATCATGCTCCTTGCCTGCTCGAAAAACGAGAGCATTGAAGCGGTCAGAGAGTATTTTTCTTCTCAGAAGTGCCTGAGAGAGCATACTGTAATACTATCACATTCGCTTCCCGGTAATTCTCCCCAGGGAAGTGCAGGAACCCTGAGATTACCCTCTATGGAGAAATTCCGGGCAAGTAGGCCACCTGGCCTAAGTCTTAATCCCGCCTCAAAGCATAGCTTCGCTGGGACAAAGCCTCAAATATCTCCTGATTCGTTGATAACTCTGTGTTAAAAACAGAAAAGTCATCTCACCTTAGCCCTTATCAGTATTGGATTTGTGACACTTTTTGTTTTTCTTTCTTTTTATATTTTTTTATCTGTTTAAGCCCGGTTTTATGACAGTTATATGGCAGTCACTTAACGCGTTCGAAGGTTCCGAAACATAATAACCCAGACTCCCTGGATGGTCCCGATTCAGATTAGGATTCTTTACCCCCCTTCCCTTTCCGATTATTTTACTTCATGTGCTCTTAACGGTACCTGCCGTGGCCTTGAGACCTCACCTTTTTCTTTATATGGGCGTCAAATGGGACAGGCTGATCTGCAACTAATTATAGTTGCAATTTATATCGATTGCTGATAAAATAGGCTATAGGTTTATGGGAACGTTTTAAAGGAGGATATATCTGAGTAAACGCAAGAAGATTATCGATCGTTTTCTGTCAAGGCCCCGAGATTTTACCTGGCAGGAACTTGTTAGCCTGTTGAATGGATTCGGATACAGATTAGCAAAACCTGGTAAGGCAGGTGGATCAAGAGTTAAGTTCATACACGAAACGCTGCCTCCGATAATCCTTCATAAACCGCACCCAACACCGGTACTGAAAAAGTACCAGTTGGAGCAGATCGAAGAAATTTTAAGGGGAGAGGGACTGATATGAAAGATATGATGAGATATAAAAATTATTATGGTTCTGTCCATTACAGTGACGAGGACAAGGTGTTTTACGGAAAGGTCGAGTTTATCCGTGCTCTCGTCAGCTATGAAGGCACCGATGTTAAATCACTGCGTAAGTCTTTTGAGGAAGCTGTAGACGACTATCTTCAGACCTGTAAGGAACAGGGCAATGAGCCTGAGCATCCGTTTAAGGGATCGTTTAATATCCGCGTCGGATCAAGCTTACACCAGCGTATTGCGGTAGAAGCGAAAAAAAGGGGGGTTACTCTTAATAAATATATAGTCGATGTCCTAGAAAAGGAAACAGCGAAGCAGAAGACAGCTTAGAGTATAGCTACCCTTTTTTAGCTGTTTCGGGTGTCTTAAGGGTCAGCTCTCCAAGAAAAATCCAATGGGCGTTTAGTATAGGGGTCGACATGAATGCCACATGCTTTTATGACAGCAGATTTTTATACCGTCTCCCTAAGTCCTTAATTTGCGAGCATAGGGGTTAGAGTGTCAGCTTCCGAGCTGAAAATTGTTACTATTTTTATGACAGTGAATGTTATACTATCCCTTAAGTCCTTGATTTGCGGGCGTAACTCAGTGGTAGAGTGTCAGCTTCCCAAGCTGAAGGTCGCGGGTTCGAATCCCGTCGCCCGCTCCATCAGGTATAGATAAATTTCCTTCTACATTTTGTCTTCCGGAGTACCCTCTGTCTCAAAGATGGTTAATGCACCTGTTGAAAAGAGCTTTCTGGTATAATCCAGTATTATCACTTCACCTTGAACGCCTCTGTCCCTATGAGTATGACCACAATTGCAGAGAGGACCGCTTTCAGGGTGGCAGCGATTACACCGATTATGAACGCTTTGCCCCCTGCTTTTTTCAGGTCGTCAAACGCGATGTTCAGTCCAACACCTGCAAATCCGATCGCAAAGAAAATCTTCAGGAACTGTTTTCCAAAAATGGTTCTGTGTTCATCGGTGAACACACCAAATTCGTTCAGGGTAACCATTGCAAAAAACCCCAAAATGAACAACGGGAACTTTTCCTTGATCACCTGCCATTTGTTGATCTTTTCATGTCTGCCTTCAGCTGTAGCCTGTCTGATCACATAAAACCAGATGCAGAATATCACGACAAGCGGGATGAATCCTACTCTTACTATGTTGATAATGTTTGCGGTAAGGAGTGAATCATGGCCGTACCACGTCGCAGCAGCAACCAGCTGGGCGGTATTCAGGATCGCTGTCCCGACCCATGCACCGAATACCGGCTCCGACATGCCCAGTGCCTTGCCGATATAGGGAAAGGTAAACAGCGCTACAGTTCCGAAAAGCAGTATCGTACCGACTGCATAGAAGAAGTCCCTTGGTTTCGCATTCACAACCGGTGCAACGGCAACCGCTGCCGAGACCCCGCAAATGCCCGTTCCTGCTGCCATAACCCCCATGAGACCGTCTTCCTGTTTCATCCGCCTGCCGAGAACCGAAACAAGAACCGTTGTACCTAAGATAAACACGAGCACCAATATGAGAGCAAACACCCCGACTTTTAGCAGGTTGGACCAGAGATAATAGCCGCCGAGCAGGATAATACCGGGCTTAATGATTGGTCTCGCCAGGACTGCACCGGGCTGAAAGATTTTGGGAAGGCCGATAGTATTACGGATAATCATCCCTCCCAGGAGCAGGACTGCCACATAGGTGAGCTGGAACTGTATCATCCTCTCGCCGAAAGTGAACTTTGAAGCGATCTTTTTTGTTGCTGCAAGGGAAAGGTAATCTTCCTCCCTCAACAGATAGGGTTTCTTCGGTTTCTTCTGTATTTCGCCCCTCTCGAATGCGGCGAGTTTCTCCGCATAGTTTGTCTCCTTGTCGGTCTTGTATTCGGCAAACGATACCAAGGCATTGCCTTCCTGTTCATATGCCTTCAGAATCTTCGCGCTCTCCTGGTAATCCTTCTGCCATCTATGTATGGATTGGTCCCATTGCAGAGCCAGCCATCCGAGAATCATGCAAAGAATGAGTCCGGGAATATATTTCACGATACTGCCATGTGTATCAGACATTTATTCACCCCCATCAAAAAAACAGCGAAGGAAATGTTTTCGGTGTAATAACACCAACAAGTCCGAGGATAACGGTTATTGCGGCAAGAATGATCACCCATATATCCTCCTTCCTCTCAGCGGAAAATACCTTTTTTGCCTTTTCTTCGAATTCTTTTGTTTCTGCCATGCTGTCCCTCCTTGACAGGTATGAAAAACAAACGCTGCAGATGTCCTACTTCATCACAAGAACCGGAACAGGTGCATGTTCAATAAGTCTTGCAGTGACACTTCCCAGGGCAAATTTCCGAACGCCGTGCTTGCCGTGGGATGCAGCGATTATCATATCCGCGCCCTCTTTCTTTGCGACCGCAATAATCATTTCCGCAGGACTGCCTGTCTCGATGATGATCCTTGCCTTCACGCCTGCCTTAGCAAATTTTTCCCGGGATTTTGCAGTAATAGTCTTCGACTCTTTTGTCTGGATCTCCCGAACAACATTGCAGTCAATCTCTGTGAGCCCTATCGGACAGAAATCCTCAATCACATTGACACAGATAATCTCACTCTCTTCCTTTTTCGCGAGTTCGATAGCCTTTTCTATCGCTGCTTGGGAAAAAGTGGATCCATCGTCAGCTACCAGTATCTTTTGCACTGTTCACCCCCTCCCTTTCTCTTTGAGATTTATACGACATATGGTTCACACCGTGCTCACCTATAAATTACACCTTTAAAACAATATTATCAAGAAACACTCCTCAATCATTACTTCATGAATTGAAGTGCGATTGCAACCGCGACAAGGGCTGCAAGCCCGATGCCTTCGGCAAGGAGGAGGATTACCACTATCCGTCTTTGAGACGGCGTCATCCTGAGCCAGAATCTGTCAAGAAACCATTTCATTCCCCGGCTCTTTTTTTCCACGAGCCTGATGTAATTCCGGATGCCGTTCAGCCAGTACGGGAGGTCTTCTGCTCTGAAAAAATCTCCCCGGACAGACAGTTTTGTAAGTTGAGGCCTGATATCCTCCATGAGAAATTCGATATGGCCTGAATTCATCCGGTAACTGATTGCCTGCCCGGTTTCTTCAACGGCTAGCGTGAGAGTGATGGAATCCTCTGTCCCGTCGTCGTACAAGACGAGCGAATATTCGTTATCTCCGGTTGTCTTTGTGTCTTTGACGTGCCATGAGGGATTAAGTCTCAATACCATATCAGGATGTCTGAAAAAATTTCTGACTGTCGCAGCCGGGGCCCTGATATCCACAGTATTCATTGCACAAAGAGGGTAGGAATCTTCATGGCCTTGAATATCTTTTTCGGGAGCTGAAACGACCGTACCCTCGCATTGAACGTATCGGGATACTTTGTGCCGAGGACAAGCAGGTCATAAGAATTTTCCAATATTTCTTTTACGATCTCCTCTTCAGGCGGTCCGTATCTCACGATTACGCTATATGACAAACCGAGGGGTTCTGCCATTGACTTGAATCCGTTCACGATCTCCTCTGCTTCCCGTGCGAGTTCCTTATCTATGTGATCCCGGTATTCATCCCTTCCAACTGCATATATTTCCGTTGCAAACTTTTTCAGGAACGGATTGATTACATGAAGGGCGGTAAGTGTCCCTCTAAACGCAAGAGTAATTCCCAAAGCATACTGTACCGCTTTTTCGGTGGACTCTTCTCCGTCAATACAGACGATGATTTTCCGAATTATTTCACGACGGTGGGTTTTCACAGGAGCGAAGACTCCCCGTATTTCAGTGCCCTGTTTGTCCCGAAAAGGCTGGTTATATCTATATGGACAAAAAGCGTTTTCCGCGATGTTTTGCAATGGCGGCAGGTATAATGCAGCAGGTACTCATCCTTTTTCCCGATACTGATACTGAGCTTTAATCCACTATACCCAAAGGTCTGTTCGCCCCGGCATGTCGGATTCTCACAATAAAGCCGGACATCAGGTGTGGTAATATTGAAAAACGGTCCGTCGAGTTCAATGAGCCCTTTGACAGGGCACAGTGTTCCTGAGGGATATGCTTCAAGGAACGCAGCCCATGCAACAGGCGCTGGCTCCTGAGAGAGTTCTCCTGTATTTTCTTCTGGAACCATGTATCAAAAAAAGTTTAGTCCAGCGGTAGGGATATGTCAACAGAAGAACAAGGAAAGGGTGCAATTTGTTGACCGATTCGCCATCATAACGTCTTTTTTAAATCTCGACCAGGAAAGGCATGTACAAAAACAGAGAGAGTCTGGCTCTCTTTGAAAAATTAAACCCTTTCGCCTTAAAGACTATTGGCCATACGGGTTCATTTTTTCATCGCCTTCCATACATAATACATCCTCTGGATGACAGTAATATGGGTAAGTACCAGCATAATCCATAGGACGGGCACAATCCATCCCGTCAAGGTCGCAAAGATAAGCAGGATGATCCTTTCAGGTCTCTCCATAAGGCCTGTGCGGCATTCCTGTCCCAGTCCTTCTGCCCTCGCACGGGCATAGCTGATCAGAAATGCACCCACCAGCGTTCCGAGGCTGAGGAAAGACCCCGTATGGCTCCCCTGTCCGGCAAGATACCATGCAAGCGAGAGGAAAAGAAACGCGTCAGAATAGCGGTCGAGTACAGAGTCGAGAAACGCTCCGAACTTCGAAGTCCTGCCCCCTGTGCGGGCAACCATGCCGTCCAGCATATCGAATAAACCTCCGAACGCTATCAGCACTCCCCCGGCTCTGATATTATGGGGGATGACCAACGCTGCAATTGTAGTAACGAAAAATCCGGTGAAGGTGAGTGAATTGGGACTGAAGGGAATAAGACGTATAAGGGGCCTCAGAGGTGCATCGAGGCAATGGCCGAATTTTGCGCTAAGCATAGAACGTATTTCTTGCGGGACAGACTATGAACCGTCTCTTCTCGCTCTCGGAATTCTCTATCTGGATTTACCTCTCGATCTTACCCTGAATAAAATCTTCCACCATATCCCGTGCCTTGTCATCAGGGAACTGTGTCATGGGATGTTTCATGAAATACGCTGAAGGCGATATCAGAACCCCCCCTATTCTTCTGTCCCGGGCAATCTTGCAGCAGCGTATCGCATCGATGACTACGCCCGCGCTGTTCGGAGAATCTTCTACCGAGAGACGTATTTCAAGGTTTACCGGGATATTACCGAATATCCTCCCCTCCATCCTGAGGAAACATACCTTGTTGTCATAGAGCCAGGGTATATAATCAGATGGTCCGATGTGGATATGGTCATTCTTCAGGCGGATCTGCATCTGCGACTGGACAGCCTCGGTCTTTGACAGCTTCTTCGATATCAGCCGGTGCCTGTTGAGCATGTTCAGGAAATCCGTGTTTCCCCCGACATTCAACTGATAGGTGTTATCGAGCTTTACCCCCCTGTCTTCGAAGAGTTTTGTCAGGGCGCGGTGGATAATTGTTGCCCCGATCTGGCTCTTGATATCGTCTCCTATGATGGGAATGTTCTTCTTCTCGAACCGCTTTGCCCAGTCTTTTTGTGACGCGATAAAGACAGGGACACAATTGATCATGCTGACTCCGGTTTTCAGGCATGCTTCGGCATAAAAAGCAGTTGCTTTCTCGGAACCTACCGGAAGATAATTCAGGAGGATATCAGCCCTGCTCTTTTTCAAAACATTTGCCACGTCGCAGGCTCTCTTTCGTGCAACAAGAAATCTCCTGTCTTCCGGATAGTCCTCCATATGGGGTGACACCCCGTCGAGCACCTGCCCCATCATTACCCTGACCGGGAAACCGGAAACGGTTTTCGTGATTGTCTTCGTACAGTTTGGCTGCGCAGACAGGGCTTCCCTCAGGGGTTTATCCACCTTCCTCCTGTCTATGTCGAATGCCGCGACGAATTCGATATCCTCTGGGCTGTAGCCTCCAAGGCTGTAGTGCATAAGGCCGAGCGTGCTGTCAGGGTGATGTTCCCCCAGTGACTTATAATATTCGACTCCCTGGATCAGTGAACTTGCGCAGTTCCCTAATCCAACAATAGCAACCCGTATCTTTCCCATAAATGTTATTTCGCTTTCTTTGGAATCCTCTTGTATAAAAGGAATATGAGATCTTCCAGTTTTATATTAAATTCCTGCAAAAGTGCGTCCATCGATTCCTCACAATATTGCACGAACCGCTTCCAGATTCTCTGGACCGTGTCTTTGTCGAGCTCCGAGGCAAGGGCAGCTTCCCTGAAGCTCATGCCATCGAGAAGATTAAGGATCACTTCCCTGATTTTCGATTCGTTGGTATGGAGCCCGAAAAAAATCGTGCTTCTTCTCTCGGAAAATTTCAGGTTGCATGTTTTGCATCTCAGAAGCTTTCTTCTATTCTTGCCGTATGTATGAGAAAGCACGATATTTCCGAGCCCCTGTTTTCCATGATCTCCGCAGGATTCATTCGGACATGCGAAATGATGCAATTTCAGGGAAATCTGCATGCAGATTTATATATCATCACAGCGCTGCTTGTCAAGAAAATTATCAATGAAATGGGGACAGCGCTGGATATATCGCTGTTATTTACGCCTTATCCCAAGTTTTGCGTAAAGCAGTGAGAAATCCACATTTTCGGATACGACAGCCATGCCGTGCTCGACCTTAACCGTATCGCGAAGGCGCAGACGTACCGATAACCTCTCGAGTTTCTTCGCAATGCTGTATGTGTCTTCACGGACCACCATGACCGGTATATTCTTTTCCTCTGCTCTGGAAAGGATCATCTCACTCGGATAGAGTTCGCCGGTGAGGATAAGACAGACAGAACCGGATTCGATTGCGGACAGCTGGATATCAGACCTGTCCCCTCCTACTATGACAGCATTCTTTCTCGTTCTTTTGAAATATTCAATTGCCTTGTCTACCTGCATCGCACCGATCAGGAACTTCTCTATAAGATTGTTCAGGTGATCATGCGCGCAGAGGACCTTTCCGCCGAGCATCTCGTTCAGTTCTTCAACGGTGATCGCACCGATCACAGGATCATGGGGGAGGATACCGAGTATATCTACACCATTTCTGGTGAGAAAGGGGATGACATATTCTTCAACGCTCTGTTTCTGTCCTTCGGAAACTTTATTGAGTATGACGCCGAGGAACCTGTCTTTCAGATCCTTTTTGGCCTGCAGCACATAATCAACGATATACTCTCCCTCGTATTTGACCACAACCACTGCCAGGGAATCCAGGCGTTTTATTACCTGCATGCCCTGGAGGCCGAGATAACTGCCGGTATAGATGCTGCCGTATCCGCCGACAATCAGGATGTCCTTGTCCCGGGAAAGGTTCCGGTGAGATCGTGCAATTTTTGTCATGAGGCCCTTTACATCGCCCCGATAACTCTTCACCATGAGTTCCTGGGTCAGAACCACAGGACATATCTCGGAGAGGGGGTCTTTCAATCCGAGTGCACGGTAAATCCGCCAGGCATCAGTATCGGTCAGAATGTTGTCCACTTTCACCGGAAGGATTCCCACAGGCTTGAAATATCCTACCTTCAGTCCGTCTCTCTTGAATCTCTGACCCAGACCCATGGATACAAGGCTCTTTCCTGTATATCCTCCTGTGGAGCCTATATAGAGTGAAACCATCTCATTCACCTCCTATGGTAAATCGTGCATCTATGGCGACCACACCATTTCCTCTTGTATGTGCCATGAGCGGATTGATATCCGCTTCTATGATCTGGGGGAAATCCGCTGCCAGCCCGGAGAAGGCCAATAACGCCCGTTCTATCGCTTCAATGTCTGTTTCAGGTTCGCCCCTTACCCCCCTGAGGAGAGGGAATGTTTTTATCTCCCGCACCATTTCATGGACGTCTTCATTGCTCAACGGGACGACCCTGAACGAAATATCACGCAATACTTCGACATAGATCCCGCCGAGCCCGAACATAACCATATGACCGAACTGGGAGTCTTTGGTTATGCCTATGATCACTTCCTTCCCCGGAGGGACCATCTCCTGAATCAGGACTCCATATATTGTTGCGGCAGGCATGATATTTCTCGCGTGGGTTGTGATCTCGAAAAAGGCATTCTCAACGTCCTTTTTGCCGGTGAGGTTCTTCCGCACTCCCCCAATGTCACTTTTATGAATGATCTGGGGCGAAACGATCTTCATAACTATGGGGTACCCGATGCCTCTTGCAGCAGCAACAGCCTCTTCCGACGTCCGGGCAAACAGCCCCTTCGGCTGTCTGAAACCGTATGTCTTCAGGACTTCATGGACCTCTTCATCAGTGAGTCTGTCCCGGCCTTCCTGCTTTGCCTTCCCGAAAACCGCCGATACCCCGTTCTTCGGCACGTTCAGGTCCGAGAAGGTTTTCGGAGGTTTTTTTATCCATGTGTGATAACGATACAGAGCATGGTATGAAGCCACCGCCTCTTCAGGGTATTCATAATTTGGAATACTGTTCTGCATCAGTATCCTTGACGCGGGTTCGATACTCTTCTTTCCCATGAACGAGGTTAATACCGGCTTATCAAAGAACTGAGCGACATAGGATACTTTTCTCGCAGTATTTGCAACATCCACAACTGCGGTTGGGGTAAGGAGGACGAGAACCCCCTGGATACTCGAATCCTGCAGGACGAGCCGGAGGGTCTTCTCATACCTCTCTGCTCCGGAATCTCCGAGGATATCAATAGGGTTGTAAAATGATGCTACGGACGGGAGAAATTCGCGAAGCTTGTCGACAGTCTCCTTATGGAGTGTAACAAGCTGGAGGTCTGCTTTATCGCATGCATCTGCTGCAAGGATACCCGGTCCGCCTGAGTTTGTAACGATAGCAATATGGGGACCCTTTGGCAGCGGCTGGCTTGCAAACGCCAGCGCATAATTAAAAAGATCGTTTATCGTATGCGCCCGGATCACACCGCTCTGTCTGAACGCAGCATCAAAGGTCGCTTCCCGCCCTGCAAGCGCGCCCGTATGGGAAGATGCCGCTTTCGCTCCCGAGCTTGTAATCCCTGACTTGAGAATGATAAGGGGTTTTTTCTTGGAAACCTCACTCGCTACCTCCATGAACTTTCTCCCGTCGCTCACCCCTTCGATATATCCGAGAATGACCCTCGTATTTTCATCTTCAGCCAGCGCACTCATAATATCGGTATCAGTGATGTCAGCCTTGTTTCCCATGCTGATGAATTTGGAAAACCCTATGTTTTCCGGGAGAGCACGGTCAAGCACGGCAAGGCAGAGAGCGCCTGACTGGGAAAAGAAACCGATTCCACCCTGGGCCGGCATCCCTGCTGCAAATGACGCATTCATATGCGCATGGGTATCGATAATTCCCAGACAGTTGGGACCGATAAACCTTACGCCTGCCTCTGCTGCTCTGGAGACGAGTTCATGCTCGAGTTTTGCCCCCTCGACACCGCTCTCCTTGAACCCTGCCGATATGATGACTGCAGCACCTGTCTTCTTCTTCCCGCACTCTTCGATCACTGAAAGAACATTTTTTGCAGGTACTACAATGACGGCAAGGTCTATGGTGTCAGGCACATCGGCCAGAGAGCGATATGTCTTTTTCCCCAGTATTTCATCCGCGGACGGATTGACGGGATAAAGCCTGCCCTGATAGTCGTACTGGACGAGATTCCTCAGGATGTCAAAGCCTACTTTTCCCGGCGTTCTTGAAGCACCGATTACTGCTATTGATTTCGGGGTGAAGAAGGAATCGAGCATACAAAAATATTATAGGAAGCATGGTTCATTTGCAAGCAGAAAACGGGTTGCTGCAAAGCAGTGAAAATGGATATTCTTTTCAGGTGATGCTGATATGAATTATTCACAAATTTATCAATGAACATGGTGAATATAAATTTTACGCTATCAGTCCTAAAGATATGAAAAGTTGTTGAAAATCTTTCTCCGTCATTCTCGGACTTGATCGGGGAATCCAGAGAAAGCAACTGGATTATCCGGTTAAGCCGGATAATGACAACCATTGGAACAGAGCTTCCTATGGATCATCCGGGCTAAATTGGTTTTTCTGGTGGGGATGTATATTGAAGAAACTTTCTGTTTTGAGCGGTTTGGAAAGGATATACCGTATATGCATGGCAAGAAGCGTTGAGAGTTCAGCCAGAAGCGACGGTGAAGGTCTGATGCGGTGTATCATCATGATGTCCCAGGTAAGGAGATCGGCGTAGCATTTTACCGCGGCCGGAGAAATCCTGAAGGGTGAATCAATTGCCCGGGCACATCCTTCGCACATAATCGATCCCTGCGCAAGATAGAATGTATATCCGCGTCTGCCGCATCTTCCGCAGGAATCCAGTCTCGGTGCAAATCCGACCAGATGAAGGAATTTTATTTTAAAGGAGGTCATCAGGAGCGTATCATTCTGTTTCTCCGCGACGGTGCGGAGCGTATTGAGAAGCAGCGAATACGCCATGATGTTTGCATCCCTCTCCGGGAGGAAGGCTATGATGAGTTCAAGTATCTCGGACAGCCTGATATAGGAGGAGAACTCTTCCCGCAGCTGATGAAAAGAATTGAGTATGTCCGACTGTGTCAGCCTCGGCAGGGAAGCGTCCTGTCGTCCGTAGAAGGCTATCCTCGCATGAGTCAGCGGTTCGAGGCTTCCTCCGAAGCGGCTCCTGAACTTCCGGGGGCTTTTTGCAAATACTTTGAGGATTCCAAAATCAGAGGTGAGATAGGTAACGATCAGGTCGGCTTCACCATACGGGACAGTTCTGATGACGATCCCTTCGGTTCTTTTCAGCATTACATAATATTCCCGAAATCTTCAGGTTTTAGATTCTTGAGCCATTCTTCGAGTTGATCCGTGCTCTTCTGTTCAAGGATAGCATCTTCTACGAATATCGCTGCACCGACCCTCAATGCAACGGCGACAGCATCGCTTGGTCTTGAGTCGACAAACGTTTCCTTCTTTCCGTCAGAGAGACAGACGAGCGCGTAGTACGTATTATCAAGGATCTGGGTAACGATGATTTTCGTGATCTTCACCTTCAGGCCTTCGGCAATATTCCTGATAAGATCATGGGTCAGCGGCCGCGGAGTATCTACCTTGCCGAGCGCAAGCGCTATTGAATCAGCTTCCGGCTTCCCGATCCATATGGGGAGGGTTCCGTTGCCTTCGATTTCCTTGAGGAGCAGAATATACATGTTACTGCGCGGATCGAACAGCATACCCTCAACCTTCATCTGAATCAGCATTTACCGGTACCCCAATTCCTGCAGTATCCGGTTGTCATTTCTCCAGTCTTTCTTGACTTTGACCCATAATTCAAGGAAAATCCTGGCCTTTAAAAGCTTTTCGATTTCGACCCGTGCTGCAGTTCCTATTGCTTTCAGCATCCTTCCGCCTTTCCCTATTATAATCGCTTTTTGCCCTTCTCTTTCAATATAAATATTGCAGCTTACTGCGATCATACCATCAGCGCGCTCATTCCATTGCACTACTTCCACAGCGACTGCGTGAGGGAGTTCTTCGTGAGTCATCATCATGATCTTTTCCCGGATGAGCTCGGCAACCATAAACCGTTCAACCTGGTCGGTAACCAGGTCATCAGGGTAGTATTTCGGTCCCGGCGGGAGATACTCATAAATCTTTTCTTCCAGAAGTTTCAGGCCATCCCGGCGCAAGGCAGACACAGGGATTATCTCACGGAAGGGGTACAGGTTTTGATATATTTCGATAACCGGGAGCAAGGCAGACTTTCTCTTCGTGTCTATCTTGTTGATCAGAAGAAAAACCGGCACCCGCGTTTTTTCCATCATTACAAGAATGCTTCTCTCACCGTCCCGGGGGAGACGCGGCTCTGCCATGAACAGAATGATATCTACTTCGCCAAATGATTCTCGTACAATTTTCATCATCGCTTCCCCGAATCTGTGCTTGGGTGCATGGATGCCAGGCGTATCGAGAAAGATGGTCTGGGAATAAGGAAGGGTGTGAATGCCGATAATCCTGTTTCTCGTAGTCTGCGGCTTCGGGGTTACTATCGCTATCTTTTCACCGAGGATTGCATTGAGCAGGGTTGATTTCCCTACGTTTGGTCTCCCAATGATGGAGACATACCCCGACCGGAACTCCTTTTCTCCCACTGCATTATTCTCCACGATTGCTAAACAAGACTCCTGACCGCTTCCCTGATCCGTTCCAGCCCCCTGCCGATCTCCTGAAGGGATGTTGCGTAGGAAAGTCTGATATAGTTATCGTCACCGAAGGCTCCGCCGGGAACGAGAGCTACCCCTGCATGATCGAGAAAATACAGGGCAAGATCCGATGAGGAAGATATCGTGCTGCCTTCTGCAGATCTTCCGTAAAGGGCCGAAGTGTTGGGAAAAGCATAGAAAGCACCGGTAGGGTTTATACAGTGTATGCCTGGTATTGCATTCAGTCCGCCAACGAGGCATTGCCTTCTCCTGCCGAACTCTTCAAGCATCTGGCGGATAAAATCCTGCGGCCCGTTCAGGGCCTCGACCGCCGCTTTTTGCGCGATCGAGGTCGGGTTCGATGTTGACTGGCTTTGAATGGTGGTCATGGCCTGGATGATATCCCTTGGTCCGGCGGCAAACCCTATCCTCCATCCTGTCATTGCATATGACTTCGAAAGGCCGTTCACCACAATTGTTTTTGCCTTGAGATCCCGGTCAAGTGAAGCGATGCTTACATGTTCGACACCCTCATACGTGAGTTTTTCATAGATTTCATCGGATATTACATAAAGCCCGTGCTTCAGGGCAACCTCGCCGATTCCTTCGAGAGTTCTCCTGTCATATGCAAGGCCGGTAGGATTTGACGGGGAATTCAGGATAAGCGCCTTTGTCTTTCCCGTGACATGAGCCTCAATTGCTGCGGGCTTTGCCAGAAAAGATTCTGTTTCCTCTGTTCTGATAAAAACGGGGATACCTTCATTGAGAAGGACCTGATCAGGATAGGAAACCCAGTACGGGGAAGGAATCAATACCTCATCTCCCGGGCTGAGAAGCGCCTGTGCAATATTATAGAGACTGTGCTTGGCACCGCACGAAACCACGATCTCATCCCGCGTATAGCTCAGGTGGTTGTCTTTCCCGAACTTTTCGATAATTGCGTCCTTCAGTTCAATAATTCCGCCGACCGGGGTATATCGGGTGAACCCGTCTCGTATTGCCCTTATTGCAGCTTCCCTGATATTCTCCGGCGTATCGAAATCCGGTTCACCGACACCGAAATTCACGATATCAACTCCTCCGGCTTTCATGGCCTTGGCCCGGGCATCCATGGCGAGTGTCGGAGACGGCTTTATCCTGCGTGATCTTTCTGAAAGCATGAGATATCCCTCCTTATGTATTCTTCAGCACTATGAGGTCGAATCCATTCCTGATGCTGGTGCCCCTTTCCCGGATGTGGCTTATTATACCGATACCGGAGATATCTTCCAAATCTTTTCCGCATATTCCTTCACGGTTCTGTCACTCGAAAACTTCCCGGAACGTGCAATATTCCGTATGCACATCCTGGTCCAGGCATCCCTGTTCCGGTATGCAGCCGAAACACGGTCCTGACAACTGATATAGTCGGCGTAGTCTGCGAGGACAAAATACCGGTCCTCATCGAGGAGCCCGTGCACCAGAGGCTCGAAGAGACCCGGTTCACGGGGCGAGAAGTATCCTCCTGATATCTGGTCCATGATTTTCCTCAGTTCACTGTTCTGCTCATAACACAACCGGGGCATATATGCCCGGCGCATTTCAGCTACTTCCCGGGCGCTCATCCCGAAAGAAAAGAAATGATCAGCACCCACCTCTTTCATGATCTCGATATTGGAACCGTCGAGAGTTCCTACGGTCACGACACCGTTTAACATGAATTTCATGTTCCCGGTGCCGGAAGCTTCATATCCCGCGGTTGAGACCTGTTCCGAGAGGTCTGCCGCAGGAATTATCTGTTGTGCGGACGTGACTCCGTAATTCGGCAGGAAGAGTATCCGGATGAAATTGCTCGCCACGGGATCCGCCCGTATCGTATCGCTGACGCAATGAATGAGTTTGATAATAAGCTTGCAGAACGTATAGCCCGGCGCAGCCTTCCCCGAGAAGAGGATGGTTCTTGGAATGATATCATCGCATGTCCCGCCTTCGACGATCCTGTTATAGAGTGTTATCCCGTAAAAGAGGGGCAGCAACTGGCGCTTGTATTCGTGGAATCTCTTGATATGGCAGTCAAGGAAGAAGTCCGGAGAATAATGCAGACTGTAATCTTTCATGAGGATACGGGAAAGAGAAGCCTTGTTTGCCTGTTTCACCTCATAGAAGCGTCTGCGGAATTCCGGATCTTCCGCGAAAGACTCAAGACCCCTCAGTGCTTCAAGATCTTTTTTCCAAATGTTTCCGATTGCTTCGCTTATCAGAGAAGTCAGCCCCGGATTTGTTTCCAGAATCCAGCGCCTTGGAGTAATGCCGTTCGTAATATTGAGAAACCGCTCAGGATAGAGGCCGGAGAAGTCGTTGAACACGTTCTTTTTCAGAATCTCCGTGTGGAGTTCTGATACGCCGTTTACTGTATGACTTCCTATCACGGCCAGGTGTGCCATATGGATCTCTCTTTCTCCGTTGCCTGTTATAATCGAAAGCCTTTGTTTCTTGCCCTGATCACCGGGGTAACTTTTTTCAACATGCACGAGAAACCGTCTGTCGATCTCCTGAATAATCTGGAGATGACGGGGCAGGAGATGGCCCATAAGCGCTTCCGACCATATCTCGAGTGCTTCGGGAAGAACGGTATGGTTGGTATAGGAGAATGTTTTTTCCGTGATACTCCATGCTTCATCCCAACCGATCATCTCCTCATCAACCAATATTCTCATGAGTTCCGCAATGGCAAGAGCAGGATGGGTATCGTTTAGCTGAACCGCAACCTTTCCGGAAAAATCGGCGAGATCCTGATGGAATTTTTTGTATCTCCTGAGAATATCCCTGAGCGTGGCGCTGACAAAGAAGTATTGCTGCTTGAGCCTCAGTTCCCTCCCGGCCATCGTATGATCATCGGGATACAGGACTTTTGATATGGTCTCACTGTATGTCTTGTCCTGGATCGCACCGATGTAGTCGCCGCTGTTGAAATATGCGAGATTGAACTCCCGTGTTGATTTTGCCGACCAGAGTCTGAGAGTGTTTACCGTGCCGCAGCGGTACCCCGGGATCGGATAATCATATGCCATTGCCATAACCTGATCGGTGTCGACCCACTCCATGCGGTATCGTCCCTGTGCGCCGGCAAGAGTATTTACCCTTCCGGAGAAGTCGACTGGATAGATAAGCTCAGGCCTCGGCAGTTCCCATGGATTTCCATATCTGAGCCAGTTTTCAGGGAACTCGATCTGCCAGCCCTCAACAATCTTTTGGGTAAATATTCCGTATTCATACCGTATCCCGTATCCGTATGCAGGATAACCGAGTGTTGCCATTGAATCCAGGAAACAGGCTGCAAGTCTTCCCAGACCGCCGTTCCCCAACCCGGCGTCCCACTCAAATTCGACAATCTCCTCATACGTGATGCCGAGCGCCTTGAGTGCATACCGGTAATCATCAGGGAGATCGAGATTGATGCTTATATTGCGAAGGAGTCTTCCGAGGAGAAACTCGAGAGACAGATAGTAGACCCGTTTAACATCGCGATAGTAGTATTCCTGCTGGGTCTTTATCCATTGAGCAAGAAGTTTTTCCCGAACTGCAAGGACAAACGAGTTGTATTTATCCCTTTGTGTCGCGGAATAGCGGTCTTTCCCGTAGGTATAAATAAGATGGTAGAGGAATGATTCCTGAAATGTCCTGAGAAATTCGTTCAAGCGAAACACCCCCGGCATACCCTTTGGCAATCAATCCTATTATACCTCTTATACCGCTAATCAGAAACAGCGGTATCTTCAGGGGGTTCAGTCTTGAGGAACAGTGAGCCGACTGCGCCGAACAGGGCGACTCCGGCTGCAAGGAGAAGCGCCGGGGACAAGGAATGACTGGCGTCAGCAAGAACCCCCGCTACGCTGGGACCGGCAGCCTGCCCGATTCCGAAGAAAAGAGTAAGAAAACCGAGCCCTGCAGGAGCAAGCCTCGATCCAAGCAGGTCCCCGCATGTTGCCGCCATAACTGCAGGAATACTCCAGGCTGAGACACCGAACAGGAGCGCAGAGACGATAAAACCGGGGGTCGAAGGCCATATCGCAAAAAGGCCAAAGGCAACAGCCTGGATGATATAGACTATCACGAGGGCGGCTTTCCGGCCAAACTTGTCAGAGAACGATCCCCAGATAAGTCCGCAGAATAAACTTGCACATCCCATGAGCATGAAAAGTCTCCCGGCTGATTCCTGGGTATAGCTTCCTTCCGCTATCAGATATTTGGTGAAAAAGGTCATATAGATGATATAGGAAAATCCGTATGCCACATAGATCATGCCCAGATGCCAGACAATTCCTGACCGGTAAACCTTCCCCCAGCGCAATCCCCCGCCTTTCGTGTCGTTTTTTTCACTCCCTTGTGCAGCCCCGAGCGGGAGGAGCCCGATTTCAGAAGGTTTATTGCGCAGAATGGTGTATGCAAGCGCTGCCAGTCCGAATGTCATGCCCGCGAAAAAAAACCAGCAGATGCGCCAACCGTTTTCGCCATAGAGCGTCAGCACGTGGGGGACACCAACGCCGAGTGCGATCAATGCGAATGAAGATCCGGTTACCCCGATACCCGAAGCCAATCCCCGTCTGCGTTGCACGAACCACGCGGCGAGCAGTCCCATGGCTGGAACATTACTGGCTCCGCTTCCAATACCGGTGAGCGCTCTCCATGCTGCAGCAGCCATGAAGCTCTGGGAGAAACCGGTCATGAGCATTCCTGCAGCCGCAATTGATAACCCTGCCGTTACAACCACCCTTGGGCCATATCGTGCAGCAAGCGCCCCTCCGAGGACGGACAAGACGAGATATCCGATGAGATTGGTTGTTGCAAGACCCCCCGCCTGGGTGTTGTTGAGTCCGAGTCCTGTCTGCATGGAAGGCAATACCATGGTGTAGCCGAATCTTGCCAGTCCCAGGGCACCGAAGACAACGAGAGTGCCTACAGCAAGGACCAACCAGGCATAGTGAAATCGTGGGGTATTTATGGAGCCGTCTGTTCTCATCCGCGTGAAAAAGCTCGCTTTCCTCTGATTCCTTAATCTCTCATATCCATGAACCGGGTGATTCTCTCCGCTACAGACTCCTCCCGGTGACTTCCGCAAACAGTCTCAGTTTATTCATCATAATACTGAAGTTTTCCGGCCTGAGCGATTGAGGACCGTCGGAAGAAGCATGTTCCGGATCGGGATGAACTTCGATGATAAGCCCGTCTGCCCCGGCTGCAACAGCGGCAAAAGACATGGGTGCGACATACTGATAATTGCCGGTTGCATGAGACGGGTCTACGACAACGGGCAGATGGGTTTTCTGCTTTAACACCGGTATGGCAGAGAGATCAAGGGTATTCCGGGTAGCTGTCTCAAACGTGCGGATCCCCCGTTCACAAAGGATCACCGAATGGTTGCCCTCGCTCAGGATATATTCAGCGCTCATCAGCAATTCCTGAATAGTCATGGACATCCCCCGTTTGAGGAGCACGGGTTTGCGTATCTGGCCCAGCTTTTTCAGGAGCTCAAAGTTCTGGGCATTTCTCGTTCCTATCTGGAGTATGTCTGCATACTCTGCCACGAGTTCCACGGTTTCAGGATTCACAACTTCAGTAATGATGGGCAGGCCCGTAATCTCCCTTGCTTTTGCAAGAAGCCTTAGCCCCTCCTCTTTCATGCCCTGAAACGCATAGGGTGATGTCCGCGGTTTAAAAGCTCCTCCGCGCAGTACCTTAGCCCCTGCGTCTTTCACTGAGCATGCAACAGAGAGGATCTGTTCCTCATTTTCTACGGCACACGGACCTGCCATGATAATGACAGCTTTTTCACCGATACTGACGGTATCACTGATTTGTATGACGCTCGTTTCCTTCCTGACTTCTCTTGATGCAAGTTTATAGGGTTTGAGTATCGGGACTACACTTTCCACTCCATGCATAAGCTCGATGGACTGGAGAACAACCTTGCCCCGTTCATCCCCGACCGCACCGATCACGTCCCGGGTTGTTCCATGGATTATATGAGGCTTATACCCGTATTCCATGATCCTTTTGATCACCTCATCCCTCTCCCGCTCTGTCGCGTCTGTTTTCATCACAATAATCACGTTGTCCCCTCCCTTCGGGTGACCCGGAACCAAAAAGGCCGGATAGTTCTCCCGGCCTGATGAGTGCAAGAAAAGAAAAAGCCGGGGTCTCTTTCCGTCTACCCTCGGCTCCTGGTTGATTTGTTTAGTGACGGTTGTGTCTATTTCTCACGATCAACCCTACCTCAGGCAGACTGCCTAAAGGAAAAAGCCGGCCAAAAGTTAAAGCGATTACCTGAGAAATAGGGTAAATGCATGATTAGTTTTACCAGATTCTCACCATGGATGTCAAGGACATCTTCAAACATCTGCAAAATGAAGAGGGATGACTATAGTTCTGTGAATAAAAGATATAGTCATCCCTCTGATCGGAAACGATATCAGATTATCTGTTATATCTTAAACTGGATATTCCACCGCAGGAATTGTGCACATTTCGCATTGTCAGCATAAAAATCTCCGGGGATGAAATATTCATACTGGAAAAAGGCGTCTATGTTCTTGTTGAATTTGTGGGTAAGAAACAGAGTTGGGAGATGGCCTCTTTCATACCCGTGAGCAAACATAGCTCTGAACGGAGCAACGGTTTGTGCCCATTCATTTGCCCGCCAGTACTGATATGAGAGAGCCAGTCTCGTGTCCGGTGTCAACTCCATGGTTGCCTTTGCCATCAACATCTGGGAATTTGACCAGTAGGCTGCAACCCCGTTTGCCTCCGGATAGAACTCAAGGATATAGGTATAGATAAGGAGTTCATTCCAGTAAGGCTGCTTGGAATATAAAGGGTCGAAATTTTCGTTCTCGTCGGTATCAGGATCATCTCCTGATAACTGCACAAAACGAAGCTCGAACGTCGGTTTTAATTTCCAGTCAGCAAACTTGCGGTTCGCAAAGATATATCCTCCGTATCCCCGTCTGTCTCTTCCGCCTTCATACTCCCCGAATTGATATGCAAATTCCCCACCGAATGTCCACGGGCCGGAAGTATATACAGCACGTGCACCGAGCGTATTGAGGTCGAGTTCAGGAATGACCGGAGAAATCCCGGATGTGATCGGGGGTTCTTCTTCTCTTTTATAGATATAATAGGGTTCCAAATTCAGATTTTCACTCAGTTTATCTCTCCCGTACACGACAAAAGCCTGTGAGTTGGAAATATCCAGTATCTTCTTTTTGTTGAAATATGTCCCGCTATTTTCGATAGCAGTGCGCCAGGTAGGCAGATAAGTATCCTGAAACCGGTTCGTTATGTAAACGAAATCCACATTATGGTCCTGGTTTATCTTCCAGGTTGCCTTCGCTGCATTGAAGTAAAAAGTCCTCGATCCATCCTGAGGAGTTCCATCAGAGAACAGAAACCCTTCACCATACTTATCTGTCGGGAAGAAATCCTGTCTTCCAATTTTCAGGTCGATCGGCAATCCGAAGACATTGTTTGCTTTAAAATACAGATTATCAATAACACCCTCGTTCTCATCCAGTTCCGTAAACTTGTCTCCGCGCGGGTCTCCTGAGGTGCGCGGGTACAGATGAGGACCGAGATTATAGTACACTTCACTGGTAAACTTAAGGAATAGTCCCGTATCCTTAGTAAAATCAACGCTGCCCCAGAGAGATGTTTTGAAACGGAAAAAATTGTAATCATACGTAGTATTCGATTGTTCCATGGTCTTCAAATCCAGCACGTTATCCCATATTTCCTGCCTGATTCTCTCCGAAGCCCCGAACTTGTAGGTTATTTCGGCATGAGTTGCTGAAATGAAGAAAACTTCTGCTAACAATACCATTAAAGCTACCGCTAACATCTTTTTCATCAGATTCCCCCTCCTTTTTTCAACGAAGATTTGAAAGCATACCACAAACAATTTGTTTTTTGAAACATTTTTATTCATTTGGATCAGCGCTAAAAAGCCCTGTTATCGATCACCTTCCCTGTCTTCCCTGCGACCCTTCCGATTGTCTGTTTTTCCACCGGCTTCACTTCGACCGGTATTCCAAGTTCTGTTGCAAGTCTTGATTTGATATTTTCGATAAAGCCTTTCTGTTTTCTGATCTGGTCGAAAAAAATGGACTCTGATACTTCAACAAGCACAGTCAGTTCGTCAACCGCTTCTTTTCTATCGAGCACTATCTGGTACTGGGGCTCTGTTCCTTCAATTTCCCGCAATACGGATTCAATCTGAGACGGGAAAACAGTGACGCCCCGTATCTTTATCATGTCGTCGGTCCTTCCCATAACCTTGCTCATCCTTACAAAGGTTCTCCCGCAGGGACAGGGTTCACTCCTGATGCTCGTAAGATCTCTCGTCCTGAAGCGGACCACGGGAAACGCTTCCTTCATGAGTGTCGTAATGACCAGTTCGCCCGTTTCCCCCTCCGGCAAAGGCCGGAGCGTATCCGGATCGACAACCTCGACGAGAAAATGATCCTCGTTAATATGGAGGCCTTCCCGCTCGGGGCACTCGCCTGCTACCCCCGGGCTCATGACTTCACTTAACCCGTAGCTGTCGGTTGCAACAATTTTGAGCTTCTCCTGCAATTCATGGCGCACGGTCTCAGACCATGGTTCTGCTGCAAAAAGACCGTATTTTAGCGAGAGAGAGTTCACATTCAGACCCGTATCGCTGATTGTATTTGCTATTGCAAGCGCATAGCCCGGAGTGCATATGAGAGCGGTTGTCTTAAAGTCCTCCATTATTTTCACCTGCCGCCTTGTGTTAACGCTTGAAATAGGTATTACCGAGGCCCCTGCCCGCTCCGCACCGTAGTGAAACCCCAACGCACCGGTAAAAAGCCCGTAGTCGAACGCAATCTGTACGATATCATTCTGGGTTACCCCCCCTGCTACAAGAATCCTTGCCGCAAGATTCGACCAGTTTTTAATATCGTTTCTCGTATAGCCGACGACTGTCGGCATGCCGGTAGTGCCGGAAGATGTCTGAATCCTGACCACCTCGCGCAGGGGAACTGCAAACATGCCATAGGGATAGCTGAGCCTCAGATCATCTTTGGAAGTAACGGGGAGTTTGCTCAGGTCCTCGAGTGAACGGAAGGCATCAGGATCAAGGTGCAGTTCATCGAACTTTTTCCGGTAGAAAGGGACATTCAGGTACACTCTCAGGAGTGTTGCCTGAAGTCTCTCAAGCTGTAATTGTTTCAGAACGTCTCTGCTGATACATTCTTTTTCACTTTCCCAGTACATATGTTTCCTCCATGGTGATAAGAAACCGTAATAGTCCAGCCCCGCCATAGGGAATGGCCTTGCCAAATATTTCTTTGCCGGATGACAGACAAATAAGTGGGCAGATCAAAAAATCAGATATCATAGTCCACATCTCTGCCTAAATAGGCCCTCTGGACATCTCTGTTCTGGAGGAGATCTTCTGCAGGGCCCTGGAGTATTATTCTGCCTGTTTCAAGAACATAGCCGGTATTTGCAATCCTCAGGGCGCTCCTTGCGTTCTGCTCAACCAGAAGAACCGTGAGGCCATAGGTGTCCCGCAACTCGAGGACATATCTGAATATTTCCCTGATAACTATCGGCGCAAGCCCCATACTTGGTTCATCAAGGAGAAGGACTCTCGGTCTTGCCATTAATGCCCGTCCGATGGCGAGCATCTGCTGCTCACCGCCTGATAGCGTCCCGGCAAGTTGTTTTCGCCGTTTCTTGAGAATAGGAAAGATGGTATAGATCATATCCATTTCCTTCCTGATTTCTCTTCTGGTTTTCAGCGAATGCCAGTGAAAGGACCCGAGCAGCAGGTTGTCCTCAACGCTTAACGGTTTGAATACGAGACGTCCTTCAGGGACATGAGAAATCCCCCTCTTGACAATGGAATCCGGGCTCATCCCGGAGATATCGATACCGTCAAATACCAGGCCGCCCTGTGTTGCCCTGAGCAGACCGGAAATAGTATGGAGCAGGGTCGTCTTTCCTGCCCCGTTGCTGCCGATGAGGGCAACGATCTCTCCCTTGTTCACATGGAGAGAGACCCTCTTCAGGGTATGTATCTTGCCGTAATAGACGTCGACATTCTTAAGAATGAGCACTGTATCCTCCGGGCGTCCCTTCTTCTTCTCCGAGATATGCGACGATTACCTCAGGATTTTTCTGTATCTCCATAGGCGTCCCTTCAGCGATGACCTCACCGAAGTTCAGGACGGTAATCGAATCGCTTATCCTCATGACAAGGTCCATGTCGTGTTCGACAAGGACTACCGTTACCTTCAGTTCATCCCTGATTTTTCTGATAATACCCCCAAGGTCGCGCGTTTCCTTGATATTCAGACCGGCAGCGGGTTCATCAAGGAGAACAAGACGGGGTTCAGTAGCCAGAGCCCTTCCGATTTCCAGGATCCTCTGCTCTCCTATGGGGAGATTGGAAGAGATCTCGTCCTTCCTCTGCCCGAGTTTGATATACTCAAGAATTTCTTCACTCTTCCGCTGTATTTCCCTCTCTTCTCTCAGGACCGAAGGAAGTTTTAATCCGGAAGAGAAAAATCCTGCACTGGTTTTCGGATACCTCCCGATCATGATATTTTCGAGGACGGTCATGTTCCCGAAAAGTTCTACATGCTGGAATGTACGTGATATGCCCTTTCTTGCAATCTTTGACGGAGCTAAGTGAGCAATTCCTTGGCCTTCAAAGAGTACTTTGCCCTTATCGGGCTGGTGGATGCCACTCACAATATTGAGAAGGGTTGTTTTGCCCGCACCGTTGGGACCTATGAGCGCTTTGATATCACCCTCCCGAACGGTGAAGCTCACGTTCCGCAGGGCAGTAAGTCCTCCGAAATTTTTCCATATATCTTTAGCGCTTAGCAACCGCAAAGCCTCTCAGTTTTTTTATTCTTTCGATCAGGATCGGGACCAGTCCCTTCCGGAAGAACATGAGCGAAAGCGTCAAAATTAACCCGTACACAAGCACATCCAGTTCTTCAAATTTCCTGAGAAGTTCCGGCAATACCGTAATCACTACAGCGCCTGCAATCGCACCCCACAAATTCGAAATGCCTCCGACAATCACCATCATGAGGACCAGGATCGAGTAAAACAGGGAAAAGCTGCTTGGACTGATAAAGGTTATATAGTGTGCGTAAATACTGCCTGCAAGGGAAGCATAGACAGCACTCAAAATGAAAACCTTTATTTTGATTCCCGTAACATTCAGGCCCATAGCATGACATGCTGTCTCGCTGTCGTGGATAGCTCTCAATGCCCTTCCAGTCCTTGATTGAATAAGATTTATGGAGAAGAACATCACCGACGCAACGATGCCCCAAATGAGATAATAATAACCTTTTGTTGAAGTTATGGCATATCCAAGGAAACTGAAATGGGGGATATCCCCGAAGCCCGAAGGACCACCCGGCCCCCATTCATTCAGAATAATGTAGATAATTTCTCCAAATCCCAGGGTTGCGACTGCAAGATAATGTCCTTTCAATCTCAGCGCCGGGACTGCAAGGACCACTGCTGCAAAGGCAGCAACGATCATTCCGCAGATTATGCTGATCACAACAGGGAATCCTGCATACAGGGTTAATATTGAAGAGATATATGCACCGATACCGTAAAAGCCAGCCTGCCCTAGCGAGACCTGTCCCGCATATCCCATAAGGATGCATAATCCTATCGCTACCAGCGCATTGATCCCGGAAAATATCCCTACGGTGAGCGTATAGGCGCTTCCTGAGACAACAGGCAACAGGACAACAATCAGGAGTAAAACCAGAAGAGACAGGAAATCATCTTTTTTCATCGGTAAATCCTCACAGCCACTCCCACTCGGCTTTTCCGAAAACGGAATTATTTGGTATATGCCATTATCTGTATCTCTCTGCTCTCTGTATGTTTTCCGGGTTAAAATTTCCTCAGATCGAGCATAGTTTTACTCACGAATAATCCGGAAGGCTTGAAGAAAAGAATGAGAAGGAGGATGACAAGAGCCACTGCGTCTTTTGATCCGGAATGCAGGTATCCGGCTGTCATGGATTCAAGAACACCGATAAGAAACCCGCCGAACACCGCTCCCCTGTTACTCCCAAGCCCACCCATGATAGCTGCGCAGAACCCCTTGACCGCAAGCATCGGACCTTTGTCGTATTCCATGAGGGAGATGGGGGTTATCGCCATACCCCCGATTGCTCCGACTATGGCACTCAATACAAAGGAGATCATGACCATCCGCGATACGTTGATTCCCACCAGTTTGGCTGCGGTAGGATGCACAGAACAGGCAAGCATGGCTTTTCCGACCATTGTTTTCTTGAAGAAAAGAAATAACACGGTGATACAGGCACCCGTTATCCCTATAACCCAAAGCGCCTGCTGCTGCATAATCGCACCGGAGATGTTCACCGGTTCGCCTTCGGTAAACGGAGGGTATACATACGGTTCTTTGCCGAAACTGAACATTAAAATGCCGCGGAGTACAATCGACACCGCTATGGTGATCATAAT
Organism: Nitrospirota bacterium; assembly: GCA_049323875.1. Classification (GTDB taxonomy): domain Bacteria; phylum Nitrospirota; class Thermodesulfovibrionia; order Thermodesulfovibrionales; family SM23-35; genus JAKLQR01. The sequence continues at coordinate 164,842 of JBMOLW010000030.1, read as the reverse complement.
CATCAGCAACAGGTCCGGATTCTTTAAAGGTTTGATGGTAAGTCTTTCCATGAAAAGCCCGATGATACCGGCAGAACAAATTGTCAGGGCGATGGATATGAAAAAAGGCAGCTGCAGGGATTCTGAATAAAACCACATCATAAGACCCCCGATCACGACAAATTCACCCTGGGCCAGGTTTATGATAGACGTGGCGTTATAGGTAATATTAAACCCTATGCCTACCAGGGCATACACAGCCCCGACGGTAATACCTGAAAAAAGGAATTGCAAAAAGACTGTCAGCAAATTCTGATATTCCCTGAAGAGAGATGAGGGGATGGTGTCATCCCCTCATCTGTTCGATCCTTAGTTATTGTAACAGCGACCAGTCACCGTTTTTTACCACGACCATCTCAAATGCATTCTTGTCCAGACCGCAATGGTCAGTTTTTGACATCGTGAAGACGCCGCCGGTTCCCGGCCAGTTCCTGATCTTTGTCTCTACATAATCCCTGATCTTCTTTTTGTCTGGGCCGACTTTTTTCATTGCCTCAACGAGCATCATGATAGAATCATAGGCATGTCCGCCGAAGGTTCCCGGTTCGCTCTTGTATTTTGCCTCGTAATCCTGGGTATACCTTTTCAGTAAAGCCTTCTGTGGGTGGTTGTCAGCGAGCTTGTCCCAAACGACGAGCCTTCCAAGCGGCGCGATAACCCCTTCAGCTGCTTTTCCCGCCAGCTCAATATTCTTCTTGCTTCCCCATCCATGGCTCTGATAGAGGGGGATACCCATTCTCAGCGCATGCCAGTTCTTCGTCACGATTACCTGGCCCGGTCCTACTGACCAGTTGATCACTGCCTGGGCTCCCGAGGCCTTGATTTTCGTGAGCTGCGTGGTCATATCCGTATCTTTCGGGCCATATTTTTCCTCTGCGACGATCTTCATACCATACTTGGGTGCAATCTCCTGGAGCGCTTTTTTCCCTGCGTCGCCGAAACCGGTAGAGATCGTAATGATTCCCACCTTGGATATGCCCTGTTTTTTCATATAGTCATAAATTGCCTCGACCGCGCTTGTATCGTATTGGGGGGTCTTGAAGATCCAGTACCTTTCCTTGACCGGCTGGGTAATCGGTGCCCCTGCCGCACAGGAAAGAAGCGGCGTCTTCGCATTGTTCATGATCGGGACAAGGGCCATCGATTCTCCGGTAGTAGACGGTCCGACAATGGCCAGCACCTTGTCATTTTCGATAAGCTTTTTTGCGGAAAGGACAGCCTGTGTCTCATCGCTCTTCGTATCCTCAATGATAATTTCCAGGGGATGTCCGTTTATCCCCCCCGCCTTATTGATCTGCTCCTGAAGCATAAGCGCCGTATTCTTTTCAGGTTCTCCCAGGAAAGAGGCAGGACCGGTCACCGCAAAAAGTGCCCCTATCTTGTAGGGGTCCTTGGCAAAGGCATTGACAGACAGAAGACCGACTGAGACTACTGCAATCAATACAGCACATAACTTCCCGATTGCTCTGTTCATATACTCCTCCCTTGATCGAAATTTTTTACAATTTGGAGAGTTCCTCTCCTTCCAGGATCGCTACACCCGCCTTCCGCAGCAAGCCGACAGATCTTTCAATCTCGTCGAAACGGAAAATGACGATGGCGTTTTCTCCGCTCTTTTCCACAAAGGCATACATATACTCAACGTTTATTCCCTCTCCCTTTATTATGTCCAGAATTTCCGCAAGTCCGCCTGGCCTGTCAGGCACTTCAACTGCGATAACCCTGGTCTTTTCAACAGTAAAGCCCTTGTCCCTGAGAACCTGGCGGGCACTGTCCGTATCATTCACGATAAGTCTCAATATCCCGAAATCAGCCGTATCGGCAAGATAAAGAGCCCTTATGTTAATTCCCGCGTCGGATAATACGGAGGTTACTTCGGCAAGTCTTCCTGATTTATTCTCGAGAAATATGGATATCTGTTCAATACTCATCATGTGCCCTGTAAAGAAATATGGTTATAACACTATCACATTTCGGAGGAAGAAAACAATATAGAGCGCCCCGGTCAGGAATTGTTTGCAGGAATTTTTCAATATATGATAAAATTATTGACTTTTCTATACTTATTGCGGATTTTACGCTTTACTCGTATGCCGCACCAGAGAAGCATGCAGAGAACCTGCAGAGAACTACCGGGTGGTAAAGAGGGGAAATGGATAATGTAAATGTGCTTTTTTCCGGGGTCGGAGGACAGGGAATTATCCTTGCGAGCAAAATCCTGACACACTGCGCCTTCATCTCCGGATATATGGTGAAAGAGAGCGAACTGCACGGCATGGCGCAAAGAGGAGGAAGCGTCATGAGTCACGTACGGTTTGGGGAGGAAGTCTATTCCCCGTTGATCCGGAAGGGCAAGGCTGACTTCCTGATCGCGCTTGAAGAGCTTGAAGGTTTGCGCTATATCGATTATCTCAAACCCGATGGCCATGTGATACTCAACCAGAAAAGAGTGGTGCCTTCAGCACTGAACCCGCATGTCGCCCCCTATCCCGAAGATGTCAAATCACAACTGGAGGCCATGGGTTTTCACGTTGACGCAGTGAATGCGTTTGAAATCGCCAACAATCTGGGGAATCCGAAACTGGACAATATCATCGTTATGGGAATGCTTTCCCGGTACCTGCCGTTTACCATTACAACCTGGGAAACGGTAATCAAAGAATCTGTGCCGGCCAAGACAATCGAGCTCAACCTTTCTGCGTTTCAGATAGGGCGGGGGATTACGGAGGGAAGGGTGTAACAATGTTCTGGCAACAAGACATCGAAACGATCAGCCGCAGAGCCCTGGAAGAACTGCAGCTGAAGAGACTGAAGAAAACCGTCCGTCTGGCGCACAAGAATATCCCATTCTACCAGGAACATTTTTCAAAGCTTCAGATCCGGCCACAAGATATCACCTCTCTGAAAGATATCCGGAAACTCCCCTTTACAACCAGGGAAGATCTGCGGGCATACTACCCTTTCGGCATGCTTGCGGTTACCAAAGAGCAGGTTGTTCGTCTCCACACCTCAAGCGGAACCACGGGAAAACCCAAAGCCATCTTTTTTTCGAAGAGAGACGTGGATCGTGCTGCCGAACTCATAGCCCGATGTCTTGTTATGACAGGGGTTGCAAAAGACGATGTACTCCAGAATATGATGACCTACGGTCTCTTCACCGGAGCTCTCGTCATGCATTACGGCGCCGAAAAAGTGGGCGTGCTGGTCATTCCGGCAGGTCCCGGGAACACGAAGAGGCAGATTTCCCTTATGCAGGATTTCAGGACCACTACCCTGCATATCACCCCCAGTTATGCGCTCTATCTTGCCAGCGTGATGCACAATGAAGGACTTGACCCGCAAAAAGACTTCACCCTTCGCAGGGCGTATCTCGGTTCCGAACCATATTCTGAAGAAACGAGGAAAAAGATTGAAAAGTTCTTCCATATTGATGTATATAATTCTTACGGATTGTCTGAAATGAACGGTCCGGGAGTCGCGTTCGAATGCAAAGAAAAGAATGGCATGCACCTCTGGGAAGACAATTTCTTCATGGAGATAATCGATCCGGATACCGGAAAGCCATTGCCTGACGGTGAAAAAGGCGAACTCGTCCTTACTACCCTGTGTCGTGAAGCGATGCCTATCCTCCGTTACCGTACCAGTGACATCACCACGATACTTCCGGGAAGATGCAGATGCGGGAGAACCCATCGAAGGATTTCCCGGATTATCGGCAGAACAGACGACATGATCATCGTACGCGGGGTGAACATTTTCCCCCAGCAGATCGAACGGATTTTAATGGGTGTCAAGGCTGTCGCTCAGAATTACCAGATCGTCCTCGAGTCATATGATCAGATGACCGTAAGGGTGGAAATAGCGAAGGAACTCTTCGACGGGAAAGTGGACCATCTGATAAACCTCAAGAATGATTTAACGGAAAAACTGAGGGCGGAAATCCTTGTAAGACCAAAGGTGGAACTTTTGGAACCGGGCACGCTTCCGGTGAGCGAGGGAAAATCAGTACGGGTTATTGATAAACGGACGTTATAAAGCATCCCGGTGACCCCGGCAACCGGGAAGAGGAGCGCCATATGGAACAATTAAAGCAGCTATCCATCTTTTCCGAAAACAAACCAGGCAAACTTACAAAAATCACGAAAGTCCTCGCAGAAGAAGGGATCAACATCCTTGCGGTAAATATCGCGAGTTCTGACGGTTTCGGAGTCATACGGTTTATCGTTGACAAAAGCGAGGCCGCCGCCCGGAAGCTCCGGCAGAAAGGATTTACCGTTTCTCTCAATGAAGTCCTGGCTATCGAGCTTGTTGACAGGCCGGGAGGTTTATACGAAGTTTCATCGGTCTTGTCCACCAGGAAAATCAATATAGAGAATGCATATGTGCTGATTCTCGGATCGAGAAAAAAAGCATTTCTGATCGTAGATGTACATGATATTGAAAAGGCAAAAAAACTCTTGCAGCATGAAAATCTGCGTTTTTTCACTGTAAGGAAGAAGGGCAAAAGGAAAACCGCATAAGGAGAGGAAAATGATCTGGAACAAAGAAGCAGAATGCATGCGCACCGGGGAAAGGGAAAAACTGCAGACAGCAAGACTGAAGACAATCCTCAGGCGCGCATATACCCATGTGCCCTATTACAAGAAGAGGTTTGACGAATACAAGGTAAAACCGGGGGATATCAGGAACCTCAGGGATATCGGGAAACTCCCGTTTACCACCAAAACCGACCTGAGAGAAGGATATCCCTTCGGTCTTTTTGCTGTGCCGCGGAAAGAGATAGTCGAAGTGCATACTTCTTCCGGAACAACGGGGAAACCGACGGTATCCGGGTACACCCGCAAAGACATTGATATCTGGGGTGAAGTGGTCGCCCGTGCCCTTACCATGTGTGGCGCAACCAAGGAAGATATCATCCAGAACGGATATGGGTATGGACTCTTTACCGGGGGGCTGGGTGTGCATTACGGGGCTCAGCGTATCGGTGCTACGGTTGTCCCTGTGTCGGCCGGTCAGACAAAAAGACACCTCGATATCATGCAGGACTTCGGGTCCACCATACTCACCTGCACCCCTTCATATGCCCTGTATCTCACCGAAGCGGCTGCAGAAGCAGGGATCAACATCAAAAAACTGAGGCTCAAAGCGGGATGCTTCGGTGCGGAGATGTGGACCGACAGGATGCGTGATGAAATCGAAAAAAGGTTTCACCTTCTGGCGCTGAATATTTACGGGCTGACGGAAATTATAGGCCCGGGGGTTGCCCAGGAATGCGACCGGAAAAACGGCCTCCATATTTTCGAGGACCATTTCTACCCTGAAGTGGTCGCTCCCGATACTCTCGAACCCCTCCCCGACGGAGAAAAAGGGGAACTGGTTCTCACTACGTTAACCCGCGACGGCATGCCGATGATCCGTTTCAGGACGCGGGATATCACCACGTTGCGAAGGGAGCCCTGCAAATGCGGCAGGACGCTCGTGAGAATGGACCGGATCACAGGCCGCTCGGACGATATGCTCAAGATACGGGGTGTTCTCATCTTCCCTTCCCAGATCGAAAAAGCGCTCCTCGAGGTCAGAGGAGTAGAACCTCACTATCAGATCATCGTAACACGTCCGCAGCATCTTGATGAGATCGAAGTACAGGTAGAAACTTCGAGAAAGTTATTCTCGGATGAAGTCAGGCATCTCGAAGAGGTAAGAAAAAAGATCGCAAAACATATTGAAAATTCAATCGGGCTCAGGGTCAAAGTTACGCTCGTTGAGCCAAAGACCCTCCCGAGGAGTGAAGGCAAAGCAAAAAGGGTAATCGACAAACGCCAATTGTAAAGGAGCGCGCCATGGAAGTCAAACAGATATCCTTGTTTTTGGAGAACAAGAAAGGGAGGCTGTGGGAAGCTCTGGATGTCCTCGCGCAGGCAAACATCAACGTCCGGGCTCTTTCGATTGCCGATACCTCGGATTTCGGAATTCTGCGCTTAATCGTCCCTGATCCGGACAAGGCAAAAAAAGTCCTTGCAAAGAGCAGTTTTACGTTCAGGGAAAGCGATGTGATTGCGGTCGGCGTACCCGACAAACCCGGAGGGCTCGCACATATTCTCAAGATCCTTACCGACGCAGATATCAACGTCGAATATATGTATGCCTTTGTCGAGAAAAGCGGGGAAAAAGCGATCGTGGTTCTCCGTCCGGACAGCATCAGCAAAGGGAAGAAGGCCCTGAAAAAATCCGGGGTTACCGTGCTTTCTTCTCAGCAGGTGTACTCTGTATAGTTTTTCTCCTCATTTTCATGAGTCGTCTTGTTACGAATACACAGGGTCTGCGTGAAATAACAACATGCACTCCTTCAGCATCCAGCTTTTCCCTCAGGAGCGCTTCTGTCTTTCCGACCTCATAAGGGTCGGTCACTTCTACGGAATGTGCGCCGCAGGCCTTGCAAAGTTCTTCAAGAGAAACCTTGCCGCCCTCTTCTCCTTTTGCAGTAATCCCGGTTAACGGTGTCGGCTGGTTCCCTGTCATGGCAACTGCTGAATTATCAAGGATGAGCACAAGGATATTCGCCCTGTTATAGACCGCGTTGATCAATGCGGGTATTCCGGAATGAATAAAGGTTGAATCGCCGATCACTGCCGCCACCCTTTTCACCCCCTGCTTCGCAATCCCTGCTGCCTTGCTGATGCCTGCTCCCATGCAGAGGCAGGTATCCACTATTTGATAGGGCGGATTTACCCCAAGGGTATAGCAGCCGATATCTCCGGCGGTGAATGCAGGCTGCACCGCCTTGAGAGCTTCATAAAGCTTGCTGTGCGGACAGCCCGGACAGAGTGAAGGAGGCCTTGGCGGCAGCGGCTTCAAAGGCACATTCCTTTTTGCGTTTTCTCTCCGTCCATTGACGTTTTCTTCCAGAACATCCGGACCAAGCTCTCCTGTCATGCTTATTTCTCCCGAGATTTTTCCTTTCACCCGGGAAGAATACCTCCTCGCAATCTCCTCAACAAAGGGCTCTCCCTCTTCCAGAACCCATACCTCGTCCAGTCCTTCGACAAAGTCCCTGATCAGTTCATCGGGAAAGGGGTAATAGGATATCTTCAGAACGGCATATTCAGGGCCGTATTCCTTTGCATAGACATATCCGATGCCACAGGCGATGATCCCTTTTTTTTGTCCATTGATAAAAACCCTGTTCAACCCGGAACTTTCTCCCCAGCGTCTCAGCCCGTCCTGTTTTTCGTTCAGGTTTCTGTGGCATCTCAGGACATTGCTCGGAACGGCGATCATGTTTGCGGGATCTTTCCGGAGGAGAAGGGGATTCTGCGCCCTCACCTCTCCCAACACAACCGGTGAATAGGCGTGGGAAATTCTTGTCACCGTCCTCAGCATCACCGGGAGTCCTGTCTGCTCTGATAAGTCGAAGGCCATGATGGTCATGTCCTTGGCCTCCTGTGAATCACTCGGCTCAAGGCATGCTATTTTGGCAAATTTGGCATAGAAGCGGGAATCCTGTTCGTTCTGGGAAGAGTATGCTCCGGGGTCGTCCGCAATTGCAAGAACCAGCCCCCCTTTCGTCCCCAAATATGCAATAGTCATCAGGGGGTCTGCCGCTACGTTCAGTCCGACATGTTTCATGGAACAGATAGCACGTTTCCCTGCATAGGAAGCGCCGATAGCGGTCTCCAGCGCTATCTTTTCATTCACGGACCATTCAGCATCACCAGAGAAATTCCGAGCGATATAGGTGAGAATTTCGGTAGCCGGTGTGCCGGGATAACTGGTCGCGAGTGATATCCCTGCCTCAATTGCCCCCCTTCCGATTGCATCATCGCCTGAGAGTACTATCTCGTTATTTGTCTGCTGTTTGTCCACCTGAGGATACTCCTTTAAGCATTTTTTGTATTCTTATGATTCATCATTATACCAGACCCGGCCAAAATAGAGGAAAAGCATATTGACCTCCGGCAGAATAAATTTTGCCTGTAAATTACCGGGATAATGCGTGTAAAATAGATACGAAATGCCTGCTATCATCGATTTCCATACCCATGCCTTTCCTGATGAGCTTGCAGAAAGGGTGATCCAGATGCTCGAAGACGAAGGGGGTATCAAAGCTCATCTTGACGGCAAAATATCCTCCCTGCTTTCTTCCATGGATTCCTGCGGTATAGAAAAGAGTGTAATCTGCAATATTGCCACAAAACCGTCCCAGGCTGATTCAATTTTGCAATGGTGCAAGACGATAGGATCCGAAAGGATCATCCCGTTTCCTTCTTTTCATCCGTTTGACCCGGAATTCAGGAGAAGAGTCGATGCAATCAAACAGGCGGGGCTTAAAGGAATAAAATTCCACCCTTATTATCAGGATTTTGTTATAGACGATGAAAGGCTCATGCCTGTTTATGAAACAATATGTGATGAGAATCTGATCCTCGTCATGCATACCGGCTTCGATTTTGCCTTCCCGAGGACAAAAATCGCTGATCCTGAAAAAATTATCAATATTCTCGGGACATTTCCCTCTCTCAATCTTGTCACAACGCATCTCGGCGCATGGGAGCAGTGGCATGAGGTTGCTGATTTCCTGCTCGGCAAACAGATTTATATGGAGATATCGTTCTCTCTCGATTTCCTGAATGATACTGTGAGGAAGATTATTACATCCCACCCTCCGGAATTCATCCTTTTCGGCACCGACTCTCCCTGGACAGACCAGGAAAAGACGCTTTCTCTTCTGAAGGGATTGCAGCTCGGAGAAGAGAAAGAGGAACTCATTCTCAGGGAGAATGCTGCAAAGCTGCTGAATTCTGTCTGATCCTTGCCGGGGGAGCCCCTGAACAGTCTTCCCCTGTGGAGGTATCTGTCTTCTCACTTCTTATTCCTTGTGCTATAATCTGTCATCAGATACGATTCTTGCTGTGAGTGTTCATCAAAGGTTTGCCGATAAACAGTGAGGGGTATGCCATTCATGAGGGGCCTGTAATGGTAACGATCAAGAGAACCCTGTTCGCCTTTTTCTCCTTCTGCTTCCTCACGATAATCCAGAATGCGTATGCAGATACTCCTGTCCCAAGACCTGACAGGACGAAGGAAGCAGAAATCGTCGAGGTGAAAGGCGATGGATGGGTCAGGTTCATCAAGGGAAAAGAATGGACCGACGCAGTGCGTCAACAGGCATTGACTTCCGGAGATACCCTGAAGACAGGGAGTTTCGGCAAAATGCATATCCTGTTCGTTGATGAAATGCAGATCACCATGCATACCAGGACAACCCTGGTGATTAAGGAAGTAAGGAGATCACCGCAGCAGAAACGGTCCGTTCTCCGGGTCGAGTCAGGAGAGCTCTGGGGCAGGGCAAAAAAAATCTCTGATGGCCTGCAAATAGAGACTCCTTCGGCAACTGCAGCAATACGGGGAACCGACTGGGATATTTTGGTCGATGAGAAAGGTTCTAGCTATCTCACCGTCCTTCGGGGTTTTGTCGAATTATATAATGATTTTGGGAAAGTCATTGTCGGCCCGGGCGAGCAGGGGTCTGCTGAAGTCGGCAAGCCCCCGACCAAAACAATCCTTGTCAAGCCGAAGGACAGGGTTCAATGGTTCGTGTCCTATCATCTCGACGTCGTAAAACTCGTCCCTTTTTATTCCTACCGGAGACAAGAAGTAATAAAACTGCTCCCTGATGCAAAAAAAGCGTCTGAGAAGAATCCCGGTGATATCCCGGCAAAACTGATGCTCGCAGGGCTTCTTTTTGACCTGAAAGAGAAAAAGGAAAGCCTGATGCTTTTCGATGAGATACTGAAGTCTGATCCTCAAAACCCGAGAGCTCTGACCTTCAGAGGTTTCCTTGAACTCGATAAGGGCAACCCTGATCATGCAGAAACCTATTTTAATCAGGCAATGAAGCAGAGCAGAAAGGGTGAAGACATCGAGCCTCTCGTCGGAATAGTTGGAGTCCATCTTCAAAAAAACCAGACAGAAGATGCCGCAGGGCTGATAGAAAAACTAGGCAAGACCAGACCTTCCCCTCTTTCAGACGTAATGACCTGTGCATTTCAGGCATATCAGGGTAATTTCCGCAAAGCGATACATCTCTGCCGGTCATATGGGGATAAATATCCTGATCAGGAAATATTCCCTACCCTCATTGCCCACTTCTATCTGATTCTTGACGAACCCGAAAATGCTAAGGAATGGATAGACAAGGCGTCTGCCATAAACCCTGAATTTGCTCATGTACACGCATTTCTCGGAGAATATTTCTATATTGAGGGCAGGGGAGATGAAGCTGAAGCTGCATTACAAAAAGCCCTCGATATCGACCCGAAAAACGATATCGCCCTCGATGTGTTGGGACTTTTCATGTATGACAAGGGAAATTATGAAGAAGCCCTCAGGCTTTTCTCCTCAGCCATCGAACTCTATCCTCGGGACTCGATCTTTTATGCAAACAGGGGGGTAGTCTTTGCCGGAACCGGCGATATGGAGAAGGCCCGGGAAGACTACCAGAGAGCTGCCGGACTCGACCCGGGAAATTTCGAAACATTCAAGGGGCTCGGGTATATTGCTCTCGCCGAAGGGAAAACCGATGAGGCGGTACAATACCTTCTCAAATCCAGCCTCATGATGCCATACTATGCAAATCCACACATTTATCTCGCTATTGCCTACTATCAGCAGGGAAACATTTCGAGGGCGCTTGACGAATTGAAGCTTGCTGAAGAGCTTGATCCGCGCGACCCTCTTCCCCATGTTGTAGCACAGATAATTTACCAGGACCTGTTCAGGCCATTCGATGCGATTCAGGAAGCAACGAAGGCGCTGGAGCTGCTCCCGTATCTGAAGAGTGTGGTGCCTATCGAGAATACAAAAAGTGCTCTTGCAGACCTCGGCTCGGCGCTCCTTTCTTTTGATCTTGCCGAATGGGCAGGAAGCTATTCACAGGAATCGTATGATCCTCACCGTGCCAGCAGTCATTTTTTTGCCGCATTGCAGTACGCGGACAATCCGTTCGTTTCGGCAAGTGAGCTCATTACGGGATTAGGCCTTGACCCCCTTGCGGTATCCTCCCCGAACAGATATCAGGATATCATCAGAAGACCAAGGCACGATGCAACGGTCGGTATGCAGTTCGGCAGTGAAGACGGCGGGTTTTCTCAGTCATACAATGCAATCTTCCAGGGATATTGCAGAAGGCCGCTTGAGGTATCGTATTATCTCTCCCTCTCGAAATACGACCAGGACGGTTTCAGGGGAAACGGATATTCAGAAGGGAATTCTCTCTTCTTCGGTATCGGACTCAGGCCTGATTACAAAAACGGTTTCTTTACGTACGGATGGACATCGGAAAGCAAAGAGGGAGAGCCCGGGTATATAACCAATCCCGATCCGGACGACAGGAGTGAACAGAGAAGCACGCATATCTCTCTGGGATACCATCACAGATTCGGGTACAGGAACGATCTGCTGGCGCGCTTTGCCTATCAGAAGGCGGACTCCGAATTTCTGAACCCCTATCCCTATGGAACCGGGCTGACCGATATCATGGTCTCCTTCATACAGGCTTTCGGTACCGATACAGCGCGGGGATTCTTCCAAAAAGGCATCTATGATATTACCGAAATTATCGGGGGGACGAATCTTTCCCTGGTCACCGACTCCACCGGAGCTACTGCAGAATCAGGCCTTTCTCCCCTCGATGATGCAATCCCCTTGTATATCGATTCCAATCCTCTCGCTCGGTATCATTCCCGGGATGAAGTGCTCGCCCTCCAGGCACGACATCTTGTCACAATCGGCAATGCTCACCAGGTATCCTATGGATTTGAATATATTCCGGACAAAGTTTCCACGTCACTGCTGTATAACGATCTGGATACCCTGGGAGCAATCGATTTCTGCGACGAGATCGGGTCAGAGGCCCCTGCATGCTCAACGTTCACCCACTATGCTTCCTCGACACATTCCTTCTCCTCGGAACACACTCTCAGATTCCTCACAGCCTATATCCACGACCGGTGGCAGTTCTCAAAAAACGTCCTCCTTGAGGGGGGCCTGTTCTGTGAATCGTTGGAAGATCAGGAGGACTATACCGGTGTTCATCCGCGGTTCGGTATTGCTGTTGCGTACGGGAAAAATATCGTAAGACTCGGGTTTCAAAAATGGCTCGAACTTCCTTCCGCAGGTACGCTCTCTCCTGTTTCATCTGCCGGACTCGTTGTGGACAACAGTCTTGCACTTGTGGGGTCGAGACTGGATAATTACCAGGCGCGGATCGAAACACGCTGGTCAGGCAGACTTTTTACCTCTGTCCAGGCAGAGAGGGTTGAGTTGACAGATTCAATTGATCCGCTGGCCCTCGTATCTCAGGGCAGGACCAACAGCATTTCTTTCGCAGTCAACTCGATCCTGACGAAAAATACAGGGCTCTTCCTGAGATATACGTATACCGACAGCAGAAATGAAGACAATACCCATGAGGGAAATGACATTCCCCTCATACCAGAGCATGCAGCACACGGAGGTTTCGTCTGGGTCTCTCCGCTCAATGTCAAAGCAAGCCTGATTACTTCCTATACCGGCCGGCGATACGGCGATCCAGAAAACCGTTCTCTCCTGTCAGATTATTTCACTACTGACCTGGCAATCATATGGGAACCCCTTGGCAAGCGCACTCTGTTCAGCTTGAGCGTGAAGAATCTTTTTGATGAACACTATGAAACATACCAGGGGTATCCTGCCGCAGGAAGGTCAGTATATATGACAGCAGAGTACAGGCTCTAGTGGTTCAGAGGCATCTTCTCGCAGGGCTTATCATTGGCCTTACGACCATCGTTTTCAGTCTTCTTCCCTTTGGAGAACTGATGGAACTCAAGGGATACGACCTCTTTCATTTCTTCCAAACACCCCGGAAACCCCCTCCCGATATCGTCATTGTTGCCATCGATGAACCTTCGTTTGCAGAGATCGGCCTGCAATGGCCCTGGCCGAGGAGCCTCCATGCGGAATTGACAGACATTCTGAAGCGTGAGGGGGCCTCGGTTATCGGTTACGACATAGTCTTTGCTGAATACTCTGACAGCGAAGAAGATGCAGCTTTCGGACATTCATTGCAGCGGGCAGGCAATGTCTGCCTCGCGTCGGAAATTGAAATAATAGAACGTGAACGGTATCTCCAGCGGATTCTCGTCGAACCTGTCCCGGTCTTAAAAGAGAACTGTTTTACGGGCATCGTCAATGTCCTGAAAGACAGCGACACGGTGATCAGGAAGTTCTATCCGACAGAAGCGCATGAGATACTGTTTGCAAAACAGATTGCACGACTGCATGTAAAAAAAGAGTTCGATATTCACGGAAACAGCTATATCGCATATTCCGGCCCCCCCGGAAGCTTTTCCACGGTTTCTTATTATCAGGCGCTGAAACCTTCATTCTATCTTCCGAGGGATTTTTTCCGGGGAAAGATTGTCGTCGTGGGCCTTCAGCTCAAAACTTCGCCGGAGCCCAGAACATCACAGGCAGATATTTTCAACACCCCGTTCCTTTTTACCGGGAACAGCCTGATGAGCGGGGTCGAAATACAGGCAAACATGGTTTCCAATTTTCTGGACGGAGGTTTTATCACCAGGCTGCATATCTTGCTCAGCACGACACTCCTCCTCCTGCTTGGCTTGATATCAAGCATTATACAGACAAAATGGCGGCCTGTTCGCCATGGTTTGTTATCGATACTCTGTGTCCTGCTTTATCTCTCAGCTGCCTATTTTCTGTTCCTGCATTCCAGAATATGGATACCCACCCTCCTCGTCATAGTGCCTTTCAGTCTCTCCTACGTCGTCCACGGAGCGTTCGCCTATCTAGAGACCGAAAAAAAACGGAGAGAGCTCAAAAAAGCGTTCTCGCATTATTTGTCCCCCTCGGTACTGGAATCAGTATTAAGCAACCCCCATGCCCTGAAACTTGGGGGAGAAAAAATAGAAGCAACAATCCTTTTTTCCGATATAGCAGGCTTTACCTCATTGTCAGAGAAACTCCCTCCTGATGGCGTTGCTCAATGCCTGAACCGGTATTTCGATGAGATGACAAAGATCGTTTTTCGCTACCGGGGCACTGTCGACAAATTTATGGGTGACGGTCTCATGGTATTCTGGGGAGCGCCTGTCATGGACACTGAACATGCACTGAATGCCTGCCGCGCCGCTCTCTCGATGCAGGAAAGGATGCTTTCACTCAGAAAAGAGATGAGGCAGGAGGGAATGCCTGAAATTTCGATAAGAATCGGGGTACATACCGGAACGGTAATCGCGGGGAATATGGGATCATCCGAACTCTTCAGTTACACAGTTATCGGCGATGCAGTCAACCTTGCATCACGCCTTGAAGCAGCGAACAAGGATGTTGGAACTTCCATTCTCATCAGTCATGCAGTTTATGAAAAAGTCGCTGCATCAGCACAGGTCAGGCCACTGGGCTCAATCAGGGTAAAAGGGAAATCCGACGAGATACCGGTCTATGAGTTGCTTGATATCAATACTGCTCCGCAGTAGTATTCTTCCCGTTTTTCTTTGAACAGGGAGGAGACAGAGGGATATTGGAGAATCGCCTCCAATATTTTTTCGGCCCTTTTTCTCTATGCGCTTCTATTTCTTCTGCATGTCCTTGAGTTCTTCTGCCTGATACTGTTCCTGCCGGATGGCAAGGTCAAGGTTGATCACCAGACCGCCGTGCTTGTTGAGTTCAGGATCTTTTTTCAGTTTGAGATGCCGTTTGTACGATTTCACGACATCATCCGCTGCCTTGAAAAGAGCCTTGGCCATTACCCTGCCTGAGTCAATCCTTCCCGGTTTGAACTGGGGAGGGATTCCGTTTGCACCAATGTCTTCCGCCAGATGGGCGATCTGTTTCATCTTTTCCATAGCCTGATCCATCAGCTGCCACGCCTTTATTCCGTTCTTCTGGAAAACCCAGGAATACCGGATATGCTGGAGCATCTCATTGTATTTGCCCGTCACTTCCCTCTGGAGAAGGCTGATGAATTCCATGGGCATCTCCCGTTCCCCTCCGGGAGCTGTTCGCGCCTGTTCAGGCTTTAGCTTGTTCAGAATCCTTTGGAATTTCCTTGCGTGGATCGCTGATTCCCATGCCTCTCGCTGCAATACCCTCTTTATATGGGGGTCGTCAACCATATCGGCTTCATTGTTGTAATGAGGAACAAGTTTCTCTTCGTATTCCACATAAGACTTGAAGATAGTCGCCCTGTTTGTCGGATCATAAGGATACGGAGCCGGGGTAAAATTCGGCTCACCTCCCAATTGCCCTATGATCATGCCCAGCCAGTGCATATGCCACATTTCCTCCCGTGATCTCGACAGGAGGCTTGCCCCTATCGGAGTATCTTCACCTTCCATCCATGCGTGCACAAGATACCTGATAATGGCTGCATGCTCCTCTGCCATATCCCTGTTGAGCAGCTCTATCAATTGGCTTTTCTTCATACCGGCCTCCCTTTTTTCTGTTGGTAGCGACAAACAATTACATAATATTGCAATGCTTGAGTGTAGTCAAGGAATAACTGGCCGGTCATTCCTGTCAGCGGTCTGCCGATGCCCTGAGCTGCCCGCATGCGGCCTGTATGTCAAGTCCCCTGCTCTCCCGTATCAGAGCCCGCACGCCACCCCTGCGCAGGATATTCTGGAATGAAAGCATTCTGTTGTCAGGAGGTCTTAGCAATTCAGTCCCTGGAAATGGATTAAAGGGGATGATGTTTACCTTGCAGCGCAGACCTTTGATCAATTTCACCAGCTTTCCTGCATCTTCCGGTGAATCATTCCTGTCGCCGATCATCACATATTCAAAGGTTATTTTCCGCGCCGGTTGAAGAGGGAATTTTTTGCATGCTCCAATCAGCGACTTGAGAGGATATCTCCTGTTTACCGGCATGAGAACGCTTCTCACTTCATCTGTCGCAGCGTTTAAAGAGACAGCAAGGTTCACCTGAGGGGCTTTCTTCGAAAAAAGGATGATTTCCGGAACTATTCCTGCGGTAGAGACGGTAATTTTCCTTTTTGATATGCCGATGAATACCAGGACGCGCCAAAGCGCTTCCACGACTGCATCGAAATTTGCAAAAGGCTCACCCATCCCCATAAAAACGACATTCGTCACTTTCCGGGGTTGAATAATCCTGTTCACCGCGATTATCTGGTCCACGATCTCATGCGCCTCCAGATTTCTTATAAACCCTCCTCCTCCTGTCATACAGAACCTGCATCCCATGGCACAACCGACCTGCGAAGAAATGCAGAGCGTAAGACGGTTCTCGTCCGGGATGAGCACGCTCTCAATACGGTTTCCGTCTTCGAGAGAAAACAGAAACTTTTCCGAACCGTCCGAGGAATGAAGACGCCTGACAAGTCCAAGATTGCTTATGTACGCTTTTTCAGAAAGCTTTTTCCGCAGGTCTTTTGAAAACTCGGTGATATCTTCTATTGCCGCGGCATATTTCTGATAAATCCAGTGAATCAACTGCTGCGCCCTGTACCGGGGAAGCCCGTGCTCCTGTACATAGCCGAGAAGTTCTTTTTTGGATAACGATTTAATATTTATTTTATTATTCAATTAGATTCGATATATATTATCAACTATTACTTTATATTTAATGAATTGCTTCCGTTTTTGTGTCATTGCCCGACTTGATCACGCAATCCAGAAAATTAACAGGATTCTCCGGTCAAGCCGGAGAATGACAGCACTGAGTTCTGTTTTTACGCCCTGCGCTCTTGGCACAGGGTTATTAACATATCTATCTTATTATCGCTTATTTTTCAGTTCCCTGACCTTGTCCAGCGTATCCTGATAAATGTCCTGTTTCACAGGATTTAATGCTATCGCCTCAAGGGTCAGTTTCTCCGCTTCCTCGAGATTCTTTTTCTGCAAATAATACAGCCAGGCTAGGTTGTTCCGGGCGTCGGCATTCTGTGTATCCTTTCTTAATGCCTTTTTGTAACTCTTCTCTGCATTCTCATAGTCATTCTTTTGAAGATAGATATTTCCTGTGTAGAGATACGCCTGAGGGATTTTTTCAGAAGCCTTTTCGTATTCCAGCAATGCATTATCCAGTTCACCCTGTTTTTCGTACGCAACCCCGAGATTTATATGTTCTTCGGGGCTAAGCGGGTCATCAAGAATGATTATCCGTGGAAAAGCACAGCCGACTGTGCAGAGAGCGAAGAGAACCAGACTGAGAGAACAGACATGCAATAATTTTTCGCTCTTGATTGCTCTTTCCTCTACGCTCATCGCTCTTTGCTCTTCGTGATAAGAAGCGTCCAAAATCCTGTCTTTTCCCACGATTGAAGAAAGTCGTCCCAGGGTATCCCTGCCTCTTTCTCCCTTCCCGTATGCGCGATAATCCCCTGATCAGAATATCCGACTACGACCATAAAATGGTGCTGCTGGTAGAGAGAAAACCCGTAACCGACCAGTACAATCAGAGGATATCCTTCATCAATGTGTTTTTTCAAGCATTCGATTGTTCCCCTGAACTGTTCCGCATGCAACCCTTTTTTCTGCGAGTAAAGGATCATATCAAGATTCAGAGTTCCCCGCGCTGACTTGCTGAATATCTCCCCTGCAATCTGTTCGGGAGCAACCCGGATATCCCAGTAGTTGAGCACGCCTGCAAGCGCAGATGGTCCGCATTGATATATTTCCTGCTCATAGAACGGAACATTCCCGATTATCCTTGCATCTATTGGAGAAGATTTCATTCCGGGTGTTTTGCAGGAAGCAATCAGGAGAGGAGCGGCCATTATTATCAGATAAAGGAGGAGAATACGGTTTGTGGAGATAGTTCTAGCTCCTTTCACCGTATCCTCCGTTTCCCTGATCCTATTTGGTAACAATGATTTTATGGCCGGTTAATTTAAGAAGCACAACAATCAGTATCGCAATAACGAGGATCGCAATGACCACACCGAGTCCATCCTGACCGACTTTCAGTTCATCCAGATGGAGGGCGATCTGATGAATCTGCTGGTCACTGAGTTCAGCAAGCCTTTGCCGGATTTCTTCCTGGGTGAAACCTAACTGGGAAAGTCTCTCATGCACAGCCTTTGTTTCGAGGATACTCCGGATTTTCTCGAGATCAGCGGACCTCTCCATCTGCGAGAGCGCGATAATTTCCGACGGAGCAAAACCGGCATCCACCTTCGGGGCAATACCGATAACGAACATCGCTATGACAAGATACCATGCTATCTGCTTCATGAAGGGCATTCTCATCTCTTCACCTCCTTTCATTCTGTATGGTGCGAAACAGTCTCCTTCTCACTTACTTTGTTGATATGCTCGGCAATGTGCCGAAAAGATACTTGATATCTTCGTCCTCGAACCGGACTCCCGCTCCTGCATAAGCGCCCCTCCACTTGCTGTTCAGGATATTGTCAGCTCCTGCAGAGAGGAAAAGGTTTTTGAAAACATAGTAATCAAGCCCTACTTTCAGATGGGGATTCTTAGCGCCCTCTTCATCATTCGAGAAGTCCCAGGCATCGGCAGTAATTCTGCCTCTGTCGGCGAGGAAGAAATAGTCTGCTCCGACGCCAAAGGTATTTTCCGTGAGTCCTATCCGCAAGGCAAGGTCGTTGAACCTCTTTGCAAACTGTGCGGTGAATTCAACCTCTTTCTCGATAGTTTCTGTCTTGGTAACCCTTCTGCCTTCAGGAGTTTCCCTGATGACCTTTTTTGTCTTCACTTTTGCAACCGGGTCGTTTACTATTCCGAGGATATAGTACTTATCAGGCTTCGGCTGGAGTGTCAGGGAAAAATATCCCTTTGAATCGGCTGGCTCCATAAGATAGTCAGCCTGAAAGGTGAGGAAAGTCCTGAACCGTTCAACGGCCGACACGGTCCTCTCGATTCCTGATGCAGCCTTCTGCACGGAATCATAAAGACTCT
This sequence comes from Nitrospirota bacterium, assembly GCA_049323875.1. Lineage (GTDB taxonomy): Bacteria > Nitrospirota > Thermodesulfovibrionia > Thermodesulfovibrionales > SM23-35 > JAKLQR01. The sequence goes on along the minus strand of JBMOLW010000030.1, from coordinate 145,858 downwards.
CGTCCTGGATGAGCTTTCCCAGTGTCCCTTCACCTCTCTCCACCTTTTTGGCTATCTGGTCTATTGAGTCTGTAGCGCTTTTAATGGTAGGCCTGTTTTCTTCGACCATTCCTCTCAGTTCCTGCGCAGCCTTATTCAGGTTCTCAACCATAAGCGGGGCATCCTGCTTCAATGTCTGGGAAAAATCCCGGATATTGTTTGCTGCGTCAGTTACACTTTCCCTGTTCGCCTCGACAAGCTCATTGATTGTGGAGGCAAGATTGTTGATGTTGTCAAGGGCGGCCCTCAGTTTCTTGTCGTTTACCGAGATAGTATCCTTGAGATTCGCAGTAATCTGCCTCAGATTCTGAATGGATTCCCTCATCGCTTCTTTTGATTCTTCGGTCCCGAAGGTCTCATTAAGAGACTGTGCGAGAATATTGATATTCTCGGAAACCGCAGTAAGGTTCCGGGCAAGGTCGTCGATATCCACGATCTCGAAAACATTATCAAGGGTTTCTCCGTCTGTCAGGAGAGGCATTTCCCTCCCTGTCTTGATCTCGAGGTACTTGTCTCCGAGAAGACCCGCAGCCTTGATCGAGGCGCTCGCATCGGTGTAAAGCGCCACATCCCTGTTGAGCCTTACCGTTAACTTCGCACGGCCTTCCTCCAGTTCTATCTTTTCAATTACCCCGGCGTTTACCCCTGCAATCTTGACTTTCGTCTTTTCATCGAGACCCGCAACATTCTTGAAGTAGATATACACAGTATAGCCTTCCTTCTTCATCCAGTCCATGCCGGTAACCTTGAAGGTCATATAGGACAATACCGCAATGACGAGAATTGCAAAGAAACCTACCTTAAGTTCTGTCGACATTCCTCTCATACTGCACTCCTTCTATCTGAATTGGTCCCGCGGAACTGCCGGTAATGAATTGTTTGACGACAGGGTTCAGGGTATTCTTTATTTCTTCCGGTGTCCCTGTTTCGATGATTTGCCCCTGATACAGCATTGCGATCTTGTCGGCTATCTTGTAAGCACTGTTCATGTCGTGGGTTATGGCGACCGAGGTAATGGACATCTTCTGTTTCATCTCGATCAGCAGGTCATTGATTGCGTCAGCAAGTATGGGGTCCAGTCCTGTAGTCGGCTCATCATAGAGGAGTATTTCAGGTTCGTAGGCTATTGCCCGTGCCAGGCCCACCCTTTTCTTCATCCCTCCCGAGAGATCCGAGGGCATAAGATCCTCAACCCCTACAAGCCCGACGAGCCTCAGCTTTTCTATCGCAGCAGCTTTGATGTCTTTCTTGGGTATGTTAGTATGCCTCATAAGGGCAAAACCTACATTTTCCCAAACCGACATTGAATCAAAGAGTGCGGCCATCTGGAAGAGCATGCCGAACTTTTTCCTCAGTTCATTCAGTCTGTTTTCAGGAAGCGAGGCGATCTCAATGCCCTCAATCAGCACCTTCCCCTTGTCCGGTTTTAGTATACCGATTATATGTTTCAAAAGGACACTTTTTCCTGACCCGCTCCCTCCGATAACAACCATGCTCTCCCCTCTTTCCACCCTGAGGTTCACTCCCCTGAGCACGGGGTGCCTTTCGAAAGACTTATAAAGGTCAACAATCTCTATCATTGGAAAAGCCAGGCTGAAAGGAAATAGTCTGATATCAGTATGGTCATCGACGAGATTACCACAGCTCCGGTTGTTGCCTTCCCTACCCCTTCAGCGCCGCCTCTTGTATAAAATCCCTTATAGCAGCTCACGAGAGAGATGCTCGCTCCGAAAAATGCCGCTTTAATCAGTCCGTTATGAATATCACTCATCTCAAGGTAGTTCCATGTTCTCTTCCAGTACACGACTGAACTCGTATCGAACAGCCCAACGGTTATGAAGTATCCTCCGATGATACCGATCAGATCAGCCACCAGTGCCAACGCAGGGAGCATGAGTACTCCTGCGATCAGTCTCGGGACAACGAGGTATTTGACGGGGTTTGTGGCGAGTGTTTCGAGTGCATCTATCTGCTCCGTAACCCTCATTGTCCCCAGTTCGGCTGCCATCGCAGCGCCTGCCCTTCCCGCAACAATAAGCCCGGTGAGAACAGGGCCCAGCTCCCTGGTCATTGACAGCGCCACTACAGTCCCCACCACTGCCTCGGCACCGAACCGCTTAAAACCCGTATAGGTCTGGAGCGCAAATACCATCCCCGTAAAAATTGCCGTGATCAGGACTACAGGGAGTGAACGCACCCCAATTTCAAGCATCTGTTTGAAGATATTCCGGAGCTCGAACGGAGGACGCAGCACCTGTCTGAATGCCAGCGTGAGGAGGATAAGAATCTGTCCCACCCCTTCAGTGAAGTGAATGATCAGTTTTCCGAAGAGTTCAATGATTTTCAACATAGAAACGCTGCGACCTGTTTCCCAGAGAAGTTACTATATCATACGAGATTGTACCGGATTTTTCAGCAAGTTCGTCAGCAGTGACTGTCTCATCACCCTGTCTTCCCAGAATCACAACCTCATCGTCCTCTTCCGCCCCGTCTACTCCTGTCAGATCTATCATGGTAGTATCCATGCAGACCCTTCCTGCTACCGGCGCCCTCCTCCCGTTTACAATGACCTCTGCATTGTTGGAAAATAACCGTGAATATCCGTCTGCATATCCGAGGGGAAGCACCCCTATCCTTGCCGGCTTTTTTGTTATGAAAGTCCTGCCATAACTGACCGGTGTTCCGGCGGGCAGATTCCGCAGAGAAAGTATTCTGGTCTTGAGCGTCATTGCGGGCAGCAACCGAACCCCTGCAGACTGATCAACGAACGGTGAATATCCGTAAAGCATTATGCCAGGCCGGACTGCATCCAGATATGCGTCTTCAAAACCAAGGACAGCAGCGCTGTTTGCGATATGCGAGAATATCTTCCGGTTTACTTTCCGGGCGAGCGCATCCCGTATTGCGGCAAACCTGGCAAGTTGCTCTCTTGCAAAAGACCGGTCGGCAAGGTCAGCTTCCGAAAAATGGCTGAGCAGCCCTTCAATACGGATGCCGGGCAGTTCGGAAAGGGCGCACACCTCAGATGCGGCATGGGTATTGTGCAATCCCAGCCGCCCCATACCGGTATCGATTTTGACATGAACCGGTATGAGGACCTTTTTCCTGCTTGCTTCTTGTGAAAGTTCAAAGGCGCAGGCAGCTGAATGAAGAACAGGGGTAAGCCTGAAATGGATATATTCATCGAGATGCAGCCTGTCAAAAAGCAGGAGTACGGGTGCTTCAATGCCTGCTTCCCGCAACGTGACAGCTTCACCGAGGTATGCAACTGCGAGGTATTCAGCCCCTTCCTTCAGGAGCCTGGCAGATACTTCAACTGCTCCGTGACCGTACGCGTCAGCCTTGACAACAGCTATGACCGGACGGTCTTTCACCATCTGTTTGACTGTTCGAAAATTGTGAGCTATCGCAGAAAGACTGATCTCTGCAATAGCTCCTCTATTCACCTTCTTTGTCTACTTCTTTTTTCTTCTCTTTCGTCTCTTTATCGGGCGTCACGTCGATCTCTTCACCCTCACGAACACCCTTCTTGAAATTCGAAATCGCCTTTCCTATCCCGCTTCCGATCTGCGGGAGACGCGTTGCCCCGAAGAGGACAACAACGATTATCATTATGATAAACAGTTCCTGCGTTCCTAACCCAAACATACTCTACCCCCCTCTCTGGTTACATCTTCCATGGTATTTATATTCACAAACGACCTTCCTTCCGGGTCTATTGCTGCCACTTCATCCTGCCCGATATACAGCACCCGTATGTTCCCGAGAAATTCCCTCACACTCTTCCTTCCGCCTGCAATATACTTTTCTATCAGTGTAACAACTTTTTTCGAATAAATGCCAAAAAGCGGTTGCGGCCTTCCCCCGTAAAGAGGGACAAGGGCATCACTTTTTCCATCCCATTTATCGGCCATATATTGTATAAGTATAACATTTATAAAGGGCATATCGCATGCCGTAACGAAAACCTCCGACACCTCAGGCAGGATCAGCGAAGACAATATACCGCCAAGCGGTCCTTTCCCCTTTATGACGTCGCCGACAAGGTGTGCTTCAAGAGAGAAATAGCGGGCCGGCTCATTCGTTACGATAAAGGTGTTTCTGAAAATTCCCCCGAGAAGTGAAATATTCGATACAAGGATCTGTTTCCCTCCAAACTCAAGAAATCCCTTGAGAAAAGGCATCCTCGTATTTTCCCCGCCTGCCAGAATTACCCCATCCATGGCTCTTCATAGTGTATTCAAAAATCACTTTCATTTACAAGATAAAAGATGTTGTAAGTAAACGATATTCCCTTGACAAACCATGACAGCTTGCATAAAGTAACGGAAAATTCCCGGGAGGTCCTGATATGAATACGAAGGTTACCTATGTGAAAGACCTGCAGTTTATCGGAGATGCCGAATCCGGTCATGCATTGATTATGGACGGAGACAGACCAGCCGGTGGCACAGACACCGGTCCACGCCCCATGGAACTTCTCCTTATTGCCGCAGGGGGATGCTCCGGCATGGATGTTATTTCCATACTGAAAAAGAAGAAACAGGACGTAACTGGTCTTGAAATCAATGTTTCAGGAAAAAAGGCGGAAACGTATCCGAAAAAATTCACAGAGATTACGCTGGAATTCATCGTAAAGGGAAACCGGATCGAAGAGCCTGCGGTTAAACGTGCGATAGAACTTTCCATGACAAAATACTGCTCGGTGAAAGCATCACTTGAAGGGGCCGCAAAGATAGCATATTCGTACAAAATCATACAGGAATAAGCAGGGATTTTTCTTGACACGGGATGCATTCCTCAAACATATTGCAACCCTCGGCCCTATTGGCCACCTGCCGGTTGCTCCGGGGACATGGGGCTCTCTTGCAGCCTTACTCTTATACATTGTCCTGGAACCGTCAGTCATCATTCAGGGGATCCTGCTGCTGTTCCTTATCCCTTTGGGAATTACAGCATCCTCTTCTGCTGAGCGCACGTTGAACAGAAAAGACAGCAAACATATCGTCATAGACGAGGCATGCGGATTTCTCATCTCTGTATTCTTCGTTCCCTTCAGCATCGGGTATTGCATTGCAGCCTTTTTTTTATTCCGAATTTTCGATATACTAAAACCATTTCCCGCCAGGAAATTCGAGACTGTATTCAGCGGCGGACTTGGCATCATGGCCGACGATATCATCGCGGGCATGTATGCAAATATCATCCTCCAGATAGGGAACCAGATGTTCTGACCCCCGCTCCTGATCGAGAGCGGGAGAGAGGTGGCTGAGAGAATACAGGGGAAACAGTCACCAGAGAAATACAATTGAACAAAGAACATACAGGCATGAAACATCTGCGGTGCTTCATCGCAATTGACCTCCCTGACGGTGTCAAGTCAGAGGTCAGGCAGGTTATTGACAGCATGAGGAAATGCGGCGGGGACATCAAGTGGGTCGATGTCTCACACATTCATATCACGCTCAAATTCCTCGGAAACACTGCTGAAACAGCAATTCACGGAATTCAGGATTCCTTAAGGAGTGTGGTATCATCTTGCCCGCCTTTTTGTATTACAATATATGGGACAGGGGTCTTTCCCAACCGAAAACATCCGAGGGTAATCTGGGCTGGGATAGAGGATTCAGAAACCATGAAAAACCTGAAACAGGACATCGAGAACGCCATGACGACTTACGGTTATCAGAAAGAAGACAGGGACTTCGCTCCTCATCTCACCCTGGGCAGGGTTCGCTCTCAAAAGGGAATCATCACAACGCTTCTCAAGCTCGATTCTTTCAGGGAGACACTATTCGGAAGACTGCAAGTCGATACGGTAAAACTCATGAAAAGCGAACTGAGACCTCAGGGTCCGGAATACACGTGCATCTCCGGAATCCCTCTCGGTTCCGGGAATAGTTCATAGTACACATGTGTGCGCAGGGAGTAAGAGATTTATGCGTAGTGTAGATTACAAAAACACGGTGAAATACCATTGAGATTGGAGGAAGAATGACGAACAAGGACAAAAGCAGGGCGCTTGAAGTTGCCATTACCCAGATAGAAAAGAGTTTTGGCAAGGGTGCGATTATGCGTCTCGGCTCTGAGGGGGCCGCAGAAGGGATACAGGCAATCCCGACCGGTTCACTATCACTCGATATTGCAACAGGGATCGGTGGATTTCCCAGAGGGAGAGTGGTCGAAATTTTCGGGCCTGAATCTTCCGGGAAAACTACCCTTGCGTTAAATGCCCTTGCTCAGGCCCAAAAAGCAGGCGGGACTGCCGCGTTCATCGACGCAGAACACGCCCTTGATGTTATCTATGCGCAGAAGCTCGGAGTGAATATCGATGAGCTCCTCGTCTCCCAGCCGGACACCGGGGAACAGGCGCTTGAAGTCGCTGAAGTCCTGGTGCGGAGCGGAGCAGTAGACATCGTGGTCATAGACTCAGTTGCCGCACTGGTCCCGAAAGCGGAAATAGAAGGCGATATGGGAGATTCACTCCCCGGCCTCCAGGCCAGACTTATGAGCCAGGCACTGCGAAAGCTCACTGCCGCGATCTCAAAATCCCATACGACCGTCATCTTCATCAATCAGATACGGATAAAGATCGGGGTCATGTTCGGAAATCCGGAGACCACCACCGGCGGTACAGCCCTCAAGTTTTATTCCTCCATGAGGCTCGATATCCGGAGGATCGAAAATATTAAGGAAAACCAGGAAGCTATCGGCGGCAGGGTCAGGGTAAAAGTTGTCAAGAACAAGGTAGCTCCTCCTTTCAGGCAGGCTGAGTTTGATATCTATTTCAACGAAGGAATTTCACGGGCCGGCGAACTGGTAGACCTGGGATCTGAAAAAGGGATTATAGAAAAATCCGGGTCCTGGTACAGTTATGGGGGGAACAGGATCGGTCAGGGCCGCGAAAACGCCAGGGAGTTTCTGAAGCAGAACAGTGAGATAGCCCGGGAAATAGAACAGAAAATTATCGAGGAGTTCAAGCTAAGGAGGTAAGCATGGATATCAACGATCTCTTGAAACAGGCGCATGCATTGGAGGCTTCGGATCTCCACATAAAAGTGGGTTCGCCGCCCATACTCAGGATTCATGGAGACCTGGCGCCTCTTACCACAGAGAAAAGGATCAGCCATGAAGATGCGACCAAAATAGCCCTTGCCGTCATGACTCCCGGGCAGACTGAGGTATTCAAAAAGAAGAACGATATCGATCTCGCATACAGCGTTCCCGGACTGGGAAGGTTCAGGTGCAATATCTTCATGCAGAGGGGCACGGTCGGGCTCGTCTTCAGGGTCATTCCCATGAGGATCCCGACGATCGAGGAACTGAACCTGCCTGAAGTGATCAAGAAGATTGCTGCCGAGCCAAGAGGGCTGATTCTCGTTACCGGGACCACCGGCAGCGGGAAATCCACAACGCTTGCATCCATGATCGACGTGATCAATTCACAGCGTACCGAACATATCATGACGATCGAAGACCCGATAGAATATCTCCACCGTGACAAGAAGAGTATTGTGAACCAGAGGGAGATCGGAAGCGATACCGAATCCTTCAGCAAGGCCCTGAGGCAGGCGCTGAGACAGGACCCGGACGTCATTCTCGTCGGCGAAATGCGCGATTTCGAAACAATACAGACATCGCTCGTCGCGGCAGAAACAGGACATCTGGTGCTGAGCACTCTCCATACCATCGACGCTACGGAGACAGTGAACAGGATCATCGCGGTATTCCCCCCGTATCAGCATAAACAGGTACGCATGCAACTTTCGTCCGTCCTGAAGGCAATTATATCGATGCGCCTCATGCCGAGAGCCGACGGGAAAGGGAGAGTGCCTGCAGTCGAGGTGCTCATCGCAACAGCCACGATAAAGGACTGTATCCTCGATCCCGACAAGACGAAATCCATCCAGGATGTGATCGAGCAGGGAGCGATTCATTACAGCATGCAGACATTCGACCAGTCACTGTTCAGTCTTTACAAGTCCGGCCTGATAACCTATGAAGAGGCATTGCGGAGGGCATCCAATCCTGATGATTTCGTCCTGAAGGTAAAAGGCATACAGTCAACGAGCGAGCTCTCGATTGAAGAACAGCTTTCGATCCGTCCGGATAGGGAAGACAAGAAGGATGAGATGAAAATTGACCGGTTTGCAAAGTAAGGGGAAAAAACCGTCATCTTGTGAAGCTGCGAGACACTATGCCCTGAAACTCCTCAGTTACCGGGGGAGGAGTGAAAAAGAAATGCATCAAAGGCTGACCCAGAAGGGGTTTCCCCCGGAAACTGCTGCACAGACCATCGAGGCTCTCAGGATATCCGGGTTTCTCGATGATGCCGCATTGGCCGAAAACCTGAAACGGGAGGCTTTCTCGAGGAAGATGCTGAGCCGCAGCGGGGCGAGACTCTATATGCTCGGGAGGGGTGTCCCGCGCCACATAATCGATGCGACTCTTTCTGACGACGAAAAATCCGACCTTGCGAATGCGAAGCGGATAATCGAAAAAAAAATGAAATCTCTCAAGAACCACGATCCGGAAATAATCAGACGGAGGTTGTATAATGTTCTTTCACGGAAAGGGTATGCTTCCGTGACAATACGGGCGGCGTTGAAGGACAATTATTTTTGCAAGGAGGAGGACACATGATGAAAAAATTGCTGTTGCTGTTCTTGTCTGTATCGCTTTTTTTCGTTCTCGGATGCGCCAAGTCTATCCGTTATACCGAAGACGAGATAAGGACGTTTCCCGATGAGATCAAGGAGCATGTAAGGAAGGGACAGATCGCGCTCGGAATGTCGCAGGAGCAGGTGCGGTATGCGTGGGGCGCGCCTGATTCCATAAAGTTCCTTGAATCGTTCGAAAACAAGAGCCGTGAAGAGTGGACCTATGCTTTCAAGGAGACGCTCGGGGTGATTACCTATAAGGTTCTCTTCTTCTACGACGGAAAGCTTGTCTATATAAAATAGCTGCACGATCGGGTGAAATCTCACTGAGGAAATCTGAATCCGTTAGAGTTTTCTGTACGAGCATCAGCCCGGATTATTTGCAAATCGAGAATGAAGAAGAGCAGGCGGGGCATTGTCGCCCGTTCCCGGTTTGATCCCGAAAGCATTCAGGACGGCAGCGCCTGAAAAAACACTGTTGCGGCAGATTCTGTAAATTACCGAGGAGCTCTATGAACAGTCAGGACATACGATCGGCATTTCTGGAGTATTTCAGGAAAAAAGGGCATACCATTGTGCCGAGTTCTCCCCTTATACCCTGGAACGACCCTACCCTCCTGTTTGTCAACGCGGGTATGGTACAGTTCAAAAGGACCTTCCTGGGCGAAGAGCGAAGAGATTATACCCGCGCCGTCACCTGTCAGAAATGCATGAGAGCAGGAGGGAAACACAGCGACCTCGAAAATGTAGGCCACACTTCCCGTCATCATACGTTCTTCGAAATGCTTGGCAACTTTTCGTTTGGCGATTATTTCAAGAAGGATGCGATCCTTTTCGGCTGGGAGCTTCTTACGGAAATATTTATACTTCCCAGGGACAGACTCTACGTGTCGGTATATGAGCAGGACGACGAGGCGGAAGCGTTGTGGCACGCGCTTATCGGAATTCCCAGGGACAGGATTGTGAGGCTCGGGGCAAAAGACAACTTCTGGCAGATGGGCGATACAGGACCGTGCGGACCGTGCTCGGAGATCATCATTGACCAGGGAAGCCATATCGGATGCGGGAAGAAGGAATGCACCGTAGGCTGCGATTGTGACCGTTTTCTCGAACTCTGGAACCTGGTCTTCATGCAGTTCAACAGGGACGAATCCGGAAGGCTCGACCCCCTTCCAAAACCAAGTATTGATACCGGCATGGGGCTCGAACGGATCAGCGCCGTGCTTCAGGGTAAAACGAGCAATTTCGATACAGACCTTTTCGAATTAATCCTCCGGGATATAGCTTCAATCGCAAATATTCCCTATGGATCGTCCTCTGACTCGGACACTTCCATGAGGGTCATCGCCGATCATATCCGTGCTTCGGTCTTCATGCTCTCGGAAGGTCTTGTCCCCTCGAACGAAGGGCGTGGTTATGTCCTAAGGAGAATCATCCGAAGAGCCTCGAGACATGCTAAGCTCCTCCAAATTCATGAACCATGCCTCTTCCGGCTGACCGATGCAGTGTCAGATGCAATGGGGCAGGCCTATCCTGAAATCGTCCGTGAAAAAGCCAGAACCGCCAAGTTGCTGCTCATGGAGGAGGAAAATTTCCACAGGACAGTCGAGACCGCAATGTTCGTATTCGATGACATCATCAGGAAAACAAAGGAAAGCGGCCTCAAGACGGTTCCCGGCGAAGAGGTTGCGCGGCTCCAGCAGACTCATGGACTGCCGCTGGACTTTGCGAAAGATATCGCGCTCGATTCCGGACTCGTTATCGATGAAGACGCTTTTAACCGGGAGATGGAAGCGCACCGGGACAAGTCAAAAGGTGCAGTCATCAAAATCACTCTTCCAATGCCGAAAATCGAAATGACTGGGGGACAACTCGTCAAGACTGAATTTGTCGGATATGATACCACGACATCAGAAGCTGTTATTGTATCACTCTTCAAAGACGGAGAAGAAGTTGCTACCCTGGCAGAAAATGGAGAGGGAGAAATAGTCCTCGACAAAACGCCTTTCTACGGAGAATCCGGCGGGCAGGCGGGAGATACCGGAATACTCCGGTCTGAATCTTCTTCAGCAACGGTAGTTGATACGATAAAACCTAACCCTGATTTTACCGTTCACCTGGTAAAAGTCGACAGGGGAATGTTCTCAAAAGGCGAGAAGGTTACTTGCATCGTAAACGATTCCCTGAGAAAATCCACCATGAGGAACCATACTGCAACCCATCTCCTCCATAAAGCTTTACGGATGGTTCTTGGAGATCACGTGAAACAGTCAGGCTCTGTGGTAGACCCCGAAAGACTCAGGTTTGACTTCACGCATTTTTCCGCAGTCCGTGATGATGAGATCCGGCAGATCGAGGATATCGTGAACGAAAAGATTATCGAGAACCTCCCGGTAAAAACAGAGGTCATGAGTGTCAGTGACGCAGTAAATTCCGGCGCGGTCGCCTTGTTCGACGAAAAATACGGGGAAAAGGTCAGGGTTGTGTCTTCAGGCGGGTTCAGCAGAGAACTGTGCGGAGGTACCCATTGCAGTGCAACCGGGGAGATCGGCCTGTTCGTGATTACCTCAGAGGGAAGCGTTGCTTCAGGGATTCGGAGGATCGAAGCTCTTACCGGGAAACAGGCCCTCTCCTATCTCAGGGAGAAAAGGGCCGTGCTTGGAGAAATTCAAAGCTTATTGAAATCCGAAAAACCTGCGGAAAAGGTTGAAAAGCTTCTCCATGAGGCACGGACTATGGAGAAGGAGATTCAGAAGCTGAGAACCGGTTCTTCGCGGGATGCCATATCTGATGCTGTCCGGAATGCCCGTGAGATCGACGGAATAATGATCGTCTCGGTCAGGAATGACGGGCTCACCCCGAACGAACTCCGCATCTTCGCTGACAATGTTCGCGACCGGCTACAATCAGGCATTATCGTTGTGTCTTCTGTCCTGGACGGTCAGGCCGGTATCGTCTGTATGGTAACCAAAGACCTCACGCAACGCTATCACGCAGGAGAGATCGTGAAGGCTCTTGCGAAAATCACCGGGGGCAAAGGCGGCGGCAAACCTGAAATGGCGCAGGGCGGAACAAAAGACATAGGGAAACTTGATGAGGCCCTGGATGCCTTGTACGATATCATCAGGAAGTCCTGATATCGAGGATCTCCATGCGGTGGTTTGCATCGGGATGTTTTGACGACGGCCCCTCAGTAAGCACAATAAACTTTCCGGGGATTTCATGTCTGGTCAACCAATCACTCACATAGGGTTTCCAGTTCTCAGGGTGCTCTTTTTCCAGCACAGGATATACTCCTGAAGAGAATTGCAGCCTCTGACAGGTGGCATCCTGTGAACTGATTGCAACAATCCACACCGGAAGCCTGAAACGCCCGATACTCCTTGCGGTAAACCCACTGCGGGTCGGAACAAATACCGCTGCAGGCTTCGCGTATTCAAGGACTGTTTCCACACTCAGGTCAACAAGCCTTGCCGGGGGCACATCCCCCGTAAGGACAAGCCCCTGGAACATCTCTTTTGCGCTCATCCTGACGCGGTACGGTTCAATCGCTGCGGCAATCCTCGCAAGCATCTCGACCGACTCAACCGGAAAGTTACCCATGGCCGATTCGCCGGAAAGCATGACACAGTCAGTCCCGTCAAGGATGGCGTTTGCCACATCAGTTGACTCCGCGCGGGTCGGGCGGCGATTGGAGATCATCGATTCGAGCATATGGGTGGCAGTTACCACTGGTTTGGCCCGCATGTTCGCTTTGCGCATAAGCTGTTTCTGGACCACCGCGATCCGTTCTATGGGAAGTTCTACTCCGAGATCGCCCCTCGCAATCATGATCCCGTCTGCCGCATCAATCACTTCATCGATATGATCCAGCGCCCTTGCCCTTTCGATCTTCGCTATGATAAACGGCTGATGTCCCAGAGAAGCAGCGGCTTCTCTTACAGCCTGTATGTCAGCGGCGTCTTCCACAAATGACTGACTGACGGCATCTATTCCTTGCTCCAGGGCGAATTTCAGGCAATCATGGTCGTATCTGGTAAAGGCACTGATCCCCAGGTCGATCCCCGGCAGGTTGAGTCCCTTCCTTGACCTGAGTTCTCCCCCCACGAGAACCCGGCAGTAAACTTCCCTCCCGCTGACGTTTACCACCTCAAGGCTGATCATGCCGTCGTTGAGGAACAGGGTATCTCCGGGTTTTACTGCGGCGGGAAGTCTGTCGAAACTAACAGAGACCCTGCTCGCATCTCCGGTAATGGTGTCGGTTGTTAAAACCATATTATCACCGGCCTTCACATATACCGGCTCGTGTGAAAGATGTCCGATTCTGATTTTCGGTCCCGGAAGGTCTGCCATGATCGTAACCCGCCTGCCGAGCGCTCGGGCAGTTTCACGGAGATCCTGTATCACCCTGCCATGTTCGCTCAGGTCACCATGCGAGAAATTGAGCCGCGCCACATTCATTCCGGCCAGCAGCATCTTTTCCATAATATCAGGTGAACGGGATGCGGGCCCTATGGTGCATACGATCTTTGTCTTGTTTGCAGGTAATTTCATGGATATCCTCCAGCCATCCTTTAAACCGTTCTTCGTCTATGAAGCCGTATCCTGTGAGCGCAGTTCCTTATACCTGTTTATCAGTCCGTTCGTCGATGAATCATGCCCGGAGACGGGATTCCGGTCGCCCAGTTCAGGCAGGATTCTGTTAGCAAGCTGCTTGCCCAATTCAACTCCCCACTGGTCGAAACTGTATATATTCCAGAGAATGCCCTGCACAAAGATCTTGTGTTCGTAAAGCGCGATGAGACTCCCCAGTGTCCTTGGAGTAAGTTTGTGGAACAGTATCGAGTTGGTCGGGACGTTGCCGTGAAATATTTTGAACGGAGCAAGAAACCGCACTTGTTCATCGCTCATGCCCGATGCCCGGAGTTCGGCACTCACCTCTTCCCTTGTTTTTCCTTTCATCATCGCCTCTGTCTGCGCAAAGAAATTTGATACCAGTATATCGTGATGATCTCCGACCGGGTTATGACTCAGCGCAGGTGCAAGAAAATCACAGGGGATTGTCTTCGTGCCCTGATGGATAAGCTGGTAGAAGGCGTGCTGGCCGTTTGTCCCCGGCTGCCCCCAGATTATGGGACCGGTCTGATAGGTAACCTTATTCCCTGTCCTGTCTGCGGACTTTCCGTTGCTCTCCATGTTGCACTGCTGCAAATATGCGGGGAATTTGTGCATATACTGATCATAGGGAAGGACCGCTTCGGTCTCGGCTCCGAAAAAACTTCCGTACCAGATCCCGATCAGGGCGAGGATTACCGGGATGTTCTTTTCGAACGGGGTGGCCCGGAAGTGAACGTCTACCGCATGAGCCCCTTCAAGGAGCGCGAGGAAATTCTCAAACCCCAGCGAACAGGCGATCGAGAGGCCGACAGCTGACCAGAGAGAATACCTGCCGCCCACCCAGTCCCAGAACCTGAACATATGGGAAGTATCCACACCGAATTTCAGGACTTCGTCTGTATTCGTGGAAACCGCCACGAAATGATTTCTGATGAATCCCTCGTTCCGGGCTGCATCAAGAAACCACTGCCGCGCAGTCCGGGCATTTCTCATCGTCTCCTGGGTGGTGAAGGTCTTGGAAACGACCAGGAAAAGCGTGGTTTCGGGTGACAGTCCCTTCAAGGTCTCGGTGATATGGGTTCCGTCAACATTCGAGACAAAATGCGTGCGAAGATGAGCTTTCCTGTATGGTTGCAGCGCCTCAGTCACCAGGTGAGGACCGAGGTCCGATCCGCCGATACCGATATTCACAATATCGGAAACAGGCTTGCCTGTATAGCCTCTCCATTCACCGTTGATGACGGCTTCAGAAAACCTCTTCATCTGGTCGAGGACAGCATTTACCTCAGGCATTACGTCCCTTCCATCAACAAAGACAGGGACATTCGCACGGTTTCTGAGAGCAACATGGAGCACGGCACGGCCTTCAGTCTCATTGATTTTGTCCCCGTTGAACATGCATCCGATCGCTTCCCTGAGCCGGCATTCCTCTGCGAGTTCCAGAAGCAGCTTCATGGTTCTGCCTGATATGATGTTCTTGGAAAAGTCTACTGTAATATCCTCGAATGTCAGAGAGAACCGGGAAAACCTTGCCGGGTCTTTCTGAAACATATCCCGCATATGCTTTTTTCTCATCCTCCTGAAATGACTGAGAAGTTTTTTCCACGCACGGGTTTCTGACGGATCAATCTTATCGAGCATAGCATCGTCCTCCTCTCGCACAGGATATCTCCCCCAGCATCTGCCCCTGGGCTCTCCTCATGGATCAGGATGTTCCTTCCCGCCCAGTCTCTCCATCGCTACCCATATCGAGAATTCTCACTGCATATTCTTCCCTGACAGCATTCAGGTATTCTGCATCAACCGGACCCTTCCAGTTCACGACTTCGGTAAACCTCTTCGGGATTGAAACGGACCCTGGGTCGAAACCAGTCAAAATCCTCGTTTTCCAGCGGAGCCTCTGGATAAAACGGGACACCTCCGGCATCTTCGCTGCAAGTTCTCCGTAGCCGAGGGATTCCAGGCATTTGCCGAGCAGTTCATCGTTGTATACGCTGCGGGCGAACAGACAGGCTACCATTGAGGTGAGAAAAACCCTCCCCTGTTCATCCTGTACGAGAAAATCAACCGCTTTTCCGGCATTCTTCTCTCCGGTCTTCTGGTCAAAGGAATATCCCGCTGAATCCAGATGTGAATGTCTGAACCCAAGGGCCTGCGAAGCGAAAAATACCTCGCCGGTAGCATACCCTGCCATCTCCTGCCCAAGGACACAGGCAAAGTCTTTCCCGCTATACCGCTCCGCTGCAACCATGGTCCCCTTTCCAAGAAGCTGATAGAATTCATTGGTTCCGTTTGCAAGGTGCTGTATAGCCCTCCGGTAACCCTCCGCATCACCGAATTTCAGGGGGATCAGCGTCTCTGCTTCAGAGATAAGCCCTTTCTCAAAGGCTTCTGTGGCCCAGGCAAGAGCTACCCCTGCTGACATCACATCGAGTCCCATCCTTTCCACTATGTCCATGATGCCGAGCACTGCGAAACAGTCAAACACCCCGAGCATGGAACCTGTCGCAAAAATCGGCTCATGATCGTACGCCACCTGACGGTACAGGTATCTGTTCTCCTCATGGAACCTTTCCCTGACAAAGCCTATATGGATGCACCCGACAGGACATCCCGAGCATGCATTGTTCCTGAGCAGTGCGACTTCTGCAAACTTCTCGCCTGATATTCCCTCAATACGAGGATCTGTTGTCTGCCGGAGATTTCTTACCGGCAATGCCTTCAGATTGTTCAGGAGCATTACGTTCGCCGGTGTTCCGAGGTTATGGTATTTGCTCATCATGTCCGTATCGGTAAGCCGTCTGTGCACCTCCTGGAAAAGTTTCGGATATTCCGTATTCCCGGGAAGCATGAATGATGCATCTCCCTGGATGACTATGGCCTTAAGGTTTTTCGCACCCATTACTGCTCCTCCGCCAAGCCTGCCGAAATGACGGTAGGTATCTGCGTTGATACAGGCCATTGGTGAACCCTTTTCACCTGCAGGGCCGATGCGGAGAATGCTCCGGTGCCCCGACCCCCGGTACATATTCCTGAGATATTTGCCCGCTGCAAAGACATCCATGCCCCAGAGATAGTGGACTTCCCGGATGGCGAGATGGCGTGAACCGACAGCTACGCAAACAGGTTTCGCAGCCTTGCCGGTTATCACGAGCGCATCAAGGTCAGCAAACCTGAGGGCAAGAGCGGACCTGCCTCCCCCGTGACTTTCAGCATACTGACCATGGAAAGGTGACTTGAATGCACACACTGTCTTGCTCATGAGGGGGAAATATCCGGTAAGCGGGCCGATAGTGAAGATGAGAGGCTGTTCCGGATCATTCCATGGTTTTCCAGAGTGCCCGAACCTGCCAAAAAGGACCGCGGCAAGGCCGCTCCCCCCTGCTGTTTCGTTCCGTCCTTCCACCTCAATAATATTGCCCCGTCCTGTGATAAGATCAAGTGCAAGGACCCTGAAATGGTCGCGGATCATCCCTGCTCCTCCCCTTCAGATCCCTGAACGCTGTACTCTTCTTTCACTTCCCTCATCTCGAGACAGTCATGGGGGCAGAACTGCACACAGCGGCCGCAATGAATGCAGACAAACGGCTCTCCTGAAGGATCGAGATAGATAGCGTCGACCGGACATGCCCTTGCGCATTCACCACATCTGATGCAGAGTTTTTTTCTGACGAGAACCCCTCCCCCTTTTCTCTGGGAATAGGCTCCGGTCGGGCAGGCCTCGGCGCAGGGAGCTGGGTTGCAGGCAAGACAGCTCTTCGCCTCAAACCCTGTCGAGAGTCCGCCCGATGTGCGGATCCGTATCCCTGCGGTGTCCCACGAAAGCCTCTTATGCACCAGCCGTGCGCAGGCAAGAGAACAGGAATGACATCCTATGCATCGTTCCATCCGCGGAGTTGTCAAAATTTTCATAGAGTTCTCTCAGACGCCTGCCCGGACGAATGCGTCGCTGACAATTGCTAGAGCCTCATCCTGTATCTTCTCGAGATGTTCCCTGCCAAGGAAACTCTCTGCATAAATTTTGTAAATATCCTCCGTGCCTGAAGGACGCGCAGCAAACCATCCGTTTTGGGTAATAACCTTCAGCCCCCCGATTTCAGCATTATTGCCCGGAGCACGGGTCAATTTTGCAGTTATGGGCTCCCCTGCAAGTTCATGTGAAGTAACCATTTCAGGAGAGAGTTTTTTCAGAACAGCCTTCTGTTCAGACGTTGCCGGCGCATCAATACGAATATATGACGGTCTGCCGAACCTTTCCTCAAGCTCTTGATAGAGGAAAGCGGGGTCCTTCCCCGTTCCGGCAGTGATTTCACAGGCAAGGAGGTCCATGATGATGCCGTCCTTGTCCGTTGTCCATACCGTTCCGTTCTTCCTCACAAAAGAAGCTCCTGCGCTCTCTTCTCCCCCAAACGCGTATGAGCCATCGATAAGTCCTTCAACAAACCATTTGAATCCAACAGGCACCTCCGAGACTCTCCTCCCGAGCGCTCCGGCAACTCTGTCGATCATGGAGGTCGAAACAAGAGTCTTCCCTACCATTGCGTCTTTTCTCCAATCCGTCCTGTTCTGGAGGAGAAACCATAGTGCTGCTGACAGATAATGGTTCGGGTTCATGAGACCTGCCTCTCTCGTTACGATCCCGTGGCGGTCCACATCCGTATCGTTTCCAAAGGCAATATCGTATCTATCTTTTAACCGTATGAGACGCTCCATTGCATAGGGTGACGAGCAGTCCATCCTGATCTTTCCGTCCTTGTCCAAAGTCATAAAGGAGAATGCAGGATCGATAACCGTATTGACCACCTCAAGTGCAATTCCGTAGCGGTCTGCAATAGGCTCCCAAAAATCGATCGCAGCCCCTCCCAGCGGGTCCACACCGATCTTCAACCCTGCGGATGAAATACACTCCATGTCTATGATATTGACAAGGTCGTCTACATAAGGAGATATATAATCATATTCGGAAATGGATCCGCTCTTTACTGCCCTTTCGTACGGCATCCTCCTGACGCCTTTGAGTCCCCTGGCGAGCAGCTCGTTTGCCTTTTCCTCGATTCTCCTGGTGGTGCCGTCATCGGCAGGACCGCCGTGGGGGGGGTTGTACTTGAACCCTCCATCCTCGGGTGGATTATGGGAAGGAGTAATGACCACACCATCGGAGCGGCCTCTGATCCCGCGGATCTTTTTGTTATACGTAAGGATAGCATGTGAGATTACCGGGGTTGGGGTATACCGGAACCCCTGCTGCACCAGAACCGGTATCTTGTTCGCTGCAAAGACCTCGAGTGCGCTCACCCGCGCAGGTTCTGACAATGCATGGGTGTCCATTCCCAGGAACAGGGGCCCCCTGATGCGGTTCGTTTTTCTGTATTCGCATATGGCCTGACTGATTGCGAGGATATGTGCTTCATTGAAGCTGTGTCTCAGGGAAGAACCCCGGTGTCCGGACGTGCCGAACGACACCTGATGGGTTGTTTCATCGGCATCCGGCTTGTACGCATAATAGGCCGCAATGAGTCTCGGGATATTGGCGAGCAGCGATCTCGGCGCTGGTTTGCCTGCGAGTTCATGGAGTTTCATTTCGTACTCCTAACAAAATGCCTGTAGATCTATGGACAGGGGTATTTTCATATCGATGGCAAACCCCGGCATTCTAATATTCTCTTCAGATACATCCTGCCTTACCGGCGGAATGCGCCCCTGCCTGCAAACTTGGCAGAACTGCCGAGTTCCTCTTCTATGCGGAGCAACTGGTTATATTTTGCAATCCTGTCGGTTCGGCTGGCAGAACCGGTTTTAATCTGGCCGGCTCCCGTTGCCACAACAAGGTCCGATATAAAGGTATCTTCTGTCTCTCCTGAGCGGTGCGACACCATTGCCGTGTACCCTGCTGCCGCTGCCATGCGCATTGCGTCGAACGTTTCTGTCAGGGTACCGATCTGGTTCACCTTGATCAGGATAGAATTCGCAACGCCGGACCGTATGCCCCGGGAAAATCTTTCTGTATTCGTCACAAATATGTCGTCACCGACAAGCTGTATCTTCCCTCCGAGAATGTCAGTCATCAGTTTCCAACCCTGCCAGTCATCTTCTGCCATGCCGTCCTCAATGGAGATGATCGGATACTGTTTCACCCATTCTGCCCAGAACTCCACCATCTGTTCCGCAGTGCGTTCACTCCTGTCTGACTTCCTGAAAATATATCTCTTTGCACGCGTATCATAAAACTCGCTTGCAGCGGGGTCAAGCGCCAGCCCGAGATCCTTTCCTGCTTTGTATCCCGCCTTTCTGATCGCTTCGAGAATAACCTCGATCGCCTCTTCATTCGACTTCAGGTTCGGCGCAAACCCTCCTTCATCACCGACCGCAGTTGAGTACCCCCTCTTTTTCAGAACACCCTTCAAGGTATGGAACACCTCCGCTCCCATGCGGAGCGCCTCTGAGAAATTTGCAGCGCCATAGGGCGCCACCATGAATTCCTGGGGGTCTACCGAATTATCAGCATGTGCGCCGCCGTTGAGGATGTTCATCATCGGTACGGGAAGGACAGATGCCGACACCCCCCCGAGGTAACGGTAAAGCGGCATCCCGTGCGAGACAGCTGCCGCGCGTGCAAGCGCCATGGAGACTGCGAGGATTGCATTTGCTCCGAGTTTTCCCTTGTTCGGTGTCCCATCAAGGAGTACCATCTTCCTGTCGACTGCTTCCTGGTCACCCGCATCCATTCCCGTTACTGCTGCAGCGATTTTATTCTGGATATTCTGTACGGCCTTCCGGGTGCCTTTTCCGAGATAGCGCTTCGTGTCGCCGTCTCTCAGCTCAACTGCTTCATGTTCGCCTGTGGACGCCCCGGAAGGGACTGCCGCCCTCCCCATGCTCCCGTCGTCGAGCCATACGTCAGCCTCGACCGTGGGGTTACCCCGTGAATCGAGGATTTCTCTTCCGGTCACTTTTACGATCCTGGACATGGCATCTCTCCTTTATATGTGGTAGAAAGGCTAAGGCTTACTAACCTCTGCCTGCACTTCCTCCAGGGCTTCTCCAAGGGCAGCGCTCAACCCCCGGGCAAGACTGAGAAAATTCCCGTCTTCGAGTTTCACTTTTTTCGTGATTGCTGCATAAGAGAGCTCGGCCTCTTCAGGAGAAACTAGTTTCATATCGAACGAGAGTTCACCAAAGACATCGTTTTCGCTCTCTGTCCTCTCGAATCTTTTCAGATTGATCTCGAGCACATACGACCCTTCAGAGACCAGGGAAGCGGCCCTGACATCCCTGAATCTGCCTGTACCGGCCAGGGTATCCCGGATAGCCCTCCGTACGATCTCATCCGGCGGTGATTCCCATTTCGCATACCGCGAAATCCGGAGCTGATACGGGGAAACCCTGTACACGATATACGATTGACTGAGATGCCGGGGAGCATCCATGACAATGACAAGAGATGCCTGCCTCTCGTGACTCTGCTGGTTAACCTTCACCGTACCGGGGAGCATGAGGCTATAAATCCTTGTTTCAGGCATGCTGCACGCAGTTGTTGCAACAAGAATACCTACGGTGAGCAACACTCTTTTCATCGTCTCACTCTCCCCCTCGTTCCTTGTACAATACGCTCCAGGGTTTGTGTTTGATCTCCTGGAGGAGGTCCTGCATTTCTTCCGTAGTTTTCGTCATTGCAAGAATCAGGTTCTCGATATTCCTCGACTGGTACTCAATCGTTCTGTCAGCTGTCCTTGAAGTCTTCTCAACAGACTTTGCCGTTGACTCTATGCTCCTGATCATCTCCCCTGCCCTTTCGATGTCTTCGCGCGCTTTCTTTACCAGCAGGGATATCTCTCCGCTGTTTTCCCTGACGATTGTATCTATCTCGCCGAGAACTCCCTCCAGTTTTTCGGTTGTTGCCTTGAGTCCTGATGCGATCTTTTCGATATTTGCCGAGCCTGCAACAATCGCCGTGTTGGTATTTCCAATAAGGGCTTCAACATTCTTCAGGTTCTTCTCGTTAAAGAGCTTATCGATATCAGTAATCAGTCTGTCGACAGACTCAGATAGCCCGTTGAGTTTTGCCATGAGCACGTCCATCGGCACCTTTTCCTCGGAAGGGATTACCGATCCGGCCTGAATAACCCCGTCAACGGTATCATTCACAGAGAGCAGGAGATAAATATCTCCTACAAAGCCGACCTGGGTAATAAGGGCTTTCGTCCCCTTATAGAGCAGAGTCCCCTTCTTTACCCCTACCTTGATGGTTACGGGTTCTCCCGGTTTTACGGGTGCATGAATAGCAAGCACCCTTCCCACCCTGACTCCCCCGAGCCTTACCTGTGCTCCCGGCTCCAGGCCTGCCGCATTCATGACCTCTATGGTATAGGTGTCGAACTCTTCGAAAAACTGACCGCCGCCGATCAGGATAATGAAGGCGCTCAGAATCACGACTGAGCTTACGATTATTATCCCTGCCTTGATCTCGTCCTTCATGGTTTCCTTCGCACCGTCAGCATGCAGTAGTCATTCGCCCACGATTATCCTGAAGTAATCTTCGGGCGAGTACATTTCCTGTTCCGGTTTCCTGTCCAGGAACATTCTGATCCTCGGGTTATCCGACACCCTGAGTTCATCGAGCGTTCCGGCAAAGATAACCAGACCCTTGTCAAGCATGATAACATAATCAGCAATGGTGAATACACTCGGAAGCTCGTGGGTTACGACGATGATCGTCATTCCGAATACGTTCCTCAGGTTCACGATCAGCTCGTCGAGTCCTGCGGCAGTCACCGGATCGAGCCCCGCCGATGGTTCGTCGAAAAACAGGATTTCCGGGTCGAGGGCTATAGCCCTCGCCAGCCCTGCCCTCTTCTTCATCCCACCTGAGAGCTGTGAGGGATAAAACTTGTCAAATCCCGAAAGGCCTACAAGGTCGAGTTTCATACGGACCATGATACCGACGGTGGAAGCATTGAGTTTTGTGTGTTCACGGAGTGGGAGAGCGACATTTTCTGCAACGGTCATTGAATTGAGGAGCGCTGCTCCCTGGAAGAGGACACCCATTTTCTTTCTTACTCCGTTCAATGCTTCTTCGTTCATCCCGGCAATGTCATTGCCGTTGATCAGGATCTCCCCTGATGTGGGTTTCAGAAGCCCGATGAGATGCTTCAGGAGCGTGCTCTTCCCGCATCCGCTCCCCCCGAGGATTACCGAGGTTTTTCTCCTCGGGATCGAAAATGATATGTTCCTGAGGATCTCCCTGTCCCCGTAGTGGGTTATAAGGTTCCTGACTTCAATTGCCGTTTCCATAGTTTCAGGTAAAATAGAAAAACAGCGCAGTAAATAAAAGATCAAATACTATCACCAGAAATATGGAGGCCACTACCGCTGCAGTCGTTCTCCGCCCCACTTCTTCGGCGCCTCCGGTAACCTTAAAACCCTGATATGCCCCGACAACGGTTATGATCACCCCGAAAGCCCCGGCCTTCATTAGGCCCGTAAGGACATCTTTCACCAGGAGAGCGTTTACTGTCTGCTGAAAATAATTGTACGGATGGATCTCAAGCACTGAGACGGACAGAACAAAGCCGCCGGCTATCCCGATAAGGTCTGAAAACAGCGTGAGTGCAGGCACCATGACTGCCAGGGCTACCAGTTTCGGGACGACGATAAAGCGCACCGGGTTAATGCCCATGCTGATGAGTGCGTCGACCTCTTCGGCAGCCTTCATCGAGCCGATCTCAGCAGCATAGGCAGACCCGCTCCTTCCCGATACGATAATCGCGGTAATGATCGGCCCGAGTTCACGGGTGATAGATACTCCCACAAGGTTCGCCACATAGATCAGGGCGCCGACCTTCTTCAACTGGTATGCCGCCTGAAAGGCGAGTATTATTCCGATAAAAAACGATATGACCGCAATAATGGGGACAGAATTATAGCCGGCCTTGACCATTTCATAAATGCTTGCCCTGAAGCGGACAGGCTTCCCTCTGAGCGGCGACATGCACGACCAGTAGAATATCTCATTGATGATTTTTGACGCATCATGGATATCACGGAACACAGAATTGGCTTTTTTCCCGAAACGACCGAAAAGGGTTTCAGCTCTTGATGGCATCGTCAAGAGTTCCATAAATCTCGAATACCCTGTCGAGTTTGGAGAATCTGAAAATATCCATAATCCCCGTGGGTATGCTGAAAAATTGGAGCTTTCCCCCGTATGTTTTGACGTATTTCAGCCCTTCGACAAACGTTGCGATTCCGGAACTGTCGATATAGGAGACTTCCCTGAAATCAATCAGGAGGACCGGGACCTTCTCCGCGAGAATAGCCATCAGTTCCTGTCTGAGTTCGGGCGAAGAATACATGTCGATTTCACCCGAAAGGGTGAGCACTTTCCTCCCCTGCTCCTCAACAACCCCTATGTTCATTTTTCCCTGCCAAGATGTTTCCTGAGGATAAGCCTGTTGCCGTTTTTCTTTTTTTCATGGTATTCAACAACGTCAAATATCCTTCTGATAAAGTGTACGCCCAGTCCTCCGGGCCTTATGTCCTCAAGGTCTCTCCCCTGTATCGATCGGATATCAGCCTTTTGACCCCTGTCTTCCAGAATGATCATAAACTGTGTTGCCGTGATCGTATATTGTAGAACAATCTTTTTCGATGTGTCGCCCTGATACGCATGTCTGATCACATTCGTGCATGCTTCATCCACGGCCAGCTTGATATTTTCGGATACTTCCTCCCCGAACCCGCAGAGTTCCGCCATTCTGGCGGTGACCGATCTGAGAAGAGAGAGGTACTTTGGATGTGAGGGGACCGAGATTCTCAGGGATTCTTTCATCTCATTCCTTCTCACCCAGAAAACAGAGCTCCACCAGAGTAAGGTCATCGGCAACTTCTGCTCCCTTCGAAAATTTTTGCACATACTCCGCAACCTTTTCCATGAGCCGCTCCCCGCCCTTCTTTTTCCTGACGTATGCGACCAGGGAATCAAAACCAAGGCGCTTCCCTTCCCGGTTTTTTGCTTCAAACACCCCGTCAGTTACGAAGAGCAGCCTGTCTCCTCTCTTCAGGGAGTAGGTACTTACCGGATAGCGCAGGGGCACAATCCCGAGGGGAGGGCCACACAGTCCGGATATTACCCTCACTTCTCTTTTTCTGACCAGGAGAAAAGGGGGATGTCCGGCATCAGATACGCTCATTTCTCCCGTCAGGGTGTCTACCAGAATATACTGCGCGGTAAGGAACATCCCCCTTGGCGCTCTGGAGAGTATATCGTTCAGACTGTTCATGACCAGATCCGGTGTTTCCTGCATACGAGAGAAGTTGCGGAAATCACTGATGATCTTCGCCATGTAGAGAGCCGCTGACACCCCTTTTCCCGAAATATCTCCGATAAAAACCCCGAGTTTGCCCCCGACCTGCTCGACAAAATCATAGAGGTCGCCCCCGACCTGCTTTGCAGGAATATTGATTGCCGAGACCGTAACGTTCCCCTTGCGGTAAAAAGGGTTTTCCGGAAGAAAACTCCTCTGCAGGACAGCCGCTATCTCGATCTCCTGCTTCAGCCGCTCCTTCTCAAGAGAATCCCGGTAATAGAGTGCGTTTTCGATAGCGATCGCAAAATGCCTCGCGAGTATCTCCAGCACCTCGCTGTCGTACGTTTCCTTCCGGGGGTTCAGAATCTCTGCCACGCCGATGAGCCCCCTCCTCCCGACCAGAGGGACCGCGATCATCCGCCTGGTCAGAAATCCGGTCGCCTTGTCGGCTTCCTGATAGAAGCGTTTGTCCTTCTGCACATCATTGATAATCAGCACTTTCTGATGTTTTGCCACCCATCCTGCTATGCCCTGTCCGATATCGAGCGTGATCGTCTCTTTCAGGATATCTGTCGCGGTGGTCTCCCTGCAGAAAGCGACCTCGAACTCGAGCTTGTGCGTGCTTCTGTTATAGAGCAGGATTGAACATGCCTCGGCATCCATGAGGGTTTTTGCTTTTTCAATGACAAGCGTCATGAGTTCGCTGAGATCAAGGGTCGAAGAGATGAGTGCGGATATCTCAGCAAGTATCCTGAGGTCTTCCACCTTCTGTTCGAGGTTTCGCAGATGTTCTTCGGAGACAGGGATCTTGCGCGTGCGTTGCATAGTGTATTGGATACCAGATTTACGGGAAGATTTCAAGACAAATAATGAACCGGTTACTTACAGGGTCTCCTGGCTCTTCATGATGACGACAAAAGCTTTTACTACTTTCGGATCGAAATGCCTCCCTGATTCGTTCAGGATATATTCAAGGGTCTGCTGTTCAGACCACGCCGGACGGTATGGACGGTCCGAGCGCAGGGCGTCCCACACGTCGACTACCGCAAAAATACGGGCCTCGAGCGGTATCTGCTCGCCCTTCAGCATTCGCGGGTATCCTGTGCCGTCCCACTTCTCATGGTGGCAGTAAGGGATGTTGAGTGCGTGCCTCAGGAACAAAATCGGCTTAAGCATTTCATAGGCATAGGCCGGGTGCCTGCACATAATTTCATACTCGTCTTTATTCAGAGGACCCGGCTTGAGGAGCACCGTATCGGAAATCGCCATCTTGCCGATATCGTGCAGGAGAGCGCCCCTCCTGATATGCACGATCTCCGGTTCACTCATTCCCATGCTCCTCGCGAGTTTTACCGTCATCTCGGTGACGCGGAGAGTATGGCCTTCTGTTTCCTTGTCGCGCATGTCGAGCGCATGCGACCATCCTTCGAGGGTAGTGTCATAGGCAAGCGTCAGTTCTATGTTGGAGCGCTGCAGTTCATCGAAAAGCGATGCGTTGTCTATCGCGATGGCAGCCTGCGCAGCAAGGGCTTCGAAGAATTCGAGCCACTCAGGGTCAGGGTCCAGTTCAGTCCTGTGAAAAACTTCGAGCACCCCTTTCACATGCCCCTTGATGATAAGGGGAACGGCATGATGGGCCAAAAATACCTCGCCCGCAAGGATCTGTGAACGCACGCACGGATCATCCGTTTTCATAACGTTCGGAACATTGATAATCCGTCTTTCGAGCACCGCCCTCCCGGCATGCCCCTCCCCTATCCTCAGCCGCGTCTGTTTTATGGTGCGGGAACGGAATCCCCGGCTTGCTGCATATTCAAGGATTCCGGTTGAAGAATTCAGAAGAAGGACAGTTGCCGCGTCGGTATGCAGCTGGGTAGTCACATGCTCGAGCAGGATATTCAGTGTCACCCGGAGATCAAGGCTTGCACTGATTGCCATGTCTATTGCGTGAAGGGCGTAAAGACGCTGGAGACGCTGCTCTGTCTGCTCATGGAGAGTCGTTCGCTGGATGGCATTTGCCGCAATTTCACCTATGGCAGTCAGCAGTTTGATTTCATATCCTTCGATGTCCGACCTCCTCCCTACCCATATCGCACCGATGGTCTGACCCTGGGTCATCAGGGGAACACAGGCAACTGCCTTGAGATCGCCGATCAGGTCCGGACGGGCAAAGCGGGTGCTCGAGAGGGCTGAATTGTTTACATAGGGCTTTCCTGTTTCGATTACGGACCCGCTTATTCCTTCCCCTGCATGCAATCTTACCCCTGTCCAGTTAGCCCAGTCTCCTTTCGATATCTCGATGACAGCCTCCCCGCTTGCCGGGTCGCGCATTGCGAGAGACACCCCGTCAGCCCGCATGAATTCCATAAGCTGATCGATAATTACCGTCATCATGTCCGCCCGGGTCTGCGCTGAACGAAGGGCAGTTGTGATGGAGGCGATCGCTTCCATCTCTCTCTGTTTGAACTCAGTTATTTCCAGGAGGGAGGCAACACTCATACTACTGCCGGGAATGTGAGATATTATAGCCATCACATGCTTCACGTTGCCCCTGCTGCCGATGAAGCGGAACTCAAGAGTTTTGTTGGCGGACCGGAGAGACGCCCCTTCCTCAAAAAAGTTTTTCATCTTCTCCAGATCATCCTGGAGAATGAAATGGTAGAGGTCCCTCTTATCCTCGACATCCTCTTTCCTATATCCTGAAAACCGCTCAAATGCCTTGTTCGCCATGCATATTTTCATATGGTCTTCAAAAATTATCGTAGGGGCGCCTGCATTTTCGAAGATAATCCGGTATTTTGTCTCCAGTTGTTTGTGCTCCTCTTCCGCCTTTCTCCGTTTCGTAATCTCTTCGGATATGTTTGCAATCATATCGTTTGTAACGTTTTTCAGTGAATCGAGGAGTTCCATATCAGAACCGCCGGTCACCCGGGCAGTAAGATCGCCTTTCGATACCCGGTGGAGGACATCGAAATGTTCCGCAAGGCCTATGGCAAACTCATGGCAAAGGTTCACATTCTCCTTCAGGTCTTCCGCTGTCCTGTTCACCACCCGCTTGAGCATGCTGATAAGTTCTATCGATGAGTCTTCGGGAATCACTACCGACGGATCACCTTTTGCGATCCTGCGCAATGCCTCGAACACTTCTGAAAGGCTTATCGAGAGTTCGATGCCTATCCTTTCCATTTCACGGTCGTGTTCTTCCACAATCGTCCGGAATTCACGGAATTGTCTGTCTACGATCTTGAGGGTATCCTTAATGGACTCGCGGTCGATATTTTCTGCAAAGACCCGGCATCCGATGCACAATTCAATCTTGTCGAGGAAATTACCCTGGATCGCATTGTAGCAAAGGGTTTGGGGAATGAGCCAGCACTGCAGGGTTGACAGTTCATAGGCAGGACACTTCATTTCCCTGCATTCCAGGATTTCCCGGCATTTCTTCCCCTGGCCATCGATCCCCTCGGACCGGATCGGTCGGGATGACCGGGGATCGCTCTTTCCTGAAGATGTTTCTTCTGCGTCGTTCACTGGTACCTGTTCTGCATTTCTCCCCTTGGCCATACAAAGCATCGGGGTCCGGGATAACCGCATTAACTTATAGCTATTGCTTAATAGTATCAGACGGTATGGTGAGAGTCAAGAGCATCAAAAAATCATGCTTAAAGTTTTGACTATTCAGTATGAATACGGGATAATCATGTCTATGGACTGTATGCGATTGCTGAGTTCTCTGTTTCTATCCCGTGTCGTCGGTAATTCTTCCCATGCATGACCTTCTGTCCCGTATCAATCAGGAAAAACTGAGTGCTTCTGTAAAAACCCTCGAAGGCCTCCGCCACGGATGGGAAAACACTGCCGCCCTGGAGAAACGGGCGGTTTTCCTTGAAGAAACTTTCCGTTCATTCGGGCTTTCAACAGAAAGTCAGGAGGTTCCTTTCCACGGGAGAACATTCCGCAATATCATCGCTACGCTCACGGGGACAACGCAGGAGAAAGACTGGCTGCTCCTGGGGGCGCATTATGACGCTGCATGGGGCAGTCCGGGCGCTGACGACAATGCAAGCGGGGTTGCAGTTCTCCTTGAAGCAGCCCGGATTCTCTGCAAGCAGGAGCTAAAGAGAACCGTGCAGTTTGTCGCCTTCACCCTCGAGGAACCCCAGGCGCAGACGATCAATTTCCTGATCGGCAGCGACTATTTTGCATGCGCAGCACGAGAGGGAGAGAGGAGATATCAGGCGGCGTTGATTCTGGAGTCTGTCGGGTATACCGACCACACAGAAGGAAGCCAGATTGTCCCTGTGCTCGTCAGGGCGAAGGTCCCGAGAACAGGAAATTTCCTCGGCGTCATTGCGAATGCCCGTTCCGAGAAAATGATGCGCTCCTTCCTCGTCCATGCGAACAGGCATGTTCCGGAACTGATTTTGGTTCCCTATAAAGTACCGATGTCAGGGTATTTCATTCCCGAAACCCGGTTCAGCGACCACGCGTCGTTCTGGAAGCACGGTTACCCTTCCCTCATGCTCACCGATACCGCCATGTTCAGAAATCCGTATTATCATACGAAACACGACCGCTTCGAGACGCTTGATTTCAGCTTCATGCTGAAGGTGACAAAAGCGGTGGTGAGTTTCATCGCAGCAATGGGGGGTGCGGAACTATGACACAATATTTTTCTGAGAACACCATGCCACTGTTCCTCAATGCAATACGAAGCATCAAACATCAGTGCCCGTGTTTCAGCCCTTCATAGTTTTTTTTGCCGATTTGATAAATCGACCAAAGGCCTTATCTTTTTTTCGTTTGTCCAGATATGACATCCCGTGGTACTCCGACTCTTTTTTGATCTTGATATAGCTTGCATAGCGATCTTCAGATAATTCACCATTCTCGACCGCGGCCCGGACGGCACAGTCCGGTTCGTGTTCATGGCTGCAATTCGGATATCGACACTTTGCGGAAAGCATGACAAGTTCTTCAAAACCCATGTTGACCCCATCCCCGGCGCCAACAATGCCCAACTCTCTCATACCAGGGGTATCAATCAACATAGCGCCCTGGCTGAGAACAATGAGCTGCCGCCGGGAAGTCGTATGGGTGCCTTCTCCCGTACCGCTGACGGCTTTTGTGTGAAAGGTTTCCCGGCCCAGAAGGCGGTTGATGAGAGTCGTTTTCCCGACACCCGATGAACCAAGCAGACAGTACGTTTTTCCCGGGGAGAGCGTCTGTTGAAACTCATCAAACCCGATACCGGTGATGTTGCTCAGGGCAATCACTTTTGTTTTGGTGAGAGATCTGATGATCGCAATCTTCTGGTCTAATTCATTGCGGGAGATCAAATCCGTTTTAGTGAGTACGACAACCGGCTCAGCACGTCCGTCAGCCACCATTACAAGGTACCGATCCAAACGTCGTGGATTAAAGTCAAAATGGCATGATTGAATAATATAAGCGATATCTATGTTGGCTGCGATCATCTGGTAGCTGACGTTTTTACCCGCGGTCTTGCGTCGCAAGAACGTCTTTCGCGGAAACACCATGTTGATGATGGCTGCCGTGTCATTGTTGTAATAGTCTGCCGTCACCCAATCTCCGACACAGGGCAGATCGACAGAACTTCCCATGTGATAAGAAAGCTTCCCTGTTAGCCCAGCCGGGACTTCTCCCAATTCGTTTCTTATAAGATATGAGCCGCGGTCAACTGCGGATATGCGGGCAAAGCTGCAACCCTCCCGGCGGAACTGAGCGGAATGAGCTTCAAACCATTGGTCAAATCCCAGATCTCCCAAATTCATGTATTTGAGGTCCTTATCGATGGATCCGGAATCACGCTGGTTCTCCCTGCCTTAGTCTTCTATGAGGAAGGAATTCTCTGTGGCAGTTGCCGGCAGCCCTTACCAGGAGCGCACCTTGCCGACGTCGATATGCACGAATTCAGGGTAGAGGCCTACCCCTCCGGCATGGAAGGATTTCGCGAGCCGGAAGATATCGGAGGTATCGATCCCCTCCAGGGAAAAATCGATAGCCAGTCCGTACCGGTGGAGACTGTTCTTTGCCACTCCTTTCCCCTGGCAGAGCAGGAGGTCGTTATAGGCAGGCGAACGGTATCCTGATATGATCTGGATCCGGTGATCCGCCTCCATCTCATCCTTGATATCACAGAGCAGGTCGATTACTCCCACGTCAATCTCTATCACCTCATTCGTATAATGACACCGGAGAAAATAATTGATATTATCCAGCGCATCCCGGTCATACCGTCCTGAGATGCAATACGTGACATTCAGCTCTTCACCGGTATGGATGTGATACATGCTGAGAGTTCTGCTCTGGGTATCCTGATAGGCAAATGCGGGGAATCCGCCGAAGGAAGAGAGTGCAATCCCTGCAGCGACTGCTTTCAGGAATTTTCTCCGTGATATCATAGGAAACTCACCTGCATACTCTATTATCCCTGCCAGGGAGGGATATGGCAACTTTTTTTTGCATCCCGTCAAAAACCGGAATTCCTCATAGCTTCAGAAGCACCAGTCCGGAGACCGGATCAAGCTCTCTCTTTGCGTCAATCCCTTCGATCTCGATGATCACCGCTTCGAGCACAAGGAATGTTTCCGAATCTCCCCTGAGACACCCTACCCTGACCGTGTCCCTCTTTCCGAACGCACCGTGGAAGTGAATTTTCGGTTCCTCTCCCTCCCAAAATATGGTCCCGGTGCCGATGACCTCGCTGCTTCCCTGGATTTCCCTCCAAACAGGTACGGGCGGAAGTTGCTCTTCCTCAGGACCTACCACAACCCTGCCCTTCTTGATGCCTCCTATCAGATGGAGGACAGCGCTTCTGATATTCTCCCTCCTCGCAAGAGTGGTGATGTTTTCGAGAATATCCTCTCTGTCTTCAAACCGTGCCACGATAACCCTTCCGGTCTTCCCTACCCGGTACTGCATGGTTCCCTCCTCAATCCGCACGTATGTGCTTTGCGTGACCTGCAATAAAGTCTCTGCTATTTTACCATTCCGCAAAAGTATGATATAATTTTCACAAAGTACGTTCAAGACATTTTCATAAACTATATTTCTTCAATCTAAAGGGGGTGGTCTATGAACGAAAAGAGATGCTCAGTGGTATTATCTTCAGAATTGAGGAGGGTTAAGATGAATGTATTTGTTGCAAGGAGACTTCTGATCGGAGCTGTTCTTTTTTCATTCCTGTTCGTGCTTGGGTGCGCAGGGATGGAATTTTCTCCGAAGAACGGCATCTGGTATTACCCGAAAGAGCTGGTCGAGGCAAAGAAGGCGGTCATAAACGCCAAGATCGCAGGGAAGGAAAAGGAATGCCCGCGGACGTACAATGAAGTAAAAGACCTGAAGCAGAAGGCATACGAGACATACTGGTCATGCAGGGACAAAGAAGCGATCAGCATGGCAAAGGATGCTACAAAAAGGGCAAACGCCCTCTGCGCAAAGGTCATCGATAAATTTACGCTAACCATCAATTTCGACTTTGATAAAGCGACCATCCGGAAAGCGGACGTTGCGGAACTGAGGAAAGCGATAGAATTCATCAAAAAATACCCTGGCCATAAGATCAGACTGGAGGGGCATACTGACTGGACAGGGACCGAACAATATAATCAGCGTCTCTCTGAACGGAGGGCTCTCGCTGCAAAGAATTATCTGGTAACAAAAGGGAAGATAGAATCCTCAGGAATTTCTACGGTTGGATACGGAGAATCAAACCCTGTCGCCTCGAATAAAACATGGGATGGCAGGTTCCAGAACAGGAGAGTAGAGATTCTTATCCTCGGAGATTAATTTTTCAAAGGAGGGACAGAGCAAGCCTTCCCCGCCCCCCTGAGGGGCGGGGAAGATATCATTATTGCTGTTTTTCTTCAGTCTTCCGCTTCTGGACTGTCTTCACTGTATC
Source organism: Nitrospirota bacterium (assembly GCA_049323875.1). Lineage (GTDB taxonomy): Bacteria > Nitrospirota > Thermodesulfovibrionia > Thermodesulfovibrionales > SM23-35 > JAKLQR01. The sequence goes on along the minus strand of JBMOLW010000030.1, from coordinate 113,312 downwards.
GCTTCTCCCTCTGCATGAACTGGCATTTCCCCTTTTATATCCCTATAATACAACCTTAATCCTGCAAGGCAAGCTGCTTGCCCTGTCGATTTTTGCGGACGGAGTGCGTCCGGAAAACCCGCAAGGAAACAGTGAAAGTGAGGAGAATGGTTTATGAAACAGATTCTGTGGAATCTCAGCCCGCTGCTGCTGCATGACGATGACCCCCAGGCTGAAAAGAAGAAAAATGCCGTAGAACGGGAGAGCGCCCATTTTATCAGAAAATGGCGGAAGAGAGACGATTACCTGCAAAACCCGTCTTCGCTGAAACAGGCTCTTGACGATTACGAGCGCTGGAGACGGTTGTACGGTTCTGACGGAGACCCGGGATACTATTTCTGGCTGAGGATGTCCCAGGAGCAGAACAATGCGTCCCTGAGGGCAAAATTCAATACGATTGACTATTTCAGCAGGAAAATCCTGAACGATATGCAGTTCTTTCATCTCCGCCTCTCAAAAATCCCTTTCAGAGAACAGCGTATTTTCCTCAGACATCCTGAACTCGGCATGTACCGTCACTTTCTTGCAAGGATCTTTGCTGAGGCACGCTATCTGCTCAGCGATCCGGAAGAACGGATTATGAACCTCAAGTCATCGACTTCATATTCCAACTGGGTCAGAATGACTTCGAGTTTCCTTGCAAAAGAAGAACGGAGCGTGCTGCTCGAAGACGGCACCCGCAGACGGAAATCGTTTTCTGATATCCTGAGCCTCATGAACAGCAGAAAAAAGAGAGTGCGGGATATTGCGGCACGGGCGTTCAACGAAATCCTTGCATCCCACGCGGACGTAGCGGAAGCCGAGATAAATTCCGTTCTCGAAAACAAGAAAGTGGACGACGACATCAGAAAGATTCCGCGGCCTGACCTTGCCCGCCACATCAGTGATGACATCGAAACAGAAGTGGTCGATACACTGGTAGAATCCGTTTCAGCCCGTTTCTCACTCTCACAGCGGTATTATGCATTCAAGGCACGACTCCTGAACGTGAGGCAGATTGAGTACCATGAGAGAAATGTGGAATACGGTGATATTCCGGGGAAATTTACGTTCCCCGTCTCCATAAAACTCATCCGCACCGTGCTGAAGAGACTCGACGGGAATTTTCTCGATATCCTGGACGGATTGATTCGGAACGGACAGTTCGACGTATATCCCCGGAAGGGGAAAACAAGTGGTGCTTTCTGTTCACATCAGCTCATCTCGCAACCCACCTATATCCTCCTGAACCATACGGACAGGCTGAACGATGTACTCACCCTGGCACATGAACTCGGCCACGGGATCAACAATGAACTGATCAGGGAGAGGCAGCACGCCCTGAATTTCGGAACGCCTACATCAACTGCCGAAGTTGCGAGCACATTTCTGGAGGATTTCGTGCTCGAGGAAATACTGACCGGCGCGGATGACGCGAGAAAACTCGCAATCATGGTGAAGAAACTCAATGATGATGTATCGACAATTTTCAGGCAGATCGCCTGCTACCGTTTCGAGCAGGAACTTCATCGCATATTCAGGGAAAAAGGCTACCTTTCCAGAGAAGAGATCGGGGGCATCTTCCGGAAAAACATGAACGCATACATGGGGAAGGCGGTTGCACAGTCTCCCGGCTCCGAGAACTGGTGGATATACTGGAGTCATATCAGAAGTTTCTTCTATGTCTACTCATATGCAAGCGGTCTTCTGATCTCGAAATCACTGCAGCGTTCAGTGAAGGAGAATCCCCGCTTCATCGAAAAAGTGAAACATTTTCTTGGAGCCGGCCTTTCAGAATCTCCCCGGGCGATCTTCCGCAGAATGGGGATCGATATTACCGACAGGGCATTCTGGGACCAGGGACTCAATGAGATCGGACGTCTTCTCGATCAGACGATTGCACTGGCCCGGAAGCTGGGAAAACTGCGCTGAAGTTTTCCTCAGCAGAACTCTCTGAGACATTCCTTCACTTTCCGGATCTCAAAAGGCTTCGCGATGAAGACCGAGGAGCCGGCGTTGAGTGCCTCCTCAATCGTATCATCGCCTGCATTCCCTGAAAAGGTGATGGCGTGAATATCAGCATTTATTTCCCTGATGATCCTGAGTGCATTGATGCCGTCCAGATGCGGCATTCTTATATCGAACAGCAACACATCATATCTGTTCTTCAGGAACATCAGTACAGCCTGCACCCCGTCGTGGACGAGGTCTACGGTATACTCCTCCTCTTCAAGTTCTTTTTTTATGATGAAGCCTAAATTTCTGTCGTCCTCAGCTAACAGGATATTCAGTGTCATATTCATGGTTGTGTATTTTCCCCCTGAGCATGAAAAGGATGCGTATCTGGTCCAATGAGCTTAATCGTGCAAGGTCCGCCCATACTGCAAATCCCTCTCCCCTGAAAAATTTCCTGCATTCCTGACGGTGTCTCCTCTCACAGAGATCAGCCATTGACTGTAAGATGACAGCCTCCGCGAGATGCTGCACTCCTGAGCCCTGTTCTTTTCGTGCCAGAAAACCCATAGCCGACCTTCTCCTAAAACTTTGCAAAATTGATGCCACATGTTTTTTGGTAATTTATGCGGGTTTTCAGGACGGATATTCGAAACAATTACGGCAAAATTTCCTGATCTATGGCAAATTGCCCTGTCCTGTCAGAGGGGGATAACGATCCTGAAGGTAACCCCATGCCCCCCTCCGGTCTGAACATCGAGGGTTCCTCCGGAATCATCGAGTATTTTTTTCGCAATGGAAAGCCCGAGGCCTGTCCCCCCCCGGTCCGAGCGAGTAGTGAAAAAGGGATCGAATATCTTGTTAACCAGTTCGGGCGGAATCCCCGGGCCTGTATCAGCGATCTCAATCAACGCAGCCTGGTCCCTGATCCCCGTCGAAAGTGTAAGGGTGCCTCTGTCTTCCATGGAATCAAGCGCATTCGCGATCAGCGAGAGGAGCACCTGGCGCATTTCTCCCTCGTTGACCCTGACGGATACTCTCTCCGTATAATGCCTGACGACCTCAACATTCTTCAGTCTGCCCTGAAAGCCTATCAGTTCGAGCGTCTTGTCCAGCATCGCGTTGAGGTCCGATTCCTTTTTTTCTGTGCCGGTCTTTCTCACAAAAGAGAGCATGTTTGTTGTTATCCCTTTGCTCCGGCTGACTTCCTCATTGATGATCTGCAGATAGCTTTCGAAGAGTTCCCTGTCAACAGAACCTTTCCTGATACGGTTCAGAAGTCCTTCCGTACACGCGGAAATTGTTGCGAGGGGGTTGTTGAGTTCATGCGCAATGCCGGAGGCCATCTGGCCGAGTGCGGCCAGCTTTTCACTCATGAGGAGACGGACTTCGTTCTCCTTTTTTTCCGTAATATCCTGGAGCATCATCATGGAGGAAACCGTTCCGTCCTCGTTGCGAATCGGGGTACTCACAACATAATACCACCGGTTGTTCTCCGGGTTGTTCAGTTCTCCCCTGATTACCTCATCATGCTCCCGTCTCCTGTTCTGGCACCACGGACAGATATTTTCAAACCCGTGGAGGGCCCGGTAGCATTTTTCGCCGACCGCAGAGTATCCCAGATGACCGGTCAGCCGTTCGTTCATGAACTCTATATCGTTCTGATCGTTGCAGATATAGATATATCCGTCGAACCCCTCTACGATCGCCTGATATTTTGCCTTTGAATCCTGAAGGGCTTTTTCCGCTTCTTTCCGCACGGTTATATCCTGCACTGTTCCGATCATACGCACCGGTTCACCGCTTTCTCCGAATAATACCTTCGCCTGTTCATGCACATGACGAATGCTCCCGTCAGGGAGCACAATCCTGTGGTCGATACTGTAAGGAGCGCCATAGAGCGCTTCATTCACAGAGCTGTTCACCAGCTGCCTGTCGTCGGGATGAACGGAGCTGAGAAATGCGTCATACGTTGAGGCAAATTGTCCGGGAGTGAGTCCGAAGATGCTGTAAATCTCCTCCGACCAGTACAGTTCATTCGTCCGGATGTCCCAGTCCCAGTTGCCCAGGTGTGCTATCTTCTGAGCTTCAGCCAGGCGCTCTTCACTTGCGCGGAGAGCTTCCTGGGCTTTTTTCCGTTCTGTAAGATCACGCACGATCGTCTGGAGTCTGTCTGTTTCGATCTTTTTTGCGCTCACTTCCACGTCTATAAATGTCCCGTCCTGCTTCCTGAATCTCCTCTGGATAACAACCCTCTCCCCCGCAAGCACTTCGCTGATCTTCAGAGGATGCCGACGCAGATCCTCTTCCGGAATAATGTCCAGTATAGTAAGCCTGATGAGTTCATCCCGGTCGTAGCCGAGCATATGGCATGCAGTCGTATTCACTTCGTCGATGTTCCCCTGCCGGTCGAGGATGAATATGCCATCCGAAGCCTGTTCGATGAGCATCCGGTATTTCTGCTCGCTTTTCATGAGGGCCTGGTTTGCATTCATCAGCTCCTCTGTCCTCTCCTGTATGCGTCTCTCCATCATCTCATGCGTGCTTCTGAGCACTTCCTCGTTCCTCTTGTTCATCAGTGCAACGGCTGCAAGTTCTCCGAACCTCTCCGCCACCCGGATATCGTCACCAGTGAAGTCTGTCCGTTTATTTGCAAGCCCCAGCAATCCTACGACTTTCCCCCTTATCTTCATAGGCACCATGAGAACATTCTTCAAGGCAGCATGGCCCTCAGGGATGTACCGCTGATGCTCAGAACGGGCAAAATCGTTTTCACAGGAGGATGTTCCACTCCGGTATACTTTTCCCCTCAGCCCCCGGATCGGCATGGGATGATCAGGATCAACACTGCACGGCATCCCTCCGGAATCAAGGTATGCAACTTCATTCCGGGTGCCGTCCTCACTCACGAGTGCGATATATCCTGCCCTTGCCCGGGTGAGTTTCTTGCACGATTGGAAAATAGCTTCAGCAGAATCCTGGAAATTATGGGTTTCCAGTACGGCCCGGACTCCTGCGAACAGCGCTTCAGCCTCCTGCCGGCACATCCTGATCAAACAGGGTGTTCTCCGGGGGGCAGGCTTGCAGGGTTTCTTGATCAGGGGAGTGCCTGGAGGACCTGCCTGGTTAGAATTTCTGGCGTTCTTTTTTTTCAGCATGCGGATGTTCCCACAATTACCCTGGGGTGACCTGTTATAATGATTATACCATTGTTTCGAGAGGTATCCGGAATGGTAAAGCTCATAAGGGGTATTGCCACAGCAGCTGCTCTTTTCCTCCTTCCCTGTTTCGTTGCTGCCGAAACACTGGAAGAGGGATGGGAAAGGGCTCTTGCAGCTGACAACCGCCTGCTCGCAGCAAAAAAGGATGTCGAATATTCTGCAAGGCGCCTCGATGCTTCGGAAGCGTTGCGGTTTCCATCATTGACTCTCGAGAGCAGCTATACAATACTCAACCAGAGTCCCGCCGCTGCCCTCGATAATCCTCTTCTGCCCTTCAGTCAGATTCCTATGTCCGAAGACAAGAGCCTGTCCTATTCGGCTTCGCTCTCGCTCCCTCTTTTTACCAGCGGTCGCATCAGCAGCGGGATAGCCGCAGCAGCTTCGGGTTTCAGGGCCGAACTCCGGAACGAAATGAAGACCGTACTCGACCTCAAACTCAGGGTTGCTGAATCCTATATCGCTGTTCTCCGTGCCCGCCATCTCGTTGAGGTTGCCGAGAGTAATGTCAGCAGCCTTGTTGCGTATACCCGCGATGTAGCCAATTTCTATGATCAGGGTATGATTACAAAAAACGATCTCCTGGCCGCACAGGTTGAATTGTCTGATGCACGCCAGCGTTTCTTCCAGGCGGAAAACACCCTGCACATCGCAAAAGCTTCGTATAACAGACTGACCGGCAGGCCGCTCGACGGAGCAGTTACCCTCGACGAGCTTTCCGCTGAACCCGAAAAGATGCCTTTGAGCGACCTCACTGCGATTGCCCTTGGAAAAAGGCCCGAGTTGTCGTCCCTTGAAGAGCAGTCAAAGGCCCTCCGTTTCCAGGCAACTCAGGCCCGATCATCAGTTTTGCCACAGCTGCTCTTCAGGGGGAGCTATAGTTATACAGAAAACAGGTACCAGGTATATGAAGACCTCTGGTCTGCCACCCTTGGTCTGAGATGGGAACTGTTCGACGGAGGATCCGCACGCCATAACGCCGCGGCGCTCATCCTGAAATCCGAGTCTGTCGAAAAACAGAGAGCGGACATCTCCTCGGTCATCGCCCTTCAGGTACGCCAGGCGTTCCTCGACCTCAACGAAACACTCATGCGCATAGAGGTCACCCGTGAGGCCATGTCGCAGGCCGAGGAAAACCTCAAGGTTGTAAAGGAACGGTACCGCGAGGGAGTCGGCACGAATACGGAAGTGCTCGATGCGGAAACGCTGCGGGTCAGGAGCTACAGTAATTATTACAACGCAGTATACGATGCCGTCCTGTCCGGAATCCGCCTGCGGTATGCGACCGGGCTGCTCTAGCTCAGTTGGCGGGATCTATTTCTGAGGCGCTACCCCTTACAATAGCTGCGAGCACTTCCTCATTGTCCTTAAAATCCCGGGTAGTAACCATTGTGCGGATCGAAAACACCTGTAGCGCGTCAGACACGGAAAGCGTTCCCTCTCCCGAATCCTTCCTTCCGGCAAAAGGAAACACATCAGGGCCTCTCTGACACAGAGAGTTGATATTCACCCGGCATACCTGAGTGACCAGGATATCAGTCAGTTTCCGCATTGTCTCATGATCCTTACCGAAAATACTCGCCTGCTGGCCGTAGCTCGATTCAATAATATAGCGTATCGGCGTTTCAATATCGTCAAAAGGAACGACCGGCACTACAGGCCCGAACTGCTCCTCACGGTAGATTCTCATATGTTCATTCACAGGATAAAGCAGGGTCGGACAGAATAGGGTTCCCAGGACAACTCCGCCTGACCTGTTCATGACATGAGCTCCGTGTTGTTCAGCATCCTGCACAAGTTCCTTCAGGAATGACACCCTTGCGGGTTCCGCAAGAGGAGTGATTACGACACCCCCTTCCCACGGCATGCCGCACTGCAAGCGTTCCATCTCTTCTGCAAAACCCTCAAGAAACGTTCGCACAACCCTGGAGTGCACAAAGAGTATTTTCAGGGCTGTGCAACGTTGTCCGTTGAATGCCAGACTCCCCTGAATGCATTCCTGTACCGCGGTCTCCATGTCTGCCTCCGGGAGGATGATCCCCGGGTTTTTTGCCTCCAGTCCCAATATGGAACGGAGCCTGTGTGGTTTCGGGTGCATGCCCTTCAGTTTCTCAGCGACCCTGCTCGATCCGATAAAAGCCAGCACATCCACCTTGCCGGTTCGCAAGAGTGGAGGAATGATCTGCTTCCCGTCCCCATACACGATATTCACAACACCCGGGGGGAAAGAACTCCGGAATGCCCTGAGCAGCGGAGAGTGAAGGAGGACGCCAAGTTTCGGAGGTTTAATGACCGCAGTGTTTCCCATTACCAGTGCCGGGATAAGGATAGACAGGGTCTCATTCAGAGGATAATTATACGGCCCCATGCAGAGCACAACTCCCAGCGGCGCTCTCCGGATATACCCGAGGATTCCCTGCTCCCTCACGCACTCCGCAGAAGAACGGTCCATGCTTTTGAGCGCGTCAAGAGTGTTCCGGATATATTCGGTTGTCCGGTCGAATTCCTGCAATGCGCCTTCCAGAGATTTGCCGATCTCCCACATGAAGAGCGTCAGTATCTCTTCCTTCTTTGAGAGCATCTCTTCCAGAAAGCCTTCAATACATGCGATTCTGTTGCGGACAGACATCGAGGGCCAGCGTCCTCTTCCCTGATCATATGCAGAGATCGCGGAAACAAGGGCTTCCATCGATTCTTTTTCCGTGAGCAGAGGATAGGAACCCACCAGCGGGCTCATCAGGCCCGACGGACTCTTCAGGAGTATCGGCGACCTGACTTCCTGCATTTCACCGGTCCATATCCTTAATTCACCATTGATCAGGTATTCATGCTGCATTATCGGCCCGTTCATGCGAACCCGTTCCGGGATATCAGAAGTATCCGGAAACAGACCTTCAGCATTGTTTACCATTACAGCATTTTTCATGTTTTTTCGGCCGGTTCCTTTCTTATGAGCAGGGAATCATGGTATTACAAAAACAGTTTTTTGTATAGGGAGCAACCATGAGCAGGCTATATGATTTTGGAGGTTGCTTCCATCTCCTTCAGTTCCCTGTGGAGGAAATAGTTCAAAACTGTCCGTATACCTACAATAGCTGCAAGTTTACCAATGTCTTCCCATGTCGGGGCAATTGCTGTTTTCAGAACATCAGCAGCTATCAGGAACTCGAGGGCAACTGACAATGAGTGTCCGAGATGCGTTCTGCTTTCCGTCATTGCCTTATACTCATGACGAAAGAGAAACGCTTTTCTTGTATAGATTGCCAGGGCTCCGAGAATACCTGTGACGATAAAAATTACTGCTATCGCTTCTGCCGATACCGCGATATAATTTGCTATCAGCTTAACCATGTCCTGCATGACAACTCACCCCCATTGATCGATGGACAGTCTCCCGGTAATTCTCTGTTGTATTCAGCATAATTATATCAGGTTTCAGGAAAGAGGATACCGGAAAACCATTCTGCTGCGGCGGCATGCCGGGTATTCACTCTATACTGTCTGTGAGGGAATCAGCGGTATGGTTCTCCAGCCCGTCTTCAAGGAGTAAGCCCATGAACAGGGACAGGAATGGTCTGTGAATAATCCCGGCTAATGGGCCTTACCGTTCCTGAAGGTACTTACAATACTTGCTGCGACTTCCTCGATAGCCTTGTTCGAGACGTTCATGATCTTCCATTTGGGATGCCTGGCGAAAAATTCTTCGCACCATTCGATCTCCTGCTCGACATACACCGGGTCTGCATACTTTGCATCCGGTTCGAGTCCGAGCTGTTCGAGCCTTGCCTCCCGCAGCTTAACGAGACTTTCAACATTGATGATCAGCGCGAAGACCTTCTGCTGATCCACCTCGAAAAGTTCACGAGGGGGTTCCATATCCGGATGGATCGGGACATTTGCCACTTTCCAACCCTGGTTCGCAAGATACGTTGCCAGCGGCGTCTTCCCTGTCCTCGACAACCCTGTAAGGATTATATCGGCGTGTTTCATCCCGCCGGGCAGTTTCCCGTCGTCATGTTTCACTGCGAAATTGATCGCCTCTATCCGTCTGAAATAATGTTCATCAAGGATGTACTGCCTCCCCGGAATCTCAAGGGGCTTTTCCCTGAGGAATATCGACAACTGTATGATGAAGTTCCCTATCACGTCAATCGCCTTAATCCCCCTCCGCTCTGCCTCATGGATAAGGAAATCCCTGAGAGGAGGCTGGACAATACTAAATGCCACCAGAGCGTCGTCTGAAGCGGCTGTTTTCATGATATGCGATATATACGTTTCTTCCGTTACCATGAAAAAATTCTTCACTTCCACCTGTTCATGGTGAAACTGTGCAAGTGCAGCGCGTGCAATCTTGCTGATCGTATCACCCGTTCCCTCACCGACGAGATAGATAACTTTTTTCTTCGCTGAGGGTCTCTTTTTTGTCTGTGTCTGTGTTTTTTTCATTTATCCGGCCTTTTTGTCTGTCATGCTGAATATATTGCAGCGTCCCGTTCCCTCCTTCTGAATAATCAGAAACAGGGTTCCGAGTCAGACACGGTATTTGAGAAGGCAGTGAAAACTTCCAGAGATAGAATGTTATGCCCCCGTTCCTGACTATTTTCCCGCTCAGAAATTCAGAAGAAAGGGGTTTTATCATCAAATCGGCTGAAATCGCCCTCGCCAGTGTTTCCATGTATGGGACAAGCTCAGAAGGCGTCCTCAGGGAATAGAGGAGTTGTACGCCTTCATACAATCCAATCTCAGGCCCGGTTATATCGTCATGCACGACCCTGAGTCCGTCGTATGAAAACGGCCTTACATCCGTTGCGAAAACCCGCACTCCCCTGTTCTTCAGGGCATAGGCTACATCGGGGTAATGTCCGATCCCGATTTCTGCAACGGACCGGTATCTTTCTGCGATATACGCTGTGAAATCCTCTATTCTTCCATCCCTCTCCAAAAGAACACCTCTTCAAGGGGAATTTTTGCTATCTTCGGTTTCGTCACAATACCGAGCGCCTTTTCCATCTGTATTTTCTGTTCAACCACAGCCACGCTTCTTCTTGAGGAAATGACCGTATCCGGATTCACAGATATCGAAGTGGCTCCGCACCGTATCATGAACTCGAGATAGTCAGGGTACACGCTCGGGGCCTGTCCGCAGATGGAGGTCGTCACGCCCTGTTTTCTGCATATCGCCATGGTATAGGCAATTGCACGGAGGACGCCGAGGTTCCGTTCGTCGTACAGTTCCTGCACCGAAGTATCATTTCTGTCAACGCCGAGGACGAGCATGGTAAGGTCATTGGTCCCGAAACTCACCCCGTCGATCCCTTCCCTGCAGAACTCCCTGATCATGAATACCGCACTCGGGACCTCGACCATTATCCAGAGCTGGAAACCCGGGTCATTCCGGTTGTCCAGACCCTCTTCGCGCATGATCGAGACCGTCTTTCTGAATATGTCCAGTGTCCGTACGAAAGGTACCATGACCCAGATGTTATGCAGCCCCATCTTTTCCCGGGCCTGCCGGATCGCTCGTAATTCGAGCCTGAAGATATCATCCTCTTTGGAATACCGGTATTCTCCGCGGTATCCGATCATCGGATTCGGGCCCACGTTCTTCCTTTCATATTTCTCCCCTCCGGGGAGTTCGAGAAATTCATCCGGCTTGAAATCGAGAAACCGGTACACAACGGGTTTCGGGAAAAACGCTTCCGCAACCCTGCCGACACCGTTCGCAAAGGTATCGAGCATGACCTTTTCCCCTCCTTCTTCAAGCAGAAGTCTCGGATGCTTGCCTATGCTGAGCATGAGGTGCTCTGCGCGAAGAAGCCCTACGCCGTCCGCATTCGTCTCCTTCGCTATCCTGTCCGCTATCTCAGGGATTGAGATATTTACGTAAACTTTAGTTGCTGTAACAATCTGTGCCGACATATCTGCCACTCCCTGTACAGGCGCGGACGGCTCCCCCTTCTTTGCTACCGAACCCCTGTAGATCAGTCCCCTCTGCCCGTCAACCGTAATCACTTGGCCGTCTTTCAGGACTTTTGTCGCGTTCTCCGTGCCGACAATGCAGGGGACTCCAAGCTCCCTGCTGACAATGGCTGCATGGCAGGTCTTTCCTCCCAGGTTCGTCACGATAGCTGCTGCGATCTTCATTGCAGGAACCCAGTCAGGAGTGGTCATCTCCGTGACAAGAATTTCTCCCTCGCGGAACCCGGATATCTTCTTCACATCCAGAATGGTTTTCACTTTGCCTGACGCCTGACCGGGGCTCACCCCGATGCCTCTCAACAGGATATCTCTTTCCATATGCTCCTTCCCTTCTGTGATTGTCCGCGCTCCTTCAGCGCCGTGGACCGTTTCCGGGCGGGCCTGGAGAATGAACAGCCTGCCCGAATCATCAACCGCCCATTCAATGTCCTGGGGTACCCCGTAATGCTTCTCTATCTGGATGCCATATTCAGCGAGACGGACGATTGAAGCATCGTCAAGCACCGGCTGTTTCTGCATCGGCTCCTGAACTTTCACCCAGTTCGTTCCGCCCTTCGCATCAGACACAATCTGCCTGTCTTTCCTGACTACATGTTTTTCCACGATCTTCATCGACTCTTTCTCAACAACATATTCGTCCGGCGTCACCTGTCCGCTCACAACCGCCTCTCCGAGGCCCCATGAAGCATTGATCACGATCCTTCCGGTATCTCCGCTTACCGGTTCCAGCGTAAACATGACCCCGGAGGCGGCAGAGAAGACAAGCTCCTGTACCGCTACGCTGATGAGCACATCATCATGGGAAAACCCCTTCTCTTTCCGGTACACGATGGCACGGGGTGTAAAGAGGGAGCTCCAGCATTTCCTGATACTGCTGACAAGGGTCTTCTCCGTTACATTCAGGAAGGTGTCCTGCTGTCCTGCGAAACTCGCGCCAGGCAGGTCCTCGGCAGTTGCAGAGGACCTCACCGCAACCGGAACGTTCTTCTTCCCTGTCCGCTTGCAGAGCTCCCGGTATGCAGCGAGGAAAGCCTTTTCCATATCGTTCGGCATGGGAATTCCCTCGATATGCTTCCGTATTTTTCCGGAAATCCTGTTCAGCGCATCCATGTCTGTGGAAACGAGGCCGGAGAGGAGTTTTTGTATTGTTTTATGCGTCTGTGTCCTTTCGAGGAACTGTTTGTACGTGCCTGCCGAAACGGCAAACCCGTCGGGCACGGGAACACCGACCTTGCCCAGAAGCTCGCCAAGATTTGCGCACTTGCCGCCGACACGCGGGATATCCTCCTTGCCAAGGTCTTTGAACCATAACACAAAATCATTTCGTTGCATCGGACATTTCCTCCTTTCCATCTTTAACGGGTTCCTGTCTCCACTCCATGATCTTATTCGCAACCTCTTCGATGGAGCTGTGCGTCACATCGATAATCTGGATACCCGGGACCTTTCTGTATATGCGGTGGCTGTATTCTATCTCCTCCCGGATATGTGAAAGATCAAGATAGTCATTCGCTTCCGCATATTTCATCCTCCTCTCCCGTATGAACGCAAGCCTCTCGGCTGAAATGGTAAATCCCACTTTCTGCATGCCGAGGGAATAAACCTTCTCCGGAGGGTCAACGTTCTCTATGATCGGGATATTCGCAACCTTAAGGTTCTGATTGCAGGAAAGATAAAGGCTTGTCGGCGTCTTGGACGTCCTTGAGACCCCGAACAGGATCAGATCAGCCTGTTCGATCGTATCAGCACCCAGACCGTCATCATGCCTCAGGGTGAAATCAATGGATTCCGCAAGGCGGATCGATTCTTCACTCACCCTGTTAAGCAGGCCGGGACTGAATTCCGGGATAAGATTCCATATTCTTCCAATCTGGTCGATAAGCGATCCGAGGATATCGACTGCAAACACGTTCCTCTTTCTCTTTTCCCTGCGGACCCATGTCCTGAGGTCCTGGGAAACGAGCGAATATATTACGATGCCGTGCGCTGCTTCCGCCTGCGAAAAGATGGCGCTTATCTGTTCCCCTGTTCTGATGTAAGGGAATTTCTTAAAGACCGGCTCGATCTCCCTGAACTGTACCAGCGCTGCACTGATTACCATTTCAGCCGTTAATCCTGTGGCATCAGATATGATGAACACCTGTACTTTTTTCTTCGGTGATTTCAGAGTCTTATTCCGGGCCATTGTTCAAGAGGGTCTGTGGAGCGGACGATATGCATCCCCGATTCTGCAAAACGTCTGAATGCAGCATCAGCCTGCTCCGTATAATCAATCATCCCCGGCACAACTACCGGAGAGGTGCAGTCCTCCATGAGATATATCTTTTCAGCCAGTCTCCTGTCCTGGGTGAGGATGTCATCAAGAAGGTCCTGGATCGTCCATGCAACACAATGGCTCTTCGCCTGCCCTGCGATAAGAATCGCATCGAATTCGAACATCTTCCTGAAAAACACATCGTTTTTCTGCGCGATTGGTTCTCCGGAAGGACCTTCCAGCACCTCGGGTCCGAGGACCGAATAATGTTCAGTGAAGGGTCTGTCCCCTTTTACCAGGAAGTGCGGCTGACTGCAGCGTGCAAGAGTATGGAAAAAAATGGCTTCTTCCGCCGCCGGGACAAGCGCATGACCGATCCCCCCGAGCATCGCATGGTACGGCCATACGGTAAGGTCATATTTCCCGCTTTTTCTCAACTGCATTACATAGTGGAGGAGATGCCTCTGTCCGTAGTCTTCTGTTACCGGAAAACTGGAATTAAGGCGGGGGTTGAACTTCCATATGCCCTGCCGTACGTCTTCCTCCGTAATAATGGTAAACGGCGCAGGATGCTCGCCCTTTTCGTTCACCAGATACACAGCATGGAATATCTGCATGGCCTGATGGGTATCCATGGTAGGACAGATCTGGGTGAGAACATCAAGGTTCCTGTAGATGAATTTACAGAGGCGCAGGTTGTCATCAACGGCGCCCTTCCCCGATCTGCCTCCGACATAGAGTTCGAAGCCCGGAATGCAGAAGGAATTCTGGACATCAACCCCGATAAGACATATTCTGAACCGGTCCTCTGCTGCGGGGCTGATACCGTACTTCCCTGCCCATTCTTCGGCATTGGACGCAATCTCCTCGTAGGCGATTTTCCATACTTCGCCGACTTTCTCAGGGTTAAAATGAGGCGGGACCGGCAGCTCATTCCGGAACATGCACATCCTCCGGCAGTGAAAAGGTTAACTAAGAAAAAAAAGGCACAGGTAGAGGCAGAGTATGAGACAGTAAAATAATCATATATTCGTTTTTTATACCTTTACCTGCCTTTCCTCTTTACCTCTCTTTCCTCTTTCCCTGCCTCTTTCTCTTCCGAATTTTCTGCTAATCGCCTTCTCGACTGCTTTCGGCACAAGGCCTTTTATCGATCCGCCGAATGAGGCGACCTCCTTGATTATGCTTGAAGACAGAAAGCTGTACTCCTCGCTCGGCATGAGGAATACGGTCTCGATATCTTTCCGGAGTTTTCTGTTCATATGTGCAATCTGAAATTCATATTCAAAGTCAGATACAGCCCTGAGTCCCCGGATAATCGCTATCCCCTTCTTTTCTGTCACATATTCGACAAGAAGCCCGTGGAAAGCTTCCACATCAGCCCCCGGCATCCCTTGTATCGATTCATGGATAAGAGCGACCCTCTCTTCAAGGGTAAAGAGTGTCTGTTTCCTCAGGCTCGGGGCTACTGCAATGACCACTTCATCAAAGAACCTCAGGGCTCTTTTTACGAGATCAAGATGTCCGTTTGTTATCGGATCAAACGTACCCGGATAAATCGCGATAGTCCTCACCCCGGCTCCTCCCGGTAAAGAGTCAGCACCGTATCTCCGTACCGGTACTGTTTCGCGAGGATCAGGCTTCCGGCAATGCTGGGCACCGGTTTTTTGAAAAAATGTTCTGCTATCACAATGCCCTCATTATTCAGTATCCCGATGCTCCCGATAAGGGGGAGAACCTTCCCGATCTCTTCCGACTGATAGGGGGGGTCGAGAAAAAAAATATCAAACCCCAGGCGCTCACGTGAAGCTGTCTGCAGAAATTTTTCTGCATACATTTTGCTAACAATCGCGTTCCCGGAAAACCCCAGAGCTTCGATGCTCTTATGGATCATCGCGGTTCTGACCCCGTCCGGTTCGACAAAGACCACGCTTCCCGCACCCCGTGAGAGGGCTTCGAGACCAACGGTTCCGGTTCCTGCATAAAGATCAACGAACCGTGACCCCTGAAGTATGTTCCTGAGTATATCGAAAAGAGCTTCCCTGACCTTTGAAGACGTCGGCCTGAGGCGTCCTCCGGAGGTGTTTTCCTCCGGGAGCCTTTCCCATGACGTTCTCCTGCCCTTTGCGAAACCGCCTGAAATCCTCATTTGGTTATATCTTACTACAAGATACCGTATGCTTCAACAGCATCTGCGAACATTCCTTGACAAAGAAGAAAAACCTATGATAAGAAATCTGTGTTGGGTGAGTAATCCAAAATGTAGGAGGAAACATGAATCCAGATGACCTGAAATTTCACAGAGAGCATACATGGGTAAAAATCACCGGCAGAAAAGCTACGATCGGGATTACAGACTATGCACAGGACGCGCTCGGCGACATTGTCTATATCGATCTTCCTGAGGTGGATTCAGATATTGATGCAAACAGCGAAATCGGCGAAATAGAATCAACAAAGGCAACCTCATCGATCATCTCACCCGTATCCGGCAAGGTCCATGAGGTAAATGAAGACCTTTCCGAATCCCCCGAAATCCTCAATGAAGACCCTTACGGCAAGGGATGGATCGCTGTGATCGAACTTGATGATCCTTCCGCGGCCGATGACCTCATGGATGCATCCGAGTATCTGAAATATGTTGAAGAAGAGGCAAAATGAACTTAGCGATCCTCGGGGCAGGTCCGGGAGGCTATATTGCTGCAATACGGGCTGCCCATCTCGGGGCAAAGGTCACAGTAATCGAGAAGGAGGAAGTCGGAGGAACCTGCCTTAACTGGGGATGTATTCCAACCAAGGCAATCATTGCATCAGCAAGACTGTTCGCGAAAACAAAAAATCTCGAAGCATTCGGGCTCCGCGGAGACGGAGTCATAACGCCGGATATTGTCTCGATAGTCGAGAGGAAGAATGCAATTGTACGGACACAGGTGCAGGGAATCCGTTCCCTCTTCAAATACCGGGGCATCACCCTCAGGGAGGGAAACGGATCGCTTGCTTCACCCCGTACGCTCCATGTCCGGTCACGGGACGGTTCCCTCGACACCCTTGAGGCAGACGGGATACTTGTTGCAACCGGCTCAAGACCTTATCAGGTTGCTTCCTTCCCTTTCGACGGAAAACAGATCCTCTCCAGCAACGATATCCTGAACCTCACAGCAATCCCCAGGAGCCTTCTCATCGTCGGCGGCGGCATCGTCGGCTGTGAATTTGCCTGCATCTTCAGGGACCTCGGATCTGAAGTATCCCTGATAGAGAGACTCCCCGGCATTCTTGCCACTGAAGATGATGAGATATCAGCGCTCCTCGAACAGGAATTCAGGAAGAAGAAAATACGGGTATTCACCAGAACCAATGTTGACCGCATCACCGCAGAGCAGGACGGCGTGCATGTCATCTTCCCCGGCGGAGGAAAAATCGTGGCTGAAAAAGCCCTGGTCGCTACCGGAAGGGCTTTTAACAGTGAGGGTATCGGGCTTGATGAAGTTGGGGTCAGGAGAGGTTCCCGCGGAGAAATTGTCGTAAACAGCAATCTCGAAACTTCAGTCCCAGGGATTTATGCTGTAGGTGATGTAACAGGAGGACTGCTCTTGGCGCATGTCGCATCGCAGGAAGGGATCACTGCGGTGACCAATGCGCTCGGCGGCAAAAAGACAATGGACTACGCTGCAGTTCCTTCCGCTATCTTCACTTCCCCGGAAATAGCCTCTGTCGGACTCACAGAGCGCCGGGCCTCTGAACAGGGGTTACCGGTACAGACCGGGCATTTTCAGTTCAGATCACTCGCCAAAGCGCACGTCCTCGGAGAGATCGAAGGTTTTGTAAAAGTCGTATCCGACAAAAAAACAGACAGGGTTCTCGGTGTTCACATCATGGGACCTTCTGCCTCGGTCCTGGTCCATGAGGCGGCTGTCGCAATCCGGAATGGTCTGACGACGAAAGATATCGGGCAGACTATCCATGCCCACCCCACCCTTTCCGAAGCTCTCATGGAAGCTGCCGAAGACGTTCACGGCGATGCAATCCATGTGCGCAGAAAATAACAACTGCCAATGCAGTACATAGTTTCCCCTGAGAGAAGAAGCGGATAAATCCCGGTGCTGTTCCCGATAAAAAACCTGCGTCTGCACGGCCGGATTCCCTGCCTGAAGAACCGGCGAAATCTCCAGTGTACAAAGTCGGAAAAGCATTCTATAATTTATAGTAATGGCAACTCCCGTCAACCGTCTGCGCCAACAGGTCGCCTCCGAGGTGAGGAAACGGAGACTTGTCTTCTATACCGTCGTCTTCCTGAGCTTCCTCTACCTTTTCGGTAATATTATCTTCGGGGATCTGGGGATTCTGAAATACAGGGAACTGTATCAAAACAAGCTCCGCACGGAAAGTGAAATCAGGGATATCGCTCTGGAGAATGAACAACTCAGGTCGCAGATTCAATCTCTCAAGGAAGACCCTTATGAGAGAGAAAAACATGCGCGGGAGGACTTCGGGTTAGCAAAACCAGACGAATATATCTTCAAATATGAAGACCGGTAACCCCCTCTCTGTCGCTTTCCTCTGGCATATGCACCAGCCTTTCTATAAAGACCCTTTGACCGGCTTGTACAGACTTCCCTGGGTAAGGCTTCACGGCACCAAAGACTACCTTGATATGGCAGAGATTCAAAGCGGATTCCCTGCAATCAGGCAGACCTTCAATTTCACCCCGTCTCTCCTCGAACAACTTTCGGATTATACAGAGAACAATGCAACGGACCGCTACCGGGAACTCAGCTTGATGAACGCAGCAGATCTCTCCCAGGAGGAAAGGGTTTTTCTTCTCGAAAACTTTTTTCTTGCCAACTGGGAGACGATGATCAGACCATTCCCGCGCTATTCCGAACTCCTGTCCAAGCGGGGAACCCGTCTCATCCGGAGCGATCTGGCAAGGCTTGCCCGTTATTTCAGGGTTCAGGACTTTCTCGACCTCCAGGTGCTCTTCAACCTGTGCTGGATAGACCCTCTTTTCAGGCGGAATGACACAGACCTCAGAACGCTCGCCGAAAAAGGCAGGGACTTCTCCGAAGAAGAAAAACGGCTTGTTCTGGAAAAACAGCATACAATCCTGAGACAGATCATACCCCGGTACAGGGAAATGCTCGGGAAGGGACAGATCGAACTCTCCTGTTCCCCGTTCTACCACCCTATCCTGCCCCTGCTCTGCGATACGAATATTGCACGCATTGCGCAGCCGGACATACACCTCCCGCGCCAGCGTTTCTCGCATCCCGCGGATGCGGAAAAGCAGATCAGGGACGGACTGGAGTATTTTGACAAAATATTCGGCTATCGTCCGCGCGGCATGTGGCCTTCGGAAGGTTCAGTAAGTGAAGAAGTCGTAAAGATTGCCAAAGACGCCGGCATTCAATGGATTGCAACCGACGAAGACATCCTTGCCGCCTCAATTGAAAGACACCTCCGGGATTCTGCAAGGAATCTCCTCGACCCACGGACTCTTTACAGTCCCCATGTCTTCGAAAACGTTTCGATCATTTTCCGCGACCACCTGCTTTCAGACCGTATCGGGTTCGTCTACGCGAAATGGGAACCGATGAATGCGGCAAATGACCTCATCCGTCATCTGGAAGAAATTGCTGCGAGCATCCCCAAGGACAAGCCGTATCTCGTATCCCTCATCCTTGACGGCGAGAATGCATGGGAATACTATGCCAACGACGGATACGATTTCCTGAACTATCTCTACGAAGGGCTCTCCACCAATGAACGGCTGCAGACAGTGACTGTCTCCGAATTTCTCGACACCCATGGCCCGGGCTCCAATCTGGACAAGCTCCATCCAGGGTCATGGATCTATGGAAATTTCGCCGTGTGGATAGGACATGAGGAAGACAATACAGCATGGGACTACCTTGCTGAAACACGAAAGGAACTGGAGCTGTTCCAGGCTGTCCACCCTGACAGAAACCTTTCCGAAGCGTGGAAGTCAGTCTATATCGCAGAGGGGAGTGACTGGAACTGGTGGTACGGCGACGACCATACCACTGAGACCCAGAAAGATTTTGATGAGCTCTTCAGGACAAACCTCATGAACGTTTACCGGGAAATGGGGAAGGAAATTCCGCCCTTTCTCTTCGTGCCGGTCCTCAGGGAAGACAGGAGCATCGCTCCGACCGTCGCTATCCGCGGGTTCATCGACCCGAAGATAGACGGAACCGTCACCAGTTACTACGAATGGTACCAGGCTGCCCAGATGGATATCAGGAAGTCAGGGGGAAGTATGCACAAGGCCGAGAGTCTCCTCTCAGGCATTTATTACGGGTTCAACAAGGAAACACTCTTCCTGAGAGCTGACCCTGCGATTCCTTCTAACGAATTCCCCGAAGACCTTTCGTTCTCAATTGATTTTGTGAAGCCTTCCATGCTGAAAGTTTCTGTTTCGGTCAGGCCGGAGCTCTCTGCGTCACTGCTTGAGAAGAGGAACAGCGACTGGAAAAAAGTGAAAGACATTCCGGATGTAGCATTTGGTGATGTCTTTGAGATCGGCATACCGTTCGGCGACCTGCACGCACGGGAAAATGATGTTGTCAATTTTTCACTCTGCATAACCAAAGAGGGCGAGGAGATCGAACGGTGTCCCGGGAGAGGTCACATAACGCTTACCGTACCGACTCCTGATTTTGAAGCGATGCTCTGGTATTAAGAGTCAGAAGTTTAAACTGAATAATCAGAAGACATGAAAGCACTGTTGCAACGGGTATCAGAAGCACGGGTTACCGTAAACGGTAACGTCATTTCAGAAATCGCACAGGGCCTTCTCGTGTTCCTTGGCGTCGAAAAGGGTGACACGGACAGGGATATGGAGTATCTGCTCAAAAAAATCTCTCAGGCAAGGATATTCGAAGACAAGCAACAGAAAATGAACCTTTCCGTGCAGGATATCAAAGGGAAAGTCCTTGTTGTGTCACAGTTCACCCTCTCTGCAGACTGCAGGAAAGGCAACCGCCCATCATTTGACAATGCTGAAGGTCCTGAAAAGGCCGAAGCTTTATACCTCAGGCTTGCTGAGAGATTGCGTGAGACCGGACTCACAGCCTTCACGGGTAAATTCGGAGTTCACATGAAGGTTCATCTGATAAATGACGGTCCGGTGACAATACTGCTGGACTCGAGGCAATAATCCGCAACGCTTTCGGGAGATACCTCGGAGTCCCGTCCCGAATACCTTCGGGATCGGGACAAGAATGAGCGATATACTGCGTCTGCTCTCCTTGGTCATTCATTTACGCATAATCCGGGTTTGCAGGGAAATTTGACAAATGCGCAGCATTTTATTTATAACTAGAGTGACCAAAGGGACAGAATGTCAACCGGACAAAGAAAAAACTCACGGTATGATTTTTCCCAGATTATAGAATATTCCCGCATTGCACATTCAGCCGATAAAGTCCTGAAAGGAATAATACAGGATTTCAGCCATGCCGGATTATGCATGATCACGAACCACCCCCTTGCAGATGGTGAAGAGATCATGATACGGGGAATCCTTACAAATGATTCCCTGTATGCAGTCGTGCGCTGGACTATGAGCATGGGAGACAGCTCTGTAAAGGTCGGCGTGGAATTCAAAAAGCAGGACAAAGCGTAAGATTTCCGGCCCTCATCTTCCCTGCTCCGGTTCATAATCCTTTCAATCACTATTTCTGTCAGGTTCCTCCTGGCAAAAACCACCCCAAAAAGGTATAGTGTCATAGAGAGTTCAACGAATTGCCATGAATCCGGTTTTACAGAAAGACACCGATATCCCATTCCCTCATTTCATGATTCTCAAGGCCTCTGCAGGCTCCGGGAAAACCTACGCCCTTACGCAGCGGTTCGTCCAGTTTATTCTGTCCGGAAGAGTTCACCATAACAGCCTCAGGAACATTCTCGCGATAACGTTCTCGAATAATGCCGCAAAAGAAATGAAAGAGCGGGTCCTTGAACAGCTTAAGGATGCGTACTTCGGTGAGCCTGATGTCCTTGATGAACTCCTGCAGGTTATTTCCGTCAGTCGCGAACAGGTGCGTGAACAGGCAGGCGCTCTTCTTGAAGAGATACTGGGCAATTACTCTGATTTCCAGGTGAAGACAATAGACAGTTTCATGGCAACGGTATTCAAAGCATCGGCAATTGATTTCGGATACCCCCCTGATTTTGATATTATCATTAATAATCAATCTCTTATTGATTATACATTCAACCTTATTTTTAGAAATATCAGTGAACATACCTATGAATCAGTACTTTTTGAACAGATTATCGACGACATCGGAGAAAACAGAAGGTCTGATGCATCTTATCTCTGGGATCCCACGGAAACAATCATTGAAGAGGTGAAGAATCTCTCCAGAAAGCTTTCTGCCACCAGTTTAAGACCTCTTCTCAAAGATGAGAGGAAAGAGATTGATATCTTAAAGAATAAGATGAAACAAATTACATATCTTCTTGATAATCTTATCAATAATTCTCAACTTGATAAAAGCCTCAATTCTTCATTCGATGCAGTGCGGACTGCTGTCCATGAGAACAAATTTACCGATATTTTCAGCAGAGGTCTTAAACTTCCCCCGGTAAAGAAACCCGGGGGAAAGGCTCAGGCTCTTCATGACTCATATAGGGAGATACTCGCATACTGGTCAGAATTACAGGGACTTGTGAGCCGGTTTGCATCCCTTTATAGCCGTTCTGTCTGCATCCCCTATATGCTGGCTTACGGGTCTTTCAGAAACAGTATCGAATCGATAAAAAGACTCCATGGCAAGGTATTTATAGAAGACATCAACCGGTATCTTGCAGAGTATCTCCGCAGTGATATCGTCCCTGATGTGTACTTCAGGCTTGGAGATATCGTCTACCATTTTCTTATCGACGAATTCCAGGACACCTCTCCCATACAATGGCAGAACCTTATCCCCCTGATCGACAACTCCCTGTCCCAGGGCGGCAGTCTCTTTGTAGTCGGCGATACGAAACAGGCGATCTACGGGTTCAGGGATGCAGATTACACGATCATGAGAGACTGTATATCCACGAATCCTTTCCCTTCCGCAATCCCGTTCGAAAGGGAACTGACCATCAACTACAGGAGCAGGAGCAGAATACTCGACTTTACCCGCAGGGTATTTCAGGGGAAGGTTTCCGGGAATCCTCAGTATCATGAAGCTGCCACAAGAAGCGGCCTTGCCGACTATACCCAGACCCCGAGTGATGCTGGAAGTACCTCAGGGTATGTTGAAGTCACCCTGCACCAAAAAAATGATGAATCACCTCCGGAAAAACAGAAAATCCAGGAATTGATGCAGGAACTCCGAACCCGCGGATATTCCCTGGGGGATATCGCAGTCCTCACCCAGAGGAACGAGGATGCAGTCAGGGTCACTGCATGGCTGAATGAAATCGACATAGACTTCATCTCCTTCAGCAGTCTCGACATCCGGAGACGGAAGCTTTCCGGTGAAATTTTCTCCCTGTTAAAATTCCTCGACTCTCCTCCTGAAGATCTTTCCTTTGCCACGTTTCTTTCCGGTGGGGTATTCGGCAGGAGAATTGCTGATGAACAGTCTGAGCAAGAGCAATGCGATATCAGGAAATTCCTCTTCTCCCGGAGAAATGAACGTCCCCTGTACAAGGCATTCCGGAAGACATTTCCTGAACTCTGGGATACCTATTTCGCAGGCATCTTCAGGTCCGCCGGGTATTTGCCGCTGTATGACCTCGTTACCCAGATATTCTGCGTTTTCAGGGTGTTTGAAACTTTCGGCGAAGAAGAATCAACGCTTGCCAAGATTCTTGAATCTGTGAAGGACCTTGAAGGTAATGGATATTCCAGCATCGGCGATTTTCTCCTCTTTGCGGATGAAGGACAGATTGGTGACATCGCGGAATCAGACTGGGATATGAACGTGCCAAAGGACTACGAGGCAGTCAGGGTAATGACGATCCACAAGGCAAAGGGACTCGGGTTCCCGGTGGTAATTCTTCTCCTCTATGATGAGTTTCCGCGGGGATTCGATTATATCATCGAACACGGCAAGAACGATGTCCGGTTATTGAAAGTCACCAGGGATATCACCTCCCATGACCCTCATTCTGCTGAACTCTATCACAAAGAAACGATCAGGGATAGGGTTAACAGTCTGAATGCACTGTATGTTGGATTCACCCGGTCGCAGTATGAACTGTATGTTATCGGGGTGCGCGGAAAAACCCTCCGATATCCCCTCGATATCCTCCCTGCTGACGAATTCCCTCCGGCAGAAAAGCCGTCGTATGCGGAAAGTGCGAGGCATGACTTTTCATCCCCCGTGCCTCTTCTCCATGCTTCCGGACAGATTGAGTTCGGGGCGGGACCGGAGGAATTGCTGAATCTCCATGAAAAGCAGAGAGGCGAGTTCATTCACCGGACGCTTTCTCTCATCGATTATGCAGGCCGGGATATTTCAAAAAAAGTCATGGAAATCACCCACAAGGTGAAGAGAGAAACAGGCGCAGGTTTCCCTGTTCCGGAAATCCATGACCTCATCGTCTCGCTTGTTCGGCGTGAAGATATTTCCGGATATTTCAGGAGAAAGCCCGGAAGAGTGGTAAAGACCGAGTGGGAAGTCACTGACCGGGCCGGCAGACTTCACAGGATGGACAGGATAGTCATCGACAAAGACCTGATTACTATTCTTGACTACAAGACCGGGAAAGAACGTTCCGCAGAAGAGGCTTCCATCATTCAGGTGATGAGGTACCGGAAAATTGCAGAGGAATTGTTCCCGGCACGCACAGTTGAATGCCTGCTGGTGTATGTGGATACCGGAGAGATGAAGAGGATATCATGAGCATCCGTATCGCACCCCGGGGCGTCAGTCTCATCGAAGAAACTGCTTCCGAGCTCATCCGGGACGGGTTGGATTATTCGGCAAATCTTGTTGTGTTCCCGGGAAAGAGGCCCGCCCATTTCCTGAGGAAAACCCTTGCAGACAGAGTGAAGGGAAGCATCGTTCCTCCCTGCATCCTGTCAATGGACGAGTTCATAGACCGTCTCTACGAAACTGTCTCGTCTGACAGAAGAATCGAACCAATGGACGCGATAGCAATCCTCTATGATATACACAGGGATTCACCAAAACCTCTCGGAAAGGAGGGCTTTCTGACTCCGGAGAGTTTCTTCCCCCTCGGGCTAAAGATCTACCACGACATCGAAGAGCTCTCTATTGAATGCGTCTCTGTTGCGGCATTCAAAGGGGTGGAGGGCCTCGCCGGCGAGAATATCCCGGTCCATTCAGCGAAAAGACTCCAGTCGTTATCCCATTTTTACGAGAAATTCTATCAGAGGGTGCAGGAACTCGGCTGTTCGACACGGTCACTCCGCTACCGATCCGTATCTGAACTGGCAGAGAGCATTCCGGACAATTTCCGGAAGATCATCTTTACCGGTTTTTATGCGTTTACGAACTCTGAAAAAAAGTTATGCAAAAGACTTTCCCTGCGGCAGGAGAGCCTGTTTCTGTTCCAGGACGGCACCGGAATCCGCGAGCAGATTTCATTTATGGGTATCCCCTCCAGAGACGGCAGCGGAGAGAAAGAAGGGCCGACAGTCCATTTCTGTACAAGCCCCGACACCCACGGGCAGGTCTTTGCCCTCAGCCGCATGCTGAACACCCTGCGTCCCGAACCGGATGAAAAAACCGTCGTCGTTCTCCCTTCTTCAGAAACTCTCTTCCCGGTCCTCCGTCAGTGCCTTTCTTCATTCGATGAAGAAAGCTATAACGTATCGATGGGGTATCCTGTCATACGCACCCCCGTATTCAGCTTCTTCAACAACCTCATGGAACTGGTAGCGAATATGGACGGCGACCGCGTTTATATCCCCGACTACCTCAAGTTTGTACTTCATCCCTACACAAAAAACATCCAGTACCGCGGAAGGTCTGAACCCACGAGGATACTGTTCCATGCATTACAGGAAAAACTGGTCCGCTCCAGGACGATAACTTTCTCAACCCTTCGGGAAGTAGAAGAATCCGTCTCTTCCCTGAAGATCTACCCCGCTGGTGCTGACAGGGAAGAGGTGCCGTATGCCGGGATGACCGGTCACCTTCGCACTATCCACGAACAGACCATAGAAAAATTCCTCTCGTTCGAGAATGTGAAGGACTTTGCCGGAAAATGTGCTGAGGTCCTCCTGTACATTTACCGGAACAGCACTGCACGGGTTCACCCTCTTTTTCATCCTTTTTCCGAGACGTTCATCAAGGTATTCGACAGCATGCAACGTTCGTTCATGAAGGACATCACCTTTTCCGAGCTCAACGGGTATTTCTTCTTTTTCAGAAAATACCTTACAACCTGTCATACTCCCTTTGAAGGCGTTCCGGTGCACGGACTCCAGGTTCTCGGCTTCCTCGAGACGAGAGCCCTGCAGTTCGAAAGGGTCTTTTTGCTCGACGCCAGCGAAGGAGTTCTGCCCGACACAAAGAAAGAAGATTCCCTGCTCCCGCTGAAAGCCCGGGAGATACTCAAAATCCCTACCTACCGGGACAGGGATGCTCTTGTTGCGTATTACTTTGAGAATCTTTTCCATGGAGCAAAAGAGTGTCATCTGTTCTTTGTGGAAAACGACAGGAAGGAAAAATCCCGTTTTGCAGAACAGCTTCTCTGGGAAAATCAGAAAAAGGACAGGGAACGGAACGCGAGAAAATATCTCAATACAGTCCAGTACCGGGTCAGCCTCGGGAACAGAGACCCCGGTGAGATTCCCAAGACGGAGGGGATGGTAGAGTTTCTGAGGAAGTACGTCTACAGCGCGACGAGTCTGGACACCTATCTGCGATGCCAGCTTGCCTTTTTCTATGCATACGTACTCAACCTCAAGAGCAGAGACGACTTTTCAGGTGATATTGAGCGGACTGACATCGGTGAATTCGTCCATGCCGTTCTCGCGGGCTTTATGCAGAACAGGACCGGTAAACTGCTGAAAAAGAGCACCATGACCCCGGAAGACATGGAGATCCATATCGGGAGGCTCTTTGCACAGAGATTCGGGAAAAACCCTTCCGGCGCTGCCTACCTCCTGAAAAGGCAGATCAAAAAACACCTCAGGGATCTCATCACCCAATACTATTATGACATCATGGAACAGGGCTCGCTTGCTATTCTCGGAACAGAGGTGGATATGCATATCGCGAAACACTCTTTTCGTCTCAGAGGCCGCATTGACAGCATCGAGCAGAGGGGTGAACGCACGGTTATTGTCGATTACAAGACAGGATCAAACCCGTCGTATCTGAAGATCAACTTCCGGAAGCTTGACCCCGGGATGCGGGAGACCTGGAACGAAGCCATCGGCAGCCTTCAGTTGCCCCTATATCTCCTCCTGCATTCAGAAAAGACAGGGGCGGATACAGACAATACTGACGCAATGTTCCTTCTTCTCGGCCATGCTCTGATCACCCGTAATATCGAACTTCCTCTTTTCGACAGCGAGGAGCAGAAGAAACTTTTCCCGATGCTGGAGATGATATTGTTCCGGCTGCTCAACGAGATTGTTGACCCTGAAGAGCCGTTTCGTCCTGCCACCGACAAAAAGAATATCTGCCCGCACTGCGATTACCGAAACCTGTGCGGCACGCAATGGATTGTAAAGACACGGAGGATATAGGGTATAATTGCAGACCATGAATCAACTCGCACAGAAGATTCTTGAAAAAATCAACAGAGAAGGCCCTATGCCGTTTGAAACCTTCATGGATATGGCTCTGTATGAACCTCGTCTCGGCTATTACGCATCCGGCAAACTCGAGATCGGCAAGGCAGGAGATTATTACACAAGCCAGCATCTCCACCCGATTTTTGGGGCGCTTCTGGGGATGCAGCTCGAAGAGATGTGGAAAATCATGGGGAAACCCTCTGTATTTTATGCAGTCGAGCCCGGTGCAGGAACCGGCCACCTCTGTATGGACCTCCTCACTTATGCATCACAAAAAGAGTTCTATGATTCCATCAGCTATGTGATCGTAGAGCCTCATCCTTCCGTGCAAGAGAAGCAGCAAAAAGTCCTGAAGGGTTTCTCCGGTAAAGTCAATTGGGTGTCTTCCCTTGAGGACTTGGGGAGCATCTCCGGCTGCGTGCTGTCGAATGAACTGCTCGACGCCTTCCCTGTCCATCTCGTCGAGATGGAGGATACCCTGAAAGAGGTCTATGTGACTGCAGAAAACGGCCAATTCAGGGAGGCAAAGGGTGAGGTAAGCACCCCTTTACTTGCCGGATATCTGGAAGAATTCACCCTCTCGCTGCCCTCAGGCTACAGGACGGAGATAAGCCTCAGGGTTCAGGGATGGCTCAGGTCAGTCTCGAATCTTCTTTCAGAAGGGTTCATCCTTACCATAGACTACGGTCATACGTTACCGGAATATTACAGTAAAGAGCGGAACAGGGGAACGCTCATGTGCTACTTCAGGCATCAGGCGAACGAAGACCCCTATAGCAATATCGGAGATCAGGATATCACCGCCCATGTGAACTTCTCTGCGGTGAAGAAATGGGGAGAAGAACTCGGATTCCGCACCCTCGGTTTCTGCCCCCAGGGCACATATCTGGTATCGCTCGGCATCGATGAAATGATTGCCGAACTCTACAGAAACTCAAAGGATTATCTCTTCGAGATCGCCAGGATCAAAAGACTGATCCTTCCGGGAACCCTCGGTGAGACGCACAAAGTGCTCATTCAGTACAAAGGGGAAAGGTCTCCGGCCCTGAGGGGGTTTGCCTTAAAAAATCAGATGGGGAAACTGTAGTTTCTTTACGACAGCTGCGGATGCGTTCAATACGCAACCGCGGCACTGTTTCGACAGGATTGGCCGTAATGAGGACATTGTTATGGAAGACGATAAAAAAACCAAGTCAGCCCTCCTACAGGAATTGAAGACATTGCGCCGCCGTATTGCCGCGATCGATAAATCCCGATCCAGGCTCAAGCAGTCTGGTATATATCTTCGTGACAGCGAGGCATATTTTAAAGCTATCATGTCTTCCATACAGGCCGGGGTAATGGTCATTGATGTTGAAAAACACAGAATCGTCGATATCAACAGGGCAGCATCTGAACTGATAGGCATTGCCAAAAAGAAGATCATCGGCAAAGAGTGCCATGCGTATGTTTGCCCTGCAGAGCGTGGCAGGTGTCCTATTACTGACCTCAACCAGGTTATAGACAATTCAGAACGGTTCTTGATCAATGCAAAGCAGAGGAAAATTCCCATAATTAAAACGGTAGTCCCCATAACATTCAAAAACCGCAAATACCTCCTTGAAACGTTCATAGATATCAGCGAACGGAAGAAGATGGACGCAAAACTCAAAGAGCTGGCGACTACGGACATACTCACCGGAGCCTATAACAGAATGGGGTTTGATGAAATAATCACCCGAGAGATAGAAAGAGTGAAGAGGAACAACAAGCCCTTATCTATCTTACTGTTTGATATCGATCACTTCAAAAAAATTAATGACAAGTTTGGCCATCATGTTGGCGATTCCGTTTTGAAAACAATTGCCAACATAGTTAAGAGGACTATACGGAAAATCGATTACTTCATCCGATGGGGAGGCGAGGAATTCTTGATCCTCTCACCGGAAACTGATAAAAAGCAGGCATACATATTGGCAGAAAGGCTCAGAAAGGATATCGAAAACTTCACTTTTGACAATCTTCCCCGGATAACAATAAGTTGCGGGACAGCAGAGTTCAGGGAAGAAGATACTGAGAATACCTTCATTAAAAAAGCAGATGATGCAATGTATACGGCAAAGAGACAAGGCAGAAACCGTGTTGTTATGAGTGTCTGAACAGAAACGCTCTCTATCGGGCAATGACAGAATGACCTACAGCATTCTATTTGCCCCATAAGAGCGGGAATCCGTTTGCTTTATCAGGAGCAGAGAAAGCTTCACCGGGAAGGTACTCATCCGCAATGGTTTATCCTCCGGGACGGGAGCTCTGTAGACAGACTCCGGGGAACTTTTTATTCGATAACCCAGACGGCGCAGTCTTTTGCCGTATGGAGTATCTTGCTGGAGGTGCTCCCGAAGATAAACTCTTCTTTCTTGGAGATCCCCCGCCGGCCTATGACCACAGTCCCGCAGTCCAGTCTCTTCTGCTCATCGAGAATACATTCCGCTATCGAGGTGCATTCCCTGATCACCAGATCCGTCCTGATATCTTCCTCGCCGAACCCTGCGTCGGTGAATAACCGGCGATGTCCTTCAAGCAGGCTCCGCGCAGAAGAATCTTTATCTTTCATCCATTCCGTCCGTTCTTTCCCTGACTGAAAATAGTCTTCCGAAGGTTCGGGGATAATGGTGACAAGGTTGATCCGGAACCCGGTCAGCCCGTTGAGGAGATCCCGGACATATGCCACTGCCCTTGCGGCATTTTCTGATTCGTCGACTGCGATAAGGATATTTCGGTTATTCGCTCTTTTTGATTCCATCGCTTAATTCCCCCTCATTCTTAAGATTGCCTGTTTTTCAGATACTCCCTTGCTTCGTGAAGGTCATGAAGGAGCTGGTCAGTATTCTCATAGAAGACATTGGCTCCTGCAGAGAAATGAAGCAGGACGAAGTTCAGTGATTCCGGAATATAGGGATACACTTTCTTCAGGTTTACCACCCTGTTGTTGAATATGATGTTCATGTCGGATGACTTCAACTGTCCGCATACGGGTGATCCCGACTCCCGCAGCTCCTGAACAGTTACCTCTCCGCGTCCGGTGAGGTATACCAGAATATTCCCCAATCCGAAAAGGTCATAGCCGAACATGTTCTCACGGTGCTGGTAGTTGAAATCGAAATCGATCCAGCGGCAGTTTCCCGTCTCTGCATCCTTGATGATATGGTCCCTTCTGATATCACCATGTTTTTCACCCTGCTGATGGAGAAACCCTATTGCTTCTGCCAGTTCAAAATATTCATCGAGTACCGACGGGAAATAGTCGAAGAAATACTCTTCATGGTCCTTGCCAAGGGTCACGACCACATCCGCGAGTGTCTTCCCCCTGATGAAATCGATGACCCTGATCAGGTTGCCCGAAACGTCAGTGAGCCAGAAACCCTGCATAAACCGTGCATGCCCTCTGGTAAGGTCAAGGATTCGTCCCTCCTTTTTGGGGCTTCTGAAACAGTCGAATACGATATCTCCCACCTTAGCCTGAAAGCGCTCGTGGAATACGAGCTTGATGATCTTTACACTGCCGTCCGCAAGATCTCTTGCACGTTTTACCCAGAATTTCTGCTGCTCGTCTATTCCGAAACGTCCCTCCCGCTCATTGTTCCTGATCAGATAGGGTTTTCCTCCAAGAACCACAACATCATCATACTCAACCCTGAAGAAATCAGTAGTATCGGTGACGATATTGTATCGCTTCGGCACTTGTTCCGGTCCGAGAAAGCGGGCGATCCGCTCATTGATCTCATCTCTGTTCAATGGCTTTTGTTCGGTTTGGTCGACTTCCTGCATACTCTCCTTTATGACCCCGTGCGTGGTAGACTGAATACTCCAGGGGGTTGCCCGAATCACTTGTATTTATTGTATCGCTAAGTCTTCATCTGTCTCAACAGTATCATGGGAACCGGTGTGTGATTTCATCTGTTTTCAGCCTCCGCCCCCTGTGCTACCTTTCTGCTCCCCTCATACAATTCATATTCAAGCAGTCTGCATTCTATCGGACCGTTAAAAAAAGGGATCCTTTGTTTCGCCTTCAACCCTACTTTCTTCGCAAGGTCGGGATTTCCCGTAAAAATATATCCCGTATACCCCTTGCACTGCTGCTTGAAAAAATCTCCTATCCCCCTGTATACATCTTCGAGTTCCCTGATCTTGCCCATCCTCTCGCCGTATTCAGGGTTCAGGATCACAATCCCCTTCCTGTCAGGAATATCAGTTTTGCGAAAATCGCATACTGCAAACTCAATAAGATGTTCGACTCCTGCCGTGGCAGCATTCTTTTTTGCTGCGTCTATCGTCTTTCTGCTTATATCGGTGGCAATGATCCTGCAATCAATTCTGCTCTTTGCGTCTTTTTTTGCCTGTGTCCGCAGGGCATTCCACTTCGATTTATCGAATCCCCTGAGGTGCATGAATCCGAAATTGTTTCGCAGCATTCCTGAAGCCCGGTCCAGAGCGATGAGGGCAGCTTCAATGGCAAGGGTCCCGCTTCCGCACATGGGGTTAATGAGATTTCCCTGTCCTCCCCAACCAGCAGCCATAAGCACTGCAGCGGCAAGCGTTTCCTGCATGGGTGCAGACATGGGGATTTTTCTGTACCCCCGGCGGGAGAGAGGCTCCCCTGAGGTATCGAAATATACGGCGCAGTGCTCATTTTTCCAGTATAGGCTCACCACAACTCTGTCCTGCTGCGGGCCTGAATCAGGACGCTGTCTGCATTTTTCCCTTATCCTGTCGACAATCGCGTCTTTGCATTTCACATTCGCATAGCGCGAGTCCCTGATGTTTGGATTATCCACGCTGGAGGTGACGCAGACATAGCCGTCCTCATCGATGTATTCCTCCCATGCTATCTTCGTCAATTCTGCATAGAGTACACCAGCGTCTTCTGCAGTGAATTCTCTGATGAGGAAAAGGACACGGTGTCCGGTCCTGAGGAAGAGATTGAGGCGATAGGTATCTTCCAGGCTCCCTTCAGTCGCTACGCCCGCAACCGTTGCAGAGAGCACCGGAAATCCCAGTTGAAGCATTTCCTCTCTCAGGTAAGCGGTGTTTCCTTTTGCACAGGTGACCAGAATCCTGCTTCTTTTCATATCGTTATGCGGATGCCCCATGCGGAGCAGGAAGCAATTCTGCCCATCTCCTCTCGCAACCGATGCTCAGTTTCTCTCTGATCTGTCTTTTCCTGCTGTTACTGTGATAACGAAATTTTCAGGTTTCAGGTCAGGATTCTTCTCCAGTTCTTCGACGAAGACCGAGATGGCTTTCCTCATAAAGTCAGAGAAGTGTATACCTCTCGGAAGTGCAAGAATCCTCTGCCGGGTATCTTCATTAATCGGGGCGGTATATTTAGCCATACTTGCTCCTTAATCCTCAATGAAATAACTTCTCCTGTATTGCCTCAGTGCCTTATGAGATACACAGTAGCACAAAAAAACCATATTGAACAGGAGGGAGAGCAGAAATATCCAGGTTATGGACTTTTCCTGTATCGCACAAAGGGACACACTCCTATAAGAAAAGGGGCCGGGCGAATAACCATATTATCGGATTACTATTCAAGCAGTTTCTTAACCCTGCCAACCTCCCCGGTTTGCAGGCGGACCTTAATGCCATGGGGGTGTGACGGAGAATTTGTAAGGATATCTCTCACAATTCCCTCGGTGAGCTTTCCTGTCCGCTGGTCTTTCTTCAATACGATCGAAACACGAAGTCCCGGCCTTATATCAGAGCGATTTCTTCCCGCCATTACCCTGCTCTCTTTATTGCCGGCTGCTCAGCTCCTGCGATGCTCTGTATGTTCCCGTTTTGTGAGCCTTGTTCCGTTGGGCTACCGACCGAGGGCGACCTCCGGAAGCATTCCGGTGAGCAGCGTTCTGTTCGGATTTCGGAGAACAGCTCTCGTGCGCCCTTTTCCCATAGGTGGTTTTTGCGGAAGGACCGGCATGTTCAGGCCTCTTTTGCTCTTTGCGGCGCTGTGGTTCGCGCGGCGGACGGGAAAACTCTTTATCGCGTACAGGAGCGGATTTTTTGTAATCGAATCCTTCTATCATATGTCTCCGTATTTTTTCACCGAGAATGCGCTCGATGCTGCGGACCGTGTCTTCATCTTCACGGGTGATGAAGGTGAATGCATCCCCGGTATGTTCAGCGCGTCCCGTCCGTCCGATGCGGTGGGTATATGCGTCTACCGTATCCGGGATATCGTAATTGATAACGTGCGAAATGTTTGATACATCGATTCCGCGTGCGGCAATATCTGTTGCTACGAGAACCTGAAAAGCGCCTTCACGAAACCCGTCAAGCGCAGCCTGACGTCTGTTCTGCGACAGGTTCCCCTGCAATGACGCCGCACGGTATCCGGCTTTTTCCAGTTGCTGTCCCACCCGCTTTGCCCTGTGCTTGGTGCGCGTGAATACCAGTACAGATCCGGTGTCTGTCTGATGCAGCAGTTTCATAAGGAGCGCTGTCTTGAGGTGCTGGTCTACAGGATAAAGCGCGTGCGACACCGTATGCACAGGCGCACTATGTCCCACCTGCACGGTAATCGGGTCGCGGAGTACTTCCTGTACCAGCTTGCGGATATCATCGGGCATGGTTGCGGAGAACAGAAGTGTCTGGCGCCTGGCGGGAAGACACCGTATGATCTTCCGGATATCAGGCAGGAATCCCATATCAAACATCCTGTCAGCCTCATCGAGCACAAGCACCTCCACATGTGACAGGCTGATAGTGCGTTGATTGATATGATCAAGAAGCCGGCCCGGACATGCAACGACGATTTCCACCCCTGAGCGCAGCTTTTTTATCTGGGGGATTATGCTCACACCACCATAGATCGCCATGCTGCGCAGGTCAGTCCTGCGTCCCAGATCATGGACAGAGGTATGGATCTGTTCTGCCAGTTCTCTCGTAGGCGCAAGAATAAGGGCGCGCAACCTTCCACGGGGTCCCTGGAGCAACCGTTCCAGTATCGGCAGGGCAAAGGCTGCCGTCTTTCCGGTGCCTGTCTGGGCAAGACCCATCACGTCCCGTCCCCTGAGCACTTCGGGTATAGCCTTGCTCTGGATCGGTGTTGGTGTGTGATAGCCGAGCGCCTGGACGCCGGCCGCAATCTGAGGGTGAAACTTGAATTCATGAAATTTCATACAACTCCTTTTCTTTCTCTGTTCGGGGGAAAAACATGGTGCAATGCGGAGGCTACAAAGACGCAGTTTTTGTCCTGATAGAGTTATGGTAGATTGCATAACAATAACAGCTGCGCAGGGAATATGTCAAGAAAATTAAATCCCACCTGCCATAAATTGGACACCTTTTTCAAACGGTTTAGCACCCTGCCCTCTGTTATCCCTCGAAGTATCGCGGAGTCACTTTCCTGCGGCCTGCGATGCGGTGATAGAGCTCATCAGAATAACCGAGGGCAATAACTGCATGGACGTCCTCTTCCGCAGGTATTCCGATTGACTGTCTGATCGAAGGGTCTCTCTTCATAGCTTCAACGGCAAATCCGATGAGACAGGAGCCGAGCCCCATGCTATGAGCCGCGAGCAGGATATTCTGGGTCGCGAGGAGCGCGTCTTCAACAGGACAGGTTGCTCCTGGTTTCGATCCAACAACAATGGCAGCCGTCGCGTTATAAAACAGCCGGTCCTTCCCGGACGCACGCCATTCTTGAAGCGCCTCCTTAACCTTGCGGTAATACCCCCGGTAATACGTATCGAGTTCTCCCCTGCCGATCGTCCTGAGGAACACACGGAGGAGAGTTTTTTCCGCAGTCGAATTCAACCGTTCATAAAAGGCAGCGATATGCTCTGAAAAAACCCTGACAGCCTTCCTCTGGGGCAGAATAGTGAAGGTCCATGGCTGACAGTTGGTTCCCGACGGCGCAGTAATGCCGATCTTTATGAGGTCTTCAATCATCGGCCTCTCCACAGGCTGGTCAGTGAAATTGCGGCAGGAGCGGCGCGAGGCCATGAGCTGGACCAGACGGGGTGTGTCGAAGTTTCCCGGAGGAAGCCACGTCTTCTCCGGGGTGAATGTCTTATACTCCGACATTCCTTTGTCGATCCCATGAACACGGATAGCCTCCATAGGACATACTGCCTCACAATGTCCGCAAAAGATCGAATCCTCTCCTGAAATTGTTGCTTTGTCTTCTCTGAGAACGATTGTCCCTGTCGGGCAGACACTGACACACAGACCGCAGCCGGTGCAGGAGTCCGTGTCTATTTCTATCCTGTTTTCTTCCATCGGGGTCTCCCTGTAGTTTTGATCATCTCACCAATGATTTGCATGATGTATCCAGTATATCCCATGCAGGCATTGTCATGAAATCCTTAATCTCAATTCAGTACCGCGCAACAATGATATGAAAAAAACAGTTCTCACCTGCATTGCTTGAAAATTGGTTGAAAAATATCTTCTCCCATCATATAATTGCAGCAATACATTTTTGGAAATGATTTTACCCGGGAGGTATCTGTAAAACATGTCGCGGGACAAAACACGGGCCGGCAAGATAGCACTGTACAAAATGACGACTCTGCTGATGTGGTTGCTCGGCATGGGAATGGTTCTGCTGATCCTGATCTTTCTCCTTCCTCTGGCAGTCCCCCATATGAAAAATGCCGAGTCGTTCACCTATATTAAATCAGCGCTGCAGTATGAAAAATCCATCTCCTCTTTTGTTCAGACCCTGATACCCACGACTATTTCCGGCAGGAATATGACCAGGTGGATCGTCATTGCCTGTGCGGTTATCCTTGGGTTTCTGTTTAACAACATATCGAATTCCTGCACCAACAGACTCCACCGGATCAAGATCAGAAAGGAATATGACGAGTGGAAGGCAGAACACCATCTGTCTGACAGTGCACAGGTCCTTGCTCCCCTCAGGGAAAAGATCGAAAGCAGTGCAAACCCGACCAAGAGTGAACGGGAAGAGCTCCTGAGGCTGTTTGCTGAAACAAAGAAGAAGCTTGACACCATGGGAAGGGACCTGGCTTTCCTTTCAATCGATGTCATCGATTCCACCGGTTTGAAAGAGGGTGAGGAGAAGGCGATCATAGAATATAATTTCATTGAATACAAGAAATATGTGGAGAGTAAGCTCAGGGAGAATAATGCCATCAAATCCACATGGACACCGGATGGCGTGATGTCCTGTTTTGCGAATGTCGATGCAGCGGTAAAGGCGGCCCGTGCGATCATCGATGGGCTGGATGCCTTCAACAAACACGTCAAGACGCTCAAGAAGGATTTCAGGGTAAGATGCGGTATTAATTCAGGCTATGTATATTTTGACGAATCGGTGCCATTGGAGGAAATCAGTGACCATGTCATCGACGTTGCCGGTCACATGCAGAAACAGGCAGCCCCGAATTCCATTTTTATCGCGAAAAATATTATCAAACCCCTTCAGGAGCCTTCGTCGTTCATCCCGATCAGCAAAGTGGTAGACGGGTATGAAGTGTACATGCTCGAAAGACGCAAGGCCCCGCGCGAATAACCAGTGCCGTTTCCTTTATGAACACCATAATTCCTCAGCAGGAGTTGACTTGCCGGTGGGAGAGGTGCAGAACCCTTCTCAGGCAATTCGTCCCCCAGACCCAGGGAATGCTGGTGTTCTCCCGTCTGAATGTCTTTTATTTCAGCGGTTCATTTGCCAACGGAGTCTTCTGGCTTCCTTTGAGCGGCGATCCGGTCTTATTGTGCAGGCGAGGAGAGGAAAGGGCGAAAATCGAATCACCCATACCGCATATTTACCCGTTCAGATCTTACCGTGAGATCGAATCGATTCTGAATGACCTGGATTGTCCTCTGCCCGACGTTGTCGCTGCCGAGATGAACGGATTATCCTGGGCGCTCTCAAACAGTCTCATCAAATACCTTCCCGGCCGCCGCTTCGTCCCCGCGGATAAAATACTCGGGGTCTGTCGTGCAAAAAAATCCGGGTGGGAACTCGGCATCCTGCGGGATGCCGGCTCCAGACATGCAACGTCTCTCACCAGTCTGCTTCCGCCGATGCTCCATGCCGGAATGAGTGAGCTTGAGATATGTCATAAAATTGCAGAGGTATTCTTCTCCCAGGGACATCTCGGCATCTTACGGATGGAAAATTACGGAGAAGAAGTATTCCTTGGATTCGTCTCGATCGGAGAGAGCGCCAATCATCCCACCGCTTTCAACGGTCCTCTCGGTCTTCAGGGTGTTCATCCCTCGTGCCCATATATGGGATCTGCGGGGGTGAGATGGACAGCGGGTAAGCCTCTTATTATCGATAATGGGTTTACCCTTGCCGGTTACATGACTGATAAAACCCAGGTCTACTGGCTCGGAGACAAAAAAACCATGCCGTCTGATGCGGTCAGGGCGCATAGCTTCTGCATCGACCTGCAGAATCATATCAGAGATTCCCTGAGGCCGGGTGCTCTGCCGGGTGAGATATGGAACCATTCCCTTGCGGAAGCACAACGCTCCGGGTTTAGCGACGGGTTTATGGGACTGGGTAGAAATAAAGTGTTTTTTGTGGGCCATGGCATCGGACTTGCGATAGATGAATATCCCGCACTGGCACAAGGATTTGATCTGCCGCTTGAAGAAGGGATGACCCTTGCTGTCGAGCCAAAAATCGGCATCCCGGGCTTCGGGATGGTAGGAGTCGAAAATACTTTTGAGGTTACCCCTGACGGCGGAAAATGCTTGACAGGGGAAGACTACGATATAATCTCCGTTTAAGAAATGCCTATCCAGGCGCCATTCTTTTTTCCCAGCCTCTCTTATTCATAGCGAACTCTGTTCCAATGGTTGTCATTATCCCGCCCTCTTCGCCTCTAGCGCCGCCGTAGGCGGGTAAACTTGACCGGATAATCCACAGGTCATTGGTCGGTTCGTCAAGCAGGAGCACGTTCGCTTCTCCCCTGAGCATCCGTGCGAGATGAACGCGGTTCCGCTCTCCACCCGATACCATCGAACCCTTCTTCTGCTGGTCGTTCCCGGAGAAATTGAACCGGGCAATATACGCTCGCGGGTTCACATCCCTCCGACCGAGCCGGATCGTATCATCGCCTCCGGATATGACCTCCCATATGGTCTTGTTCGGATCGAGGACATCGCATCTCATGTCCTTTCTTCCTGTATGGAAATTCTCTTTCCCTGTTTTTTCAGAAACCCCTCCTGCAGCAGCTGGGTGAGTGCTGGCTCCAACCTCTCCGGAAGGACTGCGATTTCAGCGGCCAGTTCTTTCTGGGTGACCACCCTCTTCTCCAGCACCACTTTCAGTATCTTCCCCCTTACCTGCCTGTTGGAGCCCTGAAAAGGTTTCTGTAGGGAATAATGAGCGCTCCTCCTGTTGGGATTCCCGGCTTGCTTCTTCAGCATGACCCCGAAATCCATGAGTGCGTAATACCATTCCCTCGGATTTTCCCTGTCCATAGTCTTTTCGATCAGGGTCAGGATTTCTGCGTCCCTTACGTTCTCTCTGCCGTGAAAGAAGCAATGGAGGAAAACCCGTCTGATATTCGTTTCGATGAAAACCGCCTGCCTGCCGAAGGCAAATACGGAAATAGCGGCAGAAGTATATCTCCCAACCCCCGGAAGCCTGGCAAGTTCCTCCGGGAGTTCAGGCAGTCTTCCTCCATATTTCTCCAGAACAGCCGCTGCAGAGGCTTTCAGGGCAAGCGCCCTTCTGTTGTACCCGAGACCCTGCCAGGCATGGAGAACCTCACTGAGGGATGCTTCTGCAAGCGACCGGAAATCCGGAAACGTTTTTATGAATTGGAGGTACTTGCCGGCAACTCTTTCCACCTGGGTCTGCTGGAGCATTATCTCTGAGACGAAAATCCGGTAAGGGTCCCGTGTCTTTCTCCACGGAAAGCTTCTCCCCTTATGGGCATAATAAGCATAGACGGTCTTCCTGAATGCATCTATGCCCGTATTTTTTCCGCCCACTCTCGTGCTTTTGCGAGGATTTCCTCTTCATCAGCCGTAACCAGTCTTCCGCTCTCGACCACATACCTTCCGTTCACCATCACCGAATCCACGTCCGAAGCCATGGCAGAATAAACAATGTGGGAAGAGATGTCATAGAGCGGAGTGAGGTGCGGCTTGTTCAGGTTGAGGGATACGAAATCAGCCCGCTTCCCTTTTTGGAGGCTCCCGATCGTGTTACCGAGCCCGAGCGCCTCAGCTCCCCACCGTGTGGCCATCAGGAGAACGGTCCTGGCATCAAGCGCAGTCGGGTTTTCCGAGAGCGCCTTATGGACTTTTGCAGTGGTAGACATCTCACTCAGGATATTGAGGTCGTTGTTGCTTGCCGCACCGTCAGTGCCGAATGTCACCTTCAGACCCGACATGAGCATGGTGACTACCGGCGCAAACCCGGAAGCAAGCTTCAGGTTGCTCTCCATGCAATGGGAGACTGCCGCTTTGCTCTGTGCGAGTATCTCTATCTCGTCATCGTCAAGCCAGATGCAGTGAGCAGCGAGCACAGTTTCATCGAGGAATCCGAGGGATTCCAGGTAATGCACCGGCTTCATGCGGTACCTCATCTTCACTTCCTCGACTTCCCACTTTGTCTCTGACAGGTGGATATGAAGCGGTACACGGTACTGCAGAGCCATTGCCTTTGCTTTCTGCAGTGTCTCGGGCCCGCAGGTGTACAGCGCATGGGGTGCGATGCAGGGAACAATAAGTTCGTCCCCTTTCCAGTCCCTGATGAACGATTCGGCATGCGCGAGATATTCATCCGCGGAATTGCCTGACCTCGTAGGGAAATCGAGGATCCCGCATCCCAGCACAGCCCTCATCCCGATCTTTTTTGTCGAATGCGCAGCAGCGTTTTCAAAAAAGTACATATCGTTATAGACCGTGACACCGCCCTTGAGCATTTCGAGACAGGCGAGTTCGATGGAATCCGCTATAAACTCAGGGCTCAGCCACTTATTCTCTGCAGGCCAGATATGTTCCTTCAGCCATTCCTGCAGGGGAAGGTCGTCAGCTATACCCCTGAAATAGACCATGGCCGCGTGGGTATGGGTATTGATCAGTCCCGGGAAAATCACCTTATGCTTCTCTCTGACAATTTTTTCTGCGCGATAGACCCGGGAGATTTCTTCATATTTCCCGACGTCAAGGATATCGGTTCCCTTGACGGCAAGCGCCCCGTCTGTGATAACCGTAAACGAATCGTCCATGGTGAGGATGTAATCTGCAGCAATAAGGTAATCGGCAATCATTCCGGGGTTACGGTGCCATCCCGATCAGTTTCTCGGCAATCTGCACGGCATTGAGCGCTGCGCCTTTCAGGAGGTTGTCCGCAACAATCCAGAGGTTGATCCCGTTCCCGATCGTGTCATCCTCCCGTATCCTTCCGACATACGTCTCGTTTTTGCCCGCCACATCGATCGGGACCGGGTAGATATTCTTTTCAGGCGCGTCATATACCACAACCCCTGGCGCTGATGAGAGCACAGCCCTGACTTCATTCGGGGAAATCTTCTGTTCGGTCTCGATGTTCAGGCTTTCAGAATGGCATCTGAAGACCGGGACCCGCACCGTCGTTGCAGTAACCCGTATCGAATCATCCCCCATGATCTTTTTTGTTTCGTTCACCATCTTCATCTCTTCCCTGGTATATCCGGTTTCGAGGAATGAGTCGATATGCGGGAGCACATTGAACGCTATCTGGTGCGGATAGACATTGCAGACAGCATCGCGGAAATTGAGGAGATCTTTCGTCTGCTGCATCAGCTCATCGATCGCCTTCTGCCCAGTGCCGGATACTGATTGAAAGGTCGTAACGACCACCCTTTTTATCCGTGCGGCGTCATGAATCGGCTTCAGGACAACAACCATCTGGATCGTAGAGCAGTTCGGGTTTGCGATTATCCCCCTGTGCCATTCCAGATCATGGGGGTTTACT
The DNA here is from genome assembly GCA_049323875.1 of Nitrospirota bacterium. GTDB lineage: Bacteria > Nitrospirota > Thermodesulfovibrionia > Thermodesulfovibrionales > SM23-35 > JAKLQR01. Next base: position 72,219 of record JBMOLW010000030.1, on the reverse strand, counting down.
TCGGGCACCACGAGGGGGATCCCGGGGTCCATTCTCCACTGGCTTGAATTATCCACAACGACACACCCCGAGGCAGCGGCAACAGGAGCCCATATCCTGGATCTTTCCGCGCCTGCTGAAAAGAGGGCAATATCAATCCCTTCAAATGAATTCTTTTTCAGTGACTCGACTCTGATTTCCGCATTCCCGAATTGCAGGAGCTTTCCTTCAGAGCGTTCAGAAGCAAAAAGCCTGATCGTTTCCACCGGGAAATCCCTCTCTTCGAGTGTCCTGATCATTTCATTGCCGACTGCTCCTGTCGCACCGACAACTGCTACGACATACTTGTTCTTCTTCCTCAGCATATGCAGTCCCTCCGCTCAGACAAATCTCTGGTAAATCTGTTTATTATACCTCTTCGACCCGTTAAAAAACCAACCGCCCTGAGTGGCACCGGGCCGCAATCTCCACGGTCATGCTCATTGATAAATCCTTCCAAAACAGGATACAATGAGCAATTCATATATTCAGGAGGACGGATGGGTTTCTTTGACCGCGTGAAGGATAGTATATCCAAAGCCGGTTTCGACCGGCTGAAAGAAGGTCTCACAAAAACACGGCAGGGTCTTGTAGAGAAAGTCGAGACCATATTTACCGGCCGGAAGATCGATGAAGAGGCTCTCGATGAGTTCGAAGAGACTCTCATCATGTCTGATATCGGGACAACCGCTGCATCCGGCATCATGATAAGGCTCCGGGAAAAGGTCAGGGTAGGAGATGTTACCGACGTCGATTCAGTCAAAGCCCTCCTGAAGAATGAGATGATTGATATCCTTGGGGAATCAGAGCCGATCCATATACGCGGTGAAAGCCCTTTCGTGATTCTTGCGATCGGGGTAAACGGAGTGGGAAAGACGACCACGATAGGGAAACTCGCCAGCAGGTTCAGGTCCCGGGGAAAGTCCGTAATTCTCGCAGCCGGCGACACATTCCGTGCAGCCGCAATAGAACAGCTCGAAATCTGGGCAAAAAGGGCTGATACCCAGTTGATTCAGCATCAGCCGGGATCAGATCCGGCGGCTGTAGCGTTCGACGCGGTAAAGGCAGCGCAGGGCAGGAACGTCGATGTGGTTATCATCGATACCGCGGGCCGTCTCCATACAAAAACCAATCTTATGGAAGAACTCAAAAAGGTAAAGAGATCCATCGAGAAAGCGATGCCCGGTGCTCCCCATGAAGTGCTGCTCGTGGTCGATGCAACAACGGGCCAGAATGCGCTCCGTCAGGCCGAACTCTTCAACGAGGCAGTGGGAGTCAGCGGAATCGCCCTGACGAAACTTGACGGCACCTCCAAGGGAGGAATCGTGATCGCGATCAGGAGAGGTCTCGGGATACCGGTACGGCTGGTCGGAGTGGGCGAAGGGATCGACGACCTCAGGGATTTTGATCCCCGGGAATTTGTCGGGGCGCTCTTTTCATAAAATCGACCCAGATGGGAAGCGCTGCGCTCGAACCGGTTTGTCTTGCACCGATCGGGGTATGGTTATCCCTTCCCACCCATACCCCAACGGCAAGTCTGTCATCAAATCCTACAAACCAGGCGTCGGTATAATCGTTCGTAGTCCCGGTCTTTCCAAAGACATCCCTCTTTAATTCCCTTGCCCTTCTCGCTGTCCCCTCCTCGACAACCGCCCTGAGGAGTATCTTCATCTCCCGCACCGTTTTTTCAGAAAGGACCTTCTCCTGTTCGATGGCAGTTTCCTGAATCACGATACCGTCCCTGTTCAACACCTTCTCATAAAACCGGGGGTTCGTCTTCATCCCTGTCGCAAAGGCAGCATATGCCGTAACCATATCGATGAGGGTGACGTCAGAAGCGCCGATCGCAAGAGGCAGGTACGGTTCGAGTTTACTCTGAATCCCGAGTTTTTTCGCCGTTTCCATGATATTTTTCACCCCGGTGTCCGCGGCAAGACGGATCGTTGCAACATTCAGGGATTTTGCCATAGCTGTCTTCAGGGTAACACTCCCATGATACTGTCCGTCATAATTCTTCGGGATCCATGTCTGGCCTGACCTGGAGCCTGCAAACGATACCGGAGAGTCACTGACCAGGTATCCGGAAGTCATGCCCTTCTCAAGTGCGGTGATATAGACAAAGGGTTTGAATGCCGAGCCTGGCTGCCTCAACGCCTGAGTCGTCCTGTTGAACTGGTTCTTCCAGAAATCCACGCCGCCAACCATTGCCTTCACATGGCCGGTTCTCATATCAAGGGCAAGCAGTGCCGCTTCAATCCCGGGTCTTGTCCTCTTTTCAATAATAGCAGCGCCTTTTTTTACCGCTTCTTCCGCCGTCTGCTGCAGGGCAGAATCAATCGTCGAGTAAATCTCATAGCCGTCCGTATAGAGTCCGTTACCGTATTGTTTTTCGAGAATCTGCCTGAGCGCCTCGATAAAGTACGGAGCGTCATATTTTCTGAAATGCGGTCTCTCAGGGAGAGGTTCCCGGTTCGCCAGACGGAACTGCTCTTCGGTAATGAAATCCTGGTCCAGCATCCGGGCAAGCACCCTCGTCCTTCTCTCCCTTGCCTTTTCAGGATGTCTGAAAGGGGAATATACCGATGGAGCCTTCGGCATCGAGGCGAGAAGCGCAGCTTCCGCAAGGGTAAGCTCCCCGGTCGTCTTTCCGAAATACGTCTGCGACGCAGCCTCGATCCCGTATGCCCTTGTCCCGAAATACGCCTGATTCAGATACATCCCCAGTATTTCGTCTTTTGTATACCGCTGTTCTATCTTGACCGAGAGGGCAGCTTCCCTGATCTTCCTCTTGATGCTCCTGTCCGGCTGGAGGAAGAGCAGTCTGGCAAGCTGCTGGGTAATGGTGCTCCCTCCCTCAACAATACCCCCTGCCCTGATGTCATGCAAGAGCGCCCTCATGATCCCGATAATATCGACCCCGGGATGATGGTAGAATCTGGTGTCCTCCACCGCAATAAACGCCTTCTTGACAAAATCAGGGATCGTGTAGGAAGGGATAAACGTCCTTCTCTCCACATAGAGCTCCGCCAGGACCTTGCCGTCGCTCGAGTACACGCGGGATGATTCTACCGGGACATATTCCTCGAGGAGTCTGATGTTCGGCAAGCCGGAAACAGTCCAGGTTATGAACCCTCCGATGATCCCGGCGATGATCGAGAATATTATAAGGCCTGACAGGAGTTTCTTGGACATAGATTACGGGCGGGATCTCATGGGGAATTCAGACATCACCATAATGCACTATTATAGAATAATTCCTTTCCCGCAGGCGTCCAGAAAATTGCCCACCCGAAGGATATGTTGCCGATGGCATCAATCGGATGCCTATGATGTTGAGATAACCGATTGTCATGAGGAGAGAATCATAATGATTTTTCCCGTGTGTCCCAAACAAGAGGTGGCGCTTTGACCCTTGTTCTGGATTCCAGGGATGGAGTGTCGTGTCAAGTCGCATACGCATTTAGCAAACGCAATAATCCAAATGACGCAATCTGTGATGTTCGAAGCCGAGGTCCAACGCGCATCGTGTGGGGTCAGCCCTTGAATCGTGATGAATTTACATTGTGTTGGAGCCCAGTATCAATTTCTGTTTATACCCGACAAAGCTAACACGAGTTGATAAACGTTTGTGAGAAATTGAACTTGTTCCGTATCAGATTGTACAGCGGCGTGAAGGCCAAATCAGTCCGTTCGGTCGATCTCTTCCTGCACCAGTTCGAGAATCCGGGGTATCTTTGCCCGGATCTCCGGGGTAAGCTCCATACTCATTTCGAGGGACTTCGGTTCCACGCCGATGATCGTCGTCCGCGGCTTCTTCCCTATCAGTTCGGATAAATGGATCACCTCGAGTATGCCGATCTGATGCACTGAGGTCTTGAATCCCCCGGGAGAGTGCGCCACATCATCGATATCAAAGCGGTAGATCGACCCCGGGGCTCCGCCTCCTTTTACTGCGTCTATCACAACAAGGCGGTCAGCTCCGGTAATGATGTCTATGAGGCGGAACCCGTCGGTCCCTCCTTCATGTACGGAAATATGCGGCGGGAAATCTATCTTTATGAGTTCATGGGCAACGTGCACGCCCACTCCTTCATCAGACAGGAGCAGATTGCCCACGCAGAGGATCACGGTTTTTTCGGGGGAGACCTGGTCTCCCCCTGAGTTGTGATGGTTAACAGACTGATCGTCTTCTTTCATTCAATGAGAAACTTCCTGACTTCGTTTGTCTGCGGGTCGATCATATGCACCGCACACGCCAGGCAAGGGTCAAAGGAGCGGATGACCCTCACCACGTTGATCGGGTTTGCCGGGTCCGGAACCGGGACGCCGATCAGAGACTCTTCATACTGCCCGCGGACGCCGTTCTCGCACCTCGGTGAGGCATTCCAGGTCGAGGGGACAACGGCCTGATAATTCTCGATCTTCTGGTCTTTTATCCTGATCCAGTGTCCGAGCGCTCCCCGGGGCGGTTCGAAGAAACCTGCCCCCATGCCGCTGTATGGCGGGTCCCAGTGCTCGGTATCGTGAATTCTGAAACCCGGTTTCGTCATCCCGGTCTGCAACTGATCAAGCCAGTGATAACAGGCATCAACTACGAGCTTGGTCTCGATGGCGCGGGCTGCATGCCGGGCTACCGCACCGGGCTTTGCCCCCTTCTCCACCAGCCCGAGGATATCCTTGTTCTTCGCTATGATCATCCGTGCGAGAGGTCCGACTTCCATGGGGTTCCCATCATACCGGGGGGCCTTGATAAAGGTATATGCCCCCTTCTTGTCAAGGTTGAATACCTGTTCGCCGTCATAAGGGTGAACGGGCACTTTCTCTTTGTACCAGGCGTATTTGACCGATTCAGTAATCTTTTCAGGGTTGAATTTCTCAACCCTTATGTCGGCAGGATTCAACCCGACAATGACACCCGGAGGGAAGATCAGGTTTTTGCCGTCCGCATCTTTCTCGAATGCGCCATAGGCAAGATAATTATAATGACCTCCTCCGACACCCATGGTGGCGAGCTTCCAGAGTGGTCCTGTCCCGAATGCAAGGACGTCAGGGATATACACTTCCTCGACGAATTTTTTCTGTTCGTCGAGCATGGTGCGGAATCGCGCGACCTGATTGATATCGGGATAGGAAGTGACACCGCCCACGACGATATTCTGGTAGTGGGGAGTCCTGCCCCCCCATATAGCTCCCATATTCCGCGCCATAGCGTTCATCTTCAGGGCGTCAATATAATGTTTGACGGCTGTGGTAACAATCTCCGGGTCTTTGACGGAAAACTCATCAGGCTCATACCGGGGAGTCAGGGGAAACGTGTCTCTCGATTTTACGAGCGACACGATCTTGTCCTTCACTGCCAGGAGTTCCTTGTCCTTGCCGGTATATTCAGCAATCGCCATGATATCGATATAGTCCAGGGCGCTTAACTGATAGAAATGGATAAGGTGGTCATAAATATATTCTGCACCCATGACAAGGTTCCTGATAAGGGTCCCTCCCCAGGGCACCTTTGCCCCGAATGCTGCATCGAGCGCCCGGGCAGACGCCATCTGGTGAACACTGTAGCAGACTCCGCAGAAACGGCTGGTAACATACGGAGCATCCCTCGGGTCTTTACCGGTCAGGAGCGCTTCAAACCCCCGCGCCATTGTCCCGCTGCTCCAGGCGTCCTTGACTTTTCCGTCCTCTATCTCGACATCGATCTTCAGATGCCCTTCTATTCTTGTTACAGGATCTATGGTAATCTTCTTCGCCATATGTTCACCTCCTCCTATGAATGCTTCTTGTCAGGTTCTTCATTCTGCGCATATATCTTCCTGAGTGGTTCAGCCTCAACCGAATAGAGAGGGGTCATCTCCGCATAAAAACCTGGTTCTGCGCATCCGTTGCAGACGCTCCCGCAATCGATGCAGAAGTTGATGCCGTCGTTCCATCTCCTGATCGGACAGTCCGCATGGGTAAGGGGCCCCTTGCATCCCTTCTGGATCATGCACCACTCCTTCTGCTTCGGGTCGTTCCAGTCCGTCAGGAACCTCCCTGCATCGAAGTGTCCTCTCCTCCTGCAGTTGTCGTGAATAAGTTCCCGGTAATACATGAGCGGGCGACCATGTTTGTCAAGCTCAGGGACCTTGCCCGTTGCGAGATAATAGAGGATTGTTCCGGCAAGCCTGTCGGGATGCACCGGACAGGTGGGAAGATTGATAACCTTCTTCTTCGGCAGTGCCCTGTCGAGCCCGATTCCTTTTGTCGGAGTTGCGGCCGGAATCCCCCCGTAGGTGGCACAGGCTCCGACCGCTATGATCGCGCCGGCTCTGGCAGCTGCCTCTTCAAGGATCTTCCTGAAGGGACGTCCGCCGATCATGCAGAAACGGTCGTCTGCGCCCGGCACCGAACCCTCGACGATCAGGACATAGCCGCCCTTTTTGACAGTCTCTTCATATGCCTTTTCCGCGAGATGTCCGTCTGCTGCCATGACAGTCTCGTGGTATCTCAGGGATATGGTATCGAGGATTATTGAGGACGCCGGCGGATTGAGTATTTGCGTGAAGGCTATGGTACATCCGGCGCAATCCTGTCCTTCCAGCCAAATCACGGGCGGTTTCCCTGACGCAGTCTCCAATGCCTGCGCAAGACCCGCGGTGAATGCTAATTCGGAGAGACCGAATAATGCCGCGGTTGCAGAACAATATTTCAGAAAATCCCGGCGGCTCAGCCCCTTCAGTTCCAGTTCTGTTTCGAGTGCCTTGCTGAGATTAAACTCTTTTCTCATATTTCACCTCCCTGAATGTTCTCCTGAATACACCATAAAATCCGCTGGAGAAAACCGTTCGTTGTTTCACCTCCTGGATCTATCCAGAAAATGCTTTCCCCTATTTCCGCGGTTCCAGAGCCATACATGCCAGGCGTATCATTAAGAACACCTCCATTCAAGCATATGCTAATAATAAGTGTCCTCACATTACAATTTATATCATTGAAATAGCAAATGCGATGCCAACTGCAACTGATTGTTTTTGGATGATTATTTTCGGATGGATACGACGGCGCCGGGACAATATTCCCTGTGCCGGAGTCAAAATTCCCTACTCTTCTCCTGAAGCTTCCCGTAATGACCTGCGCATGATTTCGATATCAGGCTTCATGCCGGTCCAGAGTTCAAACGCAAGCGCTCCCTGCCATACGAGCATCCCGAGTCCATTCAGGACAACACATTTCCGTTTCAGGGCCTCCCGCTGAAAGGCCGTTTCTCTGTAGATAAGATCACACACCACCTGTCCCTTACTGAGGGATTCTGCATGCACCGGAAAGGGGTCTTTATCGGCCAGTCCGAGAGGGGTTGCGTTGACGATTATCTGGAACCGGTCCAGTTCCGTCAAATTTTCAGCATGATACGTATTGGTATTGATTCTGGATAAATCCTGAACAAGCTGTCTCGCTTTTTCAGACGTTCTCCCCTGGACAGAAAGACTCCTCGCTTTCTGACACAGGTAATACCCGACTGCCCTTGCGCCTCCCCCGGCGCCGATAATGAGGACATCTTTTCCTTCCGGAGATATTCCGTTCTCTCGGAGGGACTCCATGAAACCCCGGCCGTCTGTATTGTATCCTGTCAGTTCCCCTGCCTTGTTGACTATCGTATTCACTGCTCCGATAAACAATGCTTCTTCGTCCACGTGATCAAGGAAAGGAATAACTTTTTCTTTATGCGGGATGGTAATATTGACCCCGGCAAGGTTGAGCGCCCTCACTGCCTGGACAGCCTGGCCGAGAAAGTCGGGATGAACAAGGAAGGGTACATAGCAATAATCCAGCCCGCATGACCGGAATGCGGCATTCTGCATCGCAGGCGAGAGCGTGTGTTCGACCGGATATCCGAAAATCCCGGTAATCTTTGTCTTTCCGCTTATTTCCATGCTTGCCTCTTCATAGTTCTATCCGAATACGGTCTGCCCATGAATCCGGATGCACTTATATCCTTTCCTCATAGCGTATGATAAGGGATGCATATCCTTCTTCTGCAAGCATCCCTGCAAAACGGTATGCCTCATCTCCCTGAACATATTTCCCGATCCTTACCCTGTGGAACCTTTCGCCTTTTATCTCAGCGCTCATGATGTATACATCATCATATTTGAGATCAAGGGCATCCCTGAGACGGACTGCATTTCCATAGTCCCTGAAAGAACCGACCTGAATGGTGAACGGTCCTGTCCGGGATTGATAGCGCACTTCTCTGATATAGGAATTATCTCTTCCCAGGTACTCTATGGATACCGGCCCTGTTCCTTTCCCTATCAGGCCAATCTGGTTCGCAGCGGCATAGGACAGGTCTATGTCACGGCCTGCGACAAAAGGTCCCCGGTCATTCACCACACAGGACACGGATTTCCCGTTATCGGGATTCGTTACTTTCAATTGAGTCCCGAAGGGATACTCCCTGTGAGCGCAGGTAAGTGCATACATATTGAAGATCTCTCCCGATGACGCAGGCTTTCCATGGAATTCGGCGCCGTACCATGACGCAACCGCATATCCCGAGCGCGGGAAGAGTCCCTTTCCGGAAGCACATGCATTGAGGGCAGCGATGAGGAAGAGCATAGCCAGCAGATTGAAAATGCGTATTGCATTGCGGGAGATATGCTGCATATCATCCTCCTTGTGATGCAACGCGTATTCGTTGTGTAAACCCGGCAGGGATTAGAGAATATACCGGCTGAGGTCCTCGTCTTTTACGATCTCGCTCAGCTTCTCCTGCACATAGTTCTTATCGACCACCAGTTTTCCGTTCTTCCTCTCCGGGGCCTCGAATGAAATATCCTCAAGCAGCTTTTCAAGGACCGTATGAAGTCTCCGCGCTCCGATATTCTCGGTCTTCTCATTTACATGCGCTGCGATGCGGGCTATTTCATCAACAGAATCCCCGCTGAATTCAAGATCGATTTTTTCCGTGGAAAGGAGCGCCGTGTACTGTTTGATGAGTGCGTTATAGGGTTCGGTGAGTATCCTGATGAACTCGTCTTTCCCGAGAGGGTCAAGTTCCACACGGATGGGGAACCTCCCCTGGAGTTCCGGGATCAGGTCTGAAGGTTTTGACATATGGAACGCCCCTGCTGCAATAAAGAGGATATGGTCGGTCTTCACCGGGCCGTGTTTCGTAGTAACAGTCGTACCCTCAACAACAGGGAGAAGATCCCGCTGCACGCCTTCCCGCGACACGTCAGGGCCATGCGCGTGCCCCCTGCTCGCGATCTTGTCAATCTCGTCGATGAACACTATCCCGGACTGTTCGACACGCTCAATCGCCTCTCTCGTGATTTTTTCCATATCGATCAGTTTCGTGGCCTCTTCCTGGGTCAGAATACCAAGCGCCTCAGGCACCTTCACTTTTCTGCGTTTCGATTTCTCGGGAAGGAAATTTCCCAGCATCTCTTTCAGGTTTATTTCAAGGTCTTCAAGGCCGACGTTCGAGACAACGCCAAAGGGGACCATCTTTTCCCTGACCTCAATATCCACATACCGGCTGTCAAGCTTTCCTTCCCGCAACTGAACCCTGAGCCGCTCACGGGTATCCTTGTGTTTTTCACGCTCATCGTCTTCGGCGCCTGTTCCCCTTGCAGATCTCAGCGGGGGAAGCAGGAGGTCGAGCAGATGGTCTTCCGCAAGGCTCCTTGCCTTCTCCTGCACCTTTTCGACATGCTCTGTTTTGACCATTCCCGCGGAGATCTCGGTCAGGTCCCGGATCATGGATTCCACATCGCGGCCCACATACCCGACCTCGGTAAATTTCGACGCCTCTACCTTTACGAACGGCGCATTCGCAAGACGCGAAAGTCTCCGGGCTATCTCAGTCTTTCCTACCCCGGTGGGACCGATCATGATGATATTTTTCGGAAGCACCTCGTCTCTCAGTTCAGGAGAGAGCTTCTGCCTCCTCCACCTGTTCCGCATCGCAATGGCAACAGCCTTTTTCGCCTTGCGCTGTCCGATAATGAACTTGTCGAGTTCCTCGACTATCTTCCTGGGGGTAAGGTTATCCATTCAGCTCCTCTATATGAATCTGTTCGTTGGTATAAATGCAGATATCGGATGCGATCTTCATCGCTTTCTCCACTATCTCGCGTGCGCCAAACTGCGTGTTTTCATAAAGTGCCCGTGCTGCTGCCTGGGCATACGGCCCTCCGGACCCTATTGCCGCTATTCCGCTTTCCGGCTCGATCACGTCCCCGTTCCCGGAGAGTATGAAGATGTGCTCCATGTCAGCCACAATCAGCAGCGCTTCAAGCCGCCGCAGGATCTTGTCGGTACGCCAGTCCTTGGCAAGTTCGACCGCTGCCCGGGTAATGTTGCCCCGGTAAGATTCCAGTTTGCCCTCAAACTTCTCGAACAGAGTGAATGCGTCGGCTGTAGCCCCTGAAAACCCTGCGAGGAGTTTCTCATTATACATCTTTCTGATCTTCCGTGCGTTGTGCTTCAGGACTGTGTTGCCCAGGGTAACCTGACCGTCTCCGCCGATTGCGACAGCCCCGTTACGGCGAACACAGAGAACAGTAGTCCCCTCTATCCGGTGTTTTTGGTTCACGCGCTCCTCCCTATTTCTTCTTCCCTTCCCCGGCGGCCAGGGGATGGGCCTTGTCATATATGTCCATCAAATGCGTTATGTCAAGATGAGTATATTTCTGGGTTGTAGACAGTGACGAATGACCCAGAAGTTCCTGGATAACCCTCAGGTCCGCTCCGCTCTGCAGAAGATGACTTGCAAAGGTATGCCTCAGGACATGCGGACCGACCCGGGTATTCATAGCCAGCCGTTTCGCATATTTCACTACTATACGTCTTACCCCGCGGTCTGTCAATCGGGTACCGAGCCTGTTCAGAAACAGCGCCTTCTCCCTGCTTTTCAGGAGAAACCGTTCGATAAGATACGTTTTGAGAGAATCCATCGCCTTGGTGCCGACGGGAACTATGCGCTCTTTTTTCCCTTTCCCCCTCAGTTTCACCAGATGCTCCCTGGTATTTACCTCGTCGGTGTTCAGTCCGGACAGTTCACTTACCCGCAACCCGCTGGAATAGAGGAGTTCCAGGATGGCACGGTCACGCGCCGGGAGAAAACCGATCCCATCGGGTTTTTCCACCAGGGAGAACACATCGTCAACCGAGAGGAACCGGGGAAGAAGCTTCTGCATCCTGGGATTCGATACGAGCGCCGCAGGGTTTGACCGGATGAATCCTTCCCTGTAGAGGAATTTAAAAAAAGACCGCACGCTCGAAAGTCTTCTGCTGACCGTTGTTTTTTTCAGTCCCAGCTTCATCTGCGCCGCAACGAACCCCCGCACATCGATCATGTCTACCTGTTCAGGCGCAGTGCCGACAGAAGCGGAAAACGCTTGGAGGTCCTTCCTGTATGCCCGAAGGGTATGAGCGGATACCCCTTTTTCAAATTCAAGATACCGGAGAAATCTCTGGATATGGTCCTGCACGTGCCTGCCCGTTATCCGATATGCCTGAGAGTGTTTTCAAGGCTTTTCCCGTCCTCAACATGATAAACTCCTGCTTCGGGCAGGATCCTCCTGATGAGCCCTGAAAGGACTTTCCCGGGACCGGCTTCAAGAAAGGTGGTAACTCCTGAATCCGCTATCCTCTGAATCATCTCCTCCCAGAGGAGCGGGCTGTTCAACTGCTTCGTGAGAGAAGTTTTTACCGCGAGAGCGTCATTCAGGAAGGATGCGTCCGCATTATTGATAAAGGGTATTACCGGTCTTTTCATCGGTATGGTATCCAGGATGTCTGCAAGCTTCTTCGACGCACCCTCCATCAGGCTGCAGTGAGACGGTACGCTCACCGGGAGCGCAACCGCCCTCTTTGCCCCTGACGATCTGCACAGTTCTATCGCTTCCTCAACCGCTTCTTTTTCTCCGGCGATCACGACCTGTCCGGGGCAGTTGTAATTCGCAGGCGAAACATAGCCTGACTTGATATTCCTGCAGATAGCTTCAAGCCTGCTCCTGTCCATACCGAGAATTGCAGCCATGAGACCTTTCCCCTCGGGTACGGCATCCTGCATGAACTGCCCCCTTTTCTCGGTTAGCTTGAGCGCGTCGGCAAAGGACATGGCCTCTGCCGCAACGAGCGCAGAATATTCACCGAGGCTGTGCCCGGCAACCACAGCCGGCCTGACCCCCTTTCCGTCAAGCACCTTGTGGATTGCAATACTCACGGTAAGAATGCATGGCTGTGTCCTGAATGTCCTGTTCAGTTCTTCGGCAGGGCCGCTGAAGCAGAGGCTTGCGACATCATACCGGAGTGTCTCTGAAGCCTGATCAAATATTTCCCGGGCCGCACTGAAGGCATCGTGGATGTCTTTTCCCATCCCGACATGCTGTGATCCCTGTCCGGGAAATACAAAACAGATATTCATCAGGAATTACTGCCCTTTCATCTCTCTGATTCTCTTGATGAGCAAAGGTACGATTTCGTAAAGGTCACCCACGATCCCATAGGTTGCAACATTGAAGATCGGCGCCTCCGGATTCTTGTTGATTGCGATGATGATATCCGATGACTGCATTCCGACAAGGTGCTGCACCGCGCCGGATATCCCGCAGGAGATATAGATCTTCGGACAGACAGTCTTTCCGGTCTGTCCGACCTGGTGACGGTAAGGGATCCAGCCTGAATCGACCGCTGCCCTCGATGAACCGACAGCACCGCCGAGCAGTTCGGCAAGCTCCTCGATGAGCTTGAACCCCCTGGAGTCGCCGAGCCCCCTTCCTCCTGAGACAATGATATCTGCTTCCTGCAGATTTACGGTGATGTCTGAAACCTCCTTGACTGTCTCAAGCACATTTGTCCGGGATACAAGTCCGTCAGTACTGACCTGGACAACTGCACCTTTTCTTTCGGCATCGTATTGACCCCGTTTCATCACCCTCGGCCTGACGGTTGCCATCTGCGGCCTTGTATGAGGGCAGAGGATCGTGGCCATGATATTGCCGCCGAACGCCGGCCTGACCTGAAGCAGGTTTCCGGTGTCTCTGTCGATCGAAAGTGCTGTGCAATCCGCGGTAAGTCCCGTCCTCAGGCGCGCCGCTACCCTGGGCAAAAAAGATCTGCCGATGGGCGTAGCGCCCGCAAGGACGATCTCCGGTTTATGCTCCCTGATCAGAGTAGTCAGCAACCGGGCATAGGGCTCGTCATTGAAGCTTGCCAGAATCTCGTGGTTCGCCAGAAAAACTCTATCGGCGTTCCATCTTATCAGTTCCTGAGCCGCATCTTCAGACGCACCGAAAAGTATGGCCGAAAGCTGAGCGTTCCTGTCGTCAGCAAGGGTCCTCCCGATGCCAAGGAGTTCGTATGCAACGGATGCTACCTTGCCCCCCCTCTGCTCCGCAAATACCCATACCCCTTTATAGGCTCCTGTATCTGCCGCTCCGGTTTTCTCGCTCTCCACTTCCATGATCGCGCCTTCCGGACAAACACTGATGCAGGCCATGCATGACTGGCAGTATTCGTTGATATATGCTTTGCCTTCTCTCATAACGATTGCCTCAAAAGGACATGAAGAGAGGCACTCTTCACAGCCCTGGCATTTCTCGGGATTTACGATTACAGACATTTCAGCCCCCTGAGTTCCTGAAGCAATGCTTCAACCTGTTCTTCCGGAGTTCCTTCGAGCATTTTTCTGTCACTCCTTGCTTCAGGAGTAAAGATATTCTTCACCTGTGTCGGCGACCCCTTCAGTCCTACATCCTGCTCGTCGGCCTGAATATCAGACATGCTCCATTTTTGTATCACTGCCTTTTTCGCGGCCATTTTTCCTTTCAGTGAAGGCAGCCGGGGTTCGTTCAGTTCCTTAACCACCGTGATGAGTACAGGAGTCGGGGCCTTGACCAGGTCGTACCCTTCATCCATCATCCGCTGCACGGTTATCGATTCAGGACTCACGTCCTGAACCTTCCGTACATACGAGATGTGAGGGATGTTGAGAAACTCTGCAGTTTCAGGTCCGACCTGTGCGGTATCGCCGTCTATTGCCTGCTTCCCGCATATGATGAGGTCCGCTCCGATCTTTTGTATTGCTTTCGCGAGGGTATAGGAAGTAGCCCAGGTGTCCGAACCTGCAAAAGCCCTGTCCGAGAGGAGGACAGCTTCATCGGCGCCCATTGCAACTGCCTCCCTCAACGCGGATTCTGCCTGAGGAGGTCCCATAGTGAGGACGGTGACTGTTCCCCCGGACTTTTCCTTTATCTGCAGCCCGGCTTCAAGGGCATGAAGGTCAAAAGGATTTATGATGCTCGGCACCCCTTCCCGGACCAGAGTCCCGGTTTCAGGGTTGATTTTCACTTCGGCGGTGTCAGGGACCTGTTTAATGCAGACGACTATTTTCATGAGAAAATCTCCCTTCGTAGCAGAAAGTTTTTTATTATACCAGAATTGCACGAGGCCTGTTCTTCCGGTAAAAAAAGAAGCCCGGATAATTCCGGGCTTCTGTCTCATTGCTGGAAAAGGGCGTTGTTTAGAAAGCCGCCGACGACAATCTGCCTTCAAAGTCCTGTCCGGCAAAGCCGGCATTGGTTATGGTAATACTCCTGCTGAGAGGTGAGAACAGATAGCCAGGCTTGTTCGGGGTCACCACATATCCGCCCGGGGCAAGACCGGTAAAGGCATAGTTGCCATTCAGGTCTGTATTGACAGTCCTGTTTGCAGCGCCTGTGAGTGTCACGGCAACGCCGGCCATGCTTCTTCCCCGTGAGTCCTTGACTCTGCCGGATATGCTGTAAAGGCCTGCCGCAAGCGTTCCGGTGAAGTTCTGCCCCGTAACGTTCGCGCCGCTGACCGTCACGTTCCTGTTCACAGGACTGAAGGTATAGCCTGCAAGAGAAGGCGTCACAGTATAAGCACCGTTTGCCAGACCCGCAAAGCTGTAATTCCCGGACGCGTCGGTCGTGGCTGTTGCGTTTGCTGCCCCGCTAAGGGTCATGCTTACCCCGGCTATCGGCGCACCGGCAGCTGTGGCAACAGTGCCGGAAATCGAATAGGTTACCGCCGTAGGGGTTCCGGTGAAGTTCTGCCCCGTAACGTTCGCGCCGCTGACCGTCACGTTCCTGTTCACAGGACTGAAGGTATAGCCTGCAAGAGAAGGCGTCACAGTATAAGCACCGTTTGCCAGACCCGCAAAGCTGTAATTCCCGGACGCGTCGGTCGTGGCTGTTGCGTTTGCTGCCCCGCTAAGGGTCATGCTTACCCCGGCTATCGGCGCACCGGCAGCTGTGGCAACAGTGCCGGAAATCGAATAGGTTACCGCCGTAGGGGTTCCGGTGAAGTTCTGCCCCGTAACGTTCGCGCCGCTGACCGTCACGTTCCTGTTCACAGGACTGAAGGTATAGCCTGCAAGAGAAGGCGTCACAGTGTAAGCACCGTTTGCCAGGCCGGAAAAACTGTAATTCCCGGACGCATTAGTCGTAACAGTTCCATTGCCAGCTCCGCCAAGGGTCATGGTTACCCCGGCTATCGGTAAGCCCATTGGGGTCGTTACAACTCCCGAGATGCTATACAGAGTCCCCAGATAGAATTCATCCGCACCGCTGTCTATACCACCTCCCGGATTCGGACGAGTCTGGCCGTCATAATCAAGAGATAACTCTGCGAAAGCCCCCGGACCTGTCCCCAGGTCGATTGCAGGAGAACCTCCATTGATATGGTAGTTACCGGAAGGTTTCACCGGGATGTATCTTACCGTTATTGCATTCCCGCCTTCATCCAGCACCGTTGACGAAAAGAGCTGATTCAGATAGCCTCCCACAAAATTGGGATCAGCCGAAATATTCGAAGGACCGTATCCGGTAACGTCACTGAGAATGCAGTTCTGCGGATTCAGCAACGCCGCTGCGCCGCTCACCTGCAGGTCCCATACAGGCATTGCAGGGTTTGGCGCCAGTCCTCCGGCCCCTGCATTCAGGGTATGGTTGTTATAGAAAGAGCGGTTCTGCCAGAGTATAGTATTCACGAGCACGGGGTCGGAATACAGTTGGCCGGTTGCAGCAGCAAGAGCACCACTATGAACAGAAGACACGATTCCCGCTCCCTGCGGGGTTGAGTCGAGACTGCCCGCAGCGAACGCATTGGCCGAAGTTGCGGTGCTGTCGTTGTGCGCAATAGTGTTGTTGATAATATGTGACTGTGAAACATCCTGGAATGCAATACCGCCTCCGGCAAGTCCTGCGACATTGTTCACTATCAGGTTGTTGAATATGTTCAGTGAATAAGGCATAGCGGTGACATCCTGTCCGTTGAACCACATTGCCCGTATCCCGCCTCCGCTCCCGGAACCAGCGAGGTTCCCCTGAATCAGGTTGGCATTCACTGTTACATTGCCGGCCCCATCTCCGAGAACTCCCGGGACAGCGCCATTTGCGGTTTCCCCACCGATATAGATACCGCCTCCGTCGCCGCCTATTGCGGCGCCGAAGAACACCTCGTTGAACAGGATCAGGTTATTGGCGATCAGACCGTTATTGCTGAGACCGTCGTGGGCAATGCCCCCCCCGTTCCTGCGCGAGATATTCCCGGTGATGATGTTCTTCATAACACGGTAATTATCACTGCCGCTGGAAATATCAATTCCCCCGGCTCCGAAGACTCCTCCGTTCCCGGAGATCCTGTTATATTGGACCGTCAGATTACTGTTGCTGAGAGACAATCCGACATCGGGTTGTCCCAGGGTTATGCCCCCGCCGTAACTCCCCTGATTGGCCCTGATCCTGTTATTGCTGATCGTAAGATGGTGCGCCTGATTGTATGCGTACATTCCTCCGCCCTGCACTGCTCCAAATACCTGAAATCCGTCAACCAGCGGTTTTACAGCAGGGACAGGATCAAGCACGAACCCTGAACCAGGCAGATCTCCGAATACCATGACCCCGGGTGCCTCGTTCGCGCGGAACGGATCGTTTCCGCGGAGGGAGAGGACCTTGTCATGCCATGCTGCCAGCTTTTCCTGAGGGCTCGGGTTCGCATAAATAATTGTTGCGTTCGGATCGTTGACCGCTGCCCCGGCGCCTGAACCCTGTAAAATCACATTCTTGTAGAGAATCACATTCTCATGGTATGTTCCCGGGTTCACGAGAATTATATCGCCGGGAGATGATGCATCTATCGCAGCCTGTATGGACTGTCCGCTCGAAACATGATGCCGGACGACAGTGCCGCAGTCAACAACATGGAATGTCACTCCAATCTCCGAGGTAACCTTGTTGTCGCCACGGGTTACCATTAATTGGCCGGTCTGCGTACCTATCGGGACTGTTGCCCGAATTGTGGCATTTGACCAGCTGTTGATGGGGAGCGACTGTCCACCTATCCTTACGACGCCTCTGATCGAGCCAAAACCGTAATTCCGCGTAATCAGAGCGGGGCTTCCCGGAATTGCAGGGTCGTAATCAGGGTTCGGCACCTGCACAGACCCGGCAGAAGTAAGCATGATGGAATTCCTCGTATTCGCACAGACAAGCGGTCCCCCTTCAGGTCCGGCAACCTTGGATATTACCGGCGTTCCTGCAGGCGGTTCCATGTCCGTCCCGCTCTTGGGAAAACCTACGAATGCCGCAATGGGGACATTCGGTGTATCCGTATAGGTTGTCGTCCCCGGCATAAACTGGAAAGTCCACGGTGCAATCGCATATTGCGGGTCATAATATGGGTCAATTGTTCCATCCGGCAGAAAAGGGTGATTCAGGACAATCGTAATCATGTTCGGAGATACTCCGGAAGGTGATGCCACATTCATGGTATAGGTGGAAGGCAACATCGCGTTATATGCGCCGAATTCGTCGGAGTAGACTCTGACGATTTCATTTCCCTGCCAGTCCTGATAGGATATGGGGATCCATGCCGGCGCTGATTTCTCACCGAAAATCGGGCTGTTCGGGTCGAATTCAGCAGCAAGGTCGTTGTTCACAAAACCCACATTCCGTGCGGCCTTGGGAACTTCGGAGAAGAAGAAGAAATCCGCTGCGGTATTCTGCCCTTCGTCGACAAGGACCCATTTCCTGTCGCAGAGGTTCGTCTGCATCCCCGGGAACCATCCAACAACCTCGATCGGTTCATCCGGGAACAGCGTCAGATACTGCGGCACTGAATGCACGTCCCCCACGCAGGGAGGAAGTGTGGCAGCCGGCAGATAGGTTTCTCCGAAATCCACGTTCTTGTCCTCCTCTTTTACCAGTTCATATCCCGGAGGAGTATCGGCTTCTACTATATAATGTCCTGTGGGAAGGCCGTCAATTTCTGCACTTCCGGAATCCATACCTCCCGGGAAATATGAGGTAAAAGCATATCCGCCATCAAAAAGTCCCGGACGTACCTGGTTCCATGTTCCAAAATTGTCGAAACATTCCATGACCGGGATGCCGTTTATGACAGGAAGCGTCTGGACACATCCGGTGGGGAGATTATCATCCCAGCTGTCGGTCGTAGCGACATTTATTGCATCACCTGCGTCGAATTGAAAATTCGAGTTTCTGTCAACGTCTTCAGGACCAGGGAAATTGCCGAAAGGATAATTGTCCGTATCAGCCCTGGTTACGTTCCCGTCTCCGTTCAGATCATCGATGATACCGTCAGAGTCGGCATCTGCGTAGAGATTGACCTGTGCTCTCGGTATTCCCGGCTCCCAGGGTTCGGCTGCAGCCTGTGAAGGATCGTCCTCAGCCCGGGTAACCGCGTAATAGACAATGCCCGATATTCCGCCGTTTTCCTCCGGTCCGTAGAAGGTCTTGCCCCAATCGATAACATTCGTCTGATTCAGGAAGAGGTGCATTGCCTGAGTCAGAACCGGTCCTGTTTCGGTCCTGGAGAGATTGTTTCCGGTATTCGGATTCACGGAAACCTGAGGCTGGGGATTCAGCTCATCGAAAGAAGGCATGGTCCAGGCATTCGGGAACGGTGTTGCCGGAGGAATCTCTCCTCCATAATCAATAGCAGTCGTAATTCCTGTTGCCTTGAACCTCGCGAAATCCACTTCGGTTACCAGCCATTTGAAGAAGGGGAATACCTCGGTCAGAGCGTATTCGCCGCTCGGATCACTGGTAGTAGCCTGATACAATGACCCGTCCCTGAAGCGGATATTGACTGCCTGGTTCTCTATTCCCACTTCATCATCAAGTGCCGGATCGTCGCAAAATTCGGTTACACATATATCACACGTGTCTGTATAGCAATCCCTGAAACCGTTCTGGTTGTTGTCCTGAAATACTGTGCCCTTCAGGGTCCCGAACCACCGGTAGGACAGGACATTTCCCAGATTAATATCCGTGTCCGGCACGGTAATCGTATTGAATCCGAAGAGCGCGTCAAGCGGCCTGTCCCAGGTCACCAGCTGATAGGTTCCCGGCGGCACTCCCGGAATAGAGAAATAACTATCTCCATCGCAGGGAACAGCGATGAGACCTGTCTGCGTGGCAATATCATTAAGCCCTATCCAGCATTCGGATACCGGGGCTCCGGGGAAGAATCCCTGCAGCGTAGGCGGACGGGAAAAGTGATTAAATACATTCCGCCCTGAAACTGTACTGCCACCCGGCCCGCTTCCGGCCCAGGGAAGGCCGTTGGGGTCTACAAACCCCAGGAACACATGGAAAAAACCAGTGCCGAACCCTTCAAAAAACTTCTCGGGTTCGTTGGCTTTCACCCATGCATCTACGGTAAGTGTACCCTCTATCGTTGCAGTCTGTATCCAGTTCGATCCGACCGGCGGCACAGCCCTCACCCCGTATTTCCCGGGCGGAATATTTCTGATGTAGGCTTCACCGTTTGCATCGGTGAGAATCGCACCGGTACCTGGGGTATTGACCGAACCGTCAGGGTTATAAGTTGTTCCGAGCGGGTTTCCGAATGCGTCCCGGGAAACAGGTCCCGCAAAGTCGAATATCTTGAGCGTAAACCCGGCAAGCCCCAGTTCTCCGGCATCGAATACATTATTAATGGTATTGTGATCCTCAAATACCAGGACGGATATCTGGGCTGTCGGTATCGGCAACCGGTGGAGCTTTACCGTTACCGTCTCAGAGAGAGACTGGATCATTGCCCCTCCCATGGTGAATCCGCTGTTCGGGAGCACGGAGAGAAAATATTTTTTAGAGGGATCGAGCGGCACTCCGTTCACATCCTGCGTAACGGTTATGCTGCCTGTGCCCGATGTGCCTTTATTCACAAGCGGTGCATGACTTTTGTGAATGTCCACTCCCACACTGTCATGTACACGGACCCCCGGAGGCTTCTGATTGGTATTGTCCTCCTCAAGAACCCATTGAAATCCGTTCACCGGGAGAGTGCATACATTGTTCTCATCGCATCCTACAACATTGACGGTGAATGCCTGTGCATGCTCACTGGGCAGCATGACGACAACCGCCAGGAAGATCATAAACAGCAGGGATGCAAATTTTTTCGCTGAAAAGGTATTCATTGCAGCTCCTCCTTTGTTGACCGTTCAAAACTCATAGTTCTGCCATCACCGGAATATTCATTGTGGTGTTGAGCTTATTTTCCCTTCAAATTCCTGACCGGTAATATTCTGGTTCGTAATCGTAGCAGTCCTGCTTACCGGCGAAAAAACATACCCTGTCTTGACCGGGGTCACCGTATACGTACCGGGAAGAAGCCCTGAGAACTGGTAATCTCCGGTTGCATTCGTGAGTATCGTCATCGTTGCAGCACCGGTAAGCCGCATGGTTACTCCGGACATCCTCCTGCCGTTTGAGTCCTTAACATATCCGCGGATAAAGTAGGTTGCAGCTGCTGAACCGGTAAAGTTCTGCCCGGTAACATTCGCGCCGCTGATCGTCACATTCCTGCTGACAGGAATGAATGAATACCCGGTCAAATTCGGAGTTATCGTATACACACCATTTGCCAAACCTGCAAAGGTGTAATTGCCCGATGCATCCGTTGTTGTCGTCGCACTGGCTGCCCCGGTCAGGGTCATCGTGACCCCGGCTATCGGTGCGCCCCCGGATGTCGCTGCATTGCCGGAGATCGAGTAGGTAACAGGGATACCGGTAAAGTTCTGGCCTGTTACATTCGCATTATTGATCGTCACATTTCTGTTCACCGGAGTGAATGAATATCCGGTCAGACCCGGAGTGACCGTGTATGCCCCGTTTGCCAGACCTGCAAAGCTGTAACTACCCGATGCATCCGTTGTTGTCGTCGCACTAGCTGCCCCGGTCAGGGTCATCGTGACCCCGGCTATCGGTGCGCCCCCGGATGTCGCTGCATTGCCGGAGATCGAGTAGGTTGCCGAAAGAGCAGTCCCGGTAAAGTTCTGACCCGTCACATTCGCTCCGCTGATTGTCACCGCCCTGTTTGCCGGTGTGAAGGTATACCCTGCGAGAGTCGGCGTCACGGTATATGATCCGTTTGCCAGACCTGCAAAGGTGTAATTGCCCGATGCATCCGTTGTTGTCGTCGCACTGGCTGCCCCGGTCAGGGTCATCGTGACCCCGGCTATCGGTGCGCCCCCGGATGTCGCTGCATTGCCGGAGATCGAGTAGGTAACAGGGATACCGGTAAAGTTCTGGCCTGTTACATTCGCTCCGCTGATTGTCACCGCCCTGTTTGCCGGTGTGAAGGTATACCCTGCGAGAGTCGGCGTCACGGTATATGATCCGTTTGCCAGACCTGCAAAGGTGTAATTGCCCGATGCATCCGTCGTTGTCGTCGCACTGGCTGCCCCGGTCAGGGTCATCGTGACCCCGGCTATCGGTGCGCCCCCGGATGTCGCTGCATTGCCGGAGATGGATGATCCTACTCCTCCGTTAAAGGTTGCGGTAACCGATTTGGCCGCATCCATTACAACAGTGCATGTGCCGGTTCCCGTGCATGCACCGGACCATCCTCCAAAGGTAGAAGCGGCGGCGGCTGTAGCAGAAAGGACAACGGTCGTGCCGTTATTGATAACTTCCGTGCAGTCTGTGTTTCCCATTCCGCAGCTGATGCCGCCCGGCAGACTGACGAGTTCGACTTTGCCCGTTCCCGTACCCGCGAGGGTTACGGTAAGGAGATGTTGTGCTGCAGACTGTACCACAAGATATCTGAGCATCCCGCCTGGCGAAGCTGCTGCATTGGTCAGGTAAAGTCTCCGGTCATACAGAGGATAATAGCCTTCCGGAGAGGGTGAGAGCAGCGCATCAACAGTCTTGCCGGCCGGAATATGAACTGAATACTGGTATTTCGGATAGGGATAAAGCTTGCCGTCCTCGGCAACAATCTTCAGGTAAAGGCCCTGGAAAACAGGCACGTGATCGTCGAGCCCGGCATTCAGAAACCGCAGCAGTGTCGTCTGCGATGGAGTCCCTATCGGTATCGCACTTTCTCCATAGGTGAAGGGTTTGCCGTTAATCAGAAAATATTTGGGGTTGTAGTGGATTGTACTGGCAGGATTTACCCCGTATGTTCCGGCAGCGACAGCGGTGTGGAGCGCCGGGTCTATCTCACTGAACACCAGCGCAAGATCAACATCATATGCTGTGTCAGTATCATACGCCTGAGCAGGCGGTCCGGCTGCTGCATTCACCTCAAGGATACCATACAGTCCCATCTGGACCTGGACAGCAGGATGGGTTGCGCTCTGGTAAAGATAAGTGCCGGATTTGAGGTTGCTCCATGTATACGTTGCGGTACCGCCTCCCTGTGCCGCTTCATGGGCAAAGGACCTCACCCTTTGTGTCAGTGAAGTCCTGTTCCCGGTTGAACCGTCGTTCCAGGTCGGCGCAGTGACCGCTATCTGTCCGGGGATGTGGAGTGACACCGGTTCTGTATACAGGCCGGTCAGGTTGTTCAGCAGATGGATATTTACCGTATCCCCTGCCATGGCATCGATCTGAGGACCGGGCACTGCAGGAACTTGTCCGGGCAGAGGAGTATACGTGTTGTCGGTCTGAACAAACCCCCACATCGGAATCACCTGTCCGTCGGGCATCGTGACGGTAAACGCATCCGCCCTCAGATAGACATCCACAACAGCCGCAGACGATACCTGCACCAGAACACTCAGCATGAAAAATACTGTAAGAAGTATGTTTATCCCCGTTCTTCGATGATGAGCAAATGTATCCATTGGTTCCCTCCCTTATTCAGCTGGCAGTATGACTGACGGGTGTTCTACTGAAGCCCACGTCATCATGCCGCCGGGGAAAATATTATTCGTTGTCAGTTCTTTTTCGTTATGAGAATGCCACATGAAGAATAACCCTGCAGTCGGGTTCAGCCCTCCCTCACCCGGTGGCAGACTGCCCGGAGAACCGAGATAGGGACTGCCGCTGTAAAATATGCCGAAGGTGAGATCATTCTGGTCCGGTAATACAACGGGAAAAGGCTTCCCATGATCGGCGCAGTATTCTTTCGAGACAGGATCAAATCCGTCAGGTCCGGGATTGCAGGTGTGGGGAGTGTTTCCATAAATATCCCAGCCGATGTTCTCCCCTGTCCAGGAGAACAAGGCGTCGGTAGTCTGACCCGGAGCGATTGTTGAGGTAAAGAGACCCTCGGATAGATCCTGGCCTGCCGGCCCCTTCAAGGGTCTTCCATCGCGTGCAATCACGGAATGCTGATTCCCATGGAGATGGTGGGGATGGAGATCCCTTACCCCTCCTATCATTCTGACCAGGATTTTTTCACTCGGATGCATCCTCACTAATGCGCTGTAAGGCTGGCTCGGCAGATAGGGCGCAAAATTTCTCGCTACGGTATCAAGTCCTGCACGACCATTGATGAACCAGTACACAGGATATGCTGCTGTATTGTCCACCTGCGGGATTTTGTTCAATAAGACAAGATCATGGATCGTGTGGTCAGCATCGGTAAGGAATTGCAGGTATTCCCTGTGATAACAGGAATCGGGAGTATTATATGCACATCCTGCATAGCCAGCCGGGATGGTTATGGCTGAAGGACGCACAATGAGCGCCCCCAACAGGCCCATCTCCACCTGCAGTTCCGGCATCGTACCGCTGTAATAGATATAGGTTCCCGGTTCGCCGGCCACAAAAGAATAGGAAACAGAGCCCCCCGGAGGTGCTTCACGGGTAAGCAGGCCGTGTACACCGCCTGTTGCGCTCACGCCGGTCTGCCCGGGGAACACAATGGATACCGGTACGGGGAGAGTATTGCTCAGGTTAACGGTTACTGTCTGTCCCTGGTTCACGATAAGTGTCGGACCCGGGTACTGGAACCGTACCCGCTGGCCTGAAGCATTTGCAAACCCCCACATAAAGATGCTCTTCCCGTCATCGGCGATGATATTGCCTTTCAGAGCCCTTAGGTTGAAAGTCGGTCCGCTGATACCGGGGATTTTGGCATCGGCCTGCATGCTCCCGAACAGGAGCAGCACCGCCAGAATGACGAAAAGCCGCATGATAGTATTTTTTTGTACGCTGATCATCAGTTCCTCCCTCATGATATTCCTTTCTGCATTAGTCCTATAGTGACGGATAGATGACGATCTCGGTCATCATACCGCCGAAATCTTCCTGATCGTTACTCAGCTCGTTCAGATTGCTGGTATAGAGAAAAAATCTCTGAGGTTCTGATATCGGGCCGATAACAGACGTATCAATAAGCACATCTGCTGACTGTCCTCCGCCGAGGGTGATGGAGTTCGTCTCATAGTACAGGTCATGCCCTGTCGTACCGCGCAGGAGCATCGCGTCTTTGCCTACCACCTTCATGGGGAGGCTGGGAGAGATGAGGGTATAGAACCGCACTGTTGCCAGACTTGAAATACGGAGAAGAACGGTATCACCCCATGTGGCTTCTATTAAGGAAGGCATATTCTGGGAAGGCTTGAAATTGTTCTCCGTGCTTGCTCCAAGGACCGTTGAAGGGTTGATCGTATCAGGATATCCCCTGCCGTTGAGAAGCGGATAGGTGTCTTCCATGGCAGCAAAGGGAAGAGGCTGCACATTCAGGTTGGCGGCATGGAACAAAGGGTCGATAGACGTTATCTGCAGTGGATAATCTATGGTATATCCCGTCGAACCGTCTTCATCGTTATACGCGAATTTCGTAAACCCGTTCAGAGACTGTCCGTCCTGGAGAGGAGTCACATAGAGAGACCCGAGCATGCCCATCTGCATGTGCTCTGTTGCTTCGACGTGGCAATGGTACATGTACGTCCCCGGACCCGGCACCTGATAATAATAGGTCAGGCTGGCGTTCGGGTTGATTGCGATCGAGGCCATCGGTTCACCGTCAAACACGGTTGCGGCATTCGGGAAACCGTGCCAGTGGACCGTGTGAGGGTCGAAGAGGTCCGGACGCATCGCCATGGGAAGCGTCGTCAGGGTCAGATAAAACTCCTGTCCCTCTTTCACCCTGATGAGCGGAGCCGGTATCCTTGCATCGAGTTCAGCAGTAACAAGGATTTGGTCAAGCGGCAGTTGATTCGTTACATCGCTGAAGCCGAATGTGTAGACAACCGATCCGTCAGCCATCGTTGCAAAACCGTCGCTGCCTGCTATGTGCTTGCAGACTACATTCGGATTGGCTGTATTCCCCTGGTCATCGAGAATCGTATACGGGCATTGCACCGAGACAGCTCCGTGTGCTCCGGATATGCCTGCCATGAACACCGCGACCAGGAGGAAAGGAATTGCGAATATTACCTTACCCATAAACTGCTCCTTTCTGTTTTCAGTAACTTCAAAATGTTCCGAAAAAAATGCAGCATCTGTCTTTTTGTTTTCCATCTGAAGTGATCCATCCCCCTTTTCTTACCGTATACCGAAGAGTATACCGAATATAATTATAATTTTAATATATTTTTATTATATTATTTGATAATTAGCCCTGTTGAGAGTTTAGCAAAAAGAATACCATTGTCAACCTGCTTGATTTCCCATGATTTTTATTGGAATATCCTCCTCCTTGTTCGGGCAAATTTCCAGCGTTGAAAGGCAATTTGCCCTGACAATGAATGATCGGACAGTGACCCTTTTTGGGGTTTTGCCAATTTCATAGACCTATTTTACTTCGCAGCCCAACGGGAAAAAATCAGCGTATTGCTGATTTTTTTGTAGGAAAACAGGCATCCACTGTAGGAAAAACCATGACAGGAGCTCACGGCATCACGGGTCTTCCAAGTGCCGACTGCCTTCTCTCGGTACTTGCAGGCAGACCAGTTCAATAAGCCGGCAATCTTTAACCGTATGGACCGGAGCATCCTGTCGAAAAACGGGCACTATTCTTGCTAAATTTTTGGCATCCGGATTGAGGAGGAATGTATGAAATCTTTCATTGTAGTGCTGGGTATCGCTTCACTGCTGCTGATGCATGCCGTCGGGATGAGCGCGGAATTCGGCTCCCCGGGAGCCGGGCCTTATTACTTCACCAAATTTACCGGGAAGAATCTCTTTCTTATTGAGATCCGTCTTGCAGGGAAAAACCTCCTGGTTGGCCAGAACAGCGCCACGATTTTTCTTACCGATGACCATCGGAACATCGTAAGCGGCGCTGAGGTGAGGGTTTTGCCTGTCATGACTGCCCATGGCGAAAGCACATCGCTCAGACCGTTCGTACAGGAAATATCAGACGGTCTCTATGCAGTCGAGAACCTCTATATTGATATTGAGGGGAACTGGACAGTAAAGGTCACGGTGCGGAAGGACGAAATCTCCGACAGCGTCTCCTTTGATTTCCCGGGAGTGAAGAGGAGAACACCTTAGTACATCCATTCATAATTACAGTTACAGATGATGCATCGTGTCATTCCCGCATCCGCGTCAATATCCTTCCAGTATCAGGGGAGATGAGAGCATCGAATAGGTTGCCGCTGCGCTGAAAAGGAGATAACAGACAAGGGTGATCATAACGAGTTTCTTCTGAATCGGCGGAACAATATTTTTCAGGCTTCCTCTGTGACGGAACGGCGCCAGTACGCCGACCCCCGAGCCTGTCACTGCAGCAGAGAAGAGCGGGAGATACAAGACATATCCGAGGTAGCGGTACTCTCTCTGCAGTATGCAGAACGGGCAGTGATGGGTGGGGAGTTCGTAGATATAGAGAGAGAAGAATGAGATGACCGCAGCAAGGGACACCAGGAAGGTAATCCCGCTCGCGAGGGAAAACCCTATGCCCTTGCTGTCTTCTTTCCCCAGGGTGAAAACACCCGCCATGCCTGTGAATGCCATGCCGGCATAAAAAACTATTGCGAGCGGAATCCGGGGCAATGTAGCCAGTTGAGAGGCGACAGTCCCCTCACCGGTACTGAAGAGACTGCCGCAGCATGAAGTGATCAGGTCGGCTCTCATTTCTGCAAAATACAGGGACTGAACCACTGCCTCCGCGAGAAAAAAAGGAGTCAGTACAAGCAGCAGCGCATACTTCTTCCTGATCAGCGGGTAATCATATGCCCTGTTGTCAACAAAATTCAGAATCAGCCAGATGCCGGCAAAAATAAAATTCCCCATCTTGAGAAGGAGCGCAGGATAACCGTATGCATTGACATTCAGAGTGCCGGCAGCGCACATGGCCCCGACAAACAACTCATGGAGACGGTCCGCAGTGAATATGAAAAGGAAAAGAGAGGCGATCTGAAACCAGAGCACGGAGACCATGAGGGTAGAGATGAGATAGGTCCTCCGCTCCAGGACCAATTGTTCTTCGCTTCCGCTTCTGATATCCCAGCGCCTGAGGATTGATATTCCGAAGAGTGCCGAGATCAGGAGCATAACGCTCACCATCAGAGAGCCCGCAATGAGCGCGATGACCGCCGGATGAATGATCACGGTTTTTTTTCAGACCCGGTTACTGTCCCGTCCCGCATGCCGACAACACAATCGACGATCTCACTTTCATAGACAAGAGGGTCGTGGCTTGCGATGAGAACAGTTTTGCCATGCTCTTTCATCTCACCCAGCAGTGCCATAAATGCACGGGAGAGTTTTGTGTCAAGGTGTGCAGTCGGTTCATCTGCAATGATTACCGTTGGATTATTGATCAGGGCCCGTGCGATGCTGACCCTCTGCGCTTCACCGCCTGAAAGCCATTCGGTCTTCGATGCGGCCTTGTCGCCCATTCTGAACCTGTCAAGCATCTCAAGTGTCCTCTTCTTCAGGGTTGCGTATGGTTCTCCGCAGGGATAAGCAGGGAGCATCACGTTATCGAGAACAGACAATCCTCGTATGAGATTGAACTGCTGAAACACGAATCCGAATGTCATGCGCCGTATTTCGGTGAGGAACCGCTCGGGGAGGCTTGTGATTTCCGTGCCGTTCACCCTGACCCTCCCTGCGGTCGGCCTGATCATACACCCGATGATGCTGAGGAGCGTCGTCTTTCCAGACCCGCTCGGGCCCTGCAGCACGGTCACTCTGCCGGGGTCTATCGAGATGCTGATACCCCTGAGAGCAGCAAGTTCATTCTGCTTGCCGGCGTTGTAGACCTTCGAAACCGCGGACAGTTCAATCATCTGCATATCCCCCCTCTGTTCACGACCGCATCACCGAATCAGGGTCTATCGTTGCGGCCCTCCACGAGGGGATTATTGTTGCAATCGTATAGGGCACAACCGTGAGGAAAAAGATGGTGGTGACCTGGAACATATCAAGGAACGGCAGAAGCCTGAATTCAGGGTACAGCACTGACCACCCCTTCAGCACAGGCATGAAAAGGGTAGCAGACCCGAAGTAGATATGGATATAGGCAAGCAGCACCCCAAGAAAAAATGCTGAGAGCGAGATGATGAGGCCTTCCCATGTCTTCATGAAAATGACATCTGATGTCTCCCACCCTATGCCTTTCAATATCCCGATCTCTCTCCGCTCCTCTGCACTCAGTCCTGTCGCCTTGTCCCATGCAAAAATCACAAAAGCAAACGCAGCCCCGGAAACGACTGCAAGAAGGACACCCCCGCGCCAGTCGAAGATCGCCTCATAGGTCCTCATGATCTCATCTCTTGTTATCGGCCTCGTATCAGGGAGCATGCGTCTGATTTTGTCTGTTATCGTCGGTAATTCTCTTGTATTTCTCACCCGGAGCACAAGGTCGGTAAAGAACCCTTGTTCCATGCCGGTGAGCTCCCTGAAATCAGACTCGGATATCTGAACAAGATCAGAGGAGAGTATCTCGGAACCCGGACGGAGCAGTCCGGCAATTTCGAGGCTCAGGTAAGATCCGTCATGGGTCCTGAAAGGCAGCATATCTCCCTCGCCTGCCTGAAGAGTCTCCGCCACCCCGCTACCGACAAGAATAAAACCCTGGTCATGGGTGAATTCATCAGGAACAACAAGGGTATAATTCGCCTGCACACCCGGCTCAAAATAATACCCCCATAACCGGCCCTTCACCTCCTGAACCCCCCGTATGGATTTGAGCCGTTCGATGTAACGACCGGGGATAAGAGCATGCCTGCCGGCCACCGTCCTCTGGACGATAATCTCGGGGCTGTTCTCCAGAAGGATTTGGGATTCCCTCTTAATCGATTCGGTTGAGAAAACCACGGAAGAGACCAGGAAAACTATTCCGGTGTAGACAACTACAAGGGCGAAGTTTTTCCCTCTGCGCCTGAAGAGCGCGTTGAAGGCAAAATCCAGGATATTCCTCTGTTTATTGATCCAGCCCATAAGAATTGAGATGCGGAGGAGGTGCAATTATGGTTCCGGACGGGAAGTGTTCAAACGATACCGGATGGTCCTGGAACGCGGTATGGAGATCAGCCATTGCAGGATGACGGGTATAACGGGCATCGGTAAAAAGACAGAGGTCGGTGAGGTGCAGTTCCCTTACCATGCCGGCTTTCGCACGGATATCCGGCATCTGGTGTCTGATGGAACGGGCGGCATGAAAGGCCATGATCACCATAAGCATTATGCTGACCGCCAGAAAACCAAGAAAATAATCTGACTTGCGGAAAGGCATCAGTCGAGGCCTTCAAGTATTTTTGGCGTTATCTCCTGGAATTGCAGGATTGCGGTTCCCCGGTGGTCCCTCATGAACTCCTGAGCGTCAGGGAGAGTCCTGAATGGTATGAGTTCACGCCCCATGGGGCCGTATACATCACTCCCTATCACATACAGTGCCTGGCTGCCGTCAATAAGGACCATGTCATAGTAATCTGTGACATAGAGTGAATCAATGTCCCTGACTGTTTTTCCAGGATTATACTTTTCCAAGTTGAAATAATATTTGCCCATGTCCTTCACTCCGTCGAAAAACGCGCAGGAACCGTCACGGAAAATAATCTCCGCAATGAAATCAGGGTATTTTGCAACAAACATCCCGCATACCGGACACTTGTCTTTTTTCTCCGGCTTCAGGGGTTTCTTGTCCCCGGCGTATGCAGGGGCCGTGAGAATAGACCCCACAAGAAGGATGCTGATAAAGATTCTCATTCTCGCCTCCCGAGAAAGATTCCTTGAGAGGCGGGAAAGCCCCGCCCCTCCGGTCTGTTATGCTATTTCCGCTCCATCTTCTTCATCCTCATCATTTTCCGCTTGTCACGGATCATCTTTGTGTCTGTGTACATGTCCTCGTATGCTGCCTTCATCGCTTCATCGAAAGTAGCTGCAGTACCTCCGTGCTCTTTCATAAAAGCTTCTGCATCATTTTTCATCCTGAATGCCCACTTTGCCCTCTTCGTCATTACTCCCGGTTTATCCCCTCCGATAACCCAATATGCTTTCTCGGCATCGATCAGGTTTTTTGTCGTGTA
The DNA here is from genome assembly GCA_049323875.1 of Nitrospirota bacterium. GTDB lineage: Bacteria > Nitrospirota > Thermodesulfovibrionia > Thermodesulfovibrionales > SM23-35 > JAKLQR01. The sequence goes on along the minus strand of JBMOLW010000030.1, from coordinate 41,498 downwards.
GTCCCCGACGGAAATACTCGCGGGAGTCTTGTCGATATGGAGGGCAAGGTCCAGAGACGCACAGTGAATGCTGCAAAACCCCTGTTTTTTGCCGTCGTCATATTCTATGACCATCCAGCTGTGTCCGAACTTCTCCTTCTCCATACCACAGAACGGACATGCTTCTTTACCAAGCATTTCCGCGAAACTCACCGAACCGGTGAGAAGCACCAGAGAAATCATGAAACATACAATCGCCATTCTTTTCATCGCTCTCTCTCCTTTGTGGAATTATTCAGCCGACGGCTTGCACAGAAGTTCTGTTTATATAAAATATTACCACAAAACTTTGTGCTTCATGTTTTCCACCCGAGCGGCAGCCGTGACGCCCCCCCTGGAACATGCAGTATAATGAAATATGTCCATGGTTATGAAAGTTCTGTTCGTTGCAGTCTGCTCCATGCTCCTCGCCGTTGACATATCCTCCGCGCGGGATTATAAGGCGAGAAAGAAAATCGCTGATTATACCGTGGAGATGCGCATAGACAAAAACCCTCCCATAGTAGACAGGAACATCCTGAGTCTCGAAATCAAGGATACCAATGGCAGGCCTGTTACCGATGCCAAAGTGCTCGTGAATTACTTTATGCCGCCGATGCCCGGCATGCCTCCCATGAATTACAAAACCCTTGCGAAAAAATCCGGCGACAAATATGTCGTTATCATGGATCTTATCATGTCAGGACCATGGAATATTGTGATAAAGATATCCCGCGGCGGGAAAATAGAAACAGTTCGGTTTGCAATCGACGTCCGTTGATCTGAGCAGACACTTGACTCTGCATTGCGTACACGATACATTTGTAGTGACTGGCAAAGGCAGGAGAGCCGGAAGAGTCTTCATACGTTATTAAGGAGTTGCCCGATATGAAAAAGAGTACTCTCATCCTTGTTGCATGCATTACAGTTGCCGCCGGGATTCTCGTCTTCCTTTCCCTGACAGGATCCGGTGATCAGCAGATTAATCCCCCCGTTCCCGCAAAAAAACCGGGCGGGGACGCTGCTCAAGGCATCCCTTCTCCTGATTCCGGAGCGGACCAGGACGACTGGAGTGAATTCGGGGAAGACGTCACGGCTGTTGACATTCCTCCTGACAGGCAGCAGTTGATCGGGGTGCAGATAACCGAGGCATTGGTAAAACCCCTCTGGAAGTCGATCAGAACAGTCGGCCGTGTTGAGTCCGACGAACGGAAGATTACTACCGTGAACCTCAAGGTAGAAGGCTGGATCGAAAAGCTCTATGCCGACTATGCAGGCAAACCGGTGCAAAAAGGCGAGCTGATCGCAGACATTTACAGTCCGGAACTGCTCTCAACCCAACTGGAATTCATCAACCTCCTGAAATGGAAGGAAGAAAAAGGACACCGTTTTCAGAGGAACGTCGAGTTCAGATGGGGTGACCGGTACGGGATAACCGGTCAGATGCTCACGTTTGATATCGAGGCGCTGATCATGGTGGCAAAACAGAAACTGATGCTCTGGGAGGTTCCTGACGACCAGATCAGGAAGATTGAAGAGACAAAAGAACCCATAAAAATATTGACGGTCCGAAGCCCTGTAAACGGTTTTGTCTTGCAGAAACCGGTCGTGAAGGGGACAAGGGTCCTGCCGGGTGATAAAATCATCGATATCGTGGACCTTTCTGCTGTCTGGATTATTGCGGATATTTACGAACCTGATCTGCCCCTCGTCAAAGTCGGTCAGCAGGCAAAGATTTCCCTGAGCTATTTCCCTGACAAAACGTTCACTGCAAAAATCGATTTCATCTATCCTTTCCTTGCTGAAGCAACCCGTTCGGCAAAAGTCCGCTTCGTAGTTCCAAACCCCCGGACAGACCTCAAGCCCCAGATGTTCACCACAGTAGAGATACGAATCGATCTGGGGAAACGCCTTGTCATACCGGAAAGCGCTGTCCTTGACTCGGGGAAAAGGCAGATCGTCTATGTTGACAAGGGAGAGGGACTCTTCGAACCTCGCGAAATTGTTACCGGGGTAAGGGCAGAGGGTTATATCGAAGTCCTTCGGGGACTGGGAGCCGGAGAACGGGTTGTGTCTGCTGCCGCATTCCTGATCGATTCGGAATCAAAGCTGCAGGGAATCGTCCAGGAATGATCAGCCGAATCATCGACTTCAGCGCACGGAACAGATTCATTGTTTTCATTGTTGTGGCTATCCTTACGGGATGGGGTATCTGGTCTCTGCAAAACACCCCGCTCGACGCAATACCGGACCTGAGCGAGACACAGGTCATCGTATATACGGACTGGCCCGGACGAAGCCCGGACCTTGTCGAAGATCAGATAACTTATCCCATATCTTCTACGCTCCTGGCTGCGCCGGAGGTTGAAGCAGTGCGTGGCTTTTCCTATCTCGGCAGCTCGTTCATTTATGTGATATTCCGTGAGGGCACAGACATCTACTGGGCAAGGAGCAGGGTAATCGAGTACCTCCAGAGCATCCGGAACAAAATCCCGTCTGATGTCAATCCTATTCTCGGTCCTGATGCGACAAGCCTTGGCTGGGGATTTTCGTATGCGCTTGTGGACGAATCGGGTTCGCTGAACCTGGCGGAACTGCGTTCACTCCAGGACTTCACCGTCAAACTTGCTGTCGAGAGCACGCCGGGGGTTGCCCAGGTGGCAAGCATCGGCGGGTTTGTACGCCAATACCAGGTTACTGTCGACCCGGCAAGACTCCTCGCGTACGACATCCCTCTCACTGCCGTGATCGGGAGCGTGCGGCGGAGCAATATCGACGTCGAAGGCCGAGTCATCGAATCAGCCGGGCGTGAATTCGCAGTAAGAGGGAGGGGCTACATACAAAACCTTGAAGACCTCGCCTCAATCGTTGTTTCTACCGACAGGGCCGGCACTCCCGTGCTGCTGAAAGATATTGCCAGGGTACAGCTCGGACCGGAGATACGGAGGGGAATCGCTGACCTTGACGGGAAGGGGGAAGTCGCAGGAGGCATCGTCATCGTACGGTTCGGCGAAAATGTCCTGAGCGTACTGGAGAAGGTAAAAGAGAAAATCCAGAAAGATATTGCCCCGGGTCTGCCGAAGGGAGTCCAGATTGTCACGACATATGACAGGTCCGACCTCATTCATAAATCAGTGGATACTCTCCGGAACAAACTGATCGTTATTTCTCTCGTCGTAGCGGCATCCTGTGTTGTTTTTCTCTTCCACCTTCCAAGCGCCTTCGTAATTCTTATTACCCTCCCCCTTGCCATCGTCATGTCGTTCATATGCATGCGCTACCTGGACGTCACCTCGAATATCATGAGTCTGAGCGGCATCGCAATTGCCATCGGCACCATGGTCGATGCCTCGATCATCATGGTCGAAAACGCCCATAAAAGACTTGCCGACTGGGAAAGGCACGGCAGGCAGGGGTCGAAGACTGAAGTGATTATCAGTGCAGCCAGGGAAGTGGGTCCTTCCCTCTTCTTCTCCCTTCTGGTCATTACCGTTGCATTTCTCCCGGTCTTCTTCCTCCAGGCACAGGCAGGGAAACTCTTTAAGCCGCTTGCGTTCACGAAGACCTTCGCCATGCTCTTTTCGTCTTTTCTTGCGATCACCCTGACGCCTGCGCTCATGACCCTGCTCATCAGGGGAAAGACGAGCAGCGAGGAACAAAACCCTATCAATGTATTCCTCCACAAAATCTATGGACCGGCAGTCCGGTTTGTGCTCGCAAAGAGGAAAATGGTCATTGCACTGGCCCTGGTGATTATTGCCGTCACAGCGTATCCTTTTCTTCAGTTGGGTTCAGAGTTCATGCCACCCCTCTATGAAGGTTCATTGTTTTACATGCCGGTAACAGTCCCGGGGCCGTCGATCACAGAAGTTTCGAACCTGCTTCAGATTCAGGACAAACTTCTCAAAACCATCCCGGAAGTCTCCCGGGTGTTTGGGAAAGCAGGCCGCGCAGAAACTGCTACCGACCCTGCCCCCCTTGAAATGTTCGAAACCGTCATAAACCTGAAGCCCGAAAACCAATGGAGGGAAGGGATGACCGTGGACATGCTGAAAGACGAAATGAACGATGTACTCACAATCCCCGGAGTTGCAAACTCTTTTACCTATCCCATCAAGGCCCGGATAGACATGCTCTCAACCGGCATCAGGACGCCGCTTGGCATAAAGGTTCTCGGCACTGACATCGGGGAGATCGAGCGGATTGCCCTGGATATCGAACAACGTCTTCGGGACATCCCCGGCACGAGGAGTATCTATGCAGAGCGGGCAAATACAGGGTACTATCTCGATATTAAGGTGAAACGGGAAGCTGCTGCCCGGTACAACCTGAATGTCGCCGACGTCCTCGATATTGTTCAGTCTGCAAGTGGAGGGCTGAACCTCACGACAACCATCGAGGGACGGGAACGGTATCCGGTAAATGTGAGGTATGCACGCGAATTGCGTGACGACCCCGAATCGATCAGGAACCTTCTTGTGCCATTGGCCTACACCCCGGTAGTCTCGAACCCTGTCAGCGAAGTTTTCAGAGGCTCATCCATGGTTCCCATTTCGGAACTCGCAGATATCAAGGTGGTAAGAGGGCCGAGTGTGGTGAAAAGTGATGAGGGATTCCTTACCGCTTACCTCTATATTGACTATACGGGGAACGATATTCAGGGGTATAGGGAAAAAGCCGACAACAAAATATCTTCAGTCAACACTCCACCAGGTTATCAGGTCCTCTGGAGCGGGGACTTTGAGTATCTCCTCAACACGCGTGAGAGACTGAAAATGGTAATTCCCCTGACTCTCATCATCATCATCATCCTGATCTATCTCAATACACAATCTCTCGTTAAAACATCGATCATTCTGCTTGCGGTGCCATTCTCTCTCGTCGGTTCCTTCTGGCTCCTCTATCTCCTGAACTACAACATGAGCACTGCCGTCTGGATCGGCATTATCGCCATGGCCGGCATAGACGCAGAGACCGGGGTTATTATGCTGCTCTATCTTGACCTTGCCTATACTCAGCGGAAAAGCGAAGGCAGGATGAAGACAGCCGGGGACCTGCAGGAGGCCATTATGTCCGGTGCAGTCAGGAGGATCCGTCCGAAGCACATGACGGTCACCGTCATCATCGCTGGGCTGCTTCCCATTCTGTTCAGCTCGGGTATCGGATCTGACGTTATGAAAAGGATCGCTGCCCCCATGGTGGGAGGGATCATCACCTCAACGCTTCTGGAACTCCTGATCTACCCTGCCCTCTTCATGATATGGAAAGAGAGGGAAATCAAAAATGTTACTCCTCCACAACCAGGTCCTCTGCCTTGAAATCGCCGATCATGACCGTTATCTTGTCCCCCGGTTTTACCATCCCGTTCCTGTTTGCAAAAAATATGAGATAGTCACGGTCCTCTGCAGGCTTGACAGACGTCTGACGCATCGGCCCGAGCCTGGTTCTGGGAACGTGCATCATGGTCCCGCTCTCCTGATGGAGAAGGGTTGCCTTTTCCTGACGGTTCAGGATGGAAGACGCCTTCTCCGAATCGGTGACGCGGTAGCGAAAATCCAGCATATATCCTGCAGCAGTGAGCCTGACACTCTTAACCTGAATACCCCATCTGGCCTCTGTTTCGTTCTGTGATTCGCTCTTGTCGGCGCTGCACTCCCCGCCGGGTTCACCCTTGTCTTCGGCATAGGAGGGAACTGCAAGAAATAGAACGGAAAACAGAACGACAAGCAATCTGATTATTCTCTTCATCGCAACCTCCTGATGTGCTTATTTCATCCCAACCCGGAACCGGTAATTCCTGTAGCTCAGTACTGCCCCGTGTTCGATAATCTGTTCGAGTCTCAGTCCCGGTGCAAGATCCTGCCCCTCCCGGAGCGACTGTCCGTCAATCCTCGCAATTCGGGTAGACGGGTCATTCGAATAGAGGGCGATAGTAAGTGACAGAGGAGGCAGTTCCTTCCTTATCTTCTCGGGAAGTTCATTCAACGCATAGATTTTCTCCGGGTCAGGAACCGGGGTTTCCTCCCGGGATTGTGATAAACGGGAATCAGCGTCTTTTCGCTGCGGGTTTGTTACGGTATACGTCCTATCCGTTTCCCCGGTTGAATGAGGCTGCTCCGTCTTATCCCGTTCACTCAATACTTGCTGACGCTTCACCTCGCTATGAACACCGTTGACGGCGGGCTGTGTTGCTCCGGGGAGTGCTTTTATTACATCTCCTCCCGATGTGACTGGATTATTCTGAGATAAAGCAATATCGCCTGGAGTTGTTCTCTGCGCCTGGGGTGCAACCTCATGGGCGGCATCGGGTGTTCCGGGAACCTTTTTCTCTCCCGGCGCAAAAACCAGCCACCATATCAGTATCGCTGCATTCGTGATCAGCGCAAGGGCAACAAGAGAGAGCAGGATATTCCTTCTCTGCCGGTCATGAGACACAGGCTCCTGCACAGTCAGGACATCCGGGACTGTACCCCGTATTTTTTCCTTTTCGGATTTTTTCAGTGCATCCAGAATATAGGACATACTTATACCCTCCCCCTGCTCATCAATACCGGTTCATCGGTTCCCGCTGCATTATACAGATGAATTATCGTAAGGGGTCCCGCAATACCGTCAGGCTTCAATCCCCTGTTAAGCTGAAATGCTTTTACCTTTCTTGCCAGCTCCTCATCATACCTGCTTTTCCACTCCCTTTTTCCCGTCTCCCCCCGGACAAGGGAAATTGTCCGGTCCAGCCATTGAACTGCTGCGCCGGCAGAACCCGGATGGAGCTCGCCGCGGTACTGTTCGGGAGGTCTCCAGAGAAGGGTATAATCACCAAGCCAGTGTTTTTTGATTTCTGAAAGGCCGATTTCCCTGTTCTGAGAACCGATCATGATCATCGCAGTCTGATCTTTCACGCTGATGAGCGTCGCAGAGAATTCGCCGTTATGCTCATCGAAGAGTTTCAGGACTGCCGGCCTGTTCAGATTCTCCAGTTCCTCGAGGCTTCCTGTACCATACAGGCATCCCAGTCCCCTTCCCCGGGCTGCCCGGCATACGCTGTCTTCATCATACTCCGGCACATCAATCCCCCACAGACTTGCGAGAGACTGAAAAGCGATTTCCCTGCTCTTCTCCGCCGGCTGGTCCGACGGCCACGCCAACACCCGCTTTTCTGGAAGAGGAGCCGATTCAGGACCAGCGGCAGTTACAGGAGATGCTGCCTGATGCCTTTGATTGTATGAGAGAAAGGCAGCGGCGATTGCGATCAGAAAGAGGAAAATACTGATACTGCCCCAGAGGAGAGGCCGCCGGCTGAAAATATTCCGACTGCCGCCGGAAAGAACTTCGCGAGCCGCATTCTCCAAAGTCCTTTTGTCGACGGTTTTTTTGCCCTGAACATAGGTGCCGAGCAGCGCCCTGTCACAGACCACATTAATCAGTCTCGGGATTCCCCTGCTCATCCGGTAAATCCTCTCCATCAGGGAAACAGGGAACAACCGGCTGCTCACCCCGGCTATGGTCAGACGGTGGTTGATGTATTCATTCACTTCTTGTTTCCTGAGCGGACCGAGATGATACCGAGCGGTAATCCTTTGGGAAAGCTGCTCCATGCCGGGCCGGTCCAGGATATCCCTCAGTTCGGGCTGTCCCACCATGATTATCTGGAGAAGCTTCTGCTGGTTCGTCTCGAGGTTGGTAAGAAGCCTGATCTGTTCCATGACATCAGCGCTCAGGTTCTGGGCCTCTTCTATGATCAGGATGGTTTTCCGCCCCTTTCCGTGGGTAGCCAGCAGGTGTTCATTGATCCGGTCTACGAAAACCTTGATGCTCCGGTTTTCATGAGGATATTGAATGCCCAGTTCATCGCAGAGCGTTGCAAGCAGTTCTTCTGCCGAGACTTTCGGGTTGAGAATCAACGCGATATCGGTATTGTCCGGTACCTGTTCAAGCAGGCCCCTGCATACGGTCGTTTTTCCCGTCCCGATTTCACCGGTGAGGAGTACAAACCCCCCGTCTGTTGTGACTCCGAACAGGAGGTGGGCGAGGGCCTCCCGGTGCTGTGCGCTCATGTAGAGATAACGCGGATCAGGCGCTATGGAAAACGGAAGTTCGATGAAGCCGAAGTATTCTTTATACATGATATACCTGTTTCCCGACGTATAAAAATAGTAATATATGGTTCAGGGAAATTACAATTCCTGCAGTGGAGGAAAACACCGGCTGCACATATAATTCCGGAGGTGACGGGTGATAATCCCAAACGAAGAGATCAGCGAACTTGTGGTTGAGATACCGGAAGGACATAAGCACCTGAGGGCGACTTTCATTCTGAAAGATGGACGGGAGATAGTCTTTCATGAAGCGTCTGTTGCCAACCTCGTGAGGGCTTATGTAACAATCAGGACACACCCCTGCACAAAAAGTATCCGCCTGGCCGGTCGTCATGTTGACGAAGGGAAACACGGATTCGCCGGCTGGCAGCTGCTGGAAGAAGAGTAACGGGCTGCCTCAGCCCTCTTCTATCGGCGTAATATGCAGCTTGGCCCCTAATTCCCCGATAGTACCGTGGAACGCGTCTATTACATTATTCAGGGCCAGCTGATGTTCCTCATCATAGAAAAGGAACATCCCCATGATCTTTGGTTTCCGGGCGATCTGCGGCTGGCAGGTCACCCCGAACCTCTCCCCGAGGGGTGAAAGCTTATCGATTATTTCTGAGATATCCCGGGGTCTTTCATCCGGACTCTTCCTCATGCACTGGGTGACGAAGTCAGCCAATTCGACAGGCAGATCAGATACCTGCAAACGCGGATCAGGACCGTCTTCGTTCAGGTGTTTGTCCATTACCAGGGCTATGGTATCCTCGGGGAACGGCCTTGCCCCGGTGATCATTTCATAGGCGAGAATCCCCAGCGAATATATATCGGTACGCGCATCAACGGGCTCGCCCTGTATCTGTTCAGGCGCCATATAATACGCCGTGCCGGGAAGATCGAAGTCGACGTTGCCCGTTGGACAGGCCAGACCGAAATCAACGATCTTTGCCAGCCCGTCCGGCTGGAGAAAAATATTCGCAGGTTTGATATCCTGATGTACAATGCCCTGCCTGTGGGCGTACTGCAATCCGTTGCAAATCTGAAGCAGGATATCCAGAACAGCCGGGAGGGGCATCCCGGGCATATTCTCGAGATGTTCTTCAAGAGAATACCCTTCTAGATATTCCATGATAATAAAGAGCGTGCGGTACATCTCCTCGATGTCATATACTTTCACGATATTGGCATGATTGAGGCTGGCGATCATTTTGGCTTCATTCTGGAACTTCTCCTGAAAATCGGGGTCCATTGCCATGGTATGTTTCATCATTTTGATGGCAACGGGAAAATTCAGGGTTCCATGGTTCCCTTTATACACGATGCTCCACGCACCCTGTCCCAGTACATCCCGGATTACATATTTCCCGATTTTTCTCGCGGAGGTCATCTTCAGGGATGACAACCGTTCGGTAATAATTTCCGTGAGGAAATTCCTCAGGTCAGGATATTCCCGGGCAAGCTCATCAAACTGTGCGCTTGTGAGACTCCATACTTCCATATCGGTTTCTGCGTCGACATGGGAACTCCTTTTTTCACCGGTCAATACCGACATTTCCCCTACCACGTCTCCGGGTTTCAGCCGTGCAACGGGGTGCAGGGAGTTCTCTTTCTCGATGTTCACAATGCAGGACCCTTTCCTGATAAGATAAAAGCGGTCTCCTTCATCGCCCTGCGATATAAGCCGTTTCCCAGCCCTGAACCGTTCGAATTTGAGGCTGTTGAGGAGAGGGACAAGAGAATCCCGGGGTATCGCCTGAAAGAGCTTCGTGCTGAGAAGAAATTCCAGATCAGAAGGATAGATGCCCCTATCTTCAGGGAGAGCTGCAGGAGGAGCGGTTTCAAGATCAGGCTTCTCCTCACGGTTCTCGAATCCTATGAGGAAATAATCAGCTCTCGACGGGTCATGGTTTACCCAGACAACCCTTCCGAGAACCGCCATCCACGTGTTCCTGTGGTGATTCCATATCCTCATGTCGAGTATTGAACGCTGCCTGAACCTGACGGGCGACTGAAAAAGCAACCCCCTCTCACTCATGTTCAGGACATTGATATACAAGACATGCGGCTTGTTCCTGCGTTCCGCAGGCTTCTTCCCCAGACCGTTCCGGTAGATAAATCCCGTTTTCGGCGGGTCAATAACTTCTCTCGGCCATTGCCTGCGTTCCTTCATTACTCCCCCGGATAGACTTTATTTACCGCATCCTGCCAGGAACTGGACCGTTTTGTACTATGGCACCATCACCCTGCAATTTTATCAGTTCACGAGAGCGGAGGGATGCTGCTTTTTTCTATTGTATGGAGGTGAATCCTTTCGTCCTTTTCGATCGTCTCGAACAGACTCCGGGCTTTCTGTGCGATTATGCCGTCTTTGTCTGTTGCAAGGACAAGGCGGAAACGGTTGAACCGAAGCCTGTCCCGTTCTGCCTTACCTTCTTTCACGAGGAACAGGAGGAGGGAGATAAGGGTTTTCTCGTCTCCCGCTTCTGAGATGTAGATCAATAATCTGTTCCCTATGGTGATTCTTCCCACCCGCACAGAACCACCCAGCGGAAATTCAGACTCTACTTCTATCTGTCTGAACACTTCTTCCGGACACCCGCACCCGAGAGTATTCTGAGCAAAATCCTGTATCGCCTTTTTCCAGTCCATGATAATCCAATTATAGCAGATATGCCCCTGAAATTCAGTGGTTGAGCGTTTTTTCCTTCCACGGTTATCTGGTTTGTGATACACTTGAACCAGTTGGACCTATTGGGGTACCGACTCGTTTCTCAAGGGTATATTTCATTAGAAGGAGGGTTCTCATGAGACCAAAGGAGACCGGGAGAATGCAGAAACTTTCTGTCCTAGTGCTGGCTTCGCTAGTACTGATTGCCTGTGTTGCAGGGAATGCATTTGCGACAAACGGATATTTTTCAAACGGGTACAGCCTGGAAAGCAAATCAATGGCCGGCGCCGGTGTTGCCCTGCCCCAGGGGTCACTCGATGCGTCTTCGAATCCTGCATCTATGGTATTTGTCGGGAAACGCATCGATGTTGGTTTTTCCTTTTTTAATCCGAACAGGAAATACACGGTGACAGGGAACCCGTCCCCGCCTCCTGCCTTCGGTTTGACACCAGGCAGTGTGGACAGCGATGCAAAGTGGTTTATCATTCCCTCGTTCGGGTTTAACTGGATGATCGACGAGAAAAGCTCTGTCGGTGTATCCATCTACGGAAACGGAGGGATGAATACGGATTACGACACAAGCACCTTCTACGGTTCATCCCCCACGGGCGTTGATCTGATTCAGCTCTTTATCGCCCCGACATATGCAAGAAAGCTTGCTGGAAAACATGCTTTTGGCATTACCCCTATATTTGCCTATCAGAGCTTCGAAGCAAAAGGATTGCAGGCATTCTCCGATTTTTCGGGCAGACCCGACAAACTTACGAACAATGATCACGACAGTTCGTATGGATTCGGACTGAAGGTCGGGTATCTCGGTGAAATTTTCCCGAACCTGAATATCGGAGCCTCTGCTCAGACCAAAATCTTAATGACAAAGTTCAATAGCTACAAGGGCCTTTTCGCTGAACAGGGAGATTTCGATATCCCCGCCACAACGACTGTGGGTCTTGCATACAAGGTAACCCCGGATATAACTGTAGCCCTCGACTGGCAGAAAATATATTACAGTGATATCGACTCAATCAACAATCCGTTCCTGCCCAATATCATGATCAGCCAACTCGGAAACGACGGCGGCGCCGGTTTCGGCTGGGAAGACATCAATGTAATCAAGGTCGGTGTCCAGTGGCAGAGCTGCAAAGAATGGACATGGAGGGCTGGATATTCATACGGTGAACAGCCGATCCCTGAAAGCGAAGTACTCTTCAATATCATTGCCCCCGGAGTCATTAAACACCATGCGACCCTCGGACTGACCAAAGCAATGGGGAATAACGAACTGAAATTCGCCCTCATGCACGCGTTCAATGAGAAAGTCAAGGGACCAAATGCGTTTGATCCGGCACAGCAGATTGAAATCAAGATGAACCAGTGGGAGATTTCTGCCGGTTATACCTGGAAATTCTGAACTCCTTGAAATTCAGAGGGTGAGGAGGACTGCCCCCAATTGGTCCTCCTCACCCTCTCTCATATTCATAAACTCTTCCTGCTCAAACAGTCGCGAAGAATCCGGGCTAAGTAGTGTTTGTGAATAAAGTAAAAATTAAGTTATCCGTCATTCTCCGACTTGATCGGGGAATCCAGTGTTTTCATCCCGAAAGCTTTCGGGACTAGATTGTCCGGTCAAGCCGGACAATGACAAATACGGACTTTATACACAGACTCTAAGTATAGAGTACGAGCTTGCAGTCCTTTGCGTGCTTCAGAAAATCTTCTGCTGACTGTATGACAACTCCGTCAATAAAATCCTTCTCGGTGAATCCCATCATATCAACAGTCATTTTACAGGCTATGAACTTGACCCCTTCGAGCTGGGCCATTTCCTGGAGGTCAGGAAGAGCAGGTATGCGCGCTTTCTCTATCTTACCCTTCATCATCCATGTGGCAATAGCAGACATTCCGGGTATTGCTCCCATGAATCCGGGAGGCTGAAATTTAGCTTTCTCAGCCCACCCTTTACGGATGACATTGAGACCCATAAAGGTGTAAAACACCGAAGCTTCCATGTCGAGACGCCGTGCATTAATTCCCAGAACCAATCCGGGGTAAGCGCCGTCCAGGGTATCCTTGGAAGTTATAAACGCTGCTGCCTCTTTTTTCCCTTTTTCTTGAGCCATCTTTTTCTCCTCTCTTTCCCAAATAGGATAAATGAAGTATGTTTTTCTATTATATCCAGTTTACGGACAAAAATAACTTCCTTATCCCGTGAAAGAATATTTATCGAAGATTTTTTATGGCTATCGGCCAAATGCCAAGAAAGGACCCGACAGCCTCCGGAGCAAGAGAGAAATAAGCTTTACGAAATCCGGGGACGTCCTGTTATCTTATCGTTTCGAGACTTTCTGCTTCTTCCCCATGTCAGGCGTCTCGTCCTGCATAAGCAGATCGATCAGCTCTTTATGAATCTGGGGTATCCCTGCCCTGCACAATGCACAGGTAGATCCCTGCAATGTTTCGTTACCACATATCAGACACTTGGTCGGCTTAATTTTCGGCATATCTCCCCCATAAAAGCTTCATAAGTTACTTTTTTTATATATTTTATCTGGTTAGATACTAAAAAATCAATTAATAATATTCATATATAAGAGATATATATAAACTGAATATGTTGGCGTGTATCGTAAAAAAAGCCTGATACAACGGCCACCCTGCGGTAAATCTCTCCCTGGAGAAGACAGGATGAATTCTCTGCCCCGCAATGCCTAATTTGAGTATATAATAATGAAAAGCAGTATCGTTCACTCTGTGCCATGCAGAAAAAAGAAGAATTTGAAAGACTTACCGGTTCTGTTTTAAACAGACTTTCCCGTGAAAAGGATTTCGGGAGCAGCGTGCATACCAATACCGCAGAGATACTGAAACTCTGCATCGCCCTCAATAAGAGAATCACCGAGCAGAGAGAATATATCGACGAGCTCCAAAAAAAGATCCTCATCACTGAGAAAAACCTGAACCTTCTCATCAGGGAACTTGTACGGTCAGGATATCTCAGGGTTGGGGAGAAGCGAAACTATCTCCGGAGGAATATCCATAGTGTAGAAGCAGTAATTGCTTTGCTGGAAAAGAAGAAGATAGTGAACAGAAAGGAGCTCATGCAGGAGTTGAAGAAAGGCCGGGCGACGGAAAAGAAAAAGAAGAAGCCATCCATAGCATTCGCTAAATTTTCTTGAAAGAACTATCATGGTGTGGTAAGATACCGTACCAGCCCTCCTGCAAGGAGGGTTTATTTATCACTGCTCAAACCTCCCGGTGAGGTCTGAGGACTGTCTGCAACTTCTTGTCAGCCGGGGAAAAAGAGGAAACAGATGGAAAAGACCCTTCAGAACATATTGGAAGATCACAGGAAAAATGAAGGGAACATCTTGACCATCCTTCAGGAGATTGAGAAAACCTTCGGATATATACCTGAAGAGGTAGTAACCTGGTTCTCGAAAAAACTCGATATCCCGGCAAGCCGTTTCTTTGGAGTCGCCACCTTTTATTCGCAGTTCCACCTCAGGCCGCGGGGCAGGAATGTCATTACTGTCTGCCGGGGAACAGCCTGCCATGTCAAAGGCTCTGAGCGCCTGATCAACAGGCTGCTCATCGAACTCGACATCCCTCAGGATGAAGACACCACGACCGATCAGAAATTTACCGTCGAAAAGGTCAATTGCATCGGCGCCTGCGGAATCGCACCCGTTGCTATTGTCAATCATGAAGTGCACGGGAAGGTCTCCCTTGACAGGATGATGAAGGAAGTCAGGAAACTCAGGAAATCTGATTGACGGAGATGAACAACGAGATTGTTATCAAGGTCTGCACCGGCACCGGAGGAGTCGCTTCAGGAGGAGAACAGGTGCTCTCAGCGTTTCAGGACGCACTTGCGGCAACGGGGATTGAAGCAACCCTCGCTGAAAAGTGTACCGCGCATAAAGTAGGCTGCCGGGGTTTCTGTTCCCAGGACGTCCTCGTGGATGTTATTGTCAACGGTCAAAAAACAACGTACAAGTATGTGAAGGCTGAGATGGTCCCCCGCATTTTCGATGAGCATATCATCAGGGGAAACCCTGTGAGGGAATGGATTGTTGAAGATGACTATCATAAGTTCCATGAGAAGCAGCAGAAAGTAGTCCTGTCGCACTGCGGTGAAATAGATCCCGAGGATATCGATGCATACATTGCCGTCGGCGGCTATGAGGCTGCCCGGAAAGCGATCCTTGCCATGAGTCCTGAAGAGATCGTGAATGCTGTAAAAAGATCAAACCTGCGCGGACGCGGCGGGGCAGGCTTCCCGACCGGACTCAAGTGGGAACTCGGACTCAGGATCAGATCCGACATAAAATATATTATCTGCAACGGAGACGAGGGAGATCCAGGGGCTTTCATGGACAGGTCCCTTATGGAGGGCGATCCGCACTCTGTTCTGGAAGGCATGATCATCGGCGCAAAAGCGACCGGTTCCCGCAGGGGATATATCTATGTAAGGGCAGAATATCCCCTGGCCGTCAGGCGTCTTCAACTAGCCATAGATACGTGCCATGAGCGCGGGTTTCTCGGGAAAAACATCTTCGGCAGCAACCTTGATTTTGAACTCACAATATTTCAGGGAGCCGGCGCCTTTGTCTGCGGAGAGGCGACTGCACTCATGCGTTCAATCGAAGGAAAACGCGGAATGCCGAGTCCAAAAATGTGGCGTTCCGCTGAAAAAGGCCTCTGGGACCGGCCTACAGTTCTGAATAATGTCGAAACCTTTGCAAATATACCCCGTATAATCATCAACGGCGCAGCATGGTACAGAAACCTCGGCAAAGAACAGAGCGGTGGAACAAAAGTCTTTTCCGTGACAGGAAAAGTAAAAAATACAGGCCTTGTCGAAGTGCCATTGGGGGTTTCCCTGAGGCATATCATCTACGACATCGGGGGGGGGATCGAAGGGGATAGGAAGTTCAAGGCCATCCAGACCGGAGGTCCTTCCGGAGGGTGTATTCCTGCTGAACATCTCGATATCGGGGTTGATTATGAATCTCTCGCGCAGGTCGGCTCGATCATGGGATCAGGCGGGATGGTCGTACTTGATGAGACAAGCTGCATGGTCAATACTGCAAAATTCTTTCTTGAGTTCACCCAGGAGGAGTCGTGCGGCAAATGCATCCCCTGCAGAATCGGGACAAAGAGGATGCTCGAAATACTGGACCGGATAACCCGCGGGCATGGCAGGGATGGAGACATCGAGCTCCTCGAAGAGCTCGGCCATTACATCCGGTCCGCATCCTTATGCGGACTTGGCATGACTGCACCGAATCCCGTGCTGAGCACTCTTCGGTATTTCCGCCATGAATACGAAGCCCATATTCTTGAGAAGCGTTGTCCCGCAGCCGTATGCAGGGACCTGATCACGTACAGGATCCTTGAAGATATCTGCAAGGGATGCGGAGCCTGCAAGAAGGTTTGTCCTGCGGACGCTATTCGCGGTACCAGGAAAACCCCGCACAGGATTGACCAGTCACTCTGCGTAAAATGCGGGACCTGCTTCGACGCATGCAAGTTCCAATCGATAATGAAGGCGTAAGAAAGTTTAAAGTTTAAAGTTGAGGACAGTATGGTAACGCTGAAGATAGACGGGCAGAAGGTTACGGTAAGGAAGCTCTCAACCATTCTCGATGCAGCACGGAAGCTCAACATCCCGATACCCACGCTCTGTCATCACCCTGCCCTTTCGCCTTTCGGCGGATGCAGGCTCTGCATTGTTGAGATCAAGGGGAATCCCAAACCGGTCACTTCCTGCACAACCTTCGCACGCGACGGGATGGAGGTGAGAACATCCAGCCCCAAACTTGAAAATATGCGGAAAATGACGCTTGAACTGCTGCTGTCCGACCATCCGGCAGACTGTATGGTGTGTGAAAGGGCCGGGGACTGTAAACTCCAGGAGCTTGCGTATTTTTATGGAATAACGGAAAACCGTTTCATCGGAGAGAGAAGGACCTACCGCACGAAGGACGGTAATCCTTTTATCGAACGAGATATGGAGAAATGCATCCTCTGCGGCCAGTGCGTGAGAATATGCGATGAGATACAGGGTGTCGGCGCGATTGACTTTGCATACCGGGGGTTAAAGACCAAAATCTGCCCCCCCTTCGACAAAGATCTGAATTGTGAATTCTGCGGTCAGTGTGTTGCAGTCTGCCCCACAGGGGCCCTAACCGGGAAAATGTGGAAGCAGAAAGGAAGACAGAATTTCACAAAAATTGACACCATCTGCCCGTACTGCGGTTGCGGATGCAATATAACCCTCCACATCAGACGAAATGAAGTTATGCGGGTCTCTTCAAAGCCTGATACCATCAATGAAGGATGGCTTTGTGCGAAAGGGAGGTTCGGGTATCAGTTCATCAGCAGTCCCGACAGACTCACAAAACCGCTGATAAGAATAGCGCCAAAGACAAGTTTTGAGTTCAGACTTCAAAGTTCAGAGTTCAGGGAAAAACACCAAAAGAAATACTCATCACTCTTCACTCATCACTCTTCACTTTTCAAAGAGGTCTCATGGGACGAAGCGCTCGACCATGTTGCAGAGCGTCTTAAGGACATCAGAGATCATTCAGGCCCGGATGCAATCGGCGGACTTGCCTCTGCCCGCTGCACGAATGAAGAAAACTATCTTTTCCAGAAATTCATGAGGGCTGTCATCGGCACGAATAACGTTGACCATTGCGCCCGCTACTGACATAGCGCTTCAGTGGCCGGTCTGGCCGCGGTGTTCGGTTCAGGCGCAATGACAAATTCTCTTCCGGAAGTAGAAAACCACGACGTCATATTTGTCATCGGATCGAATACCACCGAGACTCATCCGATCATCGGGATCAAAATGAAAAAAGCCGTCAAAAACGGTGCGGAACTTATCGTTGCCGATCCCCGAAGGATAGACCTTGTGAGGTTCTCCCATCTCTGGCTCCGGCACAGGCCGGGGACAGACGTTGCGCTTCTCAATGCAATTATGCATGTAATTGTGAAGGAGGATATGACAGACAGGAAGTTTATCGAAACCCGCACCGAGGGGTTTGAATCCTTCCGGGCTTCACTCGATGAATATACCCCGGAATACGGGGAACGCATAACCGGTGTTCCGAAGCAGGATATCATCAGGGCAGGTCATTCTTACGGGAATGCAGTGCGACCGGGGATTTACTACACCATGGGAATCACCCAGCATACCCACGGGACTGAGAACGTATATGCAATCGCAAACCTTGCGCTCATGACGGGGAATCTCGGGAGGGAAAGCACCGGGGTGAACCCCCTCAGGGGCCAGAATAATGTGCAGGGCGCGACAGATATGGGTTGCATACCGAACTTCTATCCCGGATATCAGCCTGCGGCGATGCCGGGCGTCAGGGCGAAGTTCGAAAAGGCGTGGGGAGCGAACCTATCCGATACAAAGGGCCTGACCGCAACGGAAATGACTGCGGGAGCGCTGCAAGGGAACCTCAGGGCACTGTATATCATGGGAGAAAACCCTGTTTTGAGCGATCCTGATATGCAGCATACGATCAAAGCCCTGCAAAAACTCGATTTCCTTGTTGTCCAGGATATATTTCTCACGGAAACTGCGGCGTTGGCGGATGTTGTACTTCCCGCAGCCTGTTTTGCCGAAAAAGACGGTACCTTCACCAATACTTCCCGCCGGGTGCAGCGGGTAAGAAAAGCTGTGCAGCCGCCGGGGGAAGCACGCGAAGATTCTCATATCCTTTCAGAACTCGGGAAAAGGTTCGGATACAACAGTGGATACAACCTTATCGAAGAGGTCTTCCAGGAATCAAAGAAACTCTGGCCTGCACTGGCAGGCATAACCTATAAAAGAATTGCAAAGACAGGCCTGCAATGGCCCTGTCCTACCCAGGACCATCCGGGTACCCCTTATCTTTTCAAGGGCGGGTTTCCCAGGGGCAAGGCCAGATTCACAGCCGTAGCCTACAGGCCTTCGGAGGAACTTCCTGATTCTGAATATCCGTTTTTACTCTCGACAGGGAGACAGCTTTTCCAGTATCATACAGGATCGATGTCCAGAAGAAACCAGGCGATACATGCGGTGTCGCCTGCAGCATATGTCGAGATACATCCCGATGATGCAGCATCCCTTGGAATCAGGGACGGAGAAGTGGTATGCGTTGCATCAAGGAGGGGATCCATAGACATTCAGGCCTGGCTAACCGAGCGACCTTTACCAGGGACCGTATTCATTCCTTTCCACTTCCGGGAAGCTGCAGCCAATGTGCTCACACACGGCGCGTGCGACCCGATCGCAAAAATTCCGGAATTCAAGGTATGTGCGGTCAGGATTAACCGGGCAGAAGAGAGAGGGGAATATGTTAACACGGGGTGAGTTTCACTCATCCTCATACGCAGAGGAGGATGTCACATGGTTAAACCAGAATTATTGAAGCAACAGGTTTTGCTGCAGGATATTGACAAGGCAGGTCTCGCGAAGATCGCAAGAATCGTACAGCAGTACACGGTAAAAAAGGGTGAGCCGCTTTTTAAGGAGTCCGACCAGACTCAGGGGCTCTGGCTTATTGTTTCCGGAAAAATAGAAATTTCACGGGTGACCGCGGACGGATGGAGACAGACCCTTGTCGTTCTGCCTGCAGGGCATTTCTTCGGAGAACTCTCTATCCTTGAAAACAGGAAACATGTCGCCTCTGCGGTAGCACTTGACGATACAGAACTCCTTCTCATCCCGAAACCAGAATTCGAAAAAATGATGAACGAAGACTGCGCCCTTGCGCTCACGATAGTCAAGCAGATCGCTATCGTCATGAGCAAAAACCTGCGAAGGATGAACGACAAGTTCCTGAGCGCCCTTATAAGTTATTAATTAAAAACGGGAGACAGAGTGTCGTATGCAAGGAACATGCTGTCTCCTGTATTGTCTTGAGTCGCTGCGCTCTATCAAAAAAAAAGGAGGGTCTCTATCATGCCGCTTGATCCAACCAAACATGCAGACTGGGAGATTGCGGAGGCTGCCGAAACCCACATGAAGACAGTCTACCAGTTAGGCGAGCAATTGGGGCTCGAAAAGCACGAACTCCTTCCACACGGGCATTTTATTGCAAAACTCGATTTCAAGAACATCCTGAACCGCTTGTCAGGAAAACCCGATGGCAAGTATGTCAATGTAACTGCCATCACCCCGACTCCTCTCGGAGAAGGCAAATCAACAACAACCATGGGACTCACCCAGGGTCTCGGGAAGCGCGGCAAGAACGTCATCGCTGCAATCCGTCAGCCTTCCGGTGGACCCACCATGAACATCAAAGGCTCTGCCGCAGGCGGAGGACTTTCCCAGTGCATCCCGTTGACACCGTTTTCCCTCGGCCTTACCGGAGACATCAACGCCATCATGAATGCCCATAATCTCGCTCTGGTTGCCCTCACCTCAAGGATGCAGCACGAATTCAACTATACTGACGACCAGCTTGCAAAACGGAAGCTGAAGCGTTTGAATATCGATCCCCGAAATGTCGAGATGAAATGGATCATCGATTTCTGCGCACAATCTCTGCGGGATATCATTATCGGAATCGGGAGCAAAATCGACGGCTTCATGATGCAGTCAGGATTTGCCATAGCAGTCTCTTCTGAAATCATGGCTATCCTTGCAGTTGCAAAAGACCTCAAGGACATGCGTGAACGCATGGGACGGATCGTTGTAGCCTATGATAAGAGCGGCAGTCCGGTAACGACCGAGGATCTGGAGGTTGCAGGCGCCATGACCGCGTGGATGGTTGAGGCGCTGAACCCGAACCTTATGCAGACTATCGAGGGGCAGCCGGTTCTGGTTCACGCGGGACCCTTCGCAAACATTGCTATCGGACAGTCGTCAATCATCGCCGACAGAATCGGTCTGAAACTTGGTGACTATCATATTACAGAATCAGGGTTCGGTGCTGACATCGGATTCGAGAAATTCTGGAACCTGAAATGCAGGTTCTCCGGGCTGAAACCCAACGCTTCTGTCATTGTTTCCACAATCCGGGCGCTGAAATGCCATGGCGGCGCACCGATCCCCGTTCCGGGAAAACCCATGCCACCTGAATACAGGGCCGAAAATGTAGAGTGGGTTGAGAAAGGCTGCGAAAACCTTATCCATCATGTGCACACCGTCAAGAAAGCCGGGATCAACCCTGTCGTCTGTATCAATGCATTCTATACGGATACAGAGAATGAGATTAAGACTGTCAGGAAATTGGCTGAGGCAGCCGGCGCCCGGGTTGCTGTTTCGAAGCACTGGCAATTCGGAGGCGAAGGGGCACTCGAACTGGCAGATGCAGTAGTTGACGCATGCAACGAGCCGAATGACTTCAGGTTCCTCTATGAACTCCCGACTCCTCTCCGTGAACGGATCGAGATGATCGCGAAAGAAGTCTATGGGGCGGACGGCGCCGAATATTCATCCGAAGCACTCGCCAAAGCAAAAAGAATGGAAGAAGATCCTGACATGGCAAAACTCGGCACCTGCATGGTGAAGACTCATCTCAGTCTTTCCGATAATCCCAACCTCAAGGGTGTTCCCAAGGGGTGGAAACTCTTTGTCCGGGACATCCTGACCTATAAGGGGGCAGGGTTTGTCGTCCCCGTTGCGGGAGCTATTAAACTGATGCCTGGCACTGCCTCGGATCCGGCATACAGAAGAATTGATGTAGATGTTGAATCTGGAAAGGTTAAAGGTCTGTTTTAATTGCATTTTAATATATGAGAAAAGTTGGGTTTTTTTATGATGATATTTACCTGAGGCATGAGATGCCCCCGGGACACCCCGAGTCTTCCCAGCGGCTTTTGCATATCATCGATTCGCTGAAAAAATCCGATGTTTGGAAAGACCTCGTCCATCTCAAACCGCGAATGGCTGCTGAGGAAGATATCCTCCGGGTGCATACCAAAGTATATTTTGATCATATCAGGAAATTCACCGGATTTTTCGATGGTGATACCTATATTTCGCCTCATTCCTTTGAAGCGGCGTTGTATGCAGCCGGTGCGGTGATCGAAGCCGTCGACCGGTGTAAACGCGGAGAACTGGACAGGGCATTCTGCGCGGTCCGCCCTCCCGGCCACCATGCGGAAGCAGACCGTGCCATGGGATTCTGCATCTTTAATAACGTGGCAGTCGGCGCCAGATATGCCCAGAAAATCGGCTACAAGAAAGTATTTATTGTTGACTTCGATGTCCATCACGGCAACGGCACGCAGCATATCTTCCAGAACGACGATTCTGTATTTTATTTCAGCACCCATCAATCACCCCATTACCCGGGCACCGGAAAAGACTTTGAGACAGGGGAAGGGAAAGGTGAAGGGTATACGTATAATATTCCCCTCGCTTTTGGAGCGGGAGACAAGGATTACTTTTACGCTTACCGGGACATCCTGCCGCAAAAAGTGAAGAGTTTCCGCCCGGATATCATGCTGATCTCGGCCGGCTATGACATTCATACAAGAGACCCCCTTTCCGGCATTCATGTCACCAACGAAGGCATGCGGCATATCATCCGGGGAATTCTCCTGCGTTCAACCACTGCCTATCTCCCTGCGCTTCCCTATGTATTCGCCCTCGAAGGGGGATATGACCTCAAAGCCCTTGGTGAATGCGTGGTGAATACAATAAGAGAACTGCTGGAAGACTAAGCACGGAATTATTCATCCGAACAGAACAGATGGCCAATACTTTTCCCTGGGTATCTGTGGTAGAATATCCAGTCAATTGACAAATCAAGTTTTGCTGTAGTATAAAAGTAATTCTTGGGCGGATAGCTCAGCTGGGAGAGCGCAGCCCTTACAAGGCTGAGGTCACAGGTTCGATCCCTGTTCCGCCTACCATTGAAAACAGGAAAAAGGTAAAGGCAGAGGAATAAAAATTTTTCCGGAGTATTCGTTCTT
This sequence comes from Nitrospirota bacterium, assembly GCA_049323875.1. GTDB lineage: Bacteria > Nitrospirota > Thermodesulfovibrionia > Thermodesulfovibrionales > SM23-35 > JAKLQR01. Next base: position 18,806 of record JBMOLW010000030.1, on the reverse strand, counting down.
TGCTTTTTTCTTTACCTGTTTACTGTTTCCTGTCTTTTGGGGCGGTAGTTCAGCTTGGTTAGAACGCTGGCCTGTCAAGCCAGAGGTCGCGGGTTCAAGTCCCGTCCGCCCCGCCATACCATCCTCTTTATCATTCAAAGAGTCATCAGGGTTTTCTTGACCTGAATTTTTGGTAGTCACAGATTGCGGACTGTTATCCATACCTGCATATATTTCTACCGTTTTAGATATATTCTTTCACGTTTTTGTCACGTTATACAGAATTCAATCCCAAGCTAATCCACTGACAATGTCAGGGTGGGGCGTGGGGGCGAAGGCCCCACACCGATAGCGAGCCAACAATGTTGGCAAGCAGAGCACCTGTGATATAGTAAAAATCATGAGCAAGTTTCTGAAAAGCTCTCATGTTGTATATCGGTGCAAATATCATTATGTATGGGTACCGAAGTATCGGTAGAGGGTTTTGATCGGAGAGGCAAGAGAAAGACTCAAGGAGATTCTGAGGAAGCTATGCGAATGGCAGGAGATAACGATACTGGAAGGGGCGATAAAGGAAGATCATGTACATATGTATTTATCTGTACCACCGAAGCATTCACTCTCGCAGGTGATGAAGATACTGAAAGGGAAGAGCGTAGAATATTTGGCGAGGGAATTTCCTGAACTGGCGAAGAGATATTGGGGAATGCATATCTGGCGAGGGGATATTGTGTAAGTACGGTTGGGATAAACGAAGAAACGATACGGGAATATATAAAAAAGCAGCAAGACGAAGAAGAAAAAGAAGAACAGCGAAGATTGTGGCAAGACAACAGCGAGTGACACTGTCAGGAGTTGTTGTCTCCTAAGAAACCCACCGACGAGGTCGGTGGTAGTTTACGATATTATTTCATTCGCAGTAAAATTTGAATTTTGAAAGTAATGCCTAAATATAACTCTTTACGTTTAACGTATATCGTTATAATATAAGACAGTGATAAAATCATTCAGGGACAAAGAATCCGAAAAGGTATATGCCAGAGAAAGATCAGCAAAATTGCCGGGAGATATACAACAGATAGCCCTCAGAAAATTGAGGATGATTAATAATGCTCAGAACATACATGATTTAATGATCCCGCCATCGAATAGACTTGAGAAACTGAGTGGTGATCGTAAAGGACAGTATAGCATCAGAATTAATGACCAGTGGAGAATCTGTTTTATATGGCAAGATAATAGTGCACATAATTTCGAAATAACAGACTATCATTAAAAAGGAGTATAGATGGGAAAGAAAAAATTACATCCGGTGCATCCAGGAGAAGTTCTTCTTGAAGAATTTCTTAAACCTATGGGTCTAAGTCAAAACAAACTTGCTCTAAATATCGGCGTACCCGCTCGGAGAATAAACGAAATAGTCCTTGAAAAGAGGAGGATTACTGCTGACACAGCTCTTCGACTTGCAAGATTTTTCGGAATGTCCTCAGAGTTCTGGATTGGCTTACAGTCTCAATATGACCTTGATATAACTTCCGATGCGCTCGGTGATCGTCTTGAGAAAGAAGTTAGGATATATTCGAAAGTTGCATAAAAGGGAGAATTAAACGCCAGTCCTTACTTCTTGAAACTGCAGACAGCTCATGTCCTAATTGAAACATTTAAGAAAAGGCTTATGATCGCTTGATAAACAATCAATTTCACCGCTTTTTATTTATACATGATTGTATATTTTTACCGTTTTGCATAAATTCTTTCACGTTTTGTCACGTTTTGGGCAATCAAGTGGTCGCATCCATACGCGTAACCCCTTGATTTATATGGTGGAGCTGATCGGGATCGAACCGACGACTGAGGTCGGATGTCAATAGTGGACACCAAAGCATTCATGCGGCCAACTGACCAGCGTAGAATTTCTGTTCATATACCGCAGGGGATAGATATCCCAGCCGTGCTCCTCCTGTGTCCGCTTTGACAGCGGCCTTTCAAACCATGCGTAATATCCGCTTGCCAATACGCTAAAAACACGGCTCATATAGGGAATAGGATATTGTAGTCGCAATTCTCTCATCATCGCGTACCGGGCAGCGACTCCTTTGCAAAGCACGCGACCGCTTTTTTTAACAGGTCTCTCTCCATCCTAGCCTCTGCCAAATCTTTCTTGACTCTTGCCAGTTCCATCTCAAGGTCCGTAAGAGGCCTATAGTTCTTGCCTATTAGACCGGAGCGGTCTTTTGACATAAGTTCAAAAACGTTCTCCTCAATGATCGGCTCTCCAGGGTCAAACGGCAAGGCATCGAGATTCAGCTTTTTCACTTCTCCGGCATCCCCGAATATTGCTTCCATCGTATGGGGCCGCAGCCTCCCCTTTTGTTCTCCGACGAGCTGATCCAGGCTGTCAACAAGCCTGTCTGCCTCCCGTATATGGAAATCTCCTAGACCTGTATGTTCGGCAAGCAGATCCATGCGCACCGCACGGATGGAATCAGCCAATCTGTCTCCCGCGTCACCTGTTTCTTCCCAGGCAATATTCAGTTCGGTATCGAGCCCCATACTCCGGTTCGTCGCATTCGCAGACCCAACGGTGAGGAAACGGTCATCCACTATCAGCAGTTTTGAGTGGATGTACGTCGGGATTTCTTCCGCTCCATCTGAAACAGTAAAGTAGATGCCCAGATCGTGGCCTGTTTGTGCCGCTGTTTCCTGCAGCACAAAAAGCATCTTGGTCTGCGCGGCGTCAATCGAAATTTCCTCGATCAGCGTATATACCAGGTCATCTTCTCATTTCAGGAAGCATTCCATCCTTCCGGCTCCCCGTGAGTGCACTTTCAATATCGGAATATTGCTGCCAGCATCGCATTATCAGGCACGCGTTCCGGCGGTACCGCATATACGGCCCCGCCGTGCAGCATCGTCTGAACTGCCGCCAGATCAAGGAGATCTGCGTCATCAGCCTCCGGCTTGCTATGCAGCTGCATTTCATTGTTTTCCGGATCGAAGATTCCCCATTGCTGGAGCCCGACAGCAACAAACAGTACATCCACCCTTCCATGATATGCGGCGGGAAGAATTACCCTCAGATCGTCAGATACCCGCTCAGTATTTGCGAGCTGCCCGTATTGCGCGGCAGTATCTTCCTCTTCCCTGCGAAAAACACGCTGCACTATATCCCACGCCTTTCCATGCAGTTCAGCGCCAGACAATTCATCAGGGTTTCCCCTGATTCCTTCATCCAGCAAGTGAGAATACGTATTGGCTTCCCGGTAAATCGGCAGGAGATATTCGACTCCTGCAAATACCAGAGGAGCACGCTCTTCCCGGAGAATGTCGTGCAGGGACGCATTAATCTGCTGAAAGTATCTCAATACGTTGTCCTTGGCTTCATCGACGTTGACCCCGTGCCCGTGAAACATTGCTGCTCTCCTGCCGGGCCCCCCTGTCTGGGTATGAAACTGAAGCTGCTTTTCAGGGTCGTCATACTTGAGCGCATCGGCAAGGCTCCTGGGTATGTCCTGCGGCAGCATCTCGCTGATGCTGAAATGGGTGCCCTGAAACAACCGCACCTTGTTTTGACTGACTGCCAGAATATAGAACCGCCCGTCGCTGCTGAGCAGGGAGAGCAGCGGCTTCAGATGAAACCTCTTCGCAACGGTAAGCAGTTCCTGGAAATGAATTGGAAGACGATAATAACGGAATTCCTTTTCGGACAGGAAGACTGCCAATCCATCGCTCTGATGCTGCCAAAAGGTCGCATTCTGCAAAAGCCTACTGAGGGGGTCAAGAAATTCTTCGGCCTGCCGTGAGCGAACGCCGTTGTTTATCAGCTGCTTTTCAGCATCCCGGATGAGATTTTTGAATCTGATCTGGTCCTGCTGCATTTCCGCCGCAGTCCGGTGTGCGGGCATATAGATCGAGATGCACCAGCCGCCCTGCTTTTGTATAAGGATCTCTATGTCACTTTTCGTCAACAGATGCAATGAAATCCTCCTTCCTGATTGTACTGTTCGCTATTCGTATTTTGTCTGCAGCGCATCACGCCCTGAAGCAGCTATGCATATCCTGATGTTTGTGAAGAGCACGTTAATCCGGGATTTTTTTAGTGCCGTTCCAGTGCAAAAAAGTATTGATCATTTCCTCTAAATCTTTTACGACCGGAGAACCGTGTGGTTGCGCAAGCGCTTTATACATGCGGATTGCCGCCGCCGCAAATTTATCCTGGGCGCGAAGTATAAAGACCGACTCGTCATCTCCTATGTTTAGTATATTGATTTTCCCGTATTTCCCTGATAGTGCCATTTTCTCTCTGCTTTCTGCAGTGATGACGTTTCATGCCTTCCCGACCTTTTTGCCTCAGGATTACACTATTACCTTGAGTGGGAAGCAATTCCGGTGCCAGCTCCATAAGATAATACAGTTCCGTACAATCCACTGCTCTGCAAGGGTATCTTCAGAAATTGCACTGTCAAAACGGATGGCAATCTGCCCGTTTGCGGGACATATTTCCTCTCATACACAGCTGTAGGCAGTTGCGGCGCATAAAATAGTTAAACCCCGGGTTGTCCATTTCGACAAAATGGCAGGCAGTTATGAGGAAAGCAAAAGCTTGGTCGCAGCACCTTTGTAGGCGCAAAGATGTCATCTGCAGCCGGAAGCTCTTCATTTGATCCCCTTAATGAACAATTTGGATCAAACAATTCCGAATACACTCTGGGCGACTGAAAAATAGATAATCAGACAGGTGACGTCGGAGATCGAAGCGATCAGGGGGCTGCTGACAACAGCCGGGTCCACCTTCAGCTGCGTCAAAAGAAATGGTATGACGACGCCTATGGTGTTCGTCACCATCACGATCAGAATAATCGATATCCCCATAGTGAATGCAATATCAGACCCGCTGTTCATGAAACCGAATACCCCGCCGGCAAGGGCCATTGTGACAGCCAATAAAAGCCCGGTAGCAAGCTCTCTGTTAAACGTGCGGAAGAACTGTTTCAGATACACTTCCCGCGTGGCCAATGCCCTGATGACAAGAGATGCCGACTGGGTCCCCACATTACCGCCTGTTCCCATGAGTATGGGGATAAAAAATGCGAGTGCGATTGCCGATGAGAGCGTTTTTTCGTAGGACGCGATAACACTGGCGGCAAGGAGATTGATCCCGAACAACCCGATAAGCCAGAGAACTCGCTTCCGGTAAAGCGACCAGATGCCAACATCGCCGTAGCTTATTTTGAGCGGCTCAACCGCTGCCGTCTTCTGGATGTCCTCCGTCGTCTCTTCTTCAGCAACATCGAGGATATCATCGACCGTTACGATGCCGAGCAGCGTTCCTTCCGCATCCAGCACCGGCAATGCATAGAGATCGTAGTCCTGAATCACATGCACCGCCTTCTCGCGGTCATCAGCCGCCTGCACGCCGACGAAGGAATAGTCCATGATCTGCTGCACCTGATCGGCGGGGTTCGCGAGAATGAACTGGCGGAGTCCGAGCGCGTCAATAAGCTTCCAGGACTGGTTCGTCACATAGATTACATTGATCGTCTCGCTGTCCTTTCCCATGTTTCTGATATGCCGGAGAGACTGTTCAATCGTCCAGTCGGGCCGCACTGCCACATAGTCCGGAGTCATCAGCCGGCCTATGCTCTCCTTCGGATATCCGAGAAGCTGGCGGGCTTCGTTCAGTTCTTCCGGCGGCAGGAGATTGAGGAGCTTCTGTATCGCCTTTCCGGGGAGCACCTCCAGGATTTCCGTCCGGTCGTCCGGCCTCATATTTTTCAGAACCTGTCTTATCTCTTCATCGGTAAGTTCCTTAAGAAGATTATCTCTCTCCCCCCCTTCAAGATGAGACAGGACCTCTGATGCCGACTGTTTCTCGAGCAGGCGGAAGACAAACACACGCCTTGTTTTCTCCATATCTGTCATGAGGCCCTTTACCTCGGCGGGCGACATCCCCTTCAAAACAGATCTTGCCTCCGTCCATCGATTGTTGTCAATAAGGTTCCGTATATGCTCTCTTATCCTGTCATCCATCCCTATGTCCTCCGCTCTCCCGGGAAACCGGAATTATTCTCGCTTCATCACGTAAACGAACCCTCGGAAATTCCGCATATGCTCCGGGACAGACAGGTTCACGCCTGAATCTATTGCCGGGCGCGGACAGGCCGTTTCACAGGAAAATGCACTCCCTTCCCCGAAAGCATATCATACCTGCCCGAAGCAGGCCAGCCTGCATATCCAGGGGCATCCACGCTGCCGCCTTATTGCAGGTCAATGAACAAATTTCGCCGGTAAAAGAATTGGATACCTGTCCGGGCTTTTTCGGTATGCTATTATTTTATTAACCCGCCAACTGACCATGATGTCATCTCTGAGCAATGCGTCCCCCTCAGGGCGACAAAGCGAAGGGTTCAGGATGACGACTATAACTGCCGAGTTAATAGCATGAACACTCAGAAGCGGACAGAATGATCGAACGGCGGATCAGATGAAAAAAAAGATGATTTTCCTCCTGCTCATTGCGGCGCTCGCAGCTACCGTGTGGTTTAATGATGTGCGCGACTATCTTTCATTCAAGCATTTAAAGGAACGAAGGGACACGTTGCAGCGGGTCGTAGACGGGCATTACTTCCTTTCGGTAGCAGTCATCATCGCAATCTTTATTTCTACCGCATTCTTTGTGCCCGGGGCTTTGGTCCTGACCATTGCAGAAGGGTTCCTCTTCGGAGTCATCCCGGGGACCGTATATGTCAATATCGGCTCTGTGACCGGTTCTTTGCTCGCATTTCTCTCATCCCGGTTTCTCTTCGGCGACCGGATACAGAACAACTATCAGGCGCAGCTGAAGTACTTTAATAAAGAAGTGGAGAAGCACGGTAACAATTACCTATTCGTTCTCAGAATATTCCGGTCCTCCCTTTCTTTCTCGTAAACTATCTTGCGGGACTCACCACGATCTCCCTGAAAAGATCCATGTTCGCTACGTCCATCGGGATGTTTCCGGAGTCTCTTGTATACACCTTTGCCGGCCGGCAACTGGCAGAACTGCAGCATCCCGAAGATGTGTTTTTTTCAGATTGCTGATAGCGGTTCTCCTGATTGCTTTTTTCGCCCTTGCACCGGTATTGAAAAGCGGCATCGACCGCTGGAGGTCGTAGCCGGGAAACTGCTCTTTCTCCTCTCCACCATTGCAGTTTACGTTCAGCTTGCTATACTTACTAAAGAGGGAGGGAAAAAATTATGAAGGAAAGGATACCAAAGCCGCCGCAACCGCCGAAGCCTCCTCATCCGCCGCAATTCCCTGTTTAGGCAATCGGCACTCCGTGTGATCTTGCTGGCATCTGCGGCGAAGAACAGCAGCAACAGGGGAAAGGAGTCTTCATGAAAAAATATGACGTTATCGTAGTCGGCGCCCACGAAGGCGCGGGAATCGCATTCAGCATTCAGGGCAGCTGAAAAGTGAAAACCGCCCTGATCGAGAAAAGAGACGCAGGGGGGACCTGCCTCAACGTTGGATGCGTTCCATCAAAGACCCTGATATTCTCCGCTGACAGGCTTGTGGAGATAAGAGAAGCGGCTAAATTGGGAGTAAAGACAGAAATAACGAAGATAGATTTTGACATCATCATGCAACGCATGAGAAAAACCGTTGCCACGGGCCGGAATTTCCTGAAAGAGGCGATCGAGGAAACAGAGAACCTCGACTATTACCATAAAGAAGCCCGATTTTCAGATGAACACGTGCTGGACGTCTCCGGTGAAAAGATCAGGGGAGTGAAAATATTTATCGCCACAGGTTCGAGGCCCGTTATACCTCCAATGAAGGGTCTTGATAAAGTGGAATGCCTTACCAGTGAAAGCGTTCTGAAGCTCAGGGAATTGCCCGGCAGCATGATCATCATAGGCGGGGGATACGTCGGGGTAGAATATGCGCATTTTTTTTGCAGCTATGGGCACCGAGGTCACTGTAGTCGAACTGGGAAGCAGACTGGTTTCCCGCGAAGAGCCGGCAATGTCGGATCTGCTCAGGAAAAAACTCGAAAAAAGAATGGCCGTTTATACGGGCTCTGAAGCAGTGGAAGTCAGGAAGGACAGAGGGGCGTATGTTCTGGCTGCCAGAGAAAAACGTTCAGGAAAAGGGCTGGAAATACGCGCCCGGGAGATCATGGTGGCCGCAGGCCGGAGATCAAACGCGGACATATTGAATGTGCGTACCGCAGGAATTGGGACAGACCGGAAGGGCTATATCGAAGTGGACGCCTTTCTCCGCACGAGCAGAAAAAACATCTGGGCATGCGGCGATGCGATCGGAAGACAGATGTTCACCCATGCCGCCGACAAAGAGGTGGAGATTGCGTGGCACAATGCAACCGGGACCGGGAAAATGAAGATGGATTTCGATCTGGTGCCCCACATAGTTTTTTCGTATCCTCAAATCGCTTCCGTAGGTTTTACCGAATCCGCTGCAAGAAAAAAATATAGTATTCTGGTGGGAAGGGCCGGGTATTCAGACATCGTCACAGGCGACGCCATGACTGAAGAATCCGGTTTTGCCAAGACGGTTGTTGAGAAGACCAGCCGCAAAATCCCCGGTTTTCACATCATCGGCCCCTATGCCTCATTCATTATCCAGGAAGTTGTCAACGCAATGGCGAATAAACAGAAGGTTGAATCCATAACCAGCCCGATGCATACATTTCCGACGCTCCCCGAACTCGCACCAGAGGTGCTGGGCAGGCTGAAATGATAGAGCGGTCATTATAGAGCAAAGGGTACATACAGACATGGAACCCGGGAACATTATTGATATGAATTTTACGGACGCCGCCGCCGGATGGCTCTCGAATCCGAACGTGCAGAGAATTATCATTGCGGTCGCCGGCGTTATCGTCATTGTCTTACTGATACGCCTGCTCAGGGCGCTTGTCAGACGCCGCATCAAAGATACCGAAAGAAGGTACAGGCTGCGCAAGATCGTGTCTTTCATCGGGTATCTGATAGGTATATTTTTTGTGGTTACCGTATTCGGGCAACGGCTTGGTGGCATACAGGTAGCCTTCGGCATCGCCGGCGCCGGCATTGCCTTCTCCCTTCAGGAGGTGATCGTGAGCATCGCCGGATGGATTGCGATATCCTTCGGCAACTTCTACAGGCCCGGGGAGCGAGTTCTACTAGGCGGCATAATGGGCGACGTCATTGACATCGGGATGCTCCGAACCACTCTCATGGAATGCGGTCAGTGGGTGAATGCCGACCAGTATAACGGCAGAATCGTCAGGATAGCAAACAGCTTCGTCTTCAAGGAGCCTGTCTTCAATTACTCCTCGGACTTCCCGTTCCTGTGGGACGAGATCAATATGCCGGTGAAATACGGCAGCGATTATGCGCTGGCGCGGAAGATCTTCATCGACGTGCTGCAGGAAGTCACAGGAGACTATTCCAGATACGCAGAAGATGCATGGAAGGTAATCGTCAGAAAATACCTTATCGAGGCTGCCAGCGTCGAGCCGATGGTGGTCATGAAGCTGACCGACAACTGGGTCCAGTTCACGCTGCGCTACGTGGTCGACTATAAGGCGAGAAGGAATACGAGTGACAGAATGTTCTCGAGGATTCTCGAAGAGATCGATAAAACAGAAGGCCGCGTATCGATCGCCTCAGCCACCATTCAGATCACCGAAGGGCCGCCCATAGATATCAGGATGTCGGACATACATAAATAGAGTCTGTGTATAAAGTCCGTGTTTTAACACCCCCCCCTACCCCTCCCATCAAGGGAGAGGCGTATTTACTGCCCTCTCCCTTGATGGGAGAGGGTTAGGGTGAGGGGGTTCGATAGTTTATACACAGGCTCTAAATAGGCAAAGGAGGAAAATTATGTCTCCAGCGCTGAGGGCGCAAATCATATCAGTCGCAGTAATAGTGTTTATCGGAATATGGCTGACAGGGCTCGATAAGGTGCACTGGTTCCTTTATGTGCCCGTTGTCTTGTTCGCCCTGGCGGGGATGACAGGGATCTTCCCCGGGCTGATGTTCTGGAAAAAGATCGGGCTCAAGGGATAGGTTCACTCCCTCCTGCTTGGAGGGATTTCGAATTCATGCGCGACCAACCCCACCTTCTTTCTACCAGAAGCAGACAAGCTGGTTATGTCATCCAAATTAATACACCTGATAATCATATAGAGGGCACCTCCTGAGCATATCGTCTTGCGGAATGCTCAAGGAAAGAAACCAATCTTAACCTTTAGGAGGTGCTGTATGAAATTGTACATAGCTTTTGATCTTCATTGAATTAAGGAAATCAGTATTTCTGACTGATTTTTTGTGAAATCTCTGTCGAAATATTCAATGTTCGGATTCTGTGTTTTCAGCTGCGGATAACAGGAAGAAAGAAAAACGATTTTTATATATTAAGGTGCCTCCCAAAAATTGACGACTTGTTTATACTTTTCATGAATAAGGGTTTGATCAAAGGAATATCCCTCTTTCAACATCGCATCTTTCTCTTCTTGATTAAAATACGACATCACAGGAAGGAAAAAGTGCTGATCCTCCTTCTCGATGTGTCTTGGATAAAAATCTACTAATAAGGACAAACATTCTATAACAGGAAAAGCCTGACTACCGCCCTCCAAGTATTGCTTGTTCGCTTCAGCAAGTTTACTGGTAGTTTTTCGTCCCCAAATATGCTCCTCTATTAATTCATCCATAATAACTTTATGTTCTGAAGATATATTTTTCTTTTTTAATTCTCTGAATAGTATGTTTTCCTCTTTACCATGATGACAACGATCAGCATACATCTTAATGAAGTCCACTACAGTATCGATGAAAGCAGAATTAGCTTGTTTTGTTATGTTCATGTGGTCCAGTTCTTTTCTGATGATAGAGATCATTCTTTCGATCAGTCTATGTTCGATCATCAAAGGACCAATTGGTAACATCTTTTCGTTACATCCCCATTAGCATATAAATCAAACCAGCATTCCTAACGATTTGCAGTTGTACTTAGCACCATTATATTAGGTTTGGAAGGGGAATGTTAAAGGAAGTACTAAGTTAGGTTTTTATTGCCTTTTGTATCTTTCTAACTGTTTTCTCAATTTATTGTTTTCTTCTTTAAGCTCTTTCATCCTGAGTTCCCTCCCAACTGCCATATCATAGAAATCCTGAAGTTCCTTCATCCTCTGTTTCAGTTCTTTTTCTACCTTCTTCCTTTCTGTAATGTCACGCATTATTGTGATAACTTTGATTACCTTGTTTTCTTCGAAAATTGGAATCTTCTTTGTCTCAGTTATTACTTCTCCTCCATTAAAGAATGTGGATTCTACTGTTCTTGTTGGCCTGCCAGTTTTAAATACACTTTTATATTCCTCTTGAACGTTGCTTGACAGGAAGGGATAGAGATTAAATATATTTTTACCGATGACATCGGTATCCAAGCCAAATCTCCCATTCCATTCAAGAAGTTTCTTGTTGATGAGAAGGATATTCAAGTTTTCATCAGCAACATGCAGAGCATCATCTAAGAAGTCAACAGTGGACCTATACCTTTCCTCGCTATTTTGCAGTTCAATTTCTATTTTCTTGCGTTCAGTGACATCTCTTGCTGCACCCACTATTCCAATGACATTTCCTTTATTGTCTTTCATAGGAGATTCATCAATTTCGAGCATTACCTTTCTTTTATCCTTTTTATAGAGTTCCAAGAAATAAGGCCTCTGACGCTCACCTGTCTTCAGAGCTTTTTCCGTCACTTCTATCCCGTTTCTGTTGATCAGATTATCAGTGATTAGCCTCGTCCACTGAACCATCATTTCCTCAGGTGTGTAACCAAGAATCTGTAGCGATTGAGGACTTACATAGTTCAGTGTGTGTTCAATATCATGCATATAATAAAGCTCATTACTATGCTCAATAATATTTCTTAACTTCTGCTCAGTTTCTTTTAAAGCTTCTTCTGAACGTTTACGGTCTGTAATGTCAACCGCAAGAACAATCTCAGTGCGTCTTCCCGCAAGAGCCATTGTGTGAGAAATAATTTCTACATAGATTAAATCCCCGTTTTTCTTAATGTGTCTCCATGTGCCTGCAATATCAAGGCCTTCCGTAACCTTTGAGACATTTTCAAGAAGCGCTGGAATATCTTCGGGGGGGCGAATGTCCTTGATTGTCATCGAAAGAAATTCTTCCTGAGAATAACCGTAATGTTTTATGGCTGCATTATTGACGTCGAGAAAAACAAGTGTTTCAAGGTCATAAATCCACATAGGATGCGGATTAGATTTATAGAAATTATCATATATCCCCTTGAAGTCTCTCAATGCACCTACAATTTGAAATTTGTCTGAGCTTAATGCCTTCAATAAGGCAAGTTCTTCTCGCAACTCCCTTAATATAGCGATTAGTTGTTCTTTTATTTTCCCCTGATCATTCATCTTCATGCTCTATAGTGCTTGTGTCAGTTCATCTTTTAAGCGTATATATGCGATAAGATGTGGATTTCTATATGAAACTGTTACCATTATATCAAGTTTGTATAAAGCGGACTACAGGAAGAACACAGGAGAGCAGTCGTCATGCTGCCAGTTTATCACTGTTCTGCTTTTCACTAAGTTCCTGCAAATAAGCAATCGGCCGGCGATGACAGGCTCTATCTATAATCTATTATTTGCGATAGCTGCTAAAAACATAATCCGTTTGTTTTTGAGCTTCATGACATGTGAAACAGGCACTCTTCGGATCATTAACAACCCGCTCTTTAGTATCACCCTTAAATCCCTCAAACCCCCAACCACCGGTATTAGCAAATTTCTTGGAATCCTTCTGCATAACACCAACAACTTTCCGAGCACCCTCGTTAATAGCGTAATTCTCGATTTTCGCCTCTAATAAGTCAAAAATCAACATTGCTCCATCAGGATAGGGTTTACCGCTCTTCATTGCGTCTAATGCTTTTTTGTTGGCATAAATATGATGGATTCCTCCGAAAGAGTCATGGAGAGAATGCCCCTGTTGTATCATCATTGATTTGACATGTGTCCATCCCCGATATCCTTCAGGATATTTAACCATGTGTTTCCTCATCTCACCGGATATCCCGGTACTCACGAGAAGCATACCAATGACAAAGCTGGCCACCAGAAAAATTAATATTCGTCTTTGCTCTTTCATTCTATAACCTCCTCTTTAAAAGATTCAGAGCCCGTCTCGCCTATTTTTGGATCCAACATTAAAGGAAATTTAGCCATCGTCAATCTCTATATCCCCTCTATTATTGTTTGTAATAAATACAATTATATCAGGATTGATGGAGGATTGATGGAGGTTTGATGGAGGTTTGATGGAGGTTTGTTACAGGAAGTTATGTGGTTTATGAAATGGATAACTAACACTCATCATTACAACTTTATGTGCAAGATTTGATGAATCCATCGATGCACATAAGCGAAGTGGGTACAATGAACTTTTCCAAGCAGTAAGTTCGTTGCGGGGCTTATAGGCAGGATTTAGTCCTGCCTTTTTTTTCATTTGAATTCGACGTATCAATTGATGCCCAAAAACATATCGATTTCAGGAGAAAGGTATTTAATGTCAAAAAAAGCCAGATGTTGAACGCCCGGGGCTTGACATCAAAAAAGATTTCACTTTGAATCTTCCAAAAAAATCATCTCCCCACAATCACGATACCCAATACTGTACCGACAAGAGCCCCTATCCAAGGGCTGGATGTGATGATTCAGCTGCTACCAGTGCATTTACCCAGATATCCAATCAAGCCCCCTATAGTGGCTCCCACCAGAGCTCCGAGAATATATCTACTCATAATAACTATGACTTCTTACTTGTTTTAGCAGTAAATTCTGAAATTATCTTCTGCACCTTATCACTTTGACAATGAGGACATTTGATTTTTGGTTTAGCTTCAAATTCTTTAATAGAGAGGAAGACAGTAAACTCATGGTTACAGTCTTTACAGACATATTCATAAGATGGCATATAGACCTCCTTATTGTTTGTGACTTGCGGGTATAATATGCACAATTATATCAGATTTCAAAGAGGAGTATGACAGGAAGAAGGAGCTATTACTTTAAAAACCATGAACCCCATATTTCTTTGAACAACTATCACATTAAAGTGAGCACGCCCCATGTCCTTTACATTGGTAGCGAGTTGATGCTTTCACTAATTCAAACAAGTGTTTCCTTGCTTGCTCAGATAGACCGTAACTGTGCAGTTCAGCTTGTAGGTTTTTCAATGTTCCATATCCGCCCACGTATCCGTTTACGCGAGCAGCAGCCGTTGAAGAGATAATATCCTTAAATGAGGAATACATAGCTTTGAATTCCTGCAAATATTCATAACTATGCTGAAGGGCATGTTTTTGGTGATAATCTTCAGCGAGATAGAATTCAGTAAAGGGAGTAATGTCTGTTATGATCTCGCCGGTTAATATAGTTGCCAAATTATTACGTTTTTCCATTGCCAATTTTTTTTGATAATCATCGTGATAGAAGATAGCAGCTCTATATTGTTTGGACCACGATTTTATTGTAGGATCATGGCTCGACCAAAAACAATCTAAAAGACTCTTATAGGAAATTCTATCTGGATCGTAATCAATCTGTAAGGCCTCGGAGTGATCCCCAAGGTTGGTATAAGTCGGATACTTTTTTGTTCCTCCCGTATATCCAACACGAGTCCTGACAACTCCAAGTATGACTCCGAACTGGGAGTCAGGCCCCCAGAATCAACCAAGCGCAATTGTTGCTGTTTCAATTTGAGATGACGCATTGGTATCTATCGGTGGAAAGGATTTCTTTATGTCAGATTTTATCATTGCGCACACTGTTTTGTTTTTGTTAGATAATAATTTCTAATTCTATTCAGATGATTGAAATATTATATCACCTGTATGAATTATAGGCAGGGACTGTCGATAATCCAAATTATAGTGACGTACCAAATGTTTGGGAAGGACCTACAAGGGAACGCACAAGGTCAAATCTATTTTCAACCCCTATTTTCCCATAAATGTTACTGAGATGATCTTTTACTGTCTGCTCTACTATATGAAGGTCTTTTGATATTTCAATATTCTTGAATCCGTCCAGCACTCTTCTGAGAATATCAGTTTCCCGCCTTGTGAGTCTGTATTGCTGTCTTATTTCATTTACATGCACTTTATTCGAGATCTTATCTTCAAGGATAAATAGCACGATAACAGGCTGAGAATTGATTGGTATTGCAAATCTAAATAGCCAGTTACTTGGTGAACCTTCAAGCTTTTTGGTTACAATGATTTCTCCCGGGAATAATTCCTGAAACTTCTCCCTGTCAAGAGCATCGAAGATTCTTCTCCCAACTGATGGTATTTCCTCTGGGATTTCAAAACGACTTAGAAAAAATGAAGCCTCTTTATTATTGTATATTATATCTATTTTTCGATTGAGTATAATAACCCCGATTGGAAGGGTATCGAAGATAAAATTGATTACTTCATTATTATCACCTGCATGATATTGCGATAAAGTGATATCTTGAATTTTTTTGGATTTGGGAAATTTATCAGCATCGTTTTCTTTCATGCTAGTTGTCATTATAGCAAAGAATGTTTATTTTCTGATGATTTGTCAGAAATATTTCGTGCCAATCGAATTAATAATCGTGCGTGTTGCAGGAAGGATTGTTGTCATAATCTGCTTCTCTGAAAAGTGAAACTTGCGCTTCAGTCTCTCTTAGGAAGAAAAGCAATTTAAGCCTTTTTTAGGACAATATTTTTTTGTTTTTCGGACAGTCTCTTTGAACCTTCCCTGAGAGTAAGTCCAGAGGCTTTGTCCTTTATTCTCATCAGGAAATCGAATGCTGCTTCTGGATCTGCTTTGGATATTTCCCTGATGCACCAGCCGATAGCCTTTCTGACGAAAAATTCTTTTTCCGAAACCATCCTTTCAGCAAAATTGTAGAAAATCTTTCTATCTCCCTTCCCCCTTCTGAACATGAGTATTTGCGAAATAAGTGAGGCACGCTTCATCCAGAAATTTTCTGACTTACTCCATTTTTTCAAAAACGCATAGGCTTTCTTATCTTTCTCAAGCGCTGTGCCAACCAGATGGATTGATATATCGTCAACCAAATCCCACGTTGGGGATTCTATAAGCATTTTTTCAAGCATGGTTAGAATGCCGATATCAAGATACTCTGGAAATAACTGTAACAACCTAAGAGCAAGCCTCTTTTCGTCGTGGTAGTCGGAAACCCAAAGTTTTTTTGAAAATATAATAACAACCTCTTTGCTTGCCCCCGGATTTTCCTTTCTGAATTCCCTGGCCACATTATCCGCATATGGAAGTGATGTACCAAAGAATTTGAAAGGGCTTTTCAAATAGCGTTTCTCCTGCACAGCTCTTTCGGGGCTACCACCGGATCTCATCTTCTCTCTGAAGAGAGAAAGGTATGCTGGAACCGACTTTAAGGACGGAGTCTCCTTTCTAATCCGCGGCATTAGACTGTTTTGCTGTCTTCAACGTGCAAATCAAGAACAATACGCCCCCATCCGCCACATTGAAGCCCTACGTCAAAACATTGTGTTCGCTTGAAACACATCGTGTTTGGATCAACCCCTGCATATAGCATTTCACTTACAGTGAAAATCATCATTAAGGCATTGCTCAGGGCAAATACACAGATTTTTTTTGGACTCCGTTCTGTAAGCAAATTCCCTGCACCATCAAAATAAAACTTATTCCCTACCACGTGTTGACTGTTACATCCATGGGATTCAACAACTTCGAGGACAATAACCTTATTCATCAAAACAGATGCTTTGGAAAGAATGTCTTCGTTGCGTGGATTTTCCTTGAACATCTGGAGTTCGCGTTCTGAGTAACCTAAACGCTTTTGCATGACCTTCCAGATTCTGTCGTCAACTTTCATGTACTTATCTCCTTTCCATTTATACTTATTTGAAATATTTTGCCAAGCATTGCTTATCTTAACGGAATTGATATATTGATTATCAAGAGAATGTAGCATGTTTTTGGGAGTTTTAAAACATACAGCATACAGGAAGCACTTGTTGCTTTTCTGGTCCGCGTGGAACGCCGAGTATCTTTCACCACGAAGGAAACACCCCATTTTTCTTAGCAGCACCTACAAGTATTGTTATTTCGATGCCAAACTGCCCTCTCAATGTCTCCCTATAGTTCTCAGTCGCAGCGAACCTTCATAAACTGCGATATTCATTCCGAAGTACTAGCCCTGTTTCTGAGTCATTCATCATATATTAAACGCGAAGTACATTAATAAACCGGGAGTCTTTCAAATGGAAATGAAATGGCGGTCATTATTAGAGAAATCGAAGAGTCCGTAGTGCTGTTGATTCGTTTATCAAAAAAACACATTAAGGAGTGTATTTCGGAATGCTTTTGCACTTTGGAATTGTGATTTCGGAGGATATTAAAGAATTGATAATTGCTAGGGGAACCGTGTGCAATCCAAATAAGCGACCTCTTGAGTGCTTTATCAAGCGGTCTCTATCAGTAATTCTCAGTGTTTGATTTTACTGGTGGAGCTGATCGGGATCGAACCGACGACCTCTTGAATGCCATTCGGAAAAAAGGGATTTTACAAGTGTTTGAAAATACTGAATTATCTTTATCAAACAATGGCTTGGCCCAGTTTTTTGTTTGCTTATAGTTCGATATGTTTATACCATTTTAGATCTGTTCTATCACGTTTTTGTCACGTTCGTATCAATTGAAATATTTCGGAAATTATTTCCTTAAAAGCTATCGGGTTACAATATACCATTTTAGCCCCGACTTTATTTGATGGTACGGTCTGTCATAATAGTGCGTGTTCATAAGGTCATGCTGATTAACAAATTGTTATTTAAAGGAAGAGGAACGCATAAGCTTGAAAAGCATGGGGATGATTCTGAGATAGAGATAATATAGCATGTGCGATTTTTGAGGGCTGATTGCCTGGGTAGGATCGGGGAACTATCAGGACACCGTGATGAGAGCGCCCTTCATGAAAATAAAACTCAGTGAGCATGAGAAAATCGTTTCGATTGCGCGTAACAACACAGCGTTCCTGGCGCGCAGCCTCGTCGAGAACCTCCTGATCTTCCGCTCCGGAGAGGCCAAGTTCTCTGATATGAACGGCGTCTACGCCATCTGCCCTTAGGATTGAAGCAATTTCTTCACTTAAATCCTCATCGATAAGAAACTTCACCGGTTCTCTTTTGTCAAAGAGAACCGGCCCTTGACAACCTCAGGTGTGATGGCCTCGTTGTCCTGGATAAGCTCGTTTATTTCTTCGGGATAATACCGGTAGTAGCTGAGCGCTGCGACGAGTTGTCTTTCCGTGAGATGTGGCAAAGCCTTTTTCAGTGACTTGATATTCTCGCCGAGAATCTGATATTCATAGATGACCTCCCAGACCTCAACGCCTGTTCCGGCAATACGGGCGCGCCTGCCGGAAACTCCCTCTGAGAAAATAATGCCAGGACAGCGACGCATTTTCAGGGCCTCTTCAAGCAATTCATTTGCGAGTGCATTGGCAGGTCTGTTTTTACGGATTTTATCGATTTCCTGTAGTATTGGCTCTTTGATACGGAAACTGCGTTGTACCGTTGACATTTGTAACCTCCTGTGATTCTATGTATCACAGTATATCACAAAAAACGTTTACAGGGTGTCCTATCGACCAGTTTATGATACCAAGGATTTAGGGAAATAGGGTGACACTCCAAGTTGAGGAAAAAGTAAGGAGTGTCACAGATGGAAGCAACAGAAAGTATTGAAAAGAGCAATTCAAAGAGA
>JBMOLW010000029.1:0-1334 GCA_049323875.1 Nitrospirota bacterium | reverse complement strand
TGGCCTGCATACTCAGGACTCGTCGAGTAGTAGTGACGGGAATCGATTCGCACTTTGCCGTAGCCGTCAGCCTTCAGGTAGTCATAGCGCACGGGATCGAAAGCGGTGCGTGGAAGCGGCAGGAATGCTCGTGTATCCTCTTCGAAGAGGTCCTTGATCGGCAAGAGCTTCTTGTAGTGCGACTCCTGGGCCTTGGAAGCATGCAGCGAAAGCAGCGTCCTGTTGTAGTCTTCGATATCGTCGAATGCAGGCTCTGGCACAAAGAGGTTCCTGCGGGTATAGCCAATCTTTGCTTCGACGTTGCCTTTTTCATGACCCGATTCCGGGTTGCAGAATCGCACGGAAAAGCCGTAATGGGCTCGCATTCTGGAAAACAGCTGTGCCTCGTGGATTATCTCGCCGATACGCCTGCCGACACCGGTAGCATTGTCGAAGACCACCAATGGCGGTACGCCGCCGATATAGGCAAAGATGTCCTTGAGTCCCTGGCAGACGCATTCAGCGGTTTCTCCGCCGAATATCTGCGTAAAGCTGTCATTGCTGTAAGGGAACGAGAGGGTAAGATACTTCTTTCGAACCATGGTTCCGCGTTCCAGGAAATCAGCCTCGCCAAAATCAGCTTGGCTTTCGCCGGGGTGCCAGACCAGTTCCATGCTCGCCCGCACGGTACGCTGTTCCTGAAGTACTCGTTTCACATAGCGCTGGACGGTATTGTAGGAACAAGAATAACCGGCAGCTTCTTTGCAAAGCCGGTCGTGGATGCGTTTCGCGGTGTGCCGCTGCTTGTGCCACCGCCCCTGGTCTTCTAAAAGCCATGTAGTAATCAGTGGTTTATACGGATCCAGGATCGATGCTTTTGTCATCTTTTCCGGTGGTTTTGGTGAAAAGTCATCGTGCTTTAAGTACTTGCGTACTGTTTTAGGGTCTACTCCATAGGTTCTGGATATCTCGGCCACTGATCTTCCTTCTCGGTACTGTTCCCTGATACCTTGTATTTGGGGCATGTTGATCACCTTCTTTGATCCTCCCTTGTCGTGGTTGGTCCTTCGACGAAGGGATTCTGGATTACCAGGAGGCAGTATTCAACTGCCCCTGATTTTTCCCGGGAATTCCCGGTGATAAAACCAGGGAAATCAAGGTGATATTTTCAGGGATTTTCAGCTTATATTAAACAGCAATGTTGTCCCCACTCATCATCCCCTTGTCCGCCACCATGATGAGGTGGTGCATGCCCAAATCGAGCACCGCATCATCGAGCATGGACGGCAGGGTCGTACCGTCATTGGTGTTCCCGCGATACAGCTCGTAGGACACGGGCAGCCCCTGGGCATCCA
>JBMOLW010000028.1:0-10154 GCA_049323875.1 Nitrospirota bacterium | reverse complement strand
GGCAAGGCCAAGGCCTTCGTGCGCACCTACGGTTTTCTGTCCTCGATTCTGGCGTACTCGAATGCCGACTGGGAAAAGCTGTCGATCTTTCTGAATTTCCTGATCCCGAAACTCCCCGCGCCCAAGGAAGAGGATCTGTCCCGGGGCATCCTGGAGGCCATCGACATGGACAGCTACCGTGTCGAGGTGAAAACCAGCCTGAAGATAGGCCTTCCGGATCAGGATGCCGAAATCGGACCGGTGCCGACCAGCGGAGGTGGCCGCAAACCGGAACCGGAGCTGGACCAACTGAGCAACATCATCAAGGCGTTCAACGACCAGTTCGGCAACATCGATTGGAAGGACGGCGACAAGATCCGCCAGGTCATCGCCGAGGAGATCCCGGCCAAGGTCGCAGCGGACGCCGCCTACCAGAACGCCATGAAGAACAACGATAAGAAGACCGCCCGGATCGAGCACGACGCCGCGCTGCAACGCGTCATGATCGACCTCTTGTCCGACCACACCGAGCTGTTCAAGCAGTTCAGCGACAACCCGTCGTTCAAGAAATGGCTGGGCGACACCATCTTCGGCGTGACCTATCAGCAACAGGCCGAACAATCCGCAACGGGGGCGAGCCATGGACGTTAAAACGGCCGCCATTCAGGTTTTGCAGCAGGCCGGAACGGAACGGCACGCTATCACCTGTGAGATATGGGAGGTACACCCATGAAGCTAAGGTTCGTGTCGTCCCTACTGATTTTTCTGAGTGCATACTCGCCGCTCTCCATAATCTTTTTGATTCAGGACTTCGATTTTGCCAAGAAAGAGGTTATGCACCCAGAGATTGTTTGGCCCATCCTTGGACTATCCGTTCTGTCCTGTGTTCTCCTTTGGATGGCAGTTCGTTACCTCAAGGGTTCTTCGCCCCCGATAACCGTAAAGTCGGTCTCCAACCGCTCCGGGGAACTTATCAATTACAGCATTCCGTACATGATCTCCTTTTTTGTTATGGATCTTGGCAATCTGAAACTATTGCTCAGTTTCGGATTTTTCATGTTCATCATGTACTGGCTCACCATGAAAACCCACAATATTTTCATCAATCCGGTTCTGGCCGTCATGGGGTACAACATCTACGACGTTCATTACGAAAGGAATGGCAATGAATGTGAGGATTTCTTTCTGGTAAAGGGTCCCCGCCTTCGAAAAAACGAACGATGTCGAATCATTGAGATATCTGAGCAGCTGTATGTCGTAACTGAGCGCAACCCAGAGGTGTGAACATGGACGAGCTAAAAAACACACTCGATACAATCAAAACAATTGACTGGGACAGCGCTTCGGTGTCGTTCTTTGTAGTCAAGCGAAGGCTCATCCAGCGCAGTGCGAAATACGACATTTTCCATGTCAATGTTGACGAGCCACTCAGAAAAAAGTTGAGGGGCATAACCTCAGGAAAAATCAAGAAATCCAATGTGGCGATTGAGTATGATTTCAACACGGTCGACTTGGATGACAACCTGCTTGGCTTGCCGACTACCGATACGGATTTACATGCCATTCTACAAACCCTCCAAGGTGATGAAGACCCGCCGACAGTAGACCAGTACGAAGCACTGCTGGGTTCCTGGCTTTATATTGCTCGCCTGGATCTCAAGGATCAGCCTCCTCTCTTTTCTGCTCGCCGCGTTTCGGAGGGGTGGACTACCAAGAAGGTGATGCAACTAATCAACATGGTTTTTCAGAACAATATGCTGGTAGACCTTGGCGAGCAGGAGATTTTCCGTATCGACGGCAAGGTCGATTTCTTCACTTATGACGGTTTTATTTTTATCGCCGACAAGAAGAACTTCGAAACCGCACTGAATTTTCGAGAAGGTATGGAACGGAACCGTGACGAGATCGTTAAAGAATTCTCTTCACTTGGGCTCTTTGAAAATGCGGCTGCGGTCTCCGATCTGGTTGGGAATAATCTTCGTCACCTGAGAAGGCTGTCCCAAGTCAAAAAAGCGGGCTACTACAAAGACCCCAACTTTTTGGCCAACCTGAGAAAGGTAAACGAAGAAGATGGCTGGGGAATCCAATACTCACCTGATGGAAAACTACTTGTCACCGAAGACGACATTGAAACTGTCCTTCGAGTTTTGAATAACGACCGTCTCACATCAAAAATAAATGCCGAAAACTTTGATGTTGATGTGAAGCACAAGCTTGGTGCTGGCGGCTAACCACGGGGAATGCATATGGAAATAATCATTGGGATAATCATCGTTTATGTGATTTATCGGGTAGCTAAAGGCGCATCCACCAGCAAAAAAACCCCGGTTAGACCCGAAGTCACCGTCCGATTTGAGGTCTCGGGGCCAGGTAGATACGCTGGTGATTCTGAGCGATATGAACGACCCAGCGGTAAGCCAGCAAAGTGGTATAGCGCAGGTCAGAGCGTCAGTGTGCAGGGATACGACATTACAGGCGGCCTGATTTATGTCGGTGAGACTCTACTGGACACCAGTGGTTATGACAACGATGCTTGCCTTATTAACCCCAAGCTCAAAGTGTCACCAGCAGAACCATGGGATGGTGGTGACGAAATGAGTTACTGGCCGCAGTACGCTCGTATATCACCAAAATGTCGTGGGGCCTATCTAAAGTGGTTGGCAGGCGGTCGTTCTGAGCCTGAGGCCAATATCGGTTATGTATTTCTATTTTTCTACGGGCTGGAGCGTAGGTTATTCGTTGATGCGCAAAAAGGATCTGTTCCTGCTACCGAAAGGGCTGAAATTGTTCAAGAGGTCAATCGTCTGCTGAAGCTTTACGGTGGGAATCGTTCCTTTCGTGGCTATGCAAGCAATCTTCTCGCCATGGAATGGGTACTTTATCAGAGCGACAAACCTGCCCCTGTTTACCTTGATTTCAATGACAGATATTGTTCGGAGCCATTTCAGGTTGTCTTGGCAAAATATGTCTCAGCAGGAAAGCCAATCCCTTCCGATGTAGCCCTTCAATGGATAATACTGCATCCAGAATTTGGACTGAGAACCCCAGCGCGACGCTGTACTAAAGAATTCAAAGAATTATTTTCGCGCCGCTATAAGCAGCAGTTTGGGGAAGGGCTAATTGTTAAGCCAAATAAAACGCCCCTGAGACTTGAATACCGTGCCGCGAGTTCATCCATCAGGGGCGATCTGAAGCTTAAGGTTCCAGATTTGCCAAATCCCTTCATTCTTACTGCACCTCTGAAAAAGCTAAGTTCATTAGTTGAGGAATGCACAAATGAATTGGAACCTTACAGCAGATTTCTTGGGCGCAAGGATAACGATCCTAACTCACTCGCTGCATTAGCCTTGCTGCCTAAAGAATTAATGCATCAGTCTCCAGCTGCCCAAAAAGCCAAATCGCAACTTGCTCAAGTATGTGCATATGGTGTGGGGCTTATATCTGTGGAAAACCTGTATGCGTGCTTCGGCGAGAAGCCTCCTCTACAGATCGGTAAAAAAGAATCGGAAAATCTAGCCGCTTTAGTTGAAGGAATGGGTTTTGGGATAGCGCCCGATATTCGATTCCATAACATAAAGCCAAATCTTGAGGGCAAGGTAGCTATTTTCCCAAATGGGCATGGCATAGATTTTCGCCCATCCAAGGAATATCGGACACTTGGCACCATTCTTCGGCTTGGCGCAATGGTTAGCCAAATTGATGACGATCTTTCCCCAGCAGAGGAAGCGACACTGCAAAGTCTGGTTAATGAAAATCGTGATTTAACACAAATAGAGAGAGACTCATTACTTGCATTTCTTCAATGGTGCCTCAATACCCCTCAGGGGACAGCTGGCATCAAGCAGCGCCTATCTGAAGTCAGCACAGCTGAAAAAACGGCAATTAGTCACATATTGATTTCAGTTGCCTTTGCGGATGGACGAATCGACCCGAAGGAAGTCAAGCATCTGGAAAAACTCTACACGACTCTCGGACTGAATAAAGAACAAGTTACAAGCGACCTCCACACCTTGGCGGCTGCAAATGAACCAGTAACCGTCGGTTTACGAGATACCGAGCCCACTTTCTCTATTCCAACGCCTGCTATTGAACCTGTAAAACCGAAGGGCTTTAGCTTGAATGAGGAGTTGATCCGAATTCGCACAGAAGAGACGCGTCAAGTTAAGGGTGTTTTGGAAGGAATTTTTGCCGACCAAGAAGAAGATCTGGCCGAAAATGACATCACTACGACTACCTCCACATCAGAGAATCCCTTGACCGCCCTTGACAAGGCGCATCAAGATTTCTTCCATCGCCTGTTACAACAGGAAACCTGGGAACGTAGCTCGCTACACGAACTGT
Organism: Nitrospirota bacterium; assembly: GCA_049323875.1. Lineage (GTDB taxonomy): Bacteria > Nitrospirota > Thermodesulfovibrionia > Thermodesulfovibrionales > SM23-35 > JAKLQR01. Next base: position 5,834 of record JBMOLW010000028.1, on the reverse strand, counting down.
GCAAGGAACTCGGATTAATGGTAGATGGAGCAATGGAAGTGCTCAACGAATGGTCCTTTGATAATGCAAATGCACCTTTAATTGATGACGGCGATCCGGTCTTTGTCGATGTAAATCTTGCGAGGGAGATAGTAAATGTCCAATAACAGTAAACAACGACTTCGTCCCCGGGAGCGTGACGCCATAATCCAATCTTTGCGTGCTGGTGTAACACCACGGACAGGGCTGCAACATATTCAAGTTGGGCGAGTTCGAGAAGTCGAGGCTCTTTTAAAAGATATAGAGCGGATCTCAGATGGTGGTTCGTCAATCCGATTCATCATAGGCGAATTCGGTTCTGGAAAAAGTTTTTTCCTGCAGCTGATTCGGACAATCGCCCTCGAGAAGGGTTTGGTAACAATCCATGCCGACCTTTCCCCGGACAGAAGACTGCATGCCACTGGAGGGCAAGCCCGCAACCTGTATGCCGAACTGGTACGAAATCTTTCAACCAGGACAAAGCCAGAGGGGAATGCCCTCACTAGCGTCGTCGAACGCTTTATCACAGAAGCTAGAAAGCAAGCCGACGCCACCGGCAAATCTGTGACAGAGATTATTGAGGAACAACTGAGTCATTTGTCTGAACTTGTCGGGGGGTACGATTTTGCAAAAGTAATAGGCGCGTACTGGGAGGGATATGAGCAGGACAATGAACAACTCAAATCGGATGCTGTGCGTTGGCTGCGTGGGGAAATTACAACAAAGACTGATGCCAGAAACTCATTAGGAGTGCGGACTATAGTCGATGATGCCAGCGTTTATGACCATTTCAAACTGTTAAGTTTATTTGTTCGTCAAGCTGGGTATAACGGTCTTCTGATCAACCTTGACGAAATGGTGAATCTCTACAAGCTTTCCAGCCAGAAAGCCAGAGTCTCAAATTATGAGCAGATACTTCGAATTCTAAATGACTGTTTACAAGGCAGTGCTGAGCATATCGGGTTTCTCTTGGGGGGTACACCCGATTTTCTTCTTGACCCAAGAAAAGGGCTCTATAGCTATGAGGCGCTGCATTCGCGTTTGGCTGAAAATTCATTTGCCCGTTCCGCAGGGGTCATCGATTATTCTTCTCCAACATTACATCTTGCCAACCTGGCCCCGGAAGAGTTGCTTATTTTATTGAGAAATCTCCGGCACGTTTATGCTTCTGGAGACGAGAACAAACATCTTCTTCCTGATGAAGCTCTAACGGCATTTTTAGCTCATTGCTCAAATCGAATTGGGGATGCATATTTCCGGACACCTCGGAATACTATTAAGGCATTCGTTGACCTTTTGGCGGTCCTCGACCAAAACGCAGATCTTCGTTGGAACCAGCTGATTGAAAAAGTGCATTTGGAGGAGGAGCACAATACGGATATGCCTGGAATTGATCTGGATAGCGATGACGAATTGGCCACGTTTCAACTTTGAGGCCCAGAATGAGCGAGTCTATAGGGTTCAACTTATTGCACAAAGATGTTCAACGTTGGATTTGGACACAGAACTGGACCGCGCTCAGAGACATTCAAGAACGTGCAATTGAGCCAATTATAAAAGCAAACTGCGATGTTATTATCAGTGCGTCAACCGCTGCAGGAAAGACGGAAGCAGCTTTCCTTCCTGCTTGCTCTCGTATAACCGAAATAAATCCGGATGGAGTCGGAATTTTATATATCAGCCCACTAAAGGCATTGATAAACGATCAATTCCGCAGGCTTCGAAGTCTTAGTGAAATTCTATGTTTCCCTGTAACACCATGGCATGGGGACGTGCTCCGTTCCGTTAAAGACAAACAAAAGAAAAGGCCCGGTGGCATAATTTTGATCACGCCTGAGTCGCTGGAATCCTTATTGCTGAATCAGGCCGGTTGGTGCAGTAAGGCTTTCTCATCGTTAAGCCACATTATTATTGATGAGTTCCATGCTTTTCTAGGCACGGAGCGAGGCTGCCAACTACAGTCTCTTATGCACCGTATCGAATTCATGCTTGGCCGGATTGTTCCGAGGGTTGCCCTTAGTGCCACTTTGGGCGATATGGAACAGGTAGCACGTTTCTTGAGACCCTCAACAAAAAACTACCCATGCGAAATTATTGAATCAAGTACATCTCACTCAGATCTGAAAATTCAACTTAGAGGCTATCTTAACAAAGCCAGTGAAAATGAGGAATCGACCACTGGATTTGAAGGGATAGTCGACGACCTTTATAAAATTTTGCGCGGAAAATCGCATCTGATTTTTGCTAATAGTCGCGGGCGAACAGAAGAGATCGCCGCGACCTTATCGGACTTTTGCGAAAAGAATGGTGTGCCAAACGAGTTTTTTCCCCACCACGGCAGCCTTTCCAAAGAGATTAGGGAAAGTCTTGAGGTGCGACTCCAGGAAGACAACTTACCAACTTCTGCGGTCTGCACCATGACCCTGGAGTTGGGTATTGATATTGGAAGTGTGGATTCAATCGCCCAAGTAACAGCTCCCCATTCTGTGGCGAGCTTACGCCAGCGTCTTGGTCGCTCTGGTCGCAGAGGTGACGCGGCAATATTGCGACTTTTCATCCCCGAAGATGAGATTACAGCAAAGAGCCACCTTTTAGATAGGCTCCGCGTGGAAACGGTGCAATGCATCGCAATGATAAACCTTCTTCTTAAAAAATGGTGTGAGCCAGCTCCAGGCAACCAATACCATCTATCCACCCTTGTTCAGCAAACATTATCGGTAATTGGTCAGTATGGGGGTGTTCGCGCAAATCAATTATGGTCTTTGTTGTGCGAAACGGGACCTTTTTGTTTGGTTGATCAACAAATTTACGTTGGATTATTAAAGGCTCTCGGCGAACATAATTTGATAACACAAATGCGAGATGGGCAACTCGTTTTAGGAGTAAGAGGCGAGAAACTCGTCGAAAACTATAACTTTTATACCGCTTTCAATACTCCGGAAGAATACCGCCTTGAATGCGAAGCGCGAGTAATTGGCACTGTTCCAATAGATAAGCCGCTTGTTGTTGGGCAGCTCATTATATTTGCTGGTAAGCGTTGGGAGGTGCTGGACATTAACTCGGACAAGAAAGTTATTGCGTTAAAAAGAGCTACTGGCGGCAGACCTCCTAAATTTGGAGGCGACGGACAATCTGTACACGATATCGTGAGACAAGAAATGCGTCGTGTTTACATCGACAAGGCTATGCCGATTTACTTGGACAAGACAGCCAAGGAGACGCTGTCTGAAGGCATAGATTGTTTTCACTCGTTGGGGTTAGAGAGCACCAGCTCGATACAAATAGGAGGTACGGTTCACGTTCTTCCATGGAGTGGCGATCAAATCACCACCACAATAACCGTTCTGCTTCGTCGTGTAGGTTTAGCTGCGGATTGTTTTGGTGGCGTCATTGACATAAGGAACTGCACCCTCGATACCTTCTATAAATCTGTACGAGCAATCCTCCATAACGAGCATCCAACATCGGAGGAGCTAGCCAGTCACGTACCAGATACCATTGTTGATAAGCATGACCCTTTCATCCCAAGGGAACTACGTAATTTTGCTTATGGGAGAAGGTATTTCGATGTTGATGGAGCAATCGAGTGGATGGAAGGGGTGTGCCAACAATGAACGCTAGCCGATCTTGGATGGGAAATATTTAGGATGCCTTGGACTTCGGAACACACTAAGTGGCTCGTCGATACTGGCGAGAGACTGAAGACCGACGACGGCAAGGAGGTCGAGGTCTGGGAGTTCCGTCATGAGAAAGACGAGGCAGTGCTCTCGGCCTGGGCCAGGCATTTTCGGAATCACTACTGCTTTGACAGCGAAATCGATTATTGGCGCAGAGGGTACAAGTGTTCTCGCGGAGAGTATCTCAACACTATAAAGTTCCCGGACCCAAAAGATGCGCCAGGACCAAGTATCCGCGCTGGCGACTTTGGAGAAGTGCTGGTTGCTGATTTTCTTGAATACCTGCTTGGCTACTGGGTTCCACGCACTCGCTACGGCGACAAAACCATCCGGAACGAGTCGACAAAAGGCAGTGACATTATCGGCTTTCATATCGTCAAGGATGGTAAGGCCTCTTCGAAGGATAAGCTGGCGATCTTTGAAGCGAAGGCGCAATTCTCAGGAAAGAAAGCCAAGGCGAGACTTCAAGATGCGGTAGATGGCTCGGCGAAAGACATCGCACGAAAGGCGGAGTCTTTAAATGCGATCAAGCAAAGGCTGCATGGCCGGAATGAGCTCGATGATGCCGAAAAAATTGAGCGTTTCCAGAACGAAGTAGATCACCCATACAAGGAAGTTTATGGAGCTGTCGCGCTCTTTGAGAATCCGCTTTTTGACGGCCACCTGACATCCTCGACCGATGCCTCCTCTCATCCGCATTCAGGTGACCTTGCGTTAGTGGTTATCAAAGGGGATCAGATGATGGCACTCATCCACGAGCTCTACAGGAGGGCTGCGGATGAGGCCTGAACAGAAATCCCAACTCCTGCTTGGCGTCACACGGTCAAAGGCCAAGATGCTCGAGTACAGTGTTCCTGAAGAGCATCACATCAAGATCACCCAAGATCCGGCCAAGCTGTTCACTATCTCGATTGGTTTGCTGGGCGACCTTGCCGCTGCTATCAACCGGAACGAGCCAGATCCCGATTCCCTCTCGGAGCTGAGAACCAATCTGCTGTTTTCCGCCCGCTTTTTTGACTCCTACCTCCAGTCAAAGCTGAACGAGAAACTTGATCCATACCTCGTGCTTCTGGGCTCCGCCTCCTATTACCTGTGCGATCTTCCCGGAAGCGCGTCGGTATTGGCGAAGCGCATCGATGGTGACTGCCCGGATTTGGATGGCGATAGTTTGGAGGACCTGTTGCTCTGGTTGCTGCAGGCCGATCTGGGAACCTATTTTGATGGAGCTGAGGGGCCGTTCGGAGGATTCATCGACGGGATTTCAAAGTGGATTCTCCAGTTTTTTGAGGATGGGAACGGCGAAGAAAATCTTCTCGATTTGGCCACGAAGCTGCGGGACGCCGTCTATGAATTCGGCACGCCCAGGCAGCTTCTGTTTGGTGATGTGATCGCGGCCATTCTGAGGAAAAAACTGGAGAATTCCGCCTGGAAGGCTTTGCCGTCATATTCGGGGCTGCCCCGAGACAAATGGCTCCACGCGCTGCAAAAGGATTCATTCATCAAGGAGCTCTGGCCTGCACAACACCTTTTGGGCCAGGCGGATGTTCTCAAAGGCGAGTCTGCCATCGTTCAAATGCCCACCAGCGCTGGCAAAACGAAGGCAACGGAACTGATCCTTCGAAGCGCGTTTCTGGCCGAGCGCGTATCGCTGGCCATCATCATCGCCCCGTTCAGGGCGCTGTGCCATGAGATCAAGAACAGCCTCGTCGAGGCGTTCCACAACGAACCCACCAAGGTGGATGAATTGTCCGATGCCCTACAGACCGACTTCGAGATTGCCGAACTCCTGGGGCACCAACAAATTCTGGTCGTAACCCCCGAGAAGCTGCTCTACGTCCTTCGGCACGCTCCGGAACTGGCTGCCCACATTGGCCTGCTGGTTTTTGATGAAGGCCACCAGTTTGACAGCGGCACCCGAGGCATCACATACGAGCTGCTTCTGACGTCGCTGCGCTCCATGATTCCTGAAGGAACCCAGAAGGTACTGATCTCAGCGGTCATCAGTAACGCCGAGGCTGTTGGAGAATGGCTGAACGGGGAACCCAATGTCGTCGAAGGCACAACCCTGATTCCGACTTTCAGGTCGGTCGGGTTCGCGAGCTGGCTCGATCAGTTGGGAAGGATCGAGTACGTCGACAG
>JBMOLW010000027.1:0-1336 GCA_049323875.1 Nitrospirota bacterium | reverse complement strand
CCGTCCTGATCGTAGACGGCAGTATAGCCTGCTTCATCCAGCACATACTCCTGAAAGGCCTTGTCCGCACCCCGCACCGAATAGCTCATCACATAGCCGTGGTGCCCCAGCCGAAGCTTCGCAATGTTGTCCCCACTCATCATCCCCTTGTCTGCCACCATGATGAGGTGGTGCATGCCCAAATCGAGCACCGCATCATCGAGCATGGACGGCAGGGTCGTACCGTCATTGGTGTTCCCGCGATACAGCTCGTAGGACACGGGCAGCCCCTGGGCATCCAACAAAAGCCCCATCTGGACAATCGGGTTCGGCCGATGCTCCTTCGATACCCCCTTCGCCCGAAGACTGTCCGGCTCATCGATTTCAAAGTAGTAGTTCGTCACATCATAGTACAAAAGCAGCGTCTGTCTCCCATAGCGCGCTTTCAACCGCTCATGCAGCTGCCTAAGGAGCGCTCCCCGCCACCCAAGAAAATAGTCGAGCGCACGATACACCTCGTCTCGGGAATAGTCGGCGTCTTCAAAGAAGATTCCCCGATTCTCCCAGGCACCCCGCGTCGAGTCGGGAAAGAGGGCACGACTGAACACCAGCATCTTGAAGATCGAGTTGAGGGTGGCGGAAAACTTTGTGCCGCGCTGTCGGTTGTTAAGTAGGGTATCGATACCCAGTTCGTGGTAGACAAAGGAGAGCGCGGCATAGCCGATATTCTTGCGGCTGACCGTGGCAGGCTGTGCGGGGTCGAAGGGACGAAGGGCGGCATAAGGGTCCAATTGCACATGCCGACTCTCCTTCTGTGCCTTCTTTTCGGCGGTCATCTGCTTTGCGACCTGTTTGAAATGCGCGATGGGGTCGGGGTAGATCTTTTGCAGTTCGTCGAGATAGCCGAGGTCTTGGATCATGCGTTGCTTTGGCCTGCCGTCCTGGCGGTAGGCTTCGACGATCTTGAGGCGGGTACGGCCGGTTTTTTTCTGATAGAGGGTGCCGAGGAACATGGGAGCCTCCTTATGAGGAAGTATAGCACACTTCTGGTTGCATTACAATGCATTACATGCTATATCATTTAAAATTGTGCAAAAAAATTTCTAGCAGCTTATGCGAAAAGGAATTATTTCTCTGTACCTTTGAAAGGAAGTGCAAAAGTCCGGAGGTAAACTACAATGCATTGCTGAAGAATATATTCACCCACAAAAAGTAAACTATACGTAAAAATAGCGCTTTCCCCTGACAAGTTGATTCCTTTTTGTCAAACCATTACAATCAAAGTAGCGGCACAGGTCTTGATATACAGCCTGTGCGCTCCGGCGGCGCTTATGCTTCCGGCGAACCGCGTTGCAGA
>JBMOLW010000026.1:0-10401 GCA_049323875.1 Nitrospirota bacterium | reverse complement strand
GAGCAAGAGAGACAAAAAGAGAAAAAGACCAGCAGGACCAAGACGGTGAAAACTGCGAAGACTGCTCCCAAGAAGGCAAAGAAGAAAGCGCCGGAACAGAAAAAGAGGGGAGTAAAGAGACTCGAGGAGAGAGTCAAAAAAGTTGTCCTGAAAAAAGAAAAGGCTGGGGAAAAGCCGGGAAAGAAGATCGGGAAGCGTACAAAAGAACCGAAGGCAGTAAAAAAGAAGGAAGAGCCCGCCCCCAAAGAGAAAAAGGCCCTGCCTGCAAGAGCAGAAAAAATTCCGAAACCGGAGAAAAAAGTCATAGTCAAGAGCAAGGCCGCAATCCCCCAGGGGAAAAAACCGGAAAAAGTTCAGGAAATTGTAACGAAAGAAGCAACTGGGGAAGAGCCAAAGGACACAACAGCGCCTGCTCCCCTTATGGCCCTCCCGACAGAATACGGTGAGAATGAGATCGCGATTCTCATTGTCGAGCCCAGAAAAATATTTCTGTTCTGGGAAGTCAGGGAGAGCACGCTCAGGATTTTCCATGGTGACCTGCATATCAGGGTCTATGATGTTACCGGCGAGGACTTGCAGGATATCGGAGGAAAATTCTGCCTCGACATTTCTGTGGCCGACAGAATAGGAAGCATCTACCTCGATGTCCTGCCCGCGCGGGAATATATTGCAGATATCGGCATCCTTTATGAAGAAATCTTTATCACTATCGCACGGTCGAACCGGGTAGCTACCCCCAGAGGGGCTGCGCTGGATGAAGGTATCCCTGCTCCTGAAGTTCATGGGGAAGAACCGAGGATAGGGTATTGATACCCGGCCTGTTGTTTGCCCCGGCAAGCAAATAAGAAGATAACAGTTTCATTATCCGGTTTGAATCCCGATTGCAGTACTCAAACGAAAACAGGGACATTTACCAGAGAAAATCTGAAAAGGAGGGTATCGCTATGCAGAAGATAGGGGTTTTGTTGGGGTTGTTGTGCCTCTTTTGTGCATGGTCCCTGCCGGTAATGGCGGCAGACACTTCAAAAGAGGTGCAGCAGCTCAGGAAAGAGGTGGAGAAGCTTCTCCGGAGGATAGAAGCGCTGGAGAAGCAGCAATCTGAAACTGCTCCAAAGGTTGTTGAGGCGGAAAAGAAAGCGGAAAAGGCAGAAAAAAAATCTCTCAGGGACCGGGTCAATTTCACCGGTGAGGCGCGTTTCCGCATTCTGCATGATACTACCGGGACGGACAGGAATTTTTACGGCGCCGGTCAGCCGGGAACAGACCGGAAATGGCGTGACGACACCTCGTTCCCCATGAGAATCAGATTGAATGCACATGCTGAAGTTGTTCAGGATTGGGTTGATGTGTATGCCCGGCTCACCATGAACAAACGCTGGGGCGCGTGGGATTCCTCAGCAACAGATCCCTTCAACAGACCAAACTCCTTCGAATCGAGCATAGGCCATGACATGAATGCCCGGTTTGAACAGATGTATATGACCTTTCAACTGCCCTGGATCAACAGCACAGGGTATGTCGGACGTCTTCCGGGCATGGACGGAGCGCCGCAGCGCGGCTCACGCACCCTCTTCCCGAGGCTGTTCATAGACTCCGAGATCGACGGGACATTGCTTGCGTGGAATGCTCCTGAGACCGGTCTCGACAGGGTCTCCCTCCCCTGGACATCGACAAGATTATGGGGAAACCAGAGCGAGCAGGGCAAAGCCCCAACCCTCAAGACATATGAGGCCAAGGTCAAAGACAAGACCGGGATTATCCTCGGCTACCTGAAGTACGATGAACACAAGCTCGTGAACACCGATAACAAGCAAGTCCAGACAGACGCCGATGCGTTCCTCGCACAGGCACAGGTAAAGATCGGGAAGGGCACTGAGGTGATCCTAAGCGGGCTGACCATGCAGGACTGGCATATGCCCAATACCTCCAAAAGGACCTATGTCCCGGATTTGAATACCGATTATCTGCTTGCCGGGGCATATATCGACACGCAACTCCTGGGTTTCCAGATATTCGGAGCGTATTATTACAGCCATTTCGACATTCCGGCTCACAGCTTCCAGCCCGGGGGAACCGCTGATGCAGTAACAGTTGAAGGGAAGGGATATCCGGGTCATATCTGGCTCGCGGGATTCAATACAGGAGATCTGATCAGTCCAACTATGCAGTTGTCGGTCGAGTTCGCTGACGGCAGTGACGCATGGATCAATCCGTTTAACTATCGTGGTTTCAGGAGAAAAGGGACGGTGTTGTCGCCGGCAGGAAACTACTTCTATGACCCTTCAGGACAGAGCACAGTCGGGTTCTATCCGTTCAATGCACAGGTCTGGGACGTATACTATGACTACTATTTCAAACCGAATGTCAGGTTCCGCCTTGGGTATATGGATTTCCTCTACGGCAGACATGACAGGGACTCCGGCGAACATTTCTCGATACTGGGCAGTTCGAAATACCAGCATGATTACTGGCCGTATTTCGAGGTGAATCTGAGCTTCTAGCCGGTTCCCTCCGGAACATTCTGAAAGAGGCCGTCTGAGGACGGCCTCTTTTTTTCCGAACTGGTTGTCATTACTTGCAAGAGATTTCAGAAATGCATTAGAATCAAATATCGTTGCATTCGCCGCTCTCCGCTCCATGCTCGTAACTTTGCACCATGCCGGTGTAGCTCAGAGGCAGAGCAGCTGATTCGTAATCAGCTGGCCGGGAGTTCGACTCTCCCCACCGGCTCCACTATTTTCTTTGATAACAACAGGTTTTGGAGGTATCGAAGTTTTCTTCTTTTTTGGAACCGGTGAAAAAGTGTCCACATAGTGTCCACCCCCCATTGTCCTCTCAAGAGTACTCACAACATTCCTGAGAGCGGGCATGGCAACTTTTGTATAGATCTGGGTCGTTGATATGTCCTCGTGGCCCAGAAGGTTTTGAATAAATCTTATGTCATTGCCTTCTTCAAGGAGATGGGTTGCAAATGAATGACGGAGCTGATGCGGATGAATATTCCTGGTGATACCAGCTTTTTTCTTTGCACGTTCTATTGGCCGTCTGATGTCTGCCAGAGTGTTTTTTGTTTTCGGCGAAGGAAACACTAAATGGCTTGCACGAGGGAGTGTCGAAAGGGCCCTCTTGAGAGTCTGAGTCATTGGTATCAGGCGTTCCTTGTTTCCTTTGCCTATGACTTTAATGATCCCTGCATCAAAATAGATATTTTCCCACTGCAAAGTAAATGCCTCGGTCTTGCGCATCCCGGCGTGATAGAGACAAAGAAAAAGCGCATAATAAAAGGGTTCCAGTGCCTTGAGGAAAGCTTTCATCTCCTCTTTGGAGAGAGGATCCGGAAGGGGCCGTTTATACGGCAATTTCTGAGTTTTTTCAAGAAACTCTGAGCAGTATCCCTTGCCCTTTGCCCATTTTACAAGGCTTGAGAGACACATTAATTCAAGATTGACTTCGCGAAATCCTTCGTGTCTGCCTTTGGCCTGGATTTCATGAATGCGTTTTCTCACAAAAACATCCTGCATGTTCTGACTGATAACATCCGGGTGCATATTGCCGAAATGAACCAGGATTGGTCCCTTCAGCATTTTCTTTTTTTCAGCGTGGGTCTTTGCCGCCAGATGCAACTCAACCCATTCGAGATAGAGGTCTATGATATCTGAGATTGTAATAGAACCGGTTCCGGGCCTGCCGAGCTGCTTTCTTAATTCCTGCTCGTATACGTGAGCTTCCTGTTCACTTCCGCAAAAAATTTCCCGATAGCGCTTCTCTTTTCTGCCCCGGCGTATGTCTATCAGGAATTTTCCTTCTGCTTTTTTGAGAACCGACATTTTCCCTCCGTTTATGATTTTACAGGTCTTTTTTTCTGAATCTCAAGGGCTTTCTTTTTTGCCCTTTCCTTAATTTCCGCAATTTGAACCGGCGGCACTATTCCGATACCGAGAATCTGACATATTCTTTCCAGCTGCAACTTGATTTCTTTTATATCTTTTTCGATATCTGCCATTAATTCGTATGCTTGTGAATCAGCACGTTTGTATCCCTTTCATAACGCGTAATGGAACTATAAGGATTGTTTGCAACAGGGCTATACAGGAAAAATCTCCGATGAATCGTAAGCACTGAAATCTTTGTCGGAACTATTCATCTCCTGATTTCCTTCTTCCTTTCCGCGATCCGATTGTTCCCTGCCGCCCAGGAGCGTTAAATCCCTTTTTACTGCTGCGTTTGCAGAGGCAATGGTATCAATCGAAAGATCAGACCTCAGAATGAAAGCTTCGTGAACAGCCGCATAGGATTTTTGAGTGAGCTTTGTCCTGGTGAGCCCGAAATCTGCCATTTTCACATAACACTCATATGTCTTGAGTTTTGATATGTCTGAAGGCAGTACGAGCTTGGAGATTCTTCTCTGGGATGAAATTCCGCCGCCCTCCCTGTGGTCTGTCGTACCCCAAATCTGGTTTTTGGAAAGGACCTCTACTTCACATTCGCCTATCAGCCTGGAGAAATATTCTGTTGTTTCAGGATCCTGCATTGAAAACATGATCATTGTCGAAAGGGCGTTTAATATCTTCTGTCCGTATTCCCTGCCATAACATGCATCTATGCTTCCCTTGTCCTGTGCGCCAAGGATAGTCACGCTGCCAAATTTTCTGCCTTCAGTCAGAAGATCGGCAAGGGTAGGGATTCTGTTAAGGGTTGCAAATTCATCAACAAAGATAAATATCCTTCGATTGAAAGCAGGTTGGAGATCTGAAAGGATCGATGTAGCGACCACATCGAAAAATAGTGTTATTAATGGTCTCAGTGTTTCCTTTGCTGCTTTGAAGTTTGTTATAAAAAGAGAGTTGCCATGCTCTTCATTTCTGAGCCACTTCCTGATCGAAAAAATTTCCGGGTTATCATTATCGGGTAAAAACTCGAAAACCCGTGTGTAGGTTCTCAGGACACTTAATATACTTTCTGTCTTTGGAGTATTCTGTTCGATCAGTCCTGCTGCTGCCAGTCCCTTTGGAGAAGCCTTCAGGGCGTTATACAATTCTTCTCTTGGCATAACGATATATCTCCAGATGGCTCCGCTGGTTCGGGTATCATTTTCAATGCATAACCTTATAATCCCGCTGAGAACTTCCCTTGCACTCAGGCTCCAGAAGGGATCCTGCTTCCCGGCAGGTTCGGGAATAAGGGATGCTGTAAAGGTGTTGATATCCAGGATCGATTCGATTTCATTGAAGATATTCCAGGATACAGACATTCTGCTGTCGAAGGGATTGAAAAGGATATCGCCGGGTTTTAGGAATCGTGAAATAAATTCTCCGTGTGGATCATAAACTATTTTTTTGCATGGCCTGTCTTCAATTTCCCGGTAAAAATCGGTAATCCCGGTTGTCTTGCCGGTGCCGGTGCGCCCGAATATACCGATATTGAATGGTTCCAGTCTTATCGGCAACCGCAATTTTGGGCCAATTGACAACCGGGTCTTTTCTCCGGATTTTTTGATCTCCTTCACGATTGCATCTGTGTGTTTGAATTCTGCTCCCCGTATATGACGGGGCCTTCCCATTTTTTCCGCACCTTTCCTGAGCGCCATAAGAGCAACCGGATAGAGACACCAAATGAGACAGGAAACCGGCAGAATCACCATCAATTTTGGTTTCATGAAGGCAAAGGTCTTTTCTATCAAAAATGAAAGAAGCTCTCTGTTGTTACTTTTGATTGCATCGATTGCATAACTGAAAAAGAATCTCTCCACTTCACCATAAACCAGGTGAATAATCGCGAACACTGCAAATATCTGAAATAACAAAAAAAGGCCGATGAGTCGGCCATGCATTTTCATTGACATCCGGGCATTGTTAACCATAATCTCCCAGCTCTCGTGTGGTTCAATCTTGTTGGACAACTAAACCTCCTTTCCGCTTTCTTTTAGATATTGTGAATACCGTGCAACTTCTTCCATGATCGCTTTTGCGATCTGCTCGGCCTCTTTGTCTCCATGTGCTTTCCTGTATTCAGCTATGGTTGAGAGACTGGCACGAGTGGCATGATACTGAATTGTTTTGATTCCCTTCGCCAACTCCTGCAACATGCTTTCGATGTGGACTATCCTCTCCTCGTGCTGTCTGCCTCCTGATTCAATCCTTTGTTCGACTATAAGTCTGACCATCTCGGAAAGCGTCAGCATCCTCTGGTTAGCCTCCCTGAGAAGCATCTGGTGATGTTCTTCCTTTAACCTGAAAGAGATGACAGGCAAGGTCTTGCTCTGATGAATCATGATCCTCCTTTCTCCAATAAATTTGTAAACACAGGTACTCCGGCGTGGTGTGCCAAATGACGACGGGATATCCCCGCAATCTGTTGACTCCTGTTTACACAGCATTATCAATAAGTTATGTTTTTCCTGGGAAACAGAATGTTGCGTGGGTGTGTATGTAACCCGCGCTCTGCTTCTGCTCAACCTTCCTGCTCTTATCTGATGAATAATCATACGGACATTTCGATTTCTTTTTCGGGCTCCTTCTGCTGCAGGTACCCTGTGTCACTGTCATCTTTTCCATAATCCTGTTGTTCACCATCTTTTTCATTGTCCTTTTGTGTTTGGTCGTTCCCTTCCTTTTCCGGGCTGGTTGTTTTTTCTGATGAGACAGCTTCTCTATCCTTCTCTGTCTGTGATTCATTTTCGTCTTGGGTTTGATAACCGGTCACATGGTCAAGGGTAAACGATTTCTCCTGAGCCTCCTTTGTCTGTTCCCGCAATATTTCAGTGTCGTCAGTGTATATCTGAATATCACTCTTCGCGCGGGTAAGGGAAACATAGAACTTGTTATAATCAACACCCTGTGAAGTATCTGCGTGGTAGAAGACTTCCTGGACGCTCTGTCCCTGGGCTTTGAAATCTGTGACTGCATAGGCACTATCGATATAGGGATACTGACTGATATTAAAAATTACTTCCCGACCGTTTGAAAGCTCTACCGCAAAGTCTCCGTTGGCTGTCAGGCTTTCAATTTCTCCCCGCAGGCCGTTCTTGACCTGCAAATGGCCGTCGTTTTTTGTGAAGATAATCTGGTCACCTGCCGCAAACGAAGCCTCCTTTTCTGAATAAACGGAAATCTTGTCTCCGTCTTCCTTCAGATCTATTTCATAAATCTTGCCTCTGTCTGTTTCGACTGTAATCCTCTGATGGTCGTAATCGACTTCATCAATAATCGCCTCGGTTCCTGCCCTGCCCATGACTCCCGACTTTTGGGCATAGATGTGTTCTCCCGCCGAATAAGCCTGGGCAAAATGTTTTTCTTCCGGTAAAAGGTTCTTGCTCTCCCGCACGGTAAAGGTATACTCTTCACCGGACAGTCTGCCCTGTTCTTTGAGTTCTTCCCGAATCAGGTTGTTTAATTCGTTTCTGTCTCTGTTGGAGCTGGTGATGACGAGAGAATCACTAAGACTATTGAGGGAAGTGAAGTCCTTCACGAGACTATTTAATCGTTCTGCTCTTTCCGGTAATTCGTATATCCTGGTGTATTCATGGAGCTTGTCGAATACAGAATCAATATGTTCTATTTTCTGGGCAAGTTGGGCAACGTCCAGTATCATCCCTGTATCCTGCCGGACAACTGAATCCATGAACACTGTATTCATGGCTCCCATGCTCTGGAGTCTTTCAAATATCGGGCCTGCGTGAAGGCTCTGCAACTGTTTGATATCGCCGACAAGTACGATTTGTGCGTTTGCCTCGCCGGCTTTTTCCATCAGATCATGCATTTGGCGGGATCCAATCATTGATGCCTCGTCAACGATCCACAGTTCCCGTTTTTCAGGCATAAAATCATCGGATGCAAGAAAGGAATGTATGGTTTGTGATTCGATCCCGGACCCTCTCTGCAACTCTTCTGCCGCTTTCCCGGTATATGAAAGACCCCGGACTGTTATTCCTGCTTTTTCAAGCTCTTCCCGGACAGCGTGAAGCATGGTAGTTTTTCCGGCTCCTGCGCTGCCCTGAACGCCGGAGATGAAATCCTGAGTGGTGACTATATGTTCAACTGCCTTTTTCTGATCATCGGTCAACTCACGATAGGTGTTTTCTATAGAAGCTCTGGCATCTTCAGCTGACATTGCTGCTTCATGAGAACCTTGGCCAACCCTGACCTGGTCCAAGATATTGCTTTCGATTGCCAGCATCTGCTGAGTAGTGTATATGCCGTATGTCGAATTCAAGGTGACAATTTCAGTGTCCTGTTTCAACTCATGGAATGCATTTTCGAGTTCTGAAATGCGATATTCACCAACCGCAAACTTCCCGGCTAATAAAAGTACATCTTCTTTCGAAAACGTACTCTCCGTCTGTGTTATCAACTCAGCTGCGCGCCGTACATAATCGAATTCGTTCATTCCGGGTTCTTTTCTGGTTAGCTCATCGAGATTAGACGTAATGGATGCATTCACAACATGATCAATGATGGTCTCTGATGTATGACCCAGGTCTTTTAACCGGTCCTGCCAGCTTTGCCTTATGTCATTGATATCAACGTCCTGTTTGGCTTCACGGCTCCCTAATGCGGCTATTTCCCTCAGTTTCGACTCTTGCGCGTTAGGATAGAGACCTGATTCCTTCAGTTCTTTAATTTTGGAATCGATTTGCTCACTTCTCCTGCTGAATGCATCGAGGAGAGCCTGCTCGATGCCGTTGATCTCGAACAGACCTTTCTCGTCGCTTCTTATCGTGTAGCCTATCTCTTTCAGGTTTGCTGCCAGTTCATTGCGATAAAATTGTCCGATAAGCATTTTATTGTCGTAGATTTCTTTATAGTCGACTGCTACCATTTTCCCGTCTTCCCTTAATGTTTGATTGATGACTACGGCATGTGTATGCAACTGAGGATCAAGCTGACGTGAAAGATTGTGCTGAAATGTTGCGATCAGAAGATTTCCTGTATCGACTCTGCTCACTCTGCCGCTATCGGATTGTCGTGCCTGAGCGTAATTAGCTTCTACATATTGCAGGGTTGTCACCACTGCACGATCATGTGCATCTCTGAATCTCTCACCTTCCTCCCCGCCGACTATCTCACTTAAAATGGATAGGGATTTTGGTGCGCTGAATGTGAGATCAACACCGGCCCTTCGTTCTCCCTGGTTTTTTCCAACTCCTGCATGAATAATCTGATTGCCCTGAAGATCTTTTCCTTCAAGAAGGTTGACAAAGTCATCTTTGTTGACGGATCCGGTTAAGTCTAAGAATGCAGCTCCCTGTCCGATCCACTGACCTTCGTTTTGGGTATAATAATTATCCTTCTTGTAGTAACTCGCTGCCTGCCCTGCACCAACGGATGTTATTGATACCATAAGTTCCCCTTTATTTTACTCACCTTTTATCAAAATATAACTCACTATTGTTTTATTTGTCAATAAATTAATTTTAGTGAGTTGATTTTTTTATTTATGTGATAGATAATAGTACATGAAAAAGAACCTCGGACTGCTTTTTGAGATAACCCGAAAGGCTCTTGGTCTCAGTCAACTCGATGTGGCAGGGACAGTCAAAATAGACAGATCTGCCATATCTCATTTCGAAGCTGGAAGAGCGACAATTTCCTCAGATAAACTTCAAGACATGGCAAGCCTGCTGCATATTAATCCCGATTATATTGACGATAAATCAGAAATACCGTTCAAAAGCAATGAGCTTGTAAAGTTTCATGTTAAAGGCTTGATACCTGAACTTGAGGCATTATATATCCTGATTTTATATAACCAGCAACTTGAACTGATTTCGCTTATCCCTCCCATGAACATTCTGGAAAGACTCAAGACCCTGCCTTCGTTCAGGACATTGGCTGCCCTGTTTGATACCCATACGCTGTTCGGATTAATGATATACGCAGTGGCGGCAAGAGATGCGGAAAATAATTTTTTTCTTGTCAGGCATAAGAACCCAAATGAATTCCTGATCTGGGGTAAGCAGGATCTGAAAAGTCTGGTGAGCAATACGATTATCGCAACAGGAAAGAATCCTGAAAAAATTGTTTTTACCCGGCAAGAAATTACCAGAGAGTTATATGAGAAAATTCGTAGCTGGAACAATATTAAAAGAAAAGATATCGAGCCTTTATTTGCAAAACAGTTACGGGAAGAATATGTAAGTCTCTCAACAGATGAAAAAGATCTCATTGAACTTATTCGCGGGAAAAAACTTGATCCGAAAAAAATCGCCAAAAACTTGCCACAGGGAGATAAGTCTGAGACTTAATCAGAAATGAAAATTGTAAAATCTGTTCGGATGGTGAGGGCCTAAAATATCTGTAAAAAGAGAAGGCTTCGGTTATCCTTATTAAATCGCTAAATTTAAGAAAGGAGATTAAACCGAAGCCTATGAAGAAGATACCACCGAGTGAGAGAATACGCAAG
>JBMOLW010000025.1:0-1392 GCA_049323875.1 Nitrospirota bacterium | reverse complement strand
GGGCAATGAATTTTTCCCCTTCCGGCTTAAAGAAGAGCTGGATCCAGCGGATATGATGCTCGGTGGTGTTGGGATGGGCTACCTCCTTGCCAATCGAGACGGTCACCTGGAAATTTTCGCCCGCTTTAACTGCGGCCGGACAGTCGATGACCGGCACGTGTTTTTCGCTTTTCCAGTCTGCGGATTGGTAAAACTCTCCTATTTTTGTCATGAGTTCCTCCTGCTGAGTGTATTGAGCTTTAAAGTTGGTGATTGATAACTGAAGAGCAAAATGGCGGCAGGGTATGCCGCCATTTTGCTGGATACATGGTGAACCGGCCTGTCCTGGTGTGCCGATTCGTCATCAAAAAAAGAGGCTAATACTGATCCCCGAGGATGTTCTTTTTGAGCTGGGCTATTTCAAGTCCCAGGGAAACGCATTGCCTGTTCTCCAAGCAGGCCTCGGCATCCTCCAGTTCCAGAAAGTGTTTGAGTTCGTGCTTGTCTTTTTTGAGATCTACCACCCAGACCTTTTTCTGCTTGTCGTAATCGACAGTTACGTCGATGCCACACTGGCCGATATCAGGGTAAATCTCCATAATTTTCCGGCAGATTTCATCTTTGTCATGCATGAAGTACCTCCTTTGCATTTGTGAGCTGAGGCCGCCAAAAACTTGTTTCAGCCGCGCTGCAGCAGAATGAACGATTGGATATTTTTACTAACTTGATTTATTCAATAAATGTGCCATCTGCTCGCCAGGCCCGTGCTGCCTGGAGGGAAAAGCCGCGCAAGTCGTTAACCGGGAAAGGTGGGTGGCAGCCGGATGAATGGGCGGCCTTGGCCCCTTCTTGCTGTCTGATAGAGCCTGGGGGGGAATGAGCCTGGTCAAGGGATACCCTGAGTTTCTGGCACGCTTCTTGATGGGAGATATTATCAGGAAAGAGAAATTCTGATGATAAGAAATCCTGCGCTGCCGGATTGCCTGCAGACAAACCTGTAAAGGAGAGGGAAATGGACAGTACCAACACTAAAGCGATTCTGGACAAAACGTTCATGCTCCTGGACCAGGCTATCATTGAAAAAAAGGCGGAGCAGGCAGCAAGAGAACAAAAAAGAAAATCATCTCGCCTGAAAAACGAGCTGCCGACCAAAGCCGGCAACCTGCCGCCGGCTGAGTGAAAAAAAGGCAGCAAACCCCGGCTCCCGCTCATCCGTCGCAGGTAATATGAATAAATCACAGAGATACGGGGACATATTATGATTTTCGCATAAAGACAATGAGGTGAAATGATGGCCAGAATAGCAACACTTATCGCCGACATGTTTGAAGATTGCGAGTACACGGAACCTGCCGCGGCATTCAGGGAGCACGGGCATGATGTTGTTCATGTCGGCTTGCAGGCCGGGTTACA
>JBMOLW010000024.1:0-1439 GCA_049323875.1 Nitrospirota bacterium | reverse complement strand
GCCAAGCCCTATTATGTGCAATGAGCGTAAACGCCGGGTGATGATGGGATGCAGGCGTTTTTGCAGTACCATGTATGCGACTCCACTGTTCCTGAGCCTGATGAACCTCCTGCCCAGTAATACTCGAGAAGGTTGCCTGTCGAACTTGCTCAATAACCAATAGGAAACCGAAAAGCTGATATTCCTAAACACCCATAATAGATAGGCATGACGGACAAGTCATGCAGTGGGTCTGAACTCATTAAAGAAATCCGGAGCGGTATTCCGGAAACAATTGATTTCTCTGATATCCACTCGATCAAAACACTCTTTTTCAAGTTGCTCAATCTTTTGGAACAGTCAGCAAACACGCTTATAAGGCAAGAGGAAGTGATCAAGAGCCAGCAGGATGAAATCAACAGGCTGAAGGGGGAGAAGATAAGGCCGCGCTTCAAGCCAAATGCCCCGAACAGGGAAAATGACCCGCCAAAACAGCCCGGCAAGAAGCAGTGGGACAAGACAAGCAAGAACGACAAGGTCAAAATCGACAGGACAGAAACCATAAAGGTCAACAGAGACAACCTCCCTCCCGACGCAGTGCATGCAGGATATGATGACGTCATTATCCAGAACATCATTCTTTCAACAGACAACATCCTGTTCAGGCTGGAAAAGTTCTGGTCTCCAAAGGAAGGGAAGCTCTACAAGGCAGAGCTTCCCAAAGAGCTCCAGAACACTGCATTTGGGCCTGAGCTCAAAGCCCTCATCCACTTTCTCAAGTCAAGAAGGATGACAGAGAACAAAATCCACGATTTCCTTGGGGACATCGGAATCATGATTTCAGAAGGGCAGATATCAAACATCCTCATCAAGGAGCATGCAGATATCTTTATCCAGGAAAGGCAGGAAGTTTTCGAAGCGGGTATGAAGCATGCAGATTACTTCAACACAGATGATACAGGGGCCAGGCACATGGGGCAGAACTGGTTTACCCATGTGTTCTGCTCCCTGTGGTTTACCTGCTTCTTTACCAGGAAAAACAAGGACAGGAGTACCATAGAAGGCTTGCTCAACCTTTCAGGGAACGGCTGGAGGAAGAAAATCATGGTCTCGGATGATGCCAGGCAGTTCTGGGAACTTGCCCGTATCCAGGCCCTGTGCTGGGTCCACGAGATCAGGCATTACAGGAAACTCACCCCCTTCCTTCCTCCGCATCGCGCTACTCTCAGGAAATTTATGGACAAGCTGTGGGGGTATTATTTCTGTCTTGACGAATACAGGAAAAACCCGCGCGACAAAGGAAGGCTGATAAGACAGTTTGATGCCCTGTTTTTGCAGAAAACAGGATATGCAGAGCTTGATGACAGGATAGCATCAACACTTGGTAATAAGGAGAGGCTGCTTGTTGTTCTTGATTATCCGCATATACCGCTCCATAACAATGCCGCGGAGATTGCAGT
>JBMOLW010000023.1:0-1514 GCA_049323875.1 Nitrospirota bacterium | reverse complement strand
AGGAGACTGCCCTATATGAGTTAGACGCATTTGAAGAAAAATGGAGCAGCAAATACCCTAAGATCGGACAATCCTGGAGGCTCAACTGGGCGAATCTCTCGACGTATTTCAAGTATCCGCAAGAGGTCAGGACGCTTATTTACACAACGAACGCCATCGAAAACTTCAACCGGCAGTTACGAAAAGTGACCAAATCCAAGTCGGTATTCCCCACGGATGACAGCCTGCTGAAAATGCTGTACCTGGCCATGATGGACATTACGAAAAAATGGACAGGCCGTCGTAAGGACTGGGGCCTGATCCATTCTCAACTGGAGATTTTCTTTGCTGACCGGCTGGATGAACTTGACACCTGAGAAAGTACGGATATAATACTGGCAAAGGGGCGGCTTCCCGGCTGCCCCGAAAAATATCGCTCTGTTTTACACCAATTTTGAGTTTACACAAAATCCGGGATACACCCTACATTTTGCAGACATTTTCAGCGGTGTCCGGTTGGATATGCAGATATCCGTTGGTAGTCTCCACATCCGCATGACCGGTCAGCGCAGCAATCACTTCCATCGGTACTCCAAGAGACTGTAACAGGGTAACGTATGTATGCCGCAGACAATGAGGCGTAAGCTGACGGATGCCGACAGCGGAAATCGTTTTCAGGTATTTTGCTCTAAAATTCCGCAGATTGAAAACCGTCCCGGGAATTTTGCCATCCCACACAAATGGGTTAGCCTGTTCCCTCAGGAACACCGCGCTTTCCCTGACATATTCGGGTACAGGGATGTCCCTGACGCTTAGACTGGACTTTGTATGATCTTCTCGAAGAATCGTTTTTCCCTTGAGATTTTCCACAGCCTGGCGAATCATTATCATATTGCCGTCTTCGGTGATATGCTTTTTCTCAAGGCAAACCACTTCTTGTGCGCGCATTCCTGTTCCGATCAAGAGGCGGATGGTATGTCCCATTTTATCCAACGGAAGCTTGTCAAAAAGGATGGAAACCTCTTCTTTTGTAAAAGAATCCTTACTTTTTCTGTTACTGGATTTTCTCTTGATCTTGTCAGCAAGCCGGACGGGATTTTTCAGTATCAAATCGTTTGCTTCCGCCTTGTGCATGATCTGGTGCATCATTCCCCGGCATTTCGTGACGGCAGAATCGCTTCTTTCGGCCTGAAGGCTTTTAAGAAAATTCTCTATATCGAGCGGTTTTATTGACCGCAACTTGCGGTTGCTGAATTCATCCTTGAGTATGCGGAGAGTATATTTATAGCTTTCATAGGTTACGTCACTCACTTGGCCTTTATAACCCTCGTACCATTTATCGGCCCATTGGACGAATCTGATATCAGACTCCGCAGAAAGCCCCATGTTCTGATGGCTTTTGAATTCGGGGGTGTATCCCGGATTTTGTGTAAACTCAGAATTGGTGTAAAACAGAGCGATATTTTTCGGGGCAGCCGGGAAGCCGCCCCTTTGCCAGTATTATATCCGTACTTTCTCAGGTGTCAAGTTCATCC
>JBMOLW010000022.1:0-1534 GCA_049323875.1 Nitrospirota bacterium | reverse complement strand
CGGGAGCGAGCAAAGCTACATAGGTCAGCTCGGCCACGCCATCTCGCCCCTGTTTGCGCCCCTGGGAACCGATTGGGTGGGAAGTGTTGCGCTCCTCTTTGGCTTTTTGGCAAAGGAAGTAGTCATATCTGCCTTTGGGGTGCTGTTCGGCATTGCTGAGGAGAAAACGTTGCAGGCAACAATTGCTCAATCGTGGACCCCGCTTCAGGCATATGTTTTCATGGTTTTCTCCCTTCTTTACATACCCTGCTTTGCCACGGTTGCGGTGATAAAAAAGGAAACCGGCTCCTGGAAATGGACTGCGTTTGCTGTTTGCTATACCTTGGTGCTCGCATGGGTAGTCTCGTTCATAGTATTGCAGGTTGGACATCTGCTCGGCTATGCGTGAGGAGAGGAGGATATCGTGCTTTCTTGTTCCTAACGTTTTTCTGTATCTCATAAAACCTTGTTTTCTTCTTGGGCGCTAGTTATCAGCAATCGCACGATTCATCAGCCCACTAAAGCCGGTAGAATTCTTGCTGTGGTGAATAACTCCTCTCGGAGAGCAAAGCTATTTGTTCTTAAGTGATGCTTCCTTTGCCTGTGGGAGGCAAAGGGGTGCCTCTGATGGAAAAGAAGAGAAACTGGAAGGAATACGAAGCAAAGCTGATGGCAAAGAAAGCAAAGCTTGTTGATTTCTGGTTCAGGAAGCCCACAAAAAAGCAGCTTGACAGGGAACTGGCAAAAATGAACAGATCAAAGCCAGGGAGGATTTACAAAATCCCGGAGTCGGTGATAGGCTTCTCAGTGTTCATGAAAACCTCATTCAAAATGGATGACAGGCAGCTTGCCCTTTTCCTCAGGAAAACATTCGGCAGGGACATAAAGGCAGAAAAGCTGGACCACTCATCTATAGTCAAGCGCAGGAAATACCTCAAGCTCACTGTCCCCTATGATTTTGACCCTGCCAGCCTCAAGGGAAAAACAATCTACTTTGATGGCATGTGCCTCCGAGTCGGTAGGGGAGGCAACTACAGGAGCAGGAAGTATGGCACAGAGGTGAAATACCTGCGGATAGGCGTATTTACTGATGATGAAGGCAAGCCTGTTGATTTTACAATAGGGGATGAACATGATGCAGAAATAGAGATGATAAGGGAGAAACTGCCTGCGATAGAGAAAAGTGGCGCAGCAGCGTTTGTTGTTGATGGGATAGGTTCTGCAAAGGATGTTGTCTGCCGCCTAGTCAAGGGCAACATAAGGCCTATCATCAAGGCTTCCAAACCTGTTGTGGCGAGCATGGAAACAAAACCGCCGCCTTATCAGTGTATCAAGGAGAAGAAAGAGGAGGAGTTGATTTGGGAAGAATATGTCAGAGGGCAGCAGGATTATGAGAAGTGGAGGAAAGAAACAGGATACTCAATGAGGTGGGTTTTCTCTGAGGGCATATTTTCTTCATTCAAGAGAATGTATGGGGAAGAGCTAGTTTGCAGGACCCAGAAAACCATGCATGATGAGATATGCGCCAAGTTCATGCTTCTTGAGGGCAGCCTGC
>JBMOLW010000021.1:0-1611 GCA_049323875.1 Nitrospirota bacterium | reverse complement strand
CTCTGTCTTCCTCCGAGGCCAGGCCTTGTCCAGGATCTCGACAAGCGAGTCGAGGTCCTGGGGCAGTTCTTCCTTTTTCTTTTTCGGTGTCATGATCCGGGGGATTATAGAGAGGTCGCAAACATGATTGCAACTTGCTTTTTTTAATGCATGTCGTGCCCACGTCAATATGTCAGGTTAACGCCCAAGCGAAAATGTCAGGGTGGGCGAATGGGCGGCTAAGGCCGCCGAGTTAATAGGCACGACCGGCAGTATATCCGGATCGATTCCCGAGTTTTTAAAATAAGCAATTCTCTGCTGTTTATGAAAGACATGTATGCTTCGATCAAGGCAGAGATGAATTGCTACTTTAGCTTTAGCAAAGGACTGTCTCATAGGCGATCTGGGTATCTGAAAAGTCTCACCGTGATATGATACCGTATTGTCATTGGCCACAGTTCTTTCCTCCTTCCAGCACAGAATTTGCTTAAGGTCGCAGTTTTCGGGCAGAGGCATAAAGGCCGATTCCAGCTTGGCTGGTTTGCGTGCAAATCTACGGTTATTCTTTGGCAAGTAGCGTCTCAAGACAACCCTGGCCTCTTGAAGGGTCGAGACATTAGCTTTTCTGAGTTCGCTGACCAGACGATCCTGATCAAGACCACCGCGGCGTTCTACTCGGCCCTTGGCCGGAGCAGATGAGGCATAGATGATGGAGATAGCCAGTTCTTCCATGGCACGTCCGAACTGGGTGAGAGGTCTTCGACCTGATATTTGTTCTTCCACGGTATCCTCGCGGTTTACACGGAAAGCAGAATGTTGATCGACATAGAGCGACCGCGGAAGGCCGTGTTTTCTAATGATGCGCTGTATGACCTTGAAATACGCCTCGGTCGTCTCCGAAGGGAAAAAGTCGGCCCATTGATAACCTGTGGCATCATCCACGAAATGAATCAAGGTGAGCCGGGGGCCTCGCCCTTCGAGCCAGTCATGCTCTGATCCGTCGCCTTGCAACATCTCGCCGAATCTCTCCATGGGTTTGCGGCGTTGGCGATGAATCCGCTTCTTGACTTTCTTTACGGAAACAATCCCGGCTGCTCGAAGAAGTTGTCGCACCTTCTCCCGCCCAACGGAGATCTTTTCTTCATCGCGCAACTCATCAGCAAAATGACGATCGTTGAAACCCACATATGCTTTGTTTCGCAGATGGACAATCTTGGCCGCTATATCGGTGTTAAGCTTGTTCCAGGGGGCTCGCCCTCGGTTTCCATGAATTACCCCCATGGCCCCCTCATTACGAACACTTACCAGTAGCCGATACGCATGCCGCTCCGACACCCCCAATAGTAGTGCCGCTTTCTCGACAGTTCTCTCTTTTGCCATGACCTCTTGCAGTATCTTCAACCTCTGGTTCTCCTTCATTGTCAGTAGCATCCTTCCTGCCTCCTTTACCCCATGGAGGCCTTACTACTGACATATTCGCGTGGGCAATCACCCTGACATTTTCCCGTGGGTACCACACAGTAGATTTTCAGGCTTGAGTTCCTGTCACACCCCCGGTACAAAAGTCTTGTATCGGGGGATCTCATGTTCAAGAAAAAATTCAAATCAGCTGAAATTGTTTCCGATGAAGAA
>JBMOLW010000020.1:0-1676 GCA_049323875.1 Nitrospirota bacterium | reverse complement strand
TATTTGTGATAGACGATGTCAAGTTCATGACGGGGTATAATGTTGAGGTGGTGGTAGCGGGTGAATCGTCGGTGCTGCAGGCGATATCGGCGAATTACCGGGGAAGCGGCGAGGCGCTGGTTACGACGAAGAAGGCTGCAGCAACAAAGTCCCTCCAGGCAAAAGACTATACCCTTGCTGATGATGAGTTGCCGGAAGAGACCTCGATGGCAACAGTCGATGAAACCCAGACAGTGGATGTCGAGGAGTTTGACCGGGTTGTGGGCGAGGCGCTGGATGATGTCGAGGTAGTTGAAGACAAGGAGGATGAAGGGGTAAAAGAGGTTGAACGCCCTATTGTCAAACTTGTGAACGGCATCCTTATCAACGCCATAAAAGAAAGGGCAAGTGATATTCATATTGAGCCCTATGAAAGTTCACTCAGGGTGCGCCAAAGAGTTGACGGCATTATGTATACGGTGATGAACCTTCCCGTAAAGATAAAGAGTGCGGTTACCTCAAGGCTGAAAATTATGGCAAACCTTGACATTGCTGAAAGGAGACTGCCCCAGGATGGAAGGATAAAACTGAAGCTCGGGAAAAAACGGGAGATAGATTTCCGTGTTTCGACAGTGCCCTGTCTCCATGGCGAGCGGACGGTACTGAGACTTCTCGATAAATCAAACCTTCAGGTAGACCTGACGAAACTCGGATTTGAAGAAGAGCCTCTGAAAGAGTTTATGGAAGCCCTGGATAAACCGTACGGTATGCTCCTGGTAACAGGTCCTACGGGAAGCGGGAAAACGACAACGCTTTATTCCGCCCTCCATTATCTGAACAAGATCGGGGTGAATATCTCGACGGCCGAAGATCCTGTTGAATATAATTTTCTGGGAATAAACCAGGTTCAGGTGAAGGAAGACATCGGTCTCACTTTTGCGGCTGCCCTCCGGTCGTTCCTCCGGCAGGATCCGGATATTATTATGGTTGGAGAAATCCGCGACTTCGAGACAGCAGAGATTGCGGTTAAATCAGCGCTTACCGGCCACCTTGTCCTGAGCACCCTGCATACGAACGATGCTCCGGGTACCATCAGCAGGCTTCTCAATATGGGGATAGAGCCATTCCTTGTTGCTGCTTCAGTTGTGCTTATTGCTTCGCAGAGACTGGTGAGGATGATCTGTACCGCATGCAAGGAAGAGGTCAAAATCCCCGAACCTGCCCTGGTACAACTGGGATTTTCTGAGGAGGAAGCATCGACGATGAAGGTGTATAAGGGCAAGGGGTGTGGCGCCTGTAACAACTCCGGGTACAGAGGCAGGATAGCATTGTATGAGGTGATGACCCTCAGGGAAGATCTTAAGGAAATGATCCTCGAGGGAGGGTCTGTAGATGAACTCAAGAAGACCGCGCTGCGGTTGGGTATGAAGACACTCAGGATGAGCGGGTTGGCAAAGATAAAGAGCGGATTCACCACAGTAGATGAAGTTGCCCGGGTAACGTTCGGAGATTAATCCTTGTTCCGGATGCCTGGAATAGAAAACGCAGGAATAGTGAAGAGACGGATGGAATGGCGACGAAATTAGGGCAGTTACTGGTAACGGGGAATATCATCACTGAGGAACAGCTCAGGGAAGCGATAAGTCTGCAGCGCCGGGAAGGGGGGAGGCTGGGGACGAACCTGATCAAGCTGGGGT
>JBMOLW010000019.1:0-1734 GCA_049323875.1 Nitrospirota bacterium | reverse complement strand
CCCTCTGTGCCAATATGAGTTGGACAGATTGATCAAGAAAATTTAGAGTAGAGGGCGAAAGGAGGGATACGGATATGAGCACGAATAACTCAACCCCACCTGCCCCCAATATGTGCGCCCTGGAGATGCTGTCGGGCAGGCAGAGCATGCCCGACAGCGACGGAAGGGCGCAACCCAAAGACACCGAGGTTTTGGAAAAGCCTACGAGAAGAGTGTTTACCGCACAGTATAAGCTGGATATTCTCCGAAGAGCTGAGCTGTGCAAGACCCCCGGCGAACTGGGGGCTCTCCTTCGGCGGGAAGGCCTTTACCATTCTAACTTGAAGACCTGGCGTCATCAAAGAGATGAAGGCCTTCTGCAAAACCTTCAACCCAAAAAACGAGGACCAAAAGTTCAACCGGTCGAGCCGTTGATCCAGGAAATACAACGGTTGAAATCCTTGAACGAAAGGTTGACCAAAAAACTCGAACAGGCTTCGATCATCATCGAGGCACAAAAAAAAATTTCTCAACTCTTGTCGATCATTCAGGAACCAATACTCAAAGAAGTGCTTTAATTCAAGCCGCAAGGGAGCTTGCACCACAGGTTGGAATGGTAGCAGCCTGTAACGCAATGGGTGTACCAAGATCCAGCATGTATTTTCAGCTGGGGAAAGAGAAGAATCCCGGTTCTCAACCGCCACAACAACGGACTTCAATAAGGGCCCTAACTCAAGAAGAAACCCGGAATGTACTGGACATACTGCATTCCGAACGTTTCGTGGACAAGGCACCCTACGAGGTCTACGCAGCCCTGCTGGATGAAGGACAATACCATTGCTCGGTACGAACGATGTATCGCATTCTACGAAATGAGGATGAACTTCGGGAAAGAAGAAACCAACTCCGCCATCCAGAATATAAAAAACCAGAGCTGATCGCAACAGCTGCCAATCAGGTATGGTCTTGGGACATTACCAGGTTGCTTGGACCGTTCAAATGGACCTACTATTACCTCTATGTGATCATGGACATCTTCAGTCGATATGTGGTCGGTTGGATGGTTGCAACCCGGGAATGTGCTGAGCTTGCCCGGCAACTGATCCAGCAAACTGTTCTAAGGCAAGGCATCAAGGAGAATCAACTGATCATTCACTCCGATCGCGGAACGGCAATGACTTCCAAAACAGTGGCTATGCTGCTTGCGGATCTGGGGGTAACCAAATCCTTCAGTAGACCACATACTTCCAATGACAACCCTTTTTCAGAGGCACAATTCAAGACACTGAAATATCGACCGGATTTTCCTCAACGCTTTGGATCTATAGAAGATTCTCGAGCCTTTTCCCGAGAGTTCTTTTTGTGGTACAACGAACAGCACTACCATTCCGGTATCGGATTTCATACTCCTGCAACGGTTCATTTCGGTAAAGCACAACAGGTATCTGATTTCAGGCAGCAAGTTCTATTGGACGCTTATGCTGCCCATCCGGAGCGTTTCGTCAAGGGTATACCCAAACCTCACCCTATTCCAGATGAGGTTTGGATCAACAAACCTGCTTCTTCATCTACCGAAGAAGCACTACACTAAATTCGAACTATTGTTGTCCAAAAATCATTGACACATTCCGCCTTGTAGCAAGTTCCATGGAATCGCCGATCGACGAATGTCTCCATCAGCAGGATGGGATGAGCGTAACGCATCTGCCAATCCCGGCTTAGCCGTCTAGTGATCATTGCCAACACATGACTGGC
>JBMOLW010000018.1:0-1744 GCA_049323875.1 Nitrospirota bacterium | reverse complement strand
AAGTGCGCGGGCAAATTTCTGCTGACCGACCATATCGAATTCAAAGAAAAAACAATCCGGGGCTATAGCCGCGGTACCGACAATTTTTTCGACAACCGGGGTTTTGTCCGGTTTGCCCTTGCTGAGCCCGCTGGCGTCTGCTGATAGCGATTTTTCCGAGCTGTTCAAATCGACCACCGTTCCCGCGGGCGCATTGATATCGCATGACGCGAGAGCAATTACCGCGAGAGCAACGATGAGCGCGAGCTTCAGTACAATCCCGCTTTTCTTTTTCATCCTGATTCCTCCTTGGATACCATGATTATCGGCATTATCAGGAATTGTCAATAAAGTTAAATGCATGGCGGTTCCAGCACGCAGAGAAAATGCGTTCGGACTTCGTCATTGTTTGGCTAGTCCATTGCCGCTTTTTGTTTCTTTTATATGAGTTGCTTGCATTACGAAAAAAAGCCGGGCAGCTTATAGCTCGTTTGCGATTTTCCCGATGATCCCCTTGACCGTAATATCGAGCAGAGAACCTTCCGAATACACTGCCGGGGCCACATACTGAACTCTGTCTTCAGCGATCAGCTTATATATTTTTGCTTGCTGGCTCAAATCATCCCATTTGAGCGGATCAAAGACCGCGATTGAATATCCCCCCTGGTATCTTGTCATTTTCATTGCCGGGATGTCGGTATCCCCATCACCTATGTAGATCATCCTCTTGAATGGATAGGGTCTCCTGTCGAGCCTGATCCAGGTATTTATCCGTTTGTTGTCGAAAAAATTGAAAATCCCTTTATTGATCCTGAAAAGGTACTGTGTTTTCGTCGTATAATTTATGGAAACGGCTGGATATGAAGCCATTCCTCGTTCATCATAAAGGTATTTGGATGCAAAAACGAACTTGAAACAAGGCGCGATGGCGCTCGCGGCGATAATTTCCCGCAATCCAGAGGAAATCACGAAATGATCGATACCGACGCCCAATTCGGCAGCGTACTTGTCGATTCTCCCGAACCATTCCACTACCCCTTCAAAGAACGGGATATTGGCGGCATAGGATCCCAGCCTGCTTTCGGTGATTTCGATGCCTCGTTCTTTCGCTTTTTCCAGCAGCAGGCACATGTACGCAAGGATTTCATCGGCATCCTGCGTTTCGGCACGCTCTTTCACCTCATTCCAGAAAGAAGCGCTTTCAATGCCCAAATCCTGCAACAGCCCATGTTCGGGCAGGCTCCCGCGAGCGAGGGTGCCGTCAAAATCATATGCTATAGCTATTCTTGTCTTCTGGTTTTCCATGCCCGCCTTCCGCTGCCCATAGAGCCGAATTGTTTTCTTCTACGAAATAGTCCGCATATTCCAGCTTACTGTCATACAATCCTTGAAGATAATCCCTCAAGTTCTTATCCCTGCAAAACACATAGCATCCCCGCATCCCTCTCGAGAGAAGTATTCGATAGATATTCTTCACGAGCGCATTGAAAGTCACAGGATCATTCTTGAGCCCTTTCTTGCCGGCTTTATCCTTGTACTCGTTCCAGACAGCCTCGACTTTTCCAGTTGCTCTGTTGTATCTCAGATCATTACCGATAATTACACCGATATAATCGAACTCGAGTCCCTGAATCGTATGGACACATCCAATCTGTTCCAGACCATTCGGGAGGATTGCCCATAATTCGCTCTTGGTTCTCTGATTCCACGGCATTGCAAAATCATATTCGGGCATGCTCACATCCAAGATCTGTGCCCTGTCATT
>JBMOLW010000017.1:0-1796 GCA_049323875.1 Nitrospirota bacterium | reverse complement strand
AATCCTATGACGCCATCTGGGGATCCATCTGGCCCATTGAGCACGGAGAGACAACCCCCCGGGAACGCCCCGGGCAGTTGCCTTTCCTCTCCGGCATTCAGGATGTCCTCTCCTCTGACCCTTTTGTTACTCTCGGGATAGGACATTTCGTCAGAACTGCAGCAGCCCTCTCTACTCTTTTTAATGAATCCCTTGATGCAGGGGAAGATTTTGATTATTATCTCCGTGTGTGGGAACGCTACCGATGTATAAAAATCCCCCTGCCTCTCTGGTATCACAGAAGGGGATTCCACTCTCAGGGCCCAAGGTCGGCAACCGGCGGTGAATGGCGACGGCAGGTCGACAGGATTATCCGAACAAACCGCTTATCCGGGATCAGGCAAGGAATGGATAATCCGTGAATATCAATAAAACGATAAAGACGGCAGTCGAGTATCAGCGAGCCGGCAAGCTGGAGCAGGCAGCATCACTCTATAAAAAAATATTAAAAAAACAGCCGGATCATGCGGAAGTGCTTCATTTGCTCGGAGTACTCTATTCTCAGGCAGAAAATTATGATGCTGCAATAGACTGCCTGAAAAAATCCCTCCGGCATACGCGGGGGCATTTCATCCTCTATTACAATCTCGGCAATGCATTCCAGAAAAAGGGAGATGTTGACCAGGCTATTCACTGCTTTCAGGAGGCTCTTCAACTGAACCCCAATGTCGCAGACGTGCATTATAATCTTGGTATTGCCTTCCAGATCAGCAACCGCATAGACGATGCCATAGCCTCCTTCCGGAAAGCGCTCAACCTCAACCCTGCTCTTTTTGACGCATATTATAATCTCGGGAATGCGTTGCAGGATAAGGGGGATCGGGACGAAGCTATCGTGTGTTATCAAAAAAGCATTCAGCTCAATCCGGGCTTTGCAGGAAATTTCTGTAATCTCGGCAATATCCTCAAGGAGAAGGGAAGGTTTGAGGAGGCCATAGAGTATTACCAGAAGGCACTGCTGCTGAATCCGAACATTCCCGAGGTATTGCATAATCTCGGCACCATCCATCAGGAAAAAGGACGGCTTGAGGAGGCAATCCGGTGGTACCGGCAAGCAGTCCGTCATCGGCTCGATTTCACTGAGGCGCACTGGAATCTTTCACAGGCTCTCCTGTCCTCCGCTGACCTCGTCCACGGATGGAGAGAATACGAATGGCGCTGGCAAGTAGAAGATTTTCGTAGATGCAGTTTTCCCCAGCCCCGCTGGGACGGCTCATCTCTGGAAAGAAAATGGATTTTCATCTATCTTGAGCAGGGCGTGGGTGATGAGATCATGTTCGCCTCCTGCTTCCCGGAGGTCATTTCACAATCAGCACAGTGTATCATTGAATGCGACGGACGGTTGATACCACTTTTTTCCCGTTCCTTCCCCCGGTCCCTTTTTACAGAAAGGATCGATAATGCTGATCAGATGCCGGCAGAGCTCTTATCAGCCGACTTCAGAGTACCGGCAGGAAGCTTACCCGGATTCCTCCGTCCTTCGCTCAATCATTTCCCCCGGCAAAAAAGCTATCTCATCCCGGATATCCATAAGGCCGAACTGTGGCGACAAAGATATAATGATATCGGCAGAGGGAAAAAAGTCGGCATCTCATGGCGGGGTGGCAAATATCAGGCAGCAAAGGTTGCGCGTTCGACGAGCCTATTGCAGTGGAAGGAACTGTTTTCGATTCCCGAAGTTCACTTTATCAACCTTCAGTACGGCGACTGCACCGGCGACCTCAGGGAGGCACGCGAGACCCTGGGTGTCACCATCC
>JBMOLW010000016.1:162996-265827 GCA_049323875.1 Nitrospirota bacterium | reverse complement strand
CCTTGCGTATTCTCTCACTCGGTGGTATCTTCTTCATAGGCTTCGGTTTAATCTCCTTTCTTAAATTTAGCGATTTAATAAGGATAACCGAAGCCTTCTCTTTTTACAGATATTTTAGGCCCTCACCTCTCAGCCTTTTTGTCATGTATGAACCCATCGAGAACAACATTCCCCTGTGTAGAGGAAACATCGATCTTCCAATAACCAGCGTCCGGTTCCTTGATGATTATCGCATTCGCCTGCGTAGTAATGTTTGAGTCATCAATATATTCGCCTGTCGTTCTGCCCGTTATAGAAGCGCAGCCTGAAAACAAGGTCAAGCCGAATACCACTAATACTGCCAGAAAAATAACCTTCTTCATTTTCCCCCCCTGTCTTTAGTTGTGAAATTATCCGCTTGCAATGTTAATAAATGTAACCAAGGCAAATGGATGCCTGTAAATCATACAGGTCTTCGTACCTGAATGATTCTGATCAGCACCACAACGATTGCGATGACAAGCAGAATATGAATGAATCCGCCAATCGTGTGGCCGCTGATTAGTCCCAACAGTCCAAAGAACTACAAGTATCACAAAGATCATCCAAAGCATTCATGCCCCTTTCCGGTAATAAAAGTGCCAACTTTGTGTCATGTCATCGATTAAAAAAGCACAATATGTACCAGGAGGCAAGCCATTGAATTTAATGAAATCTTTGAACTGAAGAAGATTGTCAAATCAGGCAAGCTGTCCGATCAAAGGGCG
Organism: Nitrospirota bacterium; assembly: GCA_049323875.1. Lineage (GTDB taxonomy): Bacteria > Nitrospirota > Thermodesulfovibrionia > Thermodesulfovibrionales > SM23-35 > JAKLQR01. The sequence goes on along the minus strand of JBMOLW010000016.1, from coordinate 265,081 downwards.
TTTTGACCGAGGCATATTATTAAGAATAATGCCATCATCCTATTTATCGTTTGTCAATTGTTAAGTTCTTAAAAGACAATAATATTTAAATGATTTCTCATTTAAAGAGAGCATGACCGAGCCAGCGATCAAGCTTTCAAATCTCGAGCGGCCGGACTTCTAAGAGCGACATGGGCGTCAAGAAAATCATTGTGCGAGAAATGCAAAAACATCCTTTCTGATGAAATTGTCGGAACAGGCAGGGAGTGATAAAATAGTAGGGATAAGGAGATACCACATGCGTGCGATTCGTGTTCTGTGTCTTTTCTTAATAAGTTCATTTTTATTATCTTTTCAGTGGTGTGAGATTTCATACGGCAATGAATCGTTACTTGCTGGACGTGAATCTCTTATCAATAAATACCATAAGATTGAAAAAGAACTCGATAAAAATACGCTCGCTATTCCCTTCTATGTAGAATCGTCTGTGAGTAAAAATGCCTCTCGTGTCGATATCTACGGCATTATTCACTATCCTTTCGGTCTTATAAAAAATGAGTTGTTGGTTCCAACCAACTGGTGCGAGATTGTTTTATCTCATCCTGATATAAGGGCATGCACGTATAAGAAAATGCATGATACATGGCTGCTCAATATCTATCACGTCAACAAATTCTCCAAACCCCTTGAGGATGCGTATCAAATAAAATTCGTATACCGAGTAAGTGAACTACAACCCTACTATTTTGATATCGCTCTCAATGCACATGAAGGGCCCTCTCATACAAAGGATCACGAGTTCGGATTTGAGGCGATACCGTTAAACGAAGACACGGCATTTGTTCATTTTAGGTATTCTTATAATTACAGTGCCTGGGGATATTTTTTTATGAAAATATTCGGCGGCGGTAAAGTCGGTTTCAGTGTAATCGGTACGGATAGCGACGGTAAACCCGTTTATGCAGGTGGTTTAAGGGGCGCTGTCGAACGTGATGTTGTATGCTATTATCTTGCAATTCTGGCTTACATGGACACACTTAGGATCCCTGCTGAGCAACGATTTGAGAAACTCGTCCGTCAGTGGTATGATTTGGCCGCTCTATACAAAAAAAGACTGCTCGGGAAAATGGAAGAGGAAGAATATCTTACTTACAAGAGACAGGACCGCAGAAGTCAGCAACAACTTCAAAGTGATTTGAACAGATAGGAACTAAAAAGTTTGTAACATTTACTTTTATAAATTTAATAGTTCTGATTGAAATAAGATTTCTTACTTTTTTTGTTATTGCCTTTCGCTTAATGATGGAGGTGCCTGCTGGTTCTCAGTTCATATCGGCAATAGATCACCATTAAGTATGACGTTGTACTGAAGGGTTTTCTGAAATATAATTTAATAAAAGAATGGTTATCAAAAGAATTTCATTTATCGAAGCTGGCTCACCGGGCCTGCATATCTTCAGCAAGTTTCCGATACCGCGGCTTGGCGCCGTGTTGCTTTCTACCATCCTCAGGGAAAGGGGATATGAAGTAAAGACATTTATTGAGGACCTTGCCGAACCCGATTGGTCATTCATTGAGAACTCTGACCTCGTCTGCATCTCGACCATTACGTCCACAGCCATAAAGGCTTACAGTATGGGGGCACGATTAAAGGCCCTCGGTATACCGGTAGTTATGGGCGGAGCACATCCAACGTTTCTTCCTGATGAGTCCCTGGAATATGCCGACTTTGTCATACGGGGGGAAGGAGAGCATTCCCTTATCGAACTGCTTCAGCATATGGAGAAAGGGACCCCGGCATTAGCGGGCATCAAAGGACTTTCATACAGGGATGGGGACGGGAGGAAAGTTCATAACCCGTCCGGAAAATTTATCGAAGACCTTGACAGCCTGCCCGATCCTGACTTCTCTCTTGTTCATAAATGGAAAATGTCAAATACCTACCCTGTTTCTACATCGAGGGGCTGTCCCTTCGACTGTAAGTTCTGCTCTGTCATCCAGATGTTTGGAAGGCGCTACCGTTTTAAATCCGTTGAGGCAACGCTGAAGGAATTACAATATGTGGCATCAGTATCCAAGGCGACCAAGTTCATTGTTGACGATAACTTTACCGCCGATAAAAAAAGAACCAAAGACATTCTCAGGGGAATGATTGCGGAGGGAATTAAGACGCGCTGGTCTGCCCAGGTGAGAACCGATGTTGCAAGGAACCCGGAACTTCTCCGCCTGATGGCTGACTCGGGCTGCCATACATTGTACATCGGCTTTGAGTCCATCAATGCGGGGACGCTTGAAGCGTACAATAAAAAGCAGGGGCTGGAGGATATCATCTCCTGCATCAGATCAGTCAAAGATCACGGTATTCACATCCACGGAATGTTCGTCCTGGGGGCAGACACTGACGATGTGGAAACTATCCGGGGGACTGCTGATTTTGCAACAGGCCAGGGGATAGACACGGTGCAGTTCCTGATACTTACGCCACTGCCGGGAACACCGCTCTTTCACGATATGACGGAGGGCAGGAGACTGCTCCATACGGACTGGAGCAAATATGATGTCCAGCATGTGGTTTTCGAGCCCCGGCTCATGTCACCAGCCACCCTTCAGATTGAGACCTTCAGGGCAATGGCTCGTTTTTATTCATGGAGGTATATTCTCGGGCATCTCGCGAGATTGGACCTCCACTATGCAGCGGTCGGAATCTTCGGGAAGACAGCCGTTCGTAAAACCCTGAAGGCATCTTCGGCCTATCTGCAAGAGGCTAACGTCCAATGAAAATTCATCACTCAACTTTCTTGAGTATTGAGTTCAGCAAGAAATAAGCAATCTGCCAGATCTTGAATTTTATTGACTTCTATGTGCTGTGGTGCCCCAAGGCAATTCCGTTGTGCATTGACTATAGGGAGAAAGCGAGATTGGACAGTCCAATGATATCCCTGACCTTAACTCAGGCTTCACATAAACATCACCTTTCCTTATAGTTGTTTTCCTGTAATAAATCCCATTGATTGTCATATACTTAACAGATGGAATACCTCACCCTGAGCGAGATAGCCGGTCTGGTGAAATCAGCGGTTCAGTCCGCACTTTCCGGAGACTACTGGGTTGTTGCGGAAATTGCCCAGGTCAACTGTCACCATACGTCAGGGCACTGTTATCTTGACCTGGTCGAGAAGAAGGACGATGTGATCATGGCGAGAATGCGGGCTGCTGTCTGGGCGCGCAATTTCAGCCGGATCAGCCCCAAATTCACCGCGCTCACGGGACAGTCCCTCCAGGCGGGCATGAAAATCCTGATGCTTGCCCAGGTAACGTACCATGAAGTACACGGTCTTGCACTCACCGTCAAAGAGATCGATCCCCGCTATACCCTCGGGGAGATGATGCTCAGGCGGAGGGAGATTATCGATCGTCTCACCCGGGAGGGGGTCATTGCGAGGAACAAGTCGCTGGAACTTCCACCCGTCCTCCAGCGGATTGCAGTCATCTCTTCCGGGACGGCTGCAGGCTATGGTGATTTCGTCAGCAGGATCGAGAACAATCCCTTTGGATACGCATTCCATCACAGACTGTTTCAGGCCTCTCTGCAGGGTGAGAAAGCCGAACTTTCGCTCCTGAAGGCGCTGGATGACTGCATCAGACTCAGAGAACGGTTTGACGCGGTAGTGATCATCAGGGGCGGCGGCTCGGCTGTGGACCTGCACTCTTTCGACAGCTATCCTCTGGCAAAAGCTATCGCTCTCTCCCCGCTTCCCGTATTTACCGGCATAGGGCATGAAAGGGATGAGACCGTGGCCGACCATGTAGCACACAGACGGCTTATCACTCCGACGGCAGTCGCTGAATTTCTTGTGACCAGGGCGAGAGAATTCGAAGGAAGCATCCAGGCATTGCAACTCAGGCTCGTGCGCAGAACCTACGAACTCGTCGAAGGCGGAAAACATTCTCTCAGGACATCGGTCGACAGTTTCCTGGTATCTGCCCGGAATTATCTTAACAATGCAAAGGTTGCATTACGGGAGAACATCCGGGAACTCCAGACAAGATCACTCACTGCACTGAGAACTCCTTCTGTCAGTATCAGGGAATACGAGGGGAAGCTCAGAAACTCCACTGAAGGGTTGATAAGGAATAACCATCAGAAGATGAAGGATTTCAGAAAGGTCCTTCAGGTGTATCCTGCTCACCTGCTCTCTATGCAGAAACAGAAGCTGAACAACTGTGAAACTAAAATCAGTCTCCTTGACCCGCAGAATGTCCTGAACCGGGGGTACAGCATCACCTGGCTGAACGGGCAGGTCCTGAAGGATGCAGGAACCGTACATAAGGATGATATAATACATACCAGACTGCGCAGCGGTTCTCTCTTCAGCGTTGTTGAAACTATTGAGGGGGGCAAAAAAGATGAGTGCGAAAAAGAAGCTTAGCTATTCTGAGGCTATCGGCGAGCTTGAACGCATTATAGACGAGATCGAGTCAGAGAGCATCACTGTTGACGTCCTTGCAGAAAAAGTGAAGCGGGCGACCCATCTCATCAAATTCTGCAAGAAAAATCTGAGGACCACGGAAGACGAAGTGAAGAAAGCCCTTTCAGAGATCGAGGAAAAGGCGGTTGAAGGGAGGTCGGAAGCGTCCGACGACGTCGATTTTTAGCCTGGAGAGTATATGGATACCGTCGAAAAACTGAACGTACTCTCTGAAGATTCGCGGTATGATCTGGCCTGTGCGTGTGGCACCGGCAAAGACGAACACCGCAGGAGAGGGTCGCACGGGAAATGGCTTTATCCGGTCGTCCTCCCGCAGGGTGGCTCTACTGTCCTGCTGAAGACCCTTCTTTCGAATGCCTGCAAGAACGACTGCAGATACTGCCCCCTCCGTTCCGACCGGGATATACGGCGCTGCACGCTTCAACCAGAAGAGGTCGCCCGGGTGTTCATGGAATATCAGAGAAGGGGAAAGGTCTTCGGCCTGTTCCTGAGTTCCGGGGTCGTTCAGAGTGCTGACCATACTATGGACAAGATCAATGCGGTCGCCAGGCTTCTCAGATACAAGCATCGTTTCAGGGGATATATACACCTGAAGATCATACCCGGCGCTTCGGATGCAGCGGTTGAGGAGGCGCTCTCCCTGGCTACCGCAGTCTCGCTGAATATCGAGACGCCCGGGAGGAAGCATTTTTCCATGCTCTCAGAGAGAAAAAACTATGAGCACGATATCATCAGGCCAATGAAGCTGATGGGGAAGCTCACCGGGAAAGGCATGCGGTTTTCAAAGGTCAAATGCACCACGCAGTTCATTGTAGGCGCTTCTGACGAGACCGATTCGGAGATCGTTCAGTATCTGTTCAGCCTTTACCAACGCCACAACTTCGGGCGGGTCTATTTTTCCGCGTATCAGAAAGGGCTCGGACATCCTGATATACCCGGAGAAAGAAACTTCCTTGCGAACCCTGAAATCCCCTTTCTGCGCGAACACCGGCTGTACCAGTCAGATTTCCTTATCCGCAAATACGGGTTTGCCAGGGAAGACCTTATCTTCGATGAGAGGGGGAATCTGCGACTCGACAAGGACCCCAAGCAGATATGGGCGGACAATCATCCGGAATATTATCCGGTAAGGATCAACAGATCATCAAAAGAAGAACTGCTCCGGGTACCAGGCCTTGGACCGGAAACCGTTTCACGAATCCTTGCCCTGCGCCGGGAGAATAAAATTACCCTTCCGGAACAACTTGGAGTAAAGGGCAGAAGACTCGATCAGATAAAGAGCTACGTGCTTTTCGAGTAGCCGGGCTTACTCATACTTCTTCACACCACGCGCGTGCGTTCTGGAACATTCTGATCCAGGGCGAGGTTTCAAGCGTCTGTTTCCATTCCTCCGGCATATATGCCCATTGCCATTTGAGGAATGCTCTTTCCGGATGGGGCATCATTGCAAGATGTCTTCCGTCAGGGGAACAGAGCGCCGTAATCCCCAGAGGAGAACCATTCGGGTTAAACGGATAGATCTCGGTAAATTCACTGTCATCGTCGACAAACCGGACAGGCGCAAGGTTTTGCCTGATTACTTCCTGCATCATTGCCTGTTCCGGGAAGTACAATCTCCCTTCGCCATGGGCAACCCAGACCCCGAGCACCGACTCTTCCATCCCCCGGAACATAATGGCAGGGCTCTTGAGGATGCGGACTGCCGAAAACCGTGATTCGAACCTTCCCGATCTGTTCTGGATGAATCTCGGCTGGACAGCATCGGGGATGCCCTTCCACGGAACCCATCCAAGGAGCGCCATGAGCTGGCATCCGTTGCAGACGCCGAGGCTGAAAGTATCAGTCCTTTCATAAAACCGCTCAAACTGCTGAAATATCTTCCTGTTGAACCTGATCACCCCTGCCCAGCCCTTAGCAGAATCAAGGACGTCGGCATAACTAAACCCTCCGACAAAGACTACGCCTCTGAAATCATCCAGACTGACCCTTCCTCCCAGGAGATCGGTCATAGTCACATCCCATGCCTCAAACCCTGCATGATGGAAAGCAGAGGTCATCTCACGGTCCCCGTTGCTCCCCTCTTCCCTGATAATCGCGATCTTCGGTTTGCTGGTTTTTGCAAGGACTGCTTCCGGAGTTTTTTCCGGGTCAAACGTAAGCCGGTATGCAGGACCCTGCCTGTCGAAATCCGACTTTTTCTCCTCCTCAACACATTCGGGATTGGCCTGGAGCCTTTCAAGCTGATAACCGGTCGCGCCCCATACTTCCCTGAGGACCTTCATATCTTCGCTGAGCACGAGCCGGTCACCCACACTGACCGTTATCTCACTTCCCGGAAGGGTCTTCCCGATAATCTGGAAGGGGATGCCGCCGGCTCTGAGCGCGGTGGCAAGAGCTTCCTCATGTTCAGGGAGATACTCGATAACCAGCCCGAGTTCCTCGGAAAAGAGCAGGGACAGTGCATCGATACTGCGTGCCCCTTTGGCGGTAAGGAGTTCATCTGTTTTATTCTCCTTGTTGGAAAGAGGAAGTTCCCTCCCCCTACTCCCCCCCTTGGCAAGGGGGGGATGGGGGGGTTGGATATTCGCCTCTATTCCGCAGTTACCGGAGAAGGCCATTTCGAGGAGGGTTACGATAAGCCCTCCGTCGCTCCTGTCGTGCCCCGACAGTATCATACCGTCGCCGATGAGCTTTTGGATGACAATGAATGTCCGTTTCATCAGACCGGGGTCGTCGAGATCAGGAGGTTCATCTCCTATCTGGCCGCACACATGGGCAAGAGAAGTCCCGCCCATCCGGTATTTGTATCCCCCAAGGTCGATAGAGAGGAGTCTGCTGAGCCCCGGGCATTTGATATCGGGGGTGACAATCTTCGTGATATCGGGACAGGTAGCATATGCTGAAATAACAAGGGCGCCCGGTGACTTTACGATCTCAGAATTTCCGGAATCGTCCTCCACTTTTGCAGCCATGGAAAGGCTGTCCTTCCCTCCGTCGATCGCGATCCCCAATTCGATGAGCAGGTCACGCAATGCGACGGCAGCATCATAAATTTTTGCACCCTCACCGGGGAGTTTTGCCGCCCACATCCAGTTGCCCGAACACTTCACGTCTTCGAGCGCGCTTATCTTTGCCCAGATGATGTTCGTGAGCGCTTCACCGGCTGACATCCTCGCCATGGCCTCCGGACTCAGCAGCCCTTTGATCGGCTGTTCCCCGATTGCAATGGCCGCGCCAGTCAATCCAAAATGGCTCTGACTTATGACCGCAACATCCGAGAGGGGCAACTGGAGAGGCCCCACACATTGCTGCCGGGCAATGAGACCGGTCACCGACCTGTCTACTTTGTTCGTAAGAAAATTCTTTGATCCGACCGAAACGAGCCTGAGCACCCGATCAAGCGCCTCCCGCACGGTCAGGTCTGCCGGAAAGCGGAGTGGTTCGGTTTTCCGGCGGACCCTTTGGAGGGTAAAAGTCTTCCGGGGCATCTCGCCGAGAACCTTTGCGAGTTCAAGATTCACCGGCGTGCTCCCGTCTGTTTCATCGTAGAGGACGATAAAGCCGTCGCCGGTTATTTCTCCGATAACCGCACAGGGCACCTTCTCTCTTGCACAGAGCGAGAGAAACTCCTCTTCCCTGTGAGGGTGCAAAAGCAACGCATCCTGTTCCTGGTATTCAGCTCCCCATATCTCAAGAACAGACAATGTGGCATCACCGAGCTGGATTTTTCTTATTTCTATCTTGGCACCGGCAGGATAGATGAGCTCCTTCACCACATTGCAGTTGCCGCCTGCGCCCTGGTCATGGATACTGATGATCGGATTGCCGTCGCCCATTTCTGCACAGGCCCTGATCACCCTGTTCACCTTCTGCTCCATCTCTGCATCTCCGCGCTGAACCGCACTGAAGTCGAGCTCCGCGATATTCTCCCCCTGGATCATGCTCGACGCAGCGCCTCCGCCGATTCCGATCCTGTATGCAGGACCGCCGATCTTTATCACCAGCATTCCCTGATCGGGTGCTATTTTTTCTGTATGTCTTGCATCAATCTGCCCTATTCCGCCGGTGAACATGATCGGTTTCACCCATTCCCTGCGTTCTCCGTCAGGCAGCCGGAGGCCGAACGACCTCGTAAACCCCTGTATCACCGGTTCTCCGAATTTGTTCCCGTAATCAGAGGCTCCGTTGCTGGCTTCGATCTCTATCCTGAGCGGTGATGCAAGGTTTGGCGGATACAGAAACGAGGGGTCCTCCCAGGGGAGTGGATATCCCGGTATGGAGAGGTTCCCGACACAGTAAGCAGCGGTTCCTGCCACGACAAGACTTCCCCTTCCTGTGGCATGGACGTCCCGTATCCTCCCGCCCGTGCCTGTTTCAGCGCCCGGGAACGGGGCGACTCCCGTTGGAAAATTGTGCGTCTCCGCGGTAAAAATGATATCGTAACGCACCGTTCTGTCCCTGAACGGTGAGGGGGTTCCGGGCTTTTCAGGGAACAGGGCCAGGATTTCATAGCCGCGAATGGCGCTTGAATTATCCCTGAACGCAATGACACTGTTGTTTGGGGCGCTCTGCTTCAACGGCTGTTTGATAATATGGAGGAGCGACTCTTCCATCTCCTCCCCGTCAATAATCAGCCTGCCCTGGAAGAACCAGTGGCGGGAGTGTTCGCTGTTGGACTGTCCAAGGTCGAAACACTCCACATTTGTGGGATTCCTCCCTATTTCGTTCACGAAGAGGTTGTAGTAATATCCGATATCCCACTCATCGAGTCCGAGACCCAGATCTGCATTGATCTTCTTCAGCGCGTCCCTGCCCTCTTCTCTCAGGGGGACAAGAAAGACCGGCTCCGGTTTCATGCCAGTTTCAAAAGATGTCAGGGTCTGGGGATATTCACACTCGGTCATACGGTCATGGATGGAGGCAAGAAATTCCGGATTCCGGATTTCGAATTTAGCATTTGCCGTCAACTTGTATCTTCTCGACCGTTCGATGCGCGTGACCTTCGCAAGTCCGCATGCATGACATATGGACACCGCGTTCGAAGACCAGGCAGTGGAGAAGTTCATCCGGGGACCTACTTCAAGAATTAGATGCTTATCATCCGGGGAGGTCAGAAAACTTTCCTCTCCAAATTTCTCCGGCTCAAAGGTTTCCGAGAGAAGCCAGCGGAGGATGTCTTTCTCATTTTTGGTGAGCGGAGCGGATATCTCGATATAAAAACAGGATTCCGTCTCCGCAGAGATGACCGCCGGGGAGAGATATCTTCTGGCAAGAGACAGGAGTTCCCCGGTCTTTGCCCCGGAAAGGGCCGGGGTGCGGTAGAGATGCATCAGGGAACTGCTGCTCATTTACCCGGACCGAAAACCCGTTTGAAGATGAAGTTCACATTTTTCAGATAATAGTCAAGATTGAAGATGGACTCAATTTCCTGTGAAGAAAGATGCTTCTTCACTGCGGTGTCCTTGAGCAGCTGTTTTTTAAACTGGACGCCTGCTTTCCAGCTCTTCATCGCATTCCGCTGTACTATGTCATAGGCCGCATCGCGGGACAATCCCTTTTCTATCAGTGCAAGCATGACCCGCTGGGAATTGAAGAGGCCGAAGCTCCTGTTCATGTTCTCCTTCATCCTTCCCGGGTAAACCTGGAGTTTATCGAGGATTCCGGCAAGCCTGTCGAGCATATAATCGACGAGGATGCAACTGTCCGGGATGATCACCCTTTCGACCGACGAATGGGAAATATCCCGCTCATGCCACAGGGCAATATTTTCAAGAGCTGCCATAGCATTTGACCGGACAAGACGGGCAAGGCCTGAGAGATTCTCACAGCCGATGGGATTCCGTTTATGCGGCATTGCCGAAGACCCTTTCTGCCCTGACAGAAAAGGCTCTTCAGCTTCGAGCACTTCCGATCTCTGGAGATGCCGTATTTCCACTGCTATTTTCTCAACAGATGCAGCGACCAGGGCGAGGGTCGTCAGATATTCTGCATGCCTGTCCCGCTGCACCACCTGGGTGGCGACCGGCTCGGGTTTCAGGCCCAGCTTCTTGCAGACCTTGACTTCGATGGAAGGGGGGATGTTCGAAAAGGTCCCTACTGCTCCGGAGAGTTTCCCGATCAGCACCACCTCCTGCGCCCTCCTTATCCGCTCCAGGTTCCGCTGCATATCGCTGTACCAGAGGGCATATTTCAGGCCAAAGGTCATGGGCTCGGCATGGATGCCATGGCTCCTTCCTATCATCTGCGTATCTTTATACCGGTATGCCTGTTTTTTCAGTACCTCCATGAGCTTTCTGAGATCGTTGATGATGATATCGGCAGCCTCGCCCATGAGGAGAGCGAGCGAGGTATCAAGGATATCTGAAGACGTGAGTCCCTTGTGAATGAACCTTGATTCAGGGCCCAGACTCCTCGCAACAGAACTCAGAAACGCGATCACATCATGCCTGACCACTTTTTCAATCTCATCGATCTGCCTGATATCAAACCGTGCTTTTTTCCTGATGCCTGCCAGGGCGTCCTTCGGTATTTCACCAAGTTCGGCCCACGCTTCACAGACAGCTATTTCCACATCGAGCCACTTCCTGTACTTGTTCTCGATGCTCCAGATTTTCCCCATATCAGGGCGGGTATAGCGAGCGATCATGGTTCCCCCTCTTGAATAGAGTTATTACAGCAAATAAGAATCTCAAGGACATCCCCCTTCACCCCTGCCTCTCTCCCTCCGGGGGAGAGGAAACGCATCAATCTCCCCTCCCTTGAGGGGAGGGTGTGAGAGCATGTAGGTTATCCTTCCTGATTACCATCTTCGCAAATAGTTCACGGGCAGACGGCATGTATGATTTTACCATCGTATCCCCTTGCAAAAAAAGCTATTTTTATGTTACTCTTTTGTTCCTGAAAGAGTAGTTATCTTCTTTCGGAAATACATCATTCTGCCTCTGTGCGCCAGCATGGCGATCTTCCGAGCAAACAGAGGGTGAGGGAAACAGGAGGAACAAAAGAACATGGTAGCAGCGATGAAAGAGCTTCTGGAAGCAGGCGTGCATTTCGGTCATCAGGTGAAGAGATGGCATCCCAAGATGAAGAAATACATCTTCGGCGAGAGAAACGGTATTTACATCATCGACCTTCAGAAAACGGTCAAGGGCCTTGAGGAGGCCTATAATTTTGTAAGGAACGCGACCATAGCAGGCGCTCCCATCCTTTTCGTCGGGACGAAAAAACAGTCGCAGGACGCGATCAGGGACGAAGCGCACCGGTCCGGAGCATTCTTTGTGAATCAGCGCTGGCTGGGCGGAATGCTTACCAACTACTCAACGATCCGGAAGAGCATCGAGAAGCTGAAAAAGATCGAGACGATGAAAGCAGACGGGACTTATGAAATCCTCCCCAAGAAAGAGGTAGCTGCTCTTGAAAAAGAGCGGAGCAAGCTGGAAAAGAACCTCTCCGGGATCAAGGATATGACATCGCTTCCCGGCGCCCTCTTTGTAGTTGACCCCAAGAAGGAGCGGATCGCCATCGCTGAGGCGAAGAAATTATCCGTTCCCATCGTCGCAATCGTTGATACGAACTGCGACCCCGACGAAATTGACTATGTCATCCCCGGGAACGACGACGCGATCCGGGCGATTAAACTCATCACTTCAAAAATCGCAGATGCCGTGATCGAGGGAAAAGACACCCTGTCCAAGACTCTCGCAGAAGAAGCCGAGAAGACTCAGGTGGAAGAGAAGATAATCCAGGAAGAGGCCGAGGTAACAGAATGACAAAGATATCTGCTGATCTGATCAAGGAGCTGAGAGAAAAAACCGGAGTCGGCATGATGGAGTGCAAAAAGGCGCTCACCGAGAGCAACGGCGATTTTGAAAAAGCAATCGATTTTCTCAGACAGAAAGGCCTTGCAACCGCGGTAAAAAAAGCAGGGCGGGCTGCATCTGAGGGTCTTGTGGAGTCGTACATCCACATGGGGAAGATCGGCACCCTTGTCGAAGTTAACTGTGAGACTGACTTCGTTGCCCGGACAGATGATTTCCGGGAACTCGTAAAGGACATCGCAATGCAGATCGCTGCCTCCAATCCCCTTTACCTCTCGAGGGAGGATATACCCCAGGATGTTGTCGACCGGGAAAAGGAAATCTACCGCGTCCAGGTGGCGGACAAGCCTCCTCAGGTGATCGAGAAGATCATCGACGGGAAACTCGAAAAATATTATACGGATGTATGTCTCCTCGACCAGCTCTTTATCAAGGATACAGAACAGAAACAGAAAGTGAAGGATCTCATCACCGAAAAAATCGCGAAACTCGGTGAGAATATCGTAATCAGAAGATTTGCCAGATTCCAGCTTGGGGAAAAGACAACGGGGTAACGATACGCCTTGAAATATAAGAGGATACTCCTTAAAATTAGCGGTGAGGCTATGATGGGAGACCAGAGTTATGGAGTCGACCCTGCGACCGTCGATTATATCGCCCGGGAGATACAGGACGCCGTATCACTGGGGACCGAGCTGGCTATCGTGATCGGGGGAGGCAATATCTTCAGGGGCGTTGAGGCAAGTGTCAGGGGGATCGAAAGGGCATCGGCTGATTATATGGGAATGCTTGCGACAGTTATCAACGCACTCGCACTGCAGAACTATCTTGAAAAATACAGCGTGCCCACAAGAGTCCAGTCTGCTATCGAGATGAAAGAGCTTGCAGAACCCTACATCCGGCGGAAAGCGGTCAGGCACCTGGAAAAGGGACGGACCGTCATCTTTGCCGCGGGGACGGGAAACCCTTATTTCACTACGGACACCGCTGCCTCCCTCAGGGCTATGGAGATCGGCGCAGAGGTTATTCTCAAAGCGACAAAAGTTGACGGGATCTATTCCTCCGACCCCATGAAAGACCCCAATGCAAAAAAATACTCTGCGCTCACCTATATTGAGGTACTGAAAAAGGGGCTTGCTGTGATGGATTCCACGTCCATATCACTCTGCATGGACAACAGGCTCCCCATCGTGGTCTTTGATTTAAAGGGAAAAGGCAATATTCGGAAAATACTCAAAGGGAAAAAAGTCGGAACTCTTGTAAGGGGGAACAATGGAGCAAGAGTTAAAGAAAAAAACCAATGACAGGATGGCGCGTTCTGTCGAGGTCCTGAAAAAAGAATTCTCTTCGATCAGAACAGGGAGGGCATCCCTCGCGCTTCTTGACGGGATCATGGTCAATTACTATGACACCCCTACTCCTCTCCAGCAGCTTGCAAGTCTGAGCATACCGGAAAGCCGCCAGATCACCATCCAGCCGTGGGAACAGAAAATCATCCCCGACATCGAAAAGGCGATTCTCAAGTCCGACCTCGGTCTGACTCCCACAAACGACGGCAAAACCATCCGGATCAATATCCCTCCACTCACCGAGGAGAGGAGGAAGCTCCTGGTCAAGACGGTTAAGAAGAAAGCCGAAGAGGCGAAGGTGTCGGTGAGGAATATCCGGAGAGATACGATTGAAGAGAGCAGGAAACTCGAGAAGGAAAAGCACATCAGCGAGGATGTCGTAAAAAAACTCCAGGACGAGATACAGAAAATCACGGATTCCTTTATCACAAAAATCGACGAGGTTCTGGCACTCAAGGAAAAGGAGATCATGGAAGTCTGAAATGATGCACCGCAATTTTCTTGTGAAGGTTACTGACGCAAAACAGACGGACATCCAGAAGGCGCTTCAGGCCGCAGGGATATCAGTGAGGAGCATCATTGAAATGTTTCGCGAGGGGGAAGAATCTCCGGAAACCAAAACGAAAGAAGAATAGCCATGGCAGAGAAAAAATCCGGGAAGAACAGAGCGGAGAAGGCGGTGAAAAAACCGCGTGCCTCACTCCGGAAACCCTCTCCGAAAAAGGAGACCACCCCTACGCGTATAAAGAAGGGGCAAGCGAAACCACTTTCCCGAAAGACCGCAACAAACCCCAAAACCAAACAATCGGTAAAGAAACCCCTGACAAAAACAGGGGCGAAGCCTGTCGGGAAAAAACCCGAGAAACTCCGTGGGACAAAGCCGGTCCCGGTCAGGAAAGTCATCCATAAACCTATTCAGAGAAAAAAACCGCCTACCGAGCGCGAGAGGAATGAGTTGCTGCGGAGGTCCCTCCTGAGAAAAAGAGAGGAGATTCTGCAGGAAGCCAGGGAAGAGATATCAAAGTATATAAAAGGCGAGACGAGACAGCTCGTTGACACTGCGCTCGACGATGGAGACTGGTCGGTCGTCGACCTTTCAGAAGACATCAGCCTGAGGCGGCTTGGTGTACACCGTGAAAACCTTCAGAAAATAGACGAGGCCCTGAGAAAATTCAACGAAGGCACATACGGTATCTGTGAAGATTGCGGCGACGAAATCAGCGAGCAAAGGCTGAAAATCCTCCCCTTCGCCATCTACTGTATTGACTGTCAGGAACGCAGGGAACGGTTCCAGGAGATGGAGCGCAGAGAAGGGCTCCTCTAAGACCTCTGATAGACTACGTCCAGTATCTCTTTTGCACCGCGTGAAAGGACATCCTCTGCAAGCATAACCCCCAGACTTTCGGCTTCATCCGGCAATCCCTCAACATGTCCCCGGACAAGCGTACTGCCGTCGATACTCCCAACGAGACCGTCCATAACAAGCAGAGAGCCTGGAGCACAGAGTTGAGATTCCCTGTCTGCCCCTCTCTGCTCTTCGCTCTTTGCTCTTCGCTCAATCCGGGCGTATGCTGCGATCGGGACCTGGCATCCCCCCTCAAGCCGCTTCAGGAAAGCCCGCTCCGCCTTCACACAGATCGAAGTTTCAGGGTGTTCAAGCGGAGAAATAAGCGCATGGACGAACTCATCTTCTATCCTGCACTCGATGCCGACAGCCCCCTGGCCTATCGCCGGGAGACTAGTCCCGGGAGGAAGATATTCAGTTATCCTGGGGTGCAGGCCGAGTCTCTTAACCCCTGCGGCAGCGAGGATAATCGCGTCGAACTGCCCCTCATCAAGCTTTCTTAACCTCGTCTCGACATTTCCCCGCAGGCTATGGATGCGCAGATCAGGCCTGAGATTGAGCAGCTGACAGGAACGCCTGAGACTGCTCGTCCCGAGCCTGGCTTCCGCAGGAAGTTCTGTAAAATGCGGGAATCGTGAAATGAACGCGTCCCGGGGGTCCTCCCGTTCACAAATAACGGCAAGGTGCAGGCCATCGGGGAATTCCGTCGGAACATCCTTCATGCTGTGCACTGCAAGGTCAGCCTTCCCGGTGAGGAGCGCTTCTTCGATCTCTTTCACAAACAGTCCCTTGCCGCCAACTTTTGCAAGAGGGACATCCAGGATCTTATCACCTGTTGTCTTGATCTTGCTGAGCGTAACCTTCAGTCCGGGGTTGCGTTTCTCCAGCCCGGCCTTCACGAATTCAGCCTGCCACATTGCAAGCTTGCTGCCCCGTGTTGCAATAACGATTCCCTTCTTTTTTTTCATCTGTGCATATCCCCGGGGGTTCCCCTATTCTTTCTCTCCTCCGTTGATTCCGTAGAGCCTTCGGATAAGTGCAACCAGACTCGCCTTGTCGTCCCCTGCCTCCTTGAGGGCAGCAGTAGGGGGATGGAGCAGCTTGTTCACCAGGGCTGTTGCCATATATTCTATTGCCTCCTTCTCCCGCTCCCCGAGGGAAGAAAGTTTGTGCAACAGTTTTTCGACCTCTTCCCGTTTCATTTCTTCAGCCCTGTCCCTCAGCGCCTTGATGGTAGGGACAGAATCCAGTGAAGCCTGCCATTTCAGGAATGTCTCTATCTCTTCCGCAACAATCATTTCCGCTTTTTCAGCCTCTTTCTGCCGCTCGAACATATTTGCGTCAACAACTCCCTGCAGGTCGTCTATGTTATAGAGATACACGTTTTCCAGGTCGTTAATCCCGGGGTCGAGGTTTCTCGGCACCGAGATATCGATAAGGAACACCTGTTTCTGTTTTCTCTCCTTCATCACCTTCTGCATCTGGTTTTTTGTGACGACATAGGTCGGAGCGCCGGTTGAACAGATCACGATGTCGGTCCGCACCATCTCGTTGATGAATTCATCGAATTTTACCGGCCTGCCGTTGAATTCCTTGGACAGGTCGCAGGCCCGTTCGTATGTCCTGTTCGCAACAAGGACGTCCTGTATCCCGTTATTGATGAGATGGCGGGCCGCAAGCTCGGCCATTTCGCCTGCGCCGAGCAGCATGCATACTCTCCGTGACAAATCGGTAAAAATTTTTCTTGCGAGTTCCACTGCCGCAAAACTGATCGAAACCGCATTCTCTGCGATATGCGTCTCGGTCCTGACCCGCTTGGCAACCGATATCGCTTTTTTCATAAGTTTATTCAGGAGGATCCCGGTGGTTTTCCTGGAAAGCGCGAGGTCGTAAGCGTCCTTCAGTTGCCCGAGGATCTGGGGTTCTCCGACTACCATTGAGTCGAGGCTTGATGCAACCCTGAACACATGCTTCACTGCGGTGACATCATCGTATATATAGAGAGAGTTTTCGAGAGCATTCCTGTTGAGTGCGTGGAATTCCGAGAGGAACGTCTTCACAGACTCCGACGCCTTCGCCGTATCAGTGACGTGTGCATAGAGTTCCACCCTGTTGCAGGTCGAAAGGATTATGGCTTCCTGCACCTCAGGAAGCTCCCTGAACATCACAAGTCCTTGTTCCAGCTTCTCTCCGCTGAAGGCGAGTTTTTCCCTGACCTCCACATCGGCAATTTTATGGTTCAACCCCACAACAAGGATTTTCATAGAAAAACGTGCAGCCCTTTCTTCAGCAGCTTGATCCCGAAAAAGGCGATGAGAATCGTAAGGAACCCCGCTATCGACAGGAGCGCGGCCCTTTTCCCCCTCCATCCTGCCACAAGCCTCGCATGGAGAATGATCGCATAAATAAACCACGTAATCATCGACCAGACCTCTCTCGGGTCCCAGTTCCAGTAATTCCCCCATGCGCTCTCAGCCCACAATGCCCCGGTAATAATCGCAAGGGTGAGCAGGGGAAACCCTATGGTGATAAGCTTGTAATTGATCTCGTCCAGGGTCTGGAGGCTCGGCAGCCTTTCGAAGAGGCCCCCGAGGTTCTTTGATTTCACATAATGCTCCTGCACCAGATACATGACCCCGATACCACAGGCAAGGGCAAAGGCGGCATTGCCGAGAAAGGCAAGGACCGTATGGATTTCGAGCCAGTAACTCCGGAGCACCGGACTGAGCGGTTTTACCTCCCGCGGGAGCATGGATGATGAGAGCATGAGCAGAAACACAATCGGCATGATAAACGAGGCAAGAAGGTTCACTTTATACCGGAGCTGGAGGATAAAGAAGATGAGTACCACACACCATGCAAAAAAAGAAGTCGCTTCGTGAGGGTTCACGATAGGGATATGTCCTGCCACCGCATAGCGGTAGATGATAGTGAGTGTATGGAGGGCAAAACCGATGCCTGCGAATACCGTGACAATCCGTGAGGTGATCTTCGATTCCTTAAAGAGCTCGGTAATACTCACGATTGTTGCGGCAAAATAACAGGTAAGCGCCAGTTCGAATGACAGGATTCCCATTAAAAACAACCGAGCTCGCAGGCGGTTATTTTGATATTGAGGGCATCGGCAGCCTTGCCGACCTCCTGATAGGAAACAGAAAGCTCCTCTGCTATTTTCCTTGCGACAGGACAGGGGATCCTGCCATCCCTGGACTTTTTCTGTACTTCCTCCTGAATTTTATCCTGCAAAAAGATCCCTCCGGTCAGCACTCCCCGACAAGAGGCAGCGTGCCTATAAAAATTGGTAACTCGTCTATTTATATAAAAATTTTACACCATCGGCATTGAAAAAAACAATTGAACCGGAAAACTCTCGGATATAATAAGAAGAAGAAAGAATACGGAAGGAGTCCCATGAAGATTTTTGCAATGAAAACCAGGGCACAGGAATCTGAAGAAGGAGAAGATATCGTCGGCGGTGAGGATACCGGAAGTCACGCCTGTTATATGATCTACGGTATTCTGAAGCCCCGTGAAGCAGGAAGGCTGCTGAAACCCGGAGAAGGGCATGAAGAGATTGTGCTCGCAGTAAAAGGGGACATCGAGATTACGGGGTACTGGACAGGGACGCTCAAAGAGGGCACCGCATTTCACCTTTCCGGGGACAACGAATGTTACTGCGAAAACAGGGGAGAACGTGAGGCTGTCTATATCATCGCCGGAGGCCACTCGGACGAAGGGCACCATTAATTCCTATCTCTTTTGGCTGCCCTGTGACTTCCTGATAGGGCCTAACAGTTCCTTCAGCGCCCTTAGATATTCATTGGTCCTGGAAACAGGGAACTGAAGGGCTGCGGAGGACGTTTTTACAGGTTCTCCGTCATAGAGAACAATGTCTGCTCCTTCCAGGATCTTCCCGGCGTTCGTCTTCCACTGTTCCTGAATACTGCCACTGACAAATATCACGATATCAGGCTGCATCACCTCAACTGCGCTGTTGCCCTCAACGAGAATCCCCCTGACCTCATCAGAAAACATACCTGCTGCGAGCGAGAGCGCGGCCGGCAGTCCGGAATACGGGGATTGCACCCAGACAACCTTCACGGCGCCCGCGTCAAGAAACCGTCTCGTGTCTTTTCCTTCCTCAGACAGAACTGCGGTTTCATCGGTTACCGAAGCGTAGAAGGGTGTCCTCGTGTATTTTATCGCTCCCCAGTTTTCGAAGCGCCTGAGGATCTTACAGATTACGGCCGTTTTGCCGACGCCGCTGTATGCACCGCCGACCCCTATGATGAGCGGACCCATGACATCAGGCAGATGTCCCCTTTTCCTCTGTCTGCCTGCTCTCCTTGTACCCGCATTCCTTAACAGGACAGAAGCGGGTAACCTCACCGCCTTTGCTGTATTTTTCGAAGAGGAAATCCGCGCCGCACTGCGGACATTTTTCGGGAACCGGCTTATACCACGAAGCGAACTTGCAGTCCGGATAGTTGCTGCAGCTCCAGAAAGGTTTTCCCTTCTTCGACCGCCTTTCAACAATATCTCCCCCATCCAATGGACATTTTATCCCTGTAGGGAGAGGTTTCGCGTTTTTGCATTCAGGATATTTTGAGCATGCAAGGAACTTCCCGTACCTCCCGGATTTTATCACCATCGGGGAACCGCATTTCTCACAGACCTCATCCGTCTGCTGCACCGGCCTCTCAGGCTGTTCAGCCCCCTGTCCGGTCCCGTTGGAAGAAAGCGGCCGGGTATTCTTGCAGTTGGGGAATCCGGAACAGGCAAGGAATCTCCCGTGCCTGCCCCACCGGATAACCATGGGGAGGCCGCATTTTTCGCAGAGCTCTTCAGTCGGGATATCCTTTGGTTTCACCTTGCCCGTGGTCTGGGTTGCTTCGGTAAGATCACGGTCAAAGGGCTTGTAGAAATCCCGCACTACTGTTACCCATTGCATCTTGCCGTCCTCAATATGGTCAAGCTCATCCTCCATCTTTGCAGTAAAGCCCACATCGATCAACTCGGGGAATTTTTCGACAAGGAAGTCATTGACCACTGTCCCAAGCTCAGTCGGGGAAAATTTCCCCTCTGTTTTCTGCACGTATTTCCTGTCCTGTATCGTCGAGAGGATTGCCGCATACGTGCTCGGCCGGCCTATCCCTTTCTCTTCAAGCGTTTTCACGAGTGTTGCTTCGGTATACCGGGGGGGCGGCTGGGTAAAATGCTGTTTGGGCTGCAGGGCAAGAAGCTTCAAGGACTCTCCTTCCTGGAGCAGAGGCAGGGTGAAACCGTTCTCTTCTTCTATCTCGTCTTTGCCCTCGGTATAGAGCGCCATAAACCCGTCGAAACGGACTACCGTTCCCGAAGACCTGAATTCATAAAGGCCGGCAGGCTGGTCCGACCGGGAACTGTAAATGGTAAACGTTGTCTGTTCAAGCTGTGCGGGAGACATCTGGCTTGCAATGAAACGGTTCCATATGAGCGCATACAGTGAGAACTGGTCTTTCGAAAGAAACTGTCTGATAGCATCAGGCCGCCTGTCCTGATAGGTGGGCCGTATCGCTTCATGGGCTTCCTGGGCCGATGCCTTGCTCTTGTAAGCAGGAGGTTTTTCCGGAACATAATCCGCTCCGAATTTCTCGCGGATAAGATTCCGTGCCCAGGACTGGGCCTCAGAGGCAACGCGGTGTGAATCCGTCCTCATGTAAGTAATCAGACCGACAGACCCTTCGCCGCCGAGTTCTACACCTTCATAGAGCTGCTGCGCCACCATCATCGTCTTTTTTGCCGGAAACCTGAGCTTGCGCGCTGCTTCCTGCTGAAGTGTGCTCGTGATGAAGGGCGGGTAAGGCATCCTTTTTCTCTGTTTCCGGTCGATCTTGTCCAGAACAAACTCTGCATTCTGCAAGTCCGCCACAATGCGGTTTGCCGTGTCGCCGCCGGGAATATGGAGCTTTTTCTCCGGTTCTGCTCCCTGGTTTATCCTGAAGAGCTTTGCCCAGAATACCGGGGGTTTCGATCCCTCAAATTCCGCATTGATACTCCAGTATTCTTCAGGCTGAAACGCCTCGATATCCCTTTCTCTGTCCACAATAAGCCTGACGGCCACAGATTGTACTCTCCCTGCGCTCAGTCCCCTGCGCACCTTTTTCCAGAGGAGAGGACTGAGACCGTACCCGACCAGCCTGTCGAGAATCCTCCGTGCCTGCTGCGCATCGACTTTGTTCATGTCTATCTTCTCGGGGTTCTTGATCGCCTCCTGGACAGCACGCGAGGTAATCTCATTAAAGATAATCCGGTATATTTTCCCGTTGAGCGTACCGGATTTCTTATCCCCGATCTCCGTGGCGATATGCCAGGCGATCGCCTCACCCTCCCTGTCCGGGTCGGGAGCAAGGTAGATTCTGTCCGCCTCTTTCGAAGCCTTCTTGAGTTCCCTGATGATCTTCTCCTTGCCGGGGATCACCACATACTCGGGCACGAAATCCTTTTCGACATCGACCCCAAGATTTTTTTCGGGGAGGTCTTTCACATGACCGACCGACGCCTTGACTGAGAAATCCTTCCCGAGTATTTTATTTATCGTCTTTGCCTTTGCAGGCGACTCAACAATAACCAGATTCTTCATGCAAGATAAAACCTCTTTCCTGTAATTTGTCGTACCGCGCCTTTCAATTCCAATCCGAGGAGGACGCCAAGCACCTTGGATGCAGGAAGTCCGCTCTCGCGTGCAATGGTATCAACCTGTTTCGGTTCTCCGGAGAGGAGATCGCAGAGTCTTTTTTCCTCCTCCGTAATATCTCTTGCTGCTCTATCTTGTAATTTTAAAAATCCTTTCAGGAGCGGGGCAAGTTCTTCCAGAATATCTTCGGCTTTCCGGACAAGGATTGCTCCCCGCCTGATCAGGGTATTTGTGCCCTGTGCATTGACACAGGTGACATTCCCCGGGACTGCGAAAACCTCTCTTCCCTGTTCGAGCGCATACTCCGCCGTAATAAGGGAACCGCTGTTGTCTGTTGCCTCAACAATAAGCGTACCGAGGGCAATACCGCTTATAAGCCTGTTTCGCTTCGGAAAATTTTCCTTCTCCGGACGGGTGCCCGGCGGGAATTCACTGATGACGCATCCCTGAAGCGCGATCTTCTCCATAAGGGACTTATTCTCAGGCGGATAGGGGATATCAAGTCCTGAACCAAGCACCGCAACAGTCCTTCCCCCGGCCTTCAGGGCTCCCCGGTGACAGAGTGAATCAATGCCCCGGGCCATCCCGCTTACAATGGTAAAACCCATGGATGCAAGGTCCTCAGAGAGTCTGCCCGCAACCGATACCCCATAGTCTGTTGGTTTCCTTGAACCGACTATTGCGATTGCGTACCTGTCCTCTCGCAGGAAACCGCCCTTCTGATAGAGGACAACGGGTGCGTCTTCCACTGACCGGAGCATCTCAGGGTATGAAGGATCAGAATACGGCACAGCCCTGATGTTCTGGTGCGCCATTATTGCGATCTGTTTTTCGATGGCTTCCCAGCCTGAATATTCCTGAATATTCAACGCGATCCGGCTCCAGATTCCCTGCGAACCAGGCATTGAACCGGGACCGGCAGAGAAAATCCTTTCCGGAGAACCGAATACTGAGAGCAGATTCTTTGCCCTCACCGGTCCGACATCAGGCAGCTGAGACAACGCGATCCAGTAGCGGATGTCCGGGATTGATTCTGCATGCTTGACAGCGGGTAATGCCTGCATTGCGTATTTACTTGTCTGAGAGGTTTTGGTTCTTCAATTTCAGCCTCAGTGCGTTGATCCTGATGAATCCTTCAGCATCCTTCTGATTATAGACATCCTCAGCCTCAAAAGTCGCAAGTTTTCCGTCATATAATGAATGCGGCGATTTTCTTCCCGCCACAGAACAGGTCCCTTTATAGAGTTTCACCCGTGCGGTGCCTGTGACATCTTTCTCCATATCGTCGATCATGTTCTGAAGGGCAAGCCTTTCCGGTGAAAACCAGTACCCGTAATAAATGAGTTCCGCATAGCGGGGGATAAGGCTATCCCTCAGGCGCATAACTTCCCTGTCGAGCACAAGAGATTCAACAGCCCTGTGGGCCGTATGGAGTACCGTACCCCCGGGGGTTTCATAGACCCCCCGTGATTTTATCCCCACATACCTGTTCTCGACGATATCGACCCTTCCCACCCCATGCTTTCCTGCTATCGCATTAAGCCTTGCAAGAAGACGGGCAGGTGAGAGGCGTTCGCCTTCAAGAGCTACCGGGTCCCCGTTCCTGTATGCAATTGCAAGATACTGCGGCTTGTCCGGCGCCTTCTCTGGCGGCGTGATCAGGGTATACATATCTTTCGGCGGCTCTTCCCAGGGGTCCTCGAGCACCCCCCCTTCATAACTGATATGGAAAAGGTTCCTGTCTATGCTATAGGGTTTCGCTTTTGTCGCCGTAACAGGGATGCGGCGCTTTCGCGCGTATTGGATCAGGGAACTCCGTGAATCGAAGGGCCATTCCCTCCAGGGAGCGATGACCTTGATATCAGGTTTCAGTGCGTAATAGGTAAGTTCGAATCTGACCTGGTCGTTCCCCTTTCCCGTGGCTCCGTGCGCAACAGCATATGCCTGCTCCTTTTTTGCTATCTCAACCTGCTTTTTTGCGATCAACGGCCGTGCGATCGATGTGCCGAGGAGATAGGAACCTTCATATACCGCGTTCGCCCTGAGCATGGGGAATACGTAATCGCGGGCGAATTCTTCCCGGAGGTCTTCAACATATACTTTTGACGCTCCGGTCTTCAGCGCCTTCTTCCTGATCTCCTTGAGGTCTTCGCCCTGTCCGAGGTCCGCGCAGAATGCGATGACTTCGGCCCCGTATGTCTCTTTCAGCCACTCTATCGCAACAGAGGTGTCAAGTCCTCCGGAATAGGCAAGGACTATCTTTTTCTTCATGCATAAGCCTCCATAGATTGTTCTCGCAGAAGGAGATTTCAGGTGCTTCGCCATGAACCGGGGAGCAAGGTACCCGTCATGCGCCGGCTCGATCAGGGAATCCGCTCTTGTGCATGGCTCCGGATACCCCGCTCAGGCCGGAAGATGACGGACCCATACCGTATGGACAGCACGATCTCCGGCTTCTGAATTATCAACCTTAGCATAAACGTGAGAAAAATGTAAAACAGATGCACCGCGCGTTCCTCTTGACAGCGAAGACACTGTTCGGGCAAGATAGTATCTGAGACTCATTCTCAAATAAACCATGCGAGAGAAACCGGAACAGAAGCAGGTATTCAGCAGATTTCTGAAAGATCGCGGCTGGCGTTTCACAAAAGAACGGGCAGCCATCATGGAGAAAACCATGTCCCGGAACGGCCATTTCGAACCCGAAACTCTCTATCTCGAGATTCGCAAAGCAGGGGTTAAGGCTTCCCGGGCATCTGTCTACAGGACTATTAACCTCCTCTGTGAATGCGGGCTGATCGAAAGAGTGCGAAAAACCGAACATGGGACGGTATATGAACGTTCTTTCGGTCATGAGCACCACGACCACATGCTCTGCATCGGATGCGGCAGCGCAATCGAATTCTATTCAGATAAGCTCGAACAGCTTCAGGAAAACCTCTGCAGGCAGCAGGGGTTCCAGGGGACCTCTCACACGCTGGAGATCAGGGGATACTGCAGAAAATGCCGGGAGAAGATGAGAGGGGCTTAGCGCACCGTCACCGGAGACGGACCCGACAGAGAGGACGCCATATGAGCCGGATTGACGGGAAAGTGGTATTAATCGGCAACCCCAATGTCGGCAAGAGTGTAATCTTCGGGCTGCTTACCGGACAGTATGTGACGGTATCGAACTACCCCGGCACTACGGTTGAAGTTTCGTACGGGAACGCTGCGATCAAGGACAGGTCCTTCCTCGTTATCGATTCACCCGGAGTGAATAACCTCACCCCCATGAGCGAAGACGAGAAGGTGACACGGGACATCCTCCTGAGAGAAAAACTCGACTCTGTAGTCCTCGTTGCGGATGCCAAGAATCTGAAGCGGGCGCTCATGCTCCTCGTCCAGCTCGCGGAGATGGAGCTCCCGTGCATCCTTGACCTGAACATGGAAGATGAGGCAAAGGCGCGGGGCATCGGGACAGACTGCGGGGCACTGAGCGCACTCCTCGGTATCGAGGTAATCGGCACCGTCGCTCCCCAGAGAAAAGGTCTGCAGAGACTGAGGGAGGCTGTGCTTGTGCCCAGGGTCCCGTCCCTCGTCCTCCGGTATCATGATGTCATTGAAGAATATGCCGGAAAAATCGCTTCATTGCTTCCGGAATCACCGATCGCAGAACGTTCGCTCGCGCTCATGATCCTTGCGGGAGACGAGAGCCTCAAGGACTGGCTGGTGACAAACCTCTCAACAGAGGACATCAAACAGATCGAAGACCTCAGGGACGAGGCCCAATCAAGGGTAAAGGACACCCTCTCCTATCTCATAAACCACAGCAGGATCAAGTTTGCTGAAGAGATCGCCGGAAAAGTCCAGAGGAACGGAAATGTCCGGGAAGGCACATTTTTCCGGCATCTGAACAGATGGACGCTTCACCCGGTCTACGGGATACTGGCACTGCTCCTTGTCATCTTCTGTTTCTATCAGTTCGTCGGAAACTTCGGCGCGGGGATCCTCGTCGATTTCTTCGAGGAAGTCATATTCGGAAGGTACCTGACCCCCGCAATAAGCAAAACCGTCGAATTTCTTGTCCCCCTGCCGTTCCTCCAGGATATGCTGATCGGCCATTACGGTATCTTCACGATGGCTATCACCTACGCACTCGGCATTATTCTCCCTATTACCGCAACGTTCTTCCTCGCGTTCGGTTTTCTCGAAGACAGCGGGTATCTGCCAAGGCTCGCTGTTATCTCGAACAAGGCATTCAGGTCAATCGGCCTGAACGGCAAGGCTGTCCTCCCCATGATCCTCGGCCTCGGATGCGGGACCATGGCGGTCATGACCACGCGGATACTCGAAACAAAACGCGAGCGCCTGCTGGCGACCTTTCTCATCGCCCTTGCGATCCCCTGTTCGGCGCAACTCGGCATCATCTTCGGCATGCTCGGGAACCTCTCCCTCCGCGCGACCCTCTGGTGGGCAGGGTGCATTCTGTTCGTTCTGTTTCTCTCAGGCTATCTGGCATCAAGGTTCCTTCCGGGAGAACGGCCGGATTTCTTTATCGAACTGCCTCCCCTCCGGATTCCCACAGCAAGGAACATTCTCATGAAGACCCTGAGCAGGATCGAGTGGTACCTCAAGGAAGCAGTGCCCCTCTTCATCCTTGGCACTCTCGTCCTCTTTCTCCTCGACAAGATGAAGGTCCTCGGCCATATTGTGGAGGGATCTTCGCCCCTCGTCGTGCAGTTCCTCGGCCTGCCTGCGAAGACCACTGAGGCGTTCATCATGGGATTCCTCAGGAGGGACTACGGAGCAGCGGGACTTTTTGACATGGCGAGGCAGGGGCTTTTAATCGAAAACCAGGTCATTGTGAGCCTGGTTACCCTGACCCTGTTCGTACCCTGCATCGCGAATTTCTTCATGATCATAAAAGAGCGCGGGGCGAAGACCGCGTTCCTGATGATGGCGCTCATTATCCCGTTTGCCCTGCTCGTGGGCGGGGTGTTGAACTTCATCTTGCGATAGTCAAATACGCTCTGTGTCACCGGACAACCCTATTCATTATTCCGGACTGATACTCACCGTATGGCACAATTGGCTGCATTGCACGCTCCATCCCTGTCCTTCAATTTCCCCAGGTTGATTCTCGTCTGGGAAATTACCATGCAGTCGTAATCAGGATCATCTCCGGATACGATACAGAGCGTTGCCCCCAGGGGTGTTGCCGACGGCTGTACCAGGCCCCGTGTTCTGAAGATCAGGGTGCCGCCGGACCATCTGACCGGATACAGGACTTGTTTCGGGAAAGCCGGCAGAATAGTATCGCCTTCAAGCGTAGTGTAGTCATTGTCGTCATCCGTATCCTCCCTGATGCGATAGGAAGACGCATCCGGGAAATCGGCATAGAAATTCCTGTTCCTGTGCATTGCCTCTGTTCTCGCATGCATGAAATCACTATAGAAGTCCTTGAGCTGACTTTCGGCCTTGTATTTACCAAGCCAGCCCCTGAACTCAAATGCAAGCGCACCCGTCATGATCCCGGCAACTGCTATCACCACGATAAGCTCAGTGACCGTGGAACCCCGCTTGTTCTTTGACCCGAATTGCATGGAAACACCCCCATATCAGACAGAGAATAGGCACAATTATTTAGCAAAAGCTAAATAATTGTCAAGCTCCCTACTCCTCGTTGTTCTCCTCCGTCAGGAATATCCGTATTGTGCCGATAAGAATCAGGCAGTTTTGCTGTGCAGGAAAACCGTTCAGGGCTGCAGGTCTGTAACTGCCCGGTGAAGGGTAACGGTGCGGCCGGTAGATTCTTCATCGGATGGTGTTATGGTGATGTCAATGGTATCGCCCATCCGGATTGGGACTTCCAGTTGTTCTCCGGTCCCTGCCGGGATGCCGTTTACAGTCCAAGCACAGGTAATTTCCACCGGGTCTTCATCAGGATCGCTCGCCTGCACCTCAACGCTCAGCCTGTCTCCGGGCTTCAGGATTTCCGGGAGTATCCTGATGCTCGTTATCACAGGGGGGGAATTTCTGATTACGATTGTATTGGAGATCATTTCCCGTCCATCGAAAACAGCTTTCGCAGAGACTCTGTCGCCTTTTTTCAATTCTTCTGCATGAAACCGCTGGGACGCAGCATCCCTGATGTTGTTATTGACAATCCAGGCAACCCTTACCTCGTCGTTCAGAGTAAACCCTTGAGGAACCAGATACATAGTCGTACCTCTCTTAGCATCAGAGGGAATTATCTGTACAGAAAAGGGTGTTGCTTCGACGGTCACCGCTGAAGAGGGAGCGCCACCAGGTTCCTGTGGTTGCTGCCCGCTCATCTCAGGGGACTTTTCTGATGAACATGAAAGAACAAAAGTCAGGAATAACAGAATGAGAAATCTGTATTGTTTCATTGTATTAACCTGAAAAATACAATGAACGGCAGGCATGTGTGCAGCAAAAGCTCTTGTGCAGCTCCTTTGTAAGCGGTTTCATGACCCGGATTCCCGGCACGTTTTCATTCTTGCCGCCTGGATACCATACAGACGCAAATTCTGCGTTCAAGAGGTTTTGCTGCATAGGTGCCTGCCGTCTTTATATCCAAAATGCATTTTTCGGTTTAATATTGATACAGAACGGAAAATTTTGCCCGTTCTGCAGGATTATTCGCATTCTGGGCATCCACTTCGATGGTGTAGAGATACGGAATACTCATGACAGTAATTTCCCCTGATCCGGCAGCTACCACTCCCTTGCCGATCAACCCTTCATCCCCTCCTGAATTTCCCTCAACCGTATGCACGATTTTTGAATATACCGTATAGGGAGGGGTTGCACCGAGTTCAAACCGGAAGTCAAAGGTATTGGGATCAGTGGGATCAATAGTCACAGAAGTGGCTTCGGCATACGCAGCGCAGCCGACCCAGTTTGCCGGAGAAGTCGTCCAGTTTAGCTTCTCTGCAAGACAGTTGTCTGTGGCTGTCTGATAGAATGAAATACCGGGGATATGAGGGTCCCCTCTCTGTGCAATAAGCCTGAAGGTGACATCGACACCGCCCATACCCGCATCAAATGCAGTCTTGTACCGTTTCTGCACGCCCGATATCTGGGTCCCGGAGGTTATCATATAGACCAGACCGGTAATAATTGCAAGGGCAATCACCGCCAGGATAAGAATCATGACAAGCGCAATGCCTTCTTCGTTTCTTGCGTGCTTCATGTTCACCTCAAAAGATCAACTGGTTGTATGAAAAGCGCGTAGAGCCGCCACCGGTAATGCCGGTATTCCGGGCTGCCGACCCGGGCGCTCAGGTCGGTAAAAGTCAGGTTCCGCGAGTTCAGATCGAGCACCTCGGTGAATGCAAGAGATGTAATACTCGCGTCTCCCCGGGTAAAGTCAAAATGTACGTCTTTCTGCCCCTCATGGGTAACCACATACACCCTGATCTCCCTCACCTGGTCCCTTATCTGCTGTGCTGTCATGCCTGCAATACTGTCAACAGGCGGCCAGTCAATAGTCCCGTCTCCATCGGTATCAAGCCAGAAATCCGCCTGCAAATCAGCAACACAATCAAGGAGGGGGAGTTCAGACATCCCGCCGCCGTCCTGATTCACCGTTGCCTTGTAAAGGACCCCGGTTCCCGGGGCGCAGCGGAGCGGCATGTTGGTTGCCGGGCGTCTTACATAATACTCCGCCCTGTTAAAGGGAAAATTGACGGTTGAGGGGTCTATGCCGTACACAACGCGGGTTGCCGTTCTGTCAGGAGGAGGCCACCCCGCAGCAGTTACCTTTGCATAGGTGGTGTAGTACGCTCCTGCGTTTTCGACCAGTCTCCTCGCATTCGTATCGTTTGAACCCGGACGGAGCACGATCACCCGGTCAGTGCCGGTGAGTTCTTCACTCGCCGGAGTCCACGGCACCACAGAGGGCGCTTCGCTCGTCAGCATCGCCCATCGCTGCGAAGCGTTGTTGCGGGCAACGACAACAGACTTTACCACAAGATAATCAGTGCCGATAAGGAACCCTGTCAATGATCCTGAGTAGTCAACATCGTTGCCGCTGATGACCGCCCTCGGCGGATCGCTTGTCGTTCCATCGTCTGCTTCGTTGAAATTTATTCCAGGCAGCACGGTCGCTTCAGAATAGATATACCCAAGGGGTATGATCCAGGGTATGCCGTATCCCGCATGCCGGATATCATGCTTCAGCAGCTCAAGGCCCACAATGCCCTCTATGTTCGACTCCACGATCTTGCTCTGCTGTTTAAACTGGGTCAGAAGACCGGTAAACACATTGGCGGACGCTGCGATTACCAGCACGAAGATCACCATGGTTATCATCAACTCTATCAGGGTGAAGCCTTCTTCTCTCCTCATATTAGCGTTTCCTTATCGTTGAAGTGCTGTGGGTATACTGCTCGCCCTTCCAGGTCCACGTGATTGTCACATCGATCTCTTTCGTGTTGGCGTCGTCCGTGCCTGCGACCCCGTCGCCGTCAAGTTCAACAACATCAGTGGTCGTAGTGTAGGTGAACCCGGAGATATTCCTGACATCTCTCGTTTCCGATCCTGTCGTGGTCCCGTCAAGGAGTGCAGGAAACGGGGTATTCCTTGCCTGGTTCAGTCTCAGGTCTGCGATATTCACCGCCTCGTCCCTCAGCACGTTTCTCATGTTCGCGTCTATCCCGACCAGTGCTGTCTGGAGCAGCGCAAGGAAGACGAGAAGCGCCACAAGGAGAGCTGTCATGACCTCGACAAGCGATACTCCCCGTTCGTTACCCCCGGTTCTTTCCCGATTATTTTGCACGGCATTCGTATCCGGCATCTGATAATATCCTGCGATTGTTCATCGTTCCCTGATATGGAGAACCCTTTTTACCGGCGGAGGCGTAGATATGAGTGAAAGACCCTGTGCAGTCGGCGGCACACCCTCGAGCGCCGACGTCCTCCTGCCGCCCTTTTCCGGAAAGGCGTCTGCGAGGCTTACCTGCTCGATGCTCCCGGTAGAGACCTGGAGCAGCGCAATCCCTTTCAATAATGCTCCCGGCGCTGATCCTGCATTGTATCTGACAGCCCATATGAATGTTTTTCCGCCGTAGGCGCATACATCGTTATAGGGTTTATAGGTTGTGAAGAAGACAATCCCGGAACCTGTTGCCAGAGGGTCTGTGATCATCCTCTCCGCGCGGTAATTCCGTGTCACTGCCACAGCCGGATTGCCTTCCAGGTAGGTATAATCGCCTGACAGATCCAAGTCGATCTTCCATCCGTCTGCTATTGCGTCCGGGTCTGCGTCAGGCGTATTGCTTACATCGGTGATAGTTCCGGAAAATGCGACCGTGCAGTCCGCATCCAGCCCTGCTGTTGAATAACAGGGGTCCTTGATGCCGAAGAGCGTCCTCTGGCTGTGCTCGTCGTCCACCGTAGCAAGCTGCTCGAAGTAATACCTGCCGGTCCCGAAGAACATCCAGAGTTGTCCCTTGTTCCTGTTGATAAGCCTCGTGACCGAGGAAGTGACCGGACCAATATTGTCGAGGACCGTGCTCCATGCCCAGTTTGCAGGACTGGTATCCTCTTTCGTCTGCAAACGGCCGACGCCTCCCTGTGTCCATGTTCCGTCCCCTGCCTTTTTCACATAGCCGATATACAGCATGTCGTCCTGATAGTTCACATCTGCATCGACAGTCACGTTCAACATGGACCCGGCAAATGCATTTGCAATGCCGGTATCTAGAGTTCTCAGCAGAGTTCCCGTCTTCAAATCGAGGATGAACAGCCTGAGGTTCTGGTTGGAACGGCCAAGGAACTGCTGATCAGTCTTGCTGACCGGCCCTGTCGGACCGGAACCGAACACAACGAACCATTTTCCGTTCGTCGCCTTGTCACCGACCCTGACGACTGCCGGGCCTGTCGTAGTAAGCCCCAGATCCTCGCTCGAAAACTCCCAGAGGAGTACAGGCGGATGCCCCGCCAGGTCATCCGGATACTCAAGGCTGTCGGTGACGTCAAGCGCGAAATACGTAGAGTACCCGAGGTTCGCCTGAGGGGTCTGTATGCAGTCAGCATCAGTACAGGCATTCTTGCATGCCCCGCCGAACCTCATTCCTCCAATGAGAAGAGTCCTCCAGGTGCAATTTGCGGCGTCATCCGGGTTAGCGCAGTCCGGCCTGGCATTTCCGGAACTATCTGCAATCCCTGTTCCAATACTTGCATCGAACACATAGGGCGTGAGATCAACAGTATAAACATGGCAATAGTCGGTTCGCGGCAGGTATTTCAGATAGGGGAGCACATTCTGCGGCATGAACGCCCATTTTTCATCGCCCAGCGTTGCACCGGCAAGCTCCGCCTTCTGGGTATCAGAAGACAGAAGCTCCATCTTCCCGAGCTTGAAGGCATGGAGCATGCCGTCATTTCCTCCTGCATAAACCATCCCCCGTTCTGTATATCCATGTCCTGCGATCGTGAGGAAGTTCTTGTATGAAGTGTCGCCGTAGATCTGGTCATAGGTATTCAACTGTATCCAGGAGGCAATTTTTGGCGTTGAATTGAGAATGTCTCCGAGCTTCCATACATTGGCCTCTCCTGCACCGATCGACCCGCTCCCGTCGATATCGATACTGACAGTGCGCGACCGCATCCAGGGATACGTTACCGGGTCATAATCAACTCCCCTGATGTACTGAATCAGCATATTTGCATCGTCACTATCGACATCTCCGTCATGGTCAAGGTCTCCGTCAAGATAGACGTCGCTGTCGGTTCCGTCTGTGGTCGGCAGTCCCAGTGAAGACATGAGAGACCCCGTATGCGCAGTATCGAACGATGTCCATGTCCCGTTGACCGAAGTCCAGATATTCCGTGCCGACGCTCCCTTCTGCCAGAGAAGCACACCCGCTTCCCACAGGCTTGCGAGGTCTTCGAAGGGGATGTCAGACAAGGTTCCGGCAGGCGGATACCGGTGAGCCATGGTCTTTTCGCTGGATATATCATAGAACAGGGTTATTCTGTTGTCAGAACTCAGGTCCAGTATCTTTGCAGTGGAATTATCTTCGTAGATTGAGCTTTGATTAAAGAACGGGTCGTTGTAAAACCAGAAATTGGTTAGTCTGCCGGTCCAGGCGACTTCAACATCCCCGACTTTCCTTCTCGGATAGAAGACCGCCTGGATGAGGTTTGCGCCGCTCCCTTCACCGGAAGCAAGAACCGAAGCTGCTGTGCCCGCTGCCGCCCTTTTGATAATGTCCTGGAATGCCTGGATGAGGGCTTCCCGCAAATACGTGGCATCAACCACCTGATAGTAACTGCCTCCGCCCACGTTCGCTGCCTGGCAGAGGATGTCGCCGGTTGTCACGGGCGCTGCCGAAGGGACACAAGACCCTGGCGGCAACCCGACAATTGGTGTTGTAGGCGTTCCCATCGTATTGACGATATAGGTGTTCACATATTGCCTGCCGGGCTGGTTGTTGCCTCCAAATGTCGGGGCGTCTCTCAGGTCGTTGGCATATCCGAAACAGGAGTTCTTTGACAGGTTCGCATATGCCGCTGAGCCGCAGTTCGTCGCATCGGCGAAGACATTCGGTGTTGCTTCAGCGGCTGGGTCCGGGGGATTATTGGCGCCGACTCCGGAGGTAATCATGAGTATGAAATTTTTCTGGCATGCCTGAGAATTGCGGAAGGGATCACAGTTAGCTTCAGTATTATTGGCGTAATAATCTATGCCGAAGTATTCGCCATCCACCAGTCTCGTGATGTCTTTTGAAGGGGTTGCATTTTCGATGGCAGTCAGGAAGTTCGGGTCGGGCAAGGGTCCGGGGTTGCTCTCGACGCAGTTCTCCAGGATAGGATACCCGCCTGTCCTGCTGAAATCCATGATGCCCATCCGCGCCTGGGGCCAGAACTGGTCTACAATACCTGATTTGAGCAGGCAGTCGCCCGGACAGTATGTCTCATTGCAGGAACCTGCGCAGGTATCCAGGCCGCAGGCATATGCAGTATTGCAATTGCAGTCATAGGTGCCCGCACATACCTTGATTTCCCGGTTCCCTGTCTTCCTGATAACCGGAGAACCGGCATCTACCGTCAGGGTGAAGTCATCTGAGTCAATATGCTTGTCAATACAGCCGGCGCTGTCGCATACCTGAATGGTGAAGGAATAGGTTCCCGGCAGCGCTGAAGGAGTGCCGGTAATATACGTCGTCGGAGTCCCCCCGGCTTCCAGGCTCAAGCCCGCGGGAAGACTTCCCGAGAGAATGCTCCACGTATATCCTGATTCAGTGCCGCCGGTTGCTGATACAGCCGCTGAGTAGGGAGTGTTTTCCGTAGCCCGTGGAAGACTGCTGGTCGTCATCCTGAGCGGCGCAACTGCCTCTGCATCAGGGACAAGGAAACTCAGTATCCTGTTCAGAACACCGAGAGAGTGTCTCAGAAACCCCGTCAGGAGGACGCCCTGGTTTGCCGGAGTTTCTCCCCCGGGTTCCCGGATGCTGTCCGCAAAGCGCGTATCAGAGCCGGTTGCAGATACCATGGGATAGGGAGGATCATCGAGATAACCGCAGGAACCGGCTGTCTGGTCTGAGATCCGGAGATTTGCGCTGTCTATTTCGAAAACGCATGTCCTGTCCCGACCCAGGCTGTCCCTATAGTTCAGAATTTTTTTCCATGAATTGCTGACACTGACAAGCCTGTGCACATTGGTCTGCCTCGATATGGACTTTCCCCCTACGAGAATGCTTTCCAGCAGGTCATACTGGCTCGTTGTAGCCCAGTTCAGGAGGTTCCCGGAATAGATTCCCGCAGGGTCAGGGTCCCATTCACTCCCTGTGTAACTATACATCAGGTCTTCCCTGAACAGGCCGGTATATCTCGCGCCCGGGTCGTAACCATCGGTATACGCCTGATTCCCCATGATTTCGGCATTATCCATGATGATGAGGATATTGGGTTTTATATCTCTCTTGACATATGGAGGGATAATACAGTAGTCCTCCATCTCTCCATGCGCCCGGGCGCCGGGTATCAGGACAAGATACAGGACAAGCGCTGACAGGAACCATCTGAAATTCAATAAACAGGTATTCATTCGTTCACTCCTGAAAAAATTAAGCATTCTGAGCAGATCCAGACGATTCTTTAAGCAAGAGCTGTTCCAGGAGTATTAGCGAAGAAAAATTATTAAAAATAATAAGTTTTTAAGTATTTACCAGAAATTTCCGGGCAGGAATGGGAATACAGCTGCCTATTTTATGTAATCAATTGCTTACAAATGCATTTGGATATAAAGACGGCAGGCACCTATGCAGCAAAACCTCTTGAACGCAGAATTTACGTCTGTATGGTATCCGGGCGGCAGGGCCGAAAACGTTCCGGGAATCTGGGTCATGAAACCTCTTACAAATGAGCTGCACAAGAGCTTTTGCTGCACACATGCCTGCCGCTCATTGCATTTTTCAGGTTAACCGAACTATTATGTCCGCTTCATAACCTCTCCGGTTCCCCACCTGATATACGCCGGACTGACAGGCCAGTTACCCGGCTGTGCGGGAGGTTATCTCGATGGTAAAGGTCCCGGTCGTCTCCCCGCCCCGGCCGTCTGTTACCGAGACGGTATGCGTGGAGGTACCGGTAAAACCAGGGGGGACATTCCACTGGATAAGCCCCTTTTTCGGGTCTATCGTCATGCCGGAAGGGGCTTCCTTCAACATATAGGTGAGCTCATCCCCGTCAGGGTCGGTTGCCTTAACCTGATAGGTATAGAGGCCTCCTGCAAGGCTGAAGGGTTCCTGAGCCGCCTTTACCACCGGAGACGCGTTGGCAATATACACAACAACAGTGAGCGGCGAGCCCTTCACCTTCCCGTCATCAGGCACTGCCTTGACAGCAATTTTATCCCCGCGCTGAAATTCGCGGGTCAGCGGCAAGGCGGCAGCTTCATTGGGCAGGGGGACATCATTCTTCATCCACGCAACGGTAACACTCACCTCATCCCCTTCCCTGTCAAACGTTTCGATGGTCGCCCTGATCGTGTCACCGACCACAGGGGTTTTCGGCTCGATATTGAATATGGTGATGCGGGGAGGAGTGTTGCGGACCGTTGTCTCATCAGGGGATTCAACCGGCTGTCCGGCCGGGCCGCTGCCAGCAGTTTCAGCTGCTTCTCTCTGCTGCTCTGAACCAGCAGGAACTGCCTGTTCTGTTTCTTTCCCTTTGCATCCGACTGCGATCAGGCCTGCCAGCATGATGACGATGGAAATGCAGACAAGATACAGAGTGATTGGTTTTCTAATACGCATAGAGTACAGAGAGCCTCGACCGTTCAAGAATTGAAGCGCTGCTTTCTGAATTGACTTCTATCCTGTACAGATAAGGCAATTGCGGAGAGGGAATGACCCCGGCAGTCGAGGCGACCACTCCCGTCCCCCCGAGCTCCAGACCGCTGAGGTCCGTATTCCCCCGGGTGACATCCACTATCTTTGCAGTAACATCATAGCTGGGACTGGCTACA
This sequence comes from Nitrospirota bacterium, assembly GCA_049323875.1. GTDB lineage: Bacteria > Nitrospirota > Thermodesulfovibrionia > Thermodesulfovibrionales > SM23-35 > JAKLQR01. Next base: position 228,943 of record JBMOLW010000016.1, on the reverse strand, counting down.
TCCAGGGGATTCGACAACAGGGTGAGCTGTATGTCCGGGTTATCGTTTGGATCAAGGGTTGTCCCGTTTGTACAGACACCCCAGTTATAGGTCACCCCGGTATATGCAGGGTCGCACATCTTTGCACACAGGCAGATATAAGACCCTGTAAGCGCAGTACCATCGCTGAACGTACTATCGCCGACCACATCGGGGTCCCCGCAATCGCACATTTTGGGGAAGGAAACAACCCCTGGCACGTCAAGCTCGCCGCGATTTGCTATAAGGGCCGCTATGATCTCCGCACCGCCGATGCCTGCCTCACGTGCAGTCTCATACCTCTTGAAAAAACCCGAGAACTTCGTTCCCTGAATTACCAGGTACGTAAGTGTTGCGATGATCGCAAGGGAAATCAGTGCGAGGATGAGGACCATGACCAGTGCGATGCCTTTTTCATTCCTTATATATCTCATTATGACCTCAGGTTGTTCGGCTTTACTGAAAGGGTAAATACCTTCCACCGGTAGTTCTGCCAGTCGGGAATTCCTGATGCCGAAAGATCGAAGTCACTTCCCACCGCGAATGCTGGATCTGAGGGATCAGCAGGCATTTGTATTGTGGCATTAGGATAGGTAAACGTCGCATCTTTCTGCCCCTCATGGGCAAGGATATACACTCTCACCTCATTCAGGCGGCTCCTCAACAATGCAGGGTCGTTCAGGGTAGCCTGCACATTCGCCACCGTAGCGCCCTCCGTGCCGGTCACCTGTCCGCCGTCCGCATCAGAAAACGTCCCCCGCTCCCCGTCTTCATCCATATCAAACCCGAAGATTACCTGCATGTCCGCGACACAGTCGAGCAGAGGCATTTCCACGCCCCTGTTCCCGTTCACATGGCTTATGACGGATTTTACCAGAACGCCGGTCCCTGCAACGCACCGTCCCGGGATCGTTGAGCCCGAACTCCGGATAAAATAATCCGCCCTGTTGAACGGCATCCTCAGTGAAGTACTGGGATCAACCCCATAAATCAGGTAGAGGTCATTGGCAGTCGAGGGTGAAAAAGCAGCGGGGAACGCTGCCTGGTTGAATGTAATGGAAAAAGACGCTCCGTCATTGACGAGAATCCGCTGGTTCGTCTCACCCCTGCTCGGTATCAGCGCAATCACCCTGTCCCCGTCGTTCAGGTCTTCAACAGGATTGCCCCAGGCCCGCACCTGGGTGTTGCCCGCCGGGTCTTCTACAACATAGGTCCACTTCATGGCGGCATCGTTTGCCGCAACACTCGTCGCCTTGATCACGAGATAATCAGAACTTCCAAGGCCTGCCACATTATTATCCGCCACGATAGCCCTCGGCACGGTATTGCTTGCATCATTATAGGTATTCGGGGCCGGGATCGTACCGTCCGTAACGCTCGATGCTTCCGAATAGGAAAAGACCCCGGGATCAGGCAATACCCAGGGCAGACCGAAACCCGCCTGCTCTATATCCCTCCTGAAAAGGTCGAGCCCGATGATCCCCTCTGTCTGGGTCTCGGCAATCCTGCTCTGCTGCTTGAACTGCGTGAGCAGCGGCACGAATACATTCGTGGCTGCCGCAATTGTCAGCACAAAGATCGCCATGGTAATCAACAGCTCGATAAGGGTAAACCCGGATTCTCTCTTTCTCATCTTCTCCTCAACGTACTGACGGTATGGGTATAGTCCTCACCCTTCCATCGCCAGCCCACAAAAACGGTCATCTGTTTGGTATCCGCGTCATCAGTGGTGCAATCATTGTCTCCTCCCCTTTCCATGCAATTGACCGTGACACAGAAATCCTTCCCGGTAATCGAACGGACATCCCTCTGTACGACAGAACCAATGGTAAACGCAGCGGGGCAGTCCGCGCCGGAAGGGATGGCACCGGTATCAGAGCGAAGTTGTGTAAAAAGTGCATTCCTTTCTTCCTCCATGACCGACGTTGCCGTGGCAATTCCCTCGTCTCTCAGGATGTTCCGCATATTACTATCGATCCCCAGTAATGCCGCCTGCATCAGTCCGATAAACACTAAAAGCAGGACCAACAGCGCAATCATCACCTCGACAAGGCTCACCCCCTGCTCGTTCCGTATCAAGGCTCTATTTGGCAACACACACCCCTCCTGACATCTTACCCATATTGACCCGCAACTGGTTTACGGCTATGCAGTCATAATCCGGCGTCATTCCGGCAGCAAGCGTGAACGGGATGGTTATCGCCGCCGCAACAGGCGGGTTAACGGTATAGTCCCATGCGAGACCTCGGGTATCAAACCCGATATCCCCTGTCCACCCAAGGTCATGGGGCACTGTTTTCGGATTGGTAAAGCCAGGGATAGGGTCATCACCAGCCCCGGGATTGAATGCCGTGTCATCATCAGTGTCTTCGTATATCGCATAATCCCCGGTATTCAGCTGCACAAAATACATCCGGTTCCTCGTCATCGCCTGCGCCCTCGCGTCCATCAGATCGGCATAGAGGTCTTTTGTCTCACTCTCGACCCGGTAGTTCCCGATCCACCCCTGATAGGTAAACCCAAGGGCTACTGCGAGTATGCTGATGATACTGACCACGATCATCAGCTCAATCAGCGTAATGCCCCTGATGTCTTTCACAGCCTCTTTGCTTGTAATGGTATTTGGCATCGTCTTTGCCTGCAGTCCTCCCTATTTTTCCCGGATGTGCAGTATCCTGTCAACAGGCTTCGGCGGTATCAGGATGCCCGGAGGTGTGCCCGCAGGAGGAACACCCTGGAACGCAGGCGTCCTTCTCCCGTCGCGCTCGGTAAAGGCTTCTTTCAGCGATACCTCTTCGATCGATCCGGTCGAGACCTGGAGCAGTGCCCGTCCTCTCAGGACATTGCTGCTTACCGCGCCTCCTGTATCGAACTGCACCGCCCAGAGGTGCGAAGCACCTCCGAACTCGCATACATCGCCGGAAGGCTTCGTGGTCGTGAAGAAGACCGCCCCGATTGCCGTGGCAAGCGGGTCAGTCACATTCCGCTCAGCCTTTAATGTCACTCCCGATGGATCGAGGTTGATATACCAGCCGTCAGCATCGGTCGTCCCGGTTGCGTCAGTAGCCTCGGTCAAGGTTGCCCACGTTACCGTTGTGCCGCATGCTGTGTCAAGCCCGGAAGAGTCATAACAGGGCTCCGTAACCCCATAGATCCGCCTGCCGAAGTTTGCATCGTCGATCACGTCCGCAATCTTGTAGAAATACCTCCCGGTACCGAAGAACAGCCTCACGGTATCGTCTTTATAGTTCTGGAGCTTTGCGATTGCCGAGGTCACCGGCCCTATGTCCTCCATGACACTGCTCCATGTCCAGTCAGGGTCAGGGGTGACACTGTTGTTCGTAAAGAGACGGACCACACCTCCCATGTTCCACTGGGTGGTTGCTACAGGAGGGGCGTCCTCTGCCCTGGTATACCCGAAGTATACTGCGTCGTCAGAATAGAATCCCGCACTGGTCGTATCGTTCTGGTCGAAATCGATCGCTCCCTGGAGCAGTGATCCTGCAAACGCGTTCTGGATGCCGGTATCGAATGTCTTCAAAAGGGCGCCGGTCTTGAGGTCAAGAACGAAGATCTTCAGGTTCTGGTCGGAGAACCCCTTGAACTGATGGGTGGTGGTATCGATTGGTCCTGTCGGCCCTGAACCGAATACCACGAACCACCTCCCGTTCTTTCGGTGGTCCGTATCACCCGGAGCAGCCACGCGCACAATCGCAGGTCCTGAGGTGGCAAACCCGAGTCTGCCTGTTCCGGTAGGATCAGGGATATCCGCATTCGAAAACTCCCAGAGCACCTGCGGATTATCATGGTCAGTGATATCAAGGGCGAAATACGAGGAATATCCCGCGCCTGCCACAGGCACTTCAACCCCGAGGCTGCTTACGGCGTCCTTGCACGCGCCTCCGAGGCGCATGCCGCCGATGAGGATGGTGCGCCATTGGCTGATGTCCGGGTCTCCGCTGATATCATATTTGGAGCAGTTCCAGTAGTCAGCGTTCGCACACCCGATGCTGGCATCGAATAAGTATGGGGTCAGGTCTGTGAAATAGAGATGGCAGTACCCCGGGTCAGCAGCATACTGCAGATAGGGAAGCACGTTCTTGGGTATGAAAGCCCATTCTTCCCTGCCGATATTCGTTGCCGTGCAGTCATTCTCTGAATTGCACATCTGCGCCTTCTTGAATTTCTCTTCAAACAGTTTCAGGTACCCGAGGTTGAACGCGTGGAGCATCCCGTCATTGGCACCCACGAAGACCATGCCGCGGTCTGTATAGGTGCTGTCCTCGGTGAATGCCTTGTAGCTCTTGTCCTTGTACGTCCTGTAGTAATAGTTCATCGGAACCCATGAGGATATCCGGGGCGTTGAATTGATTACGTCCCCAAGCTTCCAAGTCCCGCTTGTCAATCCGATAGAAACCGTCCTGTTCCGGTACCCAATGCAGGTCTCCCCGGTAGCAACGTCAGGACAGTCGCTGTCCTGCGTGCAGAGTGTGGCGACATGCTGTGAACAGAATTTGTCTCCGTAATCAGTCCCCCGCACATAGCTCATCAGCTTTGCTGCCGCTGCTTCGTTCGGAGACTGGAGAAGGCCGATCAGTTCCGGGTTCGTCGTGAGTGTTATGGGCCGAAAGTCCAGCCTCGTGCTCTCGTCCGTTGTCGTATAGATGGTCCGGGCGTCAGGCAACGTTGCCCAGAGCCTCAGACCCGATTCCCAGAGGCTCCTGACGTTCTCAAAATAAACCGTTGAGTTGGGAGTTGCCGAATCCTTCACCCCGTCGCCGTCCGCATCCTCGTACAGCTTCGCCTCGGTCAGGTTGCTCGTTGGATTGAAAAAGAAGTTCACGAGATAGTCGTCGTCGAGCGTGAGTATCTTGTCCTGAAGCGTATCCTCTCTGATCGAGCTGTTGCCGAGGAACGGGTCTATGTGGTACCACAGGTTCTTCATGGACCCGGTCCACGCTATCTCAGTGCCTCCGAAGGTCCTCTCCGGGTAGAATATCGCCTGCACAAGGTTCGCGCCTGTGCCCTCACCGGATGCGAGCACCGACGCAGCGGTTCCTGACGCAGCTTTCCCCGCGATCAGGAGGAATGCTTCCCGCAGGGCCTGGCGCAGGGATGCAGGGTCTTCTGCGCGCTGATACGTCCCGCCTCCGTTGTCCGCTGTTTCTGAAAGCAACCGGTCAGGATTGCATTCGCCGGCGTCGTTGCTCGGCGTCCCGTTGAATACCACATGGGTCGTGATCGTCTTGCTGTTGATCGCCGGATCTGTAGAGAGCGGCGTCTCGTCGAAATCTTCGATATTCCTGTTTTTCGCAAGCCAGGCAAGGTCGTCGACGTTCCTGCTGCCCGCGTATTTCGGGCATGCCGCAGCAAAGGTATCGATCTGGCCGTCGCCGTCGTTGTAGGAAGATGCCAGTGCGGATACACTCGCGTTGAGGTCAGCGGTGGACATGCCGTCGGTAATGAGCAGGATGTTGTTCTTCTGGCACACGTATTGTACCGGCTCTTTGTAATCGGCATTCTCTGATTCGGTAACAAAGTCCTTGTACAGGGGATCAACTGAATCATTCAGCCTCTTGTCCGTCCTCTGGGCAAAGTAGCCTATTGCGTTATAGAACCCTTCGGAGAACGGGGTCCAGGTGCTCGCGAAAATATTGTCAAGGGCATTGATAAACCCCGCAGCATGATCTCCTACCGTGTACTCACAGGTCTCACCCACAGGGCAGTGGTCAGGGCTGTTGCAGGTCGTTGCCGTGGTAATCGAGCATCTGCCGAGGATATATCCCTCTTGTGCGCCTGAATTGATGATACGGGCGCCGTCCAGGTTCCCGGCATCGACACAGGTATCGCCGGTAGGGCAGTCAGCGTTCACCCTGCAGGTGCTGAGGGCATTCTGGCAGATCTTTTCGCACGACATATTCGCCGGGCACTCGGAAGAAGTGCCGAAATAGTTGAACCGCATCGCCCCGAAATGGATGAGGTCCTCGAATTCTTGTATCAGGCCTGAAGGAGGTTCGGCAAGGTCAAGTTTCACGGTAAGTGCACAATTGCTCGTACATCCGGCAAACGTGACAGGCTCTCCCAGTTGCGACCAGATCGCCATGTCGCCGATAATTGCCGGCAGGTTATCAAAATTTTCTGTCGTAGAAGGGTCGTCGGAAGGGTCGGTCACCGGAGGTACCTGCGCGAGGCCACAATATTCATACCATTTTGCCTCGACGCAGTCCGCGTATGATCCGTACTCCCTGGCGTTCCAGGTGGTGGTTTGCCAGCATGCGCCTCCCGGGCAGTCGGCTGGGACCGAGCAGCTTATGCCGTTGTTCACCCCCCCGCTGCAGGTCGAACTGGCACAGTACCCGGCATAATTGGGGGCGCAGACCAGCACCGGGCTCCCCGGCCTGATCGCCTCGGGTCCGTTGATGCACTCCCCGGCCGGACAGTCTGCGTCTGTCTCGCATAATTTCGTGTCCCTCGATCCACCCCTGCAGGTGAACAGGTCCTTGTACATCTGGTTGCATCCCTCAGGGTTCGTGATCATGGGGAGCCAGTTATTCCCCACGAGTGACCCGGTTTCCCACACCTGGCTGCATTCATGCACGCTCTGGGTAAAAGTAGTCTTGATCTGCGACGTCACCGGTTTCTGGCAGACCCCTTTATAGCCGATGCCGCATTCTATATCAAGGGTACACGCGGCGCCGATATTACCCGCGGTACAGGTACCCAATCCTGAATTGCAGTCTGTGTCCACGGTGCAGGCGTTTCCGACAAGACCCGCGGTGCATGCCCGGGTGTTACAGTCAGCATTGACAACGCATGCAGTACCAACCAGGCCTGCGCTGCATGTCTTTAGGTCACAGTCAGCGTTGGCATTACAGAGGCTCCCGATCTTACCGACTGTGCAGGAACTATACGCGCATTCTCCGTCGACAAGGCATTGCGCACCGTCTTTTGCACCCCCGACACAGACTGCCCTGCAGACACCACCCTGCGGGCAGTTCTGGTCTTTGGTGCAGGGGTCTCCGTCCTTGTTGCCGCCGAAGCATCTCTTGGCGCCTGTACAGGTCCCGTTGTCAGCAGTACAGACACCGGCAGTCGAAACCGAACAGATTCCGTCGTTTATTGACCCGCATACTCCGTCATTGACGACATCGCAGGTCCCCGGTGTCCCGAGGCAGTCGGCATCGTCGTCACACGGGGTATTGAAATCCAGGGAACAGTACCTCTGCTGGCCCTGGCTGTTATAATTCAGGCAAAGCTCAAGGTACCCTGTAATAACATTTTTATGTTCAAGGTTGATAATCGCATCAACCGCATCCTGACACAAGTGCTCCTGGTAATCTCCTGCGTATATTTCGAGATATGTCTGGCCGCCGGGTGAGAGCAGGGTCTCGCTGTAGGGATGATTGGGCCCCCTGACCGCGAAGGTAAGGCCCAGAGGGCAAATACACGAACTGCCGCTGGTGCAGGTTGTCGGGTCGGCGCAGTCTGTCCAACCTTCCACATATGATTGATTTTTTATCGGTTCCTTGATAAACCTTTTCCCTACACACCCCCGCGTCTCATTCAGCAGCTCGGTGTTAACGGTATCATACTTTCCCCCTGTCAGTATCCCCTTCTGGATGTCGAATTTGGATGCGGTCAGCCAGTTCAGGTAATTGCCCTCTGCAACAAACCTCGTGATGGTCTTCGGGGTGAGGGCATTGTCGAGATTAGTGCCGTCAATGCACAGGGTGCCGGAGATATATTTATTGCACGATGACCAGGCAGGGGCAGCGACCTCGGTAAAATAGCTGTTCGTAAAATCGTATTCATAATAATGAAACCAGTCCTGGAAATACCCGGCATACCGGGCTCCGTAATTATACGTCTGGTCATAGCAGTACATGGGGTCGCGGGAGTAGATAATATTCGTGCAGGTCTGGCCGGCAGGGCAACTCACCGCGTTCGAGCAGGCGCCGCCGCCGGTACAGGTGCCAGTAAATGCTCCCTTGTCAAGATAGGAAAGGTCGAACATACTCGCCGAATTATCGATCATCAGGAGGAGGTTCGGGTTGACGCCGCCGACGATAAAGGGAGGGGTAACGCAGTAATTGAGCATGTCAGCAGGGGCCGGGGTAATGAAAACAAAGAGGAATGCCGCGACAAGGAAAATTTTTCCGATAAGATTTGCTCTTTTCACCATAGTTCCCTCCAGTTGATACGGTGCTGTTCTTGCAGCCCCCTGAGTTATTCAGCGAGTCAGTAAAGAAAGCTGCAATTCCCGTACCATCTTCTCTTTTCCAACTGACTGATTTTATTAATGATTTTTATTTAGCAAGTGCTAATTAACATTACTGCAGTTACCATAGTATGTAGCTGCTTACCCAGGAGGGGAGAAAGGATAGTGCTATCCCGGATTATTCCTTACTGATTGACGAGGAAGAGCAGACGCAGTCTGCTCTTCCTCATAATGCAGGCTATGCAGTCACCGTTTATCCCTGAAAAACCGGGTGAGCACTGTCTCGATATTTGCGGGGATAGTGTCTTTGGCATTCATGATGAATATCCTGTTTTCGATCCTGAAAAGCTCTTTTTCGAGGCGGAGCACAGGCGGGGCCGGCTCCTGCCTCCTCCCCAATTCCTCCTCGAACATGAGGACGATCTTGTCCTTCATCCTGAGTTCCGTGTCCACAAAAAAGATGCTGATCTCGGGTGAAAGGTCTGTGACCCGGTCGAAAAACGCGGATATCTCGGTCTGATAAATCTGTTTGGGAGGTGACGACTTCACCTCCATATAAAGGATGGACCCGTCTACCTTTGCGATCAGGTCGTAGTCTCCGCCTACCTTGGGTCTTTTAAACCGTATGCCCCAGACTGCCTCGACCTGAAACTCCCGCCTGAATAGTTCAGCCACAAACCATTCGAGGGTCTCGCCGAAGCTCTTGATGCGGCCACGCGCGAGTCGCAACCCGTCCCGTACCGGTCTTATCAGGCCTATGCGCCTCAGGTATTCAAGATATTCCTGCGTGACCTCGGCGGTCGCATAGCGCGTTACCAGTTCGATGGTAAAAAACTCCTGATGCTTGATAACCTCACGGAGGAAGAGCCGGAATGAGTATTTCTTCAGCATCTCGTAGAATGCATCAAGAAACCGGGAATCGGGCAGGAGCAGGTCGTCAGCCGGTTCCTGCCTGAATATCCTGAACCCCCTTCGCCTGAGAAGGACATCGAGGGACGGGGTGAGCTCGGAGAGGGATTGCCTGAGGCGCTTTATCTCTTCACGGAGGGATTGTCTATCGTCAGGTGGTTTGTCTTTAGACATTATATGAAAGGATTAAGCGCAATCAAGCAGTGAGTGCGCATAAGCACAGCCGTTGTCATTCCACGGCTTGACCGGGGAATGACAGCATTGAAAAGTTTCATGTATTTAATTGCCGAAGTAATAATAAACCTAAACAGTTCAGTTCCCGCAACCCTTTACAGAAATTTGACCGCAATCCTTCTGTGCCGGGGGCCGTCGAATTCACAGAAGAAAACAGCCTGCCAGGTGCCGAGCACCAGCTTCCCTTCGTCGATGATCACACTCACCGAATTCCCGACGAGTGTTGACTTGATATGGGCATCGGCGTTGCCTTCCCTGTGGGAGTAGTTCATTTCATGGGGTATGAGCCTGCTGAGGGAATTGAGGATATCGCGCTGGACACTTGGGTCAGCCCCCTCATTAATCGTAATGCCCGCAGTGGTATGGGGGACATACAGGAAACAGAGCCCGTCCAGAAAGCCTGCGTCCCTGACAACCTCCTGTACCAGTGAGGTGATATCAACGAATTCAATGCGTGACCTGGTTTTCACATTAATATATCTGATCATGACTCCCTCCCGGTGAAAGGACCAATGTTCTTACTGAATAACTTACTATGTCGTCATTCCCCGACTCGATCCCCCGGTCAAGCCGGAGGATGACAATCTCTTAGCTTGTGGACTGACATAAATCAATTGTCTGAGGCACAGGGTAAACTCTAAAACTCCAGAACCGCATCATAAAACCTGTCATCGACAGTGAACTCGATACCCAACGAAACCAGATTCCCCGGCAGTGCGTAATTCCTGATTCTCATTATATCCTTTTCTGTTGTGACAATCCAGTCTGCGCCCTTCCTCTCAGCCTCCGTTCTGATAGTATCAATATCCCCCTGGCTGTACCGGTAATGATCGCGGAATGCTTTGAATCCTTGGAGACTCACCTCGGAATCAATCAAAGATTTTTCGAACGACCGGGGGTTGCCGATGCCACAGAATCCGAAAAACCGTTTCCCATACCCCCATTCAGGAGGATATGAATCGCCCTGAATGCCGAAAAAGCCTGTGGGTCTGTGGCCGGCATAGAACACCGGAGCCCTGGGGTTAATGCGCTGAAGCTCTTCCGTAAGTTCTTCTGGTATATTCTGTTTTTGCTTTGCTGAGTCTTTTGCTATTTTTGTGGCCTTGTCTGTTTCTCTTTCTGTATCTCTACCTATACCTTTACCTGTCTCTCCCTTGGTTATCACCAGTATGTCAGCCCGTCCCGCCTCTGCAAACGGTTCCCTCAATGGCCCGAGGGGAAAGAGCCTCCTGTTGCCGAATGGGTTGGTGCCATCTATGAGAAGCACGTCTTTATCCCGTGAGAGAAACCAGTGCTGGAAACCGTCATCCAGTATGAAGAGGTCCGGAGTGCGGTCTGGAGGCAGGGAACTCAGGGCAAACATCCCGGAACGGTAACGGTCTTTGCCCTTCACCACCGGAATCCCGTTCAGTTTCCCGGCTATCAGCAGCGCTTCGTCTCCTGCCTGATGTTCGTTGAGGAGGAGACTCTCCCCGTCGCTCACGAAACAAGGACCCGGAGCCTTGCCCCTGTAACCGCGGGTGAGAATGCACGGGGTCCAGCCTCTCTTCCGGGCTTCCCGGGCCAGAGAGATTACTGCCGGAGTCTTGCCCGTGCCTCCGAGGGTCAGGTTGCCGATGCTGACGACCCTGCAGGGCAGACTCTTCTGCTGTTGGAGGGCCCGATATTTTTTGAATGCATATCCGAAATAATAGAGTCGTTCTAAAGGGGTCATAGCATCTTTATTCCAGAGTTACTAAGACGACTATAAGTAAGGATACATTTTCTAACACCCTCCCCTCAATCCCGAAAGCTTTCGGGACTCTCCCCTAGAGGGAGAGGGGAAATCCAGTCTTACTTGCGCATTCCTTAACAACTTTTGACTTGCCTGCTCTTCAATAGTAACCTTACGAAAAAAAATGATACCGCTGCACCCACGATGCTCAGGACAAGACTGCCGAGCAGGATGGGAGGGAGATAATGTGCAAGCAGGTTCGCACCTTCAGAAAAGGTCAGCTCGATGAAATGTCCCTTCAGAAGCAGATTCCCTATTTCTGCGCTCAAAAAAATCTGAAAGGGAAACGAGAGGGGGTTGGAGATCTGCGTCCCGAGGATAACAATAAGCGTATTCAGCCTGAGTATCTGCGCAGTCCCGATCGCGGTTATGGTATGCGTACCGAAAAAAGGGATGAAGGCGATAAAGACACCTGCAGCAAGGCCGCGCGCAATCTCGTCAGGCGTCAGGCCTTTTTTCAGGAGTTCCATGATCTTCTGCTTCAGCTTCGTAAAATATTTCATACGGATTTGATACAGATACTCAATAAAGGCTGTGTATAAAGGCTAATCTGTCATTATCCGGCCTGACCGGATAATCCAGAAGGAACGGGATGCCCCGATCGAGTCGGAGCATGACATTCTACTTATTTACTTGCCGAAACAATAATAACGTTGTTCTATTTCAGCATTGTTCCAGATATTTTGCAAGAACCTCCATGGCTCGTTCGACCGCGCCTGAGTTTTTGCGGTATACCTCCCGGGCCCGCGAACCCAGTGCATCGGCTTTCTCCGGGTTCATGAGAAGTTCCCGGATCGCGGCAGGGAGATTTACAGGAGAGACTTCAAGGGCAGCCCCGGCCTCATAGAATTCCCGGATGACCGGGAAATTTTCCATATGGGGTCCGCAGAGGATCGGCTTGCCCCACGCAGCAGGTTCAAGGGGGTTTTGCCCCCCGCGTCCCATAAAGCTCTTCCCGATTATGGCAATATCACCGGCGCCGTATACTCCCGAGAGTTCTCCCACCGTATCAAGAAGAATAACCCCCTTGAGAGTTCCCGGTTGAGAGTTCAATGCACTGAGTTCGGAATATTTCAGCAACGGAATACCCCCGTTTTTCAAGAAATTCCCGACCTCCGCAAACCGTTCCGGATGGCGGGGCGCAAGGACAAGGGTAAGCCCGGGAAAATCATTTTTCAATTCCAGATAGGCAGAGGTTATCATTCCCTCTTCCCCCTCGCTCGTGCTCCCTGCAACGAGTACAGGATGTGATATCCTGTCCGTCCATGCAGGCGGTTCGTGCGGAAGCACCGCGTCAAACTTGAAATTCCCGAGATTCCCGACCCTGCGCTGCTCTACGCCGAGGCTCCTGATTCGTGCAGCATATTCTTCATTCTGCATACCGAAAAAATCTACGCAGGCAAGGACTTTTTTCATGAAAAATGCTACCTTCCGGTATCCCCGGTAGGAATTCTCCGAAATTCTCCCGTTCAGCAGCAAAACCGGTATCTTGCGGGAAGCGCATGCCCTGAGAAGATTTGGCCAGAGTTCGGTCTCAAGAATAATCAGCGTCCCGGGGTTCAGAGTATTCAGGGCCCTTTCCAGCACAGAGGGGATATCGAATGGGAGGTATATCACCCATGTGCCCTTTGGAGCCCGCTCGCGCGCAACCTTCTGACCGGTATCCGTGATCGTGGAGAGGAGAATCGTGCAGGAGGGATATTGCTCCCGCAGCTTCCTCAGAAGCGGGAGAGCAGCGATCACCTCACCTACCGAAACCGCATGAATCCAGAAAAGTTGTGCGTGAGGTGTGAAAAGTGAAGAGTCAAAGAATCCGAATTTCTCCCTGATCCACTTTTTGCGTATTTCTGCGGACCGTTTGATGTATTCAAACGGCAGGATGAAGAGAAGGACAATGCGGTACAGTATCGTGTAAAGGAAAAACACTCCGCCTCCTCTTTATCTCAGCCCTGTCATCTCCAGAACGATCGCTGCGACCCTGCTGGAAGCACTCATGCCCTGGAATTGTGCCCTGACGGTTCTATACTGAGAGACCATAGCTTCCCGGTATCCGGTATCGAGCCGGACCCTTTGCAGTTCCCGGACAACCTCCCCGGGATTCGCTTCTTGCTGGAGGAGCTCCCGGACGACGGTCCTTCCCGAGAGGATATTGACGAGCGAGATATGGCTTACTTTCACGATGTGCCTGCCGAGAAAGAACGTGAGTGGAGACAGCTTATAAACAACAACCATCGGGACCTCAAGAAAGGCGGTCTGGAGTGCTGCGGTGCCTGAAGCAACTACCGCAAGGTCCGATGCTGCAAGTGTCTTCACTGAACCGCCTTTCCTGACAGCAACCCCTTCCTTGCCCAGCTGGGTGAAAAGCAGACGGTATCTCTGCTCGTCGGTATTGGGGGCAAGGGGCATGAAGAACTGGAACCCCCCGAATGTACCGGAAGTATCATTCTTTATCATCCGTACGACATCGAGCATGACCGGGAGGAGCTTCTCCAGTTCATGCGGCCTGCTTCCGGGGAGGAGAGCGAGGAGCGGTTTTCCCGGGTCAAGACCAAGGGCAGATTTAAAAAAAGCCTTATGGCGAGAATCTATAAAGTCACCGGTCACCGGACACTGGTCATTATCCTTGAGGTCATTGGTCATTGGACACTGGTCACTGACTGGAAAGTCATTAGTCACTGGACACTGGTCACTATCTTTGTGGACACTGGTCACCGGACATTGGTCATTGGTTATTGGATATTGGTTATTGTCTTTTTTTAGTGACTGTTGACTCATGACTGCTGACTTTAGTACCGCCTCGATTTCCTCCATAATCGGATGGCCGACAAATGCGCAGGGCAGTCCTGCATCTCGGTAGATTTGTTCTTCAAAGGGGAGGATGACCGCCATCCTGTTTACAATCTTTGCGATTTTTTTCACCCTGCCCCTCCGCCACGCCCATACCTGCGGACTGACGTAGTAAAGGATCGGGATGCCGGATGATTTTGCTTTAGCCGCAATCTTGAGATTGAAATCCGGATAATCTATGAGTACAAGAACACCAGGAGACTCTTCTCTCATTGCAGCGACTACCCGCCTGTAGGCATCCCTGATCTTCTTCAGGGATGCGATTGCCTCCACAAGTCCGAATGCATCCGATATGGTCGAGAGGAGTTCCACCCCGGCTTCCCGCATCCTTTCGCCGCCCACACCGATGATGCGCATTGCCGGTTCTCTCTGTTTGAGTTCCCGTGCAAGGAGGGAGCCGTATAATTCACCGGAACTCTCTCCCGCAATGATCATTACGGTTTTCATGGGATGGTTAATTTGCTACACAACCTCTTTGATTATTCCGGCTATCCTTCTGATCGTCTTCTCTTCAAGCTCGGGATACATCGGCAGGGAAAGGACTTCCCGTGCGGCCTTTTCAGCGACAGGGAAATCGCCTTTCTGGTAGCCGAGAAATCTCACAGCCTTCTGGAGATGGACCGGCACGGGGTAGTAGACGACCGAGGAAACTCCCTGCTCTCTGAGTCTCTGCTGGATTATATCCCTCTTCCTGCTCCTGATGGTATATTGATGATAGACATGATATGCGCCCTGCCGTTCCACGGGACACGAGACCGCACCGGAAAGGAACCCGGAATACAGTTTTGCGTTGTTTCTCCTTTTTCTGTTGTATTCATCGATATGTCTGAACTTCACAAGCAGAATGCCTGCCTGCATCTCATCAAGCCTGCTGTTGAACCCGACCCTTTCATGCCGGTACGCACCCCTTGACCCGTGATTTCTCAGTTCCCGGAGCCGCTCAGCCACCTTCGGGTTGTCCAGGGTAATCAAGCCGCCGTCCCCGTATGCACCGAGGTTCTTGCTCGGATAGAAACTGAAACACCCTGCGTCCCCGAAGCTCCCCGTTTTCTTTCCCCCGATCGCCGCACCAAAAGACTGTGCGCAGTCCTCGATCACTTTCAGCCTGTGTTTTTTCGCAATTCGCATAATCCGTTCCATATCAGCCGGATGCCCGAAGAGATGAACCGGCAGGATGGCTTTCGTCCTGTCCGTCCTGTGCGATTCGATCTGTCCTGCGTCGATATTCATGGTGTCAGGATCGATATCGACAAAGACCGGCAGAGCCCCTGTATAGAGGATTGCTTCGATTGTTGCGAAGAACGTGAATGGGGTAGTAATCACCTCATCCCCTTCGCCAATCCCGAGGGCATCGATGGCAAGATGGAGTGCGTCGGTACATGATGCAACCCCTACTGACTCTCTGACACCGTGATATGCTGCGGTCTTCTTCTCAAAATCCGCCACCCTGGACCCGAGAATATAATGGCTGGTTTCGAGTATTTCCGTAAGGGTTGCGAACACCTCTTCCCGTATCTCGTGAAACTGCTTCTTTAAATCGACCATCGGAACCACTGGAATAAACCCTCCCTTATCCTGATTCTGTATTGCTGATCATCCGGTTTATCTCGAGCACCACTTTGAGCGCATCCCTTCCCTCGACAGCAGATACCCTGGGCGGCTTTCTCTCATGAATACACCGGATAAAATCACTCAGTTCTTCTTTCAGCGGTTCCTTCTTCTCCGGTCGCGCATTCTCAACCGCTATCCCGTCGCGGGTTTTATAATAGCGCTTCATCTCTGAACTCTGATAATCAACAGAGAGATAGGAATCCTTCTGGAATATCTTGAGCCTTCTCTGCTTCTCGGGCGACAGGCGGCTTACCGTTGCAAGCGCCATGCATCCGTTCTCGAACTCAAGCCATGCTTTCGCTACATCGAGCTTGCCTGAGAGCACATGAGCCCCAACCGCCCTAATATCCCTGACAGGAAAGGGAATGAGACTCAAGATGATATCGATGTCATGGATCATGAGGTCGAGGGTGACATCAACATCAGTCGCTCTCTCGAGAAAAGGCGAAAGCCTTTCCGATTCGATAAAGACCGGGTCCTGAATCAGTTCCGCGGCAGCGAGTATGGCAGGATTGAACCGTTCAAGGTGTCCCACCTGGATAATACATCCCGCCCTGGTCGCCTCGCTGATGAGTGCGTCAGCTTCTTCGATTGTCACGGTGATTGGTTTCTCGATGAGGACGTCTTTCCCTGCCCTGAGGCATTCGAGGGCTATCGCATAATGTGATGGTGTCGGCGTTACGATGCTGATCGCCTCGACGCTGTCGAGGATGTCCCTGAAGTCATAACAGGCGCGGGCTGAATAGTTCGTTGCGAGAGTATCCGCCCTTTCCCTGTCTATATCGACGATTGCGACAAGTTCTGCCTCTCCGAGTTCGGAATAGATCCGCGCATGGTGCCGGCCAAGATACCCCACGCCTACAACCGCTACTTTGACTGACAAATATCCTCCCTACAATGCATTGCTTACCCTTTTCACCTCTTCCAGCTTTTCCCGCGCCCTGCCCGAATCTATCGAATCTGCAGCAATCCCGAGCGCTGTCCTGTAGTCTCCTGTCGCGCCCGCAACAATGAGGGCAAGCGCTGAATTCATGAGCACGATATTGCGCCTGGCGCCCTCTTCGCCCTGGAGGATAAGCCGCGTAATCCCGGCGTTCTCTTCCTTATCCCCGCCCTTCAGGTCTTCCAACCTTCCTCTCCATAACCCGAAATCTTCGGGTTGTATGGTAAAAGTTTCGACTTTTCCTTCCCTTGCGCGGGAAATTTTTGTTCTCCCTGCGATGCTGATCTCGTCCAGTCCGTCCTCACCGTGCACCACCATAGCGTCCGCCGCCCCGAGGTTGCCGAGCACCTCTGCGAGGGTTTCTGTGAGCCTGTCTGCAAACACCCCCAGCACCTGCCTTTGTGCTCCTGCAGGGTTGGTGATGGGACCGAGGATATTGAAGATGGTCCGTATTCCCATCTCGCGACGGGGCCCGATCGCATATTTCATGGCAGGATGGAACAGCGGCGCGAAGAGGAACCCGAACCCTGTTTCAAAGAGACATTGTTCGACTTTCTCCGGAGTAAGGTCTATCCTGACCCCAAGCGCTTCCAGCACATCAGCACTCCCCGACCGGCTCGATACGGACCGGTTGCCGTGCTTGGCCACAGGGACTCCGGCGCCTGCAACCACAAAAGCGGTCGTGGTCGAGATATTAAAGGTATGGGACATATCTCCGCCCGTACCACAGGTATCGAGCACCCCCTCGGGCGCCCTGATCGCAGTCGCTTTCCTTCTCATAATCTTCGCGGCTCCGGTTATCTCTGCGACTGTCTCTCCCTTCACCCGCAACGCGGTGAGCAGAGCCCCTATCTGTGCGTCGGTAGCCTTGCCGTCCATTATCTCTTCCATGCATTCGGCCATTTCTTTCTCAGACAGATCGATCTTGTCCACCAGCATATGTATCGCTTCTTTAATCATAATGTCTCTTTATCATTATTCAGAGTCTGTGTATAAAGTCCGTATTTGTCATTGTCCGGCTTGACTCCCGTATCAAGTACGGGACAGGCTTCCAATCCAGTCCCGAAAGCTTTCGGGATTGAAAAAACCGGATTCCGTCCTCCGAATTTATAAACAGGCTCTATTCAAGCCGCTCACTGTAATTTGAGAAAATTATTTAACAGGGATTTTCCGACGCCTGTCAATATCGATTCAGGATGGAACTGGACACCTTCGACGAGCACCTCCCTGTGCCGGACACCCATGATCTCACCGACATCAGTCCATGCTGAAATTGCAAGGCATGCGGGAAGGGTTTCTCTCCGGATAAGGAGCGAGTGGTACCGGGTAGCTTCGAAAGGATTGGGAAGGTTCTGGTAGATCGTTTCCCCGTCGTGGAATATCAGGGAAGTCTTTCCGTGCATCAGTCTCGGGGCCTGGACGATATCTCCGCCGAAAGCAGCCCCGATAGCCTGATGCCCCAGGCATACCCCAAGGATCGGGAGCTTTCCGGCAAAATATCTGATGACGTCTACGGAGATGCCTGCCTCTTTCGGGGTACAGGGCCCCGGAGAGATGACAATCCTGTCAGGCCGCATCTCTTCGATCTCACGGACCGTGATCTTGTTATTCCTGTACACCCGGATATCTTCCCCCAGCTCCCCGAAATACTGCACGAGATTGTAGGTAAAGGAATCGTAATTATCGATCATTAATAACATATTCTTACCCTAACTCTCTCTCCGCCATCTCAACCGCCTTCATCATCCCCATCGCCTTGTGCACCGTCTCTGCATACTCATTCTGAGGCACCGAGTCGGCAACAATACCGGCGCCCGCCTGGACATACACTTTGCCGTCCTGTATGATGAGCGTCCTGATGGTGATGCAGGTATCCATGTTCCCTGAGTAGCTGAAATATCCGACCGCACCGGCATAAGGCCCCCGTTTTATCGGTTCGAGCTCTTCGATAATCTCCATGGCCCTTACCTTGGGAGCCCCGGTTACCGTTCCCGCAGGGAAACAGGCCTCGAGTACATTGAATGCATCCAGTCCGGGACGAAGCGTACCTTCGACATTCGAAACAAGATGCATCACGTGGCTGTACCGCTCAACAGACATCAGCTCAGTAACCTTCACAGACCCGGTCTCCGAGACTCTGCCGACGTCGTTCCTCCCGAGATCGACGAGCATGATATGTTCTGCTCTCTCCTTGGGGTCTCTCTTCAGGTCTTCTTCGAGCGCTTTGTCTTCTTCTTCGCTCTCCCCCCTGCTCCGGGTGCCTGCGATAGGCCGCAGGATAATCTTCTTCCCCTCAAGCCTCACGAGTATCTCGGGCGAAGAGCCCACGAGTTTGGCATCACCGGTATCCAGGTAATACATATACGGAGAAGGATTGATAACCCTGAGAGCCCTGTAGATATTGAAAGGGATGGTTTCATGGCTCCGTTCGAACCTCTGGGATAATACCACCTGGACCACATCTCCGGACATGACGTATTCCTTGCTTCTCGTGACAGCATCTTCAAACGATTCCTTCGAAAAAAACGAGGACTCGTATTGTGATGTCCCGGAGATTCCTGAGGTTTTATCCTCCCGCAACATATTCCTCCCGGACACGGTCAGATCACCCGGAGATTTCCTTTTTCTTGCGGCAGGGATCCTGGACTTCCTGAGTTTCTCAATAATGCTCCCGATCTTTTCCTCCGCTTCCTGATACGCCTCTTCCGGAGACTTTTCATTGATATGGGCATTCGAAACAACCTTGATCTTCCCTGTAAGATTATCAAAAATTACAACGGTATCGGTAACCATGAGGAACATATCCGGAAGTTTTAACCCGGGCATCTTCGTATCCGGGATCTCCTCGAAAAACCTGACCATATCGTAGCCGATATATCCAACAAGCCCCCCGTAGAACCTTGGAAGTCCGGGGACGTCGACCGGACGGAAAGAGGTAATCTCCCGTTTGATTATTTCGATGGGGTTTGCAACCTTCCATTTCCTGATCCCTGTTCTCTTATCTTTAACCTCCACCCTGTTGCCCCAGCTCCGGATAACCCGCGAAGGTTTTGAACCGAGGAAGGAATACCGGGCCCATTTCTCTCCGCCCACCATGCTCTCGAGCAGGAATGAGGGCCCCCCTCCCAGTTTCATCGCCGCCGAGACAGGAGTCTCGGTATCCGCAAGGATTTCCCGGTAGACAGGGATAAGGTTCCCTTCCTTCGAATAATCCTTAAAAGTCTTAAGGTCAGGCACAAGCATATTGACAAAATCCGCGCTTTCCTAGTATTTTTATTAGTAACGTTCATTATAGCTCATTGCCTCTGTATAAGTTAAGCGTTGCAAGTTGAAAGTTAAGAGTGAAAACTTAAGAAATAAAAGAGCACGTTTCTCAAACTTTTAATTTTTAACTTTTCACTCTTAACTTTTTTTACCATGCGGGAATAGCTCAGTTGGTAGAGCACAACCTTGCCAAGGTTGGGGTCGCGGGTTCGAGCCCCGTTTCCCGCTCCATTTCAACGGCAGTTAAGAGTTGAAAGTTAAAAGTGAAAAAAGAGCGCGCGGATAAATTCTCACAACTGTTGTTCCTTCATGCAGGAAATCTTTCTTGTTTGAGGATGAAAGATGGATTCCGGACAAGCCGGGATGACAGTAAGATATCGTGGTCTTATATATGGAATGCGTTCGTAAAAGTTCTTTAAATTTTTAACTTTTCACTCTTCACTTTAAACTTTTCACTGTTGTGCAGGGCGGCGTACCCAAGTGGCCAAGGGGGAGGTCTGCAAAACCTTTATTCAGCGGTTCAAATCCGCTCGCCGCCTCCAATAAGAAGTTTTTCAAGCAGAGCGGGATTGAGTTTCTTCTGTTCGAAGTATTCCCTTTCCAGCGTCTCGATATAAAACCGGTCAAGCCCGCTGTTGTTCAGGAAGTCTTCCCTCAGGAGGGTGTCCTGGTTCTGAATGATTGAAGGCAACAGATGGTTCAGATAGAAAGACTCCTTCTTGATATCCAGGAATACCCTGTCGAATAAGGTTTTGGGCAGGTGCAGCGCGACGCCCTTCGTGCCGAGCTCCTGAGAGATATCCTCCCGGATCTTTTCGCGGCCTTTTCTGGTGTCGAGCCCCGGGAAAAAACTCCGGGTCCTTTCCTTGAGTGCGTGATGGATGAGCCGGTAGAGCTTCTCCTCTTCAGTTATCGCAGCCAGTTCACCGACAACATCCCGCAAAGACGCTTCGCCTGCGCTGATCTTGTTAATTCCTCTGGAGAGTGCCTTGATCTTTTTCCGGCCATACCCGGTAACGTATCTATTACCCAGAAGCTCGGCAATAAACAGGCTTTCGAATATTCCCTTGTCCAGCAGGTCGAACTCCCTTTTATTTCCCAGAAGACTCCGCAGGGAATCCTCGGTAAATTCCCCGTGTTCCATGAATGCGAGCTGGCTCAGCAGGTTTGAGACATTGTCAAAACGGTCGAAATAGGTAGCAAGAGAGGTGAACTCTTCGAAGAGGTTGAAGTCGTTTGTCTCCCGTGCTATCTCATCACAGGCTCTTACGGTATCGAGAAGGATCTGTTCAAACCCCTTGTCCCTTTTCGCATCTGCGATCTGCTTCGCCCTGAGCAGCCTGATAATATCTTCGGGGATTATGTGTTTTTTAAGGGACTGGTCTTTAAAAAAAAGACTCTGGAGTATCGTCCTCGTCTCACGGAGATATCCGGGCTCTTCAAGAGCCTGAATCTTCTTCCCTCTCAGGAGCTGGTCGTCGAGCGTCTCGAAGAGGACGACCGGGATGTTATTCCGGATACCGAGCGTCCTCAACCGTTCAAGTCTCGCAAATTCCTCATGGTGCAGGGTATCGTGCAGGACGCCGTTCAGGAGTATATCCCGGTATTCGTCGACAACGTGTCTGTTATGGAGATGCCGGTACATGACATCGATCTTCATCCGCTCCTGCTGGTACCGGTCTATCTGATGCCGGGAGGCGATATCTTCCAGGTATAATTCCTCGTTCGGGGAGAGCGACCTGTCCTTTGCATAAAAATCAGCATAGGTCCGGTAAAACGTCTGGTTGCCTTCATGGATGAGCTTGAAAATAAACACCGTCGCATCGTCTTCATCGAGTTCGCGAAGAAATCCCTCGAGCAGCGCTGTATCATTATTTTCCGGGAGGAGGTCGGTCCTTTTGAGAAATTTCCCAACAGCCCCGAGGATGTGCTTCTGCCTTTCCCTGTACTCTTCCCTGAAATCTGAGGCGATAAAGAAATAGTAGTTTTTTACCGCATGACCCTGAATGAAAAGACGGTAAAAAGATTCGTGCCCCTCTGTCTCGTTGGTAAAAACAACCTTTTCATTCTCATCGAGAAAAGCCCCGAACATGATGAGTCTGTTTGCAATATCACGTTTCAGGAGGTCCTTGAGCGGCTGTTCGACACCGAACATATACTCGCAGAAACTTCCGCCTGTGCCCTTGTAATGTACGCCGTCATCGGTTATCGTCAGTTCGTTCCCGCGTGAAAAAAACCGGATGCCTCCGGGAATTTCTTCATAAAAATAGGTATTGTATGCCGCGGTGCCGCCGACAAAGGCAAAATACTCGACTGGGCCTGTCCTGCCGTGAAGCCTGAGGTCTCTGATCATGGGGAAATATACCACAGCAACTCGAAAAATGCCATGCTCCGGAGCAAGGCTTTTTCTTGCTGAAACAGGTTCTTTCCGCTATCATAGGGATATGAAGCGTCTTCTCTTTATCGCACTGGTTCTTCTCTTTTCTGCTTCGGCGTGCGCAGAGGAGACGGGGGGGAAAGCTTCCCTTCGGGAAGGGAAGAGAGCGCTTGACAGCGGCAGATATCATGATGCAATATCGCATCTGTCTCGGGCCGGTAGAGAATTCCCGCTCCTGGGTGATTACGCCCTCTTCTGGCTGGCGGAAGCGCATCATGGATCGGGGAATCATCGCGAATCACTCAACGCAATCCGCACTCTCCTGAAAGACTACTCCGAGTCACCCCTTGTCAAAAAAGCCCGGTCAAGGGAAATCAGCGAAGCTGCGGAACTCTCTGAAGACGGTACGGAAGACTTGTTCAAGGCATATCTCAATGACTATAAACATGATACGGAAATGAAATATCTCTATGCACAATGGCTTGCCCGGCAGGGGAAACAGGAGGCGGCCCAATCCCTTTTCAGAGACATCTATGTTCAGGCCGGAGCTTATGCCGACCTTGCGTACAGTGAATTAAGGCCCGGGGATATCAGTACCCGTGATATGCTCCAGCGCGGTTCAAACCTGAATGACCATCTGGAATTCAAAGATGCCGAGTCCCTCCTCAGGGCAGCGCTTTCCCGGGACGACGGCACACTGAAGCACGAAATTCTGAAGAAGCTGGGATATTCGCTCTTCAGGCAGAAAAAATACCCGGAGGCGGCAGAGGTCTATCAGCAGGCCGGAGAGAAATACTGGGAAGTCCGCTCCCTGTATCGTGCACGGAATAAAGAGGCCGTAAACGCCCTCATCGACAAGATACTGACCATGAAAGATACCCGCTTCGCCTCCCTTCTTCTGGCAGTCGCGGCGGACAAGAGAAGGTCCGGAAACATCACAGAGGCCTTAACCCTCTACGAGCAGATCCTGGAATCATTTCCCCGAAACCGTGAAGATACCCTTTGGGGCATAGGATGGACATACTACCTCGCCGGAGAATACGAAAAATCAGCAGGAATTTTCACAAAACTGCACGGCATGACTGATGCCACGCAGTATCTTTACTGGAGAGCCCGGAGCATCGAGTCTGCCGGAGAAAAGAGCGCAGGGTTATATCCTTCGGGCGTCCCGGGAAAACGGGACTTTTACAGCCTCCTCTCCGGCGCAAGAGCCGGCGGGTTATGGATGAACACAGCGGGAAATCCTGCGCAGAAATTTAGAAAACCATCGGTGCCGGCAAAACCCTCATCTCCTGCATTCAGGGAGCTTGAGCGGGTTGAAGTCCTTCTCGAATACGGCCTGACCCGGGAAGCGGTTGCAGAACTTATCCATATCTCAAAACACGCGGGTTCTCCCGCAGAGATTGTCTCCCTCTGTACGAAATTCGAGGAACTCGGCGAGTACAGGCATTCCGTGAGACTTGCCGCCCAAAGACCTTTATCAGAGGAAATTTACCGTTTTCTCTATCCCCTGGCATACTGGGAAACTCTCGCCCCCCTCTCCGAACGGTATCACGTAGACCCCCTGCTTGTCCTTTCGATAATACGGGAAGAGAGCAGATTCCAGTCCGGAGCAAAATCGCCGGCAGGGGCGCTCGGACTCATGCAGCTCATGCCCCAGACTGCATACCGGCTCGACAAAACCCTTCGCCTCAAAATACGGAGTTCCGGGGATATCTATCATGTCAAAAACAACCTCCATCTCGGGGTCTCGTATCTCAGCAGGCTGATTCAGGAATTCGGCTCCTATGCCCACGCGATCGCCGCCTATAATGCAGGAGAAGATGCTGTGAGAAAATGGACGGCAAACGACCGGTACAAAGAGGTTGACGAGTTTATCGAAGACATTCCTTACCCAGAAACGAGGAACTACGTAAAACGCGTTCTCACAACGTTTTTCGAATACAATCGGCTCTTTTCATCTCCTGAAGAGAGCGCCGGGGATCCACTCGAAAAACTCTAGACAATCTTTCCGGCATTCTGGTATTTTAGGTACAATGGTTTTCATGAAGACCCTCTTCGACGACAATCAGCACGGGGAACAACGCAACACTATGAAAAAGGAGAACACACCATTGGACAAGTTCAAGACTCTTGAAGATAAAATTGCTGCAACTATTGACCGGGTCAAGGCGCTGAAAGAAGAAAAAATCCTGATGGAAAAGCGGATCAGGGAGCTTGAACAGCTTCTCGATGAGAAGAACCAGGAAGTCGAGCAGATGCGGTCCGAGAAGAATGTGGTAAGAAGCCAGATCGAAACCCTTCTCGACGAACTCGAAACCCTGGATTCAGAGTAACAAGGCATGGGAAGCACTGAAGTCTACATCCTTGGCCAGAAATACACCATACGGGGCGATGCTCCTGAGGAATATATCAGGGAACTCGCTGCCTTTGTAGACAGGAAATTGAAAGAAGTCTACTCAACATCGCCGAACATCACCCCGGTAAAGGCTTCCATTCTCGCCGCGCTGGATATTGCAGATGAACTCCACAGACTGAAAAATGCCCAGGAAGAGATGACGAAGCACATTGCAGAAAAGACCGACACCCTCGTCTCGCTGTTCGAGTAGCCCCGGACTTCGATCATTTTATTCATGAATTCCTGCATGAAGACTCCGGATACAGTATCTATCCAGATATTTATGCTCTTAATCCTCGAACATTATAAAAATGACCAATATCTTTTTCTGTCATTTAACCCGAAAAATGCAAGGAACAGCAGGCATGTGTGCAGCAAAAGCTCTTGTGCAGCTCCTTGGTGAGCGGTTTCATGACCCGGATTCCCGGCACGTTTTCATTCTTGCCGCCTGGATACCATACAGACGTAAATTCTGCGTTCAAGAGGTTTTGCTGCATAGGTGCCTGCCGTCTCTATATCCAAATGCATTTTTCGGGTTAATTCGATTCGGAAACCGAGTCATATCCCTACGCCTTAATATTTTGGACAGCAATAATATATAATCACTTTGCATGGAAAAGCTCTGGAGCATCCGCATGCGGGCCTCGAAAAAAGCTCCGGGTGGTGGCCGGCCGGCGGTCAACCGGGAAGAAATCCATATCTCCGGCGCTGAAGGTCTCTATCCGGCAGCGGACTTGCAGCGAGTACTGAAAAGATATTGTGAAAGGGCATTGCATCACCCGAAAGGAAAGCCTGATACCGTCGTTCTGACGCTGGAAGAAATACAGGAGAAACCCCACGCAATCTCAACCCTGCCCCTATCAACAGTCATATGCGCTTCCCCCCCGGAAGCACGGCGCATTGCGCGGAATCTCCTGCAGGCGGTGGGCATCTCTGAAAAAGCGCTGAAGACCGCATTCACTATCCTGCAAAAAGGGGGTATGCGCGGTGCCGCGCTTGTTTCAGCAGAAAAAGGGGTGCGGCTGGAACCTGACCGCAGGAGAGGAGTCAGGGTCTCACGACTCGGCACTGCAAAGCCTGCATCAGGGATTCTTTCATCAAGACTCGCCCGGTTCGGGATGAATAGTGATACCGTGAAAGAAGCCCTGGTCCTTGCCTCCAAGGTTGCTTCCTGTTCCGGGGTGAGCGCAGAAGTCTGCATCTCCGACGACCCTCATTATACAACCGGGTATGTCGCCTCAGAATTATTCGGCTATGTGAGAATCCCTGCATGCAAACGAAGCGGGCAAAAAACCGGCGGACGGGTATTCTTCATTCAGGAGGGAAGTGATATTGCAAAGATAATCCGGCATCTCGAAAGGAGACCGGTACTGGTTGACCGTATTGGACCGTGTAAAGGTATGCAGCCGGCGGGGGTAATCCTTGATCGTCTTAATCGGTAATCCTGCAGCGAAAAAAGGCTCAGCAAAAAAATTCCAACAGCTCTGCCGGTACCTCCGCGACAGGGGGCAGGAAGTTGAGTCATTGCTTACCAGACAGAGGGGTGATGCCGAACTGCTCGCGCAGGATGTTCTGAAAAAAAAGCCGCAACTGATCTTTGCTGCGGGAGGCGACGGCACCTTCAATGAGGTCATGAACGGCATCGCAGGGTCCTCAGTGCCGATGGCGATCATCCCGCTCGGTACAACGAATGTACTCGCAAAAGAACTTGGTGTGCCGGAGCATGAGGAAGATGCGGTCGATTTCGGGCTCAGCAGATATCCGCAGTCGATTGCACTCGGGAAAATAACCCTTACCCATTGCTCACCTCCGGCGAGCCGCTACTTCTGCCTCATGGCAGGCATCGGATTCGACGGAGCTGCAGTCCACGGAGTAGATGAGACATTCAAAAAAATCTCGGGCAGGGGATCATATATCTTCAGCGGATTGAAAACTCTCGGCAGACTGAACCTCTCCGGCCTTCAGGTAACTCTCGACGGGGGAATACACTCCTGTTTTTCCCTCATTATCGGCAATGCGAAAAAATACGGGGGGAATTTCAGCGTCACCCCGGACGCGGACATT
Organism: Nitrospirota bacterium; assembly: GCA_049323875.1. Lineage (GTDB taxonomy): Bacteria > Nitrospirota > Thermodesulfovibrionia > Thermodesulfovibrionales > SM23-35 > JAKLQR01. The sequence continues at coordinate 202,286 of JBMOLW010000016.1, read as the reverse complement.
GCCGAGCCCTCACTCTCGGTCTGCATGTTCCACGGCAAGAGGCGGGTTGATATCCTTCGCTATGTGTTCGGCATCCTGACGGGACAGCACCTGAAATTCCGCGATGTCGGATACGCAAGAGCGAAGAATCTGACAGTAAGCGGTACAGGGCATATCCAGATCGACGGTGATTATCTGGGGATGACCCCTGCAACGATAGAGGTCGTACCCGACATACTCCGGCTTGTCTATTAACCCGAAAACTGCAATGAGCGGCAGGCATGTGTGCAGCAAAAGCTCTTGTGCAGCTCCTTTGTGAGCGGTTTCATAACCCGGATTCCCGGCACGTTTTCATTCTTGCCGCCTGGATACCATACAGACGTAAATTCTGCGTTCAAGAGGTTTTGCTGCATAGGTGCCTGCCGTCTTTATATCCAAATGCATTTTTCGGGTTAACCCAATTATTCATAAAGTCCCGTATTGCATAACCAATTTAAGAACAATAAATAAGGTGGGTTAAGCTAAACTGGCAGCGAGCTTGATTTTCTGTATATTTTCCTCGATGGCTTCGAGGTAAGGGTTATGTCTATCCTTAGCATGATAGGATAGGCAGGCATCTAAAGAGCCCATTTTTTGAAACTTGTCTTTCACCACAGCCTCATAAAAACGGGGCGTGCTTCTGGTCAGATCATCGAGGCTCTCAAAGATTATCGCGCCCATAGTCTTCAGTTTCTCTTTGCCTTCAAAGCGGTACGCTTCTTCAAATTCATCGAAGAGAGCGGACAACTTTTCCGGATAATCGGCAGCTGACATCTGCCCGATAAGGTCTGAAGTGCCGAGCGCGTAACCGATAACACGCTCTTCGTCCGCCCGAAAATGGAGCTGGGAATAGTCAACTCTCACCCCGGTGCACATGATGATATTCCTCACGCTCTGAATCTGCTGCTCATCAAAACCGATCTGGGGGAGATAATGTTCAGCGAAATCAATGCTCCTCTGGATATGCACAAAGGTATACTTGCCTCCGGTTCCCCGGGAATCACCGTCTTTTTTTATGTATCCGGTGTCATGGAGCAATACACTGACGAGCCCTAAATCAAAATAGTATTTCGTGATATGCGGTATATTCCCGCTCTTGTTCCATCCGTCGAGAATCCCGATAAAAGGCGGGGCGACCTGCAGGGTGTGGAAAAGGTCATGATATTGGGTATCACATTTCTGGAACCCGCGCTTTTTCCCCTGGAAGAGGTCAATGATGTCGTTGAATACCCTCTCCACAAGCCGGGTATCGCTGGTCCCGTAATGCTCCTGGTAGACCTGTCTGATATCAGTGAAGATCTTCTCGTGTGTCAGGTCTTCCTTCTTTATGACCACGATGCCTTCCCCTGGTTCATCTTTTCCTATTATATTGACAAAATTAACAAAAATCTATTATTACGCCTCCCCCGATAACCCTGTCACCGTCATAAAAGACTGCGGACTGACCGGGAGCAGGAGCCCATTGTGGTTCATCGAATACAACCCTGACAGCGTCAACCGGCAGCCCGCCTGCTCTCCCCTGGGTAAGGGGATTTGAGGAGGGATTTCTCTCCAAAAAGAATGTTGCAGGTTCATCCTTCATGGTGGAACGCACTTTTACCGTTGCCCTGAAAACACCTCCGCCTCTTCCCGGTTCACGGGAAGCAGGTTCCGGCGGATTCACCCAGTTCAGGTCTGCGACAAAAAATTCCCTTTTCCTCGCTGCGTCCCGTGGTCCGACATAAACGGCATTTTCACCTGCATCGATCTTCACCACATAGAGCGGATCGGGCGATGATATGCCAAGCCCCTTTCTCTGGCCGATCGTATACCCGTGAATCCCCTTGTGCATCCCGATCACGGCCTGATTGTCCAGAGCAATAATCGGGCCGGGTCTCCCGGCTTCCCGGGCGCTCTTTTCAATAAATGAGGAATAAGCCCCGTCCTGAACAAAACACACCTCCTGGCTTTCAGTCCGGCCTGCTGCCGGAAGGTTCTGTTTTTTTGCCATGGCTCTGATGTCATCCTTGGTATATGACCCAAGCGGGAGGAGCAACCTGCGGAGCTCTGTTTGCCGCAAGATATACAAAACATAGGACTGGTCTTTTTTAGGATCGATCCCTTTCCTGAGACAGAAACAGGGAGAACGTTCCATTCCCTGCTCACTGCTGTTTCCCATCCGGGGTTCGGAGGCGATCATCCAAAAGTCCTCCGTACGGCAGGGAAACGGCTCAACCCTTGCATAATGGCCTGTTGCAATGAATCCTGCTCCCCGCATATCCGCCTCTCTCAGAAGGCAGGGGAATTTTACGAACCGGTTGCAGAGGACACAGGGGTTCGGGGTCATGCCTGTCATATAGGCCTGAACAAACGGCTCGACCACTTTTTCACGGAATACATCCCTGAGATCGACCACGCGGTGGGCAACTCCGATCTTATCAGCAGTGCGCGCTGCCGACTCCAGGGAATGGACCGAACAACATGCGCCACATCCACTCCTCGTCTCCGGTTCCCAGAGGAACAGGGATATCCCCTCGACCTCATAGCCGCTCTCTTTCAGGAGATATGCAGTTACCGAAGAGTCGACCCCTCCGCTCATCCCGACAAGGACCTTATCCATAGGTACACTATAGCAGATTGACCTTGTGCCCGGTAATATCTACAATATTTGAGAGAATGAAGAACATAGTGCTGACAGGATTCATGGGAACCGGGAAGACCGAGATTGGGAAGGAGCTTTCGGGCCGTCTGGGCATGAGGCTGGTCGATGTCGACACCGAGATCGAAAAATCACGGAACAAGACAATCTCTGAAATCTTCAGAGAATACGGGGAACAGACGTTCAGGGAGATAGAGACCGAGATGATAAGAACTATCGCCCGGAGAAGCAATGTCATCATCTCAACCGGTGGCGGTGCAGTCCTGAAACAGGAAAATATGGACTTGCTCAGGGAGAACGGGATAGTCGTCTGTCTCATGGCATCACCCGAGACTATTCTGAAGAGAACCGAAGGGAATACTGCAAGACCCCTGCTTCAGGGAAAAGATCCTCTCGGGACAATAAAAGACCTCCTGAATTTCAGGAAACCGTTTTATGAGAACGCAGATATCGTGGTCGACACGGAAGACAAGACCCCTCTCCGGATCGCAGAGGAGATACTCTATAAAATCCAGGATTCAGAAGTCTGAATCAGGGGGAAAAAAGGGACAGAAGAATATGGAAAAAATAAGGGTCCAGCTTGGTGAGAGAAGCTATGATATTGTGCTGGGAAACTCTATTCTCGACGGCATAGGAGAAGAACTCAGGGCCTTTCATCTCAGCCCAAAAATAGCAATGGTAAGCAATCCCACGGTGCTTCCTCTCTATGGTAAGCAGGTATCGGATTCAATCAGGGATGCTGGATTCGAGCTCCTCACAGTCACTGTCCCGGACGGCGAAGAACACAAGAACCTTGACACACTCCGGCAGGTATACAACGAACTGCTCAGGTTCAGACTCGACAGGAAGTCAGCCCTGATCGCGCTCGGGGGAGGGGTTGTCGGAGATCTTGCAGGGTTTGCCGCATCTACCTATATGAGGGGCATACCGTATATCCAGATCCCGACCACACTCCTTGCACAGGTGGACAGTTCTGTCGGCGGCAAGACAGGCGTTGACCATGAACTCGGAAAGAACATGATCGGTGCTTTCTGGCAGCCCAGGCTTGTATGGATTGACGGAGATACCCTGAAAACCCTGCCGGAGAGGCAATTCCGCGCGGGCCTTGCAGAGGTCATCAAGTACGGGGTTATTGCCGACCGCGAACTCTTTGCGTTTCTCGAGGAGAATACGGAAAGGGTCATGAACCTCGAACCGGAGGCTGTGATCCGCATCATCAGGCGTTCATGCGAGATCAAGGCCGGGGTTGTCGCCGAGGACGAACGGGAATCCGGGCTGCGGGCTATTTTGAACTTCGGACATACCATAGGCCATGCACTCGAGACGGTGACGGGATACACCCGGTTCCTGCACGGCGAAGCAGTTGCAATAGGCATGCACCTTGAAGCCCGGCTGGCAGTGCGGCTCGGACTTATTCCCGAAGACCAGGCAGTGCGGATTCAAAACCTGATTCAAGCCTATGGATTGCCGGCTGATAAGCCGGGCGATGTAAAGGAACAGAGCCTTTTCCTGTCTATGCAACTCGATAAAAAAGCGGTAGCCGGAGAACTGAAATTCATCCTTCCCCGTGAAATCGGTTCAGCAGAGATATTCAGGGGAGTGACCGATACAGCCATCAGAGATGTGCTGCAACAGGGTGCGTAGCCCTCTATTCGAGCACAGCGACTACCTTATACATGAGCCACGCGGCAATCGCACATGCCGGGAGAGTGAATATCCAGGCATTGATGATCTTTTTCCCGATACCCCATCTTACGGCAGTGAGTCTCTTCGTGGAACCTACTCCCATGATCGCGGTAGCAATAACATGGGTCGTGCTTACAGGGAGGCCGAAATGGCTTGCGCCGAGGATCACCGCAGTTGCCGATGTTTCTGCTGCAAAGCCGTGTACGGGTTCAAGTTTCAGCATGTTCACCCCCATGGTCTTGATCACTTTCCAGCCGCCGACTGCCGTTCCCAGTCCCATTGCAAGCGCACAGGCAAGGATAACCCAGAACGGGACTTCAACCGAATGGAGATAGCCACCGCTCACGAGTGATAGGGTGATGATGCCCATCACCTTCTGGGCATCATTCGAGCCGTGGCTGAAAGCCATAAAGCTTGCTGAGACGATCTGGAGTTTCCCGAAATATTTATTCACCGTACTCGTGGAGAGGTTTGCGCAAACCGCAAGAATGAACCGCATGAAGGCATATCCGAACAGGATTCCGAAGAGCGGCGACAGGAGGAGCGATAAAAAGATAGTGGTCAGGCCATGCATATTGAGAATCGTTGTCCCTCCATGCGATATCGAGGCTCCGATCAGTCCCCCGATAAGCGCATGTGAAGCGCTGACAGGGAGACCTACCCGTGTCATGGCAGTATTCCAGATGAACCCTGACAGAAGGGCGGCGGCAACAACCCCCTCGGTAATCGCCTTCGGGTCGACAACCCCCTTCCCGATGGTCTTCGCTACAGCCGTTGTCATAAACGCTCCGAGCACGTTCAGGAAACCCGCAAGCAGTACGGCCTGGGAAGGCTTCAGTACCCGTGTCGAAACAACAGTTGCGATTGCATTTGCCGCATCATTGTAACCATTGCTGATGTCGAATAATATGGCGAGGAAGACAACGACGAGGACAAAATCAAGCATGCTTCAGGACTACGGCTTCCAGGATATTCGCAACATCCTCGCACCTGTCGGACGCGTCCTCAAGATGCTCGTAAACCTCTTTCCATTTAATAATAAGGATGGGGTCTTTTATCTCATCGAATAAATGACCGAGGGCATCTCTGAATCCCCTGTCCATTTTATTTTCGAGTTTGTTGATCTCGATGCAGTATTCCTGGATATGGGCATAGTTCTTGTCTTTTAATTTCTTTATCGCTTTTTCGACCAGTTCGACGGTTGCAAGGAGATCTTTTGCCATAATGATCCCGTATCTGGTAGATTCTGTGAGCTTGAACACGGTAAGCCTGTCGGCTGCGTTCCAGATCAGGTCAAGGATATCATCCAATCGGGAAGCAAGAGCATGGATGTCTTCTCTGTCAATAGGGGTAACAAAGGATTTGTTCAGTTTCCTGATGATATCGTGGGTATAGACATCCCCTTCCTGTTCAAGTTCGTGCACTTCCTTTGCCCAGTGTTCAAGGTTGGTGAAATATTCCATGATGCCGACAAACAGGGTTGCTGCGTGGGTGACGTTTGCCGCAGCTTTTTCGAAAATCGAAAAGAAATCTGTCTCTTTGGGAAATATTTTCATTACTTGCCTACCGGAGCATACTTAGAATATAAAAAAAGCACTGCAAAGTCAATCGGCAGACCTCCGGCTGTTGCATAGGGATCGGAAATAATGCTATAAGTATACGATGGAAACCCCGAAGCGTATTCTCATTATCGAAGACGAGGCCGATCTCGTTGAACTCATCGCATACAACCTGAAGAAAGAGGGGTTTGCCGTTGAGTCATCGTCTGACGGAGATGATGCTCTCAAAAAAATAAGAAAAGAGCCATATGACCTTCTCATACTCGATCTCATGCTGCCCGGGATACAGGGCATGGAACTCTGCCGCATCGTTCGCAGCGACCCCAAAACAGCCAGGACTCCTATAATAATGCTGACTGCCAAGGGGGAAGAGATAGACCGCATCCTCGGGCTGGAGATGGGTGCGGACGACTATATGGCAAAGCCGTTCAGCCCCCGTGAGCTGGTAGCCCGCGTAAAGGCCGTATTAAGGAGGGTATCGGAAAAACCCGTTCTGGAAAAACTCCTGAAGATCGGTGATCTCGAGATAGACCTGGAGCGGTATACCGTCTCGGTACGAGGGAAACCGGCCAAACTGAGCGCAACTGAATTCAAGCTCCTTCTCTTCCTCGCCGAGAGAAGAGGCAAGGTCTTCAGCCGCAACCAGCTCCTCGATGCAATCTGGCGGGACGAGGCATTTGTGGAGCCAAGGACTGTGGACGTGCATATCCGCCGGCTGCGGGCCCAGATCGAACGGGATCCGGCAAATCCCAAATATATAAAAACCATGCGCGGCATCGGGTATCTGTTCGATGGCAAGGCATGAAACGGTATCTCTTCAGGAGCATCGCCATCCCCTATGTAATCCTGGCTCTTTTCCTCCTGATCGTCCTTGAGCTGTATCTTTCCGACGCTGTCAAGCAAAACTACATAGCCAATCTCCAGGACAGTCTCCTCAAACAGGCGCGGCTGATTGCCGGACAGATCCCCTCTTCCCCTTCCGGGCTTGATGATTTCTGCAGGCAGTTCAAGGAAAAGACCGGGGCACGGGTGACCATTATCAATAGCACGGGAAAAGTTCTCGGTGATTCTGATGAGCGTTCGGAAAGCATGGAAAACCATGCCGACAGGCCTGAGATCAGGGACGCAGACATCAAGGATGTCGGCACATCCATCAGATACAGCGCCACACTGCAAAAAAACCTGCTCTATCTTGCATTGGCCTTCACCAGCAATACCGAGAAAAACTTCCTCCGCCTGTCACTTCCCATCCATGATATCGAGGCATCCATACTCAGCCTGCGGATGCGGATCCTCATCCCCTCCCTGACCGCGTTGTGCATTGCCATACTCATCGGGCTCTATCAGGCACGCAAGATCACCAGGTCCATAGAGGACATGACCGAGTATTCAAAAGATATTACCCGGGGAAACTTCCGGAAAAGGCTTTTTGTTGAAGAAAAAGGTGAACTCAGTGATCTCGGTCAGAATATCAGCGAGATGGCAAAGGAACTGCACACAAAGCTCGATCAGAGCATTGAGGAGCAGCAGAAGCTGGAAGCCATCCTCAGGAACATGTCCGACGGACTGGTGCTGACCGACACAAAGGGCAGGATCATTATGAGCAATACCGCGATCAGGGACCTGTTCGGCATTCAGGCAGACATTGAAGGGAAAACCCTGACAGAAGGCCTGCGGAGGGCTGACCTCATGGAGGCTGTTGAAGTTGTTTCCCACGGTAAAGAAAAAATATCCCTTGAAATCGAGATCCACGAACCAAAAGAACGCTATCTCATGACCACGGCAGCCCCGTTCAGCATCAAGGGAGAACTCTCGGGAGTGGTGTTTACCTTTCACGATATAACGCGGCTCCGGAAACTCGAGGAAGTGCGGAAGGACTTTGTTGCCAACGTCTCCCACGAGATCAAGACGCCGATAACCGCAATCAAGGGGTTTGCCGAAACCCTGCTCGAGGGAGCGCTTGATGACAGGGAGAATGCCAGGAAATTCCTCGAGACGATACAGAACCACAGCGAACGCCTGAATTCACTGGTGAGTGACCTGCTTACTCTTTCCCGCATCGAGCTTGGGGATATCAAACTGGAGAAGACAGCCGTGAATCTCGATACAACGATTGAATCCGTTTTCGCTACGCTGAAAGAAAAATCCCAGGCAAGAGGACTTTTCCTGAAGAAAGAGATTGCACCGGGGTGCAGCGAGATCATGGCCGACAGGGACCGCCTCATCCAGATCCTCCTTAACCTGGTTGACAACGGGCTGAAGTTCACTGAAAAAGGCGGGGTAACAATCAAAGTGAACAGTGAAAAGTTGAACGTTGAAAGTAAAGAAAAAGAACCCGAACTGCAAAATATTATTAAAATTTCTGTTGAGGACACCGGGATCGGAATTCCCCGGAAGAATCTTGCACGGCTGGGCGAGCGGTTCTACCGGGTAGACAGGGCACGGTCACGCGAACTGGGAGGTACAGGCCTCGGACTCGCGATCGTGAAACATCTCGTCATTGCCCACGGATGGAAGATGGATATTGAAAGCACCGAAAGAACCGGTACGACCGTGCATCTCACCTGTCCCCTGACGTAACCGAAATTTAACCTTTCCGTAATATTCCTGTAACATTCCGCGGGTAAAGTAATCTTCAACATTGTTAATTCTGTATTAACCGGATATTTCCTGCAGGAAAAGGGGAAAGAGTCCGGAAAAGCCTGAACAGCAGCATAACCAGCAAAGGAGGGTTTGATCGCAATGAAATTTGAAACACAAGGAGGAAGAAGTATGAAGAAAGTATTGATTTTTGTAGTAAGCCTTTGTCTCCTGCTCTCAGTTGCAGGAGCAGCAATGGCAGCTGAGGAAGAGGTATCCCAGAAGGATATCGAAAAAGTGGTCAAGGTTCTGAAGGACTTCAAATTTAATCTCTTATGGTATCTCTCGTATATGAGCGGAGAGGGCAAGGACGTCGGCGGAAGCGCAGGCGACGGGGACAGCAAGAACAAATTTGCAATCAAGCGAGGCTATTTCAGGGTTACCAAGAAGCTCATGCCGTGGATGGACGCGCATATGACGTTTGATGTAACCCAGGTGAAAGATGACGGCAGCAGCCTTGACGGTTCTGTTGACGTGCGGATCAAGTATGCCTATGCGAAATTCAAATTCCCGGACGTTGCGTTCTTCACCCAGCCCTTTATGGAAGTAGGAGTCGTCCATATGCCGTGGCTAGATTTTGAAGAACATATCAACTGGTACCGCTGTCAGGATACCATGTTCATCGAGAGGAACGGCACATTCAATTCCGCTGATTTCGGACTCACCGTTGTCTCCCTGCTCGGCGGTGAGATCGGGCAGGAGTATCAGAAGAAGGTCAACAACAAATATCCCGGCCGTTACGGAAGCATGGCATTTGGTGTATATAACGGAGGCGGCTATCATGCGTCCGAGAAGAACGAGAACAAAACCCTTGAGGGAAGACTGACCATCAGGCCGCTTCCCGACATGCTTCCCGGCCTTCAGTTCTCCTACTTTGGTTTGACCGGGAAGGGCAACAAGGACACCGAGCCGGACTGGAATGTAAACCTCGGGATGGTCAGCTTCGAGCATGAATATGTTGTGCTCACCGGTCAGTACTATGACGGCAAAGGCGATCAGAAAGGTTCTAATGAAAACAACAAGGACGGCTACTCACTGTTTGCAGAAATAAAACCTCATGAGAAGTTCAGTGTAATCGGCAGATATGACTACTTCGATCCGAATGATGACGCAGATGACGATGAGAATTCAAGATACATCCTCGGTCTCGCATATCATCTGGACAAGCCGCATAAAAACATGATCGTCCTCGATTACGACACGGTTGATTATGAAAATCCAAGCCTTCAGGACGATAAGAGGATACAGCTGACTTTGCAGGTAGCTTTGTAATTGCCAGATAACAAAGCACTGCAAAACCCTCCACCGTCCTCCCTGCCCCGGGAGGACGGTTCTCTCTCCTGAGATGATCACCGATCAGGAGAATAAGCGTTTTCTCTGGGGGGTTGCAACCTCTGCCTTCCAGCTCGAAGGCTCGCCCTATGCAGACTGGGCCACCTGGGATTCAGTCCTCTCCGACAATCCGGATGTCACAAATCACTATACCCTGTACAGGGAAGACCTGAAACTCCTCAGGGAGCTCGGGGTCAACGCATACCGGTTCTCGCTCGAATGGAGCAGGATACAACCAAGAGAGAATGCCTGGGACCACGAAGCGCTCGCACACTATCAGGAGATTGTTGATATCCTGACCGAGAACAGGATAGAGCCGATGGTAACCCTGCACCATTTTACCCATCCGCTCTGGTTCATCAGGAAATATCCCTGGCACGAATACCCCTCCATCAGAAAATTCCTCGATTATGTCGAACGGGTCCTCTCCGGACTCAGGGACGTGCGCTACTGGATAACTTTCAATGAACCCTATGTGCTTCTTCTCGGAGGCTATCTCGAAGGCTGCATGCCGCCGGGCATCCGGGATGCGAAACTGGCTCTTGACGCATTGAGGAACATCCTGGTATGCCACGGCAGGACGTATGACATGATTCATGAAAAATTCCCTGAGGCAATGGTGAGTGTTGCGCACAATATGGCGGCGCTTGCTCCCTGGAGGAGATGGAACCCCATGGACCGGCTCCTCGCCGGGATCGCAAAATACTTCTATAACCATTCCCTCCTCGATGCGTTCATGAGCGGAAAACTGCATGTGAAATTCCCCTTTGCGAAGCCGCTGGAGATCCCTGTACCGATTCAGGATAAACTCGATTTTCTCGGAGTGAATTACTACACCAGGGTTCACATGAGGTTCAATCCACTCAAAAAAATGGGGGTGGAGCTCCGCCACAGGGATATAGACGGATACGGGCTGACCGATATGGGGTGGGAAATACATCCGCACGGCCTTGAAAAAGTGCTCCGCTATGCATCGAAACTGCGGGTCCCCCTGATCATCACCGAAAACGGCATCGCAACCCACAGCAACAGGAAGAAGATCCGGTTCATGAAAAATCATGTCGATGTCCTCGAACGGTGTATCCGCAACGGGATCGACGTGCGGGGATATTTCTACTGGTCGCTCATCGATAACTACGAATGGCTCCAGGGACTCGATTCACGGTTCGGTCTTTACAAGGTAGATTTCCAGACTCTCGAGCGCAAACCAACACCCGCAGCTCTCTATTATTCTTATCTCCTGAAAAGCAGGAAATTTTAACAAAGTTTTCATCGCTTCTTCATACTCCCGTAAAAAATCTCCGCTACAATGAAGGCAGAGCATTCAGAATGGGGAATGTATATTCTTGCATTTTTCGGGACATGTCCATTCCCTGCCAAATATGTCGTACAGGAAGAAAAAATGTTTATAGGAGCGATTCATGAATCGCCGGCAGTTGAGACATTAATCACCCTCAGGCAGACAATACAGCCGGATACGATCGTTGCAGAAATCGCTGAATATTTTTTCAAATCACCGCAATTGGAAGCGCTGGCATTGGTTGAACTGGGTGAACCGGTAGGGCTGATCACGAGAGCCAAGCTTTTCCTCTCTCTTTCAAGAAGATTTGGGTTCGAATTATACGGGAAAAAGCCGATCATAAAAATAGCAGATACAGAGCCTTTGATAATCCAGGAGGGGGAAAGGCTGGAGAGCACAATAGACAAAGCTCTTCTCAGATCACAGAATGATATCTACGACGAGATAGTCGTGGTTGACGATAAGGGTTGTTACAAGGGATTGCTCTCCATGAAACAAATGGTGATACAGCAAAGCCATATCCTTGCAAACAGTATTGTTCAGAGAGAACTGGTGCAGGAGCGGGCAAAAGAACTTGAAAAAATCAATGCGGTAAAATCACAGTTCATAACTAATGTTACCCATGAACTGCGTTCGCCCATCAATGCGATTATCGGACTTGCTGAACTCATGAAGATTGCATGCGAAAAAGGATATGTGCATCAGATGAGGGACCGTCTGAATCTGCTCATGTCGAGTGCAACAAACCTCAGGGCAATTATCACCAACATCCTCGATCTTTCAAAGATCGAGGCCGGGAAGATGGAAGTTTTCCCGGAAAAATTCGATCTTACCACGCTGATCCGCGAAGTGGCAGAAACGACACGGGTGCTCCTTGGAAGAAAATCTGTTGAGGTCGAAGTAATTGCCCACGAAGGTCCTTTATACATTCTTTCCGACATTATAATGGTCCGGCAGATTTTGATAAACCTTGCGAGTAATGCTTCCAAGTTCACCGACTCCGGCAGAATAGGCTTTGCTCTCTCTGAAACGGCGTACACACTTAATATTGCAGTGACTGACACAGGGCGGGGAATGCGGGCAGAGGAAATCAGCAAGGTATTCGTCGCGTTTGAACAACTCGAGGATGCAAAGACAAAGAGACATGAAGGAACAGGACTTGGTTTAACGATAACAAAGAATCTGGTGAATCTGCTGGGTGGTACTATCTCGGTTACCAGTACTTTCGGAACAGGTACAAAATTTGAGGTCGTTCTGCCAAGGGAATTGCATCAATTCGCTTCCTGAGATCCGCCCGATAATGTTCTTGCAGATATATAAATAAGGAGACCTGAACAATGAAAAGGAAAATCCTCATAATCGATGACGACGAAAAGCATATTCTCACCACCAGGGAAATACTCGAAAACGAAGGCTACGAAGTATATGAACATAATCTCGGGTTCGGTTCGACAAATATCATAAAAGAAATCCAGCCGGACCTTGTACTCCTGGACATGAATATGCCGGGACTTTCAGGAGAAAAACTCGCCGCGCTCCTGAAGGAAAGCCGATATGTCAAGGGGGTACCGATCGTCTTCTACTCCTCAAATGATGAGCAGAGCCTGCGGGAAGCGGTAAGAAAAACCGGGATTCAGGGATACATCTGCAAAGGTGACATGATCAGTCTGCGGGATAGAGTTAATTTCTACCTTGCGCAGATTGCATAATCCAGACCCGTTCCAGGACAGAGATACCGTGCAACAGAATACCGGCAACCGCACTGCGCAGAAGACCAGGGATGAAAAGAGGATTGCGATACTCGACCTGATCTCACGGAATGCGCTTACAGTATTTTTCCAGCCCATATATGCAGCACGGACCGGCATGCTCCATGGCTATGAAGCATTGACAAGAATCCAGGCTGAATCTTCTTTTCCCACGATCAGTGATCTCTTCAGGCAAGCGAAACAGACAGATATCATCTCAACCCTTGATGTCTACTGCCGTGAAAATGCAATCAGGAACGCTGTGGCACAGGGTATCCGTGACAGGAACGCTCTCCTCTTCATCAACATATGCCCGGAAACACTGATTGATGCAGCACACAAAAACGGCCTCACCGAAGAATATATCGAACGCTGGGGATTAAAGAAGGAACAGATCATCCTTGAAATTACCGAGGAGAGCGCAATTCAAAAATTTGAGCTTTTTAAGAAGGCAGTCGACTACTACCGGCAGAGAGGCTACAAGATCGCAATAGACGATTTCGGCGCCGGATACGGGGGGATGAAGATGCTCTCGATTATCGAACCGGATTTCATAAAAATCGACCGCCATTTTATCTCCCAGATTGACAGGACAACCGTGAAATACAACCTTGTTGACTGTATCGTCACTGCATGTCACAGGATGGGCATTCAGATCATTGCAGAAGGCATTGAGCGGGAGGAAGAAATGATTGCGGTGCTGAACATGGATATTGAATTCTTTCAGGGATACTACCTGAGTCATCCTTCGCCGGCATTGAACGGCAAATCCATATCTGTTCCTTGCATGCCTTTGCAAAGAATACATCCTATTGTTGACCAGTTTTTTGTCGGCGCGATAGCCCAGAGGGTTGAACCCATCTGCCCCCAGGCATCGGTGATGGAGGCATTCAACAGGTTCATGAAGCAGCCGGGACTGAGAAGCCTGCCGGTCGTCAAGGGAACACAGACTATCGGCATGCTCCACAGGAGCCGGTTTCTTGAAAACCAGATCCTCGGAAAATATGGATACGGATTTGCACTCAACCAGTACAAAACCGTCGAAGAACGCATGGAACGACAGTTCCTCATGATCGAGTCCAGTATAACACTCGAAGAGGCTGCACAAAGGATTCAGTCGAGAAAAGCTGAGGTGCTTTATGAGGATATCTGTATCACCAGGAATGGCAACTATTTCGGCACGCTTCCGATCAATATCCTGCTCGATGCCATCACCGAAAGGAGTATCCGGCTCGCGAAAGGGGCGAATCCTCTGACGGGACTTCCGGGAAATGAATTCATCCAGAGGGAGATCAACAGGAAGCTTGCTCAGAATATGCACTTCGATATCTGCTATATTGATATTGACAATTTCAAACCGTACAACGACCACTATGGGTTCGAAAAGGGTGATACTGTTATTAAAACCCTCGGAGATATCCTTATTGCCGCATGCCGGACCGAACGCAGCGGTTTTCATTTCACCGGACACATCGGGGGTGACGATTTCATTGTCATCACAAGACCCCAGGATTCCCTTGCAGTCTGCACCAGAATCATCTCTGACTTCGACGCGTCTCTGCCCCTATTCCACGGGCAAGAAGATTTTCAGCAGGGCAGGTATTCGGCATTCAACCGCAAAGGGCTTGAAGAGATTATATCCCTCCTTTCGCTTTCTATCGGAATTGTGAGCACGGAATTCTACAAGATAACATCCTATGCGCAACTTGCCTCGATTGCAACTGAAGTAAAAAAGGCCGCAAAAGCACAGGCCGGATCGAGCATCGTCCGCGACAGGAGGACTCTGGATTTTCAGAATGTCTTCCGGGCCCATGAGGAGGAAGCGCCTCTCTTGTAATCAAAATTTCATCTCTTCGTAATATTCCTGTAATTTAAAAAACTTATCATCTTATTAATGTTACTGTGTGATTTCCACATTCACACGAAATACTCAGACGGCTCGGTAGAACTGAGAAGGGCAGTCGACATCTTCGGACAGGCAGGCTTTGATGTAATTGCCATCACCGACCATGTAGTGAACGGCGACAGTTCGTTCGGCAAACTCGCCCACCGCTTCAGGCTCACCGTGAACGAGAAAAATTTCGATACCTACAGGGAGAATGTCCGGGCAGAAGCCAGGAGGGCAATGGACAAATACGGGATGCTCATTATTCCCGGAGTGGAGATAAGCAAGAATTATATCTCGTCTGACAAGTCAGCCCATATCCTTATCCTCGACATCAAGGAATTCATCCCCGCCTGCTGGAGCTACGAGAAGATATTCCTCGAAGCAAAAGAACAGGATGCCCTCGTCATAGCCTGTCATCCCCACCATACTTCAGAAACCACAATCCGGGAAACTCTGTTCCTCTGGAACAACCGGGACAAGTACGCGAAATACATAGATGCATGGGAAATCGCCAACCGGGACGACGTCTTCAATGTCATCAGCCTGAAGAAATATCCCTATATCGCAAACAGTGATTTCCACAGGGCACGCCATCTCTATTCATGGAAGACCCTGCTGAACTGCGAGAAGAAGGTCGAGGCGGTGAAGCAGTGCATCCGTCACAACAAAGGAGTCGCAATAACCTTATTCAGGAACTAAAGGAGAAGCTATGGAACTTTTCTGGATTTTTGCAGGAATAACGCTTGCCGGTTTTGTCGCATACGGTTTCCAGATATGGGCAATACGGAAAAAACTGAATGAACAGGAGAGAAGAGAACAGGGTGCTGTGGAGGAAGATTCCCGTGCGCTGCCTTCTTCCCCGAAAGCTCTGCCCGGCATTTCTATCCTGAAGCCGCTCAAAGGCATTGACGACAACCTGTTCGACAACCTCGCGAGTCTCTGTCGCCAGGATTACCCGCGCTATGAAATCATCTTCGCGCTTCAGGATTACAATGACCCGGCATGTAAAGTCGCCCGGAAGATCAGGGAGAAACATCCGGAACAGGATATCACTATTCTCGTGGAACAATGCAGCACCGGGCTCAACCCGAAGGTGAATAATCTTGTCCCGGCCCTGAAGGCCTCGAAATATGAGATGATCCTCATCAGCGACAGCAATGTCATGGTCGGCAGGGATTATCTGAAAGAGACTGCGGGGCACATGCTGGACCCTGATACAGGACTCGTAAGCAACCTCATCCAGGGGACTGGCGGCCGGTCGCTCGGCTCGGTTTTCGAAAACCTTCACCTGAATTCTTTTATCATGGGCAGTGTCTGTTTTCTCGACCGGTTTCTCAAGATGCCCTGCGTAATCGGCAAATCAATGCTGATGCGGAAGAAGGACCTTGAGGCAATAGGGGGATTCCCTGCTGTGAAGGATGTTCTGGCGGAAGATTACCTCATCGGGAAGAAGATGGAGAATGCGGGGAAAAAAGTCATCCTGTCACACTATATGATCAGGAACGTAAACCAGTACTGGGGGATACGCAAATTTCTGAACCGGCATATACGGTGGGGCAAACTGAGGTGGAGGATAGGCGGTTTCCGGTACGTTTCCGAGCTGATCGGAAACCCGGTGTTTATGTCCTCCATCCCGATGTTCCTCTGGGAGCCCTCAAAAATCACTGCTTCATTATTCCTTGCTTCGAGCTGCATAAAAATCATGGGTGATCTCTATATCGGCAAAATCATCAGGGCGCCGATGCGTTCGTTCCTCTATTTCCTGTCGCCCGTCAAGGATATGATCATAGGAATAATCTGGTTTATACCCTTGCTGTCCAATACCGTCATATGGAGAGGGAACAAATACCTCATCGGGAAAGACTCCTGTCTCTCGCCCTGTACAGAAACCGGCATATGGTCGTGGAGATACCGGCTTACGGACGCCATCAGGGCCCGGTTCGCCTGATCATACCGGAACAGTGCCTCTCCCTGAATATTCCGGAATCTTAACTATGCCTTCATATTCCTGTAACATCCGTTTGCTACACTCTGAGAAAGAAAGGAGAAAATCATGGAAATGATAAGACCAAACACTGAGAGGATCAGAGCGATGACAGCTGATGCAGGCTGTCCGTACAAGGGTGACAGAATATGCACGGCTTCCCTCTCCTCAATGGCAATCGACGCGTATCAGAAAGAGCGCTGGTGCTGCACCGACGACTTCGACACTTGCCCGATATTTCTCTCGAAAGTCCTCAGGAAACGATAACCGCCATGGAAAACAGAGGAAGGGCAATGCGTGAGTGTCAATACGATGATTCAGAGATATCCTGTCTCTTCTGCAGGAATACATACTGCCACGAATATATCTACTGCAGTATGTATGTAATCGAGGGGAATGTCCCGGTGAACAGCTCTGAACAGACAAAACTGCTCTACCACTATCTCCTCCAGTCGTGCGTCAATTAACCGTACCTGATCCGCCCGTTTCCCCGTAACAGAAATTTCATGTCCCTGTCATATTTCTGTAACAATCGGATGATACCTTATATTAAGGAGTAAAGATTATGAATTTACACAGAAACTTTCTTACCTGTCCTTATCTGAACGGAAGCGCTGAAGGGGTATTGTGCCGTGCGGCCTCCCTGCTTATCAGGGATATCAGTGATATCGACCTCGGTATATGCATGAGTAAACACTACGAACACTGCTACGTATACTATGAAAGACTTCAGGAGATGGCTCTCGCAGAGATGGTTTTTCCTCCGTGCGAAGAACGTCATCCGGGCATTAATCCTGCATGATGATCACACCAGACGCAGTTGCTGATCAGCGGGGGGAAAATAGCACCCACGAGATCTGCTGTCCCTACTGCACTGCTGATGTCACCTATAAATACGGAAGAATTCATACCGGCAAACAGCGGTTCCTCTGTCTCATGTGCGGAAAACAATTCACTATTGGGAGGAAAAAAACAGAATTCCCGGATAAACCCCTTTGTCCTGCATGCGGAAAGATCATGCATGTGTACAAACGGGAAGACGCAGTGATGAGATTCAGGTGTTCCGGGTATCCGGAATGCAGGATGTATCAAAAAATCCCTATCGGGAAAGGAGCAATGCGTGAGCTACTACATGCATAAGGTGCCCGGAAGGTTGCGGGTAAAAACTCCCCTCATCAAAGGCAAGGAGCAGACAGCGAAGCACGTCGAAACATTCCTCAGGCAGGTGCAGGGGATAGTCTCGATTGCCACAAACCCGCTTACCGGAAGCATCACCATCACGTATGACGAGAAGAAGATTACCGCTGACTATCTGCTGACAATCCTTCAGAGCAGGGGTATCTTTGATATCTCGAAAGCAACGACCAACGACCAGTATATTACCAGCACTGCAACCAAAGCCGGGAATATCGTATACAAAGCAGTTCTCGGTGCAGTCGTGGAAAGCGCTCTTGAAGGATCAGCGCTATCGCTCCTCGCGGTATTCATCTGAACCCCTGTACCCGGGGTTCCGACTCAATAAAAACCGGACAAAGCTTCCCCGATACCGTAATACAAATGTCATCTTCCTTTCATAGCCCTGTAATTGTTGCGTGGTATAACAGAGTGAAGGATTATGGGCGAAAAGCAAACCACAGGAACGAACAGGATACACATTTATCTCTCTGTCCGGAAGCCCCTGCCTTGATCCGGACAGACAGCAGTGGGTGCTTTCTCTCCCTGCTCGGCGTTCTTCTGTTCGTCCTTTCATGTACTTTTTCTTTTGCTTACAGTGCTTCTGATACCCGGCGGGTCTTCCTCACGTTTACCGGAAAGACGGTTCGCGGCATTCCCGTTCCCTGGATTCTCAGGGAAAAGATGGGGAAAGCCGATGTCGCCGTCGTACAGGACCGGGACACGAAAATTCTCCGCCTCAGGGCTGATCGTTCTTCATTTTCCCTGGAACACCCCCTGGTACTCGCGCCTTCCGACTACCCGCTTATGGCATGGTCATGGAGAGTGGTAAAGATGCCTTTACGGGGTGACGCAAGGAGGAAAGACCTGAACGACCAGGCTCTTCAGGTTCTCATTGCTTTTGAAAACAGAAAGATTATCAGCTATATCTGGGACTCGAATGCCCCGGAGGGTACAGTCGTGGATGAATCCCTCGGATGGCCATTTTCTGTCGCCGTAAAGGTGATCGTCGTCCGTTCAGGGGCTGCTGATCAGAATACCTGGGCAGGGGAGCAGCGCAATATCTTCCAGGATTACCGGTTGCTGTTCCAGGAGGATCCGCCCCGTCTTGCGGGGGTAAGGATACAGAGCAATACGCAGCATACCCGCGACAGCGCTGAAGGGTTTGTCAGGGACATCATCTTCTCGCAGGATCACACAGCAGTCACAAGGGAAACAAGCAGTTCATCTCTGGAATAAAGGAGGTGGGACTTTGGAAAAAATTTATGTGCTGGATACCAGCGTGCTGATTCATGATCCGGATGCATTGGAAAAATTTGAGGACAACCAGATTATTATGCCGGTGACTGTCATCGAGGAACTGGACGGACTCAGAAAAGGCAGGGGATGGATCTCTTTCTCTGCCCGTGAGGCGCTGAGGAAAATTGATGACCGCATCGGAGACGGCAATAAGTCATACGACGGGGAAAAACAGAACGGCAACCATTTTACAATTGTTACCGAGAACGGGAATGCGAAAGCCCTTTCCCCCGATGACAGGATTATCAGGGCCGCTCTCCTCCAGAGGGAGCAGGCAGGCAATATTCCCGTGATTCTCGTCTCAAAAGACACGGCAGTCAGAATAAAGGCCGAGGCTCACGGCATTGAAGCGCAGGACTACCGGAACGACCAGACAGAACTTTTTGCCCGGTATGGCAGATTACTCGATACGGATAATTATACGAACGGGATACAATCTGTCCGCTATCAGCTCTGGGGAGACAGGATATTCAGGGTATGGGGTCATGACAAGCAGATGCCCATAAAAAGGCAGCGTTCCCTTGCGGGTATATCCCCGAGGAACAGGGAGCAGGAATGTGCCATCGATGCCCTCCTTGCAGACGATATCAGCGTGGTTGGCCTCACTGGTCAGGCAGGGAGCGGCAAAACCCTCCTTGCGCTTGCAGCGGGGATCCATCTGTACGAAAAAAGACGGCACGAACAGATCATGGTGTCAAGGCCGGTTGTCCCCATGGGAAACGATCTGGGTTTTCTCCCCGGAGAGATAGAAGACAAAATGAGACCCTGGATGCAACCGATCTTTGACAACCTTGAGGTAATTATAAAAACACCCAGTGAAAGAAAAGACGATACGAACGTATCGAAATACCGGAGCCTTGACTATCTGATCGATTCGGATATCGTCCACATTGAGCCGCTCACCTATATACGGGGGAGGAGCCTGCCGAATAAATTCCTGATCGTAGATGAAGCCCAGAACCTCCGGCCTCTGGATATTAAAACAATCCTCACCCGTGCTGGGGAGGGCACCAAAGTGGTCATAACCGGAGACCTCGACCAGATCGATACCCCCTATCTCGATGCATACAGCAATGGACTCGCCTATCTGATCAGCAGGTTTATCAATGAGGAGTTTTTCTGTTATCTCAATCTCAGAAAGAGCGCACGTTCTGCCCTTGCGGAACGTTCAGCGGAACTGCTGTAATAATAATCCGATAAGAGCAGCTTCGAGGTATACTGAATAATATTCTATTCCTCCCATGGAAAGCACTTTCTGCATTATGCCGGATTGAATCCTCAGAGAAATAGGGCTATGACATGATTGGAGAGCATGATGTTTTACTTTTTCTGCTTCAGTTCAAAGGCCTTCATGCACTGTTCCGCCGCAGTCTCGGCACGCACCGCTGCCTCTTCCGACTGTTTCGCAGCGTCCTCTGCCTTGAGCACCGCTTCGTCAGCCTTGTCGCAACACTCCTGCGCAGTCCTCATCGCATCGTCTGCAAGGGCCTTTGCCTCAAGCGCCTCCTGCTTTGCTGCATCGATTTGAGGCATCCTTGCTTCCAGCGCACCCACCCGCGATTCAATTTCCGAAACCCGCGACTCAACCGCACTGATTCTGCCTACGAGCGGTTCCACCGCCTGCTTTACATAGTCCTTCGTGGCACAGCCTGACAAGAGGACAAAGGAAACCAGAGATACTGCTGCAATACCTGCTTTTTTCACGGTAACACCTCCTGATTAGAGTTGGTATGATCGAAACTCTTTACTGCCCTTTTTGCCGCCTCCCTGACTGCTGCATCGTTATCGTGCCCGGCAACCTCTCTGAGGGAAGAAACCGCCGCGGGGTCCCCGATCTGCACTAGTGCAGAGATGGTGCTGTGACGGATTGCGATGTTTTTATCCCGGAGGAAGGGGAGCAGGTGCGGGATTGCCTCCGGGGCCCTGATCTTCCCCAGGGAAGTTATTGACGCCTCCCTGATAATGAGCTCCCGGTTCCGGGTACCCTCGATAAGCACCTCCTGCACATGGTTGTTCCCGGGGAAACTTCCGAGCGCGGTAGCTGCGGCCGATTGAAGCGCCGGACATTTCCAGTCGCTCGTATTGCTGTGCAGCACAAAGGTTAGAAGGTCGATCGCCCTCGGATCCCCTGCCTCTCCCAGGAGCTGGATGGCTTTGCGCTGCACCCTCCAGTCTTCATTGCGGTTTTCTGCAAGCCTGATTAAAAATGAGACGGTTTCTTGATCATTTCTGCGGACAAGTCTTTCAACCGCGGCGAGACGGGTCTGCCAGTCCTCGGTGGTCAGCGCTTTTTTTGTCGCCTCAAGGAGATCGTCGCCGTAAGCGGCAGTATGAAACACCCACAGTATGACGATTATGGAAAATACCGGCCAGATCCCGTTCCTTATCGTGCTGTATCCCTTCAGCCTCGTCACTGCTGAACCCTGTTCTTTGGGCGGCTTATATGCCATAGGACAGGCTGAAGGATACGCTGATCCCTTCCTTGTAGCGCTGCTGGGTTTTCCCTCCCTGGGTATAGAGGACTTCCTCGTCAAGCAGGTTCTTTGCAGAGAGTTTCAAGCCCCAGTGCCCGAACCGCTTCATCAGAATTAAATCAAGCCAGTTGCTCGGTTCTTCAAGGATATCAGGTCGCCCCCCGACACCGACGTCACTGATCCTTTCACCGACATAATTGTAGAGAAGACGGGCAACGAAATCCCATTTCTTCAGGTTGTATTCCACTATCAAATTCGCGACATGGTCTGACTGTCCCTGGAGAGGTCTTGCCTGAGAGGTCAGGCTTACCGTCCTGAACCCTTCAGGTCTTATCTTTACCTCTGAATCCACAAAGGTGTAATTCGCAAAGAGACTGAACGGAGACAACAAGGAATGGATGAACCCAAGGTTCTTCCGAGCTTCGAGTTCCACCCCATAATTTTGCGCTTCCAATGAATTCTGGAACGAGCTCTGGAAATTATCATTCGCAGTAGGAAACCGTATCCGCTCAATCGGGTCTTCTATGTCCTTATAGAAAAAGCTTACAGAAAGGATCTCCTCAGGACTCAGAAACCATTCCCACCTCAGGTCATAGCTTGTGATAAGTGCTCGTTTGAGGTCAGGGTTACCGACTGTGTCGATTCCGGCAGAGAAGTCAGTGAAGAGAAACGGTGCGATCTCACGGAACTCCGGCCTGTTCACAGTGCGGGAAAAATTGAGACGCAGGTTCATTTCCTTGCTGAGGCTGTAAATGAGACTTGCCGATGGGAAAAAATCCGTCTCCTCATTTTCGACCGTAAGAGGACTGAATTCCGTCGTTATCTCAGGGTCAGCGCCTTCGAGTGTCTGATCCGAACGTTCGACCCTCAGACCTCCTACAAATCTCAGGTTCCTGAAAAAGAAATGGGAGGTATCTGCCATAAGATACCCGGCAAAGATTTGCTGGTCTGCGTCATATCTATCCGTAAACCGGGTGCTTTCCTCAAGCTGGACCCCGTTCATGCTGATATTGTCGTCAGTTAAAATACTCTCCAGGTCACGGGTACGGTCGATACCGATATAGCTGCCGAAATAGTTGAAACGGCGGTGGTCGAATGCCCTGTCCCTATAGGAGAATGCCGGTCCGAGTTTGAATTTCAACGGGTGCGCGATCAACCCCGTCAGATCGAGTTCCCAGTCAAACCCGCCTTCATACAGGTCCTCGTCAATCTCGGTATAGGTCCTCAGACCACTCGACCCGCTGGGATAGAATTCAAATTCACCGGTGTTCTGGTTCAAAGTATAGAGGTATTCCCTCAAATCCGGTTCCTGCAGGGTTGAGTTGCCATATCCCAGCCTCCAGGTAATGGTACTGCTGAGTCCCTTAATCGGGGTAATAAAGGGAAGACCGGCGATATAATGGTCGCCTGAGAGCTGTCCTGAATAGACCCCTTCTTCTTTCCAGGAAAGACGGGTCCCCAGGGTATTAAGCTCGTTCACCTCTTCGACTCTGTTTTCATGGAAATATCCGGTAAATGATCTGACCTGGTCTTTTGCCTTCCTTGTATAGAGGTTCTTGAATGAGACCTTGTCCGTCGGGCTGAGCTCAAACCCCATATTCAGGATCCCGCTCCAGTTATAGGTAACTTCAGAGTATGCGAAATCAATATTCTTCCTCACCTGCATGCCGGATTCAGGAGGGGTATAGAGGAAATATTCCTCGTCTTTGGTCTGATAGTCAGCATCATAGGTCAGATCAAAGACAAAGCCGAACTTGTCATATTTGTTGCCGATATGAAAATTCGCTCCATAGGAGGGCGGTGCTGTACTGGTTTCAGTATTCCATATATTGGGAAATGCTTCCCCTATCCTTTCCTGTTCAGCCGGAGGCAGGCCGAGGACCTTTTGACCCGGGACCTCATCAGGGAGCTCGCGGGTTCCGTCATCAAATCCCAGCCAGTCCCAGTCTCCTCCCGTATAGGTTGTAAAATCCTTCCCCGTTGTTTCTGAATTATACTTTGCTGATGCAGAGACTTTGAGCTCGAACGCCTCAGGATAATCCTTGGTATTGATCTGCACCAATCCGGCAGTAAACTCTCCCGGCAGATCAGGGGTGTAGGATTTGATCACGTTCACGGATTCGAGCACGTCAGCTGAGAAAAGATCCAGAGGTACGACCTTCTTCTCTGTCTGGGTTGAAGGAAGGCCGGTATCGTTCAGCGATGACGCGGTGTAGCGTTCGCCGAGTCCCCGGATATAGACAAATTTGTCGTCCACCACGGTGATGCCAGGTGACCTCTCCACAATCGCTGCCACGTCGGAATCCGGCTGCTTCGCAATCGTCTCGGCACTCACACTGTCCGTTACGGCAGATGCCTTTTTCCTGATCAGGAGCTGGGTGGCTTCACTCGCCTTGTCCGGCTCAACCACAACCTCGACCACCTCGATTTCCTGCTCTGCCTTTGGAGAAAGCGCAAGGTCAAGTTGTGTCGCCTTGCCGGCCTTCACCGCAACATTCTGTACCCTCTGTCCCTGATATAACGGATAAAAGGTCCGTATTTCATAAGTACCCTCTGGAACTTCAAGGCGGTATTTCCCATCAAGGTCAGTAAACGTCTTCTGCCCGGTATTGACGATTTCCACACCGGCCTCGATCAGCGGCTCGCCGGATTCTTTGTCGACAATAATCCCCGATATGAAGCCTTTGCCTTGAGCCAGGACCAACGACGGCATAACCAGAAAACACGCAAATATCCATTGGAGCAGTCTCTTCACGAAATTTTTCCTCCCGGAATAGTATTATTCGTTCACCGGTTTTGCGAGCAACGCAATAGTAACCGCGCCTCCGGACCTGGCCTGGTCCATGGCGTGCACAGCAAAACCGTAATTTGCCTTGTTGTCAATGTCAACAAACAATATGTGGTCGTCTTTCGCTGCAAACATCCTTTTGAGTCTCCCAGAAAGCTCATGCAGGGGAATTTCTGCCCTGTTGACGAATACTTTGTTTTCCGGCATGATGCGGAGTACCAGTGAATCATTATTCTGGTTTTTCTGCACTACTTCTTTCTTGTCCTGCTTCGGCAGGTGGGTCCAGAATTCCCTTCTCATCAACGGTGTTACCACCATGAAAATGATGAGCAGCACAAGCACTACGTCAACGAGCGGAGTAACGTTCATTTCCGGACTTTTCTTTTTCCCTGAATCAACCTGGAAAGCCATCTTTACCGCTCCGTTTCCCTGTTTTTTGCGCCTACCACGAATCCCGTACCCTTAAACCCGAGTTTCTGGAGTGAATCGAGCACCGGACGGACATACTGAAACTGAAGGGACGCGTCTGCCTTGACGAGAATCTGCCTGTCAGGAGTCTCCTGATGAACAATCGCCAGCTCTTTTTCGATCGCTTCGATTCCGGGATATAATTCTTCGCCAATATACAGTTGTTTATCGGCAGCGATGGTAACACTGAGCGGTTCATGCTGCTGTTCATACTTTGGGTCCGGATTGAAGACACCCGGCAGATTAATGGGTATCTGATCAATCATCCTCGGGATAACCACCATGAAGATGATCAGGAGCACCAGCACAACATCCACAAGAGGAGTGACGTTAATCTGCGGACTTGCGGATTTCAATGTCTTCCTCCATCTTCTCGATGAGTTCACCGCCTACGGCTTTGACCGTGATTTCTTCCTTGTCGATCCTGACAGAAAGGTAATAGAACATGATGACGGCAGGGATAGCAACAAAAAGCCCCAGTGCCGTCTCAACAAGAGCTTCTGCAATACCTGCCGATACGGCAGCCAGTCCTCCGGAGCCGGCCTGGGCAATACCCCTGAATGCAGACACAATCCCGATAACCGTTCCGAGCAGACCTACAAAAGGCGCGGTCGAACCTACTGTAGAAAGGATCGTAAGTCCGCGACGCATCTCCTGGGAAAGACTCTCGTAATAGCGCTCAAGTTTATTCCCCACTTTTCTGGGATCCTTTTCTTTCTGATAGTCCTTAATACCCTTGTTCATCAGTCTGGCGGCATAGCTTGCAGGGTATTCGTCTGTGATGACTAGGGCATCGGCGAAATGCGGATTCTCGAGTAGGGGGCCTACTTTTGCAAGAAATGCCCGGGAACTCTGCTTGTGCCGGAAGAGCACTATGCTCCTTTCGATAAAGACAGCAAACGACATAAGACCCATGATGATCAAAGCCACGGCAACCCCTTTTGCAAGGGGGCTCATCGCACTCCACATCTGTATCCAGTTAAATTCCATGACCTTACCTCCTATGTTGCCAATTTAAAGGGAATTTTTATAATCCGATACACGGTGATCGGTTTGTTGTTATGATAAGCAGGCGTATATTTCCATTTTTTTACCGCCTGGACTGCGGCACTCGAAAACGGTTCTTCACCCCGCAATACCTCAACCTTGATGACATTGCCATTGGTATCAATAATGACCTTCAGCATCACCGCACCGGTCAGGCCCTGTTTTCTCGCATCCGGCGGATATGCCGGCGGGATATTGCTTGCCAGCGGCTGAGGAGCTATCGCGTTCTCCGGCAATCGCACAGGCTGGATCTCCGGCGGTTTCACCTCACCTCCCTCAAGTCCCAGAGGAGAAGCGTTCTTGGGATTGTACGCACCATATACCGCAACCCCTTTGTCTCTGGACGGATCAGCCTCCCTGGGAGCAGCGTCGGGGATGACCGGAGGAGGAGCGAGTTCTTTCTGCACGACCGGTTCCTCCACCTGGACAACCTTCACGTCCTTAGGGACAACAGGTGCAGCAGGTTTTGGGGGAGGCGGCGGTTTCTTCTCCACTTCCTGGACAAAATCCACATCCACTTTTTTCATCTTTTCCTTCTCAACAACCGTTGATTTCACGGTCGAAAAAACAAAAAACAATACAACATAAAAAATAACTGCCACGAAGAGACTCGTGCTCCATCTCCTGAGCGAAAACCGTTCACCTTCGTTGTATATTTCGTCGAACATCTTATTTATAGATGTAGCTGAATATCTTGTATTGACCGTTTAATTCCACGATAGATCCGAACAGCTCCACATCCCATTCCCTGCCTTCTTCATCCCGCACGGTAAGCCGGGTATCCCTGTGCACTATAGCATTGTGATAGTGCATGGAATCTTCTCCGAAACGGACGCTGACCAGTTCGAACTTCTTTCCGCCAAATTTCTGCAGGGTCTGTGTCAGCCTGAAAGAAGACCGCTTATGAAGGTCCCCCCACCAGAATGCAAAGGGCATATTGACTTCCGGCCTGCTGTGTTCATCATACGGCCAGATGTATTCTTTCACCTCGTCTTCGGTAAGGGCGAGCGCCTCCAGGGCATTCCTGTTTTTCTGTGCTACCAGCGCTAAAACTTCCCTGCATAATTCATCGACAGAAGCCCTCGTATTGCTGAGACCGTTTCCGGGATGTGCGTCCTCCGGAAGACCCGAAATACCAGGCATTTCTCCGCCTGTTGCACAGGATACAAGCAGAATCAGGAGCAGCCCCGCAATCACCTGCCTGCTCATTTCTTCAGCTCCGCGTTAATCCTCTGCCGGAATCCCTCGAGACTCCGGTTGGTGAGGAGCTTTCCGTTAATAAAAATCGTCGGGGTTCCCCTGACTCCCGCAGCATTCCCGTCCCGGGTATCATTCTGAATAATCGCCTGCAAAGCCTGATCGTCCATATCTTTCCTGAATGTTTCGATTGAGAGGTTCAATGTTTTTGCGATGTCCAGGAACTTCTGATCACTCAGGGAACTCATATTCCCGAAAAGCTCGTGGTGATATTCCCGGAATTTCCCCTGCCTGTCTGCTGCAAGCGCTGCGGTTGCAGCCTTCCTTGCGAAGGGATGCATGGCGAGCGGGAAATTCTTGAACACCAGTTTCACTTCCTTCGGATATTGCTCCAGCACCTGCTGGAGGAGCGGCTCAAGCCGCGCGCAGTAGGGTCACTGATAATCGCTGAAGACAGCGATCGTCACCGGTGCATTCCTGCTGCCCCGGAACGGCAGCTTCGAGACATCTATAGCGTGGACGACTTCGAGTTCGATAATCCTGGCCAGCTTCTGCGAACTGCTCGTAAGAACCAGTCTTTTCCCGGCGTCTGAAAAACTCATTCGGTCGAAACCTTTTTGCCCCAAAGGGATGGTCTGGGTCACCTTGTCAGCAGAGGCAGTATAGACGAGCACGCTGTCCGGCGTAAGAATAAAAGTCCACTGACCGTCGCTGGACTGAACAACATCAAGGGGTGATTCGACAAGCGTTATCTGCCTGCTCCCGGTCCATTCGAGTTCAGCATACACCCCGCAAGGGAAAACCATCAGGAGGATGAACGCAGAAATAAGAAGCATACAAAAAACCTGTACCCGATCTGTTGCCAAAGGGAACCTGTTACCTTTCATGGGGTTCTTCTCCGGGAATGTTCATAATTCTAATGCAACCTCACACTATAGGGAACCGGGACTTCGGGGTCGGTAATCATATTGCCGTTTATCGTCTGTTCGCCTGCAGAATACAGGGCATTGCCATGCTGCCTTTCCGTATAAAATCCGCCTATTGTCTTGATCTTTGCCTTTTTAAGATAGCCGTCCTTCACCTTACCCTTGATCATTCCGTTCATAGTCGTTCTCAGAGCTTCGTCGAGCCCGGCATACCAGAACAGAAACTCCGTGCCTGTGCCTGCAAAAAAATGGAGCGCCCCGGTATAAGCATTCCATTCGCCTTGGGCGGATTCGTAATAATCGAACTCCAGGCTGCCGGTGCTCTGCTCCCATTTCCATATATGCATATATCCGTCTTCAACATACTGCTCCTTTACAAAGGTTTCACCGGGCGGACCAAACAGGGCCGCTGATTCAGGGGTGAGAAAGGTACTGCATTTTGTCTTGGCTTTGATCCTGAACCAGGTGCCGACCCAGAGATTCAGGTCCGGCGATTGTTGCGCCATACAGTCAGGGTCTGAAGCATCTGTGGCACCGTCGCAGTCATTATCTGTCTGATCGCTGCAGGTCAGATCCAGGGAAGTGCCGGCCTGTCCTTCTCTCCCCGGCATGGCCGGCGTACAAGTGTCTGTCATCTGGCCGTTCTCGCAGACTTTCTGGCCAGTCGCAGCACATGCGCCGACTCCACAGGTCGTGGGCACAGGTGCAATACCGTTATCGATTACCCCGTCACAGTCATTGTCAAGGCCGTCACATACTTCCGCCGAAGGAATACATTGCTGTATGCAATCCGGATCTTCAGAGTCTGTCGCACCATCACAGTCATTGTCGAGTTGATCAGCGCAGGAATTGTCCGGGAACGGGCCCTCTGTCCCCGCAGTCAACGGGGTGCATGAGTCTGTCATCTCTCCGCTGACACACGTCTTCCATCCTGTTGCTGCACATGCCCCAACGCCGCAGGTAGTGGGTGTCATCTCGATATTGTCATCGATTGTACCGTTGCAGTCGTCATCAAGACCATTGCATGTTTCTGAAACCGGTATGCCGGGGATACAGTCATCCACCATCTGGCCTGCTATGCAGGTTGTCTGGCCTGTGGCTCTGCATGCGCCCGTCCCGCAGGTAGTCTGTAACGGAGGCATATGGTCGTCAATGTTGCCGTTACAGTCGTCGTCGATAAGATTGCATGTTTCTGCTCCTGGTATGCCGGGTATGCAGTCATCCGACCACTGGCCTTCAGTGCAGGCTGCCTGGCCTGCCCTCATACAAGCCCCAACACCGCAGGTGGTCGGCACAGGTGTGATATCCTCGTCGATCTGGCCGTCACAGTCGTCATCAATATTATTGCAGAGTTCTGCTGAACCTGTTCCCGGTGTGCAGTTGTCCGTCATCTGCCCGCCGACACACGTTAACTCGCCTGTTGCCGCACACGCCCCAAGCCCGCACGATGTCGGAACCGGTGCAATGTCTTCGTCTATCTCTTCGTCACAGTCATTGTCGATGCCGTCGCATACTTCCGCCGAAGGAATACATTCCCCCCCGCAGTCTGTATCTGAACCGTCTGTAAACCCATCGCAGTCATTGTCCACCGCGTCATTGCAGGTTGCATCTCCGATCGGCCCTTCTGTCCCCGGTGTCCCCGGCATGCAACTGTCAACCAGCTGGCCGTTGACACAAACAGACTCTCCGGTTGCTGCACAGGCCCCGATGCCACAAGTTGTCGGAATCGGCACATATTCGTCATCAGGAATACCGTCACAGTCGTCGTCCACACCATCGCAGTTGATGTCAGGCCCTATCGGAACGCAGCCGCCGTTGATGGTCAGAGAACCGTCATCGGAAGTTGCCGGGACAGGATTTCCTTCACCATCCGATACCGCGACAACATCGAAATGCAGTGACGTTGTCCCACCAGGATTGTCTGCCGCCGTACACACAAGGATTACCAGGCTCCCCCCGCCACTGCCAAGCTCCACCAGATTCGGATCGATCGACAGTACGGTTATCTGCCCAGGGATTGTTGCATTGACTGTGGGTGTATCCCACCCTTGTGTCAGGCTACCTTTTTGTGCCCCGGTGCAGGCGAGCACCGCAGCATCATACGTCACGGTAAACTGATATCCTGCCAGTCCCGCTCCGTCATCAACATTGACAGGGACGTTGACCGCTGCCAGCGGATCTGCATTGAGGTCCGGCATCGATACTGCTGTCGCATATGCCTGTGCCGGTATGATCAATATGCAGAGAAGAATCAACGTTATTTTGGATGTTTTCATTAAGTTCCCCCGTGATTCGATGGTTATGATTGAAAATAGTCTAAAAAACCTGTATTGCAGGATGATGAAACTAATATTAAAATTGTGTAAATTTTCAGATCAGGCACTGCATTTTTCTTCTGATGCTCACTGTTCCCGTGCAGGTTGCTTGTCCTGTCGGGAAAAAACCCGGAGAAACCCAAGGGCAGGACCCTCATGCACACAGAGTTGCCTGCCCTTGGTTCGCAACCGTTATCAATTAATGCTGAATTCTTACACCCAGCGGCACCGGAACCTTTGACTCACTGGTCATCTTTCCGGTCATTTTCTGGCTACAGGCCGAGTAGAGGGTGTTGCCGTTCCGGATTTCCATCAAAAACCCGCCCAGAGTTTTCATGGTCGCACTGCTCAGCACTCCGTTTTTCAGCTTTCCCTTGATCTCGCCGGTCATGGCTGTCTCCATTGTGTCATCGTATGCGTCATACCAGAACAGGAACTGCATCGGTGTACCGGCAAAGAAATGGAGCATATCAGAAAAAACACCCCACACTCCTGCTTCTTCCTCATAATAATCAAAATGCAGTGCTCCGGTGTTTGCGTCCCATTTCCAGAGGTGCATGTATCCCTCTGCCACACTCTTCTCTTTTCCGAACGAGGCATCAGGTTCATTAAACGTAGTACAATTCACGGTGACTTTGATTTTGAACCAGTTCCCTGTCCACTGGCTCATGTCCGGCAGTTGCTGTGCCATGCAATTTGAGTCACTGCCGTCAGTTGCCCCGTCGCAGTCATTGTCCGCCATGTCGCTGCAGGTTGCATCTCCAGCCGGTCCTTCTGTCCCCGGCGTCCCCGGTATGCAACTGTCAATTAACTGTCCGTTCACACAGGCTGCTGTCCCTGTTGCCGCACATGCCCCAAGCCCGCACGATGTCGGAACCGGTGTAATATCTTCGTCAACCTGCCCGTCACAGTCGTTATCGATACCGTCGCATTCTTCTGCCGAAGGAATACATTGCCCTCCACAGTCTGTATCTGAACTGTCTGTAAGCCCATCGCAGTCATTGTCTGCTGCGTCGCTGCAGGTCGCATCTCCGACCGGCCCTTCTATGCCCGGCGTCCCAGGCGTGCAGGTGTCTCCGCCCCACGTGCCTGCTGTACAGGTTTCTGTACCTGTTGCCGCACATGCTCCGATACCGCACGTCGTAGGACGGGTAGAGCCTTCAACACACTGACCTCCACAGTCTGAATCTGAATCGTCTATGGTACCGTCGCAGTCATTGTCTGCTGCGTCGGTGCAGGTCGCATCTCCGACCGGCCCTTCTATGCCCGGCGTCCCAGGCGTACAGGTGTCTCCGCCCCATGTGCCTGCTGTACAGGTCTCTGTACCTGTTGCCGCACATGCTCCGATACCGCACGTCGTAGGACGGGTAAGGCCTTCATCAACCTGTCCGTCACAGTCGTTGTCAATGCCGTCGCATATTTCATCTGAAGGCACACAGGTACCGCCGCTGATCGTGAATGTACCATCAACGGCCACGGTAGCAAGAGGATCACCGTTGCCGTTAGACAGGAGGGCTTCCGAAAAATGGAGAGAGGTACTGCCTCCCGGGTTGTTCGCAGCAGTACACTTGAGGATTGCAAGGCTCCCCGACCCGCCGGGCAACTCTGCCAGGTTCGGATCAGTTGACAATAAGGCGATCTGGCCGGGGATTGTCGCATTGACTGTGGGCGAATCCCATCCCCCGGTCAGAGTACCGTTTACCGCTGTGGTACAGGTAAGCACAGCGGCATTATACGATACGGTAAACTGATATGCTGCCAAACCCGATGCATTATCGATATTCACAGGGATATCGATTGGTTGCCCCCCATCTGCATTCAGGGCCGGCAGAGAGACCTGTGCTCCGAATGCATTGGCTGAAACGAGAAACAGGGCAAACAGGATCAAAAAAATCTTGACTCTCTTCATGGTTTCCTCCGAGATTTTTAGATTGATAAGTACTGCTAGTCTAAAGAAAGATTGTTGCAGGATGATGAAACGAATATTAAAATTGTGTAAATTCTTGCCCCTTGTTCTCTCGAGCAAATTCTTTGATACTCCGGCGTATATCCGGAATATTTTCCATTCAGCTCATGAAAATTACCCGTTGTGTGCATTGTCAGCAGGGGGCAGCGATTCCTCAAAGAAATATCCGATACCCCGCAGGGTTTTTATATACCGGGGGTTATCAGGGTCTTCCTCCAGTTTCTGCCGCAGCTTTCTGATATGGACATCAATCGTTCGCAAACCCACAGAGCCATTTTGGTTCCATACTGACTGATACAGTTGCTCACGGTTGAAGACCTTCCCCGGATTCTCCGCAAGAAAGCAGACGAGTTTATAGGCCTGTGCAGTCAGTTCAATCCTCTTGCCTTTTCTCATGACAATACATTTTTCCCTGTCAATGACAAGGTCTCCTCTCTCCAGAAGAGCGGTTTCCTGAGGTTTTCTGTTTGCCCTCCTCAGGACCGCTTTCATCCTCGCTGCAAGTTCCTTGATTTTCAGAGGCTCGGTCATATAGTCATCGGCTCCGATCTCAAGGCTGAGCACTGCGTCAATCTCGTTGCCTGTTTCAGAAATAATAATGATTGGTATCCCCGCCGTCCGGGGGTCATGTTTGAGAGTCCTGCAGAGGTCCAGCCCCCTGGTGCCGAGTGAAATCAGGTTCAGCACAATCAGGTCGTATAATCTCTTCTTCGTTTTCGCGAGAAGGTCCTCAACCCCGGTTACGGCCTCAAGGGCAAACCCTTCTTTCCCCAGCCTGGAGCCAAGGGTCTTCATCATCTTCGTATTTTCAGAGAATAAGAGAATTTGCGTCGTCATTGCCATAATGATCATTTTTCAGGAATCCGGTCATTGTTAACCCGCAAGTCACTATAATCCGTATATGAGATTACCTTATGAATATTACAGGGTTATGAAATCAGGGTTAAATTTCGGTAAAGTGATTATCGTGCATCTGCTCTGCTTTCACAAACCTTATGTATTCACCATTCCACAGTCACGATAACCGAATCACTATATACGCCTACCGTGACATTCTGGCGCCCGGGGATTCTCCCGTACACATTCACAGGCTCAGGACCACCGGTTCCCGTTCCGGTGCGGGTAACAGTACTACCCGAACCGTCGCCCCAGATTTCGGTGCGGGCTGAATCCCTGTAGAGATTGTACGCGAGGTTTGCATCCCCTGCTGAAGAACGCATATTCCTGTCAAAACCCCCGCCCGCATTCTGCCCGGCATCCAGTCTGATCTGGTAGGGGACGCCTGATTCACAGTTCACGATGACCTCTGCAACCGTATCCAGCGGGGCAGACGCACTCGTGTCATAATTGCCGAATCCTGCCGGTGTTGTGGTAACGGAGCATGATTGTCCCCATGCCGTGCCCGCGCAGGCTAAGAGAATACTGATTCCGATAATGCTAATCCATCTCACAGACCACCTCCCCCATGTCCACCATGGTCTCGTTGCTTGCAGGTATCGTGACAGTAAAAATACATTCCCTCCCGTTCTCAAAAAGCCTGGCAGGGTAACTGCCCGCAGGGATGTTTTCAAGATAGAATTCTCCTCTCTTACCCACAACAGCCTGTACGGTGCGCAGGTCAGTCCTGAGCTCCAGTCCCCAGTACTCGGCGGTCGTCTTTTCTCCCTTCTCAATAACAGAGAAACGACCGGTAAACGCCTGGATTCTCCGGAGATCAAACAGGACAACCCCCCCGCCTCTGAAGGGGACAGAGACCAGCTTTTCCGTTTCAGAGATCAGGTAGTTCACCGGACAATCGGTATCATAAAAAGAGATGCTGTTCGGATAATAGGATATGAGGCCCGGGATAAGGACTTCACCGTGTTTATTGGTTACCCCGGCATCCTGGTTGTTGAATTTGACCCGCACGTCCTCAAGGTCGTCCACCTTCACTAGGGCAAACCCGTCGGTGATGGGTCTTGAAAGGTAGAGAGATCGGTTGATGAAGGCAACGCTTCCTGATGCGCCCACGGTGTAACTGTTCTCACCCCAGGCCTTCCTGTATTCTGCCGAATAGATTCCATAGGGACTGCGGTACTCTACATATCCATTCCCGCCTGTTTCCGTCGTGCCGTATCCTCCGTCCCTGTCGTCTTCCGTCCTGTCGGCGCTGACCCTGTACCCAAACCCTGTCCCCAAAGGCGGGTTCTGCTGGATCGTTGCAGACGCTCTGGAATAATCCTCCTGCACTGTGTAATCCAGACTTGCCGAAGTTTCCCGCCCAAGAATAAAGATGAGCCCCGCAAAAATTTCATAGGTGTGCTCTTCGGCCTCTGCAGTGCTTGCTGCCAGGTTCAGGGTTACATTCTTCATGAGTCTCCTGGTATAGAAGAGAGACGCCCTTTTGATATCTTTTCCCCGGTACAGGTCCAGCATTGAATAGGATAAAGACACAGATCCAAGGCTTCGCTGCCGGAACCCGAGGCTTGCCGATCCCTCAAGACGCGGTTTTGTGCCTGAGAGGGGGAGGACAAGGTTCGTATAGTCCCTGCTGTAACCCTTGAGAAATATTCTCCAGTTGAACTGCCTGCCGGCATACATATAATTTGTGAAGAAGCCGACGCCGGTCCGGCCATGCGCGTGGCTGAAGGCGAGCGAGGTGTCGAGCTCTCCGATTTTCCCGAGCAGAAAGGTTGCGGAAGGGCCTGCATTGATCACATCTTTGTCCGCCTCTGCCCTGAATCCCCCTGTGAAGACCCGAGAGAAGCCGAACCTGTGAAAACCGAGGAGGGAGGGACTATTATATCTGAAACTCTCATATCCGAACTCTTCCCGCCTGAACCCTATATTGTAACTGTAGTCATGGAGTCCGGGTTTCAGGAGCATTGTTGAGACATAATAGGGCATCGCGATCGATTCCTGACGTCCAAATGCATCCCTGATCACGATCCCAACCTCCCCTGCGCCGCGGACATTCGGCAGGTCCATAAACTCAAATTCTCCTGCCGGGAGATGTGTTCTCTGCAGCAGCATGTCATTTGCGTATATCTCCACGTCTGACGCTGTATTCAGGACTCCGGAGAAGTCCATGCCGGGATATCTGATAAAGAACGGTGCGGTCGAAAAGTTCCTCGAAAGGCTCAACCCACCAAGGGTAGCTCCGCTTCCGAGGTTCCCGGAAAAGGCATGGAAATCTCCAATGACAAACCTCCTCATCCGGGAGGGCTCATCACGTATTATGCTGGTCAGCAATCTCACGAACCTGTTGTCTGTTTCGTTTTTTATATAGGAAAAGGTGGAAATGCCTGTGTAGCCGCTCCGGGCAACAGCGAATTCGAGAGGCACCGACATGGATTCAAAATCCATATCATCCCCGGCTGTGTAGGTAAGCGCGTAATTGAGGAATGCCGATCCTTTATCAGCATGATAAAACTTATTCTCAGGCCTGCGGGAAAGGTCGAGCGTATTCTTCCGGAGCAACCCCGGATCAGCGGTAATAGAGAGAACAGAGGCCTTTGTGTCCAGTGCAACTTTAATGCCGGCAGAAAGGGAATCGAGATAAATATACCCATCTTCTCCTGTCTCAGCGGCTTCCGGCAATGTCCTGAACCCCATAGCAACGATATCCGAAGAGGAGAAAAGGACTCTGTTCTCCCCGGTGACTATCCCGAAATACTCCCCTCTGTCCTCTTCATTGAGAAATACCTTCAGGACCGCCCGTTCAGCTCCGTATGAAGCTGTCTGAAAACAGAGAAGACAGAGCAGGATCAGGCAAGCGACAGGGCTTCCGGAAATATCCGGTTTTTTTCGGGCCAAACCAGTGGATAGTCGCATTGCCTCCTAATGTGCTGTCTTCTCCTTCGTTCTTTTCGGTGCGTCCTCCGGTTTCCGGGTGCACATGCCTTTCTCCACATTCAGGGAAAATGTTTTTTTATCCTTTTCAACTTCTGTGGTTACCTGGAGTGTTTTTATCTTGAGACAGGATTCATACGCTACGGGAACCTGGAAAATCTTCGCGGTCCCTGCAAGGGTATACCACCCAGCCGCATCAGCAGAAAAAACCTCTTTCCCCGAATCATCCAGCCCGGCTGCCCTGATTTTGCTTACCATTATATGTTTGTTGCCGCTGTTTCTGACCTTAACCCTGAGGGTCTCTTCAGACAGCCCTGCTCCCTCCGCAGTCCAGTCCGGAGCCCCCTCTTTTGCCGGCTTCACAAAAACAGGGATGCTCAGAGTGAGCGCAAGTTTCAATGCCATCTCCCCCGGTTTTGAAACAGGCAGTTCCTGCATAAACAGCCGGTATGTCTTCTCGCGGGTCTCCTGCATGCCCTGGTAGCCAATGCGGATTATCTGCTCCTGCCCTTTTTCGATTGTGGCTATTTTGGGGAAAAAGATGATATCCCTGGTTTCTCCATACAGGTCTTTGCCCGTATCGTCCTGCTGCCAGGATTTCGCGTCGAGCTGGATCGTTACCCTCTCATCACCCTGGTTGAGAACGCTCAGCACGGTGGTCTTGGTTTGTGCATCGAGAAAGACCTTCACCGGCACAGCCTTGAAAGAGCCTGCAGAAACCGGTGCATGGATCAAGAGGAAAAACCCCAGTATTATCCCAATAAGAAAAAAACGGCGCACACTACACCTCCGCGGATGAAGAAATGCATTGCAGACATCACGGGAAACTCCCTGCACTGTCTGTTCTGCGCTGAAAAACTGCGATACCTTACCATATCAGAGACTTGTTACAGGCAAGTTACAGGAATGTTAATTTTTCGGAAAGTTGAATCTTCTCTCCACAGGGGTTTGGCCCTGCGGAGAGAAGCTTAAAACCTCAACAAACAGGAATGGATGACTTAGAACTCTACGACAACATTCACCGTATCTGAATAGCTGCCGGGAGAGGGGAGAGGACCAGCAGAGAGCTCACCGTAGACGGTCAGAACCTGATTCGCGCCGTTTCCAATACCGGCCACAGGATTGCCCCAGGGATAGTTTCCGCCGGTTACACCGTTGTCACCCCATATTGAAGTGTATCCTGCGTCACTGTAAAGCTCATACAGGATGTCGTCAGTGCCATTGGTGATATACCTGAAGCTGCCATCGTAATTCAGACCCTGATCAATACCTACGTTGTAGGGAGCCAAATTTGTGCAGTTCACGGTAATAGTACCGGTAGCATTCTTCTGTGCACCGGCATAGAGACCAAAATCAACCGGTGTTGCTGATACCGTGCATACCGCGCCCACATTCGCAGTCACATTCATCGTGGTACTGGTGGTGGCTGCCAGGGCAGAACCGCTGATTACCAGACCGAGTGAAAGCGCCATTGCCATATTTTTGAGAAATTTTTTCATCTTGCTTCTCCTTGGGTTCCCGTGTTTTTAATCTCCCCTGCCTCCTTCAAGGAAGGAGGGCAGGGGAGCGCTTTTTATCTCTTACTGACAGTCTGTGTCCGCTGCATCGGTTGTACCATCGCAGTCGTTGTCTTTCAGGTCACTGCAGGTCGCATCGCCGAGCGGCCCTTCTGTTCCGGGCTGACCAGGCGTGCAGATCTCTACAGTCTGTCCGTTCTGACATACAGCCCTGCCCCATCTCAGACATACGCCTTCTCCGCAGCTTATGCGCTGCGGTGCGATACCTTCATCCACCGATCCGTCGCAGTCATTGTCCTGACTGTCGCAGACTTCAGCAGACGGACTGCCCGCTGTGCAGGTGTCGTTGCCCCATACGCCTGCCGAGCAGGTCTCTGTGCCTGTTGCCGCACATGAGCCTATGCCGCAGCTTGTCTGACGGGTAAGGTCTTCATCAACTCCGCCGTCGCAGTCATCGTCGATATTGTTGCAGATCTCCTGCGAAGGATCACCGGGTGTGCAGGTATCGACCATCTGGCCACCTACACAGGTTGCCCTGCCATAGCTTGCACAGGCGCCTGTTCCGCAGGAAGTACGGATAGGAGCGATGCCATCATCCACGGTGCCGTCACAGTCATTGTCAGCACCGTCGCATACCTCTGCTGCCGGACTGCCCGGGGTGCAGGTATCGTTGCCCCATACGCCTGCTGTGCAGGTCTCAAACCCTGATGCTGCACATGAGCCTATTCCGCAGTTTGTCGGACGGATTAGATCATCGTCTACCGCGCCGTCACAGTCGTCATCGATGTTGTTGCAGATCTCCTGCGAAGGATCACCGGGTGTGCAGTAGTCAACCATTGCTCCGTTTTCACAAACCGATTTGCCCCATCTCAGGCACGCCCCTATGCCGCAGCTTACGCGCTGAGGTGCAATACCATTATCGACAAAGCCGTCACAGTCATTATCAATACCGTCACAGATTTCGGGCGACGGGTTGCAACCATTAATCGTCACGCTCCCGGCAGTTGCCTGAGAAGGAACCGGATCGCCGTTCTCGTCTGAGAGCACACTCAGGGTAATGGTTACCGCAGTGCTGGACCCCGGGTTATTGGCAGCGGTACACTCAAGCACCACCAGGCTTCCGGAACCACCGCCCAGCGGTATCAGGTTCGGCTCGGTCGACAGCACCGTAATCTGACCGGCTGATGCATTCACCGAAACCTCATCCCAACCCGCCGTTAATGTCCCGTTCACTGCTGAAGTGCAGTCAAGCACTGCAGGGTCGTAGGTTACGGTAAACTGGTATCCTGCGATCCCCGTCGCATCGTCAACGCTCAGAGGGATCTGGACCGGCTGTCCTGCATCTGTCGTAACCGCGGGTGCCGAGACTTCGCGGAGCGCTGCACAGTCAATGTCTGCCCCGTCTGCTGCTCCGTCACAGTCATTGTCCACTGCATCGCTGCAGGTCGCATCACCAAACGGACCTTCCGTCCCCGGCAGTCCCGGTACGCAGGTGT
>JBMOLW010000016.1:0-162896 GCA_049323875.1 Nitrospirota bacterium | reverse complement strand
GGTTCACCGTGCAGACCATCTCGCCTGTCGATTCGCATGCGCCCACACCACAGACTGTCGGCGTCGGCACATAGTCCTCATCAGCCGTTCCGTCACAGTCCTGGTCCTCGCCGTCACAGTTGTCGTCAGTTCCAGACGGCACGCAGGTGCTCACCGTAACGCTCCCGGCCGTTGCCTGTGCAGGAACCGGGTTTCCGTTCTCATCTGAAAGGATGCTCTCGGTAAAGGTCACCGCCGTGCTTGCTCCCGGGTTGTTCAGCACGAGACATTCGATAAGCGCCAGACTCCCGGAACCGCCTGCAAGCGGTATCAGGTTCGGCTCGGTCGAAATAAAGCTGATCTGGCCGGCTGCCGCATTCACGGTCGGGGCATCCCAGCTGCCTGTCAGTGTCCCGTTTACCACTGATGTGCAGTCAAGCACTGCAGGGTCGTAGGTTACGGTAAACTGGTATCCTGCGATCCCCGTCGCATCGTCAATATTCACCGGAATCTGGATGTTTTCGTTCACCAGGACCGAAACCGCAGGTGCCGAGACCTCGCGGAGCGCTGCACAGTCAATGTCTGCCCCGTCTGCTGCTCCGTCACAGTCATTGTCCACTGCATCGCTGCAGGTCGCATCACCAAACGGACCTTCCGTCCCCGGCAGTCCCGGTACGCAGGTGTTGGCAAGCACATGGTTCACCGTGCAGACCATCTCGCCTGTCGATTCGCATGCGCCCACACCACAGACTGTCGGCGTCGGCACATAGTCCTCATCAGCCGTTCCGTCACAGTCCTGGTCCTCGCCGTCACAGTTGTCGTCTGAGGTTGGGCTACCAGGAGTACAGTTGTCTACCATTACTCCGTTCACGCAGGTCTCTTCGCCCGAGGCTGCGCATGCGCCCACACCGCAGGTCGTCGGAACCGGCGCGATTCCGTCATCAATCGTGCCATTACAGTCGTCATCGATATTGTTGCATACTTCCGTGCCCGGGGTGCCCGGCGTACAAGTATCGTTGCCCCAGACACCTGATGTACAGGTTTCTGTACCTGTTGATTCGCATGCTCCCACACCACAGGTCGTCGGACGGGTGAGGGGGTCACCATTCGCGTCTTCGTCTACTACAATGTCGCAGTCGTCATCGACATTGTTGCATATTTCCGTAGCTCCCGGATTGACTGCATTGTTGGTATCATCACAGTCATCCCCATCATAGGTGCAACCACTGGCAACACCACAATCCGGGCAAACACCATATCCATCACTATCATTGTCTGCACAGCCGCCGTTGATGGTCAGAGAACCGTCATCGGAAGTTGCCGGGACAGGATTTCCTTCACCATCCGATACCGCGACAACATCGAAATGCAGTGACGTTGTCCCACCAGGATTGTCTGCCGCCGTACACACAAGGATTACCAGGCTCCCCCCGCCACTGCCAAGCTCCACCAGACTCGGATCGATCGACAGTACGGTTATCTGCCCAGGGATTGTTGCATTGACTGTGGGTGTATCCCACCCTTGTGTCAGGCTACCTTTTTGTGCCCCGGTGCAGGTAAGCACCGCAGCATCATACGTCACGGTAAACTGATATCCTGCCAGTCCTGCTCCGTCATCAACATTGATCGGGATGTTGACCGCTGCCAGCGGATCTACATTGAGATCGGGTAATGATACCTCCGTCGCATATGCATTCGCCGACAACAGCAGGAAGGCAGCGAAAAGCATGAATACTATTTTTGCCTTTTTCACCTTTCCCTCCTGCTTATTCTTTACAGCAGTTTCTCAACGGTTCTGTTCCTATTGCCATCTGTTTTGCTTTTACGACGTCAAATACGTTGACATTGCCGTCAAGGGTGGCATCAGCGCATGACTGCACATGGGAGGTCCCGATCGCGATCTTCTTGATCTTTACGACGTCAAAGACATTGACATTGCCGTCATAATTGAGATCATTCACCTTCTGTTTTGCTGTACCGAAATTCGTCCAGCCATAGGTCCAGTCATTGTTCGGATCGACTGCGCCGATGAAATTAACAGTAGTGTCGAAGAAACCGTCTGCCGGAGGAGTTGCCACGGGCACTGATCCATCGATTGCCGGGGAACCGGCTGCCGGTGCAAAATTCGGTTTATACTGCATGGTTGCGTCGATAGGGCCAACATAGATATCTTTGGGTAATACATTGCAGAGATTCGGATCGACATTCACAAGGTTGGTCCAGTAGCCGAGGTCGATTGCATTCTGTGCGCTTACCGGAATATCAGTATCATACTGTGCACCGCCGCCGTTGTTGTTCCAGACTATGCCGTTGCTGAGAACCAGGTCTCCGCTCAATACCCGGTTCCATGTCTCGGTATTGTCTAAGCTGACAGCCAGATTCTTAAAGCTGCTGATGATCAGATTGCGGACTCTGCCTGCTGTGCCGACCCTCATTCTCAGTCCCCGGGCACTTTCCGTCCCCCAGACCGTGGTCGGGTCGCCGATCATCGTCACATTATAAATGTTCGGGTTGGAAATTGGCGTATTGTCAGGATAGGTTCCATTGCTGTCGCACTCCATCCCGTTGTCAGCCTCATCCGCTCTCTGGGCAACCACAACATATTGTGCCTTGCCCGTCCAGCCTTCTGTCCAGTCAAAATAATCGTCACGGCACCAGGTACCGATCATATACTTCATATTGACTGTTCCGCCGAACATTTCGATGCAGTCATCTTTATTCATATGAACCTGAACATGGTCGACCGTGGTCCCGCTGCCGACGCCATGGAACGCGATACCG
Source organism: Nitrospirota bacterium (assembly GCA_049323875.1). GTDB lineage: Bacteria > Nitrospirota > Thermodesulfovibrionia > Thermodesulfovibrionales > SM23-35 > JAKLQR01. The sequence goes on along the minus strand of JBMOLW010000016.1, from coordinate 160,136 downwards.
TTCAACTCAACTTCAGGGTTAAAAAGATGGCCTGCATACTCGATGCGCACATACTGGAGCTCGCCTGAATTGTCTGCAGAATCCGTACCGCCATACAGACTATCGGTGGTTCCCTCAATGAGGGCCTCGCCACCCGGCACATTGATCGGGGCATCACCGGCAATGATCACTCCGCCCCAGAGGCCGCGGTCCAGTGCACCGCCGAATTTTACTCTCGATGAGGTGAATACGATGGGCTGGGCAGCAGTGCCGGTAGCGTGGATTTTTGCTCCCCTTTCGATGATCAGGGTACCGATTGTTGCTTCTTCGCCGTAAATCGTGACTCCCGGCTGAATGGTAAGTTCAGCAGGCGCCTCGACAAAAACATAGCCTGACAGGAGATATTCGGTATCCGCCGGGCTTCCGGTCGGTCCCCATGTCTGGTTTGAGGTAATGCTGCCGCTGATCGTGGTCAGCGCCGAGGCATTACCAGCAAAAAGCAAAGTTGCACACATAAACATCATGACTAATTTGAATATGTTTCTCATTTCTTCTCCTCTCATTCTTGATAACGTTGCTGAAAAATGTTGCTACCCGAATACCATCTGCCAGATAATCTGCACCTACCACCCCCCTTTGTCCGAAAATCGGACGAAAGATCCGAGCGTACCACCCCCTTTCTCTTCTGGTCTGATTGAATCCAATCCGCGTCCTTACAACCAGCGGACTGAAAGGGCTTCCCTCCTGAAGCTATGGTGATATGATATCCGTCGAGTTTTACATGATGATGAAAGCATTATAAAAATCGTGTTAACGAGTCATTCGATACCTACTGCCGGAAAACCGCGAGATTTTCACCTGAGAGGCAAAAAGAAAGCGGGGACCTTTTTGCCCCAAGGCGGGGAAAGACAGCGGGAGAACGGGGAGAGATTTTCTTTGCGGAAAAAATTAGTTCTGGCAGCTAATATTCATAAACTTTTCGCGGTCAAAGGGTTGCGAATAATCCGGCCTGAAAGAAAGGATTTGTTTCATAAACGCTCTGCCCTCATCTCCGCGCACCATGCCTCTATGCGCTGCCGGATTGAATCACGGATTTTTCTGACTTCCTGCATCTTTTCTGCATGCGTGCCGGTGAGCACTGAAGGGTCGGGGAAGCCCCAGTGAAGCCTCCTGGTGATGCCCGGGAAGACCGGGCATTTTTCCGCAGCAGTCTCATCGCAGACAGTGATCACATAGGAAAAGAGCCTTCCTGCTTTGACAGCTTCAAATACGCTCCGGGTCGCTTTCCCTGAAAGATCAAATCCGATCTCGTGCATCGCTTCAATCACCAGGGGGTTGAGATTGCCCGGCTGTAATCCCGCACTCTCGGCCTCGAAGAGGTCGCCGCAGAGCTGATTGCAGAATGCCTCTGCCATCTGACTCCGCGCACTGTTATGGACACAGACAAATAATATCTTCTCTTTATTCATGGTATCACGTTTCTCCTGTTGCATGTCAGAGCTGTGCATTGTTCATACTCAAACTCAGGGTTGTCTGTTCCGGTCTGTGATCTATGCAGCAAGCCCTTCTTTTAAAATTCCTGATTTGTCGGTAATCTCCCATGGCAACCCGATATCCATGCGCCCGACATGACCGTATGCCGCGAGTTTCCGGTAAAACCCGCCCTTAATGCTTGCAGGCAGGTACCGCAGGTTGAACTGTTTCAGAATAGACGCAATCCTGAAATCGAAATGCTTCTCAACAAGCAGGGCGATCTCGTCATCAGACAGTTTCCCGGTACCGAATGTTTCTGCCTGGATGCTGACCGGTCGTGCGGACCCTATGGAATAACTCAACTGGATTTCGCACTCATCCGCCAGTCCGGCAGCAACGATATTCTTGGCTGCATAGCGGGCTGCGTATGCGCCGACTCGGTCGATCCTCAGCGGGTCTTTGCCGCTGAGCGCGGCCCCGCTGTGGCGTGAATATTCCCCATACGTGTCGATTGCATTCTTCCTTCCCGTCAGCCCCGAATGTACCGAGGGTCCGCCGGTAATGAAGGGGCCGTCGGGATTTACGAATATTTGGGTCCTGTCGTCAGGCTTCACCGTCTCATCCCTGAATACCGGATCGATGATCGTTTCGATCACATCGCTCCGCAGGGTCGCCAGGTCCGGATAGACCTGGTCGTTCTGACTGGCGACAACGGTTATGCTGTGGATTCTGTAGGGTTTCCTGTTCCTGAACTCCACGCCGACCTGTGTTTTGCCGTCAGGGGCGATATAGGGAAGTACCTTCTGAAGCCTCACCGCAGTGAGTTTCCGTGCGAGTTTGTTCGCGAGCCAGATAGGCAGGGGCATGAAGGCAGCGGTCTGGCTGCATGCGAACCCGAAAATCGTAACCTGGTTCTTGACCGGAATGCGCTCGATCTCCTCATCGGTCAGTACCCGCTCGTCAAAACAGCAGTATTCGTCAGAAGATAATTCTTTCAGACTCGTCACGATACTGCAGGTCTTGCCGCTGAAGGCGCTGCTGTCATAGCCGATCTGGTTGATCACCTTTCTCGCCACGGCGGGGAAATCGACCGTCACCTCGGATGCGAACCGCGCTGCGATAAAAACAATCGCGGTTGAAACCGCGCATTCTGCGATAACCCGTGAGAACGGGTCGTGATCGAGGAACTGGTCGACTATCGCATCGCTGATCTGATCGCAGAGTTTATCCGGATGGCCTTCTGTAACAGACTCTGAGGTGAACATAAAATCTTTTTTCATGGAGTACTCCTGTTCCCGGTGAATTCTATCAATCTTCTCTGTATGGAGACTGTCTTGAGGTCCGTCTTGGTCGCTTCGTTCACGAATAAGGGGATGAACGCCGTTGCTCCGGCAATGAGATAATCGAATAGTCCCATCCTGGTTATGCCGAGAAGGCTTCTGAGTCCCGGGGTGAATAGTGCCACCGCCTGGAGCGCAAAGGACCCGCCGAGGGCAATATTCAGATATCTGTTCGGCGGCAGCTTCTGCACGCTGAATATACTGACCTTGTCCGACCGGCAACTGATCGCATGGAGGAGCTGGGCAAAGGTGAGGCTGGTAAAGGCCAGGGTACTCGCCTGGGGTCCGAACCCGTACCGGAGAATGCCATATCCATACGCACTCAGTGCTCCTGCACTGATGACCGCGGATTCAAAGGTTATCCTCTTCAAATCATTCTTCCCGATAATCGCTTCGTCCGGGTCCCTCGGGGGGCGGTCTAGGATATCAGACTCCGGCTTTTCGAGTGCAAGCGCAAGGCCCGGGAAGATATCGGACATCAGGTTGATCCAGAGGAGCTGCATGGCATTGAGGGGTTGTCCGAGGCCGAAGACGAGGGAAGAGAACATGACCATGATCTCGCTCATATTCGTGGAGAGCAGGAAATGGACTGACTTCCTGATATTGTTGTAGATCGTCCTTCCGTGGCTTACCGCAATAATCATCGTCTCAAGGTTATCATCCTCGATGATTACATCGGCAACTTCACGGGCTACATCGGTGCCGGTGTGTCCCATGGCGATCCCGATATCGGCTGCCTTGAGGGCCGGACCGTCATTGATGCCGTCTCCCGTCATCGCGACGACCCTGCCGGCATCTTGAAGGGCCTTCACGATCTGGAGTTTGTGGGACGGGCTCACCCGCGCAAACACATGGACTTTCTGACACAACGCACTCAGGATTTCCGGCGGGATATCGGCAAGGTGTTTTGAGTCGAGGATCTCGAGTTGCCCAAGATTGCTGAGGTTCAGTTCCTTTGCAACAGCATAGGCTGTCGGGCTCTGGTCGCCGGTAATCATAACGGTGTCAATGCCTGCCTGGTGGAACTCTCCGATCAGCTCTTTCACCCCGCTCCTCACCGGGTCTGCAATGCCCACGATACCAAGCCAGGTAAGGTCTTTGAAAAGATGCTCTTCAGCGACGCCGTTCCCGAAGGGAGTTTCCTTCCGGGCATAGGCAAGGCCGAGAATCCGGTAAGCCCTGCCTGCCATATGTTCATTCTCGAGTTCGATGGAGATGCGTTCCTCTTCGGTGAGCGGCAGGCGTTCTCCGTCTTGCAGATACCAGGAACACAAATCAAGGACCTCACGGGGGCTTCCCTTGACCGCGACAAACCGGGAATCCCCGCTCAGGGGACTATGGAAAGTAAGCATGATGTTTCTCGTCTCTGATCGGTGTATGACCTTGAGCAGCGGATATGAAGACCTGAGAAGGCCGACGTCCACGCCCGTCCCGATCGCCATATGGATGAATGAATTCTCTGTCGGGGTTCCTGATACAAGATATTTGCCGTTCTGGTGTATGAGTTCACTTTCGTTGCAGAGCACTGAGGTCTGGATGATCATAAGCAGTTCTTCCGAGGCATATGGACTTGTCAATTCATTGTCTTTGATAAATTTGCCGTCCGAAACCCGGTAAAGGGCTGAACCGGTAAAGATCTCCCTGACCGCCATTCTGTTCATGGTCAGGGTGCCTGTCTTGTCGAGGCATATGGTCTGCACCGAACCAAGGGTCTCAACTGCCTCAAGATGCCGTATCAGGACATTCTTCTCTCTCATCTTCCTTATGCCGAGTGCGAGGGTAGTGGTTGCGACGGTCGGCAGCCCTTCAGGCACAGCAGCAACCGCAAGCGAGATAGAACTTTTGAGCATCTCAAGGAAGTTATATCCGTAGAGAAGGCCTATCGCAAAGACAAGTCCGCAGACCACGCCGGAGACCAGAACAAGCTGTCTTCCCATCTCATCCAGTCTCCGTTCCATCGGTGTTGCAGGAGGTCTGGCTGCCGAGAGCATGGTCTGGATGTGCCCCATCTCAGTGAATCTTCCGGTGGATATAACCAGTCCCATGCCCTGTCCGCCAGTAACCAAAGTGCCCATGTAGACCATATTGGTCCTTTCTGCGAGGGGGAGTACAGGGTTGGCCAGGGGAAGGGTTGTCTTGTGAACCGGCATGCTCTCGCCCGTGAGGGCAGACTCGTCAACGCTCAGATGCGCCGCCTCAATGAGCCTGGCATCCGCAGCAATATACGAACCGGGCCTCAGGAGAAGGAGATCTCCAGGCACTACCTGTGCAGAGCTGATTTCCCGGGTTCTGTTCTCCCTGATCACCAGGGCTGAGGGTCTGACCAGGGTTTTCAGGGAATGCATGGTCTTCTCTGTGCCGCTTTCAGACAAATAGCCTATGACCGAGTTCAGACAGACAACCCCGGCAATAACAAGTGCATCCAGGATGCCGCCGGTTGCTGCTGAAATCACTGCCGCAATGCCGAGCAGTCCAACCGGGATCGAGTTGAACTGACTCAGGAAGATAGCGAATCCTGAACGGGGAACAGACTCAGGCAGGACATTGGGACCGAATTTTTTCAGGCGCTCCCTGCAAAGACCGTCAGGCAATCCTGAATCCCTGTCTGTGCCGAAAAGTTCCAGGAGTGCTGAAGCATCAAGAGTATGCCACGGCTCCTGCTGCTGGGGTGCTGAGCGAATAATACTCTTCCGTAATTTTCTTCTCGTAGCAAGTGCGCCGGAATTGCCCACAGTTTCTGATGAAGCCTCATGCGGGGAAACGCCGTGCTCGCTTCCCTGTCCGGAGACGATCTCCCTCAGTACGACTTCGATGTCACCATGGGTCTGTCCGGAATTAAAAAGGATGAGAACCGAACCGGTCAGGGTATTGACCGAAAAGCTGATGATATCCTCTTTTTCTGATAACCGCTGTTCTATATGGTGCTTGAGCTTCTTTGAACGGTAAAGACCATGGACTTTGAAACGCGCACGTCCTTTAACCGCGACATGTTTCGTCTGGATCACGGGGCAGTTCTCCTGAGATGAACTTCTGGTCTGCTCTCCTGCGAGCTGTTAAGACTTCCTTCTGCTTTTTCGCGCAATCTCGGGCTTTGATGGCAGGGGAGCTGTTTTCGCGGCCTGCGGAGAAGATGAGCTTTTCGTTTTCGGGAGCATGGCGCTCAGGACATCTTTCACTCCTTCGACTACTCCTACGAGCATATCTTTGACAGCCCTTACCGCGGTATTCCCTATGGTACCGGCAGCCTCGATGGCTCCCCCCACCGCGGCAACTGCCACTCCCTCGACATTTCCGCCAATTTCCTTTGTTGCTTCGATAACTCCGTCTACCGCTCTCCTGCCGACCAGGCCAACATCCGCGCCTATTTCCGCAGCACCCTTGACCGCGCCCTTCACTGTCTGGCTTGCAACAGCCACTACATCACCGCCGACATCGCTGACACCCATGATAATACCTTTTGCCACGCTCTTGGTGCTGAGAATAAGGCCGGTGCCGACCTCTTCAGTGGCGGCTATCGCGCCCTTTATGACGTCCTTGGTGATATCAACACCCTCAGTGGCAACTGCTCCGGAAGCCTTCAGCGTGTGAGATACCGTATTCCTGACGACGCTCACGATCTCTGCTTCTATCTCGTTAATGCCCTTCAGACTGCTCACTATCGCTTCTTTGACCGTTGTCCCTGTCTTGCCGAGTGATTCTTCCAGCCCCCGCGCTTCTGTGGATTCTTCATGATGCATTGCTGACCTCCTTATTGAGGGATTCACCCGAGACGATCTCCCTCCCCTCCGGTCGCAGGAAGATTGTCTGTTGCCTATTATCCTTCTGTCCGCCCTTTCAGGAAGATATTCAGGGCATACCAGAAGGCAGCATACCAGGCAGGCGCGGTAAAATTCCCGCGGCTGATCTGATAGATACCAAGCCCCAGGAGTCCGAGAAACGCTATATCAGGGATATTCGCAAAACCTTCCGTGGAACTGGTTATCTTCCTGTTGAATTCCTGATACGTCTCGGTCACCTTTTTCGCTATGAAAGTCTGGCCTCCGGTGTTCTTCCTCCTGCTCAGGATAAAGAGTCCGCGCTCGCTGATATGCCGGAGTAATTGCTCGGTCTCTGTTTCATGCACAAACAGTATGCTTCCGGTCAGGGTATTGGTCTCCATCTGCCGGACACCTGCCAGACCGGATAATGCTTCAGTAGTATGTGCAAAGAAATCCGTATCCCCTTTTTTTGAAGGTATTTTAATCCTCATCCTCCCGGCAGTCATATGGCTTATATGAGCCTTGGGAAGCATCTCTTTACCCTTCGGGAGCAACCGACTGCACAGCGTCCTCCGTCTCAGAAGCAGCTCCGGCTGTCTCTGCAGATATTTCAGACTTTGCCTCAGCAACCAGGTCCTCCAGTATTTCCCTGGTCTCTGCAAAGGTTTCCCTGCCTTTTTCGTAGAACAGCAACCCGCTCTTGATAGCTGCTTTTGCGAGAGGTTTCGCCACATTTGCCAGAACCGGAATTACTGCAGGTGCAATGACCGAAGCACCTATGCCGATCGCAAGGCCTGTCAGGATATTCCCCCTGAACCCATTGTCAAACAGCGCCATATTCACACCCCCTTTGAGAAAACCAGAGTAGACTGAATCTTTACTATCCGGCAGCTACTTTTCGAACACCCGCTCCCTAACCATAATTAGATAGAAAAAAACAATGTTCCCGCAGATATCCTGGCAACGGGTGGTCACTCGTAAGCATTACGCTGCTGCACGCTCCTGGTGTTCCAGGAAATCTCTTATATTTCTCTCCTTATTAGACCATTCCGGAACCCTTCTGTCTACTCTCTGTTTCATTACTTTCCTCATTCCGCGATAATTCACGGATATTTCACAAAACCGTCATATTCCTGTAAAAAACCCGTGATTAAATAGGTAATCAGGAATACTGAAGTTACCTGGCAAATAATCCAGACGCAGAGAATAGAGTAAAGGGATAAGACCATGGAATGCCCCCATCTGACAAAATGGTTGACTTTCACCTGCAAGGCAAAAGAGAAACCGTACTTCCCGAGCGATTTCCAGCTTGACGAATACTGCAGGAGGAATGAGCACAGGAAATGCCCGTTCTTTCGTTCCGGCTTTGCAGAGGAAGATGCTGAGGTGACCATTTCCTTCACCAGTACATGAAAATTTAACACCGCTGTAACACTCCTGTAACAACTGAGCGTTAGCATATACCATATGCTGATTCGACCTCATTGCTGGAAGCTTCTGGCTGTTTGCTGGAGAGACAAGCCTTGTCTTTTTTGCATTGAGCTGATAAGGCCTGTTCAGAGAAACATTCAGCAGATAGGACGAAGAAGTGAGACAAACCAGTTGAGAGAAGCAGTCCAACGAGAGGCCAAATACGGCAATCGTGCATAGCCAATTGTGCAATGAGACTTTGTGCATCAAAGGGGGTGGGAGATGTAACAAAAATTTAACACAATTGTAACAAAAATGTAACAATCCGAATGTATTGTAAAACGTAGAAGGAGGAAAGTAATGATGAAGAAAATAGCCATAATGGTATTCGCAGGCCTTATGCTCTTTGCGCTTGCAGGAATCTCGTATGCGGAGGATATCAGAATCGACGGTTCCACCACGGTCCTGCCGATTGCCCAGAAAGCAGCAGAGGTGTACATGAAGAAGCATGCCGATACCAAAATTTTTGTATCAGGCAGCGGTTCCGGGACCGGCATCAAGGCGCTTATTGACGGCACAACCAATATCGCAACAAGTTCAAGGGCAGCAAAAGACAAGGAAGTGGCTTCTGCCAAGGGAAAGGGTGTCGTTCTCACCGGACATAAAGTCGCCCTTGACGGTATCGTGCCGGTTGTTCATCCTTCCATGAAGATAGACAAGATCACCATGGAACAACTCAAAGACATTTACAACGGAAAAATAACGAGCTGGAAAGCACTCGGCGGCCCGGACAGGCCTATTTCTGCAGTCTCAAGGGACACCAGTTCAGGCACCTATGAAGTGTGGGAGGAAAAGGTGCTCCAGGGTGACAAAGTAAGGGCTGATGCCCTGCTGGTCGCCTCCAATGGCCAGGCTGTACAGACAGTCTCCCAGAACAGATTTGCCATAGGGTATATCGGGATCGGCTACATCGACAAATCAGTGAAAGTCCTCACGGTCAACGGCAAGACCGCAACCCCTGCGTCCGTCCGTGACGGATCATGGCCGATAGCCCGTCCCCTTTTCATGTACACGAACGGGAAACCTTCCGGCTCTATCGGCAAATTCATCGATTTCATGATGTCTGCAGAGGGCCAGAAAGTAGTGAACGAAGTCAAATACGTGAGTGTAAAGTAAAATAGAGGCAAGGAATTGTTTTTTTGAATACGAGAGGGAAGGATGTATCTGGCTCCTTCCCTCTATAATGTTTGTGTGTAACATGCTGTTCGAATATTACGTTACAGTCAAACTCTCTCTTTTCAAAAGGAACTATTGGTAATGCGCTGGCAGACGAAAGAAAAGACGGTTGAACTGATCGTAAGCGCAGTCGGTCTTACGTCAGTCATCATCCTGCTCCTGATCGGGTTCTTTCTCTTCAAAGAGGCTTTTTCAATATTCTTCAAGGCAGGAGTGGCGAAAGTATTGTTCGGGATGGAATGGTATCCGACGCATGATCCGCCAAGTTTCGGCATGCTGCCGCTGATCGCCGGGACTCTTGCCGTGACCTTGCTCACTGCGGTCATGGCAATACCCCTTGGGCTTGCAACTGCTGTATATATAGCCGAGATTGCCCATCATAAAGTCAAGGAATTTCTGAAACCGCTCATCGAGATGCTCGCGAGCTTTCCCTCGGTCGTACTCGGGTTTTTCGGCATGGTCATTATCGCCCCCCTGCTCTCAAACTGGCTTTCACCAATACTATCCGAGCAACTCCCGGAAATACTCAGGGGGATGAACTTGCCGTTCATTTCGACAGCCCTTGCGGATTTCTGTTATGACAAGCTCTTCATCGCATCCGGACTGAACATATCGACCGCAGCCCTGATGCTGACGGTACGGGCGATCCCGGTTATTTCGAGCATTGCCGAGGACGCCCTCACCGCGGTCCCGCGTACCTACCGGGAAGCATCCTATTCCCTGGGAGCCAATAAATGGGAGACTATCAGGAGAGTGGTTATCCCTGCATCAGTATCAGGGCTGAGTGTTGCAGTCATCCTCGGAATCGGAACGATTATCGGAGAGACCATGATCGTACTGATGGTCGCAGGAGGCGCCGCAGTGATCCCTTACTGGATATTCGACGCAGCACGGCCGATGCCTGCCGCGATTGCTGCCGAGATGGCCGAAGCGCCCTATCAGAGCCTGCACTATCACGCATTATTCGGTGTGGGAGCCCTCCTCTTTCTCATTACGTTTATGCTGAGCCTCCTCTCGGATTACATCTCAAAGAAATACCGGTCAGTACGGATCGGAGAAAAAATCTGATGCGTGCAGACACGACAAGACAGGACAGACCCGAACTGATACAGAAGCAAGGCATTGACCTGAAACAGGGGTTTTTCCTCTCCCTCATCCGGACCATGGGGTTTACCGGAGCAATTATACTCCTGGTGATTCTGTTCTTCGTGGGATATCACGGCATTCATATTCTGAGCTGGGAATTCATCAGCCAGCCCCCCACCGATGCAATGACAAAGGGGGGTATTTTCCCGGTCATTATCGGCACAGTCCTGCTCACCCTCCTCTGCATGGTAGTAGTCATACCGATCGGGGTTACGACCGCGGTGTTTCTCGCGGAATATTCCAAACCCGGCCTTATCCTGAAGATGGTAATGATGTCCATCTATACCCTTGCCGGAGTCCCTTCCGTGGTCTTCGGCCTCTTTGGTCTGGCAGTCTTCGTTGTAGCCTTCAACTTCGGCATGAGTCTGCTTGCAGGCTCCCTGACCCTTGCAATTATGGTTCTTCCCTATATTATCTCTACTTCTGAAGAATCATTAAAAGCAGTCCCCTACAGCTTCAAAGAGGCATCACTGGCATGCGGGGCAACGAAATGGCAGACGATCAGAAAGGTTATTGTCCCCACTGCAATGCCGGGCATCCTCACCGGGGCTATTCTCGGTACGGCCAAAGTGGCCGGGGAAACTGCCCCAATCATGTTCACCGCTGCTGCGTTCTTCACTCCCGGGGTGCCGAGGTCACTCTTCGAGCCGATCATGGCATTGCCCTATCATATCTATGTGCTTGCCACAGCAGGCACCCACATAGAAGAGACGAGACCGATACAGTATGGGACTGCTCTGACACTGATTGTCCTCGTTCTGGGGATGAATTTACTGGGAATTATCCTGCGTTCAAGACAGAGGAAAAAAAGAGCATGGTAGAGAGCAACGGGATATTCGATATACGCGATTTCAGTATCCATTACGGCGATTTTACCGCAGTCAGGAATGTGACCATGCATATCGAGGCCGGCAGGATCACTGCAATTATTGGCCCCTCGGGATGCGGCAAGTCAACCCTGCTCAGGGCTCTGAACAGGATGAACGACCTCATCCTCACTTCATGGGTGGAAGGGGAGACCCTTTTCCGGGGCATCAACATTTATCACAAGGATACCGATGTGATCGAACTGCGGAAAAGAGTAGGCATGGTTTTCCAGAAACCCAATCCTTTTCCGAATTCCGTATATGAGAACGTTGCTTACGGTCCGAAAATCCGGGGGGTGAAAAAGAAAAGCCAGCTCGACGAGATCGTTGAAAATTCCCTTATACGGGCGGATTTATGGAAAGAGGTGAAGGACAAGCTCAATGAATCAGGCATGAGCCTTTCCGGAGGGCAGATGCAGCGTCTCTGCATAGCGCGCTCCCTGGCACAGGAGCCTGAAGTGCTCCTCTTTGACGAACCGACATCAGCCCTTGACCCCATATCAACGGCAAACATCGAAAACCTGCTGCAGGAGCTCCAGAAAACTGTTACGATAGTAATAGTAACACACAACATGCAGCAGGCGGCGCGGATATCGAAATACACCGCGTTCATGTATCTGGGCGAACTCGTTGAATTCGGGGAGACAGACAACATTTTTGTGAATCCCAGGAATAAGCTTACTGAGGAATACATCACAGGAAGGTTTGGATAATGGCAATCTTTGATGAGGAACTACTTGCATTAAAAGAAAAAGTCCTGAAGCTCGGATTGATGGTCGAGACAGCCATCAGGGACTCTGTCAAGGCTCTGGTTGAAAGGGACAGTGACCTGGCGAGGGAGGTCGTCAAAAGAGACCACATCGTGAACGCACTCGACGTGAGCATTGACGAAGAATGTGTGAGACTCATCGCTCTCAGGCAGCCGATGGCTCGTGACCTGAGGCTCATCACAACCGCCATGAAGATAACGACAGACCTCGAGAGGATGGGAGATCTTGCGGTCAATATCGCAGAGAGAGCACTTGAATTGAACGAAGAACCTCAGTTGAAGGCGTTTGTCAATATACCGAAAATGGCCGAGATTACCCAGTCGATGGTCAAGGACGCACTCGATGCCTTTGTCGCAGGGTGCTCGCGTCTGCCCTATGAGGTGATCAAAAAAGACGACGAGGTAGACGATCTCACTGTCAGAAATTTCAATGAACTCCTGGCGCTGATGATCCAGGACCCGAAGATTATCCCCCTCGCCGTAAAGAGGACCTATATCGCAAAATACCTCGAACGGATCGCTGACCATGCAACGAATATCGCTGAGATGATCATCTATATGTGCAAGGGCAAGATGATCAGACATACAGACATTACCGAAGAGCCATAACACGGCTCCGGTTATTGCTTTTCCGGCCATACCGATGCTTACAGCCCGCAGGGCATCCCGCTGTTAATTGACTTTTATTCCCTGTGCGGTACAATTATGCGTAACACTTCAGGAAAGGGAGGATCTTCAATGGCAAAGGCAAAAAAAGTGAAGCAGCTGAGTTTCGAGACGAAAGACAAGATAGGCATGCTTGCAGCGGTTACTGCCGCGATCGCTGCGGCAAAGGTGGACATCACCGGAATCTGCGCTTACGGGATGGACCATGAGGCATATTTCATGCTGACCACAAGCAGCAACGCCAGGGCAAAGAAGGCGCTCGGCAAACTGGGCATCCCGGCGGAGGAAGAGGACGTGGTTTCGGTGGAACTGCCGAACAGGCCGGGAGCATTACAGAAGGTTGCGGAAAAAGTTGCAGAAAGCGGGATCAACATACACTACCTGTACGCTACAGCCGGCTCCGGCAAAACATCGATCGGTATCCTTGCCACCGACAATGATGCAAAAGCAGTAAAGGTCATAAATACACAGCGCTGAAATCAGCCTGTGCAGGTTCATTCCCCCTGGTTGTCTGATAAGGATGCGGGCTCTTCTGCCGCAGGGAGGTCCTGTGCCTTCCTTGCGGTGCGGATCCCTTCCACCATCACCAGCACAAACACGACAGTGAAACCGATCAGAATTCCCACAAGGTTAACCAGCTTGAGGACTGCGAGGACGATCAGAATGAGCGCAAGGGTGAAAAATCTGAAAATGCTCAGAAAAATAACCTTGCCGCCCGACCGGGACATGGCAAAATCTCTCAGCCCCCATGCGAGACCCTTCAGATTGAACAGGCCCAGAGTCCCCCCGGCGAGAATACTGAGAGGGAGCTTTTTCCATTCATAGATTGCAGAGAGCGCGGCTGCAGCCAGGAGGACCGCTATGCTCAGCTTATTTATTCTCTGTATCAGGTCCTTCATCGATATTCTTTGTCATCCTGAAAAGGTCCCGGAATCCGGCTGCAACACCCAGCAATGCGAAGATAAACAGGAGCCAATGACTCTCGAGCCCGAGCAATTTCTCTAAAAAGTATCCTATGGCTCCCCCGACAACAGTAGCAATAACTATGTTCAGGCCCGCGGTGCTGGCCTTCCACATCTGCTTCAGGATGGTTTTATCAAATATCATGGCCGGATTGAGGGTCCCGAGAATCCCAAAAAATCCGGCTCTTCTGTGAGGGAGAGGATGTTCCGGTTCATCTGATCTCCACGAGAGATTCATATGCCGCCCGCACCGTCTTTTCAATGTCGTTTACCGAATGCGCAAGGGAAATGAACCCGGCTTCGAACTGTGAAGGAGCAAGGTAAACCCCCTTCCTGAGCATGCGGGAAAAGAATTCGGCAAACCTGGCGGTATCCGATGTCTTCGCAGTCTGATAATCGACGACAGGGGTATCCGTAAAATACGTACAGAACATCGTCCCGGCACGGTAAAACCGGGTTTTAACCCTGGCTCTCCTTGCTGCATCCGTCAGTCCTTCTTCCAGGTCGGCGGCCTTCTTTTCAAGTTTTTTATAGGTATCCTTCTTTGAGAGGATCTTCAGCGTCTCGATGCCCGCGGTCATTGCAAGCGGATTGCCCGAAAGGGTCCCTGCCTGATACACAGGCCCTGCCGGCGATACCATCGCCATGATTTCCTCCCTGCCACCGTATGCACCAACCGGGAGTCCTCCGCCGATAACCTTCCCAAGGCAGGTCATATCCGGAATTATGCCGAAGGAAGCCTGGGCGCCTCCGTACGCAACCCGGAATCCTGTCATAACTTCATCAAAGATCAGGACTATGCCATGCGCCCTGGTAACCTTTCTTATCGTTTCAAGAAATTCCGGCTTTGGGAGAACACAGCCTATGTTGCCGACAACAGGCTCTACTATGACACAGGCAAGAGATTTCCAGTTGTTCTTTATGACTTTTCTGAGTGCGGCAACATCATTAAATGGGAGTGTGATGGTATTTTTCGCGCAGGATTTCGGCACACCCGGACTGTCGGGGACACCGAACGTAGCGGCGCCTGAGCCTGCCTTCACCAGCAGCCCGTCCGCATGTCCGTGATAGCATCCTTCGAACTTTATTATTGTGTCCCGGCCCGTAAACCCGCGCGCGACTCTTATTGCGCTCATTGCCGCCTCGGTGCCCGAATTCACCATCCTCACCTTGTCCATTGACGGATAGGCTTTCAGAACAAGCTCTGCAAGCTCAATCTCGAGGCTGGTCGGTGCACCGTAACTCGTACCTTTGTCAAGGCTTTTCCTGAGCGCGCTCATCACCTTCGGGTGGGCATGGCCCAGTATCAAAGGCCCCCAGGAGAGCACATAATCTATATACCTGTTCCCGTCGACATCATAGATTTTCGAACCCTTTCCCCTGCCGATAAATACCGGTTTTCCGCCGACAGCGCGGAAGGCCCGGACCGGACTGTTGACCCCGCCCGGGATGACCCTGAGTGCTCTTGCATAGAGCCTGTGTGATTTTCTGAAACCCATCCCATACCCCCTGCCGTTGTTTTCAGCAATCTGTTTTATCTCTATCATAGCAGAACTTTCCAAAATAAGAGACTGCTTCGCTGCGCCCACAATGACCAACAGAGAGCCAACGCCATCCGGAATCATCGCGGGCGGCGTTATCCCTGCACCGATCTCCCTGCAAATCCGGTATTATCAAGGCGTTCATATCGGGAGGGAATAGTATCATTTTTCTGTATCAAAAATCCTGTATCTTATGCTATAAAAAGGAAACGTATTTTACCGGAGGACCCATGAAAAAATTCATGACTGTGATAACCGCTTTGCTCCTTTGCGTATCCGCCGGATGTGCGAAAAAGGATGAAAGCAAGGGGGCGTATCTCGCAAAGGTGGGCAGCACAAAAATTACCGAAGCAGACGTCGACCGTGAGATCAAAAACCTGCCCGAATTTGCCCAGCAGCTGTTTGAAGGGAGCGGGGGGAAGGAAAAGTTCCTCGAGGAGCTCATCAAAAAAGAAGTGCTTTATCAGGAGGCCGTAAAGAAGGGCCTTGACAAGGATACGGAATACCGGCAGAAACTTGATGACTTCAAGAAACTTACCCTGATCAGCGTGCTCCTCGAAAAAGAGATTGAAGAGAAGACAAAAGTCACGGACCAGGAAGTGAAAGAGTATTATGAGAAGCACAAGAATGACCTCGCAACAATCAGCAAGATGCGGGCAAGTCACATCCTGGTTAAAAGCGAAGACGAAGCGAAGAAAATACTGGCGAGGATAAAGAAAGGCGAAGACTTCGCAAAGATTGCGGAACAGATTTCACTCGATACCGGAACCGCGAAGAACGGCGGCGACCTCGGGTATTTCTCTCAGGGCCAGATGGTTCCCGAGTTCGAGTCTGCAGCGATCAAGCTCAAAGTCGGTGAAATCAGCGAGCCTGTGAAAACCCGCTTCGGGTACCATATCATCAAGGTAACCGACAAGGAAACAGGGAAACCGATAGAGTTCGAAAAAATCAAAAATACCCTCGCCCAGCGTCTTGCGGCTGAAAAACAGAAGGAATTTTTCGACACCTATATCGATGAACTGAAAAACCGGTACAAAGTGGAGATGAACCAGGAAGCAATAGCGAAACTGTCAGGCGCACCGGGACCACAGGAAGAGTCCGCTGAACAGCCTTCACAGACAGAGACCGGAAAAGAAAATCAGCAGGAGCAGCAGAAAAAATAAACCGGTGCAAAGGGCATGAAACCCTTTGAGATCCTTGATATCTCAGGCGACGCCGGGATCAGGGCCTATGGGATAACCCTTCAGGAAGCATTTCTGCACGCTGCGTCCGGGATGTATGGTCTCATCACCGATATCGGGAAGATAGAAGCGAAACAATCGATCACTGTCTCCCTGGAAAACGATTCTCTTGAAAGCCTTCTGGTTGCCTGGCTGAATGAACTTATTTTCCATTTCGATGCCTATGGATTTATTGCGAAAGAGATCTCAATCACCGTAGCGGACCTTGATCCCGTCCCGTCTCCCAGTCTGAAATCATACCGGTTGCGTGCCGTGCTTTCCGGTGAGGTTTTCGATCCGGAAAGGCATGAGACCCGTCTGCTGATCAAGGCAGCCACCTTCCATCGCCTCAGGATAGAAAAGATCAACGAAGTATGGGAGACTGACGTCATTTTTGATATTTGAGTGATGACGACGTCCTTTTTTTCGGTTACAATGGAAACAGAACCAAGAAAGAATTCAGGGGACTTTCGTGTCATTGGGAAAAATAACGAGGATTGATCAGTCAAGGATAGAAATCCCTCCCAGCTACAAGGAAGGGATGCGCGTCAGGGGGATCATCTATGTCGATGACTTCCTGGAAAAAGAGCTTGAGCCCCAGTCGATAGACCAGGTTGCAAATGTGGCAACCCTGCCGGGGATTGTCGGCGCATCCATGGCGATGCCTGACATTCATACAGGATATGGTTTTGCAATCGGGGGTGTCGCAGCATTTGATCTCAAAGAAGGCATCGTATCACCCGGTGGCGTTGGGTATGATATCAACTGCGGAGTCCGTCTCCTCAGGAGCAACCTGACCAGGCAGGATGTCCTGCCCAGACTCGAGAATCTGGTGAGTCTTCTCTATTCCGAAATCCCGTCAGGGGTAGGATCAAAGGGAAAGATACGGCTCGGTCCTGAAGACCAGAAAAGGATATTGAACAGGGGAGCCCGATGGGCTGTAGAGCAGGGATTCGGAGATGCAGAAGACCTCCGGAAAATCGAATCAGGCGGTTGTATGGAAGGAACTGACCCGTCCCTTATCAGCACGAAGGCATATGAGCGCGGCAGGGCACAGCAGGGCACCCTTGGCTCCGGGAACCATTTCCTCGAAATACAGTACATTGATGAGATTTATGACGAAAGGGCTGCGAACAGTTTCGGCCTCTTCAGAGACCATATAACCGTCATGATCCATACCGGCTCCCGGGGATTCGGACATCAGGTCTGCACTGATTTCCTCGAGGTCATGGAGAAGGCTGCACGGAAATACCGGATTCACCTTTACGACAAGGAGCTTGCATGCGCACCCTATGACAGTACTGAGGCCCGTGATTATCTTGCTGCGATGAGGGCCGCTGCCAACTACGCATGGGCAAACAGGCAGTGCATCATGCACTGGACACGGGAAGCCTTTATGAAAGAGTTCGGTTCTTCTCCCGGCAGGCTCGGCATGAGTTTGCTGTACGATGTCGCGCACAACATCGCCAAAATCGAGGAGCATGAGATCAGCGGCAGCAGGAGAAAGCTCATTGTCCACAGGAAGGGTGCGACACGGGCATTTCCCCCCGGTCATCCGGACCTGCCGGATGTGTATAAGCCCCTGGGTCAACCGGTCATTATCCCCGGAGACATGGGCAGGGCGTCGTACGTGCTCCTCGGGACAGAGAAGGCGATGGCAGAGACCTTCGGGTCGACATGCCATGGAGCCGGCAGGCTCATGTCCCGGCATCAGGCTATCAAGAAGGCAAGGGGACGGTCGATCCGGAGAGAGATGGAAGACAAAGGGATCATCGTGAGATCCGCAGGCCGTGAGACGCTTGCCGAAGAGATGTCAGATGCATATAAGGACATTTCCCAAGTCGTCGAAGTCGTCCACAAGGCAGGCATCTCAACCAAGGTAGCCCGCCTCAGGCCGCTCGGTGTGATCAAAGGTTAATAAAAATCCTGATTAGTGTCTGTCTATACACTCAGGGTTTGTCATCCCCCGGCTTGACCGGGGGATCCATTCCCTGTTGAAAAGATAGGATTTGCTTATCATTTCAGAATCAGATATTCCACCACCGCACCGGCAAAGACAATCGCCCCTGCCGGGATCATCATCCGGTACATCTTCCAGAGGTCAGCCCGGAAGTATTCCCTGGTCAGGATGAGACAGACATGGACCGGAGACAGGAGAACACCGATAAGCCCTGATGCAAATGCGAATGATATTGAGGCCAGAGAAATATTCCCGGTCAGACTGATCAGGAGCGGAAAGGTGCTCCCCACGAAGCCAACCGTAATCCCGGTGAGCACCCCTGAAACAAAGGGTAGCAGGAAGAGGATGGGAGACAGGGGGATATTTTTTTCCAGAAAGAATTGACTGAGATTTTTCACTGCCCCTGAATGCTCCATTGCCTCCTTGAAAAACATCACGCCGAGGATGAGGATAATGACATCGGGAGAAAATCCGTGTCTGAACGCTGCGAGGATATTCTGCGTGCGGTACCGGAAAAAGAGAAAGAGGATCGTCACCACTGCGATCAGTGAATAATGGAGTTCCATCCGGAAAAGCAGGACGAGCAGGAGCACCGAAACGATCGGGACAAAACTTCCTATGTTAGAGAGAGAGACACGGCTTCCCGGAGCTGTTTTCCCCCGCAGGCCGTGCATGGCAAATATGAATCCGGTAATTACCAGTAAAGCGGCATAGACAGAATTCGCCAGGATCAGATCAGAGAGCGGTATCTTCGTAAGCGCTGCTGCAAGCAGGATGCCGGGATATAGGGGCAAAATGTATTCCCATGGGTGTCTGAACCAATAGTTGATAAACCCTTTTTCCTCCGGACTCATCCGGGTGTCACTCGTTGTCTCCGCGACCATCGGGGCTGAAAAATATGCCCCGCCCACCGAAGGCATAAGTCCTATCAGGAGAGGCATTGATATCGTTACAATCTTCCGGTTCCGGAAAACCGCCTTGACCGTATCCGTCATCCGGCCAAGGACTTTCTGCTCCCTGAGGATCATCTCAAAAATTCTGATGAACGATAGGGCGAGGATCAGGTTAAGGGTAACCGGATTCATGACTGTCCTCCGGCATGTATCCCATATCCTGCCCGGGGGCATGCTATAGAGGAGAATGAGCAGAGAAGCTGCGAGGAACATGACAATTCCTATGTTCAGCTTCTTCCTGAGGAGAAATACTATGGCAATGAAGACCAGAAGGAGTTTTCCTGCATCATGCATGCACCATTGTAGCACATTTAATGCCTGTCCCAATGCACAGGATATATGCACCAGAATATATACACCTATGTTGCAAAAAGGATACAGCCGTTCTTGCTCCACAGTTACGGCACCGGGTTCGTGAGGACATGTATTTTTATAAGTATTTCAAGAGGTTAAGTCCTGCCGCAGTCAAAAAAAGTTTTTTTTGCTATCTGGCCTCTTTTTTGCTTTTTTAGGGGTACGGTCTTTGACAAAATTGTCGGCTCATTCATGCTCATTTGCTCATTAATTTCTTGACAAATTATCCGGACTAATGATATAAATTTGACAATAATTTAAATTGGTATACGTGGCTCTCATAACAGTGACAGGATTCAAATTAGGCAAAAGGCCTCCGTCGGAGGTCTGCACCCTTACGTGAGGGAGGTGATATAAAATTCAGCAAAAGAGAATTTTATTATAGAGCAGCAAATCCGCCGTAGGCGGATCGAGCGAAGAATCATGGAAATTTCTCAATAATTAAATTTAGGAGGGTTAGCAAGTGAGAAAATATCTGGCTTTAGTTTTAGGCGTGCTTTTAGTATTCAGTCTTGCGGCTACCGCCTCTGCTGAGGACACCGATATCACGATCGGCGGGAAAATCCTCGTCAAAGGCTGGTATGTCAAGAATGTAACCGGATTATCCGGATCAGACGAAGTTCCCGCTGATTCAGAGTCTCACGCATTCTGGCATCAGAATGTCAACTTGACCGTTGACGCAAAGGTGGCTGACAATGTCCGTGGCTTCGTTGAAGTAGAGACAGCAACCGGCACATCCGGCAAAAGCGGTCTCTGGTACTGGGGCGACCAGGCCCGCGGCTATGATGCAAAACCGAATAGTGATATCCTGATCAGACAGGCATGGATCCAGTACACCGGTTCCGGTCTGCTCGGAATCCCCGCGGGAATCAAGATCGGTCACATGCCGATTTCGCTCGGCGAAAAACAGTTCCTGAACAATGAGAGATTCGGCGACGACGCCCTTCTCGTCTGGGCAGACCCCATGAAGGAACTCCATCTTGCAGCAGGAACGGTAAAGCTTAATGAAGGCAATCTGATGCAGCATTGGGATGACCTTGACGGCTACATGATCCTCATGACCTACATGTGGGATAAGGACAATACAGTCGGCGCCAACTGGGTATGGGCGCACAGCGACGGCAATTGCCCTTCACTGGGTTCAGGGATCAATGTGGACGACCTGAATTTCCATAATGTGGGCATCCATGGCAACGGCAAAATCGCCGGCTTGACCTATGCCGCAGAAGCTGATATCCAGTTCGGCAAAGTCAAGGACATCCTCTTCTCAGGGTCAGACCTGAAAGCAAAAGGATGGGCAGTGTTCGCAAAGCTCGGCTATTCCCTCGACATGGTCAACCTGAGAGCATCGTTCGCATACGGCAGCGGTGACGACAATGCGTTCGATGAAGACTGCGACGAATTCCAGACCCTCCAGGGTTCTGATTACAACGCAACCGCCAGACTGGTGCACTACACCCAGATTTATGAGCGCACGGTAAGAACAGCGTCTCATGCAGCAGCCCTTACCACAACAGTCGACGGCAATACCACCAATACCGGTATCGCAAACACCACATACTTCAATCTCGGAGTCGATGTCAATCCGATGAAGGAACTCAGCCTTTCCCTTGACGGCTTCTATCTGGTAGCTTCAGAGACCGGCGCATGGGAAGACGATCTCGGCGTCAACGTTGATGACAGCCTCGGCTGGGAAATCGACACAAAGATCTCCTACAAACTCGCCAAGAACCTCACCTACTTCGTAGAGGCCGGATGGTTCTCGCCTGATGACTTCTATACGGACATCGGCGCAGAGGATGAAACTGTTACCCAGGTTATCCACGGGTTGGCGCTCACCTTCTAATTTGTTCCGTACAGGCTCAATCTCAGAGGGCGGCTCGCAAGAGCCGCCCTTTTTATTGTCTTTCAGAAAACTGTTCTGATAAACTACACATGAAGATGAGTCTTCGATTAATTGTGTGGATAAATACAATAACAAACCTCGTCATTCCCCGACTTGATCGGGGAATCCAGAAATCCATTTGCTCTTCGGGTCCGCCTTTGCAGAAATATGCGGACAGTGGATTATATATTCTGAAGACCTGGATTATCCGGTCAAGCCGGATAATGACAGGAAAGCATTGTATACTTTTTACCCACTCGATTCCACGACGATTCATGAAAACCAACCACATATTTTTACCCTTTACCTCATGAATTACAGCAAAATACTCAGCAGCTTTAAAAAGAAAAGAATTCTCGTTGTCGGAGATATCATCCTCGACCGTTATATCTGGGGGAAGGTGAGCAGGATATCCCCTGAAGCTCCTGTCCCTGTTGTCGAGGTTACTGATGAGGACTTTCTCCTCGGCGGCGCCTCGAACGTAGCGCATAATATCGTATCGCTCGGCGGCGGCGTGACACTCGCCGGTGTCGCAGGAAATGACAGGGGGGGAGAAATCCTCCGGAAAATGCTCGACGAAAAAAATATACAGCACGAAGGCGTCCTCTGGACGTCCCGGCCGACAACGATGAAAACCCGGGTCATCGCCCACAGCCAGCAGGTCGTGAGATTCGACAGGGAAGAGAAGAACAAAGTCGACGGGAAGCTCTCGGCTCGTCTCATGAGGCATTTGCAGCAAGCTGTCCCTGCCCACGATGCGGTTATCATTTCTGACTACAGAAAAGGCGTTGTCACATCGGAACTGGTGCGGGAAATTATGAGACTGGCGAGGCCGAGGGGCATTTTCGTGTCTGTTGATCCAAAGGTCGGCCATTTTCATTGTTACCGGCACGTCTCCCTCATTACTCCCAATCTCCAGGAGGCTGCTGCCGCATCCGGCACAGAGATCAGGGACGAGAAATCACTCATGAACGCAGGCAGGGCTCTTTTGAAAAAACTGCCCTGTGGAGCGGTCCTGATCACCAGAGGCGAGCATGGCATGAGCCTCTTCACAAAAGACAAGGCAGTGCATATCCCTACAGTGGCAAAAAACGTATACGATGTCACCGGGGCGGGAGATACGGTTATCGCAGTGTTTACCCTTGCACATGCCTCCGGCGCCGGCCTGGAAAAAGCTGCGGTCATTGCCAACCATGCCGCAGGAATTGTGGTCGGTGAAGTCGGCACAGCGGTCATCACGCCGGAGCAATTGCTCAACTCTTTTTTCCCGGCCGGATGAATACTGCAAAAGCGGTCGCTCTTTTCTCGGGAGGCCTTGACAGTACTCTCGCGGTCCTTTCGGTCCTCAAACAGGGCATAGAAGTCCATGCGCTGAAGTTCACTACCCCGTTCGAGTGCCAGGCAACCGGAAAATCAGGCAGTGAGCGCCTCCCTTCGCAGGCAGGAAAATACGGGTTTGCCGTTCTGTGCCATTCCCTTGATGAACTGTTTCTCGACATGGTCAGGAGCCCCCGCCACGGATACGGGAAAAACATGAACCCGTGTATCGACTGCAGGATACTCATGCTGAGAGAGGCTAATAAGATCAGGGAATCTCTTGGGGCAGGTTTTCTTGTCACCGGGGAAGTGCTCGGACAGCGGCCGATGAGTCAGAAGAAGGATATGCTCTACCATATAGACAGAGAGGCAGGACTGAAAGACCTCGTGGTTAGGCCACTGAGCGCCAAACTTCTCAGGACTACGATACCCGAGGCAGAGGGGATCGTGCAGAGAGAAATGCTCCATGGGTTCAGTGGCCGGTCGCGCAAACCGCAGATTGCACTTGCGGCAGAATATGGCCTGACGGATTATCCTTCTCCTGCCGGCGGATGCCTGCTTACCGACCCGGTATATTCCTCCAGGCTGAAGGACCTTTTCGTCCACGCGTCCTCACCTTCCCTCAGGGATATTACCCTCCTGAAAACAGGCAGGCATTTCCGGTTTTCTCCGTCGTGTAAAATCGTAATCGGGAGGGACAAGAATGAAAACACTGAAATCGAGTCTCTCAGTACAGAGTCCGACTTTCTTATGCGGGTTGAGGGGTATGGAAGCCCTCTTACCCTGATGAGCGGAGAGGTTTCTGACAAGGCCCTGATTGTCGGGGCTTCGCTCTGCGTCCGATATTCCGATGCGAAACACGCAGAAGTGGCGACTGTCTCGGTTGTGCACCGCAAAACCGTCTCGTCGCTCAGGGTCGCTCCTGCGGGGGACATGACGGTCGAAGCATACAGGATAGAGAAAGGGAAACGGGCTCTTGAGATTTCTCAGACCGAGTTGTTAAGCTAGTATATCTTAGAGTTTAAGGAGGTCGTATGAAAAAGATTCTCTCACTTATCGTGATTGTCTCACTGCTCTCATTGATCTTCGGTTGCACCCAATATCATGCACAGGGAGCAGGGGCCGGCGCAGTTCTCGGCGGCGTAGCCGGAGCCCTCCTCGACCGCAAGAACCCCTGGAGAGGCGGGGTAATCGGGGCAGCAATCGGCGGAGTCGGTGGCGCTACATTGACAGACATTTCTATGAGGGCCTCAAGAGAGGCTGCTGCATCAAACCAGCCGGTGGAATACCGGACTACCGATGGCGCCGGCGTATATCGTGCCGACCCGGTAAGCTACAACGCTCAGACAAAATGTCATAAGGTCCGCGAGAGAATATGGGAAAACGACCAGCTGGTAAAAGACCAGGTGCGGGAAGTTTGCGAAGGCGATAAAACAGAACCGACTTATTAAAGCGGAATCTTCATTTCAGAACCGTATTTAAAAAATGCAGAGGGTGCGAAAGATTTTTTACGCACCGTCTGCATTTTTATTACTTCAGCAAATAACCACATGAACCTCTCGTGTATGTCATTCCCCGACTTGATCCGGGAATCCAGTCTTTTCACTATGTTCTGGATTGGGAGCCTGTCCCGTACTTGATACGGGAGACAAGCCGGACAATGACGATTCTAAAAGTATTTGTTTGCCGGGTTAATAGTTTCTTGTCCCGTCAGTTCACCACAAAACTCGGTTTTCAGTATTCAACAAGGAAGCAATCGATCATAGCGAAAATAAAGGTTCCCTCAGGGCATACGCTTCCCGCAAGAATTTTTTCAACACATCCGGGTCTCTGATCGGCTCGTAGCAGACTGTGTCGATACAGGGGATCACGATTCCCTTTTCGTCTTCATACACAACACTCAGATAGGGTATGAATGATGCAAAGGCTGTCCTGGCCAGCTGGCTGTCCGGCGCTGCCTGTATGGTCAATTTCATCATCAGGAAGAATGCCTCAAGGGCGCAGAAATAATATGCGGCGTGGAGAGGGGCTGCCTGTGCCGCCGATGAGAAAACCTTTACCGCGGTTTCTGCGTGCGCACGATAAAGGACTTTTCCGGTCATGGAATACAGTTTCAGGAGCAGGAGGATTCCTACCCCGTTCGCCGACGGATGTGGGATGTCTTCGACGCTTTTCAGCCGCACCCCGATAACCTCTGTCTCAGTGTCAAAAAATCCTCCGTTTTCTGTGTCCCAGAACTTCCCGATACAGGTATCCATGCATGTATCTGCCAGATTGAGATAGGAAGGTTCGCCTGACACTTCATATGCGGCAATCAGTGCTTCGGTAAGATAGATATAATCGTCGAGCACGGCCTTCACTCCTTCAGTATGAAACAGTTCCCCTCCGGCCCAATGTGCCTTCAGAATCCTCCTCAGACTCAGAAGCGCGAATTCCCGGATATCTGCATCATCAAGAACTCTTGATGCTTTGAGGCATGAGGTGACAAGCATCCCGTTCAGAGAAGTATAGAATGTACTGTCCACGAAGGGGGTTTCTCTTTTTTCCCGGGCAGCGAGCAGTTTCCCTTTCCCTGTGCGGATTACCGATTGTATTGTTTTCGCATCTTTTCCGGTTCTCCGGATAATTTCCTGCATATCCGAAGCGACAAACAGGACTTTCCTGGACCGGTCATGGTGCATGGCTCCGCGCTCATCCATCAGGTGAAGGGACAGGATCTCGTATTCGTCATCATGCAATGTCTGTCTGAATTCGTCCTCTGTCCAGGTGAAATATCCTCCCTCGTCTTCAGGGCCGGCATCCGCATCCTGACTCGCGTAGAATCCCCCGTCGGGGTCGGAGAGCACGTCTCTGAGGAAACGGATAATCCCTTCGGCGACCTGCCTGAAATACTCGTCACCAAACAGCGCATACGCGTCTGTGTAATTTCTCAGATGCCATGCGTTGTCATCAGCCATCTTCTCGAAGTGGGGGACAATCCATGCCTCGTCAACCGAATACCGGTGGAACCCTCCCCCGATCTGGTCATGTATGCCTCCCTTGGCCATCGCTGTAAGAGTCTTCCTTACCGAATCACCGTACGCTTCTTTCCTGGTAAGGAAAAACCTGTTGGTAAGGAGAGAGAGGGCTCCGGGCATCGGAAATTTCGGCGAGAAGCCGAACCCGCCGTTCCGGTCATCATAGGCAGAGAGGATCTCTTCCACCGCTGCGTCCGCCATAAGTCCGGTTATTTTATCTTCCCGATCATGCTGCGGCTTCAGGATATCCATGAGCTTCTCACCATAGGAAGCAACCTCAGTACGGTGCGCAGAATAATATTCAGCTACCTTGGCAAGGACCTTTTTAAACCCGGGCCTTCCCTGAATATCTGCAGGAGGGAAATACGTGCCTCCGAAGAACGGCTTCCTTTCCGGAGTCAGAAATACACTGAGCGGCCAGCCTCCTCCATACCCCATTGCAGCCACTGCCTGCTGATATCTCCTGTCAATATCAGGCCGTTCGTCCCTGTCGATCTTTATGCATATATAGTACGTATTCAGCAGGTCCGCAGTTTCAGGGTCTTCGAAAGACTCCCGGGCCATGACATGGCACCAGTGGCACCAGACAGCGCCGGAACTGAGGAAAACCGGCTTGTCTTCCTGCCTCGCCCTTGCAAATGCCTCATCAGACCATGGATACCAGGCAATCTTCTGCTCTGCTGCATGTCTGAGATAGGGAGATTTTTCATTCGCCAGTTTGTTCATGTCTTCAGGGTCTCCCGCATAAAAGCCGGGAGGTCGGAAGGCTTTCCTATTTCAGCCTCTCCTCGACAGCCTTCCAGTTGATATTCCTGAAGAATGCAGCGATATAATCAGCTTTTTTCAATCCGTAATCGATCATAAACGCATGTTCGAATACGTCCATAATCAGCACAAGGTTGCATCCTGCCGGATGGCCGGCATCATGCTCATTGATCCAGAAGTTTATCAACCGTCCGCTTGCCGTATCCTGGTAGAGCGCAACCCATCCGATTCCCCTCATCGCCCCGGCAGCCCTGAAATCCTTTTCCCATGCATCATTACTTCCGAAACCCTCTGCAAGTTTTTTCGCAAGCGGGCTCGCTTTGTCCAGGGGGGATTTGCCGCCAAGGTTTTCAAAATAATATTCATGCAGTCTCATGCCGTTGAATTCCCATCCAAGCCTTCGCTTCAGTTCCGCGAATTCGGGACTGCCGGCCCTGTCGTCCTTCGCCATCTGGGTGAGGGAATCAAGCACCTTGTTCGTATTGGTAACATACCCCTGGTAGAGGGTGAAATGATTTTTCAGGAGGGTTTCGCTGAACCCCTCCATCCCCACGATAGTTCCATAATCTTTTGCGGTGTAAGCCATAGTAATCCTCCTTTTCTCGTTATTCTGTCTCCCGGACAGATATCCTGCCCTGTACCTGGCTGGCGGGTGATAAGTTCTGCTCCCTGTTCTCCGGTATACTCATGCCTGAACGCCCTGGGATGCTTAGCATCCGGAGATATATGCTGAATGAGCAGCAAGAGGGATGCCAATATCTAACCTCTTGATATTATTGACATTTATCACAACCTCTTCCCTGCCGGGGAGTCAATTTTCCCTCTGCCGGGACAATATTCCCTGAGGAGAATTTTTCCAAAACCTTTATAACCACCATAAAAGACGGGTACTGACGTAATTTCTGAAGAGAGGTCACGGGTAGTCTTGATGAGGCTGAAGACGAACCCGTCTTCAAAATATTCATGACTGCCATGACTTTGCATATAATGATAAAGTACGGTATCATGCTACTTACTGCCTTGAAGACAAGGGGGTTTTATGGACGCCGGAGAAAAAGTTCGGGAGATTCTGAAACGGTTAAGAAGGGAATACCCTGAAGTAAAGACAGCACTTCATTTCAATACACCATTTGAACTCCTCGTTGCGACGGTCCTTTCGGCCCAGACCACAGATGTTCATGTCAACAAGATCACCGGAAATCTCTTTAACAAATACCGGACGATACAGGATTATGCGGATGCGCCGCCGGGAGCTTTCGAGAAGGATATCAGTTCGGTGAATTTTTACAAAACAAAGGCAAAAAATATTCAAAATACAGCGAAACTCATCATTGAGCAATTTGGTTCGCAGGTCCCCGGAACGATGGAGGAACTCGTTCGCCTCCCCGGAGTTGCGCGGAAGACTGCGAATATCATCCTTTTCAACGCCTTTGGGATCAATGAGGGGATAGCTGTAGATACCCACGTAAAAAGGCTTGCCAACAGGCTCGGGCTTACCCGGAACGAAGATCCGGTAAAGATCGAACAGGATTTGATGAAAATTACACCCAGAGATCAATGGGGGAATATCACCCACCTTCTCATATTCCACGGAAGGAGAATATGTCCGGCAAGAAATCCGAATCACAGGGGATGTGTTCTGTATGACCTCTGTCCTTCGAGAAGTATTTAAAATGAGTGACGGTGCCGGGGAAAGTATGGAACAACCGCAACGCAAATTCACTGAACCGAACGCAAAGACCGGCCTTATCGTAGTATTAACCGGCAACGGGAAGGGCAAGACTACGTCTGCGCTTGGCATGGCAGTGAGGGCAGCAGGGTATGCTATGGGGGTCTGCGTCATCCAGTTTATGAAGGGCGATATGCACGCGGGAGAAATCGACGGGTTAAAAAAATTATCCCCGCATGTTGAACTTCATCTTACCGGGAAAGGATTTTGCGGTATCCGGGGGGACATTCATCCATACAATGACCATCGCAGGAACGCCCAGAAAGCCATAGAAATGGCAAGGGAAAAAATGCTCTCGGGGAAGTTCGATATTCTGATACTCGATGAAATCAGCAACGCAGTTTCGCTCAAACTCGTCGACCTCCATCAGGTGCTGGAGATAATAGATCAGAAACCCCCGCTTCTGCATCTCATCCTCACCGGCAGAGACGCCCCTCCGGAGGTGGTCGCCCGGGCGCATACGGTAACCGACATGAGGGAAATCAAACATGCCTACCGGCAGGGGATAAAACCCCAGAAAGGGATAGATTACTAAGGGGCATCCCGAATCGTTGAGGCCAGATGATTCCCCGCTTTTTATTCTGGGTTGTTTGATCACTCAATAATATTTTTCTGCCCTAAGCAACTCATCTCTATCTTCATGATATACGAATGAAAAAACTTCAACCTTTATCTTTTGCTGAAATAGCAATTGGGCATGTATGGTACGTTCAGAGATTATAACCCAGGAATCTATTGTGCAGAACGAAAATATAATCTTGACAAATTGAATATGTTTGTGTATATTTGTTTTTACCAAAAAAACAGACTTATAACCTTTTGAATTATAACAATAAATATGCATCTTCATCCTGAACATGTTGGATAACCATAAGAAAGGTTGTTTTCTACCGTTTTTGTTTATACTATTCTTTTTTCCACAGACAACAGGCAGTAGCACGCTATCAGAAAAAGAAATTTGGGATATTCATCCCGATTATGAAAACTTGAAGCCTCAGACCATAGCAGTTCTTCCGATGGATAATTTTTCATTAGAGCCCAAGGTAGAAAAAGTTTTGTATCAAGAAGTCTACAGCAGATTGAATGAAAAGGGATACATGAAGATTTCAGTGGATCACGTAAGATCTGTCATGCATAAATTTGGGATAAGTACACCGGGCCAGCTTGCAGGAATCGAAATGAAAAAACTCTGCAATGAATTAAAATGTGATGCTGTTATATCAGGGCAAATAGAACAGTCAGGGACGATTCATGCTGGAGTGTACGATGCAGTAGTGGTTTCGTGTTCTTTGAGGCTTACACTTTGTTCATCAGGACAAACAATCTGGCAGACGGAACAATGGAGAACAGCACACAGGCAATGGCAGCTCGATCCCATAAATTTATTTATTAATGTAATGGCTCATGAAAATACATCACGTGCTGACAGGGTTGCTTGGTTGGTCAGTGAAATGCTAAAGACTCTGCCAAAAGGACCAATTGCCGTTGAATATGGAGATCTTCTTATGAAAGCAAAGGAGATTCCTGTCGAAAATGAATAAGCTGAAGATATTTTTTATTCTTCCCGTCATCTGGATATGTTTTACTTTCTCATGTAATTCAGGCATTGACAGAGGGGTCATCGAGAGAAACAACAATGAAGTATCTTTTCAGAATATTAAACCGCCAAAAGAAAAACAACTGGTTGCTATCTTGGGGTTTGAAAATAAAAGCACATATGCCTCAGATAAACTCTGGGACACCTCCTCTCAATTACTATTTACAAACTTGATCGAAACAGGATATTTCAGAGTTGTCGAATGGGAAAAGATGAAACAGCTCTTTGATTGGGATGCATTAAGCACAAGTAGTCTTGTAAAAAGCCCAGAAAAACGCAATGAAGCAAGAAAAATCTTATTGTGTGAATATTTTCTTACAGGGGCCGTGACATATTTCGATGTCAGTCAACGAGCAAAGGTTAGTGCCCTGTCAAAGAGCAAAGTTTTCCAAACCACTATACGGGTTGATCTTCTCCTTCAGAATGCCCAAACAGGCGAGTATGTTGCAGCTGGAAAGGGAGAAAGCATAGAAACTCAGGAATTCACAGGAGGATTTTTGGGAGGGGCAACAGGCTCATGGGACCCAAAAACTGCCGATAAAGCACTGGACACCGCAATACGCCAAGCACTTTTCCAGTTGGTTGATGTATATAACAGAAAAGAAAGGAATGAATTATGACAAGAAACAAGGGGGTAAAATTCTTTCTTTTTTTTGGAAGCATACTTCTTTCTCTTATAGCAACCACTGACTATATCCTTGGGGGAAGTGTATCGCCTCTACCCATTGAACGGGAGAAAAAGGGCGGCGTTACTCCGCTGTTAGGGAATCAACCCCAAGGCTCGGTGACTCCCCTTCCCATCGAAGAGCCCGACACAAGGAAAATTATTGCTGAGGGGTGGGCGAATATATATAACGGCAATGTGGAGCGTGCTCGCCTTGCCGCTCTCCGTTCTGCATATGCCGAAGCTGTTAGCCGCGGAACAGGCATCGAAATAGGGAGCTTAATGCTCATAAGAAACGTTAAACAGGTAAGTGATATTGTGATGTCACGGTCTAAAGGGTTCATCCGTTCTTATAAGATCATAAAAGAAGGCATTCATGAGAAAGATCCTAATAAATACGAGGTTTTGATAGAAGCTGAAGTTGTTATGGAAGGTTCTACTAAAAGTGAAGAAGGCGAAGGTCTCCGTCTGTATCTTGGACTCCTGGGAAACCCAAAGCTGCTCATTATGCTTCCCGAGGATTCTTACGACAGTTCAAAGGGGATATCATCATCGTCTCTCAGCGAAAACAGTGAAGAAATTGAGGTTGAAAGCAGCGATACCAGAATAAAAATCAGAAAGAAAGAAAAGGACGCCAGCAGCAATACCGATATAATTACACCACAAACATCGACCACAAACGATCAAGGCTCTGTAATGCGGAGTACCGAGGCTGCAGTGGCAGAGGCATTTTCCTCACATGGATACCAGGTCATAACTTCCGATGATCTTTTGGCACAGGGGACAGTCGATCCTGAAGTCTTAAGACAAGCCAAATCCGGGGTCACTGCACAAGCCGTGAAAGTCGCAAAGGCAGCAGGTGCTGACATCGCACTACTCGGTGTGATCCGGGTCTCAAAAGAAAAAATAAAACCGCTGGGCGTTCATATGGTAATGGTAGTTGCAGAGGCATCAGCAAAAGCACTCATTGTCTCTTCCGGGAGAGTAGTACAGGCTTTTCATCACATAGAACGCGCATCCTCCCCTCAGGAACTGCAAGCATATGCAGACAGCCTTGACCGAATTGCATATAATATTGCAGACGTTCTCTCCTGGAAAATTCCTCATATTCTCACTGAGGACAGCCGTGAAACAAAATTGATAATCCATGGGATTGATGATGTTGCAATCGCAAATAAACTGAGAGATGCACTTATAGAATTGCCGGGGATTGAGTCTGTAAGATTTGCCAAACTGCCTTCGAAGGAAAACAAAACTGCTGAATTTGTTCTTCTGACCGGCTTTGTTATGCTTGCTCCTGATGAAGTTCTCGAAGTTTGCACGAAAAATATCAAGGACACCTTAGTGCTTTTAAAAGAAAATAAATACGAGATAGAGCTCAAAGTTATTCAGAACAATAAATCTTCAAATATTATTTAAATGAAGGGGGGTGAGAGGTTCTTATTTCGTGGCAATTATAATTACTTTGCAGTATATTCCGTCAGGTAATTTATTACCTGACGAGATCAAGAACAGAGGGGGAATCAACGATGGGAAGAAAAATCTCCACATGCTTATCACGTATCACTATGTGTATGATGCTCGTGTCAGTATTCTGGTTAGGTGCATGTTCTCACAAGATTACCAAGGAGACGGAATATACTTCGGATGGCAGGGTTTCGTATCAGAGGACTATGGTGAATGATGAGATCATCTCTCAGCTGAGAAGGGTTTTTCAGAATAGGACAATAGAAGGAATTGGTATTTTTGAAAATGCCAACGAAGGACTTGCCCGCCGCTCAGCGATCAATCTGGCGATTGCCGAATTGGCGGGACAGGTGCAGACACTCGTGCGCAGTGAAAGTGTTATCTACAACAATAAAGATGTCAGAGACGTGGTGGAGAACAGGGTGAAAGCTCTGGTGAACAACTATCGCATTGATAGTGCCGGATATGATCCTGGAACAAATGTATATCGGGCAAGGGTCAGTATTTCAGGAGAAGAACTGATCAGAGAAATTGAAGAGATAATACGATAATCAGAACTGACAGAGGAGGGGGACAATGAAAGCTCTCAGAGAAAATATTATTGCAAAACTTCTTGCTCTCATAGCTGTATCTGTGTTTATCATTCCGATCAACGCCACAGTAGCTTTTGCTGGTACAACAACAAAGATTAAGCATGAACCTGCTCAATATTTTGTTCCTGGATACCGCATCATATTATCCGCAGAAGTCAAAGACAAGAAAGGCATTAATCTTGTCAGATGCTACTTCAAGACTCCTCAGCAGGCCGATTATGTTTTCGTTGCCATGGAATCTGTCGGAAGCAGGTTTAAGGCTATACTTCCTGCTCCGAATATTACCACAGAGGCGATTGACTATCTATTTCTGGTAGTCAACGGAAAAAATGAGGTGGTGAGGACAAGTGTTTTTACAATAAAGGGCCTTAAGATTGACAAAGTTCCTGCATGGCAGTCCATAGGTTCGGAAGGCACGATCACGGTTAGTTCTGAATTGACAGAGGCGCAAACAGTGCTTCCTGGATTTACCGATTCGATAACCATGGATTTTGTTGAATCAGCTGCACGTTTCGGATATGTTGCTGGACTTTATAACACTGCAAAGATGGCAGAAGCA
Organism: Nitrospirota bacterium; assembly: GCA_049323875.1. GTDB lineage: Bacteria > Nitrospirota > Thermodesulfovibrionia > Thermodesulfovibrionales > SM23-35 > JAKLQR01. Next base: position 126,910 of record JBMOLW010000016.1, on the reverse strand, counting down.
GGCGGCGCATCCGGAATAGCACAAGCGGCCTCATATGCAGGGGGTGTTGCTCTTTCAACAGGTGGCATAGGAACATTAGGATGGATTGGCCTTGGAGCTTTAGTAGTAGGTGGAGGTGCTGCAGGAGCTGCTGCGCTTAGTGGTGGCGGAGGAGGAGGAGATGATGATGGAGGAGGTGGTGGAACCGTTGTGCAACAATGCAGTCAGGTAAATCTGCCAGGCGGAGATACCCCTGAGACGCGGACTATTAACTTAGGCAAAAAATCGGGGACTTTTCGGTTTGACTATGATACTCAGAATCAAGAAGACAGAATGAGAGTTATTTATCAAGGTAGCACCTTATTTGACTCCGGTTGCGTGGGAACTAAAGGGACAAGAACTCAATGGATTTCTTATTCGGGCAGTTCTTCACAAATTACAGTATCGGTAGAACCAAATTGTTATGGAGGAACGGGTACCGCTTGGGAGTTCACCGTTTTTTGCCCATAAAAATAGCTTTCTCATGATTCAAGGGGGACTATATTGATAGTTCCCCTATTTTTTCTTTGTACAAGTCTATTTCCTAAAAAAATTGAGAATATATTTTATAACATTCCTATACATTCTTGTATTATTTCCCTCGACCTATGGCATTCTTGCTGAAGCCAGAGAGAATTCTGACTATATGAATAAAAATCTAGTTCCAAAAATAAAATTGACAATCAATCAAGCCATTAATCTTGCCCTTCAGACAAACAAAAGTATTCTCGCTTCTCGATATGATACATCAAGAAATGAATTTTCTCTTGTGACTGCCAAATCTGAGTTCCAACTTAAAATAATACCCGCTGCTTCTGCAAGTATCGGGGGGGGAGAGTCGCAAAGCGGGAATAATATGAATTTTGGCTTTGCAGTACAAAAAAAATTTGAGATTGGCTCAACTGTTTCCTTTAGCCCGAATTTGAATAAAACAAGCGGAGAATATACTTCTGGTCTTGGAATATCTGTCCAGCAACCTGTTTTGAGGGGGTTGGGAAGAGATATTAATTTGGATGGCATCAAAAGTGCGGAGTACTCTATACAGTCTGCTTATAGGAGTCTCTATCAGACCAAAGTTAACATAGTCATCGAGACAGTTTCAGTTTTCTATGAAGCACTCAAGCAGCGCGAAACAATGCAACTTTATAAAGCCATGGGAAAACGCCTTGCCGGACATGCCGAAGTGGCAAAGGCCAAGGAAAAGATCGGTTTGGCCACTCCTATGGATACGTACAGGGCAGAGATACGGCTAAAAGATACGGAAGATTCTTTAACGAGGGCTTCTGAGGCTTACCAGGACGCTCTTGACACATTGAAGACGATTCTCTCTCTGCCTTTGACAACGGAAATAGAGTTGCAAAACCCTGCATCTCCTTCCCTGTTAGCCATTCAACCCGCTGATGCAATCGCGACCGCACTTGAGCACAGAATAGAAATCGAACAAACACAGGCTGAAATTCAAGAAGCCGAGAGAAGGGCAGCGATTCTCAGGCAGAAAATTCTACCTGAGATAAATCTAGTGTTTGATTATAAACGCTTCGATTCTGCGGACAAGTTCACTCACTCGACCGGATTCGCTGAAAGCTTATGGGGAGTGCGGCTTGAAACAACAACCGATATTTCACGCACCGCAGAGAAAGCGGCCTATGAACAGGGGGCCCTCGATTTACAGGCAGTGCGTCTAAATTTCGAGGAGAAAAAAGACGAAATCCGTCGTCAGGTGAGGAGGCAGTTGCTTGCATTGCAGGAATCAGAAAAAAGGATCATAATCAGAACCGAACAGATTAAACAGGCCGAAGGGAAACTGTCGCTTGCAGAGGTTAAATTTGCCCATGGAATGGCTGACAATTTTGATGTCATTGAAGCTGAAACCGAACTCCAGGAGGCACGGCTTAATCTGTTAGCTGCCGAGCTTGATTACTCTGTCGGAACTTACAACTTTCGTGCCGTGACGGGGAGACTTGTGGAAAGGGATTGAGTTGAGAAAGCTATTATTAGTTGTTGGAATTCCTCTGGTTGTCTTAATTTTTGCTTCTTTTTTTTATTCCAAACATGACAATCAACCTGTACAACTCGCCACAGTTGCGAAATCAGACTTTGAAATCTGGGTTCATACTATAGGCACACTCGATGCCGAGCGTGCACATATGATCTCGTCTGCAATAAAAGGGGACAAGGGCAAGGTCATTTTCATTGTTGAAGACGGAAAGATGGTAAAAGAGGGGGATGTTCTTATACAATTCGATCCCTCACCTTTTGAAGCAGATATCCTCCGTCTTACTGGTGAAATGCAGAGCAGGGAGGCGACTGTCGAGTCTGCCGAACAGCTTCTGGAATGGGAGAAGAGTCAGGCAGAAAGTGCGGTACAGACAGCTGAATTCAATTTTACAGACGCAGATCAGGAATTCAGCCGTTATATGTCGTATATAAAAGATTTGGAGAATTTGGAAAAGAAAGGATTCAGCTATCCAAACGAAATTGTACAAGCAAAAAAGAAAGCTGATCAACTAAACGCTAAGCGTCAGAAAGCAGAGAGTGACCTAGCCCAGACACGCAAGGATGTCACGTTTAAGGTTGCAAATGCAAAAGCCCTGCTTAACAAAGCTCAGAGTGAACTGGGCACTACAAAACTTGCCCTTGAGGAAGCAAGGGCCGAGTTTGCAAAAACTATTGTCTATGCACCATTCTCGGGGATTGCAGTTCATTATGAGGCATTCCGTGACAATCAGAAAAGAAAACCTAGAACTGGTGATACAGTCTGGCCAAATCAACCACTTCTGTATTTACCAGATATTTCCTCGATGATCGTCAAAACCCAAGTGCGGGAAGTAGACCTGCATAAGATTAGCAAAGGGCAAAAAGCTACGGTTCGGGCAGACGCATACCCCGATGTTGTTTTTGAAGGGGAGGTGATTTCAATCGGAGCGCTTGCAACAGAGGGCGCCGAGGGAAGCAATGGAGCGAAATATTTTCAACTCACTGTAACAATTAAGGGGAATGACTCTAGGCTCAGGCCCGGCATGACCGCTCGAGTCTTTATTCTGACTGATATTGTAAAAAATGCTGTGACACTGCCGATACAAGCGGTTTTTGATGAAGAGGGGAAAAAGATTTGCTTTCTCCTGAAAAATAAAAAAATTAAAAGGATTGAAATAACTACCGGCAAGGAAAATGAAGATATCATACAGATCCTGTCGGGACTTAAGACTGGAGACAGGGTAAGTCTTGTCAAACCATCCGCAACACAAATTTTCTGACATCAGAATGGGTATAACATAAATTATGCCATCCCTTATTGAAGCTTCTAATATTTGCAAGGAATATCATCTTGGCAACTCATCAATCAGAGTACTGAATAAACTAACCCTTTCGGTAGACAAGGGAGAGTTTATTGCAATCGCCGGCGCTTCGGGTTCTGGAAAATCTACCTTATTGCATATTATTGGATGTCTTGATAGGCCGACATCAGGGTCGTATTTTCTCTCAGGCCAATCAGTTATCAGTCTTTCCGACAGGGAACTTTCAAAGATACGAGCAGACAATGTGGGTTTCGTTTTTCAGACATTTAACTTGCTTCCTCATCTGAATGTATTTGAGAACATAGAATTTTCTTTTCTCTATTCCTCTCACAGTCTAGATTCAACAACCATGAAAGAAAAAATTTTACATGCTTTGGATAAGACCGGGTTGCTGCACAGGCTAAGCCACAGGCCATCTGAATTATCCGGGGGGGAAATGCAACGGGTCGCTATAGCAAGGGCGATATGCAAAGAGCCCGAAGTTGTTCTTGCTGATGAACCAACCGGCAATCTTGATTCAGACACTGGCACCGGAATTCTTAAAATATTTCAGCAATTACATAATGCCGGAACTACCCTTATTATGGTTACTCACAATAAGGCGATATCTGCATATGCACAGAGAACTATAACGCTAAAAGACGGCAGGCTTATTCATCAGGGATGAGGAAATACACCCATAAAGTACAAAAGAACCTGGAATTTGGCCTAAGATCCCTGCTCAGACACAAAATGCGGGCGGGGCTTAGTCTTCTTGGCATTATTTTCGGCGTTATGGCTGTTCAGACTATGGTTTCCGTTGGCGAAGGTGCCAAACGGCAATCATTACGCCAGATTGAACAACTCGGCACCAGAAACATTGTTCTCAGGACGATACCGCTCACCGAATTCCAAGAAATCAAGGCAAGAGAGAATCGCTCACAGGGATTGAGCCTTTATGATGCTGAACGCTTGTCAAAAGGCATATCAAGGATACAGGACATAGCCAACCTTACAGAAATTAAGGCTTCAGTTCTTGCATTGCCCGAAGATATCATGCCGTTAATCGTTACGTGTTCTCCAAATTATTTTTTAATCCAAAACCTGCACATTGCAGAGGGACGGTTCATCGTAAGCCAAGATATATGGAACAAAAACAGAATCTGTGTGCTGGGGGAGAATGTGCAGAAAAATCTCGGGCAGCAGGGCAAAGTCGGTAATTTTATCAGAATCGAAAATGAGTTGTTCAGAATTGTAGGAGTTCTCAAGAGAGTAGACAGCACAGAAGCAAAACCAACGGTAATCGCCGCTAGAGAATATAATAACATGATATTCCTGCCCTCGGGGGTTTGGAATTTAGGAGGCAATAAAATTCGGGCTTCATATGACCGGATTACAGAAATAGTCATTCAGATGAAATCTGCCGAAGATGTCAACAATTCAATAGATTTCATAAAAAGAGTGATCGAGATTAATCATGGTGGAGTCGATGACTATCAGATCATTGTTCCGCTGGAACTCCTAAAACAATCACAGCGGACACAGACGACTTTTAATATTATCATGGGGAGCATCGCAAGCATATCGCTACTTGTCGGAGGGATAGGAATCATGAATATTATGCTTGCTAATGTATCTGAGCGTACCAAGGAAATCGGTATTCGGCGTTCTTTGGGGGCAACTCAGCACGATATAATTATGCAGTTTCTGGCGGAGACTGTTATTTTAACTTTTACAGGAGGCGTGGTGGGTATTGTGATAGGATTCATAGGTGTTTGGGTTATATCAGCAATAGCTGGATGGAATACCGCGATAACATTTTTTTCTATTGCTCTGCCATTGCTCATGTCAATACTAACAGGGATATTTTCGGGGATCTATCCTGCCCACATAGCGTCAAAAATGGATCCTATAGCCGCACTGAGACATGTATAAGTTCTGCAAACAAATAACTTGACAATGCGCAAGCCTATGTATATTATCATTTCACAGCTAAATTGTTCTGTGCATAATAACAATATGCTATTTATCCTTTTCCACTTGTTAATTAGGTTATATACTGGGAAGGGGGGTGATAATGAAAAATTGTTTTAGTGTCTGAAAGCAGTAACAACAATTTTCAAGGAGGATTATATGCTCAAAAAATTATTAATCGTAACCTTAGCAATCGGTATTTTTTTGGTAATGTGTGGCTTAAGCTTTGCAAAAGATGGGTACGGATCAGCCGGATGCGGACTCGGCTCACTGCTTATAGGACCTGAACCCGGATTTGTACAAGTCTTTGCCGCAACAACAAACGGAACATCAGGGAATCAAACCTTTGGCATGACATCTGGCACTTCCAATTGTGACAAACAAGCTATCTTTGCCAGCAATAAAAGACTCTTCGAGTTCGTTCATGCCAATATGGATAATTTGGCAAAAGATATCGCAATGGGCAAAGGGGAATCAATGGACACGTTGGCTGAATTAATGGCCATTCCCGTCGAAAATAGGCCGATTGTTTATGCCAAGCTACAGTCTAATTTCTCTAATATCTTCCCCTCTGAGAAGGTTGAAGCCGGAGAGATAATCGATAATATTTATATGACTACCCAATAGCAACTTTTTTCGATGAGACCATTTGGAAAGGGATATGGATGTCCAAGGAAATCCATATCCTTCTTTTTTTTATTTTTTCTCGTCTATTTGCCCTCTACTTGGTCAGAGAAAATCACTACACTCAATGAACTCTTAATAAAGGCCGAAGAACAAAGGCTTTATGACGACAGGGTATGGCATATTCTTTTACACTATAGGCCGACCCCTCATGGTGTGAAAAGTCTAATTGATGATCCAAAATATTTCCTCTCTCCTGAAGGCAAAGAGAATCCAAGAGCAGAACTTGAAGCTACACTGAGGGCATTCTTTGAGCATGAAAACACAGGTGACTCGCATCCAAAATGCAGATTTATTGCTCGTTATGAGTGGTTGAAAATGAAGCTTAATATCGATGAAGCGATTTTTTCAGATATTATGTGCAAAGATTTTAATGAAATAATGAACAATATTGTACAACCTAAGTCTCTGGTTCTTGTCTTCCCAACCTTTTTTTTGAATAATCCCGCGTCTATGTTTGGCCATACTCTGTTACGAATTGACAGTACATACCAAAGCAAGTTACTCGCCCATGCTGCAAATTATGGGGCATATGTTGATGACTCTGGCATTCTGTATCCCTTTAAAGGGATATTTGGTTTGTATAAAGGATTTTATAAGGTTACTCCTTATTACAACAAAGTCAAGGAATACAATGACATTGAGCAGAGGGATATGTGGGAGTACTACCTTAAGTTCTCTGAAGAAGAAGTAAAAAGAGTATTCACGCATCTCTGGGAATTAAGGGATATCTATTCTTATTACTACTTTTTTGACGAAAATTGCTCATATAACCTTCTTTTTTTACTCGAAGCGGCAAGACCCTCACTCAAGCTCACAGAAAATGCAGGGCTCTGGGTTATTCCGGTTGATACTCTAAGAATCGTGAAAGAAAGTGGGATTGTTGAAAAAATCCTTTTTCGTCCTGCACTCGTAACAAGGATACGTTATCTTGCCTCACAATTAGACAGAGAATATCAAAAAAAGGCATTAAAAATCGTTGAAGGTGAAACTGTGCCAGCACAAATAATATACGATGATAACATCAGTACTATCAAAAAGGTATCTATTTTCGATTTGGCAATAGAAACGATTCAGTATAAATTTAATAAACAGAATCTTACCAAGGATGAATACCTAAAGATTTTTCTCCCTGTTCTCATGGCCCGAAGTTCTTTACCCGCTCTTGAGACTGACTTAGAGGTTCCGAGGCCGCCAGCCCCGGAAAAAGGACATTTCTCCAGCAGATTCAGTGCAGGACTAGGCATGAGAGGAGACAGACCTTTTTTTGAACTGAGGTATAGACCAGCTTATCACAGTTTGATAGACCCCGATAGTGGCTATGTAGAAGGCTCACAGATAGTATTTGTTGACACAGTAATTCGTATGTATTCTCAAAACAATTTAAAATTATTTGCCGTTGATCTTCTTGATATCATTTCTCTATCTCCACGAGATACTTTCTTCAAGCCTTTTTCCTGGAAGTTTAAGACGGGCCTTACCAATAAGATATGTCGTGATAAAAATGAACATCTTATTTATTATTTAGATACAGGTTTAGGTATTACATATAAGAATGAATCACTAGGACTTTACTATCTATTAACTGAAATCAGTCTTAACCTGGGGAGAAGACTAAAGGATAATTATGCTCTTGGGATAGGCATTGGTATTGGAACCATAAGAACGATAACGAATTTTTGGAAAATCAATCTTCTCGCTGAATTTCTAAGCTACGAATTAGGAGAAAAGTTTCAGGAGAAGAAGATTACCGCTATTCAAACAGTTCGGATAGATCAAAACAACAGTTTTAATCTTTCTATTAAGTGGTCCGATTTGTTTCATAATGAACAAACAGAGGTCACTGTGAATTGGAACCATTACTTCTGAGAATATTAATTCAGACAATATTATGCAAAAAGCATTTCCGATAATAATATTTTGTCTGTTCTGCTTTTCAAGTCTTGGTTGTTCTTCTTTGCTGTTTTATCCAAGAACACAGCTGATAAATAATCCTGCTTTGAACGAGCTTCACTATGAAAATATTTATTTTAAAACATCTGATGGATTGAGTCTCCATGGATGGTTTATAAAGGCAAAAGATAAGCATTATGGAACTATCCTCTATTTGCATGGAAATGCAGAGAATATTAGCACCCAAGTATACAACGTATTGTGGTTTGCAACAGCAGGTTATAATATTTTTGCTTTTGATTACAGAGGATATGGAAAATCCGAAGGCACACCCTCATTGGAGGGAGTCCATACAGATGCCGCAGCTGCTTTAGAAACCATCTTCAGCTTAGCGGGCATGGAGCAAGAGCGTATCTTTGTTTATGGACAAAGTTTGGGGGGGGCTATTGCTATTTACACACTTGCAACATCTTCATACAAAAGCAGCATCAAAGGCCTTATTGTCGATAGTTCATTTTCGGATTATAGACTTATTGTCAAAGAAAAACTAGCTGATTTTATTCTAACGTGGCCATTACAATATCCCCTATCTTTACTATTTAATAATTATTATAGTCCGGTTAAATGGATCTCAAGCGTTTCACCTCTGCCGGTTTTGTTGATCTATGGGGATAAAGACACCATAGTACCTGTACATCACGGATTGTATCTTTATAACAGTGCATTCAAGCCAAAGGAAATTTGGTTAATAACCGATGCAGGCCATATTCAGGGGCTTCATCGAGAAGAGACCAGGAAGAGAATGCTTGAATATTTAATGAGCTTCGATCACCATTTCTAGAGAAAGCTTTTACATGCGCTCATTATAATTCATCATCCAAGTATACGGAGTCAGTTTAAGATTTCTTTCCTTAACCCTTCTTGGAGACGTATATGTAATTGCTATTTCGAGGAAGTTTTTTGGATAATGAATAAAAATGAAAAAGGTTATTCCTGAATTATTATTCGAAGCAGCGGAAAAATCACAAGACACAATCGCGTTCAATTATTTACATCAAACCTGGAAATCCACCACATATGCCGGCCTCCTGTCAATCACGAAAAGTATCGCATCCTACCTGATAACCGCCGGTATCCGGAAAGGTGACAGGATTGCAATACTCTCCGAGAACAGGCCTGAGTGGTGTACAGCATATCTCGCACTGTCCATGGCAGGCGCCGTCGGAGTTCCTGTCGACGCACAACTCGGGCCGGACGAAATATCAATTCTCCTTGCTGATTCGGAATCCAAAATAGTTTTTCATAGTGCAAAGACGCAGGAAAATCTTCTCAAAGCACTTGTCTTGCTGCCTCCTTCTGTATCCCCTGCCCCGGTAAATTATGATGCCCCCCTTTTCAACGATATATGCGGGACTCCTCATCGGGAAGACTATCCGGCGATTTCCGGGGAAGATATCGCGTCACTCATCTATACCTCAGGCACGACCGGAACGCCCAAGGGGGTGCTGCTCACGCACAGGAACTTCTGCTCGGATGCAGAGGCCATAGGGAAGATCGGGATTGTCAAATCGGGTGACAACTTCATATCCATACTCCCCTACCATCATACCTATCCGTTTATGGGGAGTTTTCTTCTTCCTCTTTCCCTGGGACTCACCATAACCTTTCCGCCAAGCCTGAAGGGGCCGGAACTTCTGGCAACTATACGGGAAAAAGGGGTCACCATTCTGGTCGGCGTGCCACAACTGCTTGAATTGATTCGGAACGGCATTCTCAATAAGATAAAGCAACTTCCCGGCCCTCTGCCGGGGATAATGCTCCGCGTGCTGAAGCTTTGCGGTAGCATCAGATATTCCACGGGAATCAACCCCGGGAAAACAATCTTCAGGTCAGCACACAGAGCCCTCGGGGAACAGTTCAGCTTCTTTGCCAGCGGGGGTGCAAAGCTGAACCCCGAGGTTATGCAAGACCTCGAGGCACTAGGATTCAATGTCCTTGAAGGGTATGGACTGACCGAAACTTCACCGGTGGTCACCTTCAACAGTCCCTCCCTCAAGAGGAAACCTGGCTCCATAGGCAGACCACTCCCTGGTGTGGAGATAAAGGTCGTAAATCCTGAAACCCTGCGGGAAGCGAAGCCCATGGAGGAGGGGGAGCTCGCAATCAAAGGCCCCATGGTCATGCCAGGATATTATAAAAATCCTGAGGCAACGGAACAGGTGCTCCGGGACGGCTGGTTCTTCAGCGGCGACCTCGGATACAAGGATCAGGATGGATATATTTTCGTGAGCGGGAGACTAAAAGAAGTGATCGTTCTGAATTCAGGGAAAAACATCTACCCGGAAGAAGTGGAAAAACAGTACCTGCAAATACCCCTGATAAAGGAGATATGCGTGATGGGGGTCGGGGCGAAAGGACTGGCCGAATCCCTGCAGGCAGTCATCGTACCGGACCTTGAATACGCAAAAAAAGCACGGACCGGGAGCATTCAGGAGACGCTCAAATGGGAGATAAACCGTGTTTCGCTCACCCTGCCACAGTTCATGAGGATAAGGGGATATTCCCTCCACTCCGGTCCGTTGCCGAGGACACCTCTCGGCAAACTGCGGAGGTTCATGGTAACAGACCTCCTGGACATGAAAAGAAGAGCGCCTGAGGGTCAGGGTCAGGAGGAGCCTGCCCTGCGAGAAGACCCGGTTGGCGTGAAGATAGCCCGGAGCATCCGCTCTGTGATCAAAGAAAGAACCGCCATCCGGCTGCAGGACAATCTCGAACTCGACCTCGGCCTTGATTCACTTGCCAAGATCGAGCTTATCGTTTCGCTCGAAAATGCGTTCGCCATAAAACTGCCGGAAACATTCCTTGCCGGGATACAGACAGTCGGTGAGCTTGGAGAAAGGATAAGGGGATATGGTATGGCTCCGGTTCAAAGCGGGGAAAAGACTCATGAATGGAAAGATATCCTTCGTAGAGAGCCGGAAAGAGATGAACAGAAAAAGATCGGTCTGAACCTCACCCGGTTTGAGAACGTGGTCACCATCGGCGGTCTGATGCTGGTGAAGATGCTGGGCAGGATATTCTTCAGACTGAAGACAGAAGGGCTCGGGAACATCCCTGCACAAGGTCCCTATATAATCGCCCCGAACCATGCGAGTTTTCTTGATGCATTCGCGGTCGGCGCTGCACTGCCTGTGTCCGCCTTCCGGTCCCTGCATAGTCTGGGCGGTCAGAAATATTTCAGCAGCATCCCGGGGAAATTATTCGCGCGACTTGCGCATGTCATCCCTGTAGATCAGGAAGCATTCATGAGCAAGTCATTGCAGATGTCTGCATATGTCCTCACCAACGGCAAGGCGCTTATGGTATTTCCTGAAGGCGGCAGGTCATTCGACGGAAAACTTATGGAATTCAAAAAGGGCATCGGTATCCTCGCAGGAGAACTCGGCATTCCCGTTATTCCTGCAGCTATTCAGGGCACGTATCAGGCCCTGCCACGCACTGCACGCATCCCGAGGCTTGCCGAGATCATAGTCATCTTCGGCAAACCACTTCGGGCCTCTGATCTTGATTTTTCCGGTAAGCCCGGCTCGAGAGATAATTCTCAGTTTTTCGCGGATACACTCAGGAAAGAGATCCTGAAATTACAGGAACCGAAGCAGCGGGGTGTTGTCTGACAGATCGTCAACAACACAGTCAGCCCCGGCGTCTCTCAGTTCAGCGGCAGAATAAGGACCGGTAGCCACCGCAAAACAGGCAGCGCCGAAAATCTTTGCACATTCCACATCCCGGGGGGTATCTCCTACGACAATACATTCTTCGATCCGTATCGGGTCGGAGAACAATTTCCGGTACCGGTCCACGGCAACAGGCAGGAGCATGTTCCGGTCTTCATGGTCACTGCCGAATGCGCCGCTCGGGAAATATGCATTCAGCCGGAAGGGTTCGAGCTTTATCCGCGCCCCCTTTTCGATGTTCCCGGTAAGAAGCCCGAGCCTGAAAGCGGCGATGTCCTGCAGCATATTCAATGTCTCATGGATGCCCGGCTTGATCGTTTTCCGGTCATTCTGAATCTCCTGCTGAAGGTGCCTGAGATATGCGTCCATGAACCTTTCCAGATTCCCGTCTGCCGGCAAGCCGTGACTGATGAGCCCTTCGCGCATAATGGAAGGGTCAGTCTTGCCAGCCATGCTGATGCCCTGGAATCCGTTCTCTATCGAAAACAGTTCTTTCAGGGCAAAATCAAGGGCACGGACCCCTGCTCCGCCTGAGTCGATGAGTGTTCCGTCTATATCAAAGAGTATGAGACGCATGGATTATTGTAACTTGAAAACCGGAGAATATTCACCCTTGCTTGCATTATTGAAAGGGGGCGCTCATTCTGAAAAGTATTCTATGAATTGCTGCCCGTGCACATCAGGCAGGGGAAGTTTTGACTCCTCCAGCCGGGCTTCGTGTGTCTTGATCGCTTCCTCCATCTCCTTTTTCCCTTCAACGAGCAGGAACCGCAATACCCCGTTATTCCGGTCAGGACTGATCCCTCTGAAACGCTCCTGCAGGGTGAGATAGTAGCAGTAGTCGAACAGATCCTCCGACGCCCTGTATCCCTTCCCAAAAACAGCCTCTTTCGCTTTCTTCAGAAAAAAGAGCCGTTCCGCAGGGTCGAAGTCGCGCAGGAATTTTTCTCTGAGTTCCTTTCTGCGGGGCAATTCTGCCATTTACTGTGATAACAGAGACAGGGGATTTCCTGGTCAGTCTTTGAGAATATTCTGCAGACTCCTCCCCATTTCTAGAATTTCATCCTTATCCTTCCCTGCTCAACTGGATTCATGCTCCAGAAGGGACATGGTATTTATTGCTTTCGATATTGTTCTAATTCTTCTTTCAAGTCATTTATTTCTTCTTTAAGCTGTTTCATTCTCAGCTCCCTGCCAACAGCCATATTATAGAATTCCTCAAGCTCTCTCACCCGGTGTTGTATCTCTTCATCAGCTTTTTTGCGGTCACTTATATCTAATACAGTAAAAGTTATACCAAGGGACAAATCATTTGAATCGAGAGGTGTTGAAGATAAGAGAATATCAATAATGCTTCCATCTCTCCTTTGCCAATTTGTTTCCATTGTTCCTGTTCCATACTGCTGAATCATTTTATACTTCTCTCTTCCAACACGTTCGTACTCCTGATCTGAAGGGTAAAATATCCGAGCGCTCTTTCCAGTCAGTTCTTCTTCGGTGTAGCCAAGCATTTCGCAAAGTTTCTTATTGACCTTTGCAATTTGCCGATCAGGGTAAGATACAAGCCCGATACCTACAGGAGAAGCCCTAAAGACACTCTGTAATTCTTCTTCTCTTTTCCGAAGTTCCTGCTCTGCAACTTTGCGTTCTGTCATGTTTCTTAAGATTGCCTGTATTGCAACTGTTTTGTTATCTTTTTTGATAGGAGTTGCCCTGAGTTCATAAGGAACGATTCCACCATCTTTTTTTACCCCATCAATTTCAAATATTGGTATTTCCTCATCTTGAAGAAGCTGACTTAAATGGTATGATATTTTCTCGACGGACTCTTCAGTAAGAATACCACTCGTTAATACATTTTTACCGATCATCTCTTCTCGGCTCCACCCACTTTCCTCTTCGAATCTTATATTGAGATCTATGAAATTTCCCTGAAGATCAATAATTGCTATTAAATCTGCTGCCTGATCAAATAACTGACGGAACTTTTCTTCTGATTCACACAATGCATGTTCTGCTTTCTTACGGTCTGAAATGTCTTTTACATATTCAATGACGCCCATGACGTGCCCTTGTGCATCCTTCAGCGGAAAGGTAGACAATTCAATCCAGCCCCTGGGATCATCGGCTGATGGATAAGGAACAATAACAGTATTTATTTCCCCTGTTTCAATAGTCCGAACTGTGGGGCACCACGGACAGGGTAATTCTCTTTGCTGGTATACCGTATAGCACTTCTGACCCTGCAGTGGCATTTGACTGGCATACATTTTTTCCATCCAGTAATTCGTTCTGATTACGTTGAGGTCAGTATCCAGAACGCTAATGCCGTCTCGAATTGCATCAAAAACACTTTGTAAAAATTGATCACTTTCTTTTTGGGTATCGAATATAATTTGCTTATAAGGATGACCGGAAAAGGTCTTGTTTTTTACAGTTATTTGCTGCTGTATGGTTGCTGTCTCTTCCTTTTTCTTTGACCGTTTCTGAATTGAGGCTGGATCTTTTATAGATTTTTTCTTTGTCATGATATTGTCTTTCATAATGCCGGATTACCAGGATCTCTTAAAAAATACTTCCGAAACTCTTCCCCTGTTTTAAGTATACTCAATGGATTCTATCTGTCAATTAATTGATAGAGAAGGACTTTTGTGTACTGAATGCCACGAGAAATACTACATGGGATCATTGGGATTTATCAATGAATATTTCAGCAGGAGGAAGAAAGAGTAAACCGGGGAAATATCTCCCTGCCGCACCGGCTCCTCATTCTACCTATTAACAGAATAAACAAACCCGTCGATTCAGGGGGACTTGAGTTGTTTTGAGGTTCAGAGTTTGTAGTACATAAGTTGGCGTGAAAATGGTTTGACCTTTCCGATGAGATCCATCATCTCTGCATCAGTCATCGGACTAAAACGCTCGGCAAATGAGATGTTTTCTTCAAGCTGTCGAATCGTGTCGCACCCGATGACAACGGTTGAAACCGGCTGTGAGAGGGCAAAATGAAGAAAGGGCTCCATGGTCTGATACCAGGGCATCTTGGCAGCAAACCCCCTGAAATAGACCTTCATACCGATTATTCCCATCCCCTTCTGTGTAGCAGACGGAACAACCTCGTCAAGAAAGCTCTTGTAGTGGGGCTCGGCAGGATTAACCGGCAGCAGGACTGTATCGAAATCGAAGAGGTTGAGGCACTTCTTCAGTATCTCCGGAGAGTGGTGCCCTGTGACTCCGATGAATCGTGTCAACCCCTTTTGCTTCGCTTCTGCAAATGTCTCAATCGCGCCTCCGGGTCCAAAAATTCCCTGGATATCATCGTCTGTCCTCACATCATGCACCTGCCACAGATCGAGGTGATCGGTCTTCATATTCCTCAGGGTTTCCTGAAGATGTCCGAGCGCTCCTCTGCCGTCTCGCGCATGGGACTTGCTGGTGAGAAAAATCTCTTTTCTCCGCTCACGAAGAGCCCTGCCGTAATAGGTTTCGCTTCCGGAGTATGCGCGTGCAGATTCGAAATAATTTATGCCGAGATCAAGCGCCCTGTTGATCAGTGCGTATGCTTCATCTTCATACCCGAATGTTCTCAAGACACCCTCTCCGCCTAAACCGAGAACTGTTGTGTCAACGCCGGTCTTCCCGAGTTTTCTCTTTTGTATTACCATAGAAAAATTGTATCACAGGCGAACGATGTTTTCCGGGATCATCCTGAGACATACGAGTATGATCTCAAATCATCATTTATCACCATACACTCGTTTTGCACACCCAGAGGTGAAATTTCACTCTCGTTCTGCTTCCTGGTCTTTCAGTAACATATCACATGAATAGTAGTCACCATGGCCGGGAACTATAACTGCTTTTCTTTTAGCGGCACTCAAATCTGCATGAAAATTGACGATAAGTTCTTTCATCATATCCATTTCCCTGCGAAATAACCGGCTGTCTATATTGGTGCTTGTCATCATGAACTTCGGCAGATTCAGGATTGCTCGCTCCCCGGGGCTGAGACTGTCAGCAAATAAAAGATAGTCACCGGTAAAGATAAGCCCCGAATCATAGCTTAAGAAAAAGACCTGCCCCGGAACATGCCCTCCCTCACTTCTGATAACCTTGTAGGACTGGCCTGCCAATTCAAACTGATCTATGACCTGAAATCCGTCTATCCGTTCCATTTTTGAGGAGGAGTAAGGGATCCAGTTTTTGGAAATCCGGAACTTTGTGAATTCATTTACGAGCACAGTGAAACAATGATTAAGTTCCAAAAGTGGCGTGTCGCTCCCCCATGCACGGTTTTCATGCTCAAGAACACCTCTGGCTTCCTCGTGCAGATATACACGGCTGCCAAATTCATTGGCAAAATAGCCGCTCATACCGGCATGATCGGCATCAGCGTGGCTGAGATATATTCTTCGCACCTTGCCCGGGTCAAGGCCGTTTCCCCTGAGCATGGTCTTCACGTCTTCATAGTAAAGGCCATATCCGCTGTCTATCATGACGAGTTCATCGTCGCTTTCCAGTACGTTAATATTGCCACCGGTGGGCAGCCTGAATACGTGGAATCTTACGCTGCCAAAAATGAGGGGAGGAAGTCTGCGGTAGGAAAATTTTCTGCCCGTCTTCATTAAGGAAGCCGATGCAAATGCCAGAATATTGGTAGTGACATCGCCAGCCTCGAAATGTTTGCCAGCCTCCCTGCTGAACCGTATGAGCAAGTCAGAGATTCGCTGTGATGAATGAACGAGCTTCCTCAGGTTCTCAATATCGTCTGTGTCCAGAAGCTTTCCCAGATGGAAGAAAAACCGTTCAATCAGATTAAGTCCGATGATGTCCTCTATCTGCCGCTGCTCTGCGCCCCGGTAAACAAGGCTGTAATAGTAGCCACATTCGTTCATGTCCTTAAGCAGCCTGTCAACCTCGCCCGGATTCTGAGTAGCTATCGAAAAATTTGCGGAGGTCTCCGAAACATCTTCATGGTATGCCATATAGATCACATTGGCATTGTGCTCAGCCAGCATACGTGCAAACCGTCCCAGGGTGCCAGGCAGATGCTGAAGCTGAACTTCTATCTTGAGGATATTCCGGGTATCTATAACTCCCAACTCAAGCTGAGGAGCCGGGAATTGCCCGCCAAGAAGATCAGATTGAGACAGTTCAGAGGAAATGAGATTGAGCGCATCTTCGGATTTGCTTCTTACTTCAAGGATAACGCGGTTCGGATGTTCCGATCGATTATAGTGAAATACGATGATATTAATATCATATGCTGCAAACATGCCTGCAAGTTCAGCCAGAGAACCGGGGCGGTCAACAAGGAAGAGGCAACCTCTCCCGAGGCATTCACCTTCGGGTGTTGCAGAATGGTATATGCGAAAATATTTCTCGCTCATCTTGTCTTAGGATACGGCCTCGAATCCCAAGTGCTTCATGCATACCTTCAACTGCTGCCTGATATCCAGCCTTTCATTGTCGAAAAATTGAATCTACCGCAGTCGTGTATGGGGAATTCTCTCCATGGTCCTCCTTATACTATCACTGAGTACAGATTTCTTCCAATAAGAAGATTAAGACGGAATTCAGAACCCGGAGTTCTGTTTCGAATCAAAAACATTCTTTTCCGCATTTCCTGAATTCTGCCTTTGAGTCTTGACAACCTACTCGCATGAGATTACAATAAACATGTTTATTATATAAACGTGTTTATAAAGAACCCTATGAACAGACGGGAAGCATCAAAAAAAGAGACACGCAAGCTTATCCTGAAAGCTGCCCGGAGGCTTTTTCGCAAAAAGGGGGTTGAGCAGTGTACCATGAGGGCTGTTGCAAAAGAGGCAGGGGTGTCGGCTGCGACGGTTATTCTCCACTTCAGGAGCAAAATCTCCCTTCTTGAGGTTGCGATTACCGAGGACATAGATCAGGCCCTCCGGGATGCACGTGCAACCATGCCTGAGAAGGCGGGACTTCTTGACCGGCTTATGCATATTCCAGGCGCCATGTTCTCCTTCTATGATACCGACAGGGAACTTTACCGGTCACTCATCAGGAACACCGTATTTGAGCCTGAACAGGATAACCCCCGCATCACAGAGCAATTACATGAGTATCTTTCTTATCTTGTTCAAATGATTGAACAGGAGAAAAAAGCAGGCACTGTCCTCAAAGAGATCGACCCTGATATAGCGGTATCATGTATCGGCGCTCTCTATATCGGGGTGCTGATCCGCTTTTTCCGTAATCCGGAAATTACCCCCCGGATGGCGGCAGAGATGCTGAGGGGCATGAAGGCCCAATATCTAAGAGGGATACTCACCAGGAAAGGATAACCTGATGCACATCCACGAGAGGCTCCGGGAGATTATGCCCGATACCGCGGTCATGAGGAACGTTGAACCGCATATCTATTCCTTTTTCCCCGAGCATACCGTTGCTTCTTATGACCGGTTTGGCGGTATTTACGACGTAGTCGCATGCAACCGCATTTACAACAAGCTCGTCTGGGGGTATTCACTATCAGAGTATCAGCACCTCTGCGCCGATGCTCTTCAGTCATCACAAGACGAATGGGTCCTGGACGCTGGATGCGGGTCGCTGGCTTTTACCGGAAAAACCTATATGCAGCACCAGGGAAGACCGGTAGTACTCCTTGACCGGTCTGTCAGAATGCTGAAGCTGGCAAAAACCAGAATCATAAAGCTGAACGGCACAGTTCCGGAAACCCTGCTCTTTGTCCAGGGTGACATTGCACATTTGCCATTCAGGGACAAGAGTATCTGCACCATCATAGCATTGAATGTGCTCCACGCAGTAGATGACGCGAAAGGCATGTTAGGTGAATTGAGGAGAGTTATGGGAGAAGGCGGATCCATTTCTCTTACGACACTGGTGAAGAACAAGAGGATAGCCGACTGGTATATTGACAAGCTCGGAGAAAGGGAATGTCTGATGCCCCGCAGCTTCACACAACTCCTTCACGTTTTGGAGAATATTGCCCTGCCTGTGCAATACCTCCTAAAAGGAAACCTTGCAATAGTCAATCACGGAAGAAACCTGAAATATTTTCAGGGAATTGCTCCCGTTCAAGCGGCAGATGGATCATGAACCGGATAGGACATCTCTTTTCACAAGTACTGTTCAGTTTGATTACCCCCTTTCTTCTCATGCCCGGGATTGCGAGGCTTTCCCTGACGCGCAGGATTATCGCTTTCTGTTTCGGACGTCTTTACGGGAATAAATACGATCACATTATTGCTTCGTTTGAAGACAAGTATGCGGAACCGATATCTGCTGCGCTGAAGAAAGCAAAAGATAGACTCAATAATGAAACACTCATAATCCTGGACAGCGGCACCGGAACAGGGTTCGTGACCAAACAGGCGGCAAAAGAGTTTCCCCGTGCGTTTATCATCGCCATGGACATCCTGCCGGGCATGCTCAGGATCGCCTGGAATAATTTTCGCTCTCTTGAACAGAGAGTATTCCCTGTTCAGGCCGACACCTTCTCGCTCCCCTTAGCGAACGAATCCGTTGATCTGGTTTTAGCGCAAAATACCATACCTGCTTTCCATGAGTACCACAGAGTATGCCGTCCCGGAGGTATGGTGTTATACGTTGATACATCAGCCGGATGGATTGCGGGTCTTGCCCGGCGACTTGTTGAAAGGCATCATCTTTTCGGTAACGTTGAAGGGGCACACGTCGGCATGGGATTTTTTGTCCTGGCACAAAAAGAGCCCGCCGGAGATATTGCGGGAATTGAGTGCTCGAAGACGGAAGATATACAGGCTATTCTGAAATGCCCGGTTGATGGGACCAATTTAACCTTCCACGAAAAACTCATAGTATGTGAGAACGGGCATAGCTACGGGATAACTGACGGGATACCTGCTCTCATGCCGAACGCTCAGGGATTGACTTTAGAGTGACCGGGGTGCCGGTCTGATGTTGTATTCCTTGTCAAGGCTGTATGCCATAATTACCGCTTTGTCGATATCCTCATAGGGGAAATCCGGAGCGCTCAGGACAAGGTGGGGGGCTTTGTCATCGAACTTCAGACCGAACTCTTCACTCCGTTCATAGAGCACAGTCCCCGGGAGGACATGGAGGATGCTGAACACAATATTGGAGGGCTGCATATCCATAATGGTGCGCACCGACTTGGCAAACTTGAAAAAATTATCGCCCGGCAGGCCGATGATCAGGTCTGAAGTGACCTCTATCCCGTTTCCTTCGAGGAGCCTCACCGCGTTTCTGTATTTTTCTCCGTTGAAATAGCGGTTTACCTTCTGCAGGGTATCTTTGTGGACTGTCTGCGGGCCTGTTTCAATACTCTTGATATTCGCCTTTTTGAAGAGCGCTATGGTCTCCTCATCCACAAACTCGGCAATGATCTCGACCGTCCGCAACTCAGCCCCGTACCGGTTGGCCTGTGCTATCATCTCAACCATTTTCCTGAGATACTCTTTCCTGCAGTTGAAGACCGTATCGACAAAATGGAAGCTCCGTATATCCGGCCGGCTCATGACAAATTCTATTTCCTTCTTAACCCGTTCCTCGGGGAAAAACCGCAGTCTTGGAACGTTCTTCCCTTCAAAACAGTAATGGCATTTGAACATGCAGCCGCGATAGGTCTCGATATAGGTTACCTTGTCCCGGGGCATGAGGATACCCTCCAGATAGGGAGAAGGGATCGCACCGAGGTCTTCAATCGGGGGCCTGTCCGGGGTTGCCACGGCCTGTCCGCTGCTCCGGAAACAGATGCCCTGAATGTCCTCAAGGCGGCCTTCGCCCGCATGCCACCTGAGGAGTTCGGCAAAAGTAATTTCTCCTTCGCCTTTCACCACGAAATCGATACAGGGGTTCTCCCGCAGGTATTTTTCACCGATGGGCCCGGCCTCAGGCCCGCCGAGCACTATCGTTATTTCAGGGTAAATCGTCTTGATGACCCTCGCGGTGTCAATGACCTTGCCGATATTCCAGCAATAACAGGAAAAGCCTATCAGGTCAGGCCTGAGCTGGACAAGATAATAGACCACCTGCTGGACATTGAGCATTTCCGTATCAAAGTCTATGATCTCTATTTCAGTGGCATCACGGATGAGCGGGTCCTTCAGGGCATAGGACTTCAGATAGCCATGAGCGAGAGAGAAATGGTTAGCCCAGTTAAATGACAGGAGGACGACCCTTCTCTTAGCCATCCCCGGCCTCCAGGTCATTGAGATATTTCCAGGATGTCACCGGTTCAAACTCCTCTTCTCCAAACCGTGCGAGGTAGCCCGCCTCGGTCCCCGGGCAGAGCTCTCTGAAGATGCAGTGAACACACCGGGAATGGCGCTGAAACGTCCTTTCGTAAATCTGCGTCAGTCCGGATACAAGTTCACCGATATGCGGTTCAAGCCCTTTCATGAGGCAGAAGGGGATGCCCTCGGTAAGTATCCAGACGCGGTTGAAGATGCTGATATTGATGGCATTGGCAATGCGGGGGAGGAGGGAGCGGAACGGGAGCGAAGAATCTCCGGCGGACAGGATGATGCGGCTGGCTCCGAAGTTCAGTGCCGTGGTGACAGTATTCTCAAGGTCAGCAAGATTCTCCCTGCAGACAGGAACGCGGATGCAGACGAATTTATCCTGCGGGTCCTGTGCGAGGTTCTCGATCCCCTGCACCGTCTCCCAGAAACTCCCGGTCACCTGCGTCATCCTGTCATGGAGGGATGGGTTCGAAGCCCAGAGTTTTATCTCAAAGAGAGAACATCCGGCATGAATAATCCTCTGGAGCAAATACCCGTCAGAAAATGCCCTTCCGTTGGTGAAAAGTTTGATCCTCCGGTATCCGTTTTCCCTGGCAGTCTCGAGGATGGTAATGATATCGGGACGGATTGCGGGTTCGCCGCCGGAGAATGCAATGCTGTCAGTGTCCCTCTGCCTGATCGCAGGGGCTATCGCCGCGAAATCCTCCTGAGGAGAAGTTTTCTGTTTTGGGGAACAATGGAGGCATGAGTTGTTGCATGTACCGCCGAGGAATATTTCCTTATACCGAAGCAAGGATATTCTTTCCACTGTTTTCAGTCATACGAAATTATACCATACCCCCTCACGGGCAAATTGAATAAGCGCGGGAGAATCTTTTATAGTAGGAACTATGTACCGGGAACGGGATTATGACGTGATCGTAATCGGCGCAGGGCATGCAGGCTGCGAAGCCGCGCTTGCTTCCGCACGGATGGGCTTTGCCACGTGCCTCTTTACCATAAACCTCGACACCATCGCGCAGATGTCCTGCAACCCCGCGGTCGGCGGTCTTGCAAAAGGGCACCTGGTGCGCGAGATCGACGCGCTTGGGGGAGAAATGGCAAAGGTTACGGACAAGGCCGGCATACAGTTCAGGATGCTCAACATGTCAAAGGGCCCCGCGGTCTGGTCATTGCGGGCACAGGCAGACAGAGTGTTATACCGTCTCGCAATGAGAACCGTCCTCGAATCCGGGGAAAACCTCGACATTAAACAGGCCCTTGTCGAAAAGATTGAAGTCGGTGACGGCAGGGTAAAGGGGGTGCTCACCTCCCTCGGTATTTTCTACGGCGCACGGGCAGTGATTGTAACAACCGGCACATTCCTCAAGGGACTGGTCCATATCGGGCTTGAGAACTTTTTCGCCGGCAGGGCCGGAGAATTCCCTTCAATCGGGCTTTCCAATTCCCTGGCAGACCTCGGGCTGAGGATGGGACGGCTGAAAACCGGCACTCCGCCGCGCCTTGATGCAAGGACAATAGATTTTTCGAAAACAGAGCCCCAGTACGGCGACGACCCTCCGCAGCCTTTTTCCCACAGCACGGATGAGATCACGAACCCGCAACTGCCGTGCTTTATCACCCATACGAATGCTGAGACCCATACTGTCATCCTGAACAATCTGGACCGCTCTCCTCTCTACAGCGGGAAGATCAAGGGCATTGGCGCCCGCTATTGTCCTTCAATAGAAGACAAGGTAGTGCGTTTTTCGGAGAAACCCAGACATCAGGTCTTCCTTGAGCCCGAAGGGATCGAGACGACGGAATACTATGCGAATGGGATCCCGACGAGCCTCCCGTATGACATCCAGGTGAAGTTTGTGAGGACGATACCCGGCCTTGAGGCAGTGGAGATCATGAGGCCCGGCTATGCGATCGAATATGACTTTGTATTCCCGGTGCAGTTGAAGCATACGCTGGAGACGAAGAATATCGCCGGCCTTTTCCTTGCTGGACAGATCAACGGCACCTCGGGATATGAAGAAGCTGCTGCACAAGGGCTGATGGCAGGGGTCAATGCGGCGCTCAAGCTCAAGGGCAAAGAACCTTTCATCCTCGGCCGCCATGAAGCATATATCGGGGTGCTTGTTGACGATCTCATCACAAAGGGCACCAACGAGCCGTACAGGATGTTCACCTCAAGGGCAGAATACCGGCTTCTCCTGAGACATGACAACGCCGACCTCCGGCTTATGGACAAGGGCCATGCGATCGGTCTTCTCGATGACGGGGTGTACGGGAAATTCATCGAGAGGAAAGCGCTGATCAGCAAAGAGCGCGGGCGTCTCAGAAAGACACGCGTCAGGTACGACGACCCGGCAAAAACAGAATCGCTGGAACAGCTCCTGAAGAGACCCGAACTCACCTATGCCTTTATAGACGAAGTAGCTCCTTCCGGACAAAATCTTGCTCCCGGAATCAAGAAACAGGTCGAGATCCAGATCAAATACGATGGCTATATAGCCCGTCAGATGGAGATGGCAGAGAGACTCAAGAAAATAGAAGGGAAGAGAGTTCCTGAAGATTTCGATTATGCTGCGGTCAACGGACTTTCCCGCGAGGTGCTGGGCAAACTCCAGGAAATCAGGCCGGCAAACCTCGGGCAGGCCAGCAGGATCCCCGGCATCACTCCCGCCGCCGTCTCGCTGCTCATGGTGGCAATCGAACGGAGAAAAAGGGAGCGGAAAGATAAGAGAACTACTTAAGAGAGGGCTGGGGGAACTCGGTCATGTTCCTGAGACTGAAACTCTGGATGCATTCATCACGTATCTCACGGAACTGAAGAAGTGGAACAGGGTATATAACCTTACCGGTCTCAGAACAGACAGGGACATAATCATCAAGCATTTCCTGGATTCGGTGCTCTATCTGGACGTGGTGCCCGCCGGAAGCATAGCAGTGGCAGATATCGGGAGCGGGGCCGGGTTCCCCGGCATACCGATGAAGATGATCCGTCCTGAAATAACCCTGTATCTTGTCGAGCCCTCCTCAAAGAAATCCTCTTTCCTGACCCATCTTGTCAGAACCATGGATTTGCAGGCGGTCACGGTAATCGAAAAACGGGTCGAAGAAATCCATGCGCCCGGAGATATACAGCCGGTCGATGCTGTCGTCTCGAGGGCGTTGTTCTCAATAAAGGACTTTGTGAAGAAAACAGCCCACCTTGTGAAGACGGGAGGCAGGCTCGTTCTGAGCAAAGGGCCGAACGTTTCCGGTGAACTCACAACCTTGCAGAGCGGAGGAATCGACCTCATCGTCCGCAGACTTCCCGTGAGTGATATCAAACGGTTCTTTGTGGTAGTTTCTCTTCCGTGATGCGCCTCAACCCTCCCGGAAATTTCTCCTTTACAGTATTTTCCTTTGCATTTATACTTGAAATGAAATGGGTCTTATGAAAAAGATTATCGTCCCTGAAGATATCAGAACGATCCTCGAAAAAGAAGAGTGCGCACTCAACAGGTCGGACACGAGGATACTGACGACCTCGGACAATGAGGAGGCGTTCACCTTACACAGAGCCGAAAAAGCTGACCTTATCATCGCAAAGCTCGATACACCAACCATGAACGGAGAGACTCTCTGTTCCCTGATCCGGGACGACAGAGAATTGCAGAAAGTCTCCATTGTCATCATATGTTCAGATACGAGGCCGGAGATCGACCGGTGTCTGCTTTGCAGGGCAAACTCTTACCTTACTACTCCCTTGAATACTCAGGCGTTATTGGTCGAGATCCATCAGCTCCTGAATATCGCTCCGAGAAAAGCCTTAAGGATACCGATGAGCATTAAAATCCAGGTGACTGCAAAGGGAGCTCCCTTTACCGGCTATGGAGAAAATATCAGCATATCAGGCATGCTCCTCCATACCGAAACCCTTCTCGCAGAGGGGGACAACATCGTATGCAGCTTCTACCTTCCGGATTCGACCCACATCACTACAAATGCCCAGGTTATCAGGCTGCTTGAGAGAACAACCGAACACGACACCAACGGATATGGCATCCAATTTATCGACCTGGACGCCGGGTTCCATTCCGCGATAGAGAACTTCGTCGGAACATGGAACAGGGAGGGATAAGACAGCTTGAGCCTCATACGCGCTCATCTGAGCACCGGGAATTTTAAATCGTACTCCTGTAAAGACCTTGCCTGATTTTCGATGCTGATATTGTTTCCAGGCCGGAACGACCATTACTCATATGCATAAGTTTGTAGTGCATGAACATCATGCGTCTCACCTGCATTTTGACTTCAGGCTCGAGATGGACGGCGTTCTGAAATCATGGGCTGTACCAAAAGGCCCTTCGATGAACCCGAAGGATAGACGGCTCGCAATCATGGTAGAAGACCACGCGCTCGAATACGGCTCCTATGAAGGCATTATCCCGGAGGGTCAATACGGGTCGGGGGCTGTTGTTATCTGGGACAGCGGAACGTATACCGTATTGAAAGGTGATATCAGGGAGGGCAGGATAGAATTTGACCTGAAGGGAAGGAAGCTGCAGGGCGGATTCACACTTGTAAAGATGTCTGGGAAGCAGAAAGAATGGCTCCTGATCAAGATCAAGGATCAATCCGCCCGGCCTGATTTCGTGATGAAGACCATCCTCACTCCGGAGCTGCGGAAAAAATTACCGGTAAAAACCCCGCCGTGCGCTGCCTCATAAGCCGGCACTGCTTTTCTAATCTCTCGTAGATTCAAGCCTTACAACAACTTTTGCATCAAGGGCATTCGCTATCTTTTTCAGTGTAGAAATTTTAGGGAGTCCATGTGTAAGTCCTTCGATTCGGGAAATCGTAGACTGAGGCATTCCGGCCTTCTTGGCTACCTCTTCCTGTGTCATCTTTTTCTTCAGTCTCTGCTCAATGATGCTCCGTGCAAGCTCATGCTCAGGAAGAAGTTTTTCGTATTCCTCCCTGACCTTTTTATTCTTGAGCAAATCCTTGATGTGTTCTTCATACGCTATCTTTTTCATGTTACACCTCTCTTGAAAGATAGTCCTTCATTCTTTGTTCTGCAATGTCTATCTCCTTCGCAGGAGTCTTGTCTGTCTTCTTTATGAAACCGTGCAATAGGACAAATTTCCTGCCTGTATGGGCAAAGTATAATATCCTGCTGATACCTGATGGATCCTTAATCCGGAGCTCATACAGCTTTCTGTGACCTGTAATCTGTCTCACATACGGTTCCTTACATGAATTCCGTATTCCGTAAGCAATCGAGTTATGAAAATATACTTGGCCTGTCCCTCCGCTGAAAGAGAATTGATAAACTCTTGTATAGGAAATTTCCCTTCTGGAGTTACATAGTACTCGATTGTCCAGACCATAATTTACTATATAGCATGCATGCTATAAAATCAACTTGGAAAAAGTTGCTACGTCAGGGGTGTAAGAATTCAACTCTTATCGGAATAATTACGTCTAAAATATACTTAAACGATCAATCTATCTCAATGTCTCTCATTATGGGATAAGCCTTCAATCAAAGGGGCATCGGATTTTTCTTTTTGTATGCCCAGAAGAGATTTGAGGTTTTTATTTTCTTCCCTCAGGCGAGCGCATTCTTCAAGAGCTTCCTTTAATTGTTCTGCGATTTCCTCAGATGCCATGGTTCCTAATTTTTTAATGCATTATCTCTACCAGAGGGTGTATCTCAATTTTCATTCTTTTTATAAGCTTCGAGCATTTATAAATACCTTTTCAAAAATTGTGTGATATGTAAGTGCGTGATACCTTTTTCTCCACCTTCGATCATCTTGTCCATGGAGACTACAAATTTCGGGTAATTATCCCGGATCTGAAGCAGATTTCCAAATTCTCTGGCGTGCGCCTTTTCGTCGGGAATAAGGTATGATACCTGTACATAAAGCCGCTCCCCTCGTTTTTCGCAGACAAAATCGATCTCCTTTGAGCCCAACTGTCCGACTGTGACGGTATAACCCGATGCAAGCAGGTGCATATATACAATATTCTCAAGCATTTTATTTATATCAGATGGCTTGTAGCCGACAATAGCATTTCTTAACCCGCTATCCTCGAAATAATATTTATCGTTAATCTCAAAAATGCGTTTGCCGCCTATCTCGGAACGGCGTACTTTGAAGATAAGAAAGGCATTGCACAGAAAAGAAAGATAGTTCAGGACGATGTTGGGTGAAATATTGGTCTTCTGCGACTTCAGAAAATCGCTTATCTTTTTCGCGGAAACCAGGCTTCCAATGTTGTCGGCTATATACTCGACAAGCCTCTCAAGAAATGCAATGCTCCTGATGTTGTACCGCGCAACCACATCTTTAAAGAGTATCGTATTGTTGATGCTTCTCAGGTAGTCGTAGACAACTATATCATTCAGATCGAGATTGACCAGATAAGGAAGTCCACCATATTTCATGTATTTCAATAAAGAGTCTTCGTTATTATCAAGATTATGGAATAAAAGAAACTCCGGATAGGAGAGGCTGTATACGTCTATTTCCACATATCTGCCGGACAGATTCGTGGCAAGTTCGCCTGAGAGGAGATCGGCATTGCTTCCGCTGCAGTAAATATCATATCTGCCGCTTGCCTGAAGATCTCTCAGCGCTTTTTCAAACTGAGATATGTCCTGAATTTCATCGATCAAAAGAGCGGTTGTCTTTTGTTTCTTTACCCTCTTGTTTATATAACTGAGCAGGCCGTGATAATCTCTGATCGGCTCGAATTCATGCAACTCCTTGTTGATATAGAGAATTGCATCCTTTTTCGTTCCCTGTCTGATCAGTTCATCCATTATCTGGAACAAGAGATAACTCTTCCCGACTCTTCGCTGCCCGACAAGGACTTTGATGATGTCCTTATTCATGAAAGGCAGTATCCGGTCGAGATAGTATGAACGTTTAATATACTTTTTAATCATAAATAAAACATTTCCATATTTATAAGTATGTTTTAAGTATACACAAAACTGTGCAGAGATGGAAGAAAAAACGAAGAGTTTATCAAATATACAATTATTTTGTGCAGATTTTGAAAACCATAAAATCCAGCAAGGAGGAAATGGGATGAAAATTCAAACTGCGATATTACTTTCAAGAAACATTAGGATGCGACCCTTACAGGAATCGAGTCCACTAGACCAAAGTAGATATAAACACCAGAGCCATTTAACCTGGTGTCGATTTTGTAATTATTCTTCTGGATTAAGAGGTTGAGAAATACCCACCATTAGAAACAGTCACGATCAGTCACAATTAGTCACCAGAAGACCGACAAAAACTAATTGGAAAATAAGGGAATATGGTACCCCCTGCAGGAATCGAACCTGCGACACCAGGTTTAGGAAACCTGTGCTCTATCCGACTGAGCTAAGGGGGCACGTTATGAGAAGCAATTGGATATTATACATCAAAATGCCATGCCACAGCGCAGCAGGGAGAAAAGACTATTTTCAACGGTATTCTTCAATGGTGATGCCGTATCGTTCCGCGAGCTCGGAAAGTTCCCTGTATCCGGTTTCCGTTTCAAGCGAATAATATTTTGTATTGCACACGTTACACACAAACCCGCTGACGGAAAAATCATCGGAAAAGTGATAGGCTGCCCACCCAATCGCAAAAGGCTCTGATCTTAGGCCCACTATCCTCTTGCAGATGCAGCAGATAGCAAGACAGAGCGCACGGGGATATGCGAACTGTGCACGGTACCCGAAGCGGTGCCTCTGGATTATCCCCCAAAGAGATACTCTCCCCAGCACCGCTCCGCGGTAACAGGTCCGGTCAAGATCTTCAAGTGCGTCAGGGAGTGTCCTGAATGCATAGATGCCGGATCTCGATTGCGCATCCGGGCAAATATTCTGGTCATGCAATCCCCGATCACTTTCGCCATACGCCTCAAACCGCACACCCGGCTGCCACAAATCAGGGCGGACGATAGATCTCAGCCACAACGTGCCGACCCGGGGTTTCTGTCTGACCTTCCAGAAGCGCCAGCCTGTGAGTGACGTGCAGTAATCAGGCACCTCAGAACTTTTTACTTCTTCGATGGCCTCACCTCGACAGGCTGCAGTTCCTTTTTT
This sequence comes from Nitrospirota bacterium, assembly GCA_049323875.1. Classification (GTDB taxonomy): domain Bacteria; phylum Nitrospirota; class Thermodesulfovibrionia; order Thermodesulfovibrionales; family SM23-35; genus JAKLQR01. Next base: position 97,989 of record JBMOLW010000016.1, on the reverse strand, counting down.
CTCACCGGCTCCGGAACCTCCGGAGTCACTCTCTCTGCGGGCAGCGGCTCTTTGAGAGGCTCTGCCACAACAGTTTCTTCGAATTCTCCTATCTTGCCCACAGGCACCTCCCTTCCCTTGTTCAATCCTTATTTTTACTGTACCATAAGAGAAAACTGTCATGCTTGGGCAGATTGCATTGCATCCGCGTACAGCCTCATTTCGGATAAAACTGGATGAGAAGGGATTATTTCCGGAGAGAGGGATTTATCTGTACTTTCTTCCCGATCCTTGCCTTTCCCTCCCCTGTCGAGTCCTTGACACAACAGAGAACTGCTGATAGTATGAAATAGCTGGCAGTGAATTATCGGGTCGAACAGTCAAAATATCTTTGCGGCGGGTTCGGCTTTTTGTTTTTGGAGCCCGGACTGCAAGGGCGAAGAGCCGGTCGTGTATACCGGGACCTGATTGGATAATCTTTCGCATGAAAGGAGGCTTCCATGGCGAATGCACAATATGGCGATACGGTCAAAGTCCATTACAAAGCGTCGCTGAGTGACGGGACCGTCATTACCAATACTTACCGGAGAGACCCCCTGCAGTTTACCATAGGCGCGGGTCAGGTTATCCAGGATTTCGAGAAAACAGTCGTCGGCATGGATGCCGGTGAGACAAAGATTGCCACGGTGCCGGGAGAACGGATATTTGGTGAGCACCGCAACGAGAATATTCTGGAACTTGACAAGCATTCGGTCCATGCAAACGGGCTGGAAATCGGAAAGCGCATAAAAGTTCCCGGCCAGCGCTATTCAGTAAAGATTGTAGACGTATCTGAATCGACAATAACCGTTGATGCAAACCACCCTCTTGCAGACAAGAACTTGTATTTTGACATTCATCTTGTTGAGATTGTATGAGCATGAACACCCAGTGCCTTACAGCATCCGGGCTCGCTCTATTCCCCATTGAACGGGCTTGTACAAGAACTGAAAGGGACAGAAAAAGAAGCTTGTCAGGAAGAAGATCACCGGGTAACGGAGGTATGGCATGAGAAAAACCTTTATCATGCTGGGCATGCTTGCTGCTTTGACTGTTCTATTGCCTCTCTCCTCATCCGCGTTATGCGTGCAGGCCGGCAAGGCAAATCTGCGCAGCGGGCCGGGCACCGGGTTCGAGAAGGTCTGGCAGGTCTATAAGTACATGCCGCTGAAACAAGTCGGCACATCGCTGTCGGGCGACTGGTATGCAGTGATGGATGTTGACGGAGACGTAAGCTGGATCTTCAAGCCGCTGGTAACCAGCCAGTACCCGTGCGCTGTGGTGAAAACCGCAGTCGTGAACATACGATCCGGCCCGGGCACGAAATACAGGAAAAAGTTTTCCGAACCGGCAAAACGATATGACTCTTTCCTGATCCTTGAAAGCAAAGGTGCATGGCATAAAGTCAAAGATGCATGGGGAAATGTCGGATGGATTCATAAAGACTATCTCTGGTCCGACTGATCATTGACGTTGGTCCCTTCAGGCATAAGGTCCCTTATTCTGACCTTCCTGCTTGTGTCCGGATGTTTTTTCCCTTATTATTGAATATATGAAAAGAATTGCTCTCCTCTTTGCTTCCTGTGCAGCCGGCATGCTGATGCTTGCCTGCGGCGCCGGGACAAAGAAGAGCCATCCTCCGCTTGAAGTCGTACCCTATGTCGACCTCAGGCAGTATACCGGCACCTGGTATGAAATTGCGCGATTCCCTCACCGGTTTCAGGAAGGGTGTGTTGCAACAACTGCGACGTACACGCTCGGTGAGGACGGGAAGATAAGCGTCCTGAACCAGTGCCGCGAGGGCAGTCTTGACGGCAAATTGAAATCCGCACAAGGTACCGCCCGGGTAGTCGAAAAAACAACCAATGCAAAACTCAAGGTCTCTTTCTTCTGGCCTTTCTCCGGCCATTATTGGATCATCGGTCTTGGTGATCAGTATGAATATGCTGTTGTAGGACATCCCGACAGGACTTACCTGTGGATATTGAGCCGTTCTCCGGAGATGGAGGAAGGAGTCTACACGCGCATACTCAAGAGGCTGGATGCACAGGGCTATGATACCGGAAAACTCATGAAAACGCTCCAGGCGGTATCAAATCCGGGAGTCCGCTGATATGTCAAGGGAATTTACCCAAAAAGAACTTGAAGACCTCATAACAGAGTTTATGAAAGCTCGTGCAACCTGTGTCATTGCCACCTGTTCTGAGACCATGCCCCGGGCATCAACCGTGGAGTTCTTCCCCTCAGGACTGACTGTCTATATCCTTACCGAGGGAGGGAGAAAGCTCGAGAATATCAGGAGAAACCCCCAGGTCTCCCTTGCAATCTCTGATGCGTTCACGAACTGGGAGAGTCTGCGCGGGCTCCAGATCACCGGAGCGGCGGAGATAGGGACAAAGGATTCCGAAATATTCATGGAAGGACTCGAAGCATACCGGAAAAGGAGAGGGAAACAGAACGCTGCACTCCCTGACTTCATGAACGTCATCAAAGTCATCCCGATACAGATTGAATATATCGATACACGGCTCGCCAGGAGAGGGTATCCGATACGGAATATCCTCTCCCTTGTTTAACAGCCGTGGTATCCGTAAATCTGACAGGGGAAATTTTTTGTGCTGCTGCACGTCATCCAATACCCCGGTCAACTGGATGGCATGAGCGCTCTGTAATAACCCACGGTCTGTTCGGCAACCGATCGCCAGCTGTAGTTTTTTTCCACGTGCTCTCTGGCTTTCAGTCCCATGCGCTTCCGCTCCTCCGGTGACCGGAGAAGCCTGTTCACTGCCTGAGCAAAGTCTTTTGAAAATCCCTGCGGGTCTCTTGGTTCGGGCATGCGGACATCTTCGGGCTCAAAGGGGACAAGGATTCCTGTCTCCCCATGTACTACTACTTCACTGATGCCGCCGACTGCCGAGGCTACGACCGGTGTCCCGCACGCCATGGCCTCCAGATTAATGATGCCGAACGGTTCATAGATGGAGGGACAGACGAATACGGAGGCGTGGCTGTAGAGCGGAATGACCTGCTCCCGCGCAAGGAATTCATTGATCCAGATAACCTTATGGACGCCGGATTGCTGAAGTTCGCCGACTTTTTGCTCCATTTCTCTTTCGATCTCCTGGGTGTCCGGGTCAGCAGCAACGAGCACTACCTGTATTTCAGGCGCGAGAAACGGCACTGCATTGAGAAGATGAAAAATCCCCTTCTGCCGGGTGATCCTGCCGACGAAGAGGAGATATGGCTTGTCTGCAGCTATCCCGTATGCAGTAAGCAGTTCAGGATTGAGCAGCGGGTGAAACTGCATAAGGTCCACGCCGTTCGGGATGGTTCGTATTTTTTCACAGGGGATGTGATAGAGTTCATGGACAGACTGTTTCATTGCCTCTGAGACAGCAATAATTCCGTCTGCATTATTCAGTGCAGTCTGCTCAATCCAGCTGCTTGCCTTATATGCAGTACCTAACTGCTCCGCTTTCCACGGCCGCTGGGGCTCAAGTGAATGGACCGTGATGATGAGGGGGATATCAAGCATGCTTCTGATGAGACATCCTGCAAGGTGGGTATACCAGGTATGGCAGTGCACAATATCGGCTTCCTGCAGAGACCCGGTCATGAGAATATTCCTGCAGAGTGTATCGAGCAACCTCTTGTGGCGGGGGTCACTACCGGGGAAATCGAAAACAGGGACGACACCTTCCACCGTCGTATTCCCCCTTTTCCCTTTTTGGTCGCCGAAACAGAGGATGTGGAGTGTATGCATCCCCCCGTCGATCAGGGAGAGTTCCCTGGTCAGGTTTGCAACATGGATTCCGGCGCCCCCGTAGATATGGGGCGGATATTCATTGGTGAGGCAGACGATCTTCATCCGGCTGTGCCCTGCAAGACCAGGGGAGAAGATGCGGCAACTGTCATTGAGGGGGAGCCCCCAGTACCAGAGTCCAGTAAGTCCTCAGATTTTTGCTCTTTGCAGAGGCTGAACCGGCTTCCCGGAAATCCGGGTTCATGATATTCCTGCAATGCATCTCGCTTTTCAGCCATGCGGTCACCGCTTCATCTGGCGTCTTGTAGCCCTGACCGACATTTTCTCCATACGCGGACCATGAGTATCCCGTTCTTGCGAGCCTCGTCTCTGTGCTGCTCCCGTCTGAGCCTTTATGTCCTAAAAATCCGCTCTTTGCCATATCCAGCGAATGGTCCAGAGATGCCTGTGCGAGCTTCTTATTCCAGCGTACCGGCTGCACCGGGCCAAAATATACACTGCCACAGTACATTCCGTTTATACGTGCTGCATTGAGCGGTTTCATTATCGGTTCAGCAGTGCCGTGATCGACTATCATTCCACGGGGGTGGGATACGTACTGAACCGTACCGCATCCGGAAAGAATCGCCATCAGAAGAAGGAGCATAGGAACGCTTCCGGACAAGAATTGTTTCATCGTCTCATATCCCCTCATTCGACAGCCAGTTTCTTCTTCACCCTGAGTTTTGCCCCGATAAAATCCCGGTGCTCAACATAGATCAGGTCTGCGATCTTTCGAACCATGTGCTCCTCATGTTTCTCCAGTTCCTTATCCGAAAAGGCCACTTCCCAGAGGTGCTCGATCACCCTGACCTTCTGCTGATAGGAAAACCCCTTGTTGATGAGAGAGGTGAATGCATAATACCCGGAAGCTTTCCCGATCTCCTCATCTGCAAGCTGAAGAAGCGTCTCGGTTTCTTCCCTGGCGAGGCCGAACTTCGTCTGAATGGCCTTCATCACTGTTTCCTTTTCATTCTCAATGACTGTGGCGTCGGCCCTCATCATTTCTATAAGGAGTGCGGCGGTTGCAAGCTGAAGCGAATGTTCCGGTATCACATCCGGATTGCCCTGCGAAGGTTGCATATAGGTATCGAAGAACTTCCTGAGCGAACGAACCATGACTTCATACCTTAATACACGGCATCCAATAGTGTCAAATATCCGGGTCGGGGCCGGGGGTTCAGATTGATCAAGGGTTCACGGTCCGGGAACCGGCAGACAGAAACATCTACTGTTTCAGGGTGACATGAACATTTTCAAGCAGAAGCGCCGGGAAATTTCCTCCCGGAGAGGGATGTAGCCTGTTTTCGACGGCGACAATATGCTGCATTGTCTCAAAAATATTTCCCGCGACCATTGCGTCCTTGACATTGCCTGTGATTTCACCGTGTTCGATATAGGGAGCCGGGGAGATACCGATAGAAAAGTCCCCATGGGGGATGTTCCCGCTATGCGCACCGAGGGCGCCGGCAATAATGATCCCATGGTCCACTGACCGGACCATATCCGCAAAGGATGAACCGCCGGGCGTCATGGTGAGGTGGCGGAGAGAAGGCGCCGGCTTTCCGGAAACCGAAGACTTGAATCCATGGCCTGTAGGCCGGGTCTTCATTTTACGCGCAAAATAGAGGTCATAATAGAAATGCTTCAGTACACCCTGCTCGATGACCGGAAACCGGCTGCAGGGTATACCTTCATCGTCAAATGCCCTCGCACCAGGCAATACTTCGTTCAGCGGATCGTTATACACAGAAACCAGATCGCTGAAAATTTTATCGTCCATCCTGTGGGCAAGAGGCGAGATGTTCTGATGAATGCTCTGGGCATTCGTCGCAGTCTGGAGTCTCCACATGAGGACATACACCGTCTCCGGCAGGAAGATAACCTTCAGCGGTCTCCCTGGCGGGATGATTTCCCGGACAGAGTTTGTATACATTCCCTCCAGAAAATCAAGGTATTCTTGCGGCACCTGCTCGAATGTCTTCGCCCGGAAGGTGCGGTGAACCGAAGCCGAGGTATAGGGGTAGAGAAGTCCCGCCTGAAAGCTGTATGCAGACGAGCGCAGGGAAAGGTCAGTGCCGGCGCTGTTGATAATCCGGATGCTGGAGACAGAACGGCTTGCGGCTGCATTGACCTGTGCAGTTGTTTTCCGCAAGAACAGGTCACAGACCCTTGCACATTCTTCTACCATCGTTTCATTCCGGAAGTTCCCGATCGAGGGATCACAGGTATCAAGCGACGGCAAGCCGGTTGTGAAAGGGAACTCGAATGTCCCCTCAACCCCTCCCCTTAGGGATGCAAGCGCGTTCCTGATGAGTTCCTCCCTGCTTCTCAGGTTCCTCGTATATGCAAACCCCTGAACTCCGTCCTTCAGTATCCTCAGGCTGATCCCCGACTGCATCCTGCTCTCGATATCTTTTAGCCGTGCATCCTCAAAAGAAACGCTGTCAGCCTGGATATCAGCAGAATAGACCTCAGCTGCGTCGCTTTCCCTGTTGGCCATCTCAAGCAGCTTTTCCATCAGGCTCCACCTACCACCACGTCCCTGACCAGGATATTGGGGGCTCCGTGGCATGAGCGGATATTCAGCTGCCCTTTGCCGCAACCGCCTGTTTTGCTCAGGACAAGGTCATCGCCCACCGCTGCGATATTCTTCAGGGTATGATACAGGTTGCCTGAGATATTGATATCGCGGATCATCTTCTGTTTCATGCCGCCTTTCACGAGGTAGCCGTATTGGGCTCCGAAGGTAAAATTCTCCCCGCTCGTCTGACCGCCCTTTGCGTCGAGGATGTACAACCCGTCGCCGAGCATATCGAGGAGCCTTCCCAGCGAGTTTCTGCCGGGCTCTATGAAAATGTTCCCCATCCTTACCATAGGGGCATACCGGTAGTCCTCTGCCACGCAGTGTCCTGTGACGCTTTCCCCGAACGATGCCGCAGTCCTTCTCGAATGCAGCCTTCCGGAGAGCACGCCGTGGTCCATAAGCAGTATCCTCCTTGCCGCCACTCCCTCGTCATCATAGCGGTAAAATCCCAGTTGGCCGGGAACCAGGGGGTCATCGACAATACTGACGCTCTCACTGCCGAGCCTTGCGCCGGTCTGCATCCGCTCGCGCATCGAGGGCGAATCTTCTATCAGGTCAGCTTCGGAAAAATGGCCGAATGCCTCATGGGTAAAGACACCCGCAAGGTCCTGGTTGAGAACGACGTTGTATGTCCCTCCAGTCACCGGATCAGCCCTGAGAAGATCGATGGCTATCCGTTTCCTCTGTTCGAATTCATCCTCCTGTCCCCGCAATGGGGCAAACCCGCCGCTCCCCCCGAGTGCAACCCTCACATTCTGGGTAAGGGTACCCTCTTTGCTTGTGATCAGGCCGTTTATCGAGGTGGTTACGAGGTCTTCCCGTATCTCCGCGCCTTCTGAACTCACGAAATATTTCTCGCGGCTTACTTCACTGTACCGGATATTCGCTGTTGCAATCCTTTCATGGTCCAGCGAGAACTCTGTATAATTCCGGGTTAAGGCGAGTTTCTCATCAACCGGGACCTCCCTCGGGTCTTCATCAAGATGAGGCAAGAACGTATCTCTGATAATTTCAGCAGGAGCAAACTGCACAGGCCTCCTCACATGGAGCGACATCAGGGCCGCATTGTCGAGCACAGTACGGACAGCCTGTCCGGCATCGTCTTCACGGGTAAACGCCACTGAAGAGAACCCGCCGTTTTTGAGAGCCCTGAGCACATAGCCGTCCGTGATATTCGTACTCAGATGGAAGAGTTCCCTTCCCTGGAATACGATCCTCGTATCGCCCATGATCTCATACCGGACGTCTGCATAGTCTGCGGATATCCGGGAAAGCATCTTTCGCAATCTATCAAACACGGTTATCCTTTCTCGCCGGTCTTCTGCTCCGGATGAGATTTCACCGGGAATTTTTTCATCGCCTGATCGAGTTCTGCGTCCCGCCCGTAAACGTCGTCCCGGAAATGGAGCAGACCGCCCTCATCGACCCATGCTGTGAGGTAGAGGATATGGACCGTCACCGGCTCAGGGAGTCTTACCTCTCTTGTTTCCCCTTTTCTGATTTCCGATACGATTTGGTCACGCGTCCATTTCGGATCTTTTTTCATGAGATATTCAGCAAGGTCAAGGGGTTTTTCAAGCCTGATGCATCCGTGGCTGAAGCTCCGTACACTCCTCAGAAACAACCTTTTGCTCGGGGTATCATGGAGATATACTCCAAACCGGTTCGGGAACATGAACTTGATTGTACCGAGCGGGTTCCTTGGTCCGGGCTCCTGCCGGAAACGGTATTTGAACGTCTCCCCGTTCATATCAGCCCATGCTATCGTTGCGGGATCGATTTCCTCCTCTTCGGCGCCCCATCCCCTGATTACCTTCATATTTTCTTTCACCAGATAGTCCGGATCTGTCTGGATTTTCGGGATTACCTCATCGATCGCGATACTCCTCGGCACATTCCATTGCGGGTTCAGGACAAGATACGTCATCGTCTCACTGAAAACAGGGGTATGCCAGAACGGCTTTCCAACGACAACCTTCATATGCAGGATATTCCTGCTGGTCTCTACCACATCAAGAGTATAGTCAGCGATATTGACCCTGATATACCTGTGCCCGAGATTTCCCGACAGCCATCTGAGGCGTTCCATGTTCAGTTCGATCTGACGTGCGCGGTCCCCTGCCGGCACGTTCAGTTCCTTCAGCGTCCTGCGGCCTACTATCCCGTCCGCGTCGAGTCCATGCTGTCTCTGAAACCGGATTACCGCCTGCTCCAGGGCAGAGTCAAAAAGCTTCCCGGCACTCATCTGTCCGGGGCTCAGATAACCACCGGTAAGAAGACGCTCCTTGAGCAGGGTTACCCTGCCATCTGATATCCCCTTCTCAAGTTTTTTCCCTGCGGGAATAAGGGGCCATCCTCCCCGTGCAGCAATCTCCCGGTAGCGTTTCAGGTACTTCTTTAACTTCGTATATTCATCCTGGCTGGGGAGGAGACTGTAGAGTGAGTCCCGGATCCTGTTCTCTCTGAGGGCTTTTTCAAAGACTGAGGTAATATCAAGTTCATCCCGGTGGATAAACCACTCTGTCTCAAGTGTCACCGGGTCAACACATCCTGCAGAAAAGTGGCAACCCAGCAGCAGATATGAATCAGAGAGAAGAAGCTCAAGGTCTGTGAGCATTTCAGAAAAGTTCATGGTTCTTTTTTCTCTTGCTGCGGAGATATCAATAAGCAGGGATCTGATCGCAGACAGATGATAATGTTCGGGGATAAGGCCTTCCTCACTGACCCTGCTGATCACCTCAAGGAAGGGTTCCGCTCTGTTCAGCAGGCCCTGATGCCCGGTCCAGACAGGGCGGTAATCAAGCCTCTGATAAAAGTCCGTCAGCAGTTCCGCAGCAAGCAGCCGCGTATTCCTCACCATAAACTTTGGAGGGGAACCTGCCTCGGTGATCTTTTTTTTCAGCAGGAGGCTCGTATCCGTTACAAAATGAAGCTCTGCCGCCTCATTTGCCGGAGGAATAAACAAAAAGAAGAGAAGCAAAGAACAGACAACGGCGGGAAGGAATATACTCCGGTGATATCTGCAAAAATTCATGCTTCTATTTTAAGAAACCGGACTGATGAAATCCAGTGCGCTGATTCCTGGTTTCACGCTTCCGTGTCGTATCATGCTTCCATTTGCCGCTGATATGGTATAAAATTCTCCCATGGCATTGAAAATAATAAAGGCGTCGGGCCGGAGCGAGGAATTCAGAATCAGCAAGCTCGTCGATTCTCTCATCCGTTCCGGAGCATCTCCGGACATTGCAGGGGAGATCGCGAAAAAAGTTGAGAAGAAGATCACCCAGCCCGCGCACACCAAACATATCTACCGGATGGCAAGAAGGCTCCTCAAACGGTATACCAGGGCATCTGATATGAGGTATTCCATAAAGCGGGCTCTCTATTCTCTGGGTCCGGCCGGATATCAGTTCGAAAAATATTTTTCAGGGATACTCAGGGCCTACGGGTACGAATCTGAGACGAACAGGTTCATGAACGGATACTGCGTTACCCATGAAGTCGACGTGTTTGCCGTAAAGGATGACAGGGGCTGTGTCATCGAATGCAAATATCACAGCAACGGGGAAAATCCGACTGATGTGAAAACAGCGCTCTACATCCACTCCCGGTTCGAAGACATCAGGAAGGCATTAGTGGTGGAGCCGGGGAATACCCTCCGGGTGACGGAAGGATGGCTCGTCACGAATACCCGCTGCACCTCCGACGCGCAGAAATATGCGGAATGTGTCGGGCTGAAAATAGTGAGCTGGAAATATCCCCAGGAGCAGAGCCTCGAAAAAATGATCGAGCAGAAGATGCTCTATCCCGTCACCGTGCTCTCATCCATCAAGAAGAATTCTCTCGAAGCCCTTTTCCGTAACGGTATCATGTTCGCGAAAGATATCGCGGATATGGACGAGAAGCATTTCCTGAAGCGGAGCGGGCTTGATCAAGCAACCGCCCTCGCGCTGAAAAAAGAAGCTGACGCACTCTGTTTGTCTGCGTAAGGGTCAGTGGGACTTAATATTTCTCCGGCACACAAATGCCCCACTAACGTCATTGTCCGGAGAGAGCTATAACTTTTCTTCGCATTTGGAGCACACGGTCTGTTTTTTGGTCACGAATGCTCCGCAGGAAAGACATCGTTTATTTTGATAATCCTTGATATTGAGGCGGGAAGATGACTTCTTGCCCTTCTCCTGCCATTCGTCGATCACATCGAAGAGCACATCGAAAGGGCATCGCTGCTTATCGTTCTTATCATCCATATCTATTCTGATCACGAATAATCCATATCTGGTAAGAATAATCTGGTTCCGTTTTTTCTGCTTGTCTTAACCTCTCTGAAAGTTCCTGTTTTTTCTTTAAGGCTTTTTCATATTCTTGAAGAATTCTATCGATGTCTGTCATACATAATCCTTATTTTCGACCTTTTATATTGCACTCAGCACAATTATATCAAGTTTACGACAGGAGTTTTATAGAAAGAACTGAGAAGGCAAATGTCTAGCTCGTTAAGCTTTTGTTGGGAGATATCTTTATACATATATAGGAACCGACAAAGGCTTCCAGCAAACTCAGCGGAACAGCATAAATTAGCATAACACTTGGGAGTATGTTCAGATTCAAAGTAACAACCCACATTAAAACAAACCCCGTAAACCAACTGATTAGTGCCGTTGGTACTAAATTGAATCTTCTTGAGATTGTATAAATTGCCATAGCGAATAGAAATCCCCAGGCAATCCATATCATTCCATTCTTTGGTTCAGAGGGAAAAATCATTCCAAGTGATTGATAATGGTCAATCCAATATTTCTTTAGAAGAACCTCGTTTCTAAAAAACTCAGATACGTTTACCCAAATACCAGCAAGCATGACCGTGATAATGCTTCGAGATTGTCGATTCACTATAACACCTTAATGTCAAATCTGAAGAATCTTATTTGTACTCGCCATTATTTTAGCACGTGATACAGACAAAGACTTCAGTTAGAGAGTGCGTGATACTCACGCTCGCCTTAGGCCTGCCAATATTATTACCCTTTTAAAAGTATCCCCATTAACCTTTCTGCATACTTTTTGCTCACCGCATCATTGGGATCTGTTACTATCTCTATCTCATCGGGACTAGTTATTCCTATCCCCAACTCAGCAGCCCTTGCTATCTGCTCCTGTTCAAAAATTTTTCTTGCCATGATGTCTTTGTTACTACCTACTTCCTTTAATATGGACAGTCCCAATGCATCTATTGCAATCCTGTCGGTCCCGGCAAGTATCACATCAGCTCTCTTCTTAGTCCCTTTCATTGGCCCTCCGTCCACAAATGCCTCTATGCCGTCCAGTATTATCAATGAGGGAATGTAAGCCTGATTTATTTCTGCAATCATTTTCCTCATGCTTAAAAAAGATGTATGGAGTTCCCTCATATTTCTTTTATGAGTAATTCCAACAGACAGCTTGAGAGACATTGTAAATACTCCTCCGTAACCGTGAGTCTTCAGACAGCAAGTCGTTACAATACATTTTGAATCTAGAATAGGTTTTGCAACCTCAAAGCCGTCTCTCCAATGGCTTTTTTCAGATCTTATCTTTATCCATCCATCTGGAGGCAGCTCTTCGAAATTTATAAGCCCTACGCCAAGTTTCTTGCAGAGGCTATAGATCCCCTTTTCATTGAGAACATTATGCGTATCAGGAGGCCCGCTTCTTTCACCAATCGTTATACTGTTGGCCCCCATCTTCTTGAGGTGTAATATTAAATACGTAAGCGTATCGTTGTGTGTAGAACCAGGGAACGGGTCTGCCGTGTTAAAGTTTGGTTTAAGCAGCACATCTTGCCCTTTTACAGAACTTATGTCAAGAAGCTCTATGACCTTCTTAATACCTATTTCACGGTCTGATGTTTTCACAAGTGAAATCTTAGTTTTTCTGATTTTCTGGGATATATTTGATTGTTTTGCCATAACTGTCCTCCAGACATTTCTTCTGGCTATGGCTGACAGAAACTACTCCAGCCGCTATCGTAAATCTCCCTTAATCATATCACTCTATGAGAAGAATCTTCATTCACTTCTGTCTTTGAACAGGATTTATTAAAGTCGGAGTATCAGCGCTGCGGGTGTTTTTCAGGAGTTCGCTTTCTTCCTGTGCGGCGTCTGCCGGTCTGTTCTGAACCCCGGGGCGCAGAACCGGTTTGCGCGGGCTTTTCCTTCCTTCCCGCTTCCCTGAACTTCCTCCCCTGTTGCCGTTCCGGTGGCCTCCCGGAAGGTCTGGCCCTCCTGCGGTAGTCTGTGACCACCATCTCGTCAGTCAGCGGTGCTACCGGTATCTTCTGCCTGATATACTCCTCTATATCGGGTAGGGAATGGACATATGCTTCGCATGCAAGGCTGATTGCCCTGCCCCGTGCTCCTGCACGGGCTGTCCGTCCTATACGGTGCACATAGTCCTCCGGGTCCTGGGGCAGATCATAATTGATCACATGCGTCACCCCTTCGATATGGAGCCCCCTGCTTGCGACATCCGTTGCCACAAGGATGGACAGGGTGCCTTCACGGAACCGGGAGAGTACCTGCATGCGCTTCTTCTGGGGGAGGTCTCCGGTTATGGCTGCAGTAGCAAAACCATTTGCATTCAGGAGGACCTCGATCCTTTCTGCTGCTGCTTTAGTGTTGCAGAAGACAAGATATCGCCCCTCCGGTGCATTTCTGATGATGCCCATGAGGAGACCGAACTTTTCGGCCATGCCGACATGATAAATCTCCTGCTCGACCTCTTCCACGGTTATTTTTTCGGGTGTCACAGAAAACCGCTCCGGCATGTTCATGTGTTCATAACACAATTCGAGCACCCGGTGGGACAACGTTGCGGAAAAAAGCATGGACTGCCGTTTGTGATAGGGAGACATCCGCCTGAGCAGGAAACGGACATCGCTGATAAAACCCATATCGAACAGGCGGTCTGCCTCATCGATCACGAGGAACTGCGTCTTCTTCAGGCTGTAAACCCGCTGTTTAAGGTAATCGATAAGTCTGCCCGGCGTCCCTATGATCACATCGACGCCTCTGGCCAATTCATCGCGCTGCTTCTGATAGTCGATCCCTCCATATACCGGGGCGATCCTGAAACCTGAAGAACCGCCCAGCAGCGTCGCCTCGGCATGTATCTGGACCACCAGTTCACGCGTCGGGGCAATAATGAGCGCACGGGGAGAAGGCCCCTGTCCGGGCGAAGGCATCCGGAGCATGCGGGAGAAGACCGTAATCAGAAAAGTTGCGGTCTTCCCGGTGCCTGTCTGGGCCTGAACCGCGACGTCTTTGCCGCCCAGTGCGACCGGGAGTGTCAGTGCCTGAACCGGCGTGCATTCGGTAAATCCCGCCGCCCTGATTCCTTCGAGCACCTTCCCGTGAATTCGTAATTCTTCAAATCTCACTCTTTCTACTATATGCTAAATTGCCGGCAAAGTCGATGCATACCGGTACAGGGAGTCCTGAATCCGCGATTGAAGCGCCTTGACCCCTGTCCCGCATTTCCCTATACTTTTTCCAGGAGTCTAACTTGCATGGATAAGGAGGGAAGAGATGCAGGAGATTGTATCAAAAGCAATATCACACGGAGTCTATATCATTACGGTGAGGGTAAAAGAGAAGATAAACGGCATGACTGCGGCATGGGTATCCCAGGTATCTTTTCAGCCCCTCCTGCTCATGGTCTCGATCGCCCCTGCGCGTTATACCCACAATCTGATCAAGGAGTCCGGATATTTTGCAATCAATACGATCGATGAAGACAGGGAGGAGTACGCTTCGGTCTTCGGGTTCAAGAGCGGCAGGAAAGCCGACAAATTCCAGGGCATCTCCTTTTCCGATGCTCCTCACGGTTCACCGGTACTCGAAGGCGCTTCAGCATATCTGGAATGTAAAGTAGTCGATACCGTTACCGCCGGCGACCATACGCTTTTCATCAGTGAAGTCAGTGCGGGAAACCTGCTGAAGGAAAACGTTGAACCGCTGATCTTCCATTGGGAAGATTATTTCTGATCAGACACAATCAGGATTTCCTGAGCGTTGCAGCGATTCCGTCGCCCCCGGCTAATAGTACATGAACTTTCTTTCAAGGTCGGTAGAGCGGGAAATCCTTTTCGCTTCATCCATGGTGATCCTGTCCTGTCTGCAGAGTTCGATCAAATGCTGATCAAACGTCTGCATGCCGTATTCATCGCGCCCCTTCTCGATGTATTGTTCGATCTCATCGAGATGGCCGTCCCGGATACAGGCCTTGATCGTAGAGGTTGAATACATAACCTCCACCACCGGCACGATGTATTCGCCGGTTTTGTCGGTGATGAGTTTGAGAGAAACCGTTGCCACGAGTATCTCCGCCAGTCTCTGCCTGATAATATCCTGCGACTGGGGCGGGAAGTATCCGACAATTCTGTTGATGGTGGCGGCTGCATTATGCGTATGGAGGGTCGAGAGGACCAGATGTCCTGTCTCGGCTGCCTTAATGCAGGCGTCGATTGTTTCCAGGTCGCGCATTTCCCCGACCATGATGACATCCGGGTCCATGCGCATCGCTGCCTTCAGGGCTCCGCTGAAATTCTCGGTATCAATGCCCACTTCTCTCTGTACTATGCAGCTTTTGTGGGACGAGAAAAGAAACTCGATAGGGTCTTCGATCGTAATGATATTGTAGTTGAAATTCTCGTTGATGAAACGGATCATCGATGCGATGGTCGTGGACTTGCCGTTCCCTGTGGGCCCGGTTACCAGGATCAGACCATTTGGCGCCTGTACGATCTTCCCCAGGGCCGAGGGGAGATGGAGTTCCCCGAACGTCCCGATCGTATGCGGGATCACCCGCATCACGATGCCGATGTTCCCCCGCTGACGGAAAATGCTTGCCCTGAACCGTCCGACATTCGGCAAGGTGTATGACGCGTCAAATTCCCTGATATCTTCCGGTGGTTTTCTCCCGCACTGCTGCAGAACGGCGTTTGCAATGAACTCCGTGTCTTTCCCGGTCAGGTTTTTCAGCTTGGAGCGGATCAGGTATCCACGGGCCCTGAAGAGAGGGGGATTGTCAACCTCGAAATGGATGTCTGAAACCCTCTTCTCAAAGGCGATCTCCAGAATTTGTTTAAATGTGGCAAGATCCATAGTCTGTTCCTTTTTATAGAGTGGTTACCCTGGATATCCGGTTCCCCTCACTTGTGGGAACCCTTTTTGATATGTTTCCGGTAGAGCGCATTTTCGAGCGCCAGCCCTGCCTGGTCGGCCAGGATCTCCAGCATATCCGTCTGCACAGGCACCGCTTCTTCCCCGCCGAAGTCCCCGTATGCCATTGCCATGGTCTTCCCCTGAATTTTCACAGGGAGGAGCAAAATAGCAGGCCTCAGGGGCGGGCCTATCTTTTCGAAAAGAAATTCCTGCAACACCGGGTCTTCACTCTTCCCGAAGTATACCTGTCCGTGCTCGATGACATTATAAAAAACAGAACCGTTCGTCAGAGGGACTTTGAGTTTCGGAGACGGAACCTGATCCCGAGTTTCATCCGCATAAACTCCGATGGCTTTTTCGCTGACAAGTTCTGAAGCACGCACGATAAAGGTGATCGCGCGGGTGAACACTTCAGCGACTGCCCGGAGGAGGGCAAGGGAAATATCGGAGGGGTCGTTCAGGTCCCGGAGGTTCCGGCAATGATTCCTGAATTTCCTGATCCCGGCTGAAGCGCCGGAGACGCCGTTCTGTTCTTCCAACGCTTTATTCACATACATTCTGAAGGTCTCCAGAAATTTTATCGTGTCCTCGATAAACATCTCTTTTCTCACATCTCTCAGAGGTTTGGGAAGAACCACTTTCATCCCATCGTCAAAAGACTGGAGAGTGAAGGTGTAGTCAAGGGGAGAAGCGAACTGAACATTCTGAAGGGAAGGATACCGGGTCCTCACATGCCTGCGCAGATTGACGACTGTTTCCTCGGAAAGTCCTCCTTCCGACTTTTCCGGGCTGTCGAAGACCATGAGAAACGGGATCTCCTTGCTGAGGCACTGGGTGATGATACGATCCAGTTCTCCCTTTTCTTCCGTAGCAAACACAAGGATGCCCTCATTCTTGCAAATAGTCATGATAGCATGTTTTATCAGCCTGTCTTTGCTGAACAGGACCAGAGCCCCGGCCTTTCTCTCAATACGAGCCGTTTCCCTTGTTGCACCTGAATGCGCCATGGATTTCTCCAGGAAAGAGACGAAGGTCTCCTGCTCCTCGGAGGAGAAATCGACCAGGGTCTCCTTGATATCCTGGCGATGGATCTCGATCGGACTGAAAATCTCCTCCTGGGACAGGGACTGGGGTATTTTTCTTTCGAGAAGGTCCAGGTCAGCGAGGCCCAGATCTGCCGCAGTCAGTGACGTGCTCTTTTCATCGGCTTCCACTGCCCCGTGCTTTACAGGAATATCCGCATACTCTTCTTCAAATGGCGGCACATGCTTTCCTGCAGCGCGGTCCCGCTCCCGCTCGTCAAAAACACGGAGCGCGTCCATCAATACCATCTGGGCATCAAGGCTCACCTCCTGCTCCATCGTATCAGGGGAATAGCTGCATTCGGGAGAGACGGCAATCGCTTCAGTCTCGAAGGTAAAAGTTCCCCGTTTCCATCCGATCAATTCCACGACCGTCATTTCTATCAGCTTTTTCAGCCCCTTTGATGCATCCCCCTGTTTTAGCTTGCCAAGTTCAATCAGGGTGGCAAGCAAAGGTTTGCGGTCCTTGCCGGCTCTCTTCTGCTCCGCAAGACCCTCTTCGAGATCTTCTCTGCTTATGGCTTTGATTTTTACCAGGACCGAGCCGATGCGCACCTTATTGCTGAGATGATTTGCGCCGACAATATACCCGTTGCTGAAAATAATCCGGCTTTCGCCCCTCTCTGCCTTCACAGTAAAGGCCCCGGACTTTCTCGTGGTATGGACCAGTTGAATGATATCAACTATATGAAGATGCTCTAAATCACCGGTAAAAGCCATCCGTGTGTGCCTGTGAATAGAATTTATGGTATGGAAAAGAATACCACAAGAAATAGCGGATGGTAAAGGCGACACTATCTGTCACAACACTGCTCCTGATTTGCGGGGAATTGCCTGCCCGGGCATCGGATCGTTGCACTGCTTTGGCAGTTTCAGGTCCTTCTGCACTATACTAAAGAAAGGAGCCGCAAAAAAACATGCTCAGAATATCAGTCCTGATACTCTGCATGGCGGTAGTCGCAGGGTGCTATCCGCCTTCGTATTACGATTCCTGGAATGCCCGTTCCGGAGAACGCTATTGGGAATGGTACGATGCCTCCTACCCCGTCGTCTCCCCCTACGCTTCCCCCTATTATTCTCTCGCTCCCTATCCCTACTGGCCGTTCTTTTTTTCTCTGAGCTATTCGGACTACTCCTATCGGAGTGATCATCCTTATCGGAAACACTATCGCGGATGGTATCCCTATCCGCGACAGTTTGATCACAGGGGACATAAGCGAAGATAGGAAGTGAGCAGGTCAAAGTTCCTGTCGCTGATCAGAATTTCAGAAAAAGCGGCTTATGGGTTTTCGGTTTTTTCTCTTTCACCCTTTTCTTGTTCTGCGGAGCACGGCACATATTGCACCGCGTATTGGGACAGTACTGGCAAAAGGTGCAGTCGGGGCAGGGATTCTTATGCGCCGTCTTCTTTTCCATAACCTTATTCTACACCTTTCGTCAAGGGAACCTCAGCTTCTCGCTGCCCTGAGTGACCGCCCGTTGCGCTTCCCTGTTTTTTTCCGTATGATTAGGGTGAGACGCAGGCCGTTGCAGGGAAATCAGGAGGCATCGGACAGACCGGGTCTGAGCACAGAGAGGAGAAGCTATGGGAAACAGAAAAAAACGCCTTCTTGTCACGGTCCTCGTGCTTGCCGGATTGCTGGCCGGAGGCATTCTTCTGTGGCGTTCCACCAGAGACGAAATGTCCGGAAGGGCCCTCGTTCTCTATGGCAATATAGATATCCGCCAGGTTGACCTCGCATTCAACGCAAATGAGCGCATAGCACAGATTCTGGTGGAAGAGGGAGACAGGGTGGAGAAAGGGACTCTTCTCGCAACGCTTGAGACCGATCGTCTGCTCCATGAGGTTGCCCGTGCAGAGGCCGGGGTACGCGCGCAGAAAGAACTTGTCGCGCGGCTTGTGGCCGGCAGCCGTCCCGAGGAAATCAGGAAAGCACGGGCTGAGATGAAAGCGGCTGAAGCAGCAGCAGAGAATGCTGCAAGAAATGCACGGCGCATGCAAACACTGTCGGAAAAGGGAGCAGTGACTATCAAGCAGAGAGATGATGCGAATGCTGCCGCAGAGGCGGCTGCCGCGCATTTACAGGCAGCACGGGAAGTTCTGGAGCTCGCGCTCAGGGGGCCGCGCAAAGAGGATATTGCATCAGCGAAATCTACGTTGAAAGTCTTTGAAGCAGAGCTTGCTGTGGTAACGCGCAGACTTGATGACGCTTCTCTCCATGCCCCCTCGGACGGAGTGATCCAGAACCGCATCCTGGAACCGGGGGACATGGCGTCCCCGTTGAAGCCTGTCTTTACCCTGGCACTAATGAACCCCGTATGGGTGCGGGCATACGTACAGGAGTCCGACCTCGGGAAGGTGAAGCCGGGCATGTCAGCAGAGGTCAGTACGGACAGTTTTCCCGGGAAAATATATCAGGGTTGGGTGGGTTTTCTCTCACCAACCGCAGAATTCACACCAAAATCTATCGAGACACCGGAGTTGCGGACCAAACTCGTCTATCAGGTGAGAATCTCTGCCTGCAATCCGGAGAACGAACTCCGGCTTGGCATGCCTGCTACCGTGACAATCCCTCTCGATCAGGTAATCGGTGAGACCGCTTCTGAACAGGACCCCTGCAAGAACCCCTGATGGCCGACCTGCTGCCACAACCCGTCTCGAAAAAAGTGAGCAGTGAGTCAATCATCACGCTCCAGGATATCAGCAAGTCCTTTGTTGCCGGAAAACGCATGGTCCAGGCACTGGACAAGATGAGCGCCCGTGTTCGGGGATGCATGATAACCGGCCTTGTCGGACCCGACGGTTCAGGGAAAACAACCCTTATGAGACTGATCGCCGGACTTCTGGAACCGGATACAGGAACAGTAACCGTTCTCGGGAAGGACGCTGCCGCAGAATCGCTCCTGGTGCAGGCATCAATAGGGTATATGCCCCAGAGGTTCGGCCTATACGAAGACCTGACCGTTTCGGAAAATCTCATCTTGTATGCCGACCTTCAGGGAGTTCCGCATGATGCCCGGCACGAGCGGTTTCAGGAGCTCATGCAAATGACCGGGTTGGGACCTTTTGCTTCGCGTCTTGCAGGACGCCTGTCCGGGGGGATGAAACAGAAACTCGGACTGGCATGCACCCTCGTACAGTCTCCTGAACTGCTGCTTCTGGACGAACCTACCGTGGGTGTTGATCCTGTGTCCAGGCGGGAACTCTGGTCTATAGTATCCCGGCTCGTGCGCGAAGAGGGCATGAGCGTCCTCCTGAGCACCTCGTATCTTGATGAAGCCGAACAGTGCAGTGAAATAATTATGATGTTTGAGGGCAAGGTCCTCGGCCAGGACAGTCCGGAAAAGTTCAGCAATACCATGAAAGGGCGTACCTACATCATATCGGCCCCGGGCATGAAAGGGCGTATTCTCCAGAAAAAAATGCTTGTGCGGCAAGAGGTAGCCGATGCAATCATCCAGGGAGACCGTGTCCGTCTGGTGCTGAACACCCAGGGCGGTTTCGATGCGGCATCCCTTGCTTCCGTAGCTGCGGACAGTACACTCAGACCAGCCGAGCCCCGCTTCGAGGATGCCTTTGTCTCGATCCTCAGGCAACAGCGCTCCCCAGGGATTCCGGAGCATAAGGAAAATATGAAGCCAGGTCATGCTCCCGGGGCAAACGGCAGGAATGCGATCGAGGTGATGAACCTGAAGAGGAGGTTCGGTAATTTCTATGCTGTGAAAGGGGTAACCTTTTCCGTAGCGAGAGGCGAAGTCTTCGGACTTCTGGGTCCGAACGGTGCAGGAAAATCAACCACGTTCAGGATGCTGTGCGGACTGCTTCCTCCTTCCGAAGGCATGCTGAGCGTTGCCGGCCATGACTTGAGGCGCGCACCTGCGGCTGCACGGGCACATATCGGCTATATGTCACAGAAATTCTCCCTGTACGGAAACCTCAGTGTGACGGAAAACCTGCGTTTTTTCAGCAGGGTGTATGGACTCACCGGAGAAGAGGGCCGGAAGAAAATCCGGTGGGCGCTGGACCAGTTCGAACTCAGCGACCACGCTGAATCAACAAGCAGTGATCTTTCGCTCGGTCACAAACAGCGGCTTGCCATGGCATGCTCGCTCATGCATGAGCCGGATATCCTCTTCCTCGACGAACCCACATCCGGCGTAGACCCTCTGGCGCGAAGGGAATTCTGGCATCGCATCAATGCTCTCGCGGAGCAGGGGGTAACCGTTCTGGTCACCACACATTTTATGGAAGAAGCTGACTACTGCGACAGGCTTGCCATTATGACCGCAGGCGAGATACTCGCGCTCGGCACCCCTTCTGAGATCAAGTCAGAATTCCGTTCTGCGGAAATCCCCGATCCGACGATGGAAGATGCCTTTATCAGCCTCATCGGACAAAACACCCGCGGGAACCTGGCTCCATGAACGGGACACCCCGAGAATCAGGTCGTTCTGAATCCCGGAGAGGCGGGAGCGGGATGCGGCTCAGGGCCCTTGTGCGGAAAGAGTTCCTCCAGATCCTCCGGGACCCCAGCAGCATTGCAATCGCTTTCCTGATGCCTGTTGTGCTCCTTTTCCTGTTCGGCTACGGCGTCTCGCTCGACGCAGAACATGTGCCGGTTGGGATTGTCGTTGAAAAGCCTGACCAGGACACTTCACGGTTCATCAGTTCATTCAGGGAGTCCCGGTATTTCGAACCTGTATTTCTCCCAACCATGCCGGCAGCAGTTGAATCCCTCGCAGCAGGAGACATAGACGCCATTGTTCATCTCAGGCACAACTTCTCGAAAAAGAAACGGTCTTCCGGAGATGCGCCGGTCCAGGTCATCATCAATGGAGTGGATGCCAATACCGCCCGTATTCTTTCCGGATATATAGAGGGTGCATGGATCAGGTGGCTCGGGCAAGAGGCAGCGGCAGAGGGGACGGAACTCACAATACCGGTGCAGATAGAGCAGCGGGTCTGGTTCAACAGCGAACTGAGAAGCCGGAATTACCTCGTGCCGGGCCTCATCGCCATCATCATGATCCTGATCGGGGCTCTGCTGACCGCAATGGTGATGGCCAGGGAATGGGAACGCGGCACCATGGAAGCGCTCATGGTCACCCCTGTCTCACGAAGGGAAATAATCCTCGGCAAGCTCATCCCCTATTATGTTCTCGGCATTGGCGGCATGGTATTGTCCGTGCTTCTGGCGATCCTCCTGTTCGATGTGCCGCTGAGAGGTTCTGTCCTCGTGCTCTTTGCAGCTTCCTCGCTTTTCCTGCTTACCGCATTGGGGATGGGGCTCCTCATCTCCATCCTTGCGAAGAACCAGTTTGTTGCTGGCCAGGCAGCGATTATCGTGACATTCCTCCCTGCATTCATCCTCTCCGGCTTCATCTTCGACATTAACAGCATGCCTGCACCGATACAGGCGATCACTCACCTGATCGCCGCGCGGTATTATGTGGCGATGCTCCAGACAATATTCCTTGCGGGCAATATCTGGTCCGTGATCGCAGGGAATGCACTGGCCCTTGTGATCATGGCAACGGTCTTCCTCGGTCTCAGCCGGAGGAAATTCCGGAAACGTCTTGAATAGGGGACAGCCATAGGGAGAAGAGTATTCGCCCTTACAGTCAAAGAATTCCTTGCCCTGCTGAAAGACAAGAAGAGCAGGCTGGTGGTATTTATTCCTCCCCTGGTGCAGCTGCTTGTCTTCGGCTATGCAGCGACCTTTGACCTGAAGAATGTCCCGTTCGCGGTCTATAATGAGGACCGCGGAAGCGCTTCGAGGGAGATGCTCGCCCGTTTCAGGGGTTCCGGGCATTTCACCGAGGTTGCGGTACTCCGGAACGACAGGGAAATCGCTCCCCTCATCAATCGCAAGGACGCGCTTCTCGTCATCCGCATCGGACCGGCATTCAGCAGGAATATTCTCAAGAACGGAACAGGCACGGTGCAGGTCATTCTGGACGGCAGAAACTCCAACACCGCCTTGCTCGCCATGAACTATGTCCGGACTATCGTGAACGAATTCAACAGGACATGGAGCGAACGTTCAGGGAGAAGAATGCCTCCTGCCCACCTTGTGACCCGTGCATGGTTCAATCCGAACCTTGAAAGCAGATGGTTCATCGTTCCCGGTATTGTCGGCCTGCTTACCCTCGTCGTTACCACCCTGGTCACCGCCCTTTCGGTAGCACGGGAGCGTGAGCAGGGCACCTTCGACCAGCTGCTGGTAACCCCCATCCGTCCTGTGGAGATCATCATGGGGAAGACGCTTCCCGGATTCTTCATCGGGATTGCCGAAGCCACGATCATCATCCTCGCAACGGTATTCTGGTTCGATATCCCGTTGCGCGGAAACATCCTCACCCTCTATACAGGCATCGTCCTTTTCATTCTGTCCGCCATCGGGATCGGATTGATGATCTCCTCCCTTGCGGTTACCCAGCAGCAGGGACTGCTGGGCGCATTCCTGTTTCTTGTCCCCGCAGTTATCCTGTCCGGCTTTACCACGCCCATTGCCAATATGCCCCCAATGCTGCAGGACCTTACGCTCCTGAATCCTTTGCGATACTTCATGGTGATTCTGCGCGGAGTTTTTCTGGAAGGGGCGCCCTTTCACCGGCTGATCGATCAATTCTGGCCCATGGCCGTGATCGGCATGGCTAACCTGACCATTGCGGGATGGCTCTTCCGCCACCGTCTGTATTAATCTTTTTTGTTCTTACACTTGTTTTTTACTATAGTGGATACGGTATTTTTGCTCATTCTCGGTCCGCCTCAGCGGACCTCCGAGGGATCCCGATAAGAATCGGGATAAATCCGCAAAAACACCGCATCCACTATGTGTTTATGGTCTCAGTTTCTACAACAAGAAAACAGGCAGGCACTATTTTTTCATTCCTAACCCTCGCTTTTCCCCGGACAATTCGTTTATAATAAAAGGCTTTGTTGCCGGAGACCATTCCCTGCAGCAATCAAATACAATGCACTGGAGAATCAGATGAGTAGCGTGAAGTGTGACGATTTCAGGAATATTGCGATTATCGCACATGTAGACCACGGGAAGACCACCCTTGTGGACGGCATGCTGAAGCAGGCGGGCATCTTCCGTTCCCCGGAAAAGATGCAGGAGCGCATTATGGACTCGATAGACCTTGAACGTGAACGCGGCATCACCATCATGGCGAAAAACACGGCCGTCGAATATAACAGCGTGAAGATAAATATCGTCGATACCCCCGGCCATGCCGATTTCGGCGGGGAGGTAGAGCGGACCCTCAAGATGGTAGACGGCGTCCTGCTCCTCGTCGACGCGTCCGAAGGACCGCTTCCGCAGACGCGCTTCGTCCTGAAAAAAGCCCTGGAGCTCGGGCTCCCGCCGGTGCTGGTCGTAAACAAGATAGACAGGTCCGATGCAAGGATCCAGGAAGTCCTGAATGAGGTCTATGACCTCTTCATCGACCTTGACGCCACAGAAGAGCAGCT
Organism: Nitrospirota bacterium; assembly: GCA_049323875.1. Classification (GTDB taxonomy): domain Bacteria; phylum Nitrospirota; class Thermodesulfovibrionia; order Thermodesulfovibrionales; family SM23-35; genus JAKLQR01. The sequence goes on along the minus strand of JBMOLW010000016.1, from coordinate 73,817 downwards.
CGAATTTCCGGTGCTCTATACAAACGCAAAAGCAGGTATTGCAAAAACAGATCTGTCCCATGAGTCTTCAGACCTTAAGCCGTTGTTCGAAACGATCCTGCATACGATCCCTCCGCCCGGGGACGACACGGCCTCTGCCCTGCAACTGCTGGTCACTAATATCGACTACGACGATTATGTGGGAAGACTGGCCATCGGCCGCATCTTCTCAGGGATTGTCACGGTCGGGGACAGCGTGGCTATGGTAAAGTCCGACGGCGGAGTGGTAAAGACAAAGGTCACTTCACTCTATACCTTTCAGGGACTGGAGCGGATTCCGGTAAGTGAAGCAGTCGCAGGAGATATTGTTGCGCTTGCCGGCATTGAGGGAATTACTATTGGCGATACGGTCACCAGCGCCGAGACGCCTTTGCCTCTCCCGCGGATTACGGTTGATGAACCTACGATTTCCATAGTCTTTCAGGTCAATACGTCTCCGTTCGCCGGAAAGGAAGGAAAATACGTGACGTCGAGGCATCTGCGCGAACGTCTCGAAAAGGAGCTCCTCTACAATGTTGCGATCAGGGCAGATTTCTCAGGCACCGATTCTTTCACTGTCCAGGGAAGGGGGGAACTCCAGCTGGCGATCCTCATCGAGATGATGCGAAGAGAGGGATACGAACTGGCGGTATCTATGCCCGAGATCATAACAAGAACGATCAATGGAACCGTTCATGAACCCATGGAGGTTCTGGTCATAGATGTGCCGGAAGAATATGTCGGGGTAGTAACCCAGCAGGCGGGCATAAGACGGGGAAAACTCCAGAAGATGCAGAACAACGGATATGGAAGAGTAAGGATCGAGTTCAGCATTCCGTCACGCGGACTCATAGGCTTCAGGTCCCAGTTCCTTACCGACACAAGGGGCACAGGCCTTCTCAATCATATCTTTGACGGATATGAGCCCTGGCAGGGGTCGATCACCAAGAGACAGACCGGTGCACTCGTTGCCGACAGACCCGGAAGATCCACAATCTATGCACTGCACCATCTCCAGCCGCGCGGAGTTCTTTTCATCAGGGAGAATACCCCGGTATACGAGGGCATGATCATAGGTGAGAATTCGCGGGACAATGATCTCGACGTAAACGTGATCAAGGAAAAGAAACTGACGAATATGCGGGCGGCGAATGCCGACGAGGCCCTGCAGCTCGTCCCTCCCCGGATCATGAGCCTGGAGCAGGCGATCGAGTTCGTCCGGGAGGATGAACTGGTCGAGGTAACTCCCCAGTCTATCAGGCTCCGGAAGAAGGCGCTCGAAGCAAACAGAAGGCCGAAACTCAACAGGCAATAATGCTCCCGGGATGCGAAACGGTATCCGTTTCATTTTTCTGTATTTGAAGGAGGACCAATGAAGGTCGCAATTACAGGGTTATCCAACTCAGGGAAAACGACAGTCTTCAACGCACTGACAGGACTCAACAGCGATACGACAATCTATCCGACCGTATCGGCTGAACCGAACATCGGGGTCGTCAGGGTTCCGGCTCCGGAAATTGATGCGCTCTCCGATATCTATATGCCGAAAAAGAAAACATACGCCACTATTGAATATATCGACTACCTCGGCCTGACCAAAGGAGATTTCAAACAGAACAGGAATGTCTTCGACCTGATCAGGGACGCCGACACCATCGTCCATGTCGTGAGGGCCTTTTATGACGAGTCCGTCATCCATCCGCTGGAAAGCATCAACCCGGTGAGGGATGCCGAAACGCTCGAACTCGAACTGGTCTTTGCCGACCTCGCTCTTGTTGAAACCCGGCTCGAACGGATGGATGAGGGCAAAAAACGGGGGAAGAAACCGGACGAGTCGGAACGGAAGCTGCTTCTCAAATGCCGCGATTTCCTCATGCAGGAAACTGCGCTGAGGGACGTGGAATTCACCCGGGAGGAAGTAAAAACCATGAAGCGGCTGCAGTTTCTCTCAACGATTCCGAAAATCATCGTGCTCAATACCGGCGAAAGGGACGGTGGGACAGAGTATATACGGACACTTGAGTCGGCGTTGCTGAACCGGTGTCCGTCCGCGCATACCGTTACGCTCTGCGGCAGGATCGAGATGGAGATCGCGCAGCTTGCCGATGACGAAAAGGGTCCGTTTCTGGAGGAACTCGGCATCGAGGAGCCTGCGGCAAACAGACTCATACAGAGGTGTTACGAGATTCTCGGACTCATATCGTTCATTACGGTAGGAGACGATGAAGTAAGGGCATGGACTGTCAGGAACAATACGAGTGCAGTGGCTGCGGCGGGAAAGATCCATTCGGATATCGAGAGAGGGTTTATCAGGGCTGAAGTTATTTCCTATGCCGACTTCATGAAATCGGGAGATATGCACACCGCAAGGGAAAAAGGACTCCTGAGGCTCGAAGGCAAAACCTATGCAGTTAAGGACGGAGATATTATTAATTTCAGGTTCAATGTGTAAGCTTGGTCGAAGCTAGCCAAAAATTTCAGGCATCGAGGGGTTTTCAAAAAAATTTGGCGACCGTTACAAAAAAGCTTGACAACCGGTCTGAATTGCGATAAGGTTAAATCAAGAAGAGCGGGCTTACCAAAAGTGGTGGACTTGCTCCTCTCGAACTCAGCGCAAAAGTTGTAAGGTCGCAGGACGTAAAGTTGCAGACGTAACTGTCTTTAGCTGTATGTCTCAGGATGTACAATTTGCTGAGAGAGAGGGGAAGCAAGCACCACTTTTTTCTTGCATTCTTTCCCCGGGGGAAAAGAGGGGAAGGAGAAACCGCTCTCCTTCCCTTGGGTTCTTTCCTAAAACATGTATCCAATGTGTCCGCCGAGCCTCCAGTTGCTGAGCTCGACATCGTCGCTCTTGAATTCCTCGGTTACCTGATATTTCCCGTTGAAGCCGATAAAGATTTTTTCGAACATGTAGTTGACGTCGACAAAGAACTGCCCGCCGAATACCCAGTCATCCGTGTTGTCGTTCAAAAACTCGAATTCAGCATAGTTGTATGAGATACCCGCACCCAGATCGACAACCAGGTAAGGGCTTATCGGCAGCGCATACTTGGCATTCAATTCAACCGGGACATAGGTCAATTCCGAATCGACAGGGCCAATTTCTCCTTCGGGACGGGCATATCCGGCCTCAAGGCCCAGATACAGCTGCGGAACAAGCTGGGTGTAGCCTTCCAGCCCGATATAGAGAGCCTTGTCGATATCTGCGTCTTCCACATCTCCGTCCGTGAATTCTATATATCCGACTTTCACGGCAATATTCCCCACTCCGAGCGATGCTTTTTCCGCCGCGGATGCCGACGCACCAGCAAAGGCAAGGAAAAATACCAATGCAACTACTATTGTCTTTTTCATCTCTTTATCACCTCCTTTCCCTACTGTAGTCTCATCTCCCATACTTCTTTGAAAAGGATACTGCAATAAATCCGGATATTCAAGCAGAATCATATGTTCTGATCCGGGTTTCTCCATGGTTTCCTGGTATAATCCTCCCTTGCCGGCCTTGTGTACCTTACCTGCTCTTGCTAGAATACCTATATGTGTTCGCAATAATTGTGGATGTTCCGGTGGTGCAGACAAAGGAGAGAACATGAGCAGTGCGCGAATGATTATGGCAAGCATGGCATTGCTTGTCATTGCGATGCTTGGAATACCGGGGGGGCTGTCCGCTCAGGATTTTGGAGCGCAGGGACAGCCTGAAAAGTTCAGCAGGGAGGAGCTCACCCAGATGCTTGCTCCTCTTGCCCTCTATCCCGATTCTCTGATCGCACAGATCCTGATGGCGTCTACCTATCCGCTTGAAATTGTTGAAGCCGAGCGCTGGCTGCGGCAGAAAAGAGAATTGCAGGGTGAATCACTGGACAAGGCCCTGTTGCTGAAGCCCTGGGACCCGAGCATAAAATCGCTCTGCCATTTTCCGGATATCCTGTTTGCCATGAGCGAGAAGCTCGACCAGACCAGAAAACTGGGAGATGCATTTCTGGTGCAGGAAAAGGAAGTCATGGAGGTTATCCAGGAACTTCGCGGCAAAGCACAGGATCAGGGAAATCTCGGGACGACCGATGAACAGAAGGTCATCGTCGAGCGGGAGATTATCAGGATAGAACCAGCCGACACCCGGGTTATCTATCTGCCGGTATATGATCCCCTGTACGTTTACGGACCATGGTGGTATCCCGCATATCCGCCCTATTACTGGTATTACCCCTCCGGGTATGTTCTCACTGGCGGATATATCAGCTACGGACCTCCGATTTTTCTCGGAGTCGGCTTCTGGTCATGGGCATGGTTTGACTGGCATATCCATCACCTTTATGTCGACCCCCGCAAAATAAAACGCTTCCATAAACACCATGACAGGCGTGATTCCGGCGAGGGTTTCTGGCGGCACGACCCCCGCCACAGGAAAGGGGTCGCCTACCGGGACAGGACAACGAGCGAACGCTTTGGGGCAAAACCCAGACCGGCGGGCATATCGCCGGCAGGTCAGGACATTCGGGGATACCCTCCGGGAAGTTCCGGGAAAAGGACATCGGAACCTCCGGCACGTCCATTCGATATCCGAAAAGGATCGTCCACTCCCGGCAGAGACATTCAGCCAAAACAATTTCACCAAACACCGGAGCGCGATACTCCTTTCAGGGGGATCGGCCACGGCAATTTCGAGCGGAAGGCAAGCGAGCGGGGGAGTGAAAGCCGCCGGAGCATCCCAACCATGCGTCCGGGGAGCACGTTACGGCAGCAGGATGGGGGTGGCCGGGGCGGTAGCCGGGGAGGGGCATTCCCCCGGTAGGGAACCGGAAGACCTTATCAATCGTTTTGTGATGATACATACTTGAGGGAGGAAGGGAGTCAATGAATATCAGGACGCTCCATACACAGGGGGCGGGGTATTTGGTATCGGTACTGCTTTGTTTCATCACCGCTGCCGCAACCCTGTTCTTCACTGTTGCAGGCTCACAGGCAGAGGTCAGAGAGCAGAAGGGCTTCAATTCGCCGGAGGAAGCCCTGGAATCCCTTGTCGCCGCAGTCAGGGCTCACGACCTGAATGAGATGCTTGCAATCCTCGGTCCCGGCAGCAGGGAACTGATCTCGTCGGGCGACGAAGCGTCTGACAGGGCCGAACGTGAAAAATTCCTCAGCGCATCCAACGAGATGCTGAACCTCTCACAGAAATCAGCCGACACGGTGATTGTCTCTGTCGGCGTTGACAACTGGCCTATGCCTGTCCCGATTGTGAAAAAAGGCTCTGTATGGATATTTGACACACTCAGGGGAAAAGGGGAAATCCTGAACCGGAGAATAGGCCGGAATGAATTGTTCGTCATGGAGGTACTGCAGGCCTTTGTCGATGCCCAGCATGAATATGCAATAAAAAATTGCAGCGGCAGCGGCAAGGTCGAGTTCGCCCACAGAATAATAAGTTCCGAAGGGAAACACGACGGGCTCTACTGGGAGGCAGGGGGAGACGGGGAGGAGAGTCCCCTGGGACCGCTGGTCGCCCAGGCTGCAAAAGAGGGCTATGCCAACCCGGACCTCCAGCCGTTCCACGGATACTATTTCAAGATATTGCAAGCTCAGGGGAGCCATGCCGACGGAGGTGCATATCATTATGTGGTCAATGACAAAATGATCCTCGGCTTTGCGATCATAGCCTACCCCGCAGAATACGGGAATTCCGGTGTTATGACCTTCATGGTGAACCAGCAGGGAGTCATCTACCAGAAAAACCTCGGCAAGAACACAAAGCACAGCGCAGAGGCAATGACGATTTTCGATCCCGACAAGACCTGGACGAAGGCCGAGGAACCGGGGAATCAGAATAAACCCAAAAGCTGAGGAAGCGGCTTATTGCTCATTACCTGCATGCCGGGATTTATTACTCACAGGAGTAAACATTTTTGCCTTCTTTGGTTCTACTGAGGAGTACTAATGAAAATTTTTAACCCCTTTTTAAAATGCAGTAGTCCACAGATGATGCAATTCTTGTCAAATATAAATAATCAAATCTGCCCCTTTCTCCTTAATTTATCCTTTTCAAGATAAAAATGTAGGTTTCCATTCATCAAATTCCATTGGTAAGAGCGATAGAACTTCTGTACCGTTCATACTATAAAGATCATACGTTAAATCCAGTTGCTGTATTACTTCAATAAAGCGCAATATTGACCCTGGCTTCTTTTTGGAAACCACAGCAGATTTTGGCTTCTTAGTCTGAATATTAAAATATAGCAGGTTAGCAGCCTCGATAACCCCATGATTACTAATAAATCCTTGCCGAGCAGCAAGTTCAAGATAAATCTTGCTTGTTGTAAACAGCGGCCCATCTAATAGCATTGGGACCTGGTCGGCATACAATTTATAAATATTATAAGGGCCTACCAGAAGATGATAATAATACCTTCTGAAGTCAAGATCGAGTATATGGCGACAATCTCTACCTGGAAGCCTTTTGCCAAATTCATTTGGCGGACATACCTGATCAAAGTAATAGAGTGATAGCCAACTCCAAAGGCCTATATTCGATTCAACCTGCGCATACGGAAGCAAGCGGATTCTTTCGTAAAGATATTTTGCTGCTTCCATTTTATTAATAAACCCTCGTTTCTCGCATTCAATATCTCCGGGTATTTTTGCTGAACACCACGCGTCATCGAGCAGTTCATACGGTGGTTTTTCTGAAGATCCCTCCCGAAGTGAAGACAAGTAATCTCTAAATTTGTTAATTCCTTGTTCATTCAGGATTCTTATATTCTCACCCATATCTATTCCTTCGGTTTTTGGAAATGAATAAATTTATCAAGAATCCCGTTTGATTTACAAAATGCTTCCACTGCCTCATCAATCCATTTAAATTTTTCTTGAACAACCGGCTCGGATTGTCCTGAAGGTGGCAACTGTTTATTATTTGAAAAGCCGATGATGAAATTTAACCATTGACTCATCCAATCGTCAGGATCAGTTTCCGGATCTGTATGGTCTTCTTCCATAACTATCTTATAAAGAATCTGGCGAACTACTTCCGGATAAACAAGGGTGAAAAATGCATCGTCGGAACGTGCAATCTCTCTTATATTTTCGATAGTTCTATTCAACTGAAGGCTGGGCATATCACCAGTGAGATCAATGCGCCATATCGTGTGACCTAAATCGACAAAATCAACTGCCAGGAGGCATATCTTATCAGTAGATTCATCTTCAGTCCGCTTTGGCATAATCCTGTCGGCTACTGCGAGTATGCGTCCATTACTATCCACAACCTTGATCCGGAACATGACTAAAGATTGAGGATGGAGCCTTTCAAGTACGCAATTTTGGGGGAATTCCGAATTCGCAACAGTGCCGCATGAAAAACGCCTAAAATAATCTCTTCGATATGCCTCTATGAAAATTTTCCCCTGCGGCGGTAACGAATATTCATCGAATCTGACTACCGCATCGAAAGCCAGCATAGCATCAGAAGTCTGATGAAGTGAGACCGAGACGCTTGAACGTGCAATTTTTTTTCGGCCCGTATAATTGAATCTTCTAATCATATATTTTCATCCAGTGAGGTAGTTGTTTTGATCTTCAAATCACGTTTGGGATCAAATCCTGTGATCTGCAACCAGCAATCCCGGGACTGCAGTTCCAGTTGAATGACATTCTGCCTTGCAGCTTTCACCGCAAGCCCTTTTGAACTAATCCGGATTGGTGGCTTATCGAGATCAAAATCAAATACGCTGTATTTCCGGAAAGGATTTCCCTGCCTAATATCATAAGCAATCTGAACATTGATATATTTTGGAACCCTTTTTGCCTTAGGATTGACAGTTAGCCGGAATCCTTGGGACGTTCTTTTCATCTGAAGAAACTGATCACTGGCCACGTCAGGTTGGGGTATACTGCTCTCACCTGGTCCGGGATGTTCATCTGGGGTCTTAGTTTCCCCCTCAGGCTGGGCAAATTTTGGGAGATCAATGTAAAAAATATCCCGCAATAAAGATAGATCTCTGCCTTCGGCAGGCCGGGAGAGTATTTTTACTATTTCTCGGGGACTATTTTTGACGAAGCGCAAACACGACGCCCCTCTGTTATATCGGCCCTTAAATTTAGGAGATCGCTCTTGCCATTCCGTATGGGCGGGGTTTTCAGAATCTCCTAAAAGCTTTGAAAGCGGCTTGTCCGAGACTGATACGATTACCCTCATCCCTCTCTGCCGCAATGAAGAAACCCCCGTAATTGCCACTCCATCGCGAATAAAAAAATCTTCTCCCTTTTCGATCGTCGGCTCCCTTTCAAGAAAAACTTTAAATGAAGCCCGCTGAAGATTCTCTCCAGTTCGTTGAATCCATAGAGGGACGTTGAGAGCAATTCTTTCCGATGCATCAAATTTATTTCTCAGCCACTCTAGATGCTCTTTGATAAAGAGGGAATCATCCCATTTAGGTGCCTGATCTGTCGGCGGTTCCAGCAATTGTGCAAAATACTCTGCTGATAGACCAATGGACCATTTCGCAAGTTCAAGTCTCTTGAGAATCTCTGACGTGTCTGTCCAATCAGTCATAGAAACGAAATCAATTACACTTTCTGAATTGATCACTTCCCGGTTCTGTCCGCTCATTATGATAACTTCAAGATCACCCGACAAAATCGGGAAGAAGTACTGATTAATCGTTGCCCGTATAATCTCCTGTGCACTGATATCCTTATCGGGGAACGGAATAATAACCGATAGCCCGGACTCTTCCTTCCGTCGCAACGAAAAATCTCTACAAAACTCTTCTGCAATTTCCTGCTCTTTGACAGGAAGAACAAAATCATCCTCAAAAGTGCCGTAATAGCCATAAGGCGCATACTTTTTTCCATTAGCCCAGTGAATTTTCAAAACTGATTGGCCTAACAGCAATTTCCTGGGGTCGTTCCTTCGGATGGTAACTCCAAAAAAAGAATTGATCCTCGATGCCGCCTGAAATACAGTCTTGCCCAGACCCCACCGTCCGCGTGCTGTCGAGCCCTCAACCGCCCGACCGATATTCCGCCAAAAATAAAAGAAATCATTCTTTTGCCGGCTGTTTCTTTTATCCTCATCCTCGCGTATATCGCCTTCCAGCCCTCTCGTTCCGAAATCCTCAATGAGAATATAATCCATGGGTTCATTCATGCTTACCCGCTCCAGGAGTCCTGTTTGTTCCGCCATAAGGTGCTCAAGCAATCCGCTTATGTATTTTTGACTTTTCGGCGGAGGCAGTTGTTCATCTGAAGACGAGAAGGAAATTATGACTTTCGTTTTCTCTCCGGGAATCGAGGCATCAAGAGAGTTCTGTATGGCCTCACGAATAAGCGCATCTGAGAGACTTCCCAATGCCTCAGCCGAAAAAAATTCCCCCTCGATAGGATCAATATTGATCTCCCCCCGGCTCATCTCACGGAATTTCCACTCAGATAGGCTCATTTATTCCCTTTTGTATTCAATGACACTTTTAATACTTTCGATTCCTTGCAGATATGAATTAATTTTTAAAATCAAGATCATGAAATAAAATCAATAGTGATCAACTTGAGAAGCGAAGGATTGTAAGGCTCAATTGTCTCCCTCTCAATAGAGATTTTACCTTCAAGAAATTCAGATAGATCTTTAAGGAGACGCTTCCAACTCTTGTGATTGTTTTTATAATCTCTCCATGCAGCTCTTAAAAACTTCAATCTCTTTTTTGTCAAGCTGACACAGAGTATTTTTTCCTTCGTTGTTTCGCAGATTTTTTCAACCTCTTTGTCTTCCGGAAAGTCAAGGAGATAATCATCCAGCCGGAGGTCTATCTCGCGTATAATGCTTGAGACGAACTTCTTGCTTTTATCGCTTGTAAACTCACCAAGAGTAGGATCAACTGTTTCCCGCTGCTCCACTTCTTTATACGTTGCTTCGACATCCTTTACGATTTCTTTATTTATTTCATATACCGTATCAAAGAAATCAGGAATTACCCTCTTTTCATCGGGGGGGCAGGAAATGAAATCTAATATCTTAGTTTTATTTTTGATTATTTCCTGGGTTGAAAGGTCATAGAGATACCAAAAATGGAAATCCTCTCCATATCGGTAGTAGAAAAATATCCCTTTTATTTGTTTATCGAGTCCACTATAAATTCCGAGAGGGATAGATTCAAGTTCTTTTGCAGCTTTTGCCTTCAGATAATCCAATAAAGGTTGATAGAATTTCTCGCCACCGCCAAAGACTTCCCTTTCGAGTTCTTCAAAGACTTCCTCATTCTTTTCTTTGATTTTTCTCATTATCCCAAATACCTTCGGATGAACTGCCTCTCCAAGCACCGTAGTGTCAAGTCCAATTGAGCTGTCAATATTCCTTATCTTGTTCTGAAGGATATTTACGAGTCGAAGCAGATCTTCAAGTTCCTCTTCAGGGAAGAAATTATAGACATAGATTTTTTTAAATGGAGAACCGATCCTGTCAATCCTGCCAGCCCTCTGAATCATCCTCGTCGGGTTCCAGTGAAGATCATAATTAATAAGATACCTGGCCTTCTGGAGGTTCATGCCCTCAGAAAGGACGTCTGTGCTCATGAGAATATCGATTTTTCCAGTCATAAAGGCATCGACAATCTCTGCGCGTTTCTTGGCAGAGGTTATCCGCCCGGATATTTTTTCTATTTTTAATTGAGAAAACGAGGTGTCTTCAGAAACGTTTTTGTGAATGTAATCCAGGGTGTCTGCATAGTAGGTAAAGAGGACGATCTGATTTTTTTTGCCGTCAGTTCTGGGCTTACTCAATCCTGTGAGTCTCTTTTTCAATTCTTTTAGTTTCGCGTCAGCATCAGCGGTTATTGCACCTACCTTAGCACCCATCTCATTGAATAAAGTTATATCTGTGTCTATATCACCAATGAGATCCTCTTTTCTGTAATCATCAATATTTATGTCCTCCAATTGTTCAAGAAATTCCTCGGATGTTTCTTCATCAAGATTGGACACATATTTATAATAGGTTTGCTTTGTTAGGAGTTTGCCTTTTTCGAGATATTCCTTTAGCCGTTTAAGGAACTTAATATGATTGGCTACACTCTTTCTGAATGCTTCAACACTGCTCTCAAGTCTCTTGAGAAGAATAGTCCTGAATATACCATCCAATGCGATCATCCGGCCTAAAGCCATCTCTTCTGCCTCAGAAAGTTTTTCCACCTTTTTATATTGAAGTATGCGGTAATACGCCATAGTCAGCTTTTCACTGATAGTTTGAGAAATGTCGCCATAGAGTCCCTGATATGCCTTATCAAGGTTATATTCTATGTTTTCGAGAATCCTATCAGGGAAGATGATCTTGCTGCCGTTTATCTCTGCATCAGGGTAGTTCTGCTTGATATAGTCTCGTGTTCTCCGAATGGATATTTCATTCATGAGATCATTGAGCAGCGTTGGATCTCCTTGTTTATCAATATCCTTGAAGAATTTGAGAATATCGGAGATCCCTTCCTTCAGAAAAGCCCGCTGATCCATAAGGATAAGAATCATTACCTGCCAGTAAAGGTCCCATATGGTGTTATTAATTGGTGTTGCAGTGAGAAAGAGTATATAAGGCTTTTCTTTGCCTTTGGCTATATGGTCAACCAGAAGTGTGAAAAGATTTTCCCATCTGTTGGAAAGAGGATTCCTGAAATTATGGCTTTCATCGATTACAATGAGAGAAACTTCATCGAGCCCTCCGCCAACAGCCTGCTTGGCCTTATCCAGGAAATCTGAAGAGGCAAGATCTTCCTGAGATAGAATACTTTCCGCAAGGATAAGGTCTTTCACCTCGTCTTTCCACATCCCCCTTAACTGGGCTGGACATATAATGAGAAATCTTCTTCTTTTATAAAATCCGAATTCCTCTACAACACGTTTGGCTATCCATGTCTTTCCTAATCCGACAGAATCAGCAACCATGCATGCCCTGTATTTCTTAAGGCGGGTAAAAATTCTCCTCACAGCATCTTCCTGGAATTCTGCAAGGTTCACTTTTGAAGATGGCCGAAACTCTTCGTCTGCGGGCAGGTCACGACCTGCCCCTACATATTCATCTGTAATATCCTCTTTCTGGAGTTCATAGAGTGACTTTATGTAGACTTCATAAGGGGTATATTCTTTTGAGCCAAAGCGTGAGGATTCGAGCAAGGTGATTAATTCTTCCTTGAAATCTTCAGCTTCAGCCCAGAACTTTTCGAACCAATTTATGCGCACATACTGGGCTTCAGCTTCCAGTGACACTGAATTGAGTTCCGTATTCCGTGTGAGACCCGCTGCTGTGAAATTTGATGATCCAACTACAACAAGCTGGTCAAAGATATATGTCTTTCCATGAAGGAATTGCTTATCGTATAACTTTACCTCTACGTTTTCTTTTCTCAGGAATGCTATGAACTCTTTTACTAAGCGGTCCTTCTCTTGGGAGAGGTCAAACCCTTCAATTTCTTCCTTTATCATTCTGAAGAGAACATCCCCAAGAGTATCATCGTTTTTTATTTCCGGTGCTTTACCGAGCAGAAGGCGAAAACGGTTCACGCCCTGGATATTATCTTTTATATATGCGTAAGCTTGAAGATTAAAGAAGGCAGTTGCGATGTCAAAATTGGTATTTGGTATTTCTGTAAGAACACTATTGAGAAAGGCTGAAAGTGTAATATCGCTATTATCGATAATTTTCTTTGGTATCATTCTTTACTCAAATTGTTCTAATAAAAAATTTTTAAATATTCACGTATTACTTTTTGGCAAAACATTCTTAGCAATTTCTAAAATCTTAATATTCCCTTCGCTTCCGTCTTTTGACGAATCTATGTAACCAGTAGAAGTTGAACTGAATACAGCTTTTGCAGCTTCGAGAACAACAGCATCCTTAATTTGAACATCCTTTGCAGCAGATGAGAAAGCCTGGAGGGTTTGAATGCTTAATGCTCTATGCTGATAAATTGCCGATTGATGCATCAACGCTCTGTAGATTTTGCCGCACCAAATAGTAGCGGTTACCAGGATACCAAGAACAACTATTTTTGTTGTAATTTTCTGCCAGATTTGACCTTGGTCTAAACCTGCCTCTGTAAAATACCATAGGAAAGCAGCTGCAAATACTGTAATAACCCCAAGAAATGCTGTGACTTTAAGCCATATTTGGGCCGTCTCTTTCAATTCAGAAGCTTCTTTTTTAAAATCCTGTGTAAATACAGCAGCACCGGCTGATGCCGATGCTTCACGGGCTTTTATTATAATATCATCTATTTCCTTCCCCTTTTGATCGATATTGGTCTTAGCTTCTTTAACCAATATCTCAGCTTCCTTAACAGATGCTGTCAGTGATTCAACGTTGCGAGCTACGTCGCCTTTCTGATATGCAAGGAAAGGAATCCAAGGAGATGCAGCAGCATAAAGTGAATCTGCCCGATTTTGAATCTGGGAAATAAATTGATCTCTTTGTTGAGCCGGTGATCCTGACTCTATAGAGAATTTATTAATGGTATCAAAAAGTCCGTTGACTTGCTGTATCTCGTTTGTAATGGAACTAATGGCATTTATGGTAAGTAGCTCAACAGGTAGAACTTTTAGATAATTAATTATTGAATATATGCGGTCAATATCACTTCGAACATCCTCAAGTGTAATAGTACCCCACTCTGGCCTGGCAATCAGCTTTTCTTTATCAAACTGCAAAAATTGTTCAATTTGTTTTTTTAGTCCATCAAGCTGCTGTGAATTTCTTGCCATTTTTTAACCCCTCCTCGTTTATAAACCACAAATTAACTCTCCCATTTAAACCTCTTCTTTAGATCATTACAGTAACTGTGGTGAAGTTTGTTGTCATGCTGGAGTCTACCTACAACTATGCCGGGGGCAATGCCGAGTACAGAGGAAAATGTTTGAATTGTAGCTTTATTATATCTTCCAGCTCGTATGAACTGACTGTATTGTTTCGGCGGGATCAAGAAATCAGAGGCAAATCTATCAGCCTCGTCTTCTTTGGAGTTCTTGCAATCACCTTCAATAAATACCTCTTTTTTCCCGTGTATGAGTATATGCCCTGCTTCATGGAAGAAACTGAACCATAATTGATCATCGCTTTTATAGCGAAGACTCAATTGAATAACAGCCTTGTTAGGATTTGTCCACCATGTCGCGCCTGATGCCCTGATTTTGGGAATCTCAGGCACAAAGGCAACGGCAACACCTGCATCAGCACATGAACGAATAACTTCCTGTTGAAAGTGTTCAGGCGGCTTAACCGTAAGCTGACGGACATTTAAAAGCGCATTCTTGAACTTCGATGCATCAAAAGGCTTGCAACTGATATTCCGGGCCGTCAGTTCACCCATCCTAAGCCAAGATGCAATAGCATAAGGGTCGTTTTGGAAAACTTTTGATGTTCGATAGGAAACCTGGGCGCCCATCCATCTTGTTTCCCATTGTTCAGGAGAAGCGACACCAAAGAAATTTAAGACAGCCTGAAGCTGCTGAACCCTGTCTGAATGCTTCTTTACCCAACCCATCTTGATAAGCACATTCAAAGGCATTTTCTTCAGCCAATTTATCTGCCGCTGCAAACTCTTTTGCTCATTAAGTCTCGCCAGTGTTTCCTGATAATTACGCTCCAGGTTATTCCAAAAACCTGCGGGTATTCCCAAAACACGTTCAAACTGTAATGCTGTTTCGGGGGTGATAGCAGCTTTTCCCTTAATGATCTCATTAATTGTTTTCTTAGGTCTGCCTGTGCGCTCTGCAAGCTCTGCCTGAGACATTCCAATTGCTTCTATAGTTTCAAGAAGCGTTTCACCTGGCGGTACGGCATAATCAGGAATAAACTGATTTTTTGTATCTTTACCCATGTGTGTCCTCCACACCAAAAATATTAATCATTGTCACTTTAGTCCAATCAAGCCCTCCATCCAGTTTTTTGGGTATCGGGTTGTTTGCAGGCTCAAAAATAAGTCGATAAGGATGGTCAAGATCTACAGACAGTTGACCCTTTCTATTTCCCTTCAATTCATGGCATCGAGCCTTAGGAAGATTGCGCAACTCTTCAAGCGCATTAGCAGCGGCAAATTCAGCCAACCTTCTTTTTAAAAGCTTAGCTCTTTTAGTGCCGAATCTTTTAATCATAAGATTCTCATTGTTGCACTCTTTCTCAAGCTTGGTTGTCTTAAATAGAATAACCATAGATTATCTTTCTTGTCAATAATATTATTAACCCTTAGGGTAAATTAATTTATCTATACACTCCTTGCCTTCTCAAGGCGGTTCTTGACAAGTTCACAGACAGACCAATAGACTTCATTGCGCTCGGCTTCCGTCAGGCTGAGAATGTCGAAGACGATATCGTCGAGGGCCTTGCGGTCAGGAAGGGGGTTGGGCTTTTGTTCACGGATGGGGCGGGCCGAGTTGATACCGGATTCCACAAAAATAGATTTAAGATCACGTTTTTCTAAAAGCAGATTACTTGCTTTCAGTAAAGCAGGATCAAGCGTCAAGAGATTATTGACCTCATAGACCATTAAACTCTTGGCTCCTTCTCCTAACCCTGCTCTCGAAAGTATTTCTGATATGAGGCCGAAGACTGTAGAATTTACTGAGTTTTGTAAGTTCACATCGCCATCTGCAAAATAAAGTCTGCAGTCGCATAGCATGTGATTTTCAGTTAAGAAAACACCAAGTCGATCATTGGTTTCTTTCACCCAAAACATATTGCCTCGTAAATCAGGGCATTCCCACCAGAATCTTCTTCCCCTGCAGGACGGCCTTTCATGAAATCCCTGTTTTTCTCCCCAAACAATGTACTTGAGTGCGTTCGTTCCTTTTAAGTCTTTCTTCGATTTATGACACATGAAAACTTTAAATTTAAGGTCAGCAAGCCCTATACGAATGCCTTTACATTCTCGTGGACTTTTTATCACAGGAGCAAGAAATTCATCTTCTATATGCCATTCCTTAACGCTTTCCTTGTCCATATAAAAGAATTCATTTGCACCGGTCTTAATGCCGTATTTCACTTCTGCAGTATCACCGAGCCTGACAAGCTTTCCCTTCCCCTTCTCAAGTATCGTGAAGAATATATCTGGGGCGCGGAGATATTTTCCGCCCCATTTATTGCCCTCGTATTTACCGGTGAAGAATTTTTCTTTAGAAAAGAGATTGCTTCGTCGTCCCGCATTCTGCGGGACTCCTCGCAATGACAGATCGGACTCCTTACTCTTCGCAATGACGGAGGCAGGGCGTTCCTCCCTTAATATTTTGGATAAGACTTTGTCATTGCGAGCCGAAGGCGCGGCAATCTTTTCTTCTGACTCCTGACTTTCTTCTTCAGGTTGTTCCCATCCCTCTTTAAGAAGCGTCTCCTGTTTTACAGGATAAACCCGGTACGATTCCGTTTTAAAGATAGAATCAGCCTTCTCAATAGTAAGAAGGTTCTTTGTATTGACCGCTTCTTCAAAGGGCTTCTTGAACATAACAAAGCGTGTCATCTCCTTCAGCGCAGGCCAATCATTACCACCTTTTGAGATTTGTGGTGGGCCGAATAGAGCAATGATAGTATTTACATCCGCATGCTCAAAGCTCCGTTTTGCTTCGTTATCGTATATAGCCTTCACATGGCAATATTTCAAAAGGAATTCCTGCAGCTCTTTTCCGTATCCGACATCGAGCCACGAGTTTGAGGTGATGAAACAGAAGATACCCTTTTCATTGAGGAGTGAAAGGCCGTGGAAGTAGAAATAAATGTAATAGTCACTCTTTTTGTCGAGCTTCCTCACAAATGGATAATGCACCTGTATTGAGCTCAGGAGCTTGTCTTTATATTCCCTTTTATCCTCAAGGGTTATTTCTGCCTTGAGTTTGTTTGGTGGAGCAATTTTTTCCTGTCGTACATAGGGTGGATTACCGATAACAATATCGAAGCCGCCCTTGTCGCCGAATATTTCTGCAAAATCGATGTCCCAGACGAATGGTTTTTGTTCCGGTGTCTGGATTTTTCTTTTTGTTTCTCGTAACAGTTCAATCTGGTTTTCCTTAGCCTTAATTTCTTCTTCAAAGAGTAATGTTTGTTTGGACTTGTCCTTTTTCAGTTCTTCAAACATTTCCATCTGAAGTTTTCTTTTTTCGCCTTCCAGTCCCTGAATATCCTTCCGGAGGGTCACAATCTTGTCATCCAATATCTCACCGAATATCCTCAGCTCTTCCTGAAGCAGGGCTTTATCGCTCTTGAATTTTGCAGATGGATCATTGTTAAAGTATTTCTCCTTCTCAGACTTCAGAGCTGAGAGTTTCCTTTTCATATCAGCAGAAAGCTTGCTGTCACGCATATGGAGACTAATCCCGCCCATTTCCTGGACAAGGGAATCGCCTACCCTGAGTTTAAAATTGAGATTCGGCAAAAGGGGAAAGAGCTTTCTCTGCTCAACAGGGATATCCTCTTCAATGATAAGCTGTAACCAGAGTCGCAATTCTGCCGAGTGAACAGCCCAGGGCATGACATCAACGCCATAAAGGGATGTGCCGATGACTTTCTTTTTCAACTCAAATTCAGTCATCTCTCTGCTTATGAAGCTGTAGATGAGCCTGTAAAGCTCTGCAAGCACATGGAGCATGCCCACAAGAAAAGCGCCGCTTCCACATGCGGGGTCAACAATTGCGAGGTTGTCCAGCACCTCTTCGAGACGGTACCAGAGTTTCTGTTTTATGATCTGATCCATAACGGTTTTTTTGTCTTCATCAAAGAGCAGCCTGTATATCCATTCTTTTGATAATTCTGTAAGGTGATTACTCAGATACTCTACCATTGCCCTTCGGCACATGAAGTCAACTTCAACCGTTGGGGTATAGAATATGCCAAGGTCCTGTCTCTCATATATTTCTTCTGCCACATTGGAGAGAGACTCATAGACATACCCAATCATTTGCGGGTCTACGGCAACTTCGACATCCAGTGGCTCTTCTTCTCGTATGGTGAAATTATACTTCTCGAAAAAAGAGAGGATTATTTCAAAAAGGCTATCCTTTATGGAAAAAGATAGTTCATCAAGATCGTTTCTCTTGAAGAGCCCGCCATTCAGATAAGGGGCTTCGGCAAGGATTTTATGTATATCCTTTGGAAAATATTGTGGATGGCTATATTGGTTATTGAACGCTTGAAGGAAGAGCACTTCCAGCCACTGTTCATAGAATGTATCTTGTTTTACAGTGCCATTTCTCTTTTCCGCTTTATATCGTTCCCAGTACCACTTGATGAATTTTGGATCATTATTTAACCATTTCTTCTTTGAGATGAAGTAAAGGAACATAAGCCTGTTGAGAAACTGCTGGGAAAGCTCATGTGCGCTTTTGATTGGTATCTTTTGATTCTCAAAGGTATGTCTTAACTCGAAGAAGGCGTTCTTGTAATCCTCAAAGAACTTATCCGTTACCTTCTCGACACTGAATGCATCCTTCCACCGCATCCATATGTCCCGCCAGTTCTCCTCATCGCCGGTAAGGGCGATGTTCGATATTGTCAAAAGATCTGTATGATAGGTTTGTGCCCTGTTAAAATTTAGTCTTGTGATCTTGAGCTTATGTTTTCCTTCTTCGATGCGCTCAAACTCGGGGAATACAAAGGTATACTCTTTATAGTCCGGGGTAAGTATAAGAAGAAACCTCAAATACCTGTCTGAAAGTCGTTTTGTGAGATACCGGACAAGCGGAACTGTAAGGCTTGTTACTTCAATGAGGAATATCTGGAGCTTGCCGTCATAATTAAAGACAGTATAGATATCTTTGATCTTTTCCCTTTCCTCTTTGGCAAACTCGAATTCTTCTATCTTCCTCTTGTAGGATGGATCGAGGAGTTTATCTTTAGGATATCCCAGAGAGAGGAACAGATCATAAATTTTTTCAGGGGAATCTGTCTTTGGGATGAAGCTTTGAACATGATTTTCTATCTGCATGCATATTTGTACCAGTATTGCTCAATAATTTCAAGGGATTAAAGTTATTTAGTAGCAGGTGAAATCACAATGCAAAAAAGAAAAGAAGCGATGCAATGACAAGCAGGAAAAAGACAAAGACATTTCTCTTTTCAGGACCAGTATTGCCTATCAAGTGATCTTGATCATAGGGATGGCTAGCCCCGCATGGTTACCATTTCTCCCAGTGTACGTTTTCAGGTTTGTATTTGTCTTTTGGTTTCTCTGTCCCTGTGGGATGACCCACCGGGATAACATTCAACGGGATGATTGCCTGCGGAATATGCAGCGCCTTTCTGACAACATCCATCCTCTCTTTGTAGGGATATGCAGCGGTCCACACCGCACCCAATCCCAATGCTTCGGCAGCCAGCAGGATATTTTCGCTTGCGCACGTACTGTCAATAACCGCGAATTCCATACGCTGATCATGTGCCTTTTCCGTTACCGCACAAACAATAACAGCCGCTCCTGCTTTATCCAGCATTTTGGCATACGGCAAGCCCGCAGCAAGAGTATCGAGGGTTTTTCTGTCAGTAACAGCAACAAATGCCCACGGCTGCCTGTTCACAGCAGTCGGAGCTGCCATTCCTGCCCTTATGAGTTTATCCAGCATATCCTTGTCTACACTCTGCCCTGTGAAACTGCGCACACTTTTCCGGTTATGAATAACAGAAAGAGCATCGGACATGTTCTCCTCCTTTTCTGCGAAAGCGTCAGACCATACTGGCAATAAGAAAACTACTATGATTATACTCACAGAGAAATTCATCATTTTCATATTGACCCCTTTCCTTTTTGACGGTTTTTCAACCGTGGAGACAGCAGTCTTTCCCTCCTCTCATAGGCTAGCACAAATTGCAGGGGATTGGCTGGATTAATCCCGGCCGTCATGCCGCTTCCTGTTGCAGGGGAATAAGACCTTCCCTCTCCCGCGGTGAACCTGTTCTCCGGGTGTATCTTGTCCCCCTGACAAGGCAAAATTCCCCGGGGAAATGCCCGCCTCTCATCAAAATACCCATGGAATCAAGATGTTATAGACTGGCATTTGTTTTGCACAAGTATTGAATACACAGGACTGTGCACACTTATCTCAGCAAGGGAGGGCTTTATGGGTTACACACAGGTCGCATTGAAGGACAAGATACTGGAAATGTATCCCGAAATAACCAAACATGGCATTGCGGTCGGTCTTGAGTTTGACGAAACCAAGAACGCGTACATCGTGAAGTTCAAAAAAGACACCAGGGAACTCACGACGCACCTTGAAAAAAAGGACGCCGACGACTGCATGAACAACGTGAAATGCGTGTATCTCGGCATGCAGATCGGGCAGTTCTTAAAGAATTTCGGATAAGCGGGGCATGATATCCTGCGGGAGCAGCCCCGGATTATTTTCGAAAACCGTTACCGCGAACTCCTCCGGATCAGTTTCATACTGCATCAATACCGGCTGATACTGAATATACCCGGCCGGAGAATCGTATACGTTTCCTTTACACTCCTGAGGAACTGTGATAGCCTTGGGGAAAGACAGGATCGGACTTCCCGGTGCAAGAAACTCAGGAAGTGAAAGGGTCAGGACCATCCCCGGGTCCTTCGGATATCGAGAGGCAAGTCGTCCGCAAAGTCTCGCGGCGGCTGATCCCTTTCATGTTTATCCTGTATGTGATCGCCTATCTCGACCGGGTAAATGTGGGGTTCGCGGCATTGCAGATGAATGCGGACCTGAATTTCAGCGCGGCGGTGTACGGACTCGGCAGCGGCATCTTCTTCATCGGGTATTTTCTCTTCGAGGTCCCCAGCAACCTGATCCTTGAGCGTACCGGGGCCAGGATCTGGATTGCCCGTATCATGATAACCTGGGGGATTGTGTCGTCCGCGACTGCCTTTATCCAGGGACCCCGCAGTTTCTACCTCGTCCGGTTTCTTCTGGGCCTTGCCGAGGCAGGGTTTTTCCCGGGCATGATCCTTTATCTTACCTACTGGTTCCCCGCAGCGCATCGCGCAAAGACCGTCGCGTTTTTCATGACCGCAACCGCTGTCTCAGGGGTGATAAGCGGCCCGGTTTCAGGGGCGCTCCTCACGATGCACGGTTTCGGAGGGCTTGCCGGATGGCAATGGCTGTTCCTCATCGAAGGACTTCCGGCGGTTCTGCTGGGTGTGGTGGTACTCTTTTACCTTACGGACAGACCGGAAAAGGCGAAATGGCTTTCGGACAATGAGAAAAACTGGCTGGTAGCCCGGCTGCATGAGGAGCAGGTCAGGAGGGAACATCATGGAATGGTGAAGTTTATCCAGGCAGTCAGAAGCGGCAGGGTCTGGATGCTCTGCCTGATCTATCTTTCTGTAGTCATCGGCCTCTATGGAGTGGGTTTCTGGATGCCCCTGCTTATCAAGGGAGCGTCAGGGTTGAGCGATTTCATGGTCGGGATCGTTTCTGTTTTCCCCTATCTGCTCGCTGCGGCAGGGATGACAATAATCGGGATGCATTCCGACAAAACCGGTGAACACCGGATACATGCAGCGTTTGCGATCCTGCTGGCTGCAGCAGGCATGCTGTTTACCGCATATTCATCCACGCCGGCAATGGAACTCGCCTGTCTTTCCCTGGTTGCGATAGGGATATGGGGAACCCTGGGGCCTTTCTGGGCTTTCGCCACCTCCTTTCTCAGCGGCTCGGCTGCCTCAGGCGGTATCGCGCTCATAAATTCGATCGGCAACCTCGGGGGGTTTTTCGGGCCATATCTTGTCGGGATCATCAGAGATATGACCGGTGGGTTCAAATATGGCCTGATCGTACTCGCGGTCATTCTCTTCCTCGGTTTTCTGGTCGCCCTGCTCCTGAAACAGGATCCATCAGGAGATACGGGATAAGGATCAACGTCCAGGGTTACTGATAGAGCGGGAGACCTGGAGTATCGACTTCGATTGCCAGCAGCACGCCGGTCTCGTCCTCGGTAACATAGATCTTTTCTTCACCGGCTGCTCCGAAGGCAACATTTGTCGGTTTGCTGCCCGGTGTCGGGATGTGCCGGAGTATCGAGCCGTCACTCCTGAGCACCGTTACCACGCCCTGTCCATACACAGTAACGTAAAGGTTCCCGTCCTGTCCGAACTTCATCCCGTCGGGGCCGTTGAATACCGCCGGTCTTTCTCCGTCGAAGACGCTCCCGAACAACTCTCGCCTTGCTTCTCCTTTCCCGTCTGCCCGGCGGTACCGATATACGTTGCCGGTGAACATTTCAGCTACATAAAGGGTATTATCCGGGCTGAATGCAATACCATTCGCAAATTTCAGCCCGGAATCGATTTTCTCAATGGTTTTCGTATGCAGATCAATTCTGAAGACACTCCCGTCCGTTTTGATATCCCTATAGTCGGCACGGAGCTTGCCATCCCGGACAAGGTCATCGAAGCCGACACCGGAGTCGGTCATGTAAAGCGATCCGTCAGGGCCGAAAGCGAGGTCATTGGGAAACAGGAAGGGATCTCCCCGGTATTCTTTCAGGAAAACCTCGACCTTGCCGTCCATGGTAACTTTCAGCAACGACGGGGGATTCATAGACTCCGCAACCCAGATGTTCCCCTGCTTATCCACGGCAAGGCCATTCGGCCTTCCTGTCTTCGCAATAATGCGCCGGGTTTTCCCGTCGGTGCTTATATGGGTTATTGATCCTTGTTCCGCCCCCATCTCAACGACCAGCCAGCTCCCGTCCGGTAGAAGAACAGGGGCCTCGGGTTCGTTCAGGTTCTCTGCAAAAACCACAGGCGCCCGGGTGACGGACTTGCGTTCACACCCACTGGCTATACCGAGCAGGATTATAATACAAAGAAAGACAACCACCTTCTTCATCTCTTCCTCCTTTCCGCAGCAGACCCGGACCAAAGCTCTGCAGCCGCCTGCTTTCCGGGGAGAACGGTCACGGCGTCTTAAGGAATTCTTCGAGGCAACGGGCATGTCCATCGTCATACCCGCCGAGGTATCTGAGAAACTCTGACAATTCCGGTTCGAGCCTTGGTATTTCGTTCAGGGCACTGAGAATATCCATAGGTATCCCCTCCCTGGATGCATTATAGCACAGTACCGAAAGATTCCCGACGAGAAGGTTCCGACCGGCATCCCTCTCCTGAAAACATCCGGGAGAGGGATGAGAATAAAAATACTGTCCCTGACGGTGTGCTCAGATAGGGCAAAAGCATGCAGGTGGATGCAGACGCAATCAGAAGATGTTTTTCGTACTGATCGCGATGCTCCTCACTTCCTGGATTTTATGGAGATTTTCGAGATACGAGGAGACTGCCTGGGGAGATTTCTCGTAGTATGCAAGCCGGTAAAGCGCCTTTGTGTGGTCATTTTCGACATTGAAAATATCAAGATTCACCGTCTTGAAGACCGAGGATATCGCATGGGTGATACCTGAAACGTCATCCGTCTCTATCCTCATGTAGATCATATCGTCGATCGGTTTTGTCTTTCTGAATTTGACTGCGAATATCTTCTCCGCAGGAGCATCAGCGATCTCTTTGCAATGACCGGCGTGGACCGCAAACCTGTTCTCGGCAAGGATACCTTTGTGAGGAGAATTGTGCAGGGTAGGCACACAGTGGGGGCAGGACTGGTAACTGGTATCAAGGAAATCCAGTTCTATGGGCAACCCTTTCTGACGGGGGGAAAAAACGTTCCAGAGTTTCCGGAAGGTCTCTTCCTTCCTTCGGTGGAGAGAGAGTGTTTTCTGGTCAATCAGATTCAGTTCAAGCATCAGGTCCTCGACTGCGTGCGCTGTGCACAGGATGCCGAGCACCTTCTCCTTCCTCTCCTTTTCCGCCGGGTATGTTTCCTTGAGTTTCCTCCGGAATTCCTGGGTATCTATATGGAAGGTGAAGAGGTTCTTCTCGATGTAGTCCTTGGCAATCTGAACCAGTGAATCCGTATACATATTTTCGAAGAATTTCTTCAGTACCCTCTGGGCCTTGGGAGTAACACACTTCGTAAGAAAATCCTCTGTTGCCGTTATCGTATTTTTTGTCTGAACATGGACGATATTGCCGTTCGTCAGTTCGTGTCCCAGCATTACCCTCACCCCATCCACGATGCCATACTCTGCCCGCAAACCCAGGTCCGAGTGTATCTTAAAGGCGAAGTCCAGAACCGTAGCGCCCTTCTTCAGTTCTATGGTAGTCTTGCCGTCCTTGGCAAAAACCTGGATATCATCCTTCTCGATAAAGGAGATAAGCGTACTCACATCCATAAAATTACTTTCGCTGGTCAGATACTCCTGCAGATGCTCCATGAATTTTTTGTTAAGAGCGGTGTCCCTGCTGAAGCTGCCGTACACCAGGATGCCCTTCCTGTTGAATTCGTTGAACCTGTCCGTGGTAATGAGGAGAGGGATCTTGACCCCCTCTACCACAATAGTATACAGGACCCCCCTGAAATTATTGAACCGGGGAACCGAGATATAATCCTCAATCGTTCCGGCAACCTTGTATTGGGTATTGACAAGCCAGAGCAGTTTGTATGCGTTCTCAACAGAATCAACAACCAGTTTGAACTGAAGCACGTGCGGAATATGCATAAACCGGTACTCGTTCATGGGGAGGAACGGTTTCCAGTGAACCCTGATTTTCTTTAACTTCACATCGCTCTCATGGCATTTGGCCAGGATATTCATCTTGAATGTATCGATAACCTGAGCGGCTTCTTCCTGGATCTCTTTCAGGCGTGCGGAAAACAGGGTGAACATCTCGGGGTGGAGGATGGGTGCGCAAAGGCCCTCGATCTCGTTTGCAATATCCGTAAGACACAGACGGATGCAGAGCTTATGGTAAATGTCCATGGATTCATTGGCGATTATGACCTGTTTTTCAGGGGTATGGTGGCTCAGTGTCTTCAGATTATGGAGCCTGTCGAAGATTTTAATATAGGCAATCCGGGGGTTATGAATGGTGTGCGAGAAAAATTTATCATATGACTCTTCCTTATGCGCCTTGATCTTCGTGAGTCCTTCGACAACCTCTGCAACCTCCTCCCCGAAATTCGCACCGATCTCTCCGCTGCTGACCGAGCCGTCCTCTATAGCGTCATGGAGCAGACAACTGTCGATAGAGGTTTTGTCTACCATACCGTTTTCTGCCGCGATAAGCGCAACATTGAGGGGATGGAAGATATAGGGATCACCGTTTTTTCTCCACTGATTCTCATGGACTGCTGACGCGTAGGAGACCGTTCTTCTCAGTTCCTCGTATATTTCAGGATAGGTCCTGTACCCGGTGACCATTTTCCGCATTTCATGCTCAGCGATATTGAGGGCGATCTTCTCGACGAGTTTTTTTTGCTGCCTGATATGCTTGTCCATAGTTATTCCGGGAATAGACGCGTTGTTTGTCGCCGGTCAGTTACACGGGTATCATGATAAAAAGGGTTCTCTCGTTCCTGGCTTTTTTGTATTATAAATGTTTCATGAAAGAATTTTCTCAAAAAACCGGCGTTTTCCAGGCCCCTGTCCCGGAAATCCCGGAACAGACCAGGGGATGGGTATGGTGAGTATGCTTAGCCGCCGGAACGCTTCGGTTTGTATCCCATACTCTCCAATGCAGACAGGATCATGTCCCGGTGGTCACCCTGGATTTCAAGAGCTGTATCCCTGGAGGTTCCTCCTGTTCCAAACCGCGTCCTGAGCTGTTTCAGAAACAAACCGCGTTCATTTTCAGACAGGGAAAGTCCCTCAATGACCGTGACGGCTTTCCCTCCTCTGCCTTTTCGCTCAACCCGAACCCTTACGTTCTGTTGCGCCGGAGGCACATCCGCAGGCAGGCACGGTTCATTTTTCCTTTCCTTTCGCGGGATCATCCTGTCCGTGGAATAAACCAACCGCGATTTTTCATCGGACATGTGTTCATTGTACCACGGAACCATCCCGGATGGAAAAGTGCAGACCTATCATTTATAATGGGGGACAGGATTTATCACCATCATTTTACGAAAGAGAGGAAAAAATCCATGACTGCTTTTTCATCAGCGATGAGTTGCCGGTATGCCAGGGACATTGCAGGAGTTCTCTGCATCATACTCTGGACCCTTGTCCCGGCCTGCACGAAATCGGTTCCTGACTGTGATGACGGCAAGGCTGTAACTGCCGTTATCAACTCGGTAAGCCAGAGCCTCAGGGAAGACCTTTCCGCAGTTGCAGCCGCTCCCGGCATGGCATTGACCGATGAAGAATGGAAACTTATCCGTGCCGGCATGATTATCGACCTGGAAGATATCAGGGAACAGAGTTTCGATAAAGATACGGGTATACGGAAATGCGCGGCGACCCTCATGATCCAGAGCAGCGGTTCAAAGGAACGAATACCCCTGACCTATATCCCGAGGCTGAACCAGGATACCGGAAACCTTGCGGTAGCGATATCCGGCATGGATGAATACCGGCAATCACTCGGAACGCCTGAACTGATTCCTGAAGAATAAGATGCGGCCAACTCTTTTCCTGAACAGGGCAAGTGCTTATCTGTATCTGGGTATCCTCCTGCTTGCCGTGCAGGCCTCTTTTTTTCTCCTGCATGCATGCCGGGATTCCTCATCAAACCATACAACCATCACCGAGAATGATATCCGGACAATGATGCAGGAAGTTGAAGCCGCAACACTCGGGAAGGACCTTGATGGTATCATGAAGCATCTCGCACCGTTTGTGGTCATCACGGTCTCAATGGAAACACCCTATGGCTTGCAGAGGATACAGATGACGCGGGATCAGTACAGGGAGGAGCTGAAGAAAACCTTTGCCGGGCTCAGTCATTACGAGTATGAGCATGACAATGATCAGATCACTGTTGCTCCTGACGGACGCACGGCGATTACTGAGACCGTGGTCACAGAAGTCCTTGTCGTTGATGGTCAGGAAAGCAGAACAACCACCCGCGAGAAGGTCTATTTGGAGATCGTGGACGGCGAAATACTGGTCAGCCGAATAGACGGGACGATAAGGGCTCTCGATACCGGAGAATGATCTTGCCCGTATTGCTTGATATGATACCTGATCCATGAATGACCTTTTCGGAAATCCGGGAAGAGAGAACCAGACGAGTATTCTTATAGGCTCCCTGCTGAAGCTTTCAGCCAATACAGCCATACAGGCTGAATTGCCGGATCTGGACGGTTATACAGAAAACCTGGTGAGCTCTCTGGATAAAGGAGATCCTTCTTTCGTTGAAACTTCCCTGCTCAGTTTGTACATCCGGCTGCATGGAGCAGGCTCCGGGTATGCTCCCCCCGAAAGGGAACAGCTTGCAAAAAGAAGGGGATATGCGTGCCATCCCGGCGGCCTTTCCCCCCTCATAAAGGCCGTGGATTTTATCAAAGCCGATTCTGTCGTCGCTGACCTTGGTGCGGGGAACGGATTGCAGGGATTATTGTTACAATGCCTCTGTCCTCACCGGAAAACAATCCAGGTCGAGATTTCAGCTGAACTGATCCGTGTCGGCAGGATTTTCCAGCGAGCGCTTGGCATCGGGGATGACCGTGTTGAGTGGATCCATGACGATATCGTGCACGCCCCGATTGACGAAGCGGATTTCATCTATCTGTATCTCCCTGCGAAGCCCCTTGAAGGGGGGAAGGAAGTATACGAAGCTGTCGCGCGCACACTGAGCAGGATGGAAAAGCCGCTGCTCATATTCAGCGTAGCCGATTGTCTTGCCAAATTTCTGGACAGCCGGTTTTCGCTGTTTTATACAGACGGGCACCTCACCTGTTTTGCCAGAAAATAGCCGGGGATCTCTGTCCGAAAGGAATACAGAAACAAGCGAGAGAGATAAAAGAGACTGCGCATAATGTCGTGTTTTGTCATCCCCCGGCTTGACCGGGAGATCCATTCCCTGTCCAAAAACTGGATTCCGTCCTCCGACCTGATCAGGGGATCGAGTCGGGGAATAGAGATATTTTATCG
Source organism: Nitrospirota bacterium (assembly GCA_049323875.1). GTDB lineage: Bacteria > Nitrospirota > Thermodesulfovibrionia > Thermodesulfovibrionales > SM23-35 > JAKLQR01. The sequence goes on along the minus strand of JBMOLW010000016.1, from coordinate 45,892 downwards.
GTAGTTGATGAACTCGATATGAAACTCAAACTCTTTCCCTTTCAGCATCTGTATCACTGCCTGGAGGTCATCAATCTTTTTTGCCCGTATCCTCACCTGGTCTTTCTGGATCTCTGACTGCACCCTGAGCTTCATGTCTTTCACGAGCTTGACGATATCCTTCGCCCGCTCAGGAGACAGTCCCTGTTGAAGGGTCACGACCTGCCTTACCGTATCACCGGCTGCCTTCTCGATCCTGCCGAAGTTTAACGCTTTCAGGGACACCGCTCTCTTTACAAGCTTGTTCTTGAGAATCTCTGTGAGGCTTTTCAGTTTGTACTCATCGTCTGAGACAAGAATAATCTCCCCGTGTTCTTTCTGCAGTTCGATATTGCTTTTGCTGCCTTTGAAATCAAAGCGCTGGCTCAGCTCTTTCGCTGCCTGCTGCACGGCGTTCATCACCTCCTGCATATCGACCCTGCTTACGATATCGAAAGAATGTTCGTCTGCCATTTTCACCCCCTGATAACTTTCTGAGTACCCTGGTGTTCAGGAATATTGTCCCCGGTACTCTTGTCTCTCCCGGAATTAAAAACTTGCCCGTGACAGCCGGCGGATGATACGGATGGCGTCTTCAACCGTATTTGCTCCCTGCATGAAATCCATATCTCCGGTGCTGATGGTACCCTCTGCCAGCATGGTGTCATGCATGAAGCGGCGCAGATGGTCCCAGAAATCCCTCACCATGCCTACAACCGGAAACCTTTCGAGTTTTCCGGTCTGTGCGAGGGTAATGACCTCGAATGCCTCATCCAGGGTGCCAAAGCCTCCCGGCATCACGACAAAGGCCGACGAGTATTTTACCAGCATGACCTTGCGCACGAAAAAGTGCTCGAATTCGATGAACTTGTCGAGGTAGGGATTGGGTTGCTGCTCAAAGGGAAGCGTAATATTGCAACCCAAGCTCAGCCCCCCGCCCTCCTTGGCTCCCCTGTTCGCAGCCTCCATAATGCCGGGGCCGCCTCCGGTCATAACCGCATAGCCCGCGTTGGCAAGCGCCCGTCCGAGCTCCCGTGCGAGCTCATAATAGCGGTGCCTTTCCGGAAATCGTGCCGATCCGAAGACAGTTACGCAGGGACCGTCAAATTCGAAACTCTCGAAGCCGTGAAGGAATTCGAGGAAAAAACGCACTGCACTCTCAAGGTCTTCACCCCGTTTCCTGCGGCCTGAGAGGAAGAGTTTCTCTGCTCCCACGACCTGACTGAGCAGCGAGGTTGACTGGATGATTTCAGATAACTTCTTGGTATTCATACCTCACCCCCTGATTGTTGCTCAAGATCGATATTCAAAGGCTCTGCATGCCATATTTTTTCATTGTATTCGCGCATCCACCGGTCCGAGGAGAACCTTCCCATCCGCGCAACAGTCAGGATCGACATTTTCGCCCATGCCTCCCTGTCTCTGAACAGGGTACCTATCCGGTCCTGGCAGTCGATATATGACTGATAATCGGCAAGCACACAATACTCATCCCGGCTGAGCAGTGAGTCAATGAGAGGCTTGAACAGGTCTTGATCCTTTCTGGAGAAATGACCGGAACTGATAAGATCTACTGCTTCTTTCAGATCCGCGTTCTCCTGATAATATTCCATGGGACGATACCCCGCGGATTTTATGGCGGAGATTTCCCCGGCTGTCATACCGAAGAGGAATATGTTCTCAGTACCCACCTCGTTCAGGGTTTCCCTGTTCGCTCCGTCGGATGTCCCTACGGTGAGAGCACCGTTCATGGAGAAGTGTATGCCCCCCGTGCCTGATGATTCTTTCCCCGCAGTAGTAATCTGCTCGGAGAGGTCTGCTGACGGGAAAATTTTCAGGCCGTTCTTTACATTCAGGTCCGGGAAGAAGACCACTTTCAGCCGGTCTGCTACATCCGGGTCGTTATTCACCACGTCGGCAACCGAATGAATCAGTTTGAGAATAAGGTTGGCTATGAAATATCCCGGAGATGCCTTGCCTCCGAATATAAAGGTGCGGGGTGTGATCTCTGCCCGTGGATTTTTCCTGATTCTGTTGTAGAGCGTGATGATATGCAGCACGTTGAGATGCTGACGCCTGCTTTCATGAAAGCGTTTCATCTGCATGTCGAAAAGGGTATCAGGACGAACAGAAATTCCGGTCCTGTCCCGGATGATTCCCGCCAATTGAGTTTTGTTCTCCTGTTTGCTATGCAGCCATTTTTTCCTCAGATTCGGGTCATTCGCAAAAGCCTCGAGCTGTCGTATTTCCTCCATGTTGCCGATCCAACCATCGCCGATTGTCCTGGTGATGAGCCCGGCAAGTCCCGGATTACCGAGCACCATCCAGCGTCTCTGTGTCACACCGCTGGTCATGCTGAAAAACCTCTCAGGATAGAGCTCGAAAAGATCCGGGAAAATATTCTTCTTCAGCGATTCAGAATGCATTTCGGAAACCCCATTCACTGCATGGCTCCCCAGGCTTCCGAGGTGAGCCATCCGGACATATTTCTGGTCGTTCTCATCGATGAGCGAGAGCCTTGAGCTCTTTTCAGGGTTGTCCGGGTACTTCAACCATATCTCGTCAAGAAAGCGCCGGTTTATCTCATACACGATTTCAAGGTGGCGCGGGAGGATGCTCGCAAAGATCCCAAGCGGCCATTTTTCGAGCGCTTCCGTAAGGGTGGTGAGGTTGGTATACGAAAATGCATTCTGCGTGATATACCATGCCTTGTCCCAGTTCACCATATGCTCATCGACCAGGAGCCGCATGAGTTCGGCAACCGCAACCGCCGAATGGGCGTCACTCAGCTGCACCGAAAAGGATCCCGAGAAGGTATGGATGGGTTTCCAGCGCAGGAGGTGCATGCGGATCATATCCTGGAGGGAACAGGAGACAAAGAAATACTGCTGTGCAAGCCGCAGCTGTTTGCCGATATACGGCTCATCGTCAGGATAGAGAATCTTGCTGATTGATTCTGACGCAATCTTCTCGTTCACTGCTCCGAAATAGTCCCCCATGTTGAAGGCCTCATATTCAAACGATTCGATTGCCTCAGCCTTCCAGAGACGCAGCAGGTTTGTCGCAGGGACCCTGTAGCCGGAGACAGGCATGTCGAACGCCGTCCCTTTCAGTGCGAACTTGGGGATCCATCGCACCCGGAAACAGTCCTGTTCATCATAATATGATTCGGTACGGCCTCCGATGTTCACGGTGTAGGCAATCTCCTGGCGCTGGATCTCCCAGGGATTACCGGAGCGCAGCCATTTGTCCGTCATCTCAACCTGCCAGCCGTCCCTGATCTCCTGATGGAAGGCGCCGAATTCATATCTGATCCCATACCCGATTGCAGGGATTTGGAGTGCTGTCAGTGAATCCATGGAGCAGGCCGCAAACATCCCGAGGACACTGCTCCCGAGACCGGGCTCTTCCTCCTGCTCGGCAAGCTGCTGCAGATTCAGTCCTAACCCCTGCAATGCCCCGGATATTTCATCCAGGATGCCGAGGTTGATGAGGTGCATCCCGAGCTGCGGCCCTATGAGATATTCATCAGACAGGTATGCTACGACCGTGAGGTCTTCCGTATAGGTCTGCATTGTCCTGATCCACCGGTGCATCAGTCTGTCCCGCACGGTGTACGCGAGAGCCATGTACCAGTCGTGCTGCGTCGCCGTGTCAGGGACCTTCCCGAGGCGGAAGTACAGGTTGTCGAGTACAGATTGCCTGATTGCTTCAACGCTGGTGCTGGTGCGGTATTCCTCCGGCATCCTCAATTATACCTCTTTTCCGCATACGGAGACAGCTCTTCTGCACGCATCACACCCGGGGTTCCCGGAAGTGATTATGAGCAGCAGATAATGACCGGAAACGTGTCCTAACGGTGCCCTAATGCCTTGCATCCCATTCTCTGGCTTTTCCGTATTCCCTGAACATCTTTTCCCGTCTTCTGAATTCGGATGAATGCAACAGTCTCCGTCCGTTCCTGTTCTCTTCGCCGATCTCACTATGCAGCATTTCATGGTAAATAACGTATCTGATGTAATACAGGGGGATATGCTTTCTGTCCAGGAAGGGATGGATCCGTATGATGTTGTTGTCTCTGCAGTAACTGCCCAGGGTCCTTCTTCTGACCGACCGGCGAAGACTTTTCCGTCCCCATTCGATTGAAGCATGAATTCTCTGATCGAAATATTCGCGGTTCACGGAATCAAAAATCTCCTGCAGGTCAAAATATTTCCCCCGGGTATTGCCCCTGTATGGTCTGCCATTGCCTCTTCTGATGCAATGCCGGTTTTCCCTGATAAACCTGCTGAGAAGGGGTGTACTCCGCCTGCTGTTTTTCAGAAAGGCCGCGATCTCTCTGATCACCGGGTCACCGGCATGAAGGAACATCCAGTGCAGCCTCACCGAAACATTCTCCTTGCCCGGTTTGACTGACACCATCCGGGATGAATTGTCGGTGATGACGAGGGATACCGGCTTGTTGGCACTCTGTTCAAGGCAATCTTTCAGTCTGTCCTTATTCATGGCATAGGGAAAGCTCAACTGAAGCACGTCCGTTCCGGAAGATTTCTGTTGAGACCGGTCTTTGTCCGTTTTATCAAGCATACGGGTCATGGCTGCAAAATTATAGACGGGTTTCAGGAATAATGTCCAGAGTAGTGCACGGGGATGCCGGGAAGGTATCGACTTGTCAGCCTCAGGCAGAATGCGTATGCTCTTTTACTATTTCGAGCGCTTTCTCTCTTGTCAGGAAACGTATGCGGGAAAAAAGCTCTTCGCATTTTTCGACCGTCAGATTGCCGACAAGCGCAGTGATTCCTATTTTATCCTCGAGATGGGGAGCTCTCGACTTCCGTGAGGGAAGAATCTCCTCTTTTTTTAAAAGCTTGCTGTAGAGAATACTCTGCGCCGCAAGGAGCGATTCATAGTCCCTACGCTCTTTTCTTCTCAGGATATAGTGGAGGGTGAGGATATCTCCGGGCGGGAAAAAGGTGCTCCTGCCTGTCAGATACCGGATATGATCTTCCAGCAGGTTTACGGTTTCGATTCTGCATAGCTGTTTTAGTTTACGCCTTAATACTCTTTCAAGATAGACGTGGATGCTCCCTGTTTCAACGAATATCCTCTTGCGCTCTTTTCTGACAACCTCGGCGATGCTGTGTGCCCGGAGCGAGTCCCTCAGCCGGAACTTCTCCGCATCTGCCTTTGCAAACCGCCTGACCGACTCAATGACAGACGGGAACGGCCCGCTTATCGAGCGTTCATAGAAGGTGAGAAGGGCTGCGGTTGCCCGCTTTTCGGCTGCATATACCTCCCTGAGCGCCGGGATCTTTTCGACATCCGAAGGATTTTTCCCGTCAGAAAACATCGCGTAGATCTTCAGGAGCCTTTCGATATAAGGCTCGACCTGCAGTATTTTCTTCCCGTCTCCGTAGAGGACACGGAGGAGAACGAAGTACCGTTTTGAAAAGCGCGGAAATTCCAGGTGTTCTTCTTCTATGTATGTCCTGATCGGAATCTTTTTGTTCAGCATAAGGGTGAATCCCGGAGCAGGGGCCTCTTCGGTTATGATGAGGTCATGGGCTTCCATAATCCGCTTTGACGCGGGAATGGTCTCCATGCTGTGTGAGGTATATCCGATGGTCACCTGCATTGTTTCGCTCAACAAGGCAAGCATACTATAAAAATTCCCTTTTGTGCTATGATAAAAAACCTTTGTGGCAAATACATCAGGAGGCTTCGTATGGGAAGGTATCAAGATTTGTATCAGAGGAGTATTGATGACCCGGAAGGATTCTGGGGAGATGCCGCTGCGGATATCACCTGGTATAAGAAATGGGACAAGGTGCTCGATGCATCGAACCCCCCGTTCCACCGCTGGTTTGTCGGCGGCGAACTGAACACCTGTTACAATGCCCTCGACAGGCATGTGGAAAACGGCCGCGCCGACCAGACAGCCCTCATCTATGACAGTCCGGTAAGGAACAAGATACAGAAATTTACCTATCGCGAATTGCTCGACCAGGTGTCGAGGTTCGCGGGCGTGCTGAAAAGCCTCGGGGTGAATAAGGGCGACACCGTAGTGCTCTATATGCCGATGGTCCCTCAGGCAGTGGTAGCGATGCTTGCCTGTGCACGGATCGGCGCAGCCCATTCGGTAGTCTTCGGAGGATTCGCCGCAAATGAACTCGCCCTGAGGATCGACGACGCAAAGCCCAGGGTAATCGTCTCAGCATCAGGTGCAATCGAGGTAAAAAAACTGATCGAATACAAACCGATTCTCGATAAAGGGATCGACCTTGCCAGACACAAACCGGAAATATGCATCATCCTCCAGCGCCGGGTGGTAATGGCCGAGATGATCCCCGGACGTGACCTTGACTGGGATGAGCTGATGGCAAAGGCAGAACCTGTCCCCTGTATCCCTGTCAAGGCAACTGACCCTCTCTATATCCTGTACACATCAGGGACTACGGGAAAACCGAAAGGTGTCGTGAGAGACAACGGCGGCCATGCGGTTGCCCTCAGGTGGAGTATGGAAAACATATACGACACAAAACCCGGCGAAGTCTACTGGGCTGCATCCGACGTGGGCTGGGTTGTCGGACATTCCTATATCGTATACGCGCCCCTGATAACCGGCTGCACGACCATCCTCTACGAGGGGAAGTCTGTCGGCACCCCGGACCCGGGCGCGTTCTGGAGGGTAATCTCGCAGCACGGTGTGAAAACCCTTTTTACCGCACCGACCGCGTTCCGTGCAATAAAAAAAGAAGACCCCAATGGCAATTTTATAGGAAAGTATGACCTTTCCGGTTTCCGCTACCTCTTTCTGGCCGGCGAAAGGACTGATCCGGACACTTATCACTGGGCACATAATCTCCTGAAGAAGCCGGTGATCGATCACTGGTGGCAGACAGAGACCGGATGGCCGATCACTGCAAACAGTCTGGGAATTGAGCCTTTCCCTGTCAAGCCGGGATCGAGCACAAAGCCTGTCCCCGGATACAATATCCAGATACTCACCAGCACCGGCAAAAAACTCGATCCGAACAAGGAGGGCCTTGTTGTGGTAAAACTCCCCCTTCCTCCGGGAACTTTGCCGACTCTGTGGAACGCCGACCAGCGGTTTATCGATTCGTATATGAAATTGTTCCCCGGATATTATTTCACGAGTGACGGCGGGTATATGGATGAAGAAGGGTATGTGTTTATCATGGGTCGAGTTGATGATGTGATCAACGTAGCAGGTCACAGGCTTTCGACCGGATCCATGGAAGAGGTTGTGGCAAAACACAAGGATATTGCCGAATGTGCGGTTATCGGCGCCAAAGACACTCTGAAGGGCCAGCTCCCTGTTGGGCTGGTAGTCCTGAAGTCCGGGGTTGCGAGGGAAGAAGCGGAAATCAAGCAGGAACTCGTCCAGATGATCAGGAACGAAATCGGCCCGATCGCCTGCTTCAGAGAGGCGGTCGTCGTCCCGAGACTTCCGAAAACGCGTTCCGGCAAGATATTACGGAGTACCATGCGGGACATCGCCGACGGGAAAGCCTATGCCATCCCGTCGACAATCGACGACCCCTCAATACTCGGAGAGGTCGAAGAGGCCCTGAAAAAGATAGGGTACGGCAACAAGGAATAAATCAGGGAAGATCAGGCTTTCAACGCTGTAAAGGCTTTTTCAACCGCACCTTCTGCATTTTCTGCAGGAATAACCCCCTGAATGTCCCAGGTCCGTATACCGATAACCGGCTTGCCCATCTGGAGTGCAAAGGCAATTTCCGAGAGGGTTCCGTATTCTCCTCCGACTGCGATCAGCGCATCTGCGGTGCGGGCGATGATCACGTTCCTCCCTATGCCGAGGCCTGTGACGATCGGGATATCGATATGCTCGTTCGCTTCTCTTGCGTCATTCTGGGGAAGAATACCGATTGTGAGTCCCCCCCGGACTTTTGCTCCCCGTGAAGCTGCCTCCATGACCCCGTCCAGTCCACCGCACACCAGCACAGCGCCATGCTCAGCGATCAGCCGTCCGACTTCTTCGGCTTCTTTCAGAAGTGTCTTGTCGGCTCTCCGGCCTCCGATGACGGCGATGATTCGTCTCATTCCCTGATCCGAGAACCTCCTGCCCGGATTGCAGCAGGCTCCTTAGCCTTGTTGCCCTGAAACGTCCCTCTTGTCTTCATCGTTTTTTCAATATCCCGGAGGATCTCCTGACTGCTTCTTCCCCATACCGGCGCTGTGAGGACGTTGTCCGGCGCAGTGGCAAAGAGCCTCTGGAGGACAATCCGGGGAGAGAGGCGCTCCATGAAGTCGCAGACAAATTCCAGATATTCTTCATAGCCGAACACGGGGAATGGCATTCTTTTGTAGAGGGTATGGAGAGGGGTGGCCCTGATGACCTGGAGGTGATGTATCTTGAGGAACCCTACCGGAAGATGAGAAAGCTTATCCGCCATGCCGAGCATCTCCTCCCGGGTCTCTGTCGGAAATCCCACGATGATATGGGCTCCGATATGAATCCCCCTGTCCCTGGTCAGGTCAAGGGCATGGAGAAATGTCTTGTAGGTATGGCCGCGGTTAATAAACCCGAGTGACCGGTCATACATCGACTGCATCCCGTATTCGATCAGGATAAAGGCATTCTTTGCGAGGGATTCCATGAGATGAACCTTCTCTCCGTCAATTGCGTCAGGTCTTGTGCCGATCGCAAGGCCGATCACCCCGGGTTCGGCCAGAGCCTCCTGATAGAGCCTCTCCAGTACATCAACCGGCGCATAGGTATTGGTATATGGCTGGAAGTAAACGAGATACTTCTTTGCCTTATACCGTCTTTTTACATATGAGACACCGTTTCTGATCTGCTCGACGACCGGGATCGCCGGCACGCAGGAGTTCGGCCTGAAGCTGTCGTTGTTGCAGTAGATACAGCCGGTCGTACCGAGGGTTCCATCCCTGTTGGGGCAAGTAAACCCGGCATCCACAGAGACTTTATGCACAGCTGCACCGAAACGCTGCCTCATATATGAGCCGAATGAGTTGTATCGTTCTGACATGCTTAAGTATTTCTTCCTCTGCACATTTCTGTCACCAAACCTGTCCGCAGGGATATCCCTTGGTTGGGTCAAGGAATTTCTGAAGGTGAATACGAGTATTTTCTGAGCCTCTCCGCATATTCTCTGAGATGCCTGTCTATAAGGCAGTTCACTGTGCCATCGGGAAATGTCCCATCGGGCTGTCTTTCGCCGGCAGGCACTCCGGTAAGAATCTCGATGCCCTGATCGACGGTTTTCACCTCATAGAGATGGAAAGTCCCCGCACTGACAGCGTCGACAACCTCTTCGCGGAGCATCAGATTGCGCACATTCAGGGATGGGATCATAACCCCCTGGTTTCCTGTGAGACCCTTTGCCTTGCATATATCAAAAAAACCCTCTATTTTCTGGTTCACCCCGCCAATTGGCTGTATCTCTCCCTTCTGGTTCACAGAACCGGTTACCGCGATATCCTGACGAATCGGAAGACCCGAGAGACTTGACATGATCGCATAGAGTTCTGTCGAAGAGGCGCTGTCACCTTCCACGCCGGAGTATGACTGTTCAAAACAGATGCTCGCCGAGAGAGACAACGGCTTGTCCTGGGCATATTTCCACCCGAGGTATCCCGACAGGATAAGGACTCCCTTATCGTGGATACGTCCGCTCATCTGGGATTCCCGTTCGATATTGATAACCCCGCCCTTCCCCAGGAACGTCTTCGCAGTGATACGGTTGGGACGCCCGAAACTAAAGAGTCCAAGGTCATAGACCGAAAGTCCGTTTACCTGTCCGGTAACCGCACCTTCGACATCAATCATAAGCGTGCCGTCGAGGATCATCTGTTTCATGCGTTCAGCAACCAGATCAAGCCGGTGGATTTTCTCCCGTGCAGCTTTCTCGACATCTTCCCCGGATATCATCTCACGGTCAGCCTCACGGGCCCAATAGTCTGCTTCCACCAGGAGGTCCTTCAGGGGACCAAACCGGGCTGAAAGTCTCTCCTGATCACCAGTCGACCTGACCGCATATTCAATGACCCTGGCAACCCCTGAGCGGTCAAAAGGCCGGAGTTTTTCATCATCACAGCATGTCCGTATGAAACAGGCAAAAGACCTCATATTTTCATCAGAACGTTCCATCCGGGAATCGAAATCGGATTTCACCTTGAACATCTCCCAGAAATCCTCGTCATAGAGCGTAAGCAACTGATAGAGAGAATCATCCCCCATCACAACGATCTTGAACTCGACAGGCATCGGCTGCACCTTCATCCCCTGGGGCGCAAGAAACCCGAACTGCTCCCAGGGGTCCTCGACCCGGATCTCCTTCATCCTGATTACCCTTTTCAGCCCCTCCCACACACCCTGGTTGAGCAGCACATCGCGAATATTGAGGATCAGGTATCCTCCGTTTGCCTTCTGGACAGCTCCCGGCTTGATCATGGTGTGATCACTCACATAAGTTCCCATAAAAGCTTTCCGCTCGATCTTTCCGAAGATATTAAACCAGTTGGGATTGGGCTCTATGATAATGGGCGGTCCGCTGAGGGGACTATTGTCGATAAAAATATTCACTTTATACGCCAGGAAAGAATCTGTCTGTGAGGCAGACTGCATGCCGGGCATCTGGGAAGGAGGCTGTACCTGGAGAAACAGATTGAGGTTTGAAAGCGTATAGTCCTTTGCCTGTTTCAGAAAGTCTATGATATCGGGATATTCACGGTACTGCTCGAACAGCTCTTCAAAAGGATTTGCCACGGCAAATTCTCCTGCCTTCTGTTCAATATCCTTCATTTTTTCCCCGATCTCTTTCTCAAGGTCCCGGATACGGGAATAGGTCTCTTCGACCTTCCTCATGATTTCGAGGCGTTTGGCTTCGATCGGCGCCCTTTCTGCTTCAGGTTTGGCAAGGAACTCCTCTCTCGCAAGAGGTTTGCCGTCCACGAGCGGCACAACAGCCGCACCCATGGGAGAAAGTTGCACCATCAGGTCATTCCTTGCCGCCTCCTGTTCAAGGGCGTCTATGGTTTCCTGGTATCGTTTCTGGTGGTCCTGCATTACATCCTGTTTCCTCTTGTTGTACTCTTCACTGCCAAAGGTTTTCGGTATTTCCTCCCTGAGCTTCCGAATAAGCTCCTCGATGCTGCTGCTGAAGATTTTCGCCATCCCCTGGGACATTTTCAGAATACGCGGCTGATCTGGTTCTGCAAAGTTATACACGTAGCACCAGTCATGCAGCTCAAGGCGCATCCCTTCTTCCTGTTTCCCGGCAATGAACCTCTCCAGATGCGCCTTGATCGTTGCAGCCTTGCCCGTACCCGTCAGGCCCGTCAAGAACAGGTTATACCCCGACCTTTCGACTGCGAGTCCGAACTTTATCGAGTCAATAGCCCTTTCCTGTCCGATAAATTCTTTTAATGGTTCGATATCGCTCGTGCATTCAAATGAAAAGATTTCCTGGGGACAGACCCAGCGGAGTTTTTCCAAGGGAACAGCATAGTTTGCAATACTTTCCCCTTTCCTCATGATATCCTCCTGGTTTTCCGATAATTATATCATGGAATACAAAGGGCCCTTTCCATCCGGACAAAAAGTTCATCCTCTTCCCTGTGCGTGCCCTTGCAGAGCAAGTTTTCTCAGGATACATACCAGGACCAAGCGACTTTCCGGTATTCTCATTTTCATTACTCTGCACTCCAGAAATGAGAATACGGTCTGTACAAAAGAGGACTTTCCCCGCAGATGCATTACAGGATCGTACCCGCAAGGCGCAGGTTCTTGCCGGTGATTCATCAATTTTCCTGATTTCCGGGACAGATAGGGAAAAATCAGGCACTCTTCCTGCAAAGTGTTTTCTATGGCATTGATTTTGCTTTCTTATAAAGAAAGTCGGTACAAGGAGGATTGCAGAACCCATGTCTGTTCTCAAAGAAGCAAAGGGTCTTGCCACCACAACGCTCCGGGTTATGAACCGTAAAGCTGAAGCTTCCGTCGAACAAAGTTCTGACTTGGATAAGGGATCAATCTCTGCTCATGAGAAGGGGGGGACGACGAGGCACACCGAAAAAACCACGAGAAAAGTCAAGGACTTTGAACTATACCGGTTTGTTTTCGAAACTGCTATTGAGATATTCGAGGAGATATTCGAGACATCCAGAGGTTTTCCCAAGGAGAAGAAATTTCTGACTGAGCAGATGAGGAAACATGCACGGTCAGTATGTACGAACCTCGCTGAGGCCTGGCATATGAAAAAACAGAAATCTTCCTTTATCATCAAACTCTCTGACGCAGCACAGGCGGCTTCGAAAACCCAGCGTTTTCTCGAATACGCCTCCAAGTACAACTATATCGAGCCGGGTGTTTTCAGGAAACTGGACGCCAAATACGAAGACATATTCGATCTCCTCTGTGACGTGGCAAGGGATTAACGGATAAGCGGGACCTCTCCCTCCTCAGACGGTTTGCTGCTGCATCACTGATAAATCCTTGCCAAGCCAAGGGCCTTGGTATTTAAAAAAACCTGCCTGTTTGCTATACTCTTTCTGGTACCGTTTACCATTGCGGAAGATGCAGAGAACCCGACAGGAGGTTCCTGCCCGGCACATCAGTCCTGTAACTCTCTGGAGAATCAGAAACTCTATGGGCGCCTTTTCCGAAGAAGAGATCCTGAAAATTGCACGGGAGATCAAGCTCCTGATCCTCGATGTCGACGGCGTTCTGACAGACGGAGGCATCATCCTTGACAGGGATGAGAACGAGATCAAGATATTCCATGTGCGGGACGGCCATGGAGTCAGAATGCTTATCCGGGCAGGAATCAGGGTTGCGCTGGTCACGGGCCGCCATTCCCGGGTAGTTGAAAGGAGAGCTCAGGAACTCGGGATCAGCGATGTATTCCAGAAATGCTATGACAAACGCATCCCCTATCGCCAGCTTTCCGAGAAATATGGAGCGAGTGACCGGGAAATAGCCTATATCGGTGATGATATCGTCGATATCCCTGTTCTGAAAAAATGCGGCCTTCCCATAGCCGTTGCTGATGCGGAAGAAGTGGTGCAGGCACAGGCAGCCATGATCACCTCGAGAGGCGGCGGCAGAGGAGCGGTGAGAGAAGTATGCGACTTTCTCCTCAAGGCGAAAGGAGTATGGGAAGATATCATCAATGAGTACTCTCAAGCTTAACCTGCCGACGATCCTGACACTCAGCAGGATCGTCCTGATTCCCGTATTCATATTCACGGTTTACCCGCATCCACTCTTCGGCGCTTTCGTCTTCAGTGTCGCCTCCCTGACAGATTTTCTCGACGGATACCTTGCCCGGCGGTCGGGAGACATAACAAAATTCGGTATTATTCTTGACCCTATCGCCGACAAATTCCTGGTTATCTCAGCCCTTGTTGTACTCGTAGATATGGAAAGACTGCCCGCGTGGATAGCCATAACCATTATTGCAAGGGAATTCCTGGTTACCGGCTTACGGGCAGTAGCCCTTTCCAAGGACATCGTCATTCCGGCAGAAATGGGGGGCAAGATAAAAACAACCCTCCAGATTATCGCAATCCTCTGTTTGATCCTGAAGCAGAGCCTTTTCGCGATCGACCTGTATGATATCGGGATTATCCTGATCTGGGGTGCTCTTGTCCTCTCTCTGGTTTCAGGCTTCCAGTTTACTCTCTCGTTTGGGAGAAAAATCTCGGAATGAACCCTGTGGCATTCATCTTTCTTTTTCTTGCTGCTTTTCTTATCGGGTCTGTTCCGTTTGGTATAATAGTAGCAAAAATCAGGGGTGTCGATCTCAAAAAGGTCGGCAGTGGGAATATCGGGGCTACGAATGTCCTGCGGTCAATCGGAAGGTGGCCGGCAGTCCTTACCCTGTGCGGAGATATTTTGAAAGGAACTCTTGCGGTGGCATTGGCACAGTATTGTGACACTGGATCAACCATCGAAGGACTGACAGGCATAGCTGCGATCCTTGGACATAATTTTTCCGTCTTTCTCGGTTTCAGGGGAGGCAAGGGGGTTGCCACCAGCCTCGGCGTACTGATTATCTATGCTCCACCGGCCGCTCTGCTTACCCTTGTCATATGGCTTGCTGCTGTAATGCTCACAAAATATTCATCTCTGGGCGCACTCATATCGTTCGCACTCCTTCCCCTGAATATGGTGCTGTTTGAATCGGGAGGTGAGGGAAAACTCTTGATTAGCCTGCTTATCGCTGCTATTATTTTTCTCAGACACAGAGAGAATATCCAGAGACTCCTGAAAGGCACCGAGAGAAAGATAGGACAGCGTATATGATACAGCGCATTCTCCTCTGCATACTGCTGCTGCTCCCTTCCCTCACCGCAGCGGGGACCCCCTATGAAGATCAGCTGAACAGGGGAATCCGGAACGCAGACCCGTATGCATACATCCTGCTCACCCAGTCAAAAACAGACCGCGCGAAATCCCCGGAACTCCTGAGGGAGGCACTGAGGCATTCTCCTGATCTTCCCGCAGTATATTTCGAGATCGCAAAGGCCAGGTTTTCTTTCCGCCCCGACCGGGTCTTCGAAGCTGTCGATTATATGCTGCAGGGTATTTCCACATACCCGAAAAACTTCTGGTGGTCATTCATGCTGGCATCCTCGCTTCTCACGAGTCTTCTCGCATCCTTCCTGCTCTCAACAGGCATAATCATTTTCATCAGGCTATGGAAGGATATCCCGCTTATTGCCCATGAAATCCAGGAAAACAGAAAAAAGGCACTCATGCTTTTGGTGCTTGTCCCGGCCTTCCTCGGCCCCCTTTATCTGCTCGGCAGCCTGCTCATCCTCATCGGACTCTATATGACCAGATGGGACAGGGTCATCCTCTATCTCTACCTGGTTTTTCTGCTCTCTGCACCCTGGGCCTTTTATGCACTTTCAACGGTGATGACAGCTCCTGCTTCCGGTCCCCTGAAAGCAGTCGTAGAAGTCAATGAAGGGAGGGGATACACCTATGCACTCTCGGTATTGCGGGACAGGGAAAACCCTGTTGAACTGTTTTCTTATGCCCTGGCATCGAAACGGGAAGGAAGATATGAGGAGTCTATCGCTTCTTATCAGAAAGTGCTTGCGCTCAAGCCTGATCCTGGTGTATACAATAACCTTGCAAACTGCTACGTGGCCCTCCAGAACTTTGATAAGGCAAAGGAGCTCTACAGGCAATCTGTGCAGATGCGCCCTTCGGCTGCAACACTCTATAACCTGAGTCAGGTATACCGGGAGACTCTCGACTTTGGAAAAGGGGAGGAATACTTTCTGGAAGCACAAAAACTCGACATGAATGCCGTTTCACAATTCAGGGCAATATTCGCCAGGAAGCCCAACCGGTTTGTCGTGGACGAGAGCCTTCCTGAGCTCGCACTCTGGAATCATGCAAGAAGCAAAACTACCGGCATTTCGACGATGGGGATGTCTCTTTTGCCGTCATGGATAATACCTGCGGTTGCACTGCTCATGGGAATCACCTTTTATGGATTACATACGCGCATGAAGCACAGGGCTTACCGGTGCACCCGTTGCGGAAGGATCATGTGCAGCAAATGTGAAAAACATATCCTCTGGGGTCATATGTGCCCGCAATGCTTCAAGTCTCTGGTGAAACTCGATGAACTCGATGCACGCGAAAGGATTGCACGGATCCTCAGTGTCTATGAACACAAGAAGACCCAAAGGGATATCATCAAGATGATCACCCTTTTTCTGCCGGGTTCCGGGTTTATCTATGGAGGGAATATCCTGAGGGGAATGCTCTTTCTCTGGCCTTTCCTGTTCTTTCTGCTCATTCCCCTGGCAAATGCTTTTTTTGTGGTTGGCATGGCGAATTTTTCCCATCTCTGGCTGAACCTCATATCACTGATTCTTATGGTAGCCGTCTATAGTCTTGCGAACATCATTACCAGAAGGAGGATCGCACAAGGATGGCTCTAGAAGGCTCACTCAAAGATTTCGGCCTCGCTGATATTCTTCAGCTTATCTTTTTCCAGCGGAAGACCGGCGTCCTTACGATCGAAAGCAGGATGGACAGGATCAGGCTGCTCTTCATCGAAGGCCATATCACCGGCGCTGAGTCGAAACGGAGGATTGAGGCAAACAGATTGGGCAAGGTCCTGGTAAAAAAAGAAATCATTCGCGAAGAAGACCTGCAGGGCTTGCTCGATGAACAGCGGAGCACCAATATCAAGCTCGGCAATCTCCTGGTCAGGAAAGGGCTGGTTTCTAAAGAACAACTTGAAGAGATCCTGACAGGCCAGATTAAAGAGACCATCATCCAGGTATTCGGCTGGAAAGACGGCACCTATGAATTCACCCCCCAGGCGGTGCCGGCAGACAAGGATATTCCCATCTCTATTGATACCCAGCATCTCCTCATGGAGGGGTTAAGGATCGTCGACGAATGGACGCTCATTGAGGGTAAAATAACCCTCGACACCGTATTCTCAAAAAAATCAGGCTTTACGGGTGAACTCACCAGAGAAGAAGAGGATATTCTCTCCCTGGTGGACGGTGAAACCGATGTGAGTACCATTATTGACCTGAGCGGACTTGACGATTTCGAGGTGTCGAAAACTCTTGTCTCCCTCCTCGAAAACCATGCGATCGAGTTGACAACAGTAGCTCCGGTTCTTGCAGAGATGCCGGCCGTTGCGGCAAAAAAACCCTCTGCCTCCTACCGGATCATCCCGGTTGTCGCCGTTGTTCTTGCCCTGTGCATATCTCTGCCCGCACTTTTTCTGGACGGAAGCCAGATTTTCAAAAACCTGAGAGCCGCCGAGACAATCGATACGTTGCGTTTCGAAATCAGGGGCTACAACTATGCCCATGGGGCATACCCTGAAAAACTCGGTGTGATTTCAGAGAAACCAGACCCGTGGGGAAACCCGTACAGGTATACACAAAACGGCTATGCCTTTATTGTTCTCAGCGCCGGGCCCGACGGTGTCCCGGGAACGGCTGACGATATTTACTGATATCCCGAATGACCGTGAATAAAGCTGTAGTGCTCCTGAGTGGGGGGATCGATTCCGCAACAACACTGGCTATTGCGAAATCGGGCGGTTATGAAATCCATGCCCTGAGTTTCGATTACCGTCAACGCCACAGACGGGAACTCGAGTCCGCAGAGAAGGTCGCCAAAGCCTGCGAAGTTGCAGAGCATCTGGTGATACGGTTCGACCTCAGGGCAATAGGAGGTTCTGCATTGACCTCCGGGATGGAAGTGCCGAAGAAAAGTCGCACAGGTCCGGCAGGCGGACCGGGAACTTCATCCTCCATCCTCCATCCTCCATCCCTGATTCCTGCTACATACGTTCCTGCCCGGAATACCATCTTCCTCTCCTTTGCCCTCGCATGGGCAGAGGTCCTCCTTGCAGAACATATATTCATCGGGGCGAATGCAGTCGACTACAGCGGGTATCCGGACTGTCGGCCGGAATATCTGCAGGCATATGAAGCAATGGCCAATCTGGCAACCAGGGCATCGGTCGAGAAGACAATACAGTTTCAGATTCATGCACCCCTTCTCAGGATGAAGAAATCGGAAATTATCCGGACAGGGATCGGACTGGGACTCGACTATGCGCTGACATGGAGCTGTTATGACCCTCAGCCGTTACGAGCAAAGGGCTCAGGGCATAGAGCAAAGAGCTTACAGAGAAAAGGTGCCTCTCCCCTCAAAGCTCTTCGCCCCAGGCTCGTTCCCTGCGGCAGATGCGACAGTTGCCTGTTCAGGGCCAAAGGCTTCCGGGAGGCAGGGACAGAGGATCCTCTGGAACATTCGTAATATGGTACCGTTGCATGCTTCACCTCTCAGGCTTAGAGGGCATCACCTGATATGCCTCCATTTCTTCAAAGGTGAAGGATACCGGCCCGACTTTGTGGAAAACCTCAGGAAAGTGCTCGACAGGGCTAAGGCAGGGGAACAGATCGAGATTTGCGAAGGCCCTGACGATATCTGCAGGATGTGTCCTTTCCTGGAGAAAGACCGCTGTCTCTACCATGAGGATGCAGAGGAAGAGATCAGGGAAATGGACAGGGCAGCAACCGACCTGCTCCGTATCCGGTCCGGCGGCAATATTGCATGGCCGGATATACAAGAACGCATACCGGGAATATTCACTGTTTGGGTCAGGAAATTCTGCGGGGACTGTGACTGGTTCACCGTATGCAGGCGAAACAAATTTTTTACCTTTCTGTTCGATGAAAAAGATCACCGTGAATTTTGATGAGATCCAGAAGGCGATGGAAGATGTCCTGCGCGACACCTTCGATTATTTTCTCGACACCGAGACCGGGGAAGTGACTACCCTCTCGGAAGAAATGCTCAGGGAGGTTCAATCCAGGCTGCATATCGAGGATTTTGATGATGTGGTGGATGAGATTGAATCCATAGAGTTCGATGAAGTGCCTGACCTGCCCGGGTATCTGGAAGACGAGGTCGAGATCCTGATCGAAATACTCCTTGACGAACGAGGACGGTACCTCAGGATACCGGAAAGGCAGTCTTCTGTAGCCTACGAGTCCATGTCCCGGTTTATTGATACCGTCGCGGACTCCGCCCTGAAAACAAAGCTGCGGAACGCCCTTGATGGGAAAGGAGCTTTCAGATGCTTCAAAGACGTATTAGTGCACTATCCCAAAGAAAGAAAACGCTGGCACTGTTTCAATGCAAAAGTCATGAAACGGGAAATCAGGGAATGGCTCAGTGCAAACGGACTTGAGGCTTTTTCTTAGCATTGCTCTGCGAACACTCTACTTTGCCGAATCCCGGCCGGCGTCACCTCTTCGCAGCACGGGTTATTCAAGACCCATTTTGTGGAGCGCTTCGTCCGCAGAGCTTTTTGCTGCCGGGGCATCCTCAGGCAGATAGAGCATGACTCCTCCCCTGACAGGCCTGATAATTATCTTCCCCTCCCGCGCAAGCGCATTGGTGACTTCAACCGGATTTTCACCTTCAAAATATTTTTTGAATGCCTCATTGAACCCTGAGTAGACACTATGGATACCCTTATACCCTTCCTTTCTCAGGCTCACGACAGCCTTTTTGATAAACTCCTCATGGCTTAACTTTTCCGACATGACCCTCTCCTCCTTTTTCCTGCCGTATTACTGTAATAGTCCCATCAAGCGCTGTACATACCCTTACTAACGTTATCAAAGTAAGGTTGTTTCATCAAGTGTTATCTTCTCATCAAACCCGATGGCTGTCCGCTGCCTGATTTCTTCTATTTTTTTCAGAGGCTTCTCGAGCATGTTGCTCCGCGTCGTGACCAGACTATCATATTCTTTTTTCGCTGCATCCAGTCTCTCGCCCATAATTCTGAACTTTTCTTTATAAACATTCCATTGCTTCGAAAACTCGCTCAGCAGGTTGAGAATCTCGGCGGCAGTCCGTTCGAGATTGAAATTCTCGATCGCCTGTCGTATGACCGCAAGCACTGCATAGAGGGTAAACGGAGAACACAGGATGACTTTCTGTTTCAGTGCCTCATCCATGATCGTGGTATCGGCTTCATTGATGAAACCGTACACCTGTTCGTTCGGGATGAACATCAGCACATAATCGACCGTATTTTCTGCAGGGTTGATGTAATCGCGGGTAGTCAACTGCTTAATCATGACTTTGGTATTTTTTAACAGTTCCTCTCTGAACCGCTTTCTGTCGTGGTCGGACTCTGCATTGAGATAGTGCATATAGTTGTCAACCGGGAACTTCACGTCCATGTTCACCTTCATCTGGTTTGGGAGATAAAATGTATAGTCGGGCCTGCCCGATGATCCTTCCATGGTCTTCTGCCTGATGTAATTGACCCCTTCCACCATGCCGACAAGACGGATGATGTCCTCTGCCATGCGCTCACCCCATTCTCCTCTTTTTTTTGAGCTTGCAAGTGCATGGCCAAGCCGTTCGGCAGTATCCTTCAGGGCAAAGGTAACCTCCTCGTGTTTTTTGATCAGGGTAGCTACTTCACTGAATTTCTCCCCGCTTGCCTTGCCGACTTCCTCGATTTTTCTCTGCACCTCGGAGAGGGTTCTCCCTATCGCGTCGATATTCTGGTCAATAAGCTCTTTTTTGCCGTCGAGTTCCTTTCTGCCTACTACCGTCTGGGTCTTGAGTTTCTCTTCAGCGAGCCGGATGAAATCGTCTGCATATTTTTTGAATTCCTCGGAATTTTTTGTGAGGGCGTCCAGTGAGAGGGCCTTGAAGGTATCACCCAGTCTGGCTGCCATTGACTCGAATCGTTCTCGCTCTTCCTTCAGGTGTTTTTGTGCTTCTTCGAGCCTTGCTTTGGATTCACGCTCGATGTCAAGCTCGTTCCTTACCTGTTCGAGTTCGAAATCTTTCTGCTGAACCTGCTGCCTCAGCTCCTCGATGCGGGCCTCGGCACCGCTTGCCCTCTTTTCCAGTTCTGTGACCTGGTCTGTATGTGCCATCTGGATTTCTGAGACCTGCCTGTCTGACTGCCGCTGCCTGCGTACCATCGCAAGAAGCCATGCGATGATGCCGCCAATGAGGAGACCGGCAAGAAAATACCATATTGATATCGTCATTGGCTGCCTCTTTCCCGGGCTTTATCAGTATGCCTGTGTATTGCACAGAGCCCTTCCCCTGTCCCGTGTCTCTTCAAGACTCCCCACATGCTTTGCCTGAAGAACACCGTGCGGAGAGTGTTACCCGTCGCTTTCGGTCTCAATCTCAACCCTCAGAAGCGCCAGAATTGAAGAATGGGGGACGATGAGGTATTTCTTCCCTTCAAACTCTATCTCCACAGCAGAATCCTTGAGGAAGATTGCATAATCTCCTTCGGTTGCCTGAAGGGGAATATACCTGACTTCTTGAGTTTTGCCCGCAGCCCAAGGTTCATCAGAGACATTCGGATTATGGATTGCATAACCGGGACCGGTTTTTACTACATATCCCCCGATAACTTTTTCCTTTGCTTTTACCGTATCCGGAAGATACAGCCCTGAGCTTGTCTTGTCAGTCCCTTCATCAGGGTCTATCAGTACCCGGTCGCCGACAACGATAAGGTTTTTCTTTGCCTTCATAGAGGTATTGTAAAATATTTCGGAACCCTGCTGCACATGAGCAGTCGTTGCTGCCTTTTATTACAGGATAAAAGCTTCTCCCCTTGCGGGCACATGCGTGGTGAAGCCGAATTCCTCCTTCACCAGTTGACCGAATGAGAGCGCCACCTCTTCTTCACCGTGCACGATAAAAATTTCGGGTGAATTGCGGAAATACGAAAGCCATGCCATGAGTTCTTTCCTGTCCGCATGTGCCGAGAATCCGTTGATGGTATGGATCGAAGCCCTGACCGCGATCTCTTCACCGAGGATGCTCACCGTCTTAGCCCTGTCAACAATCTTCCTCCCGAGGGTTCCCTGTCCCTGGAAACCGACAAACACGATACTGCATTCACGCCGCCACAGGTTATGCTTCAGGTGATGACGGATCCTCCCGCCGTCGCACATTCCGCTCCCTGCGATTACGATGATGCCGGATTTTAT
Organism: Nitrospirota bacterium; assembly: GCA_049323875.1. Taxonomy (GTDB): domain Bacteria; phylum Nitrospirota; class Thermodesulfovibrionia; order Thermodesulfovibrionales; family SM23-35; genus JAKLQR01. The sequence goes on along the minus strand of JBMOLW010000016.1, from coordinate 24,319 downwards.
CTTATTCAGGGCCATAGAGCCCTGAACATTCTGCACAAAATGCAGCCTGACAGCAGGATCAAAATCCAGTTTCGCAAAAAGCCTCTTTGCTTCATCATCAAAAAGCTCCGGATGCGCCAGATAGACTTTTGTTGCCTCTTCTGCAAGAGGACTGTCAAGGTATACCCGCAGGCCGGGAAGCCTCTTCTCTCTCACAAGGTTGTTGAGGATATAGAGCAGGTCCTGCGTCCTCCCTACTGCAAAAGAGGGGATGTAGACATTCCCCCCTCTCCTGAACGTTGTTTGAATAGCGTCTGCGAGTTCGTCTATGCTTTCCTTCAAGGGCTTATGGAGCCTGTTCCCGTAGGTGGACTCCATAACAATAAAATCTGCTGCCTCCGGCGCAGCGGGGTCCTGGAGGATGGGGTTCCCCCGTTTCCCGATATCGCCTGAAAACACGACCTTCTTCTCCCGTTCGCTGTCCTGAAACCAGAGTTCAAGCGAACCCGAACCAAGAATATGTCCGGCTTCCACAAAACAGTATTTCACCCCGTTCCCGAGATGAAAAACACTGTTGTAAGGTTTTGTCTCGAAAAGCTCCATGGTGTTCCTCACGTCCTCAATCGTATACAGGGGAAATACCGGAGGCAAACCTGCCCTCTCAGCCTTTCTCGTCAGCCAGCGGGCGTCACCTTCCTGAATATGCGCCGAATCCGAGAGCATAAACTCAAGGAGATCCCGCGTGGCGGGCGTAGTAATAATCTTCCCCCGGAATCCCTCGTTCACGATCCTCGGCAACATGCCCGAGTGGTCGAGATGAGCATGGGTAATGAAGATATATTGGATCTCCCCGGGATCGAAGGCAAACTCTGTTCTGTTCATCTCGTCCGCGTCCTCACCCTGAGCAAGCCCGCATTCAACGAGCATCTTCAATGCATTGCACTCAAGAAAAAAACAGGAACCGGTCACGGTCCGTGCACCACCAAGAAATCTCAGTACCATAAAAGCCTCCTCTTGATCTTACCGGTCCAAGGCATCCTGCACCTAAAGGGAATCGCAGGACTCCGCTGTCTCTCCTGCGATGATCCGGGGGGTAATCATCCACTGCAGGGACCATATCCCTGATTCGTTCCTCTCCAGACACACGACCCCTGCCATCTGAAACCTCACGATGTGCTTTCCGTCATGACCGCACAGGAGAAGGGAAGCGAGCCTCGCAAGGTGGGGGAGGTGACCGATAAGAAACAGGTCCTCGGACATACCAGTTAGTCTCTCTTTCCAGATTTCAGGATTGTCAAGGGGCGACAGGCCGTCTTTTTCCGATATTCCTTGCATCGGTCTGAGATATTCCCGGAGTACTTCTGCTGTCTGTCGCGCCCGTAATTTGGCGCTGTGCATTATAGTATCCACGCTGATATTGAGCCTGGAAAGATAGGTCGACACCCTGGTGATATCCTGGTAGCCCTGGGAAGAGAGAGGCCTCAGAGGATCTTCCTCTTCGGTTTTCGCTGCTCCGTGCTGCACCAGATAAAGATACATTGAACACCTCCTTTTTCTCAGCTTTCCCTCTCGTTGCCATGAACCTGCAGACCTTCCTTTTTATACCTGATGTACTCGAGCAGCCCGAGGAGATTGCCTGCTACCATAGTGAGGAACCACGACAAGGAAATTGCCGCAGCTGCTTCAGCCGTTATCCCGATGAGTCCGAAAAAGAGCACAAACGCACCTTCCCGAACCCCGAGCCCGGAGATCGATATCGGGAGCATGGTAAAAAGAACGACAAGAGGAAGAAAGACGAGAAGTGAAAGGAAGGGTACATGCTGCCCCATGCCGAGTGCGATGACATAGACAGCGAGGAAATTCGCAAATTGAACGCCACCGGACAAGAGCAGGGCATTGAGCATGGTATTCTTCTGGTTCCGGTATGCATGGAAAGAAGCATAAAAGGCAGAGAGCATTGGTATCCTGTTACCAAGGCGAAGGCCGAATATGAGACCACTCGCAATAAAGAAAGAGAGCACCGCCGCGGGGAGGAGCCATACAATACGGGACCCCTGAAAATACGGATACCCAAAAGGAAATGCCAGCGCGCTGATGACGATCATTACGAACAAGCCGAGATACCTGTCCATAAAAACAGAGGCAACCGCAAGGGTCCCTTTCCCGGTTGCCTGATAAAGATAATACCCCTTCACCGCATCTCCTCCGATCAGTCCCGGGAGGAAGGTATTGAAGAACGACCCGATCATATAGAGCGAAAAAAGGTTCCGCATTCGCATCTCTCCGGGGAGGAGGAGTTTCCAGCGCATGGTGGATATGAACTGGGCTGAAAGATAAAGCACTATTGCCGAAAAAAAAGCTGCGGGGCTGAGATTTCTCATGACAAGGAATACCCGGTCAAGACCCGTTCTCGAGAGAACCAGGTAGAGAAGCCCGGAACTGATACAGATCTTCAGTATGAGGAGCGCTGCGTTATTTGCTTTCAGGGCCAAGGATTTTTTTGATCACATAAATGGGTTTTCTCTGGCTTTCGTGGTAAACCCTCACGAGCATCTCTCCAAGAAGGCCCATGCCGATGAGCTGGATGCCAACGATAATTAAAAGGGCGCCGAGAAGAAGCAACGGTCTCCCCCCGATGTCATGACTGAACAGTATTTTATCGAGCGTCAGGTAGAGGAGGATGAGAAACCCGAGAAAACCGCTCAGGACGCCGACCGGACCGAAAAACTGAATAGGTTTTGTTGAAAAGCTCTGGAGAAACTTTACGGTAATGAGATCGAGCACCACCTTGACGGTGCGCGATATCCCATACTTCGATTTTCCATGCAGCCGCGGATGATGCGTTGTCTCCACCTCAGCTATCCGGACCCCGTACCAGCTTGCAACTGCCGGTATGAACCGGTGCATTTCTCCATATAACTTCAGGTTCTTGATTACCTCCCTCCGGTAAGCTTTCAGGGAGCATCCGTAATCATGGAGCTTCACCCCGGTGACATTGCTGATCAGCCAGTTTGCGAGGATAGAGGGGAGCCTTCGCGAAAGGAACGGGTCTTTTCTCTTCTTTCTCCACCCGCTCACGAGGTCGTTGTCTCTTATCAAATCGAGGAGCTTTGGTATGTCAGCCGGGTCATTCTGCAGATCACCGTCCATCGTGACCACCACATCCCCCCGTGCAAAATCAAAGCCTGCAGCAAACGCTGCGGTCTGTCCGAAATTGCGCCGCAGACTGAGCACCATAACGTTGGTATCCTGCCGCTGAATCTCCTCAAGCAGAGAAAGCGTTCGGTCGGAGCTTCCGTCGTCAACCATGATGATCTCATACTCCGTGTTCAGGGGGTCAAGGGCATCTTTCAGCTTTTCATGGAGCATCCGCACGTTCTCTTCTTCATTATACACCGGTATCACAACTGAAAGTGTCATCAGAACCTCCCGGGTTTTGCTTCCTGCAGTCCCCTGAAATCATAACACAGATACAGGGTATAGTCCCTGATTTTACCGTGTTGTTTAGTATAAGTGGTAACAACCTTTTTCTCAACTCTGCCGAACGCAGAGGCAATCCTTTCAGGGATCCCGGAATCATCCTGCCTGACAAAAATCGCATGATGCCCGATAAGATTTCCAAACCCTGGCCATAGGTCGTACTGGTTCATTCTCCGGTTCAGATTCACACAGTAGGTGACAGGATTTCCCCTGACGTAGAAAGCGAGTTCGCTGCTAATCTGGTACCTGTCGGAGAAAATAAACACAGGATGCGAGGAGGTCATCTTTTCATGGATCCTGGTGACCTCCAACCCCAGTTCTTTCCAGCCCCTGAGCCTCGCCGAAGGGTCGAGCTTCACAGGGAGGCCGAGGAGAGAAGGGTAATGAGCAACCGCTGTAACTGCGACTGCAAGGACGATCGAGGCAGAGAGCAGGATTCTTCTCCCTCTGCTCCACAGGGAAAACCCCTGTACAGAATATGCAGAAAACGCGATCACCCCGGTGATGTATCCCGGAAGGGCCCAGTTTGCCTGGACTTTTCCCTGAAGACTTTTCAGGAGAAAAAACATGATCACCGGGAAAGAAAACCAGATGAGGAATCTGCCGGCATGGGTTTTCCTGAATTCCCAGAATGCGACGGTCATGAATCCCAGCACAAGGGGGGTAATCACGCCGAATTGTGACCCCACAAATTCAAGGAAGCTCACGAAGGATATCCGGAACCCCTCTGACACATGCGCCTGTCCCGCAGTATGCCGGATGGTAACCCAGTCATGATTTATGTTCCAGAGAATGACAGGGCTGAAGATCACAAGACTCAGAATCCACACAAGATGCGGGCCACCTTTGAACAGCAGCCCTCTCCTGTCGCCGGAGAAGAGGAGATACAGGAAACCGGAGAGGAGAAAGAATGCCATAGTGTATTTCGTGAGAAGGCCGAGGCCTATGCTCAGGCCAAGGAATATCCAGGAGAGGATTTCCCTGTTCCCGGATCTTTCTTCATCCTCGCTGAACCCTGACTGTCGGGAGGTGTCGGAAAAACTCTCCACACCGGCAGCCCGCAGGAAGAGATAGAGCGATGCTATCCAGAAAAATATGAAGGGAGAATCTATGGTAAAGATTACCCCGAAGGCAGCAAAAAGGGGGATAGCCTGAAACAGCAACCCGGATACAACTCCCGTTTTTTCATCAAAGAGTCTTTTCCCGATCAGGTAGAGCACGATACTGCTGAGCAGAGAAAACAGTACGGCCATTATTCTGATCCCTATGACCCGGTCTCCGAAAATCTGCGTGCCGATGAATATCAGATAGGCTATCATCGGTCCTTTCGAGTAGTAGCTGATGTCCAGCCTGCGGGACCATTCCCAGTAGTGCGCCTCATCCGGACTCAGATCAAGAGGACCATGGAGGATATAATAAATACGGAAAAGACTGATTGCAAAAAGAGCAAGAGAGAAAACCGTTGCAGAGGGTCTCTCTCTGAACCTGAGTGATGACCAGCGGTGGAGCCAGATGACCGACAGAGATATCGCAATGCCGAACAGGGCTCCTGCAAGAATATCAGAAGGGTAATGCACCCCCACATAGACCCGCGACAATGCGACGAGGAATGCGATCAGATACATGGCATACCTCACCCGGCCTTTGAGCAGAACAATGAAAGGGGTAGCGAATGCAAAGGCATTCGAGGCATGATTTGACGGCAGGGAAAAGGACTGGCTGCATCCTTTGAGGAGCCTGACCTGTTCCAGTACGTGACAGGGTCTTGTTCTTGCAAAAATGTTCTTCAGTTCATAGGAAAACCAATCAGTGAGAAGCAGTGATCCGAAGGCGAGAACCAGCACGGTAACCGCGTCCTTTTTATTCCTGAACAGGAAATACAAAAAAACGGGGAGGTAGAATACATAAGACCTGTCGGTAAGAAAGGGCATGAAAAGATCGAAAAAGCTGTTGCTGATGCCGTGGTTGATGAGAAAGAAAAGGGAGATATCTAAATCAGGCAGGCTCATGAAGGCTGGGACGCGCTTTTTCCGGGCACTTTTTGTTCTGCGTTTTTACCCACGCTATGATCGCTTCAACCATTGCTTCAATCGTTGCTGTCTCAGGCATAATATGGACTTTCAGCCCCGCTTTCCTGACCGCCTTTGCGGTCACAGGCCCGATAACAGCGATCACAACATGTTTCAGGAGGTCTTCAGCTTCGTCTCCCATAATCTCCCGAAAATTGGTAAAGGTCGACGCACTCGTAAATGTGGCAATGGAAATCCTGCCTTCCCGCAAAAATCTTCTCAGTCTCTTGCCCCGGTGTTCCGGCTTTACTGTCCTGTATGCAACGGGAACATCGATCCTGCCGCCGAGAGCACGAACCTTTTCCGGAAAGATTTCTCTCGCCACCTCGGCACGGGGGAGAAGAAATCGCATGTTTTTCAGGGGTTTACTTTGCTCTTTGCCCTTTGCTCTATGCTCTTTGGTAAACGCTTTGATGAGTCCTTCTGCCCGGAATTCATCCGGCATCAGATCAACGCATATTCCGTATTTTCTCACCTCCTCGGCAGTCTTCGTGCCGATTGCACAGATTTTGATGCCTTTCAGGTCTCTGATATCCTTCTGTTTCTCAACCATGCGCTGGAAGAAATACTTCACCCCGTTTCTGCTCGTGAATATGATCCAGGTATAGCCCTCGACTGCATCGATCGATTTGTCGAGGTCCGTATAGTCTGCGGGAGGAATAATTTCTATCGTGGGGAACGCAATAATCTCCGCGCCTAGCGCAGCCAGTGGCTCAAATCCTTCACTCTGCTCTCGGGTCACGAGTACCCGATGGCCAAAAAAGGGTCTTTTTTCATACCACTGCATTGACTCTCTGAGTTTTACCACCTCCCCGACAACCATGACAGCAGGCGGCCTGATATCTTTCTCTTTCACGAGCGTTGCGATGGTGTTCAGCGTGCCGACCAGTGTCGTTTGATCCGGCCTTGTCCCCCAGCGGATCACTGCGACGGGAGTGTCGGGCGGACGGCCGTGTTCGATCAATTTCCGGACGATAAGGTCAAGGTTCTTTACCGCCATGAGGAAAACGATTGTGCCCACACCGGTTGCAAGCTTCGACCAGTCGATCACGCTTTCCTTTTTCGTGGGATCTTCATATCCGGGCACGACCGCGAATGACGACGAAAGGTGCCGATGGGTAAGAGGAATGCCGGCATATGCAGGGGCTGCGATTGACGAACTCACTCCCGGCACTATTTCGAATTCGATCCCTTCCTCTGCAAGCGCCTCTGCCTCTTCACCTCCCCTGCCGAATACGAAGGGGTCACCGCCTTTCAGCCTGCATATCGTCTTCCCTTTTTTTGCCCATTCCACAAGGGTTTTGTTGATTTCATCCTGGGTCATCGTATGATGGCCGCCGCGTTTTCCGGCATAGATGAACTCTGCATTATGGTTGATATAATTGAGCACCTGGGCGTTCAGGTGGAAATCATAGACAACGACATCTGACTTCTTCAGACACTCCAGACCTTTGATAGTCAGAAGCCCTATGTCACCGGGCCCGGCGCCGACTATATAAACTTTCCCTTTCATATTATGCTTTCTATTATACGGGGAATGGCTGTTTCCTGCATGAGTGCGCTATGATGGCATGTGCTTTTTTTGAAAATTATGCGAGGAGATTATTTTTTACTGCAATTTTGCAGACTTAACCTCTTACTGTAAGTTCATTGCCTCCCTGAGGGCCTTGCCTACCTTGAAATGCAGAACTTTTTTCCCCGGCACATCAACCCGTTCGCCTGTCTTCGGGTTCCTCGCCTTTCTCGGCCGCCTGACTTTCGGCTTGAAATTCCCGAAACCGCGTATCTCGATCTTCTCGCCTTTTACCAGGGCTTCTTTGATACTCTCAAAAACGGTCTCTACAACAATTTCGGTCTGCTTCCTTGTAAGACTTCCTACCCTCTCCGAGACTTTTTCTATGAGGACTGATTTGGTCATAGATACCCTCCTACGGAATGAATAAATATTTTAATTTTACGGTAGGGAACATATCTCTCAACTCTTTCGGTACTCCCTCCCTGAGGAGGTTGATGACCGACAACTTCTCTTTTTTCGTAACGACTACTGGTTCTCCCTTGATCCCGGCGAGGCTTGCGGCAGCTTTGATCGCATCCTCAAGATTGCCCAGCTCGTCGACAAGCCCTGCCCTGAGCGCCTGTTCACCGGTAAAAACCCTCCCGTCGGCTATCTTCTTTATGTCATCGCGGAGCATCCTTCTCCCCTCGGCAACAGCCGTGATGAACTGTTCATGCACGTTATCGAGTACCTTCTGGAGTATTTCCCTCTCCTCTTTTCCGATGCCCCTGAATGCCGACGCGATGTCTTTATGCTTTCCGCTTTTTATCACTTCAGTCTTGACTCCGATCTTATTCATGAGTCCTTCGAGGTTGGGGATCTCCATGATAACGCCGATCGAGCCGGTCAGCGTGCCCGGATTGGCAATAATTCTTGAAGCCGGGGCAGAGATATAATATCCTCCGGAGGCGGCAACAGAGCCCATGGAGACTATGATCTTCTTCTTGACAACAGCCTTGCGCACTTCTTCATAGATCTCCTGGGACGGAGCTACTGCCCCGCCAGGACTGTCGACGCGCAATACAATAGCCTTGATGGACGAATCCTTTACATATCCCTTGAGTTCATCGATGGTGTTTTGTGAATCAAGAATCGGCCCCTCTACCCGGATGAGAGCGATTTTGTCCCCGAGGGGGACATTTTTCTGCATGAGCGTAACAATCAGGCTGATAACGATGAGGGAAAGAAACAGAAAAAGAAAAATAAAAAATGCCTTCTTCACTCCTCTGCCTTTTTCAGGTTTTTCATACTGAGGCCAATTTTTCTCTCTTCACAGTCCACTTTAATAATACGGATATGGATTTCATCGCCCACGTTCAGAGATTCTTCGATTTTTCCTGCAGACGGCCTTACGACTTCCGAGGAATATACCAGTCCTTCCACTCCGCCTTCGAGCTCCACAAAAACACCGAAATCCGTGATGGCAAGCACTTTCCCCTTGGCCTCTGACCCGAGTTTGAACTTTTCCGGGATCTCCTCCAGCCAGGGGTCAGGCATAAGCTGTTTCAACCCGAGGGCCATCTTCTCTGCAGCAGGATCAGCGCTCAGGATAACGGCTTCGACCTTCTGCCCCTTTCGCAGCACTTCGGAAGGGTGCTTGATATGCCTTGTCCATGACAGGTCTGAAATGTGGATAAGCGCATCCACTCCTTCCGGAAGACCGACAAATACACCAAAATCCGTGATCGTCTTGACCTTCCCCGTAATCTTCTGTCCTGTTGTATACCGTTCGGAAACTAGTTCCCAGGGACTGGGTTTTATCTGCTTCAAACTCAGGGAAAGGCGTCTTTCCTCCTTGTCTACCCTTAATACCACTGCATCAACCGTATCCCCTACCGACAGATATTTTGAAGGGTGCTTGGGCCTTGGAAGCCAATCGATCTCGGAGATATGGACCAGCCCTTCCAGGCCTTCTTCGAGCTCGATGAATGCACCGTAGTCCGTAAGGCTCACCACCTTTCCCTGAACACGCCGGCCGACCGGATATTTTTCATCGACCAGCGACCAGGGGTCCGGCTTCCGCTGTTTATACCCCAATGTAACCTTCTCGTTGGCCTCGTCATATCTGAGGATCAGCACCGAAATCTCGTCCCCGACGGCAAAAAATTCTGAAGGGTGGCTGATCCTGCCCCAGGAAATATCAGAGATGTGGAGCAGCCCGTCTATCCCCCCAAGGTCGACAAAGACTCCGTAGTCCGTGATATTTTTCACCGTGCCCTGCATGACTTGTCCCTCTGCGAGTTTCTCAAGGGTCTCAGCCTTTTTCTTCTGCAACTCCTGCTCAAGGAGTGCCCGCCGTGAAACAATGACGTTGGATAGTTTGTTATTGAGCTTGATGACCCTGAACAGCATCTTCTTGCCGATAAGGTTGTCGGTATCTTTGCGGGGTTTGATATCCACCTGTGACCCGGGCAGGAAGGCATGCACCCGGGATATGTCAACTGAAAAACCACCTTTTGTCTTCCCGATTATCTTCCCTTCGACGGGGGTTCCTTCCCTCAGTGCCTGCTCAAGGGTTTCCCAGACCTTTATTTTGGTTGCACGTTCCTTGGACAGGGTTACCACGCCTTCAGAATCTTCGATGTTCTCGACATATGCTTCCACAACACTTCCCTGCTCAAGCTGTGCAACCTCCTCCTCCGAGAACTCCTCGATGGGAATGAACCCCTCAGATTTGTATCCGATGTCAACAATCACCCCATCGGGCCTCAGGGAGAGCACTTTCCCTTTTAATATGGCTCCTTCTTCGATACTGTGAAAGGTCTCAGCATAGAGTTTTTCCATTTCATCGTTCCTCAGTTCCACTCAGCCATTATCCTCCTCTATTTCTCATTCTTTTTTCGACGTCCGCAATAATCCATGCAGGAGTTGACGCCCCTGCGGTAATGCCGATTGTTTTTGCGTTCCTGACCCATGTTTTCTTCATTTCGGACGCAGTCTCTATATGGAATGTCGGCACACCAAGGGATTTGCATAACCTCGTAAGTTGTGTTGTATTCGCACTGTTTTTCCCGCCTACGACAACCATCACGTCAACTTTTCCGGCCATCTTTGCGGTCTCATTCAGCCTGAGGGCTGTTGAATTACATATTGTATTATATACCTTGATCTCTTTTGCAAGCTCCAGGGCTCCTGAGAGAACATTTTTTAAGGCTTCCAGAGGTTGAGTGGTCTGGACAACAATACCGATCTTGCGCCTCAGTTTCGGGAGGGGCGTCTCTCCGCTGACAACGACAGCATCACCCCCTGCATAGCTCATGAGACTCTGTACCTCCGGGTGGTTCTTTTCCCCCAGAATGACGACCTGATACCCCTCTTTATTAAGGAGTTTAGCATAATACTGTGCCTTTTTTACAAATGGACAGGTCGCATCAATTATTTCATAGCCCCGTGAGAGCATTTCCTGAGATATCCCGAGAGGGATGCCGTGGGTCCTGATTATCAGGGCTCTGATGTCTTTTTTCGCCTTAAGCGAATCTATAGGAACAATCCCTTGCTGCGCAAGCTTTTTCACCACCTGGGGGTTGTGGATAATAGGGCCGAAGGTATAGACCCCCTGTCGTTTTTCCCGCGCGATCTGAAAAGCGATATCGATCGCACGTTTCACCCCGAAACAGAACCCGGCTGTCTTTGCGACGAGCACCTTCATGGTGAGTTAATCCTGATTGTTCGCCTGTCATATGCAGGGAGAAGAGAATCTGGAGAACTTTTTTTCAGATGATCCAATATCTCCTCCTTAACCTGCTCGATCGAAAGAATCGAAGAATCAATCACAAGAGCATCCGGGGAGACGGTGAGGGGAGCGATATTTCTTCCGGCGTCCCTTGCGTCCCGGTCTATTATACTCTTTTTGGCTTCATCCATACTGATCGTAATCCCTTTTTCCCGGTATTGCAGACAGCGCCGCTTCGCACGCTCTTCAACCGAGGCGCTCAGGAAAATTTTTGTCTGGGCACCGGGAAACACTACGGTTGTGGTATCCCTGCCCTCTGCAACGAGATCATTATGCCGGGCAGCGTCTCTCTGCAGACCGATAAGGAAGTCCCGGACTATTTTTCTTGCGGAAAAGACCGACGAATAATGATCGATCTCAGTCGACCTGATAGGTTCAGATATGTCAGCACCATTCAGGAATACTCTTCCGTCCTGAAACATGATCGTGTTCTGCCCCAGAACCTCCGAGATTCTCTCATCGCTGTCATCAGCATCTACCCTGTTCTTTCTCAGGGCAAATGCCACAGCCCTGTAAAGGGCTCCGGTATCAAGGTAGTGATACCCAATATCCTCTGCAATCAGTTTGGCAACCGTGGTCTTCCCTGACCCCGATGGTCCGTCTATGGCAATAACATTTCTCACAACGTCAGTCTCCTCACAATATCAAAAAATCCGGGGAATGATATATTCACCGATGATATGCCACGGATCTCTGTCATGCCTTCTGCAATCAGCGCCCCGATACTCAACGCCATCGCTATCCGGTGGTCATCATGGCTCTCAAGGACTGCGCTCTTCAGTTCCGCGCCACCCTGAATACTGAGTCCGTCGGCAAATTCTTCTGTTTCAACCCCCATTTTTCTGAGCTCTTTGACCATGCTGCCGATCCTGTCGGACTCTTTCACCCTGAGTTCTTCAGCCCCCCTGATAGTCGTTGTCCCGCGGGCCTGTGTCGCTGCAATGCAGAGGATAGGAAATTCGTCTATCATGGAAGGGATATCTTCCTTCGTGACCGTGACGGCGTTTAGCCCGGTCGCGTTTTTGCAATGAATGTCAGCAACCGGCTCCCCCGACAACTCTCTTCTGTTCTCGACCCCTATCTCCGCTCCCATCCGTTTCAGCACGTTCAGGAGCCCGGTTCTGGTAGGATTGATCCCTACGTCCCGTATCATGATGTCGGAATTCTGTATTACCAGGGCTCCTACCAGAAAAAACGCGGCAGAGGAAAAATCACCGGGGACGGAAACATCATGAGCCTGCAAAGAAGTCCCGCCCTGAATTTTCACCGCAAGCCCTTTAACCGTTACTGCTCCACCAAAAGCAGGCAGCATCCGTTCGGTGTGGTCCCTCGATTTCGCCGGCTCTATGATCTCAGTACTACCGTCGGCATAGAGTCCTGCGAGGAGCAACGACGATTTCACCTGGGCGCTGGCGATCGGCATCGGATATCTGATCGGCTGCAAGCGCCTTCCTTTCACTGCGACGGGAGGATATTTGTTGTCTGCGCGGGCTGAAATATCTGCCCCCATCTGCACGAGGGGAGCGATAACCCTTGCCATCGGCCTCGATCTGAGGGACCTGTCGCCGGTAAGGACGGAAAAGAACGGATTCCCGGCAAGAACACCGGCCAGCAACCTCATTGTTGTGCCTGAATTGCCGCAGTCGATAACATTATGGGGCTCCCGGAGGCCATGGATGCCCTTGCCATGGACGATGATATCCATACCCTTATCATCAATTTCGACGCCCATCTCTCTGAATGCTTTTATGGTGCTGAGCGGGTCATCAGCGCGAAGGAAGTTTTTGATGACGCTCTTCCCCTGTGCAAGAGCAGAAAAAATCACTGCCCTGTGGGATATCGACTTATCCGGTGTGGGATAAAATTCTCCGTGAAAATGCCTGGCTTTCTGAATCTCAATTGTATCCAATACCTTCCCTCAGTGTCCGGGCTTTCCTGAATTCCCGTTCGAGGGATTCAGGATCGACAGCCCTGAGATACTGAACTGCCCTGTCAAGATTCTGTCTGAAAATCTCGACAGAGGCGATCACGTTCTCCTTGTTCAGGATGCAGATATCGCGCCACAGTTCCGGATGGCTTGAGGCGATCCGCGTGGTATCAAGGAAACCTGTCCCTGAGAACCTGAAATAGGAATCATCGATATCCGCAACGGTATTCACCATCATATAGGCAAGAAGATGCGGAAGATGACTTACCGCAGCATAGATTCTGTCATGTTCATCAGGGTCAATGAGCAGCGTGACCGAACCAAGATGCTTCCAGAATGCATCGACGGTATTGAGAGCCTCCTTATCAGTCTTTTCAGAGGGGGTAAGAATACATTTAGCGCCCGCAAAGAGTCCAGGAGATGCCGTGTCGATACCAGAGCGGTCTCCACCGGCAATGGGGTGTGCACCGACGAAAAATACGCCTTCAGGCATGAGGGAATCCATGTCATGGACAAGCTTCCCCTTCACGCTCCCGACATCGGTAAGGATCGTGTTTTGCTTCAGTGAGCCCACGATTTTCTTCGTAATATCGAGGAAACTTCCAACCGGTGTCGCCAATAGAATCAGGTCAGAGTCTCTGCATGCCTGCGCAGGATCAAGATCAAAAAAATCAATAATCCCCCGTTCCTGCGCTCTCCGGAGATTTTCAGGATTCCGCCCATGTCCTGCAACAACCCTGCAAAGCCCCTGCTTTTTCATTGCAAGAGCAAAGGAGGCCCCGATCAGCCCGACCCCCAAAATCGTTACTTTATTGAAACGCATCGTTCAGGTATTTAATCCGTGCATTTTGTATTGAGTATTCTCCTATATCTCTCTTCCGACAGCGGCAGCCACCGGTTTCAATTCCTTCATCAGTATTGCAAAATCGTCAGGTCGCAGCGACTGCTCACCGTCCGAGAATGCTTCCTCGGGATTGGTATGGACTTCTATGATAAGTCCGTCGGCTCCGGCGGCAACCGCAGCCTTTGCCATAGGGGCAACAAGATCCCATTTCCCCACCCCGTGACTCGGGTCAACAACCACGGGGAGATGGGTGAGTTTTTTCAATACGGGCACAGCACTCAGGTCAAGGGTATTTCTTGTTGCGGTCTCAAAAGTCCGTATGCCCCGCTCACAGAGTATCACGCGCTGATTCCCCTTTGACATGATATACTCGGCAGCCATGAGCCATTCCTTTATTGTGGCGGACAGTCCTCTTTTCAGGAGCACAGGTTTCTTTGCCGTGCCCACTTCAAGGAGCAGCCGGAAATTCTGCATGTTACGGGTTCCTATCTGGATGATATCCGTATATTTACTCACGATGTTCATATCCCTCGGATCCATAATTTCCGTAATTACCGGCATCCCGGTCTTCTTTCTCACATATGCAAGGTATTTCAACCCCTCCTCCCCGAGTCCCTGGAAAGAATAGGGTGACGTGCGCGGCTTGAACGCCCCTCCCCTGACAAATGCAGCGCCTGCATCCTTGACCTTCTGGGCTATATTCATCAAGGTCATTTTGTTCTCTACCGCACAGGGACCCGCAAATATCTGGATCTTCCTGCCCCCGATGACATTCCCTCTTACATCAATACGGGTATCCTCGGTCTTGAATTCACGGCTGGCAAGTTTATAGGGCTTGAGTATTCTCAGGGCGTCTTCAACCCCGGGCATTACCCGGATAGCATTTTCTTCATCCTCGGATATCTTCGAAGTATCCCCTATAACCCCGATAATGGTTCTCTCGGTACCTTTAGAAACATTTGCCTGAAGGCCTCGGCCTTCGAGTTTTTTAATAATGTGTCTGAGTTGTTCTTCCGTTGCTCCGGGTTTCAAGACAAGAATATCCATCTATTCCTCCGTATGCTTCCTGTTCATGATAAATTCCGGCAAACCTCCGGACTGGATAGCCGTTATTGTTTGCGTGTAATCTCTCTCAACGCCTCGATGAACCGCTTGTTCTCTTCCGGCAGCCCGATGGTCACCCTGATCGCTCCGGGCCCCATCGGCCTGATGATTATACCCTGCCGGAGCAGTCTGTTGTACATAAGCTCTGCGTCCTCCACCGGCATGAAAATAAAGTTCGCTTCTGTCGGGACATACTGCATGCCGAGTGAGGACAATTCCTTGTAGAGATACATTTTGCCCTGTTCATTGATTTCACGGGAACTCTTGACATGCGTTGCATCCTCAAGGGCATGGAGCGCAGCAATCTGTGCAAGGGAATTCGTATTGAACGGAGGCCGCAATTTGTTGATTTCGGCGACGATCTCACGTTGCGCAATCCCGTACCCGATCCTCAGACCCGCGAGGCCGTAGATCTTCGAGAAAGTCCTCAGGATCAGGATATCCCTACCCTCCCGGAAATGTTTCATGCTGTCCGCATATTCCGCGTCCGTGACATATTCATAATATGCCTCATCCATCACCACAAGAATGCCGTCAGGAAGTCCCTTCATAAGATCGTCGAACTCCTGCTTTGTATTCATCGTGCCGGTCGGGTTATTCGGATTCGCGATAAAAAGTATCTTTGTCTTCGCGGTAACCGCCTTTTTCATTGCTTCGAGATCGTGGGTGAAATTTTTCAGGGGAACCAGGATGGATTTCCCGCCAAGAGCCTGAACTCCCATCGCGTAGACAACAAACGAGGGATGTGCCATAACAGCCTCATCCCCTGGTTGAAGGTAGGTTCGCACCGCTATGTCGAGCAGTTCATTTGAGCCGTTGCCAAGGATAATCTCGTCCGGGTTTACCGCAAGTTTCCCTGCTAGCGCATTCGTAAGATAATATCCGCTTCCGTCAGGATAGCGGTTGAGGCTGTTTGTATTCTTCTGCTCTGTCAATGCTTCGTGTACAGCCTTCAGTGCACGCGGAGAGGGACCCAGAGGATTTTCATTCGAAGCAAGCTTGACAGAACCCCTTATGCCAAGCTCGCGTTCAAGTTCTTCTACCGGCTTCCCCGGAATATAAGGTTTGATGGCTGAGACATACTCAGGGGGTTTGATCATTACACACCTCCGGAGGGATACGAACCCAGTACCTTGAGATACAGGCAATCGTCTCTCATAGATTCAACAGCTTTTTTCAGTTTTTTCTCCTCAATATGCCCTTCCATATCTACGAAGAAGATATATTCCCAAGCCTTCCTCTTTGAAGGCCTTGATTCAATCTTGGTCAGGTTGATCTTCGCCCTTTTAAAAGGTTCCAGGACACTGTAGAGGCTGCCCGGTTTATTCTTCACGGAGAACATCACTGATGTTTTATCTCTCCCCGACTTTTTGGGATACTCTTTCGATATGACGAGAAACCGGGTAAAATTGTGTTTACTGTCCTCAATGCTCTTCTCAACAAACTTGAGGTTGTAAATCTCGGCAGCGAGTTCACTTGCGATCGCCGCAGCTTCATCGTCCCGGGAGGCAAGCTCTGCAGCATTCGCCGTGCTGGTTGCTTCGATAATCGGTACCCCGGCCATATTCGCGGCAAGCCATCGCCTGCACTGCGCCGTAGGCGGAGAAAAAGAATAGATCCTCCGGATCTTCGATTTATCCCCGCTCTTCGAGAGAAGATTATGGGTGATTTTCAGCATGACTTCGGCAGACACTTTGAGGTCATAGTCCATAAACAGGTCGAGGGTATAACTGATAATGCCTTCGGTCGAGTTTTCTATCGGTACGACGCCGAAATCCGCCTTTTCAGCCTCGACTGCGTCAAACACCTCTTTTATCGTAATCACAGGAACGATCAGGGAGGCTGAACCGAAATGCCGGATGGCAGCGAGGTGGGTGAAGGTAGCAAGAGGCCCCAGACAGGCGATCTTCAGTGGTTCTTCAAGGGACAGCGAAGCCGAGAGGATCTCCCGGTAGATGACTTTTACCGCCTCATTCGGGAACGGCCCTTTGTTCAGAGAGGTCAGCCGTTCGAATATCTCTCGCTCGCGCTCAGGAGAATAGAACTTTGCCTTCTCATTCCTCTTGATGTGTGCGATATCGAGGACGTTTTTCGCTCTTTTGTTCAGAAGTTTGAGAATTTCATCATCAATAGAGTCGATTTCTTTTCGTAATTTCTCGAGTTCCTTCATAGAGTTATCCTGCACTCTGATGAAAGATTTCAGGAATGTTCACGTTATAACGCATGTTGTTCCCTCCAGAATGTAGAGCTTAATATTACTCATTTTTGCTTATTTTTTCAATTGGTTGTTGAAGACACGTAGTGAAAGGACAGAGGATTGCAGCTCTCAGACCGGCAAGCTCAGAAAACCAGGGATACCCAAAATCATGATGCGAACCTGATTTTCCTGCTTCACGGCAGCAAGCAGCAAGAAGACGCCGACCGCTGCAGCGGTCACGACAATGCCAGATGAATCGAGCGAATAAAATTGTTGATAAGGAATGGATTGAACAACCCCTCGTCCTGTGTTTTCATGAGGGAGAGGACTTCTTTAACTTCCAGAACCCTCATCCCCGGTCTCCCGTTTCTCAGGGTGTCAAAGTAATCAGCTATTGCGGTCATCTGGCTGCAGATATGCTGCCGGTAATGAGGAATCGCATGCCGGGGATATCCTGTGCCGTCATATCTGAGATGGTGTTCAAACGCTACGACAGGGGCGAGATGGGTCAGTCCGTCTATCCGTATCAGATACTGTGCCCCATAGACCGGATGCAGCATTCTCTCTTCTTCATGTAATTCATGGGCTCCCTCCCGGCCTATCCGGTCTCTCGGGATAAGGAGTTTTCCAATATCATGGAGCAGTGCGGCAATTCCTATATCAGGAAGTGACTCTTCCCGTATCCCCAGTGTCCTGGCCTGGAACATGGTGAGAACCGCCACATTGGCTCCGTGGGTATAATAGGAATCACCGGGAGATTTTACAGGGCTCATGATTTTCAGGATGCTGGTATCTCTTTGCAACATGACAATGAATTGACTTACCAGATCATGAAAGTCTGCGACATTCAGTCGTTTAAACGGAGAAACACTCAGGTATCCCTCCCTGGTCTTTTGTTCCAGTTCAGCAGTGACAGAGGAGAAGTCTCCATCCGGGGAACCACTCTTGTCGGTCACTCTTTCAATCTCGATATCGACCGATCCGATCATAACATGGGGATATGAGAGAGGCTTTTTTTCTCCTGTCGCAATATCAGAAATTAATTGTCGCAACTCCGAAAGAGTAATCCCCGGGACGATATCAATACGGGAAATCCCTTTTCTTGTAAGCCTCTTTACCAGGGTTAACCCATGGGTTCCGATATCTCTCAAAGGGTTCTCGTTCACAATGAGTTCGCCTTCTACAATAACCATTGCCAGGCGGCCTGAGTGTTTCAGCAGTGTCTCGATCAGGGAAAAGGCCTTCCCGGCCAGCTCCTCAACAGAAGCATGGTGCTTCGAGTACAGGGTACAACCCGAAATTGAAGACATCAGCATTACGATAAATTCTTTTGCGGTTTCTATCATGGCGTATGCTGACTTTTCAGCCGGAGCGACTCCGTTCTGATTGCCTCGTTTTTTGAGTTCAATCCCTCTTCTACGAGGTCCTGAATAGCCTCATAGGGAAAGTTTTTCAGGGTCCTGTATATTTCCGTTCTGAGTCGCTCGGTGATCCCCCGGTAGAGGATGCTTTTGCTGACAAGCAAGGTCCGCAGGACTTCCACGGCTTGCGGATCACCTATGTCTCCCAGAGCTCTTATTACCGGGATCTTGTCTTCTATGTCAGAGCCGCTGACTTCCTGTTTTTGAAGCAGTGCGATCAACCCGCCGACAACTTCCCTGGTTTTGAATGAACTGGCGAGCAAAACCGCCTGTTGAATTTTCTCCCTTTCCTTTGAGTCCAGATACTCCCCGAGTATTGCAACAGCATAGCTGTCTCCGGCATTCAGCAAACATTTCATGGCAGCACTGCTCACCTTGGGATTCTCATGTCGGCAGTAAGGTCGTATCTGGCTGATAATCTCTTTGTTCCCCGTTTCTGCAAGCATATAGAGCATATTTCTTTTTACATACCACCTCTCGTCCGCAAGTCTTTTTATTGCTTCAGGAATGAGCTTATCGCTGAAGCGTCTGAGTTGATCCATCAGGAATCTCCTGATGACCTGAGAATCTTCTTCGGCAAGCGCATCCATGAAAAAGGGGATGAGTTTCTGTCCGTAATATTCACAGATCAGTGCGACTTCTCTTCTTTTCTGTCTTCCCAACACCCTGAGTGAATGAACGAGGAGGGTGATAAACTCAGGAGAATGATAATACCCAAGCGCATCTTCATTGATCTCCGGAAATGTATAGAGAGCTTTATGCATTTCAAGAATTTTAAGGATCTCAAAGAACTGCCCGAATTGACCAAGCCACAGCAACTGTTCGGTCTGTCGCCTGATCAGATTCACCAAAGTCCGGTATTCAGTTTCTGACAGGGTGTCGGAACGGAGCAGCTCAAGGATAATCTGATTGAACCTTTGGTCTATCCGTTCATCAGAGAACTCATGCTCAAGCTCGATGAGTTGTGACGTTTTCAGATCCGGGGCGGCAAGTACAAAAAGTTGCTGAATATCCTGCTGATATTTGTCTGAGAGTACCTGCCCGGAATTCTCCCGGGCAAGCAACGCCGCGCTGTCCGGCGGGAGAAAAACATCATCAAGAACAAGGTTCTCAGGCAATTGCATATCAGCAGGACCCCCCTGCGAACCGGCAGACAGACTGGCAATGATCTCCATCAGGTTCTGCGGCACCTGGACTCTCTGTTCATTGGCAGCGTCAAGGAACGAAAGGATATCTTCGAACGGCATCTCTTCCAGCGCTCGCCTTGCCATGCTGCCATCACGGGAGAAAGTCTTCACCGAAGCAGAAAGGAATCTTTTCTTCAGATCAGGCCTTAACCGGCCGATGAATTCCAACATGCGCTTGCAATCCTGGCCCGAAAAAGCTCTTTGCGGAGAACTTCTCATGTAGGCGGTAATAACCCTGTCATAGGTTTCTTCTTTGATTTCTGTATCTGAGAACTTATTCAGCATCTTCGATAAAGTTTCCGGGGGGATATCCCTTACCGCACCGTCGATATCATCGGTCGGGAGTGTATTTTTGATCAGACCGTAGATATATTTCTCCCACAGGGGGACCTCTTTTATAGTTTTCTGATCAGCCGTCTCTGTTTTGAAGGAAAAACTTCCATAATCGATGAAAACGACTGCAACATGGGGGAAGGAATTCTTTTCGAATGCTTTCTTGACTTGGGTTACCGCAAGGTGATCCTTCTTCTCCAGGATAAAACGGTTGAACTGATACAGCTCATCTTTTGTCAGTCCGCTTTTGAATGTCACTGAAGCGATGTGTATCTTGTTCAGGGTTAATGCAAATTCCTGATATACCGGGTTTTTCTTATCGAGCTGATATTCATCAACGATAAGGGTATCTTTCGCAATTCCAAAGGTAATTTCAGACCTGAACTGAAACAGCTGTTTGAGAAAATCAAAAGACCTGGTTAATGATCTTTCCATCGAGGGATGCTCTTGAGGGTAAATCGCTACATTCCGCCGTGCGATATTCAGCTCAATGATTGCATAACTCAGGAGTTTTGCATCGAGTGGAAGTTTTTTCTGTGTATCGTTCACAATATACTATTCCCCCTGTTCTTTCCTTAACCGTAACTGGTTACGGTTAACAATACCACCGGAATAAATACTTTTTTTATTTTTATTCTAAAAAAACCATGCCTTTTTTGCATCCTACTTGGGTAGGATTGACTGACAGTCCCTTTGAAGCGATAATGAATATATACGGTATAGTTGGGCGTATGGTAATGCAGGAACGCAGCAATTTCTGTTGGGAGGACATGTGGCCGGCGAATATAACATCATAGCAATAGTACTCTTTCTCCTGATCGGATCTGCTGTTTTTTTTCTTGTCCGTTCTTCCCGGAGAGCGGCAAAAAACGACGCCCCGGAGGCTTCCTCTCTCAGGGAAATTATCGCGAGAGATCGTCAGATCCGGAAAATGGAGATAAAAATCAATCGTCTCACCGAGGTTAACAGCCGGTATCTCTCTTTTATGCTCAAGGTGCCGACGATTGTTCAGCGGCTGAATTCGAGTTCCAAATTGCACACCATCATCCTTGCAATAACAGAAATGGTGCAGGACGTTGTCGTCACCGATACCGTAGAGCTCTACCTCTATGACGCTTCAGACAACCAGCTGAAAAAAGTATCGTTGGAGGGTGCTTTGAATCACGCACAGGGAATTCTCACCCTTGGTGAAGGCCTTGTAGGTTCAGCTGCACGGCATCGCTTTGTCATGTTGAGAGAAGACTTCAGGAAAATAAGCCCCGGTTCCCATGGAGATCAGAGCGCGGATGCACAAATCTGGATGGCGGTTCCCATTCTGTTCAAGGACAGAATTCTTGGTGTAATCGGCATAGGAAAAATAGATAATCCTGTCGGCAACGAAAGCGACCTCCTGAAAATGATCGCGGATATTGCGGCCGTCGCCCTCATGAACCAGACTATTCTCTCCGAAGCACAGCTCAAGGCAAATACAGATTCGTTGACAGGATTGAATAATCGCAACTATTTTTTCAGGATGGCACAGCATTATATCGAACAGTCGGTCCAGGAAGAGACTTCGCTTTCCGTTTTTCTGTTCGATATCGATAATTTCAAACATTACAACGATACCAACGGACACAGCGCAGGGGATCAGCTCCTTGTGGAGTTGAGCCAGATTATCCGGGGTTCTACGAGAAGGGAGTCAACAATAGCCCGGTACGGAGGAGAGGAATTCATCATTATGCTCCCCCGGATCGACAAAGAAGAAGCCTTTATCTATGCGGAAAGGCTGAGGGAAAAAATCTCGCAGTATCCTTTCAGGCACCGGGAAAAACAGCCCATGGGCTTTGTTTCGGTTAGCGGGGGCATCGCAAGCTTCCCGGATGACGGCGATTCAATACATAAAGTCATCGAATTCGCTGATATCGCCCTGTATCAGGCCAAAGGGGAAGGGAAAAACCGGGTCCTGCTCTATACGCCCGGGACCTCTCATGGCCAGGGTGCAGAAACAGTGCCGGCACAATCCTCAGAGTGAGAATACTCAGGAAGCGTATGGGCAGTATTGCGTCTCTGAAATCTCTCCTCTCCCATTAATTCCGAATAATACCAGGGAAAAATCGGCCTGCGGCAACCACCGGACCAGTGGGCAAAATTCCTATCTTCAGCAGCCGGGTTCTCCGGGGTGTCCGCAGCAGTTCTGAAACCTGGTAATCTTGATAAGGCTGTTCTTCACAATAAGCCCGACCTTTCGTCGGAAAGGAACAGGTTTTTTCAAATTCCGGACTACTGCCCGCATATCAGGTTTTTCACGTGAGCACATAATTTCTTCCCTCGATATTGATATAATTATTTATTAGTATAGTATGCATACCTGTCGGCTTGCGAGCAGGCAGGAAGCTTCTGAATATTCACTATGGATCCCCGGCGCGTCAGAACAGTGAAAGATGCTCCCTTTCAGCAGGGGCCGGTTGTCCTCTGGATGAGCCGTGATCAGAGGTCAAATGACAACTGGGCGCTGCTCTTTGCGCAGCAACTCGCACAAGAACGGAAACTCCCTCTTGCGGTAGTGTTCTGTCTGGTTCCGGATTTCCTTGGAGCAGCCATGAGGCAGTACGGGTTCATGCTCAAGGGGCTCCGGGAAGTCGAGAAAAGCCTGGCAAAAAAGAGAATCCCTTTTTTCCTGCTCACCGGGTCGCCAGGAGAGGAAATCCCGAACTTCATTAAAAAATACCGGGTGGGAGCACTGGTGAAAGATTTCGATCCCCTCAGAACCAAACGCCGGTGGACAGAGGGTGTGCGGGAAAAAATCGGAATCCCTCTCTATGAGGTTGACGCCCACAATATCGTTCCCTGCTGGGTTGCTTCGCCAAAATGTGAATTTGCCGCGTATACCATGCGACCGAAGATCACCCGTGCACTGCCTGAATTTCTTGGCGAGTTTCCGAAGCTCAAAAAACACCCCGTTTCTTGGAAAGGGAAAGTATCAGAAACCGACTGGTCCGGAGCTCAGAAGACGCTGAACGTAATCAACATACCCGAGGTTGACTGGATCAGGCCCGGCGAAAAGCAAGCGTTAAGAATGCTCAAGCTATTCATCGAAAAAAAATTGCCATCCTACCTTCCGAAAAGAAATGACCCGACAGTTGACGTCCAGTCGAACCTCTCGCCGTATCTTCATTTCGGTCAGATTTCCGCACAGAGCGCAGCGCTTGCGGTTGAAAATGCTCCGGTTGACAAGGGATCACGGGATGCTTTTCTGGAAGAACTTATCATACGGAGGGAGCTCGCGGATAATTTCTGCTCCTATAATGACCAGTATGACCAATTCGAGGGGTTTCCCGCATGGGCGCGGAAGACCCTGAATGAGCACAGGAAAGATCATCGCGCATATTCCTATACCCTCGAACAGTTTGAACATGCAGAGACCCATGATGAACTCTGGAACGCCGCCCAGACGCAGATGGTGAAACAAGGGAAGATGCACGGATATATGAGGATGTACTGGGCGAAAAAAATCCTTGAATGGACCGGCTCTCCGGAACAGGCTATGGAGAACGCCCTCTATCTGAACGACCGGTATGAGCTTGACGGCAGAGACCCGAATGGATATGCGGGGATAGCCTGGAGCATCGGCGGAGTTCATGACCGTGCATGGAACGAACGTCCGGTTTTCGGAAAAATACGGTATATGAGTTATCACGGGTGCAAGTCGAAATTCGACGTAAAGAAATATATTGAGTCAGTACATTCATGGGAAGGAGAGCAATGAAGAAATCAGAGAAGAAGATTCCTGTTCAGGTCAGCAAAGGCGCCGTATCGGTGCCTGAAAGATTGCGGGTGATGAATAGAAAACAACAGCATGCCGTTCTGGCAACGGATGCCCGGGGACAGCCATATACCTCTCTTGTTGCCTATGCCCTGACACCGGACGGCACAGGCATTCTTTTCGCCACGCCTCGGGCAACGCGCAAATACGGGAATATCCTTTCCAACAACAGGGTTTCGCTGCTGATCGATACACGGTCAAATACGGATAGAGCGTACCTGGGGGCAGAATCCGTTACGATACTCGGAAATGCGCACCGGGTAAAAAGAGGGGCAAAACGGGATGCCCTCGCAGAGATATTCATCAGGAAACATCCCCGACTGGCAGAATTTGTCCGATTCCGCGGAACTGCGCTGATATATGTCGAGATACTGCACGCTATCCATGTGGCACAATTCCAGTCTGTCTCTGAATGGCATAAAGATACAATTCGGTCATAATGAGTTTTATACAAATTCCAAAGCAGCACGGGAGAGAGTATGTTCGCTCATTCTCATCCCTCGCTCTACTCGGGACTCCGAGGTTTTTGCCTCTTTATCTTAACCCGAAAAATGCATGTGGATATAAAGACGGCAGGCACCTATGCAGCAAAACCTCTTGAACGCAGAATTTACGTCTGTATGGTATCCAGGCGGCAAGAATGAAAACGTGCCGGGAATCCGGGTCATGAAACCGCTCACCAAGG
>JBMOLW010000015.1:0-1836 GCA_049323875.1 Nitrospirota bacterium | reverse complement strand
ATATGAGAAAGGATGGACAGGATACTTGACGGGATTTCAGGATGGGGAGGGATGAACTGGATTTTTTTGGGGGTTTTTATTTGCTTGACAATAAATGATATTCATCGTGTACATCATGGTACATCCTGGCATCATGTCGAATATCCTGTGCATCTGGTCGAATCGTATCAATATTCCATCGTTACCCACAATATCATTTACAATGATTAACATTTATGCTTATTATTGTAAATGATGAAATTTGAGACCTTGCTTGCGCTTTTTAGTGATCAGCCGATCTTTGATTTTGCCTCGGTTGTGGTGCTCTGCGGCGAATCGAGAGAATCCACGCGCGTTGCACTCCATCGCATGAAAAAAGCAGGCAGAATCATCGAGCTGAAGCGTGGGCTGTATGCGTTTGCCGCTCCCTATCGTCGTGTGCCGCTCAATGCCGCAAAGCTTGCCAACTTGCTCTATGCGCCCTCCTATCTGTCGGAGCGATGGGCGCTTTCATGGTACGGGGTCATTCCGGAAAAGACCGTGATATATACCTCTGTCACCACCCGACCAACCCGAAGCTTCGAGAATGCAATGGGGAACTTTCAGTACCGGACGATTCAGACAACGCTCTTTGGTCCATACCGAACCGATACCATCATGTCCCAGGAGATACACATCGCAAGCCCTGAGAAGGCCCTGTTCGATCTGTGGTATCTGGAGCACGGTGAATGGACGCAGGCGCGTATGGAATCCCATCGCTTTGAACCACGGAACGTGGACACGGCAGCCCTTCGAGCGCTGGTTACTGCGTGCCGCCTGCCACGGCTTGCGCGCGCCATGCATGCATGGGAAGACTATGCGCGGGAAGCGGCACAAGGAATCATGATATGAAGAATGACGCACTCCGGCTTGTTCAATCGATTGCAGATCCGACCGATAGGCTCAATCTCCTGCGAGAGTACATCCAGGCGCTCATTCTGAGAAGTCTTCACGAATCTCAGGCATTTACCTCCATTGCCTTCGTCGGGGGCACTGCGCTGAGGTTCTTGTTCAATCTGCCACGCTTTTCCGAAGATCTGGACTTTTTTCTGGAATCAGAGAAAGAGTATCGACCGCTCGTCTGGATGCAGAAAGTAAAGCGGGATCTGCACTATCAAGGGTATGAGGTTTCGATTTCCTGGAATGACAGGTCGGCGGTGCATGTGGCGTGGGTTGGAATTCCACACTTACTGAAAGAAGCCGAACTCGGCAGACATTCCGAGGAAAAACTATCGGTTAAACTCGAAATCGATACCAACCCACCCAAAGGTGCGGTGTGCAGCTCGACACTCGTCAACCGCCACACCCTCTTTGCCGTTCGGCACTATGATTTGCCATCACTCATGGCAGGAAAAGTGAACGCCCTATGTACGCGTCCGTTTTGCAAAGGGCGCGATTGGTATGACCTCGTGTGGTACCGAAGCCAAAGGCCTCCTGTTGAACCCAATCTTGAACTTCTCAGAAACGCGCTCGGACAGCATGGGATCCTCTTTGATGGAGACTGGCAGACACTCGTACTGAACCGCATCAAACACACCGAATTTGAGGTCATCGCAAAGGATGTTGCACCGTTCCTCGAATCGCATGAGGATGCAAAGTTGCTCAGGCCAGAGTATATCATGGCGTTATTGGAATAAGGGCTTGGATGATAAGGGATGAACATGATACTGGAGGGGATTTGCCGGATATTGGACAAGACAATATGAAGTGACCTCCCGGGTATTGCGCGTGGGTTCGCCGTGGTGGCACGGTTACCACAAATATCCTTTCGGGAGGTCGTTATGGACAGTGTATATTACGTAGGGCTGGATGTCCACA
>JBMOLW010000014.1:0-14911 GCA_049323875.1 Nitrospirota bacterium | reverse complement strand
CACCCAGGGTCTCGCGTGCCTCCCTGAGGTCGCCGGTGCAGTCGCCGTACTGAAGGTTGATAAAGTGAACTTCGGGAATCGAAAACAGTTCCTTCCACTGCAATAGGCTCGTCGAACGGGTCAGCTTGACCGCGGGTTTACTCCCCCCCCTCCATGAGATGCCGATCTTCAGTCCGGTGCCTGTTTGATTAAAACGTCTGTGCCATGATTTAACCTTGCGGGGATCAGGAATAAGGTAAGACTGCTGTTGCGGAAAGCAGGATAAATTCGGCCGGAAATACCCGGGGAGACTCCCGAGAGGGATTCGCATGTCGGCATAGGGTAATCCCGGGGAATATAGATTGCCGGGAATTATTTTCCGGATGACTGTAGTTTCCGGGAATGATCTGGCAAAGAGCGGTATCAACCTTTTGTCGCATTCAATGATGCAAAAAGCAGCGTGTGGTATCACCTCAGAGAGGCAGGAGGCAAACATGATCTCATCGCCCACGCCCTGCTCAGCATAGACTAAAAGACGGATATTTGTCAAAAGCCTGCCGTCCCATAACGGCTGATGGAAAGAAGATTCCCTTGAAACATAGTCTTCAGCTAGAAGTCGCCATTGGTATTTCTTCCATCCCTCAGACAATTTTCCGGTAAAAAGAAAATTATAGGCGATATTCTCATGAGGATTAGGAGAGCGTGGATTGAGTTGTACAGCTTTCTCATAACTCCTCAAGGCATTATCATATTGTCCTTTGTTATGGAATACTATCCCCAGGTTGTTGTATGCCTCAGAGTACTCTGGTTGGAGCCTAATTGCTTTCTCAAGACACTCTATGGCTTTGTCAAAGTCTCCTTTGTCGTTGAGGACATTGCCGAGGTTATAATGTGCTTCGGCAGAATGCGGCTCAAGCTGAAGAGCTTTATGGTATTGAAGTATGGCAGTATCGTATTCTCTCTTTTCCCTGTAGAGAGATCCGAGACCGATAAGAGCATCAGCGAAAGACGGGTTCAACTGGAGTGCCTTTTGATATGACCGGATAGCACCGTCAAAGTCCTTCTTTTGTTTCAGCACATTGGCAAGATTTCCATAAGCATTGAGAAACGCCGGATTGCTCCGGAGAAGTTTCCTGAAGATGGCTATGGCCTGATCAATCCGACCGCAGTCTTGGCAAGCGATCCCCAGATTATTGAGTGCATCGGTGAAGTGAGGGTTTACGGCAACGGCACGTTGATAGTATGCGATTGCGGTTTCCGGACGGCCTGCAGTCCTGTACAGATTTCCGATGTTGTAACAGGCTTCAGCTAATTCGGGATTGATCTGGAGAGCTTTCTCATACCAGGAAAGGGCTTCGTCAAGCCGGTGTTGTTCACTGTATATGAGTCCCAGGTTGTAGTATGCCTGAAAAAGGTCGGGGTTCAGCTCAAGGGCTTTGCTGTAATGCGCTATCGCTTCGTCGGCGTTCCCTGTTTGCTGAAGAACGAGTCCTATACTGAAGTATCCCCAGGCATAATCAGGATCGACCCGGATGGCATGCTTGTAAGATTCCAGGGCTCTATTGATACGTCCGGACGCATGGAATGATTCGCCCAGGTTGATATACAGTTCAGTATTGGCGGGATCGAGTTCTAAGGCTTTTTCGAAATAGTCGATTGCAGCGCCGGGTTTCTGCAGTGCGGCATACATGAGGCCAAGGGCATTGAATATCTCGACACGAGCAGGATATTTCTTCAGTATTTTCCGAATGAGAGGTTCTGCGAGCTCTGGATGTTTTTGTTGATAGTAGTGGAAAGCTCTCTTGATTTCTTCAGGACATTTCATTCTGACCTTTACCCTGTGCTGGGGGTTCGCCGAGAACCCCGGGTGTTTTTAGAGGATACGAGGAAGGCATATGAATGCTGTCAGGGTTTTTCCCCCTCATGATCCCTGAAATCACGGAGTTTTTCTGTGACTGCTGTTATGACGGTGTCCCAGTCTCCGCGTGAAGGCTGCCTGAAGAGTTTCATGGTCGGATACCATGGGCTGTCATCCCTTCCGAGCATCCAGCGCCAGTCTGCGACGAAGGGCAGCAGAACCCAGACGGGTTTTGCGAGAGCGCCTGCAAGGTGTGATACAGCTGTGTCCACTGCTATGACAAGGTCGAGATTTTCTATAAACGCGGCCGTTTCTGAAAAATCATTCATCTCGATCGCATAATCTATAATGTTCATGCCTTCGGGAGGAGTAAATATCTGACGCGAAGGACCTCCTTTCTGCAGGCTGTAGAATATGAGGTCTCCGATCGTTCCCAGGGGGGCGAATTTTTCCAGAGGACAATACCGCTCATGACCATATTTCATTCTCAGGTCGCCGGACCAGGCGAGCCCGATCTTGAGGCGGGAACCTTCAGCAGATAATTTCTGGCGCCATTTTTCCCTGCGGGGACCATCTGTCCTGAGATAGGGGACTTCGGCCGGAATGCTTTCAGTGGTTGTGTTGAAGAGATTTGGAAGGCTCAAAAGGGCTGAGTGCATATCGCATTCCGGTGAAGTTTCATGCCGGGCAAGGACAGTGCCGACACCTTCGACGTTCTTCAGAAGGGAAACCAGTTCTTGCTGGCATTCGACGATGACGTTGGCACCTCTCCGGGCGACCAGCGGGGCATACCGGATAAATTGTATGGTGTCACCAAGTCCTTGTTCTGCATGGAGAAGCACGGTTTTGCCCCTTATGTCAGAGCCGTCCCAATGAGGCTGCGAAAAATTCCGAGGAGCCATGAGGTCTTGTATCTTCCAGCGCCATTCGTAGCCTTTCCATCCCACCTCAAAATTTCCGAACCGCAGTTGCAGCAGAGCAATAGCCCACTGTGCGTCTGCAAAATCCGGTAAGATATCTGCTGCCTTTTGATAACACCGGAGAGCCTCCTGAAATTGTCCCTCGGCAACAAACGTGTTTCCCATGTTATAGAAAGCCCCGGCATGGTCCGGATTAAGCTGCACAGTCCGCTGGAAACAGATTAGTGCTTCATCGAATAACCCTTTCTCACTGTAAGCAACGCCAAGATTGTGATGAGCCTCGATGAATTCCTGGTTAAGACCAATAGCTATCTCATAATAAATAATGGCTTTATCGATGAATCCTTTTTTCTGGAGAGCGACACCGAGGTTGAAAAATGCTTTTGCATTTTTCGGGTTTAATTCGATGGTCTTCTGATAGGCCAGGATAGCCTCGTCGAGCATACCCTTATTCTGAAAATCGACTGCCTTCTTATAGCGTTCTTCTGAATGGTCTGATTCAGCAGAGCTGATTTCTTCGACTTGAATGGCAAAATGCAGGTTTTTCCCTGCGAGAGGGTGGTTTGCATCCAATGTCACGGCAGATTCTGTTACATTCGTGACGGTGATGACATTTGATTTTCCGTCATTTTGTGCAATCTCGAATTTCATACCCACCACGGGTTCCAGATCATAGGGAAACTCTTCACGACTGACGACTTTCACTTTTTCTTCACTATATGGTCCAAAAATTTCATCTGCTTTTATAAGAATTTTTTTTGTTTCTCCCTGCTGCATGCCAATTACTGCATCTTCGAGGCCTTTCAGAACCTCGTTCTGTCCGATGGTAAACATCAGGGGCTCTTTCCCCGCAGAGCTGTCAAAGATTGTCCCGTCTTCCTGACTGCAGGTAAAATGGATCTTCACCCTGTCTCCATGTGTTGCCTGTGGCATGTCCACTCCTTCTCCTGTCATTCGAACTTGAGCCTGTAAAGCCTGACCTGTCAAACCTCGGAAACACAGCCATGATTTCCGGAGATTGCAGTGTTAATTGTTTCCGGATGATGAAGTATTTTTTATTCGCCTTATGGCGCCTGCTGCCACTTCCCGGACATACACATCCCGGTCATTCGTTGCATCGTAGAGAGGGGCGAGTGCCCGTTCATCTTTTAATTTTCCGAGTGCTATAGCCGCTTCAGACCTTACGACCCATGATTTGTCATTGAGTGCATCAATGAGTGCTATTACCGCTCTTTTGTCTCCTAATTCTCCAAGAATTTTTGCTGCAGAAGACTGCACATATACGTTCGATTCCTTTAACGCATAGAGGAGAGGTTGCACCGTAGAAACGCCTATTGCAATCAGGGAAGCTTCTGCCCTTTCCCTCACATGCATGTTCTTATCGCTGAGTACCTGAATCAGAGGTGGAACTGATTCAGGATCGCGGCTTTCACCGAGGGCTTTTGCAGCTTCAGCCCTGATGACCCAGGATTTATCACTCAGGGCTTCAATCAAATATCCTGTTATGGGTTGATTGGTTGTTCCGGTCAATATCCTTATTGCAGCAATACGGACTTCATCATCTTTGTCTTTCAATGCTGGGATGAATGGTTCAATATCCGTGATGTCGAGTTTTTGAAGAGCACCCACTGCGCTTTCCCTGATTTCTTTATCCCTGTCTTTCAGGAGTGCGACAAGCGGGACCACCGCTCGTGTATCGCCGATCATCCCGAGGGATTCCAGGGCAGATTTTCTTACGGCGGGATCGTCGTCTTCACGAAGCATTTTCAGGAGAGGTTCGAGAGCGGTTGAGTCGTTTAACTCTCCCAGCGCCTCAGCTGCTGTTTTTCTTACCAGGGGTTCCTCGCTGGTGAGCGCATGGATGAGCGGGCTCATATCCCGGTTTGCGATCATCTGGTCGACGATCTTGTGTAACGCCGGGATTAAAGCCTGGCGTTGACTGTATGTTGCGTTGCGGAGACGAAGACCGAGAGGATTGATTGCGCGACTGTCACTAATGTCTCCGAGTGCCTGGGCGGCACTTGTCCAAACTGAAACATCCTGGTCACTGAGGAGAGCAACAAGCGGATCCACCGCAG
This sequence comes from Nitrospirota bacterium, assembly GCA_049323875.1. Classification (GTDB taxonomy): domain Bacteria; phylum Nitrospirota; class Thermodesulfovibrionia; order Thermodesulfovibrionales; family SM23-35; genus JAKLQR01. The sequence continues at coordinate 10,076 of JBMOLW010000014.1, read as the reverse complement.
CGGGATCCTGTATTTTCCCGAGTGCCGCCGCTGCATTCATCCGGATATTGCTGCGGGTATCTTGTAAAGCGGAGATCAGATGCGTAAGAGCAGGTTTCCCGATCTGAACCAGGGCAGCGACGCCCTTTTCGCTGGGATATGTTATCTCAGCAGTACCGGATTCATTGCGCATGATTATTGGGTCGGTGTCATCGAGTATCTCGATTATGAAGGGGATGACCGCCTCGGCATGTTGACCTGCAGCACCCAGACTTGATACTGCATTTCCACGAACTGAAGCATTATCATCGTATAACTGTAAGATTTGAGTTCTCAATTCCGCAGGGATGCCGTCAGGAATCCGTTCCTTTGGCAGAAGAGGCTGCGGCGATGCAGGAGCCGGACGGAAAAGTATACCGAGCAGAGCAAGAATTATACAAACTGCGGGGAACTTATTCATACTTGATTCTATTCTAACTTTTTCATCGATAAAATCACAATGCGGCTGGGGAGTTAAAACCCTTTCCGTGTTCCCTCTGTCTGAAGCGACGGGTATGCTGCAAGGAAGGGTATGGCGAAGGGGTGCAGGGATGGAGTTGTGGTACAATAGAGCAAGTCCGCAGCGTATGGACAAGGAAAAGACAAACGATGAGAGATATCAGAACCGGTGTAATCGGATGCGGGTACTGGGGACCGAACCTTGTCAGGAACTTCAATGACAACATACGGACTCATCTGCGGTATGCCTGTGATCTGAACCCTCAGCGGCTCAAACCCCTCAGACTCAGATATCCCCATATAAAAGCCACCGAGGATTACCGTGATATTCTCAGGGATGCGACGGTCGATGCAGTTGCAATCGCTACTCCGGTGAGCACCCACTACAGTCTCGTGCGCGAGGCGCTTGAGGCAGGGAAGCATGTTTTTGTCGAGAAGCCGCTTGCCGCAAGAGTGCGCGAGGCGGAGAAGCTTGTCAATCTTGCGGAAAAGCAGGGTCTTGTCCTCTTCGTCGACCATATTTTTATCTATACCAGTGCAATCAGGAAGATTAAGGAATATCTCACCGCTGGCAGAATCGGGGAGATGTTCTATTTCGATTCGGTCAGGATTAACCTGGGACTTTTCCAGAGCGATGTCAATGTAATATGGGACCTCGCCCCCCATGATCTTGCAACCATGGACTATCTGATCGGTGAACTGCCGGAGAGTATCGTCGCGACCGGGTCGAGCCATACGCCGAGCGGGCTGGAAGACGTTGCCTATATGACCCTGAAGTTCAGGGGTGACCTTATCGCACATTTTCACGTCAACTGGATGTCTCCGGTAAAGATCAGGAGGATCATCATCGGAGGGAGCAAACAGATGCTCCTCTATGACGATCTCGATCCCGCAGACAAGATAAAGGTTTACGACAAGGGCATCATCGTACCCAGGAGGGACAAATCTTCCCTTTACCAGAGCATGATCCAGTACCGTATCGGTGATATGTATGCACCCTCGATTGATAATACCGAGGCTCTGAAAACAGCGGTCGATCATTTTGCCGATTGTATTCTCAGGAAAAAAAGGCCTGTGACCGACGGGATGGCAGGTCTGCGGGTGGTGAAGATGCTGGAGGCGGCGAACCGTTCTCTGAAAAGAGGTGGCGCGAGGGTTTCCCTATGAAGAATCTCATCTACGGGAATGTCCTCCTCGGTGACAATACCGTTATAGAACCCCCTTCGATTATCGGCAAACCACCACGGGGAACAGGCCCCGGAGAATTACCTCTCCGCATCGGAAAGAACAGTCTCATCAGGCCGTTCAGCACCCTCTATGCCGGTAGCGAGATCGGTGATAATTTTCAGACGGGGCAGGGTGTTTCTGTCCGGGAAGACAATATCATCGGGGATCAGGTAAGCGTGGGCACCAATTCGGTGCTTGAGTTCGGCAACAGGATCGGTGACAACAGCCGTATCCACAGCAACTGTTTCCTTGAGATGGTTACCCTCGGCAGATATGTATTTGTCGGGCCGAATGTAGTATTCACCGATGATCCCCACCCCATGGGATGCCCCCGCTATAAAGAATGCAAAGGCGGTCCCGTCGTAGAAGATTATGCCAGGATCGGGGCTCATTGCACGATTCTTCCTGGCGTCAGAATAGGCAGGAACAGCCTGATCGGGGCAGGGTCAGTAGTCACCCGCGATGTGCCGGAGAACAGCGTTGCGGCAGGCAGTCCGGCACGGGTAATAAAAACAATCGATGACCTGGTCTGTTTTTGCGGGTTCTATGAAAAACCCTACGAATGGCCTCCGTACAAGAATACCCTATGAAACCTATCCCCCTCGTTGACCTGAAAGCAGGATTCCGCCCTGTCAGGGATGAACTGATGAAAGCGATCGAGGATGTCTTTGCAGGCATGAATTTGTATCTGGGACCGAACGGTGAATCCTTTGAACAGGAATTCGCCTCCTATTGCGGGGCACGCTACGGCATCGGGGTAGGTTCCGGCACGGAAGCGATACACTACGCATTATTGGCCTGTGGTATAGGTCAGGGGGACGAAGTGATCACTGCTCCGAATACTTTTTTTGCAACGGCTGAGGCGATTGTCCAGACCGGGGCAACGCCTGTCTTTGCCGACATCGATCCCGTCACCTTTACGATAGACCCCTCGGAGATTCAGAAGAAGACGACCAGACGCACCAAGGCAGTCGTCCCCGTGCATATGTATGGGCAGACGGCTGATATGAACTCCATCAGGGAGATTGCAGAGAGACAGGGCCTGAGTGTCATCGAAGATGCATGCCAGGCTCATGGCGCATCCCTGGGAGATGCAAGAGCAGGGTCAACCGGAGATGCAGGGTGTTTCAGTTTCTATTTCACCAAGAACCTTGGGGGGTATGGCGAGGGAGGTATGGTTGTTACGAACCAGGAAAAGATCGCGGAAAAAATCAGACTCTACCGCAACCACGGACAGCGGTCCAAATACGAGCATGCAGTATTCGGGTACAATGGCAGGATCGACGAAATACAGGCCGCGATACTCAGAATTAAACTCAGACATCTTGAGGAAAATAATGAAAAACGGAGAACCCTCGCTGAGCAATACCATACACTCCTCGGTGATACGCCGCTTGCTCTGCCCCGTGAGGCTCCCAACAGGCGGCATGTCTATCATCTCTATGTCGTCAGATGTCCGGACAGGGATGCCCTCCGGGAATATCTCCACGCCGGGGGAATCGGCACAGGAATCCATTACCGGATACCGGTTCATCTCCAGGAGGCAGCCCGGAGACTGGGGTATAAACCGGGGGATTTCCCGCATGCCGAGAAAGCTTGTTCGGAAATCCTTTCGCTCCCGATGTATCCAGAACTTGATGCGGGGGACCAGATCTCTGTTGCTGACAGGGTCAAGTCGTTCTACCAGGTATGAATATCCGCGGGAAGAAGATACTTGTCACAGGCGGTGCCGGTTTCATAGGCAGTCATCTCGTCGATGCACTCGAACAGGAGAACCATGTTATTATCCTGGACAACCTCTCATCAGGGGAGAGAAAAAATATTGCTCACCATCAGGGAAAACCCAATGTTGAGTTTCGGGAAGGTGATATCAGGGACAAGCAGCTCCTCCACGAGATAGGGAAGGACATTGATGTAGTTTTCCATCTCGCGGTCGAATGTCTGAGGATCTCCCTGAAAAACCCCGAGACGAATCATGAAGTCAATGCAACCGGAACCTTAAACCTCCTGACCGCAGCTTACAACCATGCTGTTGAACGGTTTGTATATGTCTCTTCTTCCGAAGTATACGGCAGTGCGCTCCGTGTCCCCATGGCTGAAGACCATCCCTGCAACCCCATGACCGTGTACGGAGCAAGCAAGCTTGCCGGTGAATTATATACCCTTGCCTATCATAAGACATACGGGCTTCAATCCATGGTAGTGCGGCCGTTCAATACCTATGGGCCGAAGGAGCACCTTCAGGGGGCATACGGAGAAGTTATCCCGAGGTTTGTCCTGAGACTCCTGGGCGGTCTGCCGCCGATAGTTTTCGGTGACGGTACCCAGACGAGAGACTTTACCTATGTGTCCGATACGGTCAGGGGGATTGTCGCAGCCTCTGAATGCGACGCCATGATCGGGCAGTGCGTCAATATCGCACGGGGAAGGGAAGTCAGTATCAATGAGCTCGCAGCGGTTATTGCGTCCCGGACGGGTAAAACAGGACTGCTCCCCCGCTACGAAAAGAACCGCCCCGGGGATGTCATGCGTCATTATGCGGATATTGCAAAGGCGCAAAAACTGTTCGGCTTCGACCCTCGGGTGGATCTTGAGGAGGGTATCGGTTTGTACCTTGACTGGTTCCTGTCGCAGAACTATGATATCGGGCAATTGATGAAGCAGGAGGTTGTCTTTAACTGGTGACGATGCAGATACCGATTACAAGACCGTATCTCGGGGAAGAAGAAAAGCGCCTTGTGTCAGAGGTGATCGGGAGCGGATGGGTTTCCCAGGGGCCGAAGGTGGCTGAGTTCGAGGAGAAGTTTGCAGCGTATGTCGGCGCACGGTATGCTGTAGCAACCACTTCCTGTACAACAGCCCTTCACGCAGCGCTTGCTGTCTCGGGGATCGGGCCGGGTGATGAAGTGATCCTTCCCTCTCTCTCCTTTATCGCTACTGCAAATGCTGTCCTGCATTGCGGAGCAAGGCCGGTGTTTGTGGATATCGACCCGGACACCTGCAATCTTGCTGCCGGTGCAGTAGAGGGGGCAATCACGAAACAGACGCGGGCGGTTATGCCCGTGCACCAGATGGGACTCCCGGCAGACCTCGATCCAATCAAAATACTTGCCGAAAAATATCACCTTCTTCTTATCGAGGACGCTGCCTGTGCAGTCGGCTCTGTATACAAAGGGAAGAGGATTGGAGGCCATGGCAATCCTGCCTGTTTCAGCTTTCATCCCAGAAAGATCATCACTACCGGTGAAGGCGGTATGATCACCACAGATGATCCGGATATGGCTTCCAGGCTGAAAAGGTTCCGCCACCACGGTATGTCGGTATCGGATATCGAACGGCATCTTGCGGACAGGGTAATTCTTGAGACCTATCCTGAAATAGGATACAATTACCGGATGACGGACATGCAGGCAGCCATGGGAATTGTCCAGCTCGACAGATTACCCTCCATCCTACAAAGGAGGCGGGAACTGGCAGCAGTCTATGACAGGGAACTGGGTGCGATTCCCCATATCAAGGTTCCTGCAGTGCCTTCGTATGCATTCCATAATTATCAGTCCTACTGGGTTGAGGTTCTCGGATCGTCTCCGGTAAGCCGGGACAGTTTGATGCAGGAATTGCTCGGGAAGGGAATTGCCACCCGGAGAGGGATTATGGCGATTCACCTTGAAAAGAGTTATTCCGCGTACAGGACCTCTCTGCCGCAGACGGAGAGAATCACAAACGCCACCGTCATCCTCCCCCTCTATCCCACTCTGACGGCTGAAGAACAAACGTATGTCCTCCAGTGTATCACCGGGATACTGCAATGAACCGTGATGACCATGGAATTCCCGCGAACAGGTATAACCCCCATGCATGGATCATCAATGACCCTGAAATAGGGGAGGGGACCTGGATCGGTGCATTCACGGTCATTGATGGAATCGGGGGGCTGAAGATCGGGAAATACTGCGATATCAGCTGCGGGGTGCATATCGTGTCGCATTCCACGGTGAAACGCTGTCTGACGGAAAGAGTCTACGGGAAGATCGACAAGGCCGAGACAGTTATCGGGGACCATGTGTTCATCGGGGAGAATGCAACGATTCTCCAGGGAGCCACGATCGGGCATCACAGCGTTATTGCTGCCGGAACAGTGGTAAGAGAATATACGGCCATCCCTCCCTATTCTCTTGTCGCAGGGGTCCCCGCGCGCATTGTCCGGAACATACAGGATGAAATAGAAAACTGGAAACGCAGGGGTACCCATGGAGAGGGAGAGCAGGAGAGATAACAGACCATGCCACTCATTTCGGTCATAATCCCTGTCTATAATGAAGAGGAGAATCTCCCCGCCCTGTATATCAGGCTGAAACAGGTTTCAGAAGGAGCAAAACATGACTTTGAGTTCATATTCATCGATGACGGTTCCACGGACCGGTCGTTCAGCATAGCAAAAGATCTTTCAGAAAAGGATCCCAGAGTAAAGATCATTAAATTCTCTCGGAACTTCGGCAGCCATGCCGCGTGTTTTGCCGGGCTTACCTATGCGCAGGGAGATGCCTGTGCCTTTCTTTCTGCTGATCTCCAGGACCCCCCGGAAATGCTCCGGAACCTTATCGGCGAATGGGAAAAGGGCCCGGAGGTGATCATCGGGGTACGGGAGTGGGAAGGCCGTTCACTCAGGGCATTTCCACGGCTCTATTATAAACTGGTGAGGCGATTTGCCCTGAGCAATATGCCCGAAGGCGGGACTGACGTTTTCCTTATCGACAGGAAAGTTGTTCAGGCAGTTGCCGCTATGAAAGAGAAGAATACTTCGATATTCGGGCTGATTCTCTGGAGCGGGTTCAGACAGCGCACGATTACCTACAGGAAAGGGACGAGGGAAAAGGGGATTTCGAAATGGACCCCCGCAAGAAAGATCAAACTCTTCATCGACACGTTCGTCTCTTTCTCCTATTTCCCGGTCCGGATAATTTCGGTTCTTGGTTTAGTCCTTGCTGTGCTCGGTTTTTCCTATGCCTCTTTTATCATTTTCAACAGGGTGTTCTTTTCAGTGCCTGTGGAAGGATGGGCCTCGCTGATGGTGGTCCTCCTCGTCGTTTCCGGGGTTCAGCTGATTATGCTCGGCGTAATCGGGGAATATCTCTGGCGCAATTTTGATGAGTCGAGGAGAAGGCCGGTTTTTATCGTTGATGAGGTAGTTGGGTTGCATGAGAGAAGCAGAGAGAATAACCCGGTATCATAAATTGTCTGAGGATTACCGGAAACTTTGATCCTCTGAAGGGAACACTCCCTTCTCCACTTCCTCTTTAAATTCCTGAATCGCCTGGAACGCCGCGTCTTTCAGGTTTGTGTACCGTTTGGCGAATTTCGGGAGGAAGCGTTCGAACAGGCCGATGACGTCGTGGAGGACAAGGACCTGCCCGTCACAGTAAGGTCCGGCGCCTATGCCGATTGTCGGTATCGAAAGCTCCCCGGTAATCTTTTGCGCGAGTCCCATCGGAATCGCCTCAAGCAAGAGGGAAAAAGCCCCCGCGTCCTCGGCGATACGCGCCTCCTCCAGCAGTCTCGTCGCAGATTCTTCTGTTTTCCCCTGGACCTTGTAGCCACCCATCCTGTGGATGGACTGCGGGGTCAGGCCGATATGGGCCATGACCGGGATGTCCGAACGCGTCATTGCCCGGATATGCTCTGCAACCTCTGCCCCGCCCTCGATTTTAACGGCGGAAGCCCCTGCCTCTTTGAGGAACCTGCCGGCATTCCTCACCCCGTCGGCAATGCTTGTCTGGTAAGACAGGAAGGGGAGATCGCCGATTACCATGGAGTTCTGCACCGCTCTCGATACGATCTTCGTATGGTAGATCATCTCGTCCATGGTCACCGGAAGGGTTGTCTCAAGCCCCTGGACGACCATACCCACTGAATCGCCGACTATGATGCCGTCAATGCCTGCTTCGTCAACGATCTTCGCAAAGGGGTAGTCATAGGCGGTGAGGAGGGTAATTTTCTTCTTGTCGCGTTTCTTTTTCAGGAAGTCCTGTATTGTTGTTTTCTGCATGGAGATACTCCTTAGCTCCTTCCCTTATTGGGTGATTTTTCCCAATCACCAAATTCGAGAATTCTCTCGATAATAAAAAACCAGTGGCTTTCAGACGAAAGACCTTCAGGATCTGTATCCCAAAAAAGGCTTTTTTTCCGGAGGGTTTCCATTGCTCTAGTATATCATAAGCCTCACACCGCTTATAGCATCGGCAGCTTTATCCTGAACGACGTGCCCTGCCCGGTGCTTTCGACCGAGATGCTCCCGTTGTGGGAGATGATGATCTTGTGGACTATGGCCAGACCCAGGCCGGTCCCTTTCTCTTTTGTGGTGAAGAAGGGGAGGAATATCTTGTTTTTTATCTCTTCCGGAATTCCATGCCCCGTGTCTGAGAGCACGATGTTCAGGAAATCCCCTCCCGGATCCGGCGCGAGAAATACCCGGAGTGCAAGATTCCCTCCCTGCGGCATCGCTTCAGCAGCATTCTGGATAAGGTTTGTGAGCGCCTGCCTGAGCAGCACCTCGTCCCCCCTGAATACCGGCAGGTCCGGGATGTCTGCCAAGAGGGTTATCTCCTTCCCCTCTCCAACGGCTATGCTGAGGCAGTCGCCTATCATTTTCCTGAGGTTGATTTCGGAAATCCCAAGCGATGCCGGTTTGGCAAAGGAAAGGAAATCCGAGATGATCCTGTCCATTACCGCTATCTCGCCTGATATGGCATCGACTGTGGGTTTCAGGGGGGCTTCGATTTTTTTGGAGAGCAGTTTTGTATACCCTGCGATGACACCCATGGGATTCCGCAATTCATGCGCAATCCCCGCGGATATCTCCCCGAGGCTTGAGAGTTTGTCCCTCAGCTCCATCTGGGATTCGATTGCCTTGAGATGGGTGAGATCGGTAAAGACAAGGATCTGTCCGATCGTCTGTCCCTCGCTGTTCTTCAGGGGAGAGAAGGTGAGCCCAAGCCATATGCTCCGGCCGGAGGGTGTCGTATACCGCACCTCTTTCCTTTCGATAACCTTCCTGGGGGAAAGGAGGTCGGTGATCGATTTCCCGAGCACGTCCGTATATGGCTTCCCGGTTACGCTTGCCCCCCTGAGTTCGAGAATCTTCTCGGCGGCAAAATTCAATTTTGTTATCCGCAGGTCTTCATCAAAGCTGATCACGCCGCTCGGAACGCTCTGGAGGATATTCTCATTGTATCCTTCTATCGCAGTCGCCCTGTCTTCGGCCTTCTGTCTCAGTTCTTCGAGCTCTTTTTCCTTGTCTTTCAGTTTCGATACGAGGTCATGAAATGTGTCCACAACAAAGCCTACCTGTGAGGCGTCTTTGGGTTCCTGACGTTTTTTCTCTCCGTAGAACCTTGTTATGATTCTGATAAGTGAGAATGCGGCAACTCCCATGAACAGGAAGACGATTAAATAGAAGAATGCTATTTCAGGCCGCACAGGATTACCGCCTGAGGTACCAGGACAGGATTTCCTGTCCGAACAGGAGGGTTATCAGGGAACCGAGTGCAAGAAAAGGGCCGAAAGGGATTTTGGTCTTTCTCCCTTTTCCCCTGAATACCATAAGAAAAATTCCTACGACGGCGCCTGTAAGGCTTCCGAGGAACGTCGTGAGCAATACGGATTTCCATCCCATGAGCGAGCCGACCATTGCCATCATCTTGATGTCTCCTCCGCCCATTCCGCCCCTGCTGACCAGGGCAACGAAATAGAAAAGACCTCCTCCGGCAAGGAAGCCGACGACAGAGTCCCTGAGGCCGAGAGCAGAATCCCTCATGAAAGGGTCGGGAAGAAGGAGAGACCCTGCGAGAAGTGCGACCGGAATCCCCGCAAGGGTTATCCTGTCGGGAATGATCTGGAAGTCCAGGTCTATGAACGTTATGACAACGAGCGATGAACAGAATATCCAGTAGAGGAGAGCATCCCAGCCAGGACCGTATCTCCAGACAACCAGCACGTACAGCGATGCATTGAGGAATTCTACGAGAGGATACCGGAACGCAATCTTTGCCTTGCAGGCCCTGCATTTCCCGCCAAGGATGAGATAACTGAGCACCGGAATGTTGTCCAGGGGTTTGATCGGGGTATCGCACGCCGGACACCGGGAGGAAGGGAATACGATCGAGATATCCCTTGGCATCCGGTGGATGCAGACATTCAGGAAAGAGCCGACCACAGAGCCGAAGAGAAAAACGATTAGATATGGGATAATTTCAAACAAAAATAATCACCAATCAACAATCATCAATAACCAAATAGTCACCAATCACTCAATAATTACCAATACCCAATTATCAAGTAACAAATAATCACCAATCAACAATCATCAATAACCA
>JBMOLW010000013.1:0-1881 GCA_049323875.1 Nitrospirota bacterium | reverse complement strand
CAGCTCAAATACTCTCTTTCGAGTTCAATGAAGGCTAGGTCAAAGACCCATACTGAGCTGTTTATTTCAAATTAAAAATCTTATTTAATTTGATAAAAAATCTCATTTTACGTGTCCGCTTACAGCAGGAGGAGGCAAACAAAGGTGGGGCAATAGTGGGGCAAATATGCTGTCAACAAAAAAGCCCTTAACTCAACAATGAGCTAAAGGCTTGATATAACTGGCGCGCCCGACAGGATTCGAACCTGTGACCTACGGCTTAGAAGGCCGGTGCTCTATCCAGCTGAGCTACGGGCACGTGAAGTGGTTGCCATGGATTGTAAAGGCGTTTTTTAGCATGAGAAACCGCAATTTGCAACTCAATTTGTCGGGGATGGGGCAATATGGCCGGCTGCCTTGCGCCTGTTTTTCTGCTGGTACATTTTCGCGTCCGCCTGGGTCATCATTTCATCGATGGAACAGAGATGCAGCATATCACACTTGACGACCCCCACGCTTATCTGCAGTTCATAGCGCCGGCCGCTCTTGCCATTCAGTGCATCAAGGTTTTTCTGGAAGCGCTGGATAATGGTTTCTTCCTCATGGCTGTCTGGTTCGCAGGACAGCAGCGCGGCAAATTCATCCCCGCCGAGACGGCTGAAGGTGTCGGCCTCCCGGTAGGTTTTTTTCAGAATCTGCGCCGTTTCGATGAGGGCCTGGTCACCGGTTTTATGGCCAAAAGTGTCATTGATCCACTTCATGTTGTCGATGTCACAGTAAAAGAAATAGAGCTGCTCATGATGCCGGTTGCTGATCCGCAGTTGCTGTTCGGCCAGGACCAGAAACCCGCGTCTGTTCAGCAGTCCGGTCAGCTCATCGGTGATGGCGGCATCATGGAGTTTTTGCCCCAGGATTGCGCACTCCTCATGGTGTTTCACTGCCCGCTTATAGGTAAATAAAATGACTGCAACCAGGATGACGGAAACAGCGGCCGTGACCGCATATATTTCCCAGATCAGATGCTTGAGGCTGTTATTCTGATTGGTTATGTCAAAATATATTTCAAAAGCGCCCTGGAAGATGCCATTGTGCATGATCGGCACATAGGTTTCCACCACATCCACCTGCATGTAGTTGCCCTCAAGGGATGGTTCATCCTTTTTCACCACCTTTGAGTAAAGCATGCCCCTGGCGACCTTTTCGGTGAAGTAGGCGGCGGTATTTTTTTTGCCGATATCCTCAGCATCAGTGGAATAGGCAATCACTCCGGAAGCGAAGAAGATTTTCAGTTTTTTCAGATGAAAATCCTGGCGGATGCCTGCGTCGGATTCTGCTATGCCGGCAAGCGCCTGTCTGCTTATCAAATTGTCCGGGCCTTGAAAATGCATGGAAGCAAGGTGGGCGGCCACCCGCCTTGCCTCATTTTCCGTCTCATCGATAATCTGCTGCTGAAAGGCAGGGGTCACGTGCAGGGCAAGATAACAGGGGATAATCCCGGCCGAGGCCAGGGAAAGCAGCACGAGGATTTTCAGATACCGGATGTTGAACATATGCTGTCCTGGTCTCTTTTGCCGGGATAGCGGCTTATGATAGGGTTACCGCATGATCTCCGTCACGCATCCAGGAGACGGGAGCGAGGATTCAGGAGGGCTGATTGCCTCGCGTTTTTTCCTGTTGCCTGAATTCTTGGCTATAAGCAGTTGTAAAAAAAATCACATGGCCAGAGAAATGCGCGGAACGGCACTCTTTTCAGTACCCCCCTTGAGGGGTATAAGGAGCCGTAACGAAATTGAAAAAATGGCCATGTTATTTTGTAACGGCTCCTGGTCTTGGAGATTGTGCGGTTTCTTATGTCTGCTGATCATTGCTTGCTTTTTGCCTGGCCGATACAGATAATAATAG
>JBMOLW010000012.1:0-2010 GCA_049323875.1 Nitrospirota bacterium | reverse complement strand
GCGCGGCGACCGCTCGATCAAATTGCTGCGAGATTTCTGTTTCCCGCTCAGGCGCAAGCGCGCCAAGCGCTTTCCGGGCCCCCTTGAATTCGTCGATTTCCGCGATCAGGTTGAGAAGTTCCGGAGTGATCCGGAACGTGTCGATGGAGATCATATCCGTTTGTGCATCCAAAACCATCCGATTCGTCAAACCGAAAAATCAACCAGCTGTCAGTAGCACATGATTTGACCGACCTCATTAGCACGTGAATTGACCGATTGCCGATTGATTCTCCACAGGAGGATCAGGCATGGGTCAGGTCGCAAAGCTCCAAGAGGTCAGAATCATGAGGTTTGACGAGGTTTATTCATTATTTAAGCAGGATAGGCTTGGGTGTGAAGAGGCGGCCAAACTTCTCGGCTCTTCCGTAAAGACGTTCTATCGATTGCGACAGCGCTATGAGGAGCAAGGCCTGGAAGGAATCATCGACAAACGACTCGGCAAGCACTCATCTAGACGCGTACCACTTGATGAACTCATGCGCGTTGTCAATCTCTTTGAGACAAAATACTTTGATTTCTCAGTCAAACACTTTCATGAAAAGTTACATGCATATGGCATTGATCGCAGTTATACCTGGACAAAGAATTCGCTACAATCTTTGGGATTGGTAAATAAATCGACTAAACGCGGAAAGCATCGTCGGAAAAGAAAACGACTTCCATTACCAGGAATGATGATTCACCAAGACGGATCAACGCATGAATGGGTTCCAGGACAAAAGTGGGACTTGATCGTAACCATGGATGACGCCACGAGCGAAATATATTCCATGTTCTTCGTCAACGAAGAAGGAACTATGAGCACCTTTAGCGCCATAGCGGAAGTGATCATAAATAAAGGACTATTTTGTTCTCTCTATACGGACAGAGGATCACACTACTGGGTTACTCCAACAGCTAGTGGAAAAGTTGATAAAAACAATCTCACTCAGGTTGGACGTGCTTTACGACAACTTGGCATTGAGCATATCGCGGGATATTCACCCGAAGCACGTGGGCGTAGCGAACGCATGTTTGAGACCTTACAGGGTCGCATCCCTCAAGAACTTCGTCTTCGTGGGATAACCGACATGCAAACAGCAAACAGATTCCTCAAAAAAGAATTTCTTCCCGAACACAATAAGCGGTTCCGCGTCACCGCCGAAGAGGCCGGGACTGCCTTTATTCCCTTTGTCGGATCGCATCTGCAAGAGATTCTCTGCATTCAGGAGGAACGCACCGTCTCAAACGATAACACCATCAATTACAAGCGGTTAAGCCTCCAAATCCCCGAGAACAGACATCGGCTTCATTATGTAAAAGTCAGGGTTCGGGTGCATGAATATCCGGACGGGACGATGAGCGTTTATCATGGCCCGCGATGCTTGGCTCGGTATGACCGGACTGGTAATGCCTTGGCAGAGACAAAGACGAAGAATGCCGCTTCGCGGCAGGGTTTAACGCCTCTGGCAGCTCCCAAAGAGGGGGCAAAAGGCGAGGGCCGACCGGCACAGTCGGCCCCCTCTTCGGTCGCTGCTCCGTCACGGCGCTCGGGGTGCTCCCCAGCAGAGCCCTATCCTCCGGACGGTGCCTACGGGATCGGCTAGGACCAGAAAAACTTGATGGCTAAGGCCCAAATCGGTCAATTCATGTGCTACCTAAATCGGGCACTTCCACGTGTCATTGACACCGAAAAATCAACCAGCTTGACCGAAATGGCAAGCAGTCATACCATGCCGAAAATCATGACCACAAACAGGGGAGCTTATGCTGTATCAATTGGTTTTTGTTCGTTATGCTTAGCAAGAGCTATTGCATGACGACTTGATCTTTCGGCAATAGCTCTTGCTCTGTCCTGATGCCAATTAGGAGGAGCATAATGAGCTATAAAAAAGCGGACGATGTTTTACCGTTCTCTTTGCTGTGCGTGATTCAACAATATGTTGATGGAGAATATCTCTATATCCCACGGAAAAAGGACAACAAGCT
>JBMOLW010000011.1:0-2065 GCA_049323875.1 Nitrospirota bacterium | reverse complement strand
TGCAGGCCAACCCCCGACCCCGTCCTTGCCTTTTCTCCTTCCCAACTGACCGTCCATTCGCGCGGGCACCGACTGGCTCGGTGCCCCATCACTCATCCTGGCTGGCTAATGCCCGGTGAACGGATACAATTTTTGTACAGCTGCCTGTATTCTGAAAATGATATCCGGAGATGGCTGTTAAAGAAAGAAAGGATAGATGAGTGGAAAAGCCTTCGAGATGACGAGGAAAGGAGAAATGGGGCGTACAACCTGTTCTATGTTGCTTCTATGAAGTACAAGAACAAACATTTCAAGAACGAACGAGAAGTAAGACTGATCGCCTCTTCGCATCACAACTGGCTCTACAACAATAGTCCCGAAATGTATGAAGACGACCTTCCGATTCATTTCAGGCGTCACCCTGTCTACGGCTTTCCAGTCCCCTATGTCAAATTCTTCCTTGAGAATGAGAGGCGTGAGAACACAAAGACGAAGAAGGAGACTGAAAAGGAGATGAAAGAAAGAAAACTGAGGGAAGAAGGCACGAAACTTAGGGAGTTGTTGCCGATAACCGAAGTCATCGTGGGGCCGATGGCCCACCAGACAGACGCGAAAGTTGCATGTCAAATCCTTCTATCTGAACGAGGTTACAAGAACGTGAGAGTAACGGAATCCAATATACCCTATCGAGGTATTTGACACGGATGACGCCGCAGGAAGCCATAATCAATAAGGATTGATGCGACGTCTTTTTGTCGCTTTCAATCCTTTGTTCAAGAAGCCGCGAGCCTGACCTTATATACCATCAGAAAAAGAACTGGTTGCATGGGAGAAAACGCGTGACTTAAATCCCGAGTTGTCGCAGGCCGTTCAAGAGATAAAGCGTGATAAATGGGCACGTAAGACTGAATTTACTATGCAAGAAGACGGATCAGTTCGGCGCGTCATCACCAGGCGTAACGGAATAATTGAGAAAGATGAAATTATCCCGGCGGAAAGAGCACAGGTCGCGGCGGCAAGGGCGGCGACCGGATTGTCTCAAGCCGCCTTTGCTAAATTCCTTGGAGTTTCAGTGCGGACACTTCAGGAATGGGAGCAGGGACGGAAAATACCTTCCGGTGCCGCCGCAACCTTACTGAAAGTAGCTTCGCGGCATCCTGAGGTGTTGCAGGAATTGGCAGCATAACTCACTTCTGTGAGAGCCTCAGCGTGAAGCAAACGCCGAGAAAGGAGGCATAGCGGCGCTTCGCGGTGAAGAAACGCGGAGAAAATCGGGTGCAATATTTGAAAGTAACTTTTCAAGATATGACCTCTCCACTCCCGGCGATTATGTTGCCGGGAATCCCTCACCTGATTAATGGAGCCTTGAGGTGAGGTGTTGAGGTGGCTGATAGGGTGTTTTGATTGATGACTAGTTCTGCTATTGTGATATATGTTAAAACCCTGACTTGCTGAAGAAATTGAAAATATGCATGAGATTGTCTTTAATGTTTGGCTGATCCGACAAAATATGGAGACATTGTAATGAATACAGCTATATCAATTATTGTAGGTGCGTCAATTCTTGCAGCGTCTTACGTCTATGTAAATCGTTACCAAGAAGTGGGGCAATTCGGAAGTTTCACTGTTTATAAGGATATGATTTCAGGGAGATTATTGGCAGCAGGACCTGGACACGAAATAGAACTTTTACGGACTGTCGGCATAAAATTTTTACCCCTAAAATGAAGTATCTAAAGAAAACACTCAACTACGACGAGTTTCCTTTTTTTGACTGCACTCAGAGGGCATTAGAAAATGGCAGGTCCACGACATCACTACCTACTCCGCTTCCTACAGAAAGAGGAAACGGGGTCACCCATTAAAGACTGAAAAGGGGTCAAAAAGGGGTCAAGTCTGCTTTTGGCTTTTGATAGCCTTTTTTTAATTAGAAAAGTCAATGGCAGACTTGACCCCTTGTCGGTAATTTTATGTTCAAGGAACTCCCTTGACGGTCAACCACTCAAGTGTGTACAATACACATTATGAAGAGTGGCGAAATCATTCAACGGCTGAAAAGGGATGGGTGGGTACTCCATCATACAAA
>JBMOLW010000010.1:0-2097 GCA_049323875.1 Nitrospirota bacterium | reverse complement strand
CCTGCCTTTTTTATTGTGCGCCCGGCAGGGCGCACTCACTTGGAGGTGAAAGTCCTCTACAGACTCGGCAGGGGGAACTGTTAGCTGAACGGAAAGGGCGATTTCGTGAGGAATCGTCCGGAGGTAACCGAAGGCAAAGCGCTGGTCTGACGAACAGAAACCGCATAAGAGGCTGCCATGCCGGATGAGAAGGCAATTAACTTCAAAGTCCGATACCTGTACGGAAGGCATGGAGGTAGATGCGGCAGGCATAAGCGTGAAGGTGGGTGCGCATTACCCGGGGAGACCTCTGAATTTGCCCTTGAGCTACTGTCATCGAGAGATGACGGGAAGAATTCAGAGGAGTCAGCAGAGGCCATAGTAGGTTGCACGACCACAACCGAAGGGCTGAACCCGAAGCTAAGGAGTAGAGCTTTAATCCTGTGGACGTGAAGGGAGACATAGCAAAGAAGGCTGAGATGCCCGAAACTTATTCTCCGGGTAGCGGACGGAATCCGTGAGGCAGAGAACGAGTATGTCAAATCACACATTGGGAGGAAAGAATACTACCCCTGAAGAAGAGCAGTTAATCAATCGTCTGGTCGAACGAGACAATATGAGGAAGGCTTACGCACAGGTAAGGAAGAACAAGGGAGCAGCGGGCATTGACAACATGTCCGTAGAATCACTTGGAGATTACCTGAAAGGGAACTGGCCTAAAATCAAAGAACAACTGGTAACAGGCCAATACAAGCCTGCCCCTGTAAGGAGAGTCGAAATACCAAAACCCTCCGGAGGTAGGCGCAAACTGGGTATACCGACAGTTCTGGACAGGCTCATACAGCAGGGGATATACCAGATACTGAGTCCGATATTTGAACCGACCTTTTCCCAGAACAGTTTTGGATTTCGAGCAGGCAAGAACGCACAGCAGGCAATCTTGCAGGCAAAGCAATACCAGGCTGACGGGAAGAGATGGGTGGTGGATATGGATTTAGCGAAGTTCTTTGATGAAGTCAACCATGACAAACTGATGTCGAAGATAGCCGGGAGAGTGAAAGACAAGAAATTTCTTTTGCTAATAAGGCTATACCTTCAGGGGGGAATCATGGAAGGCGGAGTGGTTAGGGCCAGCGACAAGGGGACACCGCAAGGAAGCCCGCTGTCGCCCCTACTGTCCAACATCGTATTAGATGAATTGGACAAAGAGCTTGAGAGGAGAGGCCACGCTTTCTGTCGGTATGCAGACGACTGTAACATTTACGTGAAGTCGAGAAGGGCAGGACAGAGGGTATTTGAATCCATAACGAGGTTTGTGGAGGGAAAGCTCAAACTCAAGGTCAACAGGGAAAAGAGTGCAGTGGCAAGAACCCATCAGCGAAAGTTTCTGGGATACTCATTCACATGGCATGCGCAGCCAAAGATACGAGTGCCCGAAGAAAGCGTCAGGAGACTGCGGGTGTATCTCAAAACCATCTTCAGCAAAGGGAAGGGACGGAATCTTCAGAGATTTATTACAGAGGATTTAAACCCTGTCCTCAGGGGATGGATAAACTACTTCCGGTTGGCGGAAGTAAAGACATTTGCAGAGGACTTGGATGGATGGGTAAGGAGAAGACTTCGCCTGATACTGTGGAAGCAGTGGAAAAGGCCGTGGACACGGGGGAAAAGACTGATAGAAGCAGGACTTTCAGAGGAAAGGGCTGTGATGTCGGCATTCAACCGGCGTGGGTCATGGTGGAACTCTGGCGCATCGCATATGAACGATGCATTCAGGAAGAAGTTTTTCGACAGACTCGGACTTGTCTCGATGATTGATGTCCTGTTAAATTCAGAACCGTTTAATTTCGGGAACCGCCTTGGTACGTGAACCGTATGCCGGGTGGTGTGAGAGACCGAAGGGGGCAACCCCTCGGTCTACTCGATCCTCTCTTATTACACTCGGCTTGCTGCTGCTTCAATCATAATTTTATTGAATCGAGCATGTGTATTTTTTCTTCGAGTTCCCTGTCGGTCAGGAGAGAATTTTTTCTTAAGACAGTGAGCATATCCAGCAGCTCTTTTTTGCCGGCAGCCTTTGGAGAAGGAGTTATCTGTTCAGGCTGTGCCGGCGGGGAT
>JBMOLW010000009.1:0-2237 GCA_049323875.1 Nitrospirota bacterium | reverse complement strand
TCGAAGTCAAGAAAGCAGATCGCATCATCCTGCTGGAAGGGCAAGTGCGCAGGCCTGGAATCTACCAGCTGTTGCCGGGTGAGGGCGTCGGTGAACTTGTGCGCGTGTATGGCGACGGAACCTTGGTGAGCGCAAAAACCGATACAGTGGTGCTCACGCACAAGGCGAGCGCCGAAAAGCCTGCAAGCGAAAGCATTGTCTTTGATTTGAGCGGTGCGAGCCTTCCTGCGCTTGTTGATGGCGACACTGTCCGCGTGGTAAGTCGTGAAGAGTACCTGCCGGTGGTGTACGTGGAAGGTGCGGTACTAAGTGAGCAGGCAGTGACTGCAGCAGCTGGCCAAGGGCAAGGGGCTGGTGTGCAGGCAAGCGGCACGCAGGCGCAAGGGGCACAGGAAGCCGTCAAAGAGCCGTACAGCATACTTCGCGTACCCTACCGGAAAGGGCAGCTTCTGTCGCAGGTCGTCAAGCCGCTTTTAGAGAAGCTGTCGCCGAGAGCGGACTTAAGCCAGGCGTATATAGCGCGAGGGACGAGCCGGATAGCGGTGAATCTTGAGAAGCTTATGCATTTCTACACTGCAGCCGATGATGTGGTGCTGCAGGCGGATGACCACATAGTGATACCGTATGGGCTGAATTATGCGTATGTGAAGGGGGAGGTGCAGAAGGCGGCGCTGGTGGAGGTGAGTTCGGACAGCCGGCTATCGGAGGTGTTGAAAGGGCTTACGACGGGTCTATCGTCGTTGCGGGATGTGCGGGTGACGGCGCTTGATGGTTCGGTGAGGAGCTATGATCTTTTCAAAGCCGAGCGGTTTGGGGACCCAAGCCAGAATCCACTGTTGCGGCCTGGGGATGTGGTGGAAGTCAGCAAGGCTACGCGGATCGTGAGTATCGAAGGGGAGGTGCGGAGACCCGGCCGCTACCAGTTATTGGCAGGAGAGGGGGTGAAGGAGCTAGTGAGCTACTATGGGGATGGGGCATTGGAGAGCGGGAGGACGGATCTGGTAGTGCTGACGCGGAAGGCGACGAGCCAGAAGCCGGAGAGCGAGAGTGTGGTGTTTGATCTTGGGGGGAAGGGTCTGCCTGAGCTTATGGATGGGGATCGGGTGCGGATACCGAGCCGGGAAGAGTACCTACCGATCGTGTATATAGAAGGAGCAGTCGCTGGCGATCAGTTAGCAATAACAAGTAAAGACCAGACTGTTACTTCCACCAGCTATGCCGTTATCAGAGCCCCTTTCAGAAAAGGAATGAGCGTCTCATCACTTTTGCGTCCGATGAAAGAAAAGATACTTTCTTCTGCAAATCTAGCAAATGCTTTTATTATCCGAAAGGGAAGTCCGAATCAAACCTCAGTCGACCTTGAGCGCCTTTTGTATGCAAATGATCTTCACTATGATTTCGAATTGCAGCCTGAAGATCGCCTTGTTATACCTTTCGGTTCAATGTATGTGTTTGTGACGGGCGAAGTCACAAAATCAACCTGGGTCGGTATTACAGGGCTTACCCGTTTGCGCGATGTTGTTTATCCTCTTGTCACCCGGTATTCTTCTATTCGCAATGTAGTAGTAAAGCAGCTGATGGAAATGAAAAAACCTATGATCTATTCAAGGCCGACCGATATGGAGACTTATCGCAAGATCCATTCCTTCGCCCTGGTGACGAAATAAGAGTGTTACCGATGGCCTTGCTTGTCACTATTGAAGGCGAAGTGAAGCGCCCTGGCAGCTATCAACTGCTCCCTGGTGAGGGTTTGAAAGAGCTGATCGAAGTGTATGCCGATGGCTTTACAGAAAAGGCTAACCCCTCAAGGCTCAGTGTTGTTCGCTTTGTATCTGAAAAAAGCCCTGTTGGCGAAAAGCATATTTTTGATTACTCAAAAGATGCAAATATACCGGTGCATCTCTATGATGTTATTACAATTCCGTCTCTGCAAGAGCTTTTGCCGGTTGTCTGGTTTGAAGGCGCAGTGGGAGTAGGTGTATCCGGGGCTTCGCCTGAAACAAGTCAGAGAGTACCATATACTTACTTCCCTGGAGAAACAGTCTCACAAGCAGCGCTGGCAAACCGCAAGCTTTTTTCTGCAGTATCCGATCTGTCAAAAGCATACATCATTCGCAATGGTGAGCCCTATATTCCCGTTGATCTGGCAAAGTTTATCTATAATTACGATCTTGCAGGTGATATACCCCTCAAGCCGAATGATATTCTCATTGTGCCTTTCAGACAATTTTTTGTCT
>JBMOLW010000008.1:0-2243 GCA_049323875.1 Nitrospirota bacterium | reverse complement strand
TTAAACTTGATGTTGTATCTGCGGCGCCGGCATTGGCAAACATGGCAATTGGAAGTATTAAGCTTGGTGATGGAACGGAGACAGGCGGAGCGGATGCATTGTATTTCAAGCCGGATGCGACGAAGATATGCGTGATATATACGAATGGAACGACGGTGGGAACGAGGAATATTACGACGTAGGTAGAATCCCCCCTAACCCCCCTTTAGAAAAGGGGGAATAATTAATAAATAGGAGATGAAAAATATGCCAGCATGGTGGATTCCTTATGCAATAACAACAGGGGCGGGGCTTTTGAAAAGCATATTTGGTGGGAATAAGAGTACAGAGTTATCGCCATTTGAGAAGCAGATGCAGGCGCAGATACAGAATTATATTGCTCGTGGGGGAATTGGATTGACAAATGAGCAATTAGCGGAAGAATATCAGGCGTATAAGGAGCCGTTAATGCGGGATATTGAGGGACTGCGAGCAACAGGACGTGAGAGTTTAGCGGGACGAGGATTGTTGAGAAGTGGGGCGGCGAACCGGATGGAGAGCAGATTGGCGCAGACGGCATTTCAGGAGCTTTCGAATAAGTGGCGATTATTGCAGGCGGAGAATAGGCGGAGGAAGCAAGAATCGTTAATGCAGCTTTTGGGACTGGGGACGGGATTGGCGGCGCAGTATGGGCAAGCAAGACGCGAGGCGGCAATGGGGGAACAGGATATATGGAATAGGTTGATGGGGACAGGGATTTTGGGGTTGTTACGAGGGAAGCGAGGGAATGATTTTGAGTATGGGATGGAGCCGGTGGATGAGTATATGGGGTTGGCGTAAACATCCCCCCTAACCCCCCTTCAAAGAAGGGGGGAATAAATTGAATGAGGATAATATGATAAGATTTGGAATGTCGCGAGAGGCGAATATAGCGGGGACAGTGGCGGATGTGCTGGAGAAGTTAGAGAATTTGCGGGATGCGGAGCGGAAGGAAAAGATACAGATATCATTGATGCGGCTGCCATACGAATATAAACAAGGGGAAGAATTACGGCAGAGACAATATGATATTGAGAAGGCGGCAGGGGAGCGGGCGTTTCAGACGGGATTAGAACGCGAGAGATCACAGGCGGCGGCAGAAAGAACGGAAAGAGCGGGGTTGTATGGTTTGACTAAGACGGCGATGGAAAAGGGGTATAGTGGAGCACCGGGACTGGCAAAAGAGTTGGGAGTGGATATTGGGGAATTACCAGAGATGGAGCAGATTGGAAAACTGGATCAGGCAAAGGAAGCAACGGAGAGGGCAAGAGCGGATTATTGGAAAGCGCAAACGGCGTTAATAAACAAGAAGGCGCAGGAGGTTAAGAGTGGACTGGGAGGCAATGGAGATGCAGAAAGTAAAAAGATGATTACGGCGTTGCAAAATAAAGTGAATGAGTTGAATAGGGAGATTATGTCGTTAGAGAATTTGACGGCGGGTATTAGTCCAGATAAGCAATGGCCGGCTGGAGTGACGCCGGAGATGTTGAAATATTTGGAACGCTTAAAGGTTGATCGTTTTAACGCGATGAACAGATTGAATGAGTTATTAGAATTACCAGCATTGGAAGATTATATGTATACTCCTATAACGCCAGAACAGGATGTTTATAAGGCAGTGGAGACGATGGCGGGGCGAGGGAATCCGTATGCGAAGGGATTGTTGAGGGGAGAGACCATACCCATAGAAGAAGAACAGGGATTAACGACGACAGGGATTAATAAGAGTTTGGAAGAGATGACGGTTGAGGAGTTGATGCAGGAGTTAATGAGGTAGAATTCCCCCTGACCCCCTTTAGAAAAGGGGGGATAATAATAAAGGGAAGGAATAATAATTAGAGGGATTTTGATGTTTACAGAACGGCAAAAAGATATTTTGGGTGAGTTGAATTTCAGAAATCTTCAGGATCCGATGCTGTTTGATGAGCGGAAAAAGGCTGTTTTGGCGGAATTGAATAAGCGGGCGCTGGCTCAAGAAGGTGCGACGGAGGAATTGGAGAAGGTTACGGCGCGGGAGAGTGGATATACGGGACCATACCCGGGGATGGGATTGAGGAAGATAAAAGAAGAAAAACCGACGGCGATGCAGGCAGTGGGTGCGGGATTGGTGAGCGGGATGATACCATTTTATGAAAAATTGCAGCCGGAGGAGTTTGAGAGGATTAAAGAAGTTTCGCCAGTGGCATATACCGCAGCGGAGTTTGTAGGAGCGGCCTTTCCGATAG
>JBMOLW010000007.1:0-2258 GCA_049323875.1 Nitrospirota bacterium | reverse complement strand
GTTAAAGTCAATACTTCCCAAAAATATTATCTACCATTTAGTATCTAAAATGAGATTCCGGGGGGTGCTGGGGGGTGTCCCCCCGGCGCCATGGAGTTCTAAATTTCGCTGAATCTATGGCGTTCCAGCGCCTTCCCCAAAAAATCCTGTCCTGGATATTCCTCTGCCTGGGCGGTCTCCGACGAAATTTACCTGGTCAGGTTGCCCTTTCCCGATTTTGAGCTTTTGAGGATTATCTTAAGTCTCCCATCAGCACCGTTAATCTCAAAATTACCTTCCCATATTTCCGCAACCTCTGTTTTGCTGCCGGTTGCAGACCATTGCCTTTGAACACGCCAGGCTGATAAAAGGCAGTTTTTCAGATTTTTGGAAAACCTTTGCAGAGACCTTGAAAAATTGCATACACCTAACATAACCACGGTTTTTCGCTGCTCAGAAAGCCTGCCGACCCTTGCGGGAAGCGGATGGAAGCGATTCCGCATCCACATTTGCTCCTGCATCCAAAAATTTTGCGGCGGCAAATCCATTGCCGGAAAAAACGGGGATTACCGGCGTCCCCGCATCAAACCTGTTATTCGACCTTTGAAGTCCAGTATGCTGCATACGATGTCAGGGACAGATTAAACATCACTCCTGAAGAGCGTCAGAAAGCCTGATTATGCGGCTTTGCTGCGCCGGATGACACGCTGATTTTTCTCTGCCCTGACACGATCTCTTGCTTTAGCCCCGGCACTTGCTTTAGTTTCGTAATCCGGATCGAACATCTTATTGGTGCGAACCAGAGCAAAGCAAATTCTCAACAGTTTTCGCATTAGAGCCACCATCGCTTTTCTGTGGGAGCGAAGGCGATCCTTCAAATCCTGGTATTTCCGGTAAAAGGGAGAGTCCTGGCGGGTTTGCGTCAGGCTTGCCATATAAAGGTTTCTCCTCAAAAGACCCTTGCCACGGCGGCTGATATGGCAATTTCCGTATTTGGAGCCGGAAGACCTGTTGAACAGATTGAGTCCTGCTTTTTTCAAAACCTGAGCTTCATTGTCATAGTTCTTCAAATCGCCCAGAAATGCGATGATTGCTGCTGCGGTCATCATTCCGACGCCTTTTATGCTGCGCAAAATCGCAAATTGCGGGATTCTATCCAGAGTTTCGCCCAGAACCTTAATGAAGTTTTTCCTTGCATTCGCCGCCACCTCATACAACTTAAAAGTTGTTGTCAGTGCCAGGTTGGCGGCTTCATTATCAACAGGAACTCCAATGCTGTTCCGGGCCAAATCATAGATTTTTTCAGCCTTGTCTCTGCCAATCCTTTTACGGGACGCTTCAGATAATAAATCTGCAATCTTGTCCACTCCCGCCTCTGCAATGGCTGCGGGAGTCGGATACTCCTTGAGAAGTGCTCTGCTTGCGCTGGAAGCCAGGTCCGGCAAAAACTTGGACAACTCAGGAAAATGAGCTGCACGATAACTCTCAAAATGATTTGTCAGCATACCCTGAATTTTGTCCAGATCTTCCATAGCAAGAACGCAGGTTCTGACCGTATCCGTATCCCTGTCCTGCCGGGAAGGCGTCAACACTTTGCCTTCGCTGAGAAGTCTGGCAATCAGCAGAGCATCCTTCTTGTCGCTTTTCAAAGGCGAATTGTCCTCGGCATCCTTGAAGCGGCTCACAGTCAGGGGAGAAATCCTGTAGACATCAAACCCCGCCTGTTTCAGGAAATATTCCAGCGGGAGTCCGTAATTGCCCGTTGGCTCCAGGCCAATAACTACTTTGCTGCATCCATATTTTTTCTTCCATTCTGAAATCTTTGATAAAAAGTTTTCAAAACCTTTCCTGTCATTTTTGATGCAAAATGCTTCAGTCCCTTTCCTGCAGTTGTTCCCAACCGCCCTGGCATAGTGGCTGTCCTTCGAAATATCCATACCTACATAAAGTGTGTCTGAAGGAAAATTCTCAAACACCTCTAATACCTTATCTGACATGGTCGTTGCCTCCTTCGTTGAATTCTAACAAGATTAACAATTCAGGAAGCACGACCTGTTTTTCCTTTTGACGATAACTATAATATAGCATACTCCTGAGCAAAGTCGAAGGATCTCTTCACCGAAAGGCATATTAAGGTGATTCACCGGCAGGCTCGAAAATGACAAATGACTAAGTCCCGGAATTTAATCAGCAGAAATAAGGGGGAATGATCATGCATAGCGGTCAGGGATGCATATTAATTGCAGCCTTTTTCACCATCTTTCTCGTTATGGCAGGCG
>JBMOLW010000006.1:0-2391 GCA_049323875.1 Nitrospirota bacterium | reverse complement strand
GTTGAACTAAGCGCTTCGCGCAGGTAAGATCATCGGCTTCCCCCAAGCTTTCTAGAATTTCATATTGTGGCTCAATCTGGGCTATATTTTCTTTTTGAAACAAAATTCAAAAAGGAGATATAGCAATGAGTGCGTTAAGAGACAAGATGATCGAGGATATGCAATTGAAGGGGTTGGCAGTTCGGACACAGGAGGCCTACGTAAATGCCGTGCTCCAACTGAGCATGTATTTCAAGAAGTCGCCCGACTGTCTCAACGGGGAAGAACTTCGAGAATACTTTCTGTACTTGAAGAATGAGAAACAAGTGGCAGGCAGCACCTTCACAATTGCCCTGTGCGGGATTAAGTTCTTCTACGAACAAACGCTGAAGAAGGAGTGGCAGATCCTGCAACTCGTCCGTCCGGACAGAAAGAAGAAACTTCCCGTTGTTTTCAGCACTGAGGAGGTGAAGCGGGTGCTGCATTGTGTGCATCACTTTCAATATCAGGTGTGCCTGAATACGATCTATGCTTGTGGATTGCGCCTGCTGGAAGGCACCCGCCTGGGCGTGAAAGATATCGACAGCGACCGCAAAATGCTCCACGTGGTGCAGGGAAAAGGCGGCAAAGATCGCTATGTACCCCTGCCCGATCATACCCTGATGCTGTTACGTCATCTCTGGCTCACACACCGCAACCCCAAGTGGATGTTCCCTGCGCGAAACGGGCTGGATGCGATGAATGAAAGTGCGATTCAAAAGGCATTTCAAGGCGCACTGCGCGAAAGTGGGGTCCACAAAGCTGCGTCCGTCCACACCTTGCGCCATTCGTATGCCACACATCTGTTGGAAGCAGGCGTTGATCTGCGCATCATTCAGCTCTATCTCGGTCATGCCTCGCCTGCCACCACCGCCATTTACACCCATCTCACCTCGGTGACCGAAGCTCAGGTCAATCAACGAATCAATCAGATCCATTCCGATCTATGGGGCTAGAACTGGCCGATCTCTTTCGGGAGTATGGCGCTGACTACCGAAAAAAATATGCGGACAAGCTCCTCCCCTCTCATTTTCAGGCCATGTGGGCCATCGAGCACTGCCGCACCGAGCGCCTGGGTGGACAGGTCTTTGCCTGTCCACAGTGCCACGAGTTTCAATACAGTTATCACTCCTGCCGCAACCGACATTGTCCCAAATGCCAGCATGAACAAACTCAGAATTGGTTGAAGGTACAGCAGGAAATCCTCCTGCCTGTCCCCTATTTCCTTCTGACCTTCACCCTGCCTTCCGAGTTACGCAATCTGGTGCGTGCCAATCAGAAGACGCTCTATTCCCTGCTCTTTCAGGCTTCGGCTGAGGCTGCTCAGAAACTTGCGCTCGCCCCGCGCCATATCGGCGGCCAGATCGGTTTGGTGGGTGTCCTTCACACCTGGACCCGCAACCTGATCTTTCACCCGCATGTTCATTACCTCGCTCCTGCTGGCGGCCTGCACTCCGATGGCAAAACCTGGCTGCCTGCTCGACTGGGGTTCTTCCTGCCTGTGCGGGCACTCTCCAGGTTGTTTCGCGCTGCCTTCAAGCGCGCTTTGCAGAAAACCAATCTCTTTGAGCTAGTCTCCTCCAAGGTCTGGTCTCAGGAATGGGTCGTGCATTGCAAGCCCGTTGGGGATGGGCAAGCCGCAATCAAGTATCTGGCTCCCTATATCCATCGCGTCGCCATCAGCAATCGCCGCCTGCTTTATTTCGAAAACCGCGGCAGCATGGAGTCTTCCCAGGTTACCTTCCAATATCGCGCCTCCGACACCGGCCAACTCAAATCGTGTACCCTTTCGGTGGAGCATTTCTTTCAGCGCTTCCTCCAGCATGTGCTCCCGCATGCTTTTGTGAAGGTGCGCTATTACGGCTTCTTTGGCGCTTCCCTCCGCCGCAAGTTGGCCGCCTTGCTGGCCCACCTTGGCAAACCTGCTCCTGCCTCAACCCAGCCAGCCTCCCCTAACTCCCAAGAGGAGCACGATCCCCCTTCCAAAATCCTCTGCCCCTCCTGCGGACATCCCATGTCCTTTCAGCGCAACCTCCTTCCGCAACAGTGCCGTTCTCCTTGATATTCTTTTCCGCGTTTCTCTCTTTTTCCCTGGCAGTTGTCTCTTTGGCTTCTGTCTGCTTTGCGTTTCCTTCCCCAACTTTTTGCCCATTCTGCTTTTCCAGATCGCTTGTACAAGGCCCAGTTTCTAATGTAAAATACCTTCCAGTTTCTTCCCTTATCGGTGGGCGTTGCGTTTTTGTGGCACTTTTGCCTGGCTTACCGGGCTTCTTTTTCCAAATACGGCTTAGTCCAACTCGGACAGATGCGGCGGCCCGGTGCCCCCTTTCTTTCGCTTTGTCTCTTTCCGCCGCATCAATCCTTAATTCGTTA
>JBMOLW010000005.1:0-2726 GCA_049323875.1 Nitrospirota bacterium | reverse complement strand
TTTCATATCTGATTGAGATAAGCTGAAACAGAAGGTTTGCCTGTTCCCTTGTTATCGGCATATAGCCCAGTTCATCAATGATCAGAAGATGGAGCCGGGAATATGCCATAAGCTTTTCCATGATACTGTAGGCGATAATTTGAACTGACCCAAAAGCGATAATTTCGGGACAGCGAGTTAAGGTGGGAAGGCGCACGAGTCCGAAGCCTGTCGTTTTTAAGACAAGCCTGCCTGGAATCGATATATTTGGGACAGCATGGTTTATCTGGACTTTTGTTTTCTGGATAACCTATAAGACCTCCCTTCAAAGGTAAGGAACCTGCCGTTGAAGCTGAGCCTGTCGAGTATTGCGGATGCCGCAGCTCCGGTGAAGATGGAACCCCATTCTTTGGGCGGCAGATTTGTGGTTATAAGAGTAGGCAGAATCTCCGATCTTTTGGAGATGACCTGAAAGAGGATGTCGGTATCCTCCTTTTTGTGATAGGTATAGCCCATCTCATCAATGCACAAGACCTTAAGCCTTGCGTAATACTCTATCTTGGCAGTGGGACTCAAGGCCTTTTGGATCTTCGATGTAAGGTCGAAAGCTGTCAGGCAGGCGGTTGTATGTCCCTGCAGTATCGCCTCATAGCATAAGGCAGAGCCGATATGGGATTTTCCCAGGCCTGTGTCGCCGATCAGAACAAGGTTGGCGGCGCTGTCGATCCAAGTTGAGTTTACGAACGACATGATATCCTCTTTGCTGATTTTCGGATTGAAATGCCAGTCGAACTGGCTCAGGGTCTTGACCTGCTTAATGCCGGAGGCTCTGAGCAGCCGTTTGATCTTATGCTGCCGTCGGTACTCAATCTCTGTGCTGAGGAAGTCTGCAATGATGTCATGGCGGTCTGAGGGGATCTCCTTGCCAGGGGTTCTGCACCCAAGCTCTTCAAGCAGGGAATCAAGATTCTGTTTCGTCATCATACACCTCCAGCCCTCTGGCCTTATACGTTATGTTCAAAAGATTTCCATTCTGTGGGGAAACGGCCTCAGCGACTTCTGATGGCCCGGCCTGCAGATAAGACAGAAACGTCTTGAGCCTGGGGCTTTTTCTCTTGAGGCATTCAGAGGCGATGCTTATGAGTATGCCCCGGCTGTGGCTCTTCATAAGCCTGAAGAGCTCATGCGCGGTTTTATAGGGGTCCTCGCCACAGGTCTGATTCCTCAGGAGAAAGTCGTTTATGGCCGGATGCAGGTTCCTGATGACATCATGTATACGCTGGAGCTTGGCCTTTTGGGATATTCTGCGATAACTACGGTGCAGAGGATTGAGGAACTGCTTGTATCGCTCAAAAGACCTCGGGTGGGAGGCCACCTGTTTGTCGGAGTCGTAGATCATGACCTTATCCGGAGTTGAGTGTATCGAGAGGGCCTTTCCGACAAGATAATCCGGCACGGAATAGGAGTTTGTATCGAAGATCATCATGCCTGTCTTGGTCGTCTTGACCGGCGTATGGATGACGACATTGTTCCAGTGGATCTCGGGCAATGCCCTGAGCTGTTCTTCTTTGAGCATATCGGTCGGGGTTTGTTTCGTGGCCCTGTGGACAGCCTGGTTCTTGGAGTTGACCCAGTCGTGCAGGCCGCGGTTGAGGGCCTGAAGCGATGAGCAGGTCTGCATCTTATTGAAAAACATCTCCTTCATCGTACGAATGGCCCGCTCTACACGACCCTTCTCGTTTCCGGCGCCTGGGTTGCACAGCCGTATCTCGATCCCGTAATGACGACAGAAGCCCAGGAAGTGCGGATTGAACTCCACCTCCGGCCGGCGTCTTAACACCACCGTCCGAAGATTGTCGAACCTCAGGCTCCTGGTGGTGCCGTTCATTGCGGAAAACGCCATGAGATGCCCTTCTATGAAGAACTCAAATGACGCACGGGGAAAGACATGGGCAAACATATACCGGGAATGGCTCAGGATGAGCACAAAGCAGCAGAGCTTACCCAAAGCCTCGTGCCTGATAAAGCACCAGTCTACCTGGGCTTCTTCACCCGGCAGAAAGGTCAGCGCATTATATACTTTGCCCTTCTTCTTCCTGAAAGACCTTGTGTACTTCACGACGAGGGTATAGCTGGCATCCACGCCCCTGTCTTTGAGCATCCCATAGACCTGCTGTGCCCTGAGACTCGGATACTCGGCAAACCAGCCGCCGATCAGGGAACGGTATCTTTCAAGCATGCACAGCCTTTTTGAGGTGTCCTTTGGGTTATTGCCCTTATATATCCTTGCAGCTCTCTTTCTGCGTATCCCCGTTGCAGCCTCAATCTGGTAAAAGCTCAGGTTCATCACATCCCGAAGGTACAGGATACGTTCTCTAAGATCTTCCGGCATCGTCATAACCTCCCTGCCATCTCATTGTGGCTCTATGGTACGGAGGTCGTTAAGTTCCCGCCATCTGATCTTGTATCTCGCATGCCCCCTCCGGCAACGAAAAAACCGCACCCACATTGCCTCTTCAGCCGGATCTCGTCTTGTATCTCGCCTTTGAACCATTCTGCCGGTATGATCAAACGTATTGTCCTTATTGGCTTTGAAGGGGGTATCTCGTCTTGTATCTCACGTCTTTTTGCCCGCCAGCGGCGCTGATAGTCCGGATGCTCTTTGCGCCATTGCTTTACCGTGTCATATCGATCGGAAAAATAGCCGGGGTTCGATTGAACCCATCTTTGCTGGCTGTCCTTCTTTC
>JBMOLW010000004.1:0-123005 GCA_049323875.1 Nitrospirota bacterium | reverse complement strand
CGATGCTCTCAGGAAAGAACTTAGTCTTGATGCTCCTGTGCAACCAGCGGTAAAAAAACAACTGAAGGAATCTATAAATGCGTGATACCAAGCCTTTTCGTTTTTACAGGAGAAAAAGGACTTGACCCCATTATTGCTTTCTGCATGTTCAATAAGATTGTGAATGGCAGATGGGTTAGAGCAATTGTGCGGCAGAATCAACAGTATTGGCGTCGGATATTACAGCGCCGGAGTTCATTGCGCAGCAATATTTCGTCTCTTTCGATAGAGCACCTTGATACCTTCATCGCAAAGAACATTTTTCCCGTGAAACTGGCAGCTCATTTCGAAACGCTTCGTCTGTGACAGTGACCCTACCGTGATTTTGCGATGACTGCTCCTTACCGATACGGGTAAGCTTGCAGAAAATCGGAAAAGGAGGCAGTTACGATGAACGAGGAAGCAAAAAAGCGGGTAGCGGAGTTCAGATTTGGGGTAATCCATGATCTCATTGGGGATCGGAAGTTAGCACGGGGACAAAGGAAGCTTCTCCTTCAGGAGAAGTCTGCCTGTGAGTGGGATATCCCGCATTCGGGCAGGAGCCGGCTGAGCATATCGACGATACTGAGCTGGGCACGGCGGTATGAGAAAGGCGGCAGGAGGCTGGAGAGCCTGTATCCTGATGGCAGAAGTGACCGTGGGAGACCAAGAGCGCTGAACGAAGAAACGGTTCTTGCCCTGTGCGAACTGAAGAAACAGTTAAAAGGGGCATCGCTTCCGGCAGTGATCAGGGAGGCCAGACGGCGGCAGATATTATTGCCGCAGGTGAAAGTTGCACAAGCGACGATCTACCGTCTGTACCGGCAGCGGGGCTTGATGAGCCGGCAGGAGCAGGTTGAAGACCGTCGGCGGTTTGAGGCGGAGCTTCCTAATGACATCTGGCAGTCTGATTGCATGCATGGACCGATGGTGGATAAAGAGGGAAGACAGCGCAAGACCTATCTTTTTGCCTTCATCGACGATATGAGCAGATTGATCACGCATGCGGAGTTTTACCTCAATGAGCGTATCGACAGCTATATTGATGCCCTGAGAAAGGGACTAAAAAAGCGGGGCCTTCCCCGGAAGCTCTACGTAGACAACGGGCCTGCCTTCCGGTCGCATCTACTCAGGCATGCCACGGCATCCCTGGGTATAGCACTGATCCATTCAACCCCGTATCAGCCTCAGGGCCGCGGCAAGATCGAACGGTTCTTCAGAACTGTGCGGATGCAGTTTTTGAGCAGCTGTTCTGAGGGGATAACCCTTGCGCAACTCAACGAGTCCGTCGCCCGGTGGCTCGATACGCACTATCATGCGACCGTACACAGCAGCACCAGGCAGACGCCCCTGAACCGGTATCTCAAGCACGCCCACCTTATGCGGGAAGCCCCCAAAGACCTCGATGATTATTTTCGCCTCAGGGTACAAAGGAAGGTGGACAGGGACAGAACGGTATCTCTATGCGGAAGACTCTATGAAGCGCCGGTGGACCTGATCGGCAGGATGGTAACCCTGCTGTACCATGAAGACGATCCTGCCAGGGTTGAGGTCTTCTTCGACGGGGTATCGCATGGCATGCTGGTGCCCCTGGATCTGAACGTCAATTGCCGGATACGCAGAAAACAGCACCTTGTTGAACTGGTTCCCCAAGCGCCACAGATGCCCAAACTGCCGGAGAGAGCTTACGAAGGCGGAAAACTCTTCGGAGCGCCCGGGGAGGAGGATGACCATGAGTTATAGGACATTCTTCGGCTTCCAGAAGGAACCCTTTGCCCAAGATATCCGGGTGGAAGATCTCTACCCGCTTCCCGGTCTTCAGGCGGCTACCGAACGGTTTGCCTATGCCCTGCAGCTTGGAGCAATCAGTATCGTCACCGGTGATGTGGGAAGCGGCAAATCCACTGCCCTCAGATATGCAGCAAGCAAGCTGCATCCCTCTCAGTACAAGGTCGTCTCCGTCATCGGGTTCACCGGCTCTATCATCGACATCCTGAGACAACTCTGCAGCGGCTTCGATGTCGAGGGAAACAGCAACTCCCTCGCCAAGCTTATCCGTATCCTCCGTACCGCCATCGTGGAGATTACCCAGAGAAAACAGACACCCGTGCTCATCATCGATGAAGCCTCGTTGCTCAGGCTGGAGATCTTCGCACAGCTGCACAGCATCAGTCAGTTCGACATGGACTCAAAACCCCTGCTGGCTATTGTCCTGGCAGGACAGAATAATCTTATTGACAAGCTTATGTATCATACCTCCCGGCCTCTGGCTTCTCGAATTATCGGCAGAAGTCATCTCGAAGGGCTCAAGCTCAAGGATATGACAGGCTATATCAAACACCATTTGCAGATCGCAGGCGTGAAAAACCAGTTGTTCTCAGACGAATCGATCCTGGCAATACACCAAGGTTCAGGAGGTTTGCTCAGACGGGCCAATCTCCTTGCCAAAGGTGCGCTCATCGCCGCTGCACATGAAAAATGTGCTGTCATCTCTGCAGAACACGTTCGCATCGCCTCAACAGAGATTATTTGACACAAAAACATGACCGGAAGTGTTCATCTCCTTCCGGTCAAACTATTTTGAAACGCTTATTTGTTTGTGATATTTTGAGGTCAGATTAATGTGAAACGTTACACCGGCAAGCTCTTCCTCAGTAAACTGCCGATAGTAACTTTCAAGACTTTCCTGACCACGGTCATCCCATACAAATTCAACCGTACCGGCATCAATGTCGTATACCAACGATTCATATTTATGCCCTTTGGCTATCGACTTCTCATCCACGCCGATACGGCTGGGTGCCCTGTGTTCCTTACGCGCCTGACCACGGTTGACCGCCCGCTCCAAGGCATTCCAACTCCTGTCCCAACTCAAACTGCAGAGGCGGGCCGTAGCTTCAATGCTGCACTCCTGCGCCACACGGAGCACGAGGCTCTCAAAGGCATACGTCATGTCCGAGCCGTTTTCCCCTACTTCAGAGTCGATCTGCTTTATCCCGTGCTTCGGACAGTTTACTCTCGGCGGTCGCACATGAATATACGTCTCCATCTGGCAAGTGTTCAAATGACGATATACGCGCTCTGGCGAGTGGTCATACATGCTGTAAAATTCCCCACATTCCGGACACCTCACCCGTATGTCCTTTTCGTGATCGATATAAATGTCGATCCGTTGCGCCGTCTCGTCCATTGCCACCTGTTTCACAAACCACGGAAGCTTGATTCTCAATATCTTTGTAAAAAGGGCTTTCTCATCCATGCCCATAGAATACCCTTAACTACTATATCTTGTGTAGACCCATGAAGAACCCGGATGCGCCAAAAAATATTTTAACGTTAACAGACATCACAACAACAAAATGAATACGTTTATTGAAAAACAGGCCACTTAACTTTTAATTTTTACCGTCTAGGAGTAATTTACGGTTTATTCTATTAGGCAATAGTTGTTTTGAAAATTACAATATGCATGGATACCAGTAGCTAACTTATATTTTTTCATACTAGATACAGCAGGATATATGAGCTTTTTGGATCTGCTCTTACCATTCAGCTAGATTCTGCGTTTTTAAGATTTTCGCCTGTGGTATAATTGATCAATGCTAGTGAGAAATAAGACTATTTTAGTAACTGGTGCCGATGGATTTATCGGTTCTCATCTGACGGAAGCTCTGGTTAAAAAAGGCTGCAAGGTAAAAGCTCTTTCCTTTTATAATTCTTTTAACACATGGGGATGGTTAGAAGACACAGACTGTTTAAAAAAGATAGAAGTCTTAACTGGAGATGTCCGAGATCCACACTATTGCAAGAGAATAACTAAGAGCACAGAAATAATCTTCCACCTTGCCGCATTAATAGCAATTCCCTACTCGTATATTGCTCCTGACAGTTTCGTTGATACAAACATAAAAGGCACTTTAAATATATGTCAAGCGGCATTAGAGAATTCATGTGAAAGAGTAATTCATTGTTCCTCAAGCGAAGTATACGGCACGGCAAGCTATGTACCGATAGACGAGGCACATCCGTTACAGCCTCAGTCGCCCTATAGCGCTACCAAAATAGCAGCAGATGCTATGGCAAAAAGCTTTTATCATGCCTTTAATTTGCCCGTTACAATTGCACGGCCTTTCAATACATATGGACCAAGACAGTCGGCGCGTGCTGTCATCCCTACAATTATCACGCAGTTGTTGTCTGGCAAAACGGAAATTAAACTCGGATCGCTTCATCCCACGCGAGATATGGTCTTTGTAAAAGACACAGTGAAAGGATTCATCGCAATTGCAGAGTCTGAGAAGACCATAGGCGATACAATCAATATCGCAACACAAAACGAAATCTCTGTCGGCGACCTCGCAAAAAAATTAATCGGCATGCTTTCTCCCATGGCAAAAATTAAAACAGATAAGATCAGGGTGCGACCACAGAAAAGCGAAGTTGAACGGTTGCTCGGAAGCAGCGAGAAAATACAGAAACTTACTAAATGGAAGCCTCGTTATACTATCGACGAAGGGCTGCGGGAGACGATTCAATGGTTCCGGAACAAAGACAATATGAAGCAATACAAAGCCAATATCTATAATGTATAAACAGATTTTTTTAGACGCCCCCAATGTTGGAAGACACGAAAAGAAATATCTCAATAAGGCAATTGATAGCGGGTTTGTTTCGACTATCGGTCCGTTCGTCTCTGAATTTGAAGACTCATTTGCACAATACCTCGGCGTAAAAAAAGCTGTATCTACCCAAAGTGGAACGGCAGCGCTGCATATGGCTCTGCACGAACTCGGAATCGGAAGCGAGGATGAAGTTATCGTTCCTGCATTAACCTTTGTTGCCACCGTCAATCCAATTATGTATGTTGGCGCTAAGCCCGTTTTTGCCGATGTGGATATACACACCTGGAATATCGATCCCGCAGAAATCGAAAAGAAAATAACAAAAAAAACAAAGGCAATTCTAATAGTCCATCTCTATGGGAATCCATGCGACATGGATCGAGTAATGAAGATTGCGAGAAAATACAAGCTCTATGTCATAGAAGACGCTACTGAAAGTTTAGGGGCAACATACAAGAGCAAGTTTACAGGCACCTTTGGAGATTTTGGATGTTTCAGTTTCA
This sequence comes from Nitrospirota bacterium, assembly GCA_049323875.1. Lineage (GTDB taxonomy): Bacteria > Nitrospirota > Thermodesulfovibrionia > Thermodesulfovibrionales > SM23-35 > JAKLQR01. Next base: position 117,862 of record JBMOLW010000004.1, on the reverse strand, counting down.
ACGGAAATAAGATTATCACAACAGGTGGTGGCGGAATGGTTGTAGGGAAGAATGCAAAGAAACTGGAGCATATAAAGTTTCTGGTAAATCAGGCTAGAGACGAATCAAATGGTTATTACCATCCGGAAATAGGATTTAACTATAGAATGACAAATATTGAAGCTGCTATAGGGATTGGGCAGCTAAAAAAAGTTGATGATTTCTTGAAAAAGAAACGGTTATTTCACGGTATCTATCAAGAAGAATTGCAGGGCATTGCTTCCCTAGCATTTCAAGCAGAATATCCAAATGCTCACAGTTCTTTTTGGCTCACATGTGTCAGTTTCAGAAAGGGCGTTGATATACAGACATTGCAGAAGGCGCTGAAAGGCAAAGGCGTCCCTTCAAGGCGGGTGTTCATGCCGGTCGTAGAATTCCAACCATACCGGAAATTCAAGAAGCGCATCTGCAGGAATTCGCATACCATCTTCGACAGCAGTCTATGCTTGCCCGGCTCGACGCTTAATACAGAGAATGATATACACTACACATGCAACATTCTGAAAGGGTTATTGAGGGGTTAATCAGGATGACGAATCAAGAACAGATTATTCTCATAGGTGGAGGCGGACATTGTAAAGCCTGTATCGATGTAATAGAAGCAGAGGAAAAATTCAAGATCGCCGGGATTGTTGATGTGAAGGAAAAGATAAATCAAAAAATCCTCGGCTACAACATTATAGCCGCCGATGAGAATCTTCCTGAACTAGCAAAGGAATACCGATATTTTTTTATTACCATCGGCCAGACAAAATCACCCCTTTTAAGAACCGAAAAGTTCAACTTCCTAAAAAGCCTGAATGTAATTTTCCCGGTTATTATTTCGCCTGCTGCCTACATTTCAAAACATGCAACTATCGGAGAAGGTACAATTATTATGCATAAAGTCGTTGTCAACACAAATGCGAATATAGGGAAAAACTGCATCATAAATACTGGCGCAATAATAGAACATGATTGTCTTATTGGCAGCCATGTGCATATATCGCTTGGAACAGTCCTATCAGGTGGTATCACAATTGGTGAGGGTGTGCTTATTGGCGTAGGGGCATCCGTTATGCAGGGCATTCAGATTGGGCGGAACGCAGTTGTGGGAGCAGGCTCCGTTGTTATTAATGACATTGAAGGTTCCAGGATTGTAAAAGGGGTCCCCGCCAAATGAATACGTTCATTATCGCGGAAGCAGGTGTTAACCATAACGGGTCAATAGACATAGCAAAAAAAATGATAGATGTTGCAAAAGATGCCGGAGCAGATGCAATAAAATTTCAGACTTTTATGACAGAAAGGCTGGTAAGCAAAACTTCGCCGAAGGCAGAGTATCAGACAAAGGTAACAAACAAGGAAGAGTCTCAATTTGCAATGCTTAAAAAGTTAGAATTGCGCAGAGGAATGCATGAAGATTTGATAAGATATTGCAATAGAGAAAAAATCATGTTTCTTTCAACACCTTTTGATTTAGAAAGCATTGATTTGTTAACCCAGCTTGGTCAAAAAATATTTAAGATACCCTCTGGTGAGATAACAAATCTGCCTTACCTTAGAAAGATAGGTTCATTGGGGAAAAAGGTTATTATGTCAACCGGCATGGCTGATATGGACGAGATAGGGGATGCCCTTGATATTCTCATGGATGCCGGTACAAAAAAAAAGGATATAACTGTTTTACACTGTAACACGGAATATCCAACTCCCTATGAAGATGTAAATTTACAAGCTATGCTAACAATTAAAGAAACCTTTAAAGTTAATGTTGGATATTCTGATCACACGCTCGGGATAGAAGTGCCAATTGCAGCGGTAGCGTTAGGTGCAGCTGTTATTGAAAAACACTTCACTTTGGATAAGAACATGAAAGGACCTGACCATAATGCAAGCCTTGAGCCTCGTGAACTGAAGTCTATGGTAAAGGCGATCAGAAATTTAGAGGAAGCTCTCGGTGACGGTGTTAAGAGACCATCACCGTCAGAACTAAAAAATAAGCCTATTGCGAGGAAAAGCATAGTAGCAGCAAGAAGCATTGTGAAGGGGGAAACATTTTCTGAGGAAAATATCACTGTAAAACGCCCGGGAACAGGTATAAGCCCCATGCAATGGGATAAAATATTGGGCAGGAGAGCAACAAAGAATTTTAAAAAGGACGAACTGATAGCGATTTGAAAAGAAAGATCTGCATTATCACAGGCTCACGTGCAGAGTATGGACTTCTTTACTGGATAATTAAAGGCATCCATGAAGACTCGGTTCTCCAACTTCAGTTAGTTGTAACTGGTATGCATTTATCTCCTGAATTCGGACTTACTGTTAAAGAGATTGAGAAGGATAGACTCCCGATTGCAGAGCGCGTTGAAATGCTTCTTTCTTCTGATACAGAGAAAGCCATCGCATTATCAATGGGACTTGGGATAACTGGCCTTGCAAGCGCTTATGAACGGTTAAAACCTGATATTCTACTTGTTCTTGGAGACAGATTTGAAATTCTCTCTGCCGTTGCCGCTGCAGTTCCTTTCAGGATCCCTATCGCTCATATCCACGGGGGGGAATCAACTGAAGGCGCAATGGATGAGTCTTTCAGGCATGCTATCACAAAAATGTCTCACATACATTTCCCTTCCACTGAAGAATATAAAAAAAGAATTCTTCAAATGGGGGAAAATCCTGCCCGTGTTTTCTGTTTCGGGGCACCCGGTCTGGATAGTATCAAAAAACTCAACTTATTGACTAGGCAGCAGTTATCAAAAACATTAAATTTGCCACTCGACAAGGCATGGGGTGTAGTAACTTATCATCCGGTCACACTCGAAATAAAGAATTCTGATAAAAAAAATATTAGCGAAATCTTGCATGCTCTAAACGAATTTTATAATGTACATTGGATTTTCACATTGCCTAATGCTGAGACAGATAGCAGAACTATAATAAGAGACATTAAAGAACATGTCCAAAGAGAACCTGAGAGCAGTAGTTTGGTTGGGTCACTGGGTCAATTGAAATATTTATCATTATTGCAACACGCATCTTTAATGGTTGGAAATTCTTCATCTGGGCTTATTGAAGCACCATCTTTTCAATTACCAGTGGTAAATATCGGGAAAAGACAGCAAGGAAGAATCCGGTCAAGAAACGTGATAGACGTTACAATTGCTGAGAAGGGTTCAATAATAAATGCTATTAAAAAAGCTCTATCTTATAGATTCAAGACTTCGCTGAAGAATTTAAAAAACCCCTATGGTTCAGGGGATGCAAGCAAAAAGATAATTAAAGTTCTAAAAACTATCTCATTGCATCATATACAGCAAAAGAAATTTTACAAAGTGTAAAAATGCAATTATATGGACAAGAATAAATTAAAATCTCTCTTAATTCCTCCCGATATAACGATTAAGCAGGCAATGCAGAAACTCGACGAAACTGCCCAGAAGATTCTCTTTGTTGTGGATGATTGTGAATGCCTTCGCGGTACAATTACTGATGGAGATATTCGCAGAGGAATTATAAGCGGGCTTCATTTTGGCGACAAGATTGAAAACGTAATATGTCGTAAATTCATATCAATCTCAAGCGACAATCTTGAAATTAAGGGACTTGCTCGGCAGATCATGATTGAAAAAAAAATTGAGCAGATTCCCATAATAAATGACGAGGGACTCATTATAGATGTTATTTCCTGGACTGATGTTATAGATGAAAAGTCAGGGCTGAGGCAACTCCACCCAAATCAGGTTGTCATAATGGCAGGCGGGAAGGGAACGCGATTGGATCCGTTCACAAAGATACTGCCAAAGCCCTTAATCCCTATTGGTAATAAACCAATAATAGAGATCATTATGGAGCGGTATTATCAGAACGGTTTTCATGATTTCATTTATACACTGAATTACAGAAAAGAATATATAAAGCTCTTTCTTAAAGAGCATAATTTCCCGTACAAAGTTAGTTGGGTAGAAGAATTTGAGTATTTGGGTACCGCAGGTGGCTTGTCCCTATTAGGGGATAGTGTAACGCAAACTTTTTTTGTAACGAATTGTGATTCACTGCTGGAAGTCGACTTTGAAAAAGTCCTTGAATGGCACAAGGCTAACAAGGCAGCAATCACGATCATCGGTTGTCACAACGAGGTCAGAATTCCTTTTGGTGTGTTGGAAATATCCGGCGGGAAATTGAAAAGGATAAAAGAGAAACCGGTACATGACATTTTGATCAATACCGGCGCCTACGTCATGGAACCACACGTCATTTCTTACATCCCCCAAAAACAAAAGATGGACATGAATCAATTGATAGAATTGGTTAGTCAAAAAGAAAAAGTCTCCGTATATCCTATCTATAGCGGCTGGTTTGATATGGGTCAATGGGACGAATACAAGAAGAGCGTCGAAACGATAGCGAGAATTGAAGGTGTTTAAAGGGGAAAAGATACTCGCGCTTATACCTGCACGTGGCGGCTCAAAAGGCTTGACCCGGAAAAATATTCTGCCGTTTTTAGGGAAACCTCTTATTGTCTGGACAATCGAGGAAGCAATGGCAAGTACCTATCTCGATAGGGTAATCGTCAGCACCGATGATGATGAGATCGCTGCTATCTCCAAAAACTGTGGGGCTGAAGCACCGTTCACCAGGCCTGCCGAACTAGCAACCGACGATGCAAAGGCGATTGATGTTATATTGCATGCGCTCGACTGGCTGTTCGTCAAGAATAGACGATTTGATTTAGTAATGGTCCTACAGCCAACCTCTCCGCTCAGGACAAAGCACGATATAGATAATGCGATTTCCTTGTGCTTCTCTAAGGAAGCACAAGCGGTAATCTCGGTATGTGAGACTAGCCATCATCCATATTGGTCGAATATTCTGCCTGCAGACGGGTGCATGAAGGATTTCATCAGACCAGAAGTCTTGCATAAAAATAGGCAGGAACTGCCGACTTTTTATCGTTTGAACGGCGCTGTTTATTTAGCCTATTGTGATTATTTGAAAGAGACTAGAAGCTTTTATGGAGATAAGACTTTCGCCTATATAATGCCGGCCAGCAGATCTGTGGATATTGATAATGAGATTGACTTTAAACTGGCGGAGGTCATTCGAGCTTCATCCTAACTCCGGAGCATTCTTTATTTTGATGCACTCTTTCAGCACACTTTGTACCTCGCCAATATCATTGGTTAGATCGATTTCGAAGAGACGTCTTATCTTCTCCATTTCTTCAACTCTTAGTTCCCACCATTTTAATTCCGACAATAATGTTATAACCAAATCGTCAAATCTTTTTCTTAGGGGCCTTGCGGGATTACCAACGACAATCGTGTAGTCAGGGACATCTCTAGTTACTATGGCGCCAGCACCAACAACCGCGCCATTCCCTATTTTAACTCCCTTCAGAATTACAGCGTTGTCACCAATCCACACATCATGCCCTATAGTCACGGGGCAGATAGGGCAACCCTCCCCCGCAAGCCCGTTGAGAAGCTGCCGATTCACATAGAGCGTCGCTTTGTTAAGCGGGTGATCGTTAGAGTGGATCGATATCCTTGAGCCAAGTTGGCAATAACGCCCGATGGAAACATTCCCCATTATGATGCAGTTAAAACCGACAGTTGTTGCATAACCTATACTGATTGAATTATACTCATGACCGATTAGAATGCTGTGTCGATGAACCGTGTTGAGACCTTGAAGATGGACATTTATGAGGGTTACTGTCTTATCCTTAATGTTTTGATATGTTCTATCGCTGTGGATAAATAGAGTTGGATCTCTCATTTATGCTTGTTCTCTGAATCAGCAAATGCAGTCTGCATCCTCAAATTTTTGTCAACTTATTTCCAGCATATATATTAGAATATATTGATCCAGATTGAAAGGCACTTAATCTGTCGATGATAAGCCTGAATTGTTACATTCATACGAAATAGATGGACTTCGTTGAATCCTATAATTTATTTCTTAATTTTTTGGATAGAATTCCCCTGCGGACTTCCTCTTCGAATGCAGACCCTTTTCAAAGAATTGCCTTTTTAGTCACTCCGTGGATGTTCACACAGGTACCTTGGTATTCACTAACTCTGGCTTTGCTTTGTCATAACTCCGGCCGGGACGTCTGTTTCATATGGGATGACCTGCTGTTTAATGATGCACACGCGACCGGATTCCAAAATAAGATAATCGGAACTGTTTTGGAAAGATTGAATATTGCTATCCCATATTATCGTTTATCTGAAATGCCAGCTCTAAACCCAGTCCCCGAAGACGATCTTGAGATAGAAAGACTTTCCCGGGCAAATGCCATCTGGGCTATACGCAGTTCGGTTCCATCATCGAAGATGGATTATCTTCGCAATCATTTCGCTACAAGTCTGAAAAGAAATCTCCCTCATATACAGGGTTTGTTTAAGATGATAAAGATGGATCATATGATAATTCCTGGAGGCATTTATGGGAACACCGGTCTTCTTTTGAGAATGGGCAGAAAAGTAGGTGTCCGCACCGCGACATACGACGCCGGATTCGGAGCAATGCTGATAGGTGTAGATGACGTTGCAGCGCATCAAATGGATATTCCCAAGTTATTAAAGCCAGATTCTTTCATTTACAAAAACGGGATCAAAGAGCAGGCCATTGAAATTGCGCTGGAAGAATTCCGCCTGCGAAAGGAAGGCAAAGATGTTGCATCATCTCAAGCCCAAGCGTATTCAATGACAGATTTACAAATCCCATGCGATGTGCTGATACCTATAAATCTTGAGTGGGATGCTGCTCAATTAGACAAATTTCTCTTTTTCGAGGACGATTGCCATTGGCTTACCGAAACGATTAATTTTCTTCTCAATAATTCGACAGCTGTGATTGTGGTTAGGCAACATCCTGCAGACCGCTTTCACGGAAATACTGGTAGGAAATTGGCTGCACATTTATCTCAAGTATTCCATGACAATGCCAGATTTCGCTTCATATCCTGCGATGAGTCTGTCAACACTTATAAATTAATTGAAACGGCCACACTCGTCTTGCCTTCCACATCCACAACGGGAATTGAAGCTGCTATGCTCGGTAAACCTGTCGTTGTATGCACCAATGTGTATTATTCGAAATTGTCATTCGTACAATGTGTCGCATCCAAGGAAGCATATTTTGAAAAAATCAAACATACATTGATTGATAAACCCCAAGCCACCTATCAAGTGATTGAAGAAGCTGCCTTGTGCTATTTCCTCATGTTCAGCAACCGCATATATACAGATTTCACACCACAACCGACAGACTATTCCAAATGGATTTCAAAACCCTTTGATGCCCTCGTCGCTGATAGGAAGGCAACCACCATTCTGAATTCATTAAATCAGAAAATACCAGCATCTTTGCTGAATAGCAGCGCTAAATTGAGAATTGATATGGAAAAATTAACGAATGAATACTAATTTCGATCCTGCACAAGTTTTTCACAGTGTCTCATTTGGCCATGCGGTACAGATTATCGGCATGAAAAATATCCACATCGGGGTGGGTTCCTGCATCGGCGATAATGTCTGGCTAAATGTCTGTATCAGGGATGAAAAAATTCGAATGAAAATCGGCAAATGCGTTTTAGTAGGACGCCAGTCAATGATCTCTACAGGCGGTTTTCTTGAGATCGGTGATTATTGTGTACTTGCGCCACGTGTCTATGTTTCTGATGCAGATCATGTGTTTACGGATATTTACCAACCAATATTACAGCAGGGCGCGACTTTCAACCGCAGTGTTATTGTCGAAGAAAACTGTTGGTTAGGAATTAACGCTGTTGTTACAGGAAACCTGACTGTCGGACGGTGCAGTATTATTGCGGCAAATGCCGTTGTGACGAAAGACGTTCCACCTTTTTCTATAATGGCAGGTATTCCCGCTAGAATTATTAAAATGTACAACCCGGAGACAAAAAATTGGGAACAGATTAATGATGAAGCTGATGTGGAAAAAATTCTAAAAATAAGAGAAACTATTGGAATGCCGAACAGGGAAGAATACAAGAATATCCTGGATAAAAATGCCCGGTTTAGACATATTGATCCCATTGTAGCAGGAAAAGGGATGCATATTTAGGGATAGGGACACAATGAACAGCACTTTCAATCACAACAAAAACTTTTTCGGTACAGTAATTCTGAACCCCGGCACTCTGGCGCGGATCGCTTCCGACTCATCGACCTGGCAGGAGATACTCCTCTTTCATTCGCTGCTTGCCACGGACGAATACGTCAAATACCTCGATGCCTTTTACCGCGAATGCGTCAAACGTTTCGGCTCTAACTGGCATTATTTTGATATCGTCAATGTCCTCTATGCCGCTTCAAAAACGATTCAGCCCCGCAACTATCTTGAGATCGGCGTCAGGCGCGGGAGGTCTGTCTGTACTGTTGCGAGAGGGTGTCCGTCTGTGGATATCGCTGCATTTGATATGTGGGTGCAGGGATATGCGGGAATGGATAACCCCGGACCGCAATTCGTGCAAGCAGAGCTCGGCAAGCACGGACATGCCGGAAAAATTTCTTTCATCAACGGGAATAGTCACCAGACGATACCCGCCTTTTTCAAGCAGTACCCGGACATGACCTTTGACATGATCACGGTTGACGGCGACCATACCGAGGCAGGAGCGCTTGACGACCTGAAAAACGTCATCCCGCACCTTTCCGTCGGCGGCATCCTCGTCTTCGACGACATTGCACACCCGGCCCATCCTTATCTTCTGACCGTCTGGAGAAAAGCCCTTTCCCTGTTCCCCTTCCTCACAAGCTTCGAGTTCACGGAACTCGGCTACGGCGTGGCGTTTGCGATACGGAAAGGTTAGGGATTATCAGGCATAACTCCCCCTAACCCCCTCTCACCTTAAGAGGGGGAAATGAGCAGATTAAGAGGGAAAAAATTGAATTATATTGGTTTAATAAGAGAAGCTGCTGAAAAGAAGATCATCTATTCGCTTCATGCGCTTGATGAGATGCTCGATGAAATAGAGATGATAAGCAAAGATGAGGTGAGAGATGTGATATTTAACGGAGAAATTATTGAAGATTATCCGGACGACAAACGCGGCCACAGTTGTTTAATGTTCAGGATGTCCCTGAAAAACAGGCCTATCCATGTAGTATGCGCTCCAAAAGAAGAATATCTTGCTAGAATAACAACATAGGTACCGTCTTCAGAAAAGTGGGAAGAGGATTTCAGGACAAGGAGAAAAAGATGAAATGTCTCCTCTGTAAGGGCGACATGGAAAAAGCAACCGTTTCATACACTGTAGACAGGAACGGATACCATCTTTTCATCAAAGAAGTTCCGGCATATGTCTGCTCCCGGTGCGGAGAAAAATACTTCGAAGAAAAGGAAGTGGATGCAATCCAGAACATGATCAAGGCACTGGAAGAAAAATTGCAATCAATCTCAATCGCAGCGTAGGGATTGAGAACGCTCAACGTATCCCCGTCTTCGGCGACATTGCACACCCGGCCCATCCTTATCTTCTGAACGTCTGGAGAAAAGCCATGGCCATGTTCCCGTTTCTCACCAGCTTCAAATACACCATACAAAACCCCTCCTTCCCTCATCCTCATCTCCCCCCTCTTAGGGTAAGAGGGGGGATTAAGGGGGGCGTTATTCTTTCAAGCACAAGGGCTGCCAATGGGAGGGAAGCACGGATTGATTCGATTTATCCAGTTCGGACATAACCCCTCCTTTCCTCCCCTTACCTTAAGGGGAGGTTGAAAAAAATACATCTTTCTCCCCCCTCTTAGGGTAAGAGGGGGGATTAAGGGGGGCGTTAAAACACTATTTCTCCGTTTCGTATCCTGATTGCTTTAATTAGTCACCAGCATAATCTTCAAAAAAGGTCTTTTCCGCAGTTCCGGATTACTTCTTTATGCTATCCTATTTATCATGGATAAATCTCCGATGAAGCAATTACTCTCCATCGAAAATGAAGCAAGGCGCCGGGCTTTTTTTATCGCTCTTCTGAGTAAAGAAATGACGCAACGAGGTGCGGAGCGACCGATTGTTGTCGGCGGAGAGGCAGTGGAACTTTATACGCAAGGCCGCTATACAACAGGGGATATAGATATCAAAGGCCACAAGGAAACGCTTGAAGCTGTGCTTGGGGATTGGGGCTTTGTCAAAGAAGGGCGGGTCTGGGTCTCAAGAGAATATGACCTTTACCTGGACTGGCTTGGCGGCTCTCTGGATGAGGGGGCCGAAGCTGAAAGGAGAACGAATAGCATAGTCATCGCTCCGGGGCTGGAAGTGCGCGTCATATCATTTGAGGATCTTATTGTCGGCCGTCTCTGTGCTGCAAAATATTGGGACGACAGCGATAGTTTGATGTGGGCGAAGATCCTGATCGAGATACTCATGAAAACGGGCGGTGGTGACCCAGCGTATCTGATAAGAAGGGCAGAGAAGGAAAATATTGCTGACTTTTTGTCACCGCTCCTGCCGAAAGGAGAAACCAGGTAATGCGCCTGAACTATGATAACCTGCAAAAGATTTCCCGCGAAGCCCGTGTTGAGCTTACGCAGAGCGGCATAATCGATCCGGGCAAACAGCGGATTCGGAAGAAACGGCGGGATGCGGAAAAACAAGCCCTGATCTACCGCATGGCACTCGACCGCCTTGAGAATTATCCACCCGGGAGGGATAAAGAAGGCAGGCTCGTGCTGCCATACTTCACTTTGACGGGAGTCGATAAACAGAGTGGAGCTACGGAAACCCTGAAATAGTTTATACTGCATTGTTAACCCATGAATATCACAGAGACGATTCAGTCGGCATTTCATGCCTATCAGGCAGGGAACCTCAGACAGGCGGAACATTTCTGCATGGAAGTTCTGAAGGAACAGCCCAACAATGAAGCGATACTCTATCTGCTCGGCATCGTGTATGCCGGGCTTGGAGAATATGATTCAGCCGTAAAAAACCTGGAAAGGCTGCTCGAACTGAATCCGGAGAACGCTGATGCGTACCTTGCCCTGGGAGGAATCTGTCATCAACAGGGACTATCTGACAAATCTGTTCGTTTCTATCAGCAAGCAATCGGGATCGACCCTGATCTTGGAGAAGCACATGAGAACCTGGGGGATATTTTCCGCGACAGCCACCAGCCTGACGAGGCTATGCGGCATTATAAAAAAGCCCTGCAGCTCAGCCCTGATGCAGCCGAGATATATCTGAAGCTCGGAGATATTTTCAAAGAAAAAGGGCAGGATGAACTGGCGGTTTTTCATTACCGGTCAGCTCTGCGGCATAAACCTGATTATGCCGGCGCGTTCAGGAATCTCGGCATGCTCTATCATGAGCGGACAGGGCTGGACGAAGCCATTGCGTATTATCAGAAGGCATTGAGGATCGATCCGTACCTCCCCGACACCCGCGTTCACCTCGAAAACGCCCTCAGGGAACAGAACCAATATCATGAGGCACTGTTCGATTACGGAAGATCGCTGGCGGTCAAGATTAAATTTCAGTATTTCCAGATCGAGATGCTGATCAATGCGCTCATCAATCAATTCTATTTCAGAACGATGCAGGTTCAATTCCATCCGGATGTTCCCGATGCGAAAAGCCTCGCCTCCGGATCGAAAAGGAGCATCCTGGAAAAGATTGCCGGAGACATGAAAGAAATCGATGACTTCGCAAACCTTTTCAGCGAGCTGGAACGTCTGGATGCAATCAGGCAGTATTTTGAAGACCCCGATCCAAAAATTATCTCTCGTCTGGGAAACAACAGCACTCAAGCCGGTCACCACGCAGAGAACAAAACCGCTGTTTACGACAGGGTATATCGTGAATTTCTCAGCATAGCGGCAAGGGTTGAAGCCCGGCTTGTGAAAATCCTGAATTCGTAGAAAAAGCCGGGGGCGTTACCCCTATGATATAATTTATCAAACAGAGGCACTCTCTATATCAGACACGTTAGCGTTAACCGATGAATCTTCAGGAGGCACTTCAGGCAGTTTCTGAGAACTTAACGGCAGGGAATCTGGAAAAATCAGAATCTCTCTGCAGGGAGATTCTGCAGAAATGGCCGGACAACGAAGAAGTTCTTGCCATGATCGGGGGTCTGTATTCCCAGAGCAGGCACTATGCTTTGGCAACTCATTTTCTGAAACAGGCGATTTCGGTCAACCCCCGGAATACTGCCCTCTATCATGAATTGGGGTGCATCTATGAAGAAGAAAATTCCCTCGATGAAGCGATCGCATGTTATCACACAGCACTGCAACTCGACCCCGACGATGCGGATGCCTATTTCAATCTGGGCGTCCTCTATCAAAAAAAAGGCGAAACTGACAAGGCGATTTCGGCCTTCGAACAGGCAATCAACCTGAGCCCCGACGATGCAGATGCCCATTTTAACCTGGGCAATCTCTTCAGAAAAAATGCGGCGTTCGACCTTGCCCTTTCCCATTACCAAAAAAGCATAGCCCTGAACCCGAAGCACTTCCTCAGTCTCAATAATATCGGGACGTTGTATCTGGAGCAGAAGAATATCCGGGAAGCAATCCGGAGTTACCGACTGGCTTTGGCGTGCAATCCGGATTTTCCGGAAACATACAGCAATTTGGGGAATGCGTATCAACTTGCCGAGCAACTCGACAAAGCAGAAGCGTGCTATAAAAAAGCCCTGCAGCTCAACCCGAACTCTGCTGAAGTGTACAATAATCTGGGGAATATCTTCCAGGTCAGGGGGGAGCTTCCCGATGCAGTGAACTGCTATGGCAAGGCATTACAGATAAGCCCCTTACCGGCCTGTCTCAGCAATCTCCTTTTCGTCAGCAATTATCAACCGCACAGCAATGGAGCCGAACTGTTCCGGCAGCATTGCAGGTACGCACAGTACTTTTCTGCCCTGTCTTCCAAAGCTGTTTCGTATCAGAATGAACGCACCGTGAACCGGCCTTTACGCATCGGCTATATCTCGCCTGATTTCAGGAAACACTCAGTCGCCTATTTCATAGAACCCGTCCTCATGCATCACGACCCGGAAAGATGCACAGTCTTCTGTTACTCAGATGTCGCTTCTCCGGACGGCGTGACGGACCGGATAAAGTCCCTACCGATACAATGGCGCACGATATCAGGCATGTCCGATGAACAGGCATGCGGACTGATACAGAAAGAGAGGATAGATATTCTTATCGATCTGGCAGGACACACCTCCGACAACCGGATGGCTCTCTTCGCACGCAAACCCTCCCCGGTTCAGGCAAGCTGGATTGGATATCCGGCAACTACCGGCATTCCCGCAATAGACTACAAAATTGTCGATGCGTATACCGACCCGCCCGGAATGACCGAACCGTTCTATGTTGAAAAGCTTATCCGGATGCCGGACTGCTTCCTGTGCTATCTGCCTGAAAAACCCTGCCCGGAGATTACACCCTTACCACTCATCGAAGCGGGGAAGATCACCTTCGGGTCGTTCAATAATTTCAACAAAATAACATCCGAAATCCTGGATGTGTGGACTGCTATTCTGAAAAAGATCCCTGACTCCCGGTTACTGGTAAAAGCAAAGAGTTTGTCTCTTGAAAATTGCCGCAAATCCATAATGAATATGTTTGCGCAGGAGGGGATAGCATCAGAACGCATTACCCTGTGTGCATGGGTCCCCTCAGTATATGAGCATCTGAAGCTCTATTCTTCAATCGATATCGCACTCGATACCTATCCGTATAACGGTACTACGACGACCTGCGAGGCCCTCTGGATGGGGGTTCCGGTAATAACCCTTGAAGGCAATACCCATGCGTCCCGTGTCGGAGTGAGCCTCTTGTCAAATATCGGAGTCCCTGAATTGATTGCAAAAACAAAAGAAGAATACCTGGAGAGAGCCTGCGATCTCTCAGCCGACGTCAGCAGGCTCCAACTCTATCGTGAGCATCTGCGGGATAGGATATCGCATTCAGCATTGACGGATGCCGGGCAGTTTGTTTCCGCACTGGAGCAGCGGTACCGGCTGATGTGGGAAACCTGGTGCAAGTCCGCTGATCGGAGCGGAGATGCATAACGCCGTCATTGTCCTGCCCCGGCAACCCGGATAAGAACACAGAGAGGATTTGGTCATCCATAACCCCTCCTTCCCTTCCCTTACCTTAAGGGGAGGTTGAAAAAAATATACTTTCCTCCTCATCTCCCCCCTCTTAGGGTAAGAGGGGGGATTAAGGGGGGCGTTATTCTTTAAGGTGATTGGGGGCATTACCCTATTTGTCATCATGTAATCATTAATGCTATAATGGAGACAGTATGATAAGAACACAGATACAGTTGAAAGAAGAACAGATGAACGCGTTGAAAAAGATTGCTGCGGCAAAACAAAGCTCGATTGCCGAATTGATCAGGAAGGCAGTCGATAATCTCATCAAGGCCGGTGGTGCAATGCCTGATTACGAAGAAAGACGGAAAAGAGCGCTCTCGATAGCAGGCAGGTTCTGTTCCGGAAAGCTCAATATTTCCGCAGACCACGACGAGTATCTTGCTGAAGCATACAAAGAATGAACGTTTTTATCGATACGTCTGCCTTTTTTGCTTTGCTCGACAGAGATGATCAGAATCACACCAGGGCAAAAGAGGCATGGACCGCATTGCTTGGCTCCGGTAGTCTCTGTGCCACGAGCAATTATGTTCTTGTGGAAACTTTTGCCCTCCTCCAAAGCCGCATCGGAATCAGTGCCGTAAGGGGGTTTCAGGAAGATATGCTTCCGGTTCTATTCATTGAATGGGTGGATACGGAAGTGCACAACGCAGCGGTCAGCGCACTTCTTGCGGCGTCAAAAAGAAAATTGAGTCTTGTCGATTGCTCAAGTTTCGAGATCATCCGCAAAATGAGCATCAGGTCGGTTTTTGCATTTGACCCACATTTCAGCGAACAGGGTTTCGCTTGCCTGCCCTAGTCGCAGGGACCCGCCTTCCCTCCTCCTCTCCCCCCTCTTAAGGTAAGAAGGGGGATTAAGGGAGGCGTTATCTCAGGGAGGTTTTCAGACATTATGAAGCACTTTCGTAATGACCCGTTGCTCAAGCAAAGACGACGGGATCTCAGAAAAAATCAGACTGAAGCGGAAGAAACCTTATGGAGGCGTTTACGAAACAATCAGTTTTCGGGAAAAAAATTCTTCCGGCAATATAGTATCGGCCCGTATATTCTAGACTTCTACTGTCCCCAATCAGGGCTTGCCATAGAACTGGATGGCAGCCGGCATACTGAAGATAACGTTCGGGAATACGATACAGAGCGCTCTGCATATCTGCTGGCACAAGGGATCAGTGTTCTGCGGTTCTGGAATCACGAGGTTCTGACTCAAACTGAAAACGTTCTGAAAAGAATTTTGATTGAAGTAACTCCCTCTAACATCCTCCATCCATAACCCCTCCTTCACCTCTTCCTCATCTCCCCCCTCTTAGGGTAAGAGGGGGGATTAAGGGGGGCGTTATCTCTTTCAAGCAAAAGGTCCGCGAATAGGAAAAGAACACCCATAGATTCGATTTATCCAGTTCGGACATAACCCCTCCTTCCCTCCCCTTACCTTAAGGGGAGGTTGAAAAAAAGTACCCTCCTCATCTCCCCCCTCTTAAGGTAAGAGGGGGGATTAAGGGGGGGGCGTTATTCTTTGAGGTGATTGGGGGGCGTTATCTCACTATTTGATGGGGCCTTACCCTTCGTAAGCAAGAGGATAAGGGTATAAGTTATAATGCAAAGAAAATGATTCGTTCCATATTTGGGAATCAGCATCGTATTATTGCCATGAAGACATATTGGGCAGGGGGAAGCTGCAGGTAATGCCGGAGCGCATCCTTGTTACCGGCGCCGGCGGTTTTCTGGGTTCGCATATCTGCGCGTATTTCGGGCAGCGCGGGCACAGCATCGCTGCACTGGATAAATTCTCGCCGGCCCATCTTCCTGTAGAATTGTACCCGAACCTTGCGGGGTTTTTCGAGATCAGCCTTCCGGACAGCACGTTCGCCACAATCCTGAGGCAGTTTGAACCCTCACTGCTCATCCACTGCGCAGGCTCGGCCTCGGTGCCCTATTCCCTGCAGCAACCATATGATGATTTTCAACAGTCGGCAGGAGTAACCGCGTTCGTACTCGAAATGCTCAGAGCGCATATGTCCTCATGCCACTTCGTATTTCTTTCCAGCGCTGCGGTTTATGGGAATCCGGAGGTTCTCCCTGTACAGGAAGATACCGCCTGCAGGCCCATTTCGCCCTACGGGTATCACAAACAAATCTGCGAGCTGCTCTGCGGGGAATATGCATCCCTTTTCGGGATACAGAGCTCGATCCTCCGCATCTTCTCCGCATACGGAGAGAGGCTCCGCAAACAGGTGGTCTTCGACCTCTGCAGGAAGTTTTCCGATCCGACACAGGAAAGAGTGGAAATATTCGGGACAGGGGAAGAGACCCGCGATTTCATCCACGCCATCGACATTGCACAGTCGGTTGAGCACATACAGCGGAGCGGGGCCTCGGGGGTATTCAACATCGCCTCGGGCAGGCAGACCCGAATAAGCGAACTCGCCGGGATGGTCAAGGATTGTTTCGGAAGTCACAAGAGTATCCTGTACAGCGGTACATCCAGATCGGGCGACCCTTTGTTCTGGCAGGCAGACATCTCCAGGATAGCCTCACTGGGGTTCCGCCAGGAGATATCGCTTGAGCAGGGGATACGGGAATATTGCAGATGGTTCGAGTCTGAATATGTCAGGTAGCTCTGGCAGTACCCTTCGCATAGGAATACCTCTTATTGGAGTGAAAGGATGGATGGGTGGAGTCACCTATGTGGAGCTTCTGGTAAAGGCGCTCAGTTTATTGCCCCATAAAGAGCGTCCGAAAATATTCCTTATAATAGCAAACCCCGAATCAATTGAACTGCACAGGCACATATTTCCTCTGGTAGACGGGTTCATTGTTCTTGGTTTGCATCCAGCGCATATATCCCATATTCTTCAACTGCCCTTTCAACACTGCCGTTCATTTTCCGACCTGGCACATTCCATAGACTTCTACTATCCGGTGAATTCCGATGTTCGGTCTGAGATCTGTTCAGCATCGTGGATCCCCGATTTTCAGCATATACACCTGCCCAATTTTTTTTCGAAACAAGAATTGGCCCTTCGTGACGGGTGGTTCCAAAAAATTGCGTCGCATGCAAAGATAGTGGTCTTCAGCAGCCATGATTCAGAAAATGACTTTCGAAGACTCTATCCAGAGTCCTCCGCTGTTGTCCGTGTCCTTCATTTTCATGCCCTTCCTCAAGACGAATGGTATGATATCGATCCCGTTCAAATTCAGAAAAAATATAACCTGCCGGAGAATTTTCTTCTCTGCTCCAATCAGTTCTGGGCACATAAAAACCATGGCATTCTCTTTGAAGCGCTGGCGCAACTTCACCGTTCAGGAAAACCGATCGACCTTGTCTGCACAGGAGCAACAGTTGACTACCGATTCCCCACCTACTTTCCGGGTATCAAACAAAAATTGATCGATCTGAATATCGAAGCCCGTGTTCATATACTGGGGACTCTCCCCCGCAATGATCAGATTCAGCTCATGCGCCGGTCTCTGGCAGTTATCCAGCCCTCCCTGTTCGAAGGCTGGAGCACAGTCGTGGAGGATGCGCGGGCCCTCGGCAAAACAATGTTCCTCTCCGACCTGGCAGTCCACAGGGAGCAGGCGCCCGACCACGCCATTTTCTTCGAAAGGAAGGATTCGGGCGACCTTGCGCAGAAGATTTCCCGGCTCCTTCCGGACCTCAACCCGGGGCCTGATCCATCAAGAGAGCACGACGCACGGATAAAGGCCCGGGAATTCGTGTTGCATTACGCCGGACAGTTCTGCAGTATCGCTGCGGAAGCCCGGCAATTGTTCGGCAATAATCCACATTCCGGCGGGCAACCGAAAAAAGTGACCATAGCTACATCGATTGCCCCAAAAAATACGGAACGACAGAGACAGGCGGTGCAGAGCTGGATGAAACTGGGGTTTTCCGTGGTGTCTCTCAACTGCGCTGAAGAAATCCCTGCATTATCCCAACAGTTCCCGGAAGTCACCTTTGTCACAATCGGCCGCGACGCACGGGGGGAAGTCGGAAAGCCGCTTATATATTTCGACAGCTTTCTTGAATATTTCCGCAATTCGGGAAATGATATCTGCGGCATCGTCAATTCGGATATTATGCTGCGAGCTGACCGTGATTTCATTCCCTTTATCGAACGCGAAGCCAGGAACGCCATGGTCACCGGCTGCAGGGTGGACATACCAAATTCAGAAACCATGATGGGCTCCATATATGCTTTTGGGTTCGATTATTTCTTCTTCGACCGGTCGGTAATTGACTTGTATCCTGAAAGCACATTGACCATAGGGTCTCCCTGGTGGGACTACTGGGCGCTTCTCATTCCCCTCAGCAAAGGATTTCCGGTTAAACACATCATACCTACCGTCGGATATCATATTAAACATGATACACAATGGAAACAAAGCATATGGTACGAGTTTGCGAAATTTATCAACGATTACATAACGAAACATAACCTGGAAATCACTTTCGACAAAAATGTCAGCGGCTCTGATAAAAATCTTCTTCTTGTTCATGCCGTAGCAGATTATCTTTTAATGAACTCTCAATACATAACTTATAAAACACCTGGTTCATATTTAGACAGAAAGCCCTTGGATACCGTTAAGTTTTCCAGCTTCATGAAATCGAATTTACCTCTCAATATCAAGTTAATGGCAAAAACATACTGGCTTTATTTGCAAAAGTGCCTGGAACTGTGTCCGTACGAAATTAATACCTATTTGACGCTAATCCCGTGGTTATTTGAATGCAAACGCGAAGAAGAAGCAAAAAAGCTGCTTTGTAGCATTGAATCCATCCGTATGAAGCAAACTCCCAAACATTGATAATATTCGCGTCGGGATACAGATTCTCGGGGATAATAACTGGCCGGCAGGAGTGAACTATGTTGAATCGCTCGTCAAAGCAGTCACTACCCTACCGAAATCAGAAAGACCTCAGCTGTTCCTGGTCGTATTTGACCAGACACTTCATGCAGTGAAGCTTCATGAGAACATTCTCCAACTTCTTGACCCGAAAAATGCAATGAGCGGCAGGCATGTGTGCAGCAAAAGCTCTTGTGCAGCTCCTTGGTGAGCGGTTTCATGACCCGGATTCCCGGCACGTTTTCATTCTTGCCGCCTGGATACCATACAGACGTAAATTCTGCGTTCAAGAGGTTTTGCTGCATAGGTGCCTGCCGTCTCTATATCCAAATGCATTTTTCGGGTTAAGGGGAAGTTGGGGGAAAAAACTTCCTCTTCTCCCATCTCTTAGGGTAATATGGGGGGGATTACGGGGGGCGTTACCCCAAATTGACGTTCGTCCTCAGTCAATCAGGTGACCAGAGAGTGCCGGGAAGACAATACCTTGACAATACCGGGATATAGAGGTATCATTAGGGTATAACTTTCTTACATATTTTAAAGAGGTAACAATATGGTACAACCGACGAAAAAAGTGAATTTCATGATTCAGGAAGACATCCGGAAGGAATTCGAGAACCTGGTGCCTTCCGGTGAAAGGAGCAAAGTAGTCAACAGGGCTCTCAGGAAAGAACTTATGACTATCAAGCGCCAGCGTCTCACTGAAAAGCTTATGGCGCTGAGAGCAGTGCAGCCTCTTGCAACCGGTGAGATCGTGAAAGCGCTCAGGGAAGACAGGAAGAGAACCCCGCAGTGATGGAAGAAATCTATGTTCCCGATGCATCGGTCATTCTGAAATGGGCATTCAGGTCTCCGGATGAAGAAGACTCGGACAGGGCATTGGACTTTTTACATGCCTGGCTCGAAGGACGCATTGATATTCATCTGCCCCTGCTCTGGTCGTTCGAAGTAGGTAATGTCATGATGATGAAAAACCCGGAAGCAGCATCCGAGATCATGACAATTCTTCTCGGTTACCAGTTCAGCGAATTTCAGACCTCGGTCGAATTGTGCACACTCACTTTTTCCCTGATGAAAAAACACCGGGTAACGTTTTATGACTCTGTTTATCACGCGGTTGCAATCCTGACAAACGGCAAACTGATTACCGCCGATGAAGCGTACTGCAAGAAAGTTAACGACCAGAGGCACGTGATGAGGCTGAAGGAATGGAATCCGGGAAGATGAAGACGGTTCCGGAGTCGGTTGTGGATACTCTATGGTAGCGAATACCTGCAGCAATTTCTGTGTGGGGATACAGATTCTGGGTGACAACAACTGGCCGGCTGGCATAACCATTTCACAAATGTTAAAATTCCAGGAGTCATCAAAGTTAATTCAGGCGTAGACTATACCGCAAATGGTCCCATTGTTTTATGGTTAAATAAAAAGAAATGATTAGCGAACTTCATATAGGTATTCCCATGTTCGGTCAGAAAAACTGGATCGGTGGGGTTACTTATGTTGAATTACTTGTTCAAGCAATAACAACTTTACCAAAGGAAGAACGGCCACAACTATTTTTAATAGTACAGAACCTCGATGCTGTCGATTTACACAGAGCTATTTTGTCATTATTCGACGGGATCATTTACATTGGGCATGATTTGAGGCATGCCGAAGCAGTTCTGCAACGGCATGTGCTACATATCCGGTCTGATAAAGAATTGTCTGGTCAAATAGACTTTTACTATCCTGTTGTAGGTGATGTATTGCCGGGTATATGCAGTGCATCCTGGATTTTCGATTTTCAGCATGTCCATCTTCCAGAATTCTTTTCTTCCCAGGAAATAACAGCACGCAATAACGCTTTTCAAAAAATTGCTATGCATGCAAAAATGGTCGTCTTCAGCAGCAAAGATGCCGAAAATGATTTTAAGAAGCTTTATCCTCATTCATCATCGATAACAAGAATTCTCTCTTTTCACAAGCTTATTCCGGAAGAATGGTATTTTCTAGAACCAGATAAAGTTCAGAAAAAATATGGGTTGCCAGATAGATTTTTTCTTTGTTCGAATCAGTTTTTTGCTCACAAAAACCACTTGCGACTTTTGGAAGCCATTGCATTACTTTACAAGGCAGAATATGATGTGCATCTTGTATGTACGGGATCAACAAATGACTACAGGTTCCCAGGTTATTTCAAAACTATACAACAGAAAATAATTGATCTCGATATTCAATCTTGTGTTCATATTCTTGGTATTATTCCCCGTATTGAACAGCTTCAACTCATGAGGCGTTCGTTAGCAGTTATTCAACCTTCACTCTTTGAAGGATGGAGCACTGTTGTTGAAGATGCCAGAGCTTTGGGAAAAACTATTTTTCTTTCTGACTTACCGGTGCACTTCGAACAGGCACCGCATTATGCAGAATATTTTAATCGTTACGAAGCAGAAGATCTGGCCAAGAGCATAAAACGTCTCATACCAAATCTTCAGCCAGGTCCCGACCGCGGAAGGGAACAACATGCCCGACTTGAGGGGATAGATCTAGTCAAAGGTTATGCATCCAATTTCTGCGCCATCGCCACAGAGGCCCAGCTATTGTTCGGTCATAAGCAAAATACTGCCATCGAGGAGCATCATTTGCAATCAATTTCTGCGAAAGAAACAATAAACCCCAGCACAGAAAATACCGGCAATATCCCCCTCCTTTCTATTGTCCTCCAGGGAAGAAACGATTCTTACATGGGAAACTTTGAATGGCGGCTTTCCACAAATATTAATAAGTTTGCCAGTAATATCTTTGCGCTTAATGCAGTGAAAAACGTTGAAATAATTCTTGTCGATTGGGGAAGCGAAGTTCCACTCCTTTCTGCTTTGACATTAACCGAGCAGTCAAGATCGCTGTTGAAAATTATTCGGGTAGAACCTCATATTTCGAAAAAATATGACAGAGATTCTCCCTACTCCTGTGTCCATCCGATTAATACAGGGATTAGAAAATCACGAGGCAAATACATACTTTTTTGCGATGGTGACACATATACACCTTTTGAAACAATGAAAACTCTCCTTGATCTTATCAGCAGAGGAACTGTAAAAGATTCATCGTTAAAGAAGGTTTTTCTGCTCGGTTCTCGTTACCATATTCCCAAACTTTTCAATAAAGCCAATCCTTCAATTCAGGAAATCGATCAGTACATTGAGAATAATTTTCATAAATTGACGCACGATAAAATCAATCTCAAAAACTTTGGTGGTACTGCGACTGCTTATCTAATGACTCGAGAGATGTGGTTTGAATGCAGAGGATTTGATGAAAAATTAATCTACTGGGGGTGGTTCGATATAGATTTATTCTATCGGTTGGCACCTCACTATCACCCCCTTGACCTTGAGGATTTTGGGATGCCTTTTTTCCATCTTGAACATTATTTTTTCCCTCGTTCAAATTCTTCATTGGAAAAAGAAAATCCCCGAAAAATGAATCCGATGGATCGGCCACGAACTTTCTTCGCAAACAGCAAACAATGGGGACTCGCCGGTGAACCATTACAGGCAATTCCTGTACTATCTTCTCTATCGGAGAGTAAAATCCCCCCCTCTGCTTTTCATACACAATCCAAAACTATGGCTACTGAGAAAACAATAAAATGTCCACTCACTCACAATTCGAATATTTCTATTGAGCGGCAGATATCCACCCGAGATATCATCCGATTATACCGGCAATGGTTTCAGGTGGATGTGGCAAAATATTTCAAACAGTTAGAATATATTCAAATATATAAATGTTTGGATACAGATTACAGATTCTACTACCCCTTCTCTCTCGAGGGAAAAAGCGACTTCTACGAGTGTCTACAAAAATTTCCCTGGTATTATATGGATTGGAAGTGGGAGTATCAAATAGCAAAACAGTTAATCCAACCGGGCAATCAGGTATTGGAAATTGGTTGTGGAAAAGGAAGTTTTGTTGCAAAGTTAACGCAAGAGAAAATAGACTGTACGGGGTTAGAGTTGAATGAATATTCTGCCAGAATGGCAAAAGACAACGGCCTTAAAATATTGAATGAAACCCTGATGAAACACCTTGATAACAATTTTGAACGATACGATATCGTTTGTTCTTTTCAGGTTATGGAACACATCGCTTCTGTCAGAGAATTCATCAATGATTCTATCAAGGCCCTCAAAACAGGGGGCAAACTGATTATAAGTGTACCTAATCATGATGCATTTATTGGACTGGACCAGTTAAACATATTAGACATGCCACCACACCATGTCGGGTTGTGGAATGAGAAATCGCTCATGAGTATTGCCGGTATTTTTAATATACAGCTAGAAAATATTTATATAGAACCCTTGCAATCCTATCATATCGACTACTATATTGGTATTATGAAGAGAGCGATCAACAACGATTTGGGGTTACACCCTGTCATTGAGGAGCTAGTGAGAACTTCGCCGGAAAAATTCAAGGGGCATACCATTTTAGTTGTTTACGTGAAGCAGTGATTTTCAATTATAGTATAAATTTAAAAAGAGTTTTTCAATAATGACAAATGTTCCTGTTTTATTTCTGATTTTCAATCGTCCGGATATAACACAGAAGGTTTTTGCAAGCATTAAAGAAGCAAAACCGAAAAAACTTTTTATTGCTGCAGATGGCCCCCGAAAAGAATATCCTGCTGAAATTCAAAAATGTCAAGCCACAAGGAAGGTTGTC
Source organism: Nitrospirota bacterium (assembly GCA_049323875.1). Lineage (GTDB taxonomy): Bacteria > Nitrospirota > Thermodesulfovibrionia > Thermodesulfovibrionales > SM23-35 > JAKLQR01. Next base: position 94,143 of record JBMOLW010000004.1, on the reverse strand, counting down.
GAACAAGTAGACTGGAAATGTGATGTAAAAACACTTTTCAGAGAGCAAAATCTTGGATGCAAGAAAGCTGTTAGTTCAGCGATAGACTGGTTTTTTTATCACGTTGATGACGGCATCATTTTAGAAGATGACTGTCTTCCAAATCAGAGTTTCTTTTCGTTTTGCGAAAATTTATTGCGACATTACAGAAATGAATCGAAAATAATGCACATTAGCGGCAACAATTTCCAATTTGGCAGAAAACGGGGGGACGGATCATACTATTTTTCCATATACAATCATATATGGGGATGGGCTACATGGAGAAGGGCATGGGAATATTATGATATCACTATGTCCGGATTGGACAGCTTCATCCAAACCGACCAGATAGAAAAAATAACTCGGGATAAGAACGAACAGCAATTTTGGATTCGCAACTTTGAAAAAGTTAAGGGGGGTGAAATTGACACATGGGATTTCCAGTGGACATTTTCTATATGGTCTCAGTTAGGGTTATCTGTATTACCAAATGCAAATTTGATAGCTAACATAGGTTTTTCAGCGGATGGAACACACATTCGTTCACCAAAAAACAAGCTGTTTAATATGAAAACTGAAATTCTCAATACAATTCTCCATCCTTCCCGAATCGTGCGTGATGAGGCAGCTGATCGCTTTACTTTTGAATACGATTTTTGCGGCAAAATGCAAGACAGGAAGCACTTCATTGCTGAAGCAATGAATCATTTTCATTCAGAAAATTGCCATGAAGCATTAGCAGTAATTGAACAAGCATTATTCTTGTTTCCTGAAGCTATTGACCTTCTTTATTATAAGGCATTGTTTCTGAACACTATTCACGAACCTGACAAAGCAATAGAATCCCTTAAAAGCTTACTGTCAGTCATACCGGAGCACAACGAAGCACAACTACTGCTTAACCATATTCAATCAACTCAGAACGTAAAATCAGTAATTTCCCTGAAAGGGGAACCTGTTTCAAATCAAATTGAATCTCAAAACAAACTGGGGATAACAGACACTATTACACAAGCATATTCTGCCTTACAAGCCAACGATACTAATCTTGCCAGAACTTTACTTGAAAATACCTTATTGTTACATCAATCTCACCGGGGATTCCAGTACCTATATGCAACCTATTTTTTAAAGACAAAACAATTAGACTCAGCTTGCAAAGCATTGATAAAAGAGCTTCAGCATTTTCCTGACAACTTTGAAGCCGGGCAACTCCTAACCCTTATTCAACCGCCTGAAGCAACAGCAATGTTTAGCAAGGGTACAGAAGCGAAACAGCATATTCTACAAATACAAGCTAAAAACGCTATTCCTTCACAAAAGAAAGAACCTCTTAAGACAGAAGAAAACCGCCTGCATATGTCACAGCAAATCCTTTCCTTAATTCATATAAACACGCATGATATAGCTGGCGGCGCAGCCAAGGTTGCCTGGCGACTCGCTGAAGCGCAACGAAAAAGAGGGCATAATTCCAGAATGCTGGTAGGCAATAAATTGAGCAATTCAGAATTTTCTTTAGCATTCCCAACAGAACCTGATCCATTACTTCATGCCCGCTGCTTGAGAGAAGGGCAATTATTTTACGAATTTCAAGGCAGTCACAAACTGGTCAAACATCCGGCAATTCTAACCGCAGATATTGTGCACATGCATAATTTGCATGGCTGGTTTTTTAATCCTTTTTCTGTTTCAGCACTCTCCCATTTGAAGCCTACTATTTGGACATTGCACGACATGCAATCGTTTACAGGACATTGTGCTCATTCATTCGACTGTGAAAAATGGAAAATTGGCTGTGGCAACTGTCCTTATCTCAGGACCGAGCCTGCTTTGTCGATCGAGAGCACAGCACAACTCTGGAAAGACAAAAAACTCATATATGATCACTCATACTTGTGGATTGTTAGCCCTTCTCAATGGTTAAAAAATAAAGTTGAGCAGAGTGTTTTGCGCAATCATCCAACTACATTAATATACAATGGAATCGATACGGGAATTTTTAAACCTTATGATAAAATTGATGCGAGGGCATATTTTAAAATACCTTATGATGCTTTTATAATGGGCGCAGTTGGTCATGGAGGAACATTACTTAATCAATGGAAGGGGGGGCAATACACCCAGAGCGTTCTTGAAATATTATGGTCAAAAATACCCAGAAGTATTTTTGTTAATATCGGCGCGAACAATAAGACTGCTCATCCACGCGTCATAGATATTGAACATTTAAGCAATGAAGCTGATATTGCCCGAGCCTATTCCGCACTTGATATTTTTCTCTATACACCAGCGGCAGACAACTGTCCATTGGTAATCCTCGAAGCACTCGCATGTGGCATTCCAGTTGTCACCTTCAACACTGGGGGTATTCCGGAACTCGTTCGTGATGGAGCAGACGGCTTCGTTTCAGAGTATCAAAATGTGTCACAGCTTGCTCAATTTGCAGAAAGATTATATAAAAATCCGGATTTACGTTTACAATATAGCAAAAATGCACGGGAAAGAGCCGTAACAACCTTTGAACATCAAATCATTGCTGCACAATACCAGAAACTCTACGAAAATTGTATTACAGAATACAAAAAAAGAAAAACTGCTATAAAATTATTCCCATTATCAAGTCTTCCCAAAGTAATTAGAAGCAACGCTTTTACAATCGCTGAACTGTCGAAAAATGAAATTCTCTCCGAAAAGATGAATTCTCCCGACATTACTCAAGGCAAGGCCGATCCCGACGTCAGCATTATCGTTGCAACGAAAAACCGCGCAAAGCTTCTCGACGAGATGCTCGGAAGCCTGAAAAAGGCTGCGGAAGGGGTACGGTACGAAGTGATCGTGATCGAAGGCAATTCCACGGACAACACCGGCGAGATACTGGAAAAGCACGGGATAACGGAGATATATGATGAAAAGGAACACCTCGGCAAAGGGAAGCATTCCTGGCCCCGGCTGTATAACTTCGGCTTCTCGAAAGCCCGCGGAAAATGGGCGATGTTCGCGAGTGACGATATCGTCTTCCGGGACGGATGTTTTGCGAACGCCATCGCCTTGCTGAATAAACAACAATCAGAAGTTGCCGGCGGCATCTTCTTCTATAAAAACACGGCAACCGATGTTGCCGGAAATTCCGCATGGAATGATTTCGGTATCGATTACACCTATGGCCAGAAACTCCTGTTGAATTACGGCCTGGTTAGGCTGGATGCATTCAGGGAAGTGAACGGTCTCGACGAGCAGTATCAGTTCTATTGCGCAGACGGGGATCTGTGCCTGAAACTGTACGAGAAGGGCAGGGAGTTCATCCCCCTGCCGGGCTGTTTCGTTATTCATAACAATATTGCCGACACCCAGAAACAGAAAAACATGAGGGTTGCGCAGCGGGACATAGACCGTTATGGAGCCCGGTGGAAGCATTTCGTACCGACTTCCCTCCCGAACCCCCGCCGGCTCATGGCAGAAGACTTCCCGGGAAAGAACCCTGAGACAGAAACGAAACAACCCGAACCGGAAAAGCAGCAGACCACTCCGGAAAAACCCAGGGTAATGGACCAGATAAGCAGCTCCGGTCTCTGGAAGGACGGACAGCCGCTCAGGCTCCACCTCGGATGCGGTGAACAGCACCTCGACGGCTACATCAATATTGATTACCCGCCGGCAGAGCATGGGGTGATGAAAATAAAGGCCGATATCCATGCTGATATCATCAAGCTCGAATTTCCTCCCGGTTCGGTCGATGAAATCCGGCTTCACCATGTGTTTGAACACTTCAACCGGGTTACCGCACTGGTTCAGCTTATCAAGTGGCATCAGTGGCTGAAGACCGGGGGCACTCTCCGGATCGAGACGCCTGATCTTACCGGCAGTGCAAAGACCCTGCTGTCAGACGCACCGTGGCGGGTAAAGACAGGGGTGGTAAGACATCTCACCGGAGATCAGGCAGATGCATGGGCTTATCACATCGACCAGTGGTTTCCGGAACGGTTCGAGCATACATTACGGAAACTGGGCTTCGATCCTGTGGAGACGAAAACGGTCTCCTGGCCAAAGGAACCCTATCTCTCGAACGTCCATGCAATAGCCCGGAAAGCTGGTGAGCGCTCTTCTGAAGAGCTTCTTGGTGCTGCTGAGGAAATCCTTTGGGAAAGCACGGTCGCCGATTCCGAGAAACCAACTTACGAGGTATGGAAGAGGCAGCTCCGTGATATGCTCCTGAAGGGTTCCGAACATCCCCACGGGAAAACCGTGTCTGCCGGGAGCAGGGATCTGACCCGGGCAGCAGCAGCCCTGCAAGGACCCGCTGCTCCCCTCCCCCTCAACGAGGTCCACAATTTCAACCAGCTCAGCCGCGACCGCTGGGTTCGGGAAAAGGCCAAATCTGTACCCGCGGGATCACGGGTGCTCGATATCGGCGCAGGCACCTGTCCTTACCGCCGTCTCTTCTCACACTGCGAATACAGGACGCACGACTTCAAAAAATATCACGGGGAAAAACTCGGCGGTACAAAAGACTACGGGGTCATCGATTATGAGTCGGACATTACCGACATCCCGGTGCCTGACAGTTCCTTCGACGTCATTCTCTGTACCGAAGTCCTTGAGCATGTCCCTGAACCCTTTGAAGCGGTCAGAGAGATGGTCCGCATTCTCAAGCCGGGGGGTCGCCTGTTCCTTACTGCTCCTCTTGGCGCAGGGCTCCACCAGATGCCTTTTCACTTTTACGGCGGTTTTACTCCGGAATGGTATAAGCTTGCGGCGGAGCGGTTCAATCTTCAGGTTGTCGAAATTATGCCGAACGGGGGGTTTTTCAGACTGCTGGCACAGGAATGCGCCCGCGTTGCCTGGACGTTTGACAAACACAGGCATCTGCATGGAAAACATGCCGATGATGTGCTGCGTTTATTCAACGAGCTTCTTCCCCGCTATCTGTTCGGGCTCGACGAGCAATGTTTCATCGACCAGTTCACCGTGGGCTACAATGTCGAGATGATCAAACCGGCTGCCGCCGTTTCTGAAGAAGAACAGCTCCTTGAAAAACTGAAAAAGAATTTCCGGGACGTCCCGGCCCTGATCCGCCTCGCAGAGATAGAGATGGGACGTTCACAGGTGAAAAAGGCGAAGAAATATCTCATCGCTGCAACAGCGCTTGAACCGGATAATCCCACAATACAGTCCCTCAGGGAAAAACTGAAGGGATAACGTTATGATAAATCCCCCTAACCCCCTCCGGACATAACCCCTCCTTCGCCTCCCCTTACCTTAACCCGAAAAATGCATTTGGATATAAAGACGGCAGGCACCTATGCAGCAAAACCTCTTGAACGCAGAATTTGCGTCTGTATGGTATCCAGGCGGCAAGAATGAAAACGTGCCGGGAATCCGGGTCATGAAACCGCTCACCAAGGAGCTGCACAAGAGCTTTTGCTTCACACATGCCTGCCGCTCATTGCATTTTTCGGGTTAAGAGGTCTCCTACCCGGAAAGCTCTTCCTTGACCACCCTGAGCACCACACTGATTTCCGCTACAACATTATTGCTGGTCCTCATGGCTTCGTTGATCTGCCTCTCGGTAGTCTGTTTGTTTTTCAACTTCTGAGCCCATAAGGGATCAAGGACATATTTCAGGTTCATTATCTCAAAATCCACATCGAGGTACAACGCCAGCAGAGAATGGGGAAAACCGCCCCGGGCCCATTCACGGTTCTTTGCCTTCGAAAACAGTTCGAGGCCCTGCGGGGTGATTATCCTCACATGGGTCGGGTCGTTCAGAAAATAATCATGGCGCGGGTGGGGGACGGTAATATGGATTTCCGCTCCCCGTGCGCATATCCGGTAGAGTTCTTTGATAATGGCAAGGTATACCGCAGTCGTTTCCCCGAGATGCTCCAGCACATGACTCAAACGGACTGCGCCGACACTGTCGTCCTCCCAGGGCCAGGGGAAAGACTCGAGATCATGGAGGACATCCGGTGTCCCGTATTTATCGACATTGATATATCCCGGGATCCGGTTTTCCCCGCACCCGAGGTTCAGTTTCGGAAGATCTTTCACGGTTCTCTCATAAGACGCCCCTCATCGGACAGGGTTATCTCCGGATGATACCAGTTTCTCCAGTTCTCCTGCAACACGGGCCACGACTGTATTCCAATCCCCCGGGGAAGGCTGCCGGAAAAGCCTCATGGTCGGATACCACGGAGTATCCTCCGCATGCAACAACCACCGGGCATCGGCAACAAACGGCAGCAGGGTCCAGACCGGCCTGCCGAGTGCTCCCGCCAGATGGGCTACAGCAGTATCCACTGAAATGACCAGGTCCAGATTCATGATGAGTGCGGCAGTGTCAGCAAAATCGTGAACGTCTCCCATGTAATCGATAATCCCCGTCTCCTCTTCCTGACTGTCCGGATACCGCTGGTCTCCTTTCTGCAGGCTGAAAAAACTCGCACCTTTTATGCGGGGAGGGAGTGAACGCAACGCATCGGTACAGGACCGCAGATTCAGCCAGTCATGCTTTTTTTCCCCTGCCCATACCAGGCCTGCCTTTATCCGGGAACCAGGGGACTGAACCCTGTTCCTCCATTCCTCCGCGAGCAGGGTGTTCACGGACAGGTACGGGACCGTTGCCGGGATAGTCCCGAGTGAAGTATGAAAACAGGCCGGCAAGCTCAGGAAATGGCAGTACAGGTCGAAAGCAGGCAAAGGCTCCCCTTCCGCGATAACCGAATGTACTCCTTCCATATTCCGGAGCAGGGGAATCAGTTCGCGCTGACATTCGACAAGCACCCGGGCCCCCCGCTCCGCCAGCAACGGGAGATAACGGACACACTGGATCGTATCGCCGAACCCCCGTGCCTCCTGCTCGTTGCAGAGCAGGACCGTACGCCCGGACACATCCGAGCCATCCCAGTGGGGCCGGGAAAAGTTGCGGTGGCGAAAGCCCTGCATTTTTTTCCGCCATTCAAACTCTCTCCATCCCCCGGAAAAATCACCCTGCATGATGAGCATCCCTGCCAGATTCACATGAGCCTCGGCGAATGCCGGATCGATCTCCAGCGCTTTTGTGATATGGAGCATGGCCTTCTCAAGCTGCATCATCTGTTTGTAAACGATACCCAGATTGTTGTGGGCTTTCGCATACCCCGGATGGAGCTCCAAAGCCCTCAGATAAAAACTTTCGGCATCCGGAAACTCTCCCTTCTCCTGGAGAGCACTCCCCAGATTGAAATAGAACATCGCGTTCTCTTCCGATTGTGCCGCCTTCCGGTAACAGTCTATGGCTTCCTCAAGGTTCCCCCGGGCCTGCAGCACCACCCCGAGATTGTAATGCGCCTGTGCCAAATCCGGGTTCAGCCGGATAGCTTTCAGGTAAAAGGCCCTTGCTTCATCGAGCTGTCCTTTCTCCTGGCTGATGAATCCGAGATTACAATATACCGCAGGGTTGCCGGGCTGCCTGCGCAGTATCTCCCGGTAGAGCTGCTCCGCCTCGGGGAATCTTCCTGCCTGCTGCAGGTGAAGAGCCGCCTGCATCTTGTCCTTTGTTTTCTTTGAAAGTCTTTGTTTTATTTTCACAGGAGATTTACCAGATTTCCGGACCTACTCCGTCCTCATCATCGTTCAGCAAGTACCTGAGAACAGCGTCCCGCCTTTCCCTCAAATAAGGGGTAGCAAAAATCGCTCTGTCTTTCTCGTAATTGTCGTTATTGACTCCGCTTGCACCGTAATGCTCTACATACGACATCGCCGGGGTAATCCACGGCAGTCCGAGGCATGCCATTGCTCTACGGTCCCACGGATAGATATGCTCAAACCCTCCCCCCGGGGTATCAGACACAGAAAGGATCTTCTCCACCATATTCCTGTCGAATAGCATCGAAATCCCCGAGGCCGTCTTTTTCATCAGAATCTCGTCGGAGCAGCACAGCACTGTTTCCGGATGCATATGGAAGATGCTGTTGAAAAGACAGACCGGGAAGCGGGCATTGCCCATACGATACAGCATTTCAAGCACCGCAAGGTAGCAGGGGTCATGGAGAGCATCATTATCCGTCAAGTACAGAAGTTCGTAATCTGTTGCGAGGAACTTCCGCATCTGGAACCACCTCAACCTGTCGATCCCCATTTTGTCCGGCAATTGTATCACCTCATCGGCATACTGCATGAGGAACGAATTGTCATACTCTGTAGAATGGTCATTGTAAACTTCCAGGTAACAGGAAGCCGATTTATACCGTTTCAGTTGAGCCAGACACAGGCGAGTGATATTTTTCCGGTTGAATACGGGCACAGCAAGAAGAATTCTTGCTCTCTGGGAATTGTCAAAAGATCCGAGAAGTTCCGGAAACCGGGCACCAGCCCGGAGTAAAGCAGCACCGTCTTCATCGGTACACTGAGGGACGGGATTGCATTGAAGCGCCTTCAGAAAACAGTCTTTTGCCTCATCCACATGTCCCCTGCTGTCTAAAGCGACACAGAGATGGAGATACGCCTGGCTGCATCCGGGGTCCAGCCGGACGGCATTTTGAAAATACCGGATCGCTTCATCGATCTTTCCCTTTTCCCGGAGACATATTCCGAGATTACAGTACGCATTCAGATAATGCGGGTCAGATTGTATTGCTTTCTGATAGAAAGCTATAGCCTTATCAAGCAGCCCTTTGCCCTGGTAGTAATTTCCGAGGTTGAAATTGGCATGACTGCTGTCAGGCCTGACTGAAAGGGCTTTCTTGAGATAATGTTTTGCCAGTTCATGGTTTCCGGCCTGGGCGGATAAAATCCCCAACATGTGCAGGGCATCAAAATGTTGGGGTTGCTTTTTTAATATTTTTTGATAGAGATGTTCGGCCTTCCTCAGATTTCCCTGTTTGTGATACTGAAAAGCTTCCTGTATTTCTTTCCCGGGTTTCATTGTCCAGGGTTCACCACCCGACCCAGAAACGGTTTTCTGCATATCATCTGGTTCTCATCCAGAAAGAGCTACCGCCCGTTTCCCCGTCATCCAGGTCGAGTTTTTTCCACAGGCTCGCCATTCCTTCTCTTAATTCGTCATCATTGCTGACAAAAGCAGCGGGGAGCAGGAGCTCGAATCTCTCGCATCCCCCGAGGAGGCAGGCAGCCAGCAAATACTGCTCTGAATAGTATCTGTCCTTCCATGCAGGAGGATAATCATACGGCAGAAAGATATCATGCAAGGCAACGATAACTCCCTGCTTCAGCCGGGGAAGAATATCCAGGAAGACCGCTGTGACATCGGAATTCATAAAAACCCGGTGAGAATTATCCACGAACAGGATATCTCCTGCATCCAATGCATCAAACCGTGTCACGGCAATGTCCTCTGCAGGCTGTCTGATAACTTCATCACAAATGGCATCGATATCAGCCCGGGGACGGGGGTCCACAGAGACAATTTTTGTTCTCAAGCCCTGGTCTTGTATCGCCTGTCTTGCGAACAGGGTGGAATTGCCCGACCCGATTTCACAATATGTCGCGGGATTATTCAGTGCAAGAAAGCCGTACAGCAGAACACCGTCCAGACCCGGCAGCCATCCGTTTATCCATGCCGGCCCTGCCGGGATATTTCCTGTTCTTGGAATCTGAATGAAGAAATCATCGTATTTTCTGAAAAGGCTTATAGAGTGCCGGTAGCTATCTCTCCGGGTGTTGATTATTTCGTATAATTTCTCATGCGGCAGTTTCCCGTAACCATATCGCGGTGTCGGGTTTACCGGATAGTCCAGTACGATGGGGAAATAGGATAATTCTTCACTGAAACCGGCGTTTCTTGATAATGCCTTCTGAAAAAAAGACATGGCTCTGGCAGACAGTTCCTTCAGGGTATCCGCATATGCACCCCCCAACTCATAATATGCCCGGGCAAATGCGGGATTCAGTTCGACGGCTTTCTGGTAACAGGGGACAGCCTTCTCAGGCTGGCCGCTCTGTTTAAAAATATTCCCAAGATTAAAATGTGCATAAAAGCTCCGGGGATTACTCTGCAGGGCTTTTTTTAAATACGTCTTCGCAAGATCGTTCTTGCCGGCGTGTGCAGCCATGACGCCCAGCATGTGGAGCGAATCAAAATTATCCGGATATTTCTTTAATATCTTCTTATAGATATGTTCAGCCCGCCTGAAGTCCCCCTCTTGCTGGCATTTCAGCGCTGTCTGCAACTCCTCGCCGATCAGCATGGTTGAAAAAACCTCTTCATGCCCAATTCATGCCCAAGACCATAATCAGACACATTATATCACACGATTCCGAAACCCGATTGTTCCTTCTCGTTCCCTCCTGGGGCCGGAGGGCTGCGACCCGGCGAAGCACAAGAAATAGTATAATAAGGTATTATATTAATCCATGAATTGTCTCGTTCTGATATTCAGCAAAGACCGCGCGCTTCAACTCGATGCAACCCTGCGTTCATACCTCCTCCATTGCCGTGACGCGAAATCTTTTCAGCTTCAGGTACTCTATACCACTTCATCACCCGTCCACGAGGAGCAGTATGAAACCCTGAAAAGGGAATACCATGCGCATGACTTCATCCGGTTCCACCGGGAGCGGGATTTCCGCAGCGATCTGTTCGCCCTGCTCGCACCTTGTGATTATGTATTGTTCCTGGTTGACGACACGATATTTGTGCGGGCTTTCGGACTTGCCGGAATAATCGGGAACCTTGCAAACAATGAAGACGCCATCGGGATTTCCCTCCGTCTGGGCAGGAATACCACTTACTGCTATACGCTTGACAAAACCCAGAATCTGCCCGAATTCAGACCTGCTGGGGGCCCGGTGCTCAAATATGCATGGACTGCCGCTGAATATGATTTCGGCTATCCCCTCGAACTTTCCAGTTCCGTATACCGGACGGAAGACATGCTCCCCTATCTTGCCGGGCTTCAGTTTCAGAATCCGAACACACTCGAGGGAGCGATGAGCGTCCATAAAAATATTTTCCGGCAAGAGAAGCCGTTCCTTCTCTGTTTCGACCGCTCGGTAGCCTTCAGCGCGCCCCTGAACATGGTGCAGACCATGTGGAAGAACCGGACAGGCGGCAAGAGCGAGCAGAGCGCTGACAGCCTGGCAGAGCTTTTTGCACAAGGCCGCCGTATCGATGTTCATGCGTACTCAGGGTTTTCCCCTCAGGCCTGCCACCAGGAGGTGGAACTGACACTTCTCGAACACTCCGTAAGCACCCAAACAACCCGGGGTGAGTATCAGGTGGAGGGTAAAGCCGGAGGAAGATCGATAGACCGGGGGTATGGACCGGTCATCTCCGTCATTATCCCCTGCTACAATCAGGCACAATATCTCCCCGAAGCGGTCGAAAGCGTCGTGAACCAGTCATACGGAAACTGGGAGTGTATCATCGTAAACGACGGGAGCACCGACGACACCGGGGAAGTAGCCAGAGCGCTTATCCACCAGAATCCCGGCTGTGACATCCGTCTCCTCGAAAAGCCCAACAGCGGACTTGCAGATGCAAGGAACACCGGAATCCGTGAGGCAAGAGGAGACTGGATACTGCCGCTCGATTCGGACGACCTGTTCGCCCCCGACTATATGAAATTGGCCGTAGAGATAATTCTGAAGGACCCGTCGGTGAACCTGGTGACCACCAATGAAGAAGCATTCGGCGCGACCCCGCATACCTGGATACCGAATGAGTATACCCCACAGCGGATTCTTGCTGAAAATACCTTCATTTATGCTTCGGTCTACAAAAAAGAATTGTGGGAAGCCGTTGGAGGTTATTATCCGGGCATCCCCTGGGGAGCCGAGGACTGGAATTTCTGGATCGCCTGCTCCAGGGCGGGAATCGTGCAGAAACGAATCCCTGAAAAACTCTTCCGGTATCGCACGCATCCCGGCACGAGCATGAGAAATATCATGAAGGGTCACTGGCCTGAAGTCGTGGCCATGATCCACACCCTGCATCCCGGACTTTATCCTGCGCAAAGACTCATGCAGGACCATGCGATCATCTCCTCGGCGCACCCGGATACGGTCGGCCGGCTTGATTCTCTGATCACCAGATTTCCGGATCTGGCCATGCCGTATTTCTGGAGAGGTCTGGTACATGAACGTATGGGCAATCCGGATCTGGCGCAAAGAAATTACGAAAAATCTCGCGCCCTGTCCGGCAAAGATACCTGGCAGCAGGAACTGTGCCTTGTCCGGGTAAAAGCACTTTCATCAGTTTCCATGCTCAGGGATTCCCATCCGTCAGGAGATCACCTCCTTTCCGTTTCACAGACCAGGGATTTCCTCGACGACCCCCGGGTGCCTGAACAGGCCGCGAAGTTCTTCGAACAGGCAGATGCGTATTTCCTCAACGGCGATCTGGCGCAGGCTCGCGACAGCATCGCACAGGCGATGAAAAGACTTCCGAACAACCCCCGTCTGATGATCGCGCACGGCAACATTCTGCTCCGCATGGAGTATGTCGAAGCCGCCCGGAAGGAATTCCTCAGGGCAAAAATCCTCGATCCTGAATCGGCAATGGAGAGTTTCGGAGCCGATGCGCTCATGACCCTTGCCGCGGGATATGAAGAAATGGGCGATCATAAGAATGCTGTCGCCCTGTATAAAAAGGTACAGGAAATCGCTGAACAGCAGCGATATGAAATTCCCGGAGCAGAAAAGTCATCAAAAGATGCACAGGGAAACATCAAAGTCTCCGCCATCGTCTCTGCATACAACTCAGAGCGCTTCATACGCGGCTGCCTTGAAGATTTAATCAATCAGACGTTATATCAAAAAGGCGAACTTGAAATCATCGTCGTTGACAGCGGGTCTCAGCAGAACGAGGAAAGGATCATACGAGAATTCCAGAGCCGATATCCCCATATCAAATATAGAAGAACTGAGGAACGGGAAACCGTCTATGCAGCATGGAACCGCGGAATCAAAGAGGCAGAGGGACAGTACATCACCAATGCCAACACAGACGACCGCCACCGGGCGGATGCGCTCGAAAAAATGGCCGATATCCTGGATGAAAACCCGGATGTCGGGCTCGTTTATGCTGACGCCATCGTTACGGCTACCGAAAACCAGACTTTCGAAAATCATACGCAGGTCGATATCCTGCATCAGCCCGATTTCAGCCGGGAACCCCTTGCTCTCGGCTGTTTTATAGGCCCACAGCCCATATGGAGGCGTACCCTCCATGAGCGGCACGGTTTCTTTGATGAAACCTTTGTGGTCTCCGGCGACTGGGAATTCTGGCTGAGAATCGCCGAAGATACGAAGTTCCTCCATATCCCGGAATGTCTCGGGCTGTATCTCCGTTCGCCGTCAGGGGTCGAACAGGCGAATCCTGACAGGAAAAACAGGGAGAATACCCTGATTGTCAGGAAATACCTGCCACGTTACTGGCCGGCTTTTGAGCAAGACCTGTACAGGACCGCGGAGGCACCGGTTCTGGACAGCGATTCTGTATACAAGATAGGCTTTTTACTCGATACTCTTGAAAAAACTGAAACGGTCAAAAAACTTTTCCTGCGGTATCTCGAGAGAAACCCTTCCGATATCCGGATAAAAAAGGCCCTTGAAAAGCTTCAGGCGGAAGGCTCGCTCACGGGGGTTCCTGCCGGAACAGCCTCTGCCGGTACAGACCAGGGGAAAGGGCAGCAGGACCATACTGAACCGCTCGTGTCTGTCATCATCCCCTGCTATAACCAGGCTCAGTATCTTGCCGAAGCAGTCGAAAGCGTCGTGGGCCAGACATACGGGAACTGGGAATGCATAATCGTAAACGACGGCAGTCCTGACACCACGAGCGCAGTCGCACAGGATTTGATTGGACGACATCCTGACAGAAGAATTATCCTCCTTGACAAAGAAAACGGAGGACTTGCGGACGCACGCAATTTCGGGATCAGGCATTCACAGGGCCGGTATATTCTCCCCCTCGATGCCGACGACACAATCCATCCCGAGATGCTCCGGAAGTCTGTAGCCGTTCTGGAATCCGACCCTGAAGCAGGGATTGTGTACACCGATGCTGTGCATTGCAGGGACGGAACCGACAAGCATACCATCATACCCTTCAGACAATACGAGCCCCGTGAAATCCTCGCGTATAACTGCTTCAGTTACTGTTCCCTGTACCGCCGTGAGGCATGGGAAAAAACGGGCGGCTACAACACCAATATGAAATGGGGCTATGAAGACTGGGACTTCTGGGCAGGTTGCATAGAGCAGGGTTTTCTGCCCAGGAAATTGTCCGAACCCCTTTTCTTCTACAGGATAAAAGAATCGAGTATGATAAGCAAAGCAATCCTCCACGATGCCGAACTCAAGGCCCGGATCATTCTGAACCATCCCGGGCTGTATAACCAATCCCAGATCGATTGGGCGCGAGGGATTGAGGCTCAGGACCCGGAGACACAGTCAATCCCCCACCGGGAGGGGGTTATCCCGGGATTTATGGAACCGCTTCCAGCCGGGATGCCGGCACAGGGCTCTCTTCCGGCAGGCCTCCCTCAATTCGCCGCTGTCTATTGTGTTTATGACGATGTCACCTGGTTGACCGATTCGGTTGAATCCATATATTTTGCGGTCGATGCCATATATTTCCTCGTGAGCGACAAGCCGTGGTATGGAGAGGCATTTGGGAACAGGAAGACGGTCGAATATATTAAAACTCTCCCGGACGCGATGAAAAAGATCCGGCTCATTCAGGGTGAATGGACGAATGAAACAGACCAGCGGAATGCAGGGCTCGACATCCTGAGAGAGGCAGGGTTCACCTACTGCTTCGTCATAGACGCAGACGAAATATACGATCCTGAAGAATTGAGAAAGATGAAGGAACTTGTTCTCAGCAAACCTGATGCGGACTGCTGGCATGTCTCGCTGGATACCTACTGGAAGTCTTACCGCTACCGCATCGAACCGCGCGAACCACTTAAACCGCCGGTTTTTGTGAAGGCCTGCGAAGTCCGTTTTACCGAAAACAGAACTGCGCGGGGGAAAAATCACCGGGTAATCCCCCCTGAAACAGGGATCTGCCATCACCTGAGTTACGCCCATGGCGACGACGGGGTGCTCAGGAAAATATCTTCTTTCAGCCACGCCCGCGAGATAATCCCCGGCTGGTTCGAGAATGTCTGGCGGCAGTGGGATAAGGACCATGAGATGATGAATCTGCACCCCACACACCCGCATGCTTATCAAAAAGCAGTGGTACAGCCCTATAGCGTACTGCCTCCCGTTTTGAAAAGGCGGTACCTGAAAGATGAGCACATCCCCCCTGCGTCTGTCCCCGGACTTACCTCGATTATTATCCTTGCTCACAACCAGTGGGTTCAGACAGAAATCTGTCTTTTGAGCATTGAGCGGCATACACCGGAACCTCATGAGATTATCGTGGTAGACAACGGCTCGACAGATGAAACCGCCGAAAACCTCCCTCTGTTCGCAGCGAAAAATCCCAACCTCACCATAATCAGGAACACGACCAACCTCGGTTTTGCCGCGGGCAACAACCAGGGAATTGCCGTTGCACGGGGAGAATTCATCGTTCTCCTGAACAACGACACCATTGTCACCGCAGGCTGGCTCGGACGCATGCTGGATGTTTTCAGACGGCACCCTGAAACAGGAGTCGTCGGCCCCATGTCCAATTATGTTTCCGGCCCGCAACTCATCGAACATCTCCAGCATAATTCCATCGCGGAGATCGACTCTTTCGCCGAACACTGGAGCAGGGAACATGCGGGACAGAGTTTTCCACTCTATCGCGTAGTCGGCTTTTGCCTCCTGACGGCGAGAAGGGTCATCGAACAGATCGGAGGCCTTGACGAACAGTTCGGAAGCGGCAATTTCGAGGACGACGATTTCTGTCTGCGGGCAGCCCTGAACGGGTATCAGGCAAGGGTTGCGCAGGATGTTTTCATCCACCATTCCGGAAGCCAGACGTTCAAAGCCCTGGGAATAGATTTTCAGGCAAGCCTCTTCCGGAACTGGGAGTTGTTCAAGGCAAAATGGGGGATACCTCCGGATACTCCCTATGGCACAGCATATCAATTCCCCCCCCGGCACGTGCCGCCGATAAGCTTGTATGCCCCCCTGCCGCTTCCGGAAAAGGCAGAGGGGAAAGAACAGGCAAAGGTACAGTCAGAGGGAACAACACGACAAGAAGAAATACAGGGCATTACCTCGATTATCATTCTCCTTTCAGGCCGGAGGGAATATTCCAGGAGGTGTGTCGAGAGTATCCGCGTGCATACCAAAGAGCCTTACGAAATCATATTCGTTCCCCGGGAGCCTTCCTATGCTCCCCCAAAATGGCTGCGGCGCATGATCAAGGAGAATAAACATTACCAATTGATACGGAATCTTCCCTCTCCTGCGAGCCAGGAGAGAGAGCACGAAGGCAGTTTTTCCCGTGCCTGCAATCTTGGGATCAGGGGAGCTTCAGGAGAATATCTTGTTCTCGTTAATGACGCTGTGCTTGTTGCAGAAGACTGGCTTGCCGGCATGCTCGAATGCCTCCGGAGCGCCGACGACACAGGTATCGTGGGACCGCTCTCCGTAAATATTGAGGGGCAGCAGAGGGTGTATGCCCCTGATTACGTTTCACCGGATAATCTGACCGGATACGCCCGCTCGTTCAGGGAAAAGAACAGATACCGGCGCATCACGGTCAAGCACCTCGACAGTTTCTGCATGCTTTTCAGACGTACGCTGACAGAAAAAACCGGGCTTTTCGATGAACGATTCGGGACCCATGAGTATGCTGCTCATGATTTCTGCCTCGGAGCCGCTATCGGGGGATTCCGCAACGTTATCGCCGGAGATGTACTGATACATTTTCACGGGCATGACATGACAGGCATTCCTCCACGCAACGGGAATTCTCCCGTCATCACGGATAGAAGAGCGTTCGCCGGGAAATGGGGAGAGGGGCCGGATTCATTGCTGAAAACACCGAAAGGAGCTGTTGCAAATATCCTGTTCCTTGCTGATGAACTCTTGCAGAAAGGGCAGAAAGAGCAGGCGTTGGGGATCCTCGCCGAAGGAATTCAGACATATCCGGACGACGAACGGCTTCACCATCTGTTTGCCGGAACCCTTATCGAAGAAGGCAAATTCAGGGAAGCCCTTGATATCCTTGAACACATGCCCGAGCATATGAAGCAGCATATCAGGACCCTCGAACTGTTCGGCTCCTGCAATGAAGGACTGGACCTCCCCTCCGAAGCAGAAGAATACGCAGACCGGATTCTCAGCGCGACCGGCGCGTCTCCGAGGGCCTGGATTCTCAAGGGAACACTCGCATTCAGGAGAGCCCGGTTTTCCGATGCTGAACGATACTTCCGGAAGGCGCGGGAAGCCGACGCGGGATGCGGGGAGGCGTATGCAAACCTCGGCGCACTGAAATGGCAGGACGGAGACAGGGAAGGGGCACTGGAATTGTTCAGAAAGGCATTCGTCCTTGCCCCCCTGCACGAAGACATCGTGACAAATTTCTATTCAGCGTCTGTGAATCTCAAGAGAATTGCCGAAGCGGAAAGACCTTTCCGTGAAGCAACCGCCCTTCATCCGTATAACCGGAGGTTGCAATTTATCCTTGTGGACAACCTCCTCCAGCAGGAGAAATTCCCCGAGGCTATGGAGGAGATGGAAAAAGGGATACTCACCTTCGGCATCGATGACAATACCCTGGAGGTTGCCCTGAAGCTCAGGGGCATAGTCGGGGCGATGGAGACCGGGAGAGAGCAGGCACAGATAGAGAGAAAAAATAAGGCAGAGGCACAGGGAGAGGGAAAGGACAAAACTGAGGCTAAGGGAAGAGCTAAAGATAAGGACACGAAAAAAGTTGCGGTACAGGAAGCCCAACCAATACAAAAAACGCTAAAAACGCAAGAAACTCTACCAATGCGGTCAACCATTTCCCTCTGTATGATCGTAAAGAACGAGGAAGAGAACATCGGGAAAGCGCTCCACAGCATTCAGCCTGTGGTCAATGAGATGATCGTTGTGGACACCGGTTCGTCCGACAGGACAAAAAAGATAGCAAGGGTTTTCGGCGCAAAAGTATATGAATTTCCCTGGACGAATGATTTTTCCGCTGCCCGCAATTTTTCTCTCTCAAAGGCAACGAAGGACTGGATACTCGTCCTCGATGCCGATGAGGTGATATCGCCGAAAGACCATAACCGTTTAAGGGAATTGCTTTCCCCCTCATCCTTCATCCTTCATCCTTCATCCTTCAACCTTCATCCTTCATCTCTGCCTGCCTATTCATTTGTCACCCGAAACTATGTCGGCCCTGTGAGCGTCAACTGGAACCCCAATGACGGGCAATACCGCGAAGAAGCAGGGTCCGGATGGTTCCCGAGTGCAAAGGTACGGCTGTTCCCCAATGACGCCCGGATCCGGTTCGACAAGCCGGTGCATGAAACCGTGGAACAGTCGCTCCGGGACAACAATTTCGGGATCATCAAGGCGGATATCCCCATCCATCACTACGGGAAACTGCACAGGGAAACCATCCAGGCGAAGGGAGAAGAATATTATCAGATAGGGAAGAAAAAGCTCGCTGCTCTCGGTGAAGAAAACCCCCAGGCCATCTATGAGATCGCGATACAGGCTTCAGAACTCGAAAAATTCGACGAATCACTCGGATACTGGGAAAAACTCATCGCGGTCAAGCCGGATTTCCCCAACGCTTATCACGGGATGGGAACCGCGTATTACCGGCTGGGCAGATACGATGAAGCACACAGGGCATTCCGGCAGGCTGCGCAAATTGATCCGTCCGCAAAAGACTCCGGGGTAATGCTTGCGCTCTGCGAACTCCTGATGGGAAACGCCGGGAGTGCGATTTCGCTGCTCGAGGCTTTGCTCGTCATGCACCCCGGTTATCCGCTTGCCCTGCTCGCAGTCACTACGGCATATTTCTGCGACGGCAACTACACCCGGGGAACGGCTTATCTGGAACAAGCCGGAAATACCCCGTTCAGCATCGACACCTATTTCCCGGATATTGCAAAACTCCTGATGGGTGAAAAACGGTATGACTATGCCCTGCGCCTCCTTGAAGCAGCGGTCAGGACAGGGAACTTAACCGATGAGACTCACCATCTGCTCGAAGAGTGCCGGAGGGCAAAGGCCGGGGCTGAGGCTCAGGTTGACGGACAGACTCAAGGAACCGAACAAACCCGGGAAACAGTTCAAACCGGGCAAACCATTTCCCTCTGCATGATCGTCAGGAACGAGGAGGATACTCTTGAACGGGCGCTCCTGAGCGTCAGACCTCTGGTGGACGAGATGATCGTCGCAGACACCGGCTCGTTTGACAGGACACGCGAGATCGCAAAGCAGCTCGGGGCGAAGGTCTCCCTTTTTCCGTGGACCGGAAACTTTTCAGACGCCCGCAATTTCGCAATATCCCAGGCATCAGGCAACTGGATCCTGATCCTCGATGCGGACGAGGTCATCTCTCCGTCTGATCATGACAAACTGAGAGCCTTGATTCAACCTTCATCCTTCCACCTTCATCCCTCATCTCTGCCCGCTTATTCTTTTACGACCAGAAATTATGTAATCGAAGCAAATACTGCGGGATGGATTGCGAACGACGGACAATACTTTCTGGAAGAAGCAGGAAGCGGATGGTATCCGGGAGAGAAGGTCCGGCTTTTCCCGAATGACAATCGCTTCCGCTTCGAATTCCCGGTGCATGAAAGGATAGAGCCCTCTCTCATGCGCGCCGGAATCGAGATCAGGAGGTCGGGGATCCCGGTGCATCACTATGGAAAACTTGACAGGGAGAAAGCCCGCTTAAAAGCTGAACAGTATTATCAACTGGGAAAGGACAAGCTGGCCGAAACAGGCCTCAACGACGCGTCTGCGCTGTATGAACTCGCCGTGCAGGGAACCGAAATTGGACGGTATGAGGAGGCTCTGGAATATTTGAAAAGGGTCATTGCCCTGAAGCCGGACTTCGTCAGGGCTTACCAGAGCATGGGAAACGTCTATTTCAATACCGGGCGCTATGAAGAAGCCCTTACAGCATACCGGAACGTTATCAGGGAAGAATCCGCTTCCCGTGACGCGGTGCTCATGTACTGCACCTGTCTTATCTACACCGGAAAAGCCGAAGAATCATGCCCCGCTCTCGAAGAACTCGGAAAGCTTCACCCGGATTTTCCGCAGGCGGTTCTGCTCCTCGCAGAGGCATATTTCTGCCTCGGGGAAAAAGAGGAGGCGCTGAAACACCTGAAAACACTGGACGCTCCCCCCTTTGATACCGCATCCCGGTGTACGAGCTTTGCAAGAAAACTGATAGCCCTGGGAAAAAGTCAGTATGCCGTCTCTCTGCTCCGGTCAATGGCAAGTATCGGTCTCGCTTCAGTGGAAACAGGTCCGCTGCTGGCTGAGGCTGAAGGACTGCTTTCCCGGCAGAACGGGTAGCCGGGAGTGGGTATTTTGCCCGTAACTTATTGACAAATATATAAAATATCAGGAATACTAGGGCATGAAACTACGGCTTGCAATAGGCTGCTCCAATCTGCTTTTCGCCAACGGATTGCAGGAGCTCCTTGAAGATGAACGGAACATCGAAATCATAGGGATATTCTCCGGGGGGGAAGGAGATTCACTCCCGGATCTAAAAAAGATACAGGCATGCCGTCCTGATGTAATCCTTGCTGACTACACTCCTGACCTCAACAGCCTTTTCATCATCCCGGATGAATATTCCAATGAAAACCCCGTAAAAATTATCCTCATAGGCGACAAGAACCTCCGCCTGATCGCAGATGTTCAATTAAGGGAATTCGTGCTTCGGGGAATCGTCGGGGTTCTTCCGCCAAGCGCTGACTCTGCTCTCCTGAAGAAAGCGCTCAGAGCGGTTGCCCAGGGAGAACTCTGGCTGGATCGCCAGATGCTCACCAAGATACTCACAGCGGCGAAAAGCCGCGACAAGAGCAGAAACCTCGCAAAACGGGAGCAGGAAATCATCATGCATATCTGCCAGGGATACAGAAATAAGGAGATCGCACAGAAACTGAATATCAGTGAACAGACGGTAAAATCCCATTGTAATAGAATATACCGAAAACTCGGCGTTTCGGACAGACTCCAGCTGGCGCTTTATTCCTACCGGATATGGCCGGAAAACACCTGAATCTGGAGAAATTTGAACTAAAGTACTAATTTTTTTAAAACTTAAGATATTTATATTTCAAACTTTTTCCCGATTGCAATGTTTTTCTCGTTCTGTCTAAAATTACGTAATAACACTTACCAGAAAAAAAACCGTTTTGTTTGCACAGAGAAGGGATGGCATGAAGCTTATCAGGCTTCAGGATGATGGGAGGACAGTAAATGACAAGGTTAACTGTATACCATACCTGCAAATTCCTTTGCCAAAACCACCGCATACTCTCCCAAAAGGGCAATTCCAGAAATGAGAAACGCTTCATGCATTGGCAAAGGAAACAATGAGGGATGCAGAATAACCGGAAAGGGGGTGATAGGCGCAAGAGTGATGGAAGAGAAGATGAGAAGGCAGTACAAGACAGCAGCAGCACGAAAAAGAATGAAAGAATGGAGGTGAACACATGAAGAAAGTTTTAATGCTAGTGCTTGCATTGACTTTGGTTTTAGGGGTAGCCACACTCCTGAGAGCTGGGGTAACAGGGCCTGGTGTCTATGACACTCCTCATGACGTCCGGATAATCACCGGAGAGGATGGTCTGGAGCCATGTGCGATGTGCCACAGCCCGCACTCAGGCACAGGTGATTATCCTCTCTGGAACAGGGATCAGGGACCGCAGACCTATGATCTGTATGCGAGCCCTTCCTATGACATGTACAGCGGCAATCAGCCTCAGGCTCCGTCTTCACTCTGTCTCGTTTGTCACAACGGCGTATTCAGCTCGCTCGTGAACTATCCCGGACCGGGATCCCACAGCGGTGAGGAGTACGACTATGAGATGAACCCGACATTCTGGGCGATGCTCGGCACCGACCTTACCAACGAGCATCCGATCAGCTTCACCTATGATCCGAACGCTGACAACACCCAGGACAACAACGGATTCCCGACCCCGAATACCTGTGACACAGGGACCAGGACCAGGTACTGGATTCCTGCAACGAACAATCCGACCGGGTTGGCGTATCCGCTGTATGGTGCAGATTTCCATCAGTTTGAGTGCTCGACCTGTCATTCCGTGCATGACACCGTACCGTATCCCGGCAAGCAGCTTGTCGGCGGCAAATCAGTGGGCACCCAGGTATTCTTCCTGAGGCAGTCCAATGCAGAGTCGGCGATGTGCGGCGATTGCCATATCAACAGGCTGGCAGGAAGCTGGTAGGGAGGAGTATTGGTGAAAACAATGACCAGGCGTGAACTCTTCAGGGAGATGGTATCAAAGGATACCCTCAAGCGGGTTGCAGGGGCATGGTACGGCTTTCGGAAGCCGATGGATGACCAGTTGCAGCCCCGGAAGAGGGAGAGCCTGCTGGACAGAGTAAAAACCATTAATATGAAATATGCAAAACCAAATATTACCCCGAAAGGAAAGGAGGGATAAGAAATATGGTTCGAATCACACGTAGAGACTTTCTGAAGTACTGTTCCGTTGCAGCCGGTGCACTTGGCCTGTCCTGCTCGACGCTGATGAAAATCGAGAGCGCTCTTGCAAAAGACGTGACCAACGGCGGCGTGCCTGTTGTCTGGATAGCCGGCGCTGCCTGCACAGGTTGTACCATGACTCTCCTCAACTCGAGATTCTACACAACAGTCGACGACCTGCTTCTGAACAGAATTGACCTGCGCTATCTGGACACTGCCATGGCGACTGCAGGCGCATATGTAAACGGAACTGAATATACCGGAGCCAACGCGATTGAGGAAGCGCGGTATGTTTACAGCAATCTCCCGTACGTGCTCGTGGTCGAAGGCGCAATCCCGGTCGGAACTCCGGCAAGCGGATCCCACGCCGGTGAATTTTGCGAGATCGGCGAACTCGTTCCCAGCGACACCAATGCGACGATGCTGAACGTGACCAGGAAGTTTGCTTCAAACGCAAACTGCGCAGCGGTTCTCGCTGTCGGCACCTGTGCATCCTTTGGCGGTATCCCCGGAGCAAAGGGCAACGTGACCAACTGCAGAGGGCTTCTGTATCAGGGCACAAGGACAAACAAGGGTGTACTGAACGATACAACCCTCGGCACCGCGATCACCACACCGGTCATCAACATTTCCGGTTGTCCGCCGCATCCTGACTGGATCGTGGGCACCATCGCCCATATCCTTGACACCCTCGGAACAGCGGTCGGCGATTATCTTGCCGGAGACACCCAGGCGCTCGTCAACGCGCTTCCGCCGGTGACCAGCTACAACCGTCCGGTGGACTACGGATACCGGGAGTATCAGTGTAATGCCGGTCCGTGTGTCTGGAGATACAACAATATTGACAACCGGGTATCCAACACCGACTCTTTTGCAAACACCCCGGATCCGGACTGGAACCGCAGGTATCCTGTTGGAGACAGCAGGGCGCTTGGCAGGAATAAATGGACAGTCAATGACGCTACCAACGTGGGCTGTCTTGGAATCCTCGGCTGCAAGGGCAGAAAGACAAAGGCTGACTGCTCCCGCAGAAGGTGGAATACCGATATCGCCGAGGAATATGGTGTCAACTGGTGTGTAGGAAGCAGAGGCGGCTGTCAGGGCTGCACAGAGCCTACATTCCCCGACAAAGTCGGAAAATTCTATACATTTGCATAAGAAAGGAGGTGTAAAGAAATATGGCAACTATTACGATTGATCCCGTAAACCGAATCGAAGGACATTTGAAAGTGGTTGTTACCGTCAATGACACCACAGGCGTAGTAAGCGATGCCGAGTGTACGGGTAACCTGTTCAGGGGCTTTGAGCTCATCATGAACAGGAGAGACCCGAGGGATGCACCGATCATCTGCCAGAGGATATGAGGAGTTTGACCCACCGCACATGGGTTGGCTTCAGTTAGAAGCCTAGAAAACGCTTTAGGTATTATCGGTGATCCGGGAACTCACGACGCAAACGGTGATGTTCCTTTCAACCCGTATTACATTCCGGCAAACGGAAGGATAATCCAGAACATTATCCATGGTGCAGATACCGTGATGTCGCACATCACCCATCTGTATCACCTGTCCGCGCTGGATTACATCAACACATCGACATTCCCTGGTATGGGTCCGTGGTTACCTTCCTATACCGCATCAGACATGATCGATGGTTCATCCACCCTCGGAACAGCCCTCGTTACCCACTATGTGGAAGCTCTCGCCATGAGGAGAAAGATGCATACCGCAGGCGCCCTCTTCAGCGGCAGACAGCCTATCCAGAACGCATTGGTTCCGGGCGGCGTCACCACCCTCTTCTCTTCCACCGTTCCTCTTGCTCCGAGCTCGACACAGGACTACGACCTCTTTGGTCCGTTCAACGCATCCGACACCACTACCAAGTTCACCGCTCTGCTGAACGAGGTCAGGGCATGGATCAACACGACCTACATCCCGGATGTCGTAACCGTCGCGAACGCATTCTCGGGATTCTGGTCAGAGGGTGCGGGATGCCTGAGACTTCTCGCCTATGGAGACTTCCCGGTCGACTCTTCAGGGACCATGCTCCTCAAGAGAGGGTATTGCAACACCTTGGCCCCGCAGGCGTTCGATGCCGCGGACATAGTCGAGTATGTTGACTATTCATGGTACCAGTACGGCCTTGGCGAATCAGGGCTCCATCCGTTCTCGGGAAGAACCGAACCCACAAAGGCAAATACTCAGTCCTACAGCTGGCTCAAAGCCCCGAGGCTTATGCCTGCCGGAAGTCCGCTTGTCTGCGAGGTCGGTCCTCTCGCGCGTATGGTCAACACCCATATCAGAGGCAACCAGGTAACGGTAACCGATGGCGACCTGCCTGCTGCACAGCAGCTGGTCGGAGGTGCATATAACGCTTCTCAGCTTATCACCACAGCGCTGGGTATGGTCAGCCAGCCCGCGACAGCACTGTACAGCGCGCTCGGAAGACACGCTGCAAGGGCTCTGGAAGCGAAGTATATCGCAGACGCCATGGCAATCTGGGTAGGCCAGCTCACTGCTGACGCTGCCTGCTACACCTATAAGAGGATCCCGAAACAGATCTCCACAGGTGCAGGACTCTGCGAAGCTCCGAGGGGTGCGTTAGGCCACTGGATCAAGATCGAAGGCCGCAAGGTCGCGAAATACCAGTGCGTCGTTCCGACAACCTGGAACGGTTCACCTAAGGACGTTAACGGTCAGCACGGTCCGATCGAACAGTCTCTGATGAACTCGAACATCGGCACCAATCCTACCGATCAGATTGTACGCCTCCTGAGGCTCATCCATCCGTTCGACATCTGTATTGCCTGTGCAGTACATGTAGTCACACCGGAAGGCAAAGAGAAGATGAGGTTCGCAATCGATCCTGACGGAAGACCGAAACAGATCGAGATTTCCGCATAGGTTTCCGATCCTTGTTTACAGGGGAGGTGCATCCGCACCTCCCTTTTTTTTCGGCTTCCCGCATCCGCTTGTTAGAGCTCGAAGGGCGTATCTCAGGGAATCCGTTGCATTCCTGCTGATACCTCATTACAATACAGAAACACCTGAAAGGAATCGCGAATACATGAAGGCAATGACAAAACCAATACTCGTCCTTGGCATCGGCAACATCCTCCTGAAGGATGAAGGGATCGGGGTGAGGGTTGCAGAGCAGATGATGAAGATGTCCCTCCCCCCTGATGTGGAGGTGATGGACGGAGGTGTCGGGGGGCTTAATCTCCTCGACTATATTGAAGCACGAAAGAAGGTAATCGTCGTCGACACGGTCAAGGCCGGCACTGCCCCGGGGACTCTGTTCCGCTTTACTGACAGGGACCTCTCGGACAAGAAGGGGTTCATACGCTCTGCCCACGGCATCGATTTTTCCGATGTCATCGCCGCAGCAGGATATCTCGGCACAAAACCGGACGCAATAGTCTTCATTGGCATTGAACCTGAAACCCTCGACGCCAGCCTCGAACTCTCTCCGAAAATGGCGGAAATGATCCCTGTGCTGATCAACCTGGTGATGAAGGAAATTGCGAGGGGGGGAGAGGGGTAAGGCACTGCCCGGAAGATTGCTTTTTTATTCATTTTTCTCTTGACACAGTAAGGATAAAGATGGTAAAAGTATACGCTTGCAGTATTACGCATTTAGGCAATATTCCATATACGGTTCCGGAGAGAGGGACCATGGTCAAAATGATAAGGGGGCTACGATGAAAGGAATACATACCGTCGGGGAAAAAACTACCCGCCTCTTCTTCACACTCTTTTTCGTTCTATTTGCAGGGGTTGTTGCATCATCAGTATCTGATACGCGAATTGCGGAAGCAAAAGACGCTCTCCTCTCTACCTCTGATTGTATCAAGTGTCATTCAGCAGCCGTCAAGACAGTAGAAAGCAAAGGGGCAAAACATAAAACCGCTGTCAGTTGCATGGACTGCCACAAGGGACACCCACCGATGATAAGCAAGGAAAAGATCATCCCGGGGTGCAGTATGTGCCATTCAGGGAAGAAGCATTACGAGATAGGCGGATGCAGTACCTGCCACTCCGACCCCCACGCACCGCTCGACATGCAACTGGGCGCCAACATCACAGGGCCCTGCCTCTCCTGTCACGAACCCCAGGGCGCTGAGCTGAAGCAACACCCTTCCCGTCACTCGAAACTCTTCTGCACAACCTGTCATAAACAACACAAGCAGGTGCCTCCGTGTCTCCAGTGCCATAAAGCACATACTTCCGAAATGGTGAACAAGGACTGCCTCATCTGTCACCCTGCCCATCAGCCGCGAACTGTCACCTATGGACCGGATATGCGTTCCCAGTTCTGCGCAGCTTGTCACCAAAAGATCGGAAACACCCTGACCGGCACGCAAACGAAACACTCCAAACTCGCCTGTGTATTTTGCCATAAAGAGCGACACAAGATGATTCCCCAGTGCGAATCCTGTCATGGTTCACCGCATCCCGCATCCATGACAGCCAAATTTAAAAACTGCAATGCGTGCCATATAAGTGCACACAGCTTAGGAGAGGAGGTTAAGAAATAATGAAAACCAGGAAGAAAGTCATGGTGCTTTCCGGAATCCTCATGCTCGTCCTCATTGCGTTGTTCTCGTGTGCTTCGCAACAGGTAGCCCCGGAAAAACCCCAGGAAGTGAAGGTAGCCCAGGCAGAGCAACCGGCGCCCCCTCCGCCCAAGGAGGTCAAGCCCAAATCTCCCTATGAAATGGACGTGAAACCCCTGAGCCCTGACGAGTGCGGGCGCTGTCACTACGGGATATTCAGCCAGATCAAAAACGAGGGAGGTAAGCACAAGATCGACTGCACCCAGTGCCATACGAAATTCCATGCATACAACCCGGTAAAGCAGAACTGGGCAGAGATTATGCCCAAGTGTGAAACCTGTCACGGCAAGTATCACGGGGAGAAATTTTTGG
The DNA here is from genome assembly GCA_049323875.1 of Nitrospirota bacterium. Classification (GTDB taxonomy): domain Bacteria; phylum Nitrospirota; class Thermodesulfovibrionia; order Thermodesulfovibrionales; family SM23-35; genus JAKLQR01. The sequence continues at coordinate 66,601 of JBMOLW010000004.1, read as the reverse complement.
CCTGCATGCAGTGCCACGCCCCTCATGCGCCAAAGACGCAGATAGCAGTCAATGCCGAGACGGCAAAGATGTGCGCAGACTGCCATGGGACAGCTGCACAGAGTCTGCAGCAATCTCCGAGCAAGCATACAAAAGTAGCCTGCGCGACCTGTCATCATTCGAAACACGGGCTGATACCGTCATGCATGACATGCCACAAGCCGCATACTTCAGGCCAGACAGATAAAGACTGTCTTGCATGCCATCCTGCGCATACACCACTTGTCATCGCATATCCGAAGGAGACACCGAATAACGTGTGTGGAGCCTGTCACGGCGCCATCTACAAAAAACTGGAAGCAAGCTCCGGGAAACACAAAATGGTTCCCTGCGCGCAGTGTCATGCAAAACACAGACTGATTCCGAAGTGCCAGGAATGTCATGGCCAGCCGCATGGCGAGGTAGTGCTGAAGAAATTCCCTGACTGCCTTGCTTGCCATGTCGACGTTCACGATTTGCCATCAAAATCAAAGTAAATAAAAATCCCCCGGAAGCATCCCTTCCGGGGGATTTTTTTCTTCCCTTTCCCTCTTTATGCCTTTTGCACGTATTCATCACGGGATAATCATATTTTGTCCGAATGCCGGCTATATTTTCTTGACATTAGGCAGTGAAAAAAACTAAACTATTTAACAAGTTATGGTAAAAAACAGGACTCAATCTGAAATTCTTTCGTTATTGGTTTTTTTCTTCGCGGTTTTTATATTCGGACCGCTTTCTTCGTCAGTCGCCGCAGAAGAAAATCCATGCCTGGCATGTCATGCCAAACTCAAGGAACCCCAGTTTGTTCATGCTGCAGTGGCCCTGGGCTGCCAGACCTGCCACAAACCGGTTGACGGGAAAAACCATCCCGATCAGCAACAGAGCATCATGCTCGTTCAGGATATGCCCGGTCTCTGTTACGCATGTCACTCCCAGTCCAAGTTTGAGGATAAGGTAATGCACATGCCGGTAAAGAGCGGAACCTGCACCGGATGTCACGACCCCCACAGTTCAAACATCAAAAAAATTCTTAAGGACAAGATGCCCCAGCTCTGTTACAACTGTCATAAACAATCCAACTTCGAAGGCAAGTATGATCACGCGCCGGTAATGGGCGGCATGTGTCCTGCATGCCATGCACCCCATGTTTCTCCGAATGAGAAACTTCTCCTGACGCCCTCACCCGAGGTCTGTTATACATGCCATGAAAAATCGAAATTCAACAAGAAGAATGTACATGCGGTGGTTGCAATGGGATGCAGTTCCTGTCATGAGGTGCACAAAGGGGAATATCCGAATCTCCTTCTGAACAATGTCCAGCCTCTGTGTCTTGGCTGCCATACGACTAAGAATGATGGAAGACATGTCGTATCAATTCCCGGGAAACGTCCCCATCCGATTAGCGGAGTCCCTGATCCCAGCACTACCACCATGATCACTGTTGTAGACCCCGCAAATCCCAAGAAATCGAGGATAATTCCTGATCCGGACAACCCCGGGACAAAGATGACTTGTTTAAGTTGTCACGAACCCCATAGTTCCGACTACAGAAAACTTTTCCCCACAGGCCGGCTTTGCAAAAAATGCCACAAAGATTATTAGCGGATCCGGTTCCCTGGTCCGAAACTTTGATTATCCGCATTCCCCTTTTAAGAGGTAACAGCCATGACAAGCCCTGAGACTGTTGTGCGAAGATTTTCGTTCATGCGGAGACATGCTTTCCTGAGCTCTGTCCTTGCCATTACTCTGCCCTTGCTCCTGATCGCCGGGTGTGCCATTGCGCCATCCCAGCAGGGCCTGAATACATCAGGACAGGAATATGTCTGGCCGAAACCGCCGGCGCCTGCCAGAATCAAGCTGGTCACCCAGTGGGCAAGCCGGAATGATTTCGGCAAACCGAGCGAGGTTCTGGAATTTCTGGTGGGGAAAGAACGGGTGGAAAAACTCCAGAGGCCTAATGGTGTGATTGCAGATGACGCCGGAAATGTATACGTTGTAGATTCCGCGATGCGCCAGATTTTTGTGTTCGATGTCGAAAAGAAAAAACTCAGATTCCTCGGGGCAGGAATTTTTGCAGGTCCCATCGGGATTGCTCTGGACAGCAAGAGGAGAATCCTTTACGTCTCTGATTCGAGACTCGACAAGGTCTTTGGTCTGAATTCAGAAACCGGCGATGTCGTCATGACGTTAGGCGGTCCGGGGGAATTCAAGAATCCTTCGGGCATGGTATTCGATGAACAGAAAGATCTCCTCTATATCGCCGACACCCAGAACCATGTGGTAAAAATTTTCGACAGGGAAGGGAAACGGGTTTCCACCATAGGACGCAGAGGGCAGGAGAATGGTGAATTCAACTTCCCAAGCTATCTCGCTCTCGACAGGAATAACAGGTTATATGTGGTAGATTCCTTCAACTTCAGGGTGCAGATATTTGATTCCGACGGGAGATTCCTCAAGAAATTCGGCAAATTGGGCGATACCTCCGGCACACTTTCCAGGCCGATGGGTATTGGGGTTGACTCGGACGGCAATATCTATGTCATAGACGCGGCATTTAATAACTTTCAAATTTTTAACGATACTGGAAGGCTCTTGCTCTGGGTTGGAAACGCGGGCGCCAAACCGGGAGAATTCTATATGCCTTCGGGAATGTTCATCGACAACTCTGACAGGATCTATGTCTCTGACACGTTCAACCGCAGAATTCAGGTTTTCCAGTATCTCAAGGCACAGGAATAGGCACATTGCTCTTTTCGGGAACTCATACCAGCGCGTTATTGCCGCAAGCAATTAATCGGGTTGTCCAATAAAAAGCAGTTGAAGCAATACAGACTCCAACCGTCAAAAGAGGAATTTTTTATGTCCTAGCCGTGCAGGAGGAAGACTGTACCTCGTGAAACATAAGACGATCAGCGTTGCCGTACAGCTTTTTGTGTTGTGTTTTTCTCTTGTGCTCTTCCCTGATAACCCATCGGCGCAAATGGTTACCGGGTATCCGAGAAAATTCCGGCTCACCGGCTTCGTAGAACTCCAGTATAAGAATTACTGGCACGAAACCTCCACTTCCCGTTCAACCAATGACGACACCTACTCTAACCTGAGAGAGCGCATCAGGCTTGGCGCCGAAGGGTTCATATACCATCCCAGGCTCATCGTCTACAAGGCGGCAGTCGAATTTTCGCACCAGAAATCCCTGACGGGAGTCGACATCAAGGGAAAAGATTTGGGCTACAGCCTGCTGCTGAGCGCACTGCCCTACAGACCCATCTCTCTGGATCTCTTCGCATCAAGGAACCATTACTCATTCGTAGCCAAGACCCAGGCGCTTCCGGACAGAACAGTAACCCATTACGGTGCCAAAATGCGATTCAATATCGAGAAAATCAAACCCCTGAGGCTGATAAGACTCCGGTATGAACACTGGGACTATTCTACGGAAAACATCTCTGAAGATACGAAGACCGATACCTACAGCATAAGCATTCACGGTTTGCTGAGCCGGTTAAAGACCGTCTATACTCTTACCTCGACACTGACCAATTATTCCTCACCATTCCTCGATATCGACACGAAATTTTTCTCAGCCTATACGGATACCAGCCTGACCAAAAAAGGGCTGAAATTCATCACTTCTTTCTTCTATTCAGATTTTCAATACTCGACCGGTGATTATACCAAGGAACTGAACTTCAGTGCCGATCTCAATTTCCCGCCCGGAGAGCGTTTTTATCATGACTATCGTTATGTATTCAACCAGACAGAACAGTTTTACCAGGGCAGTTTTACCTCAGGGACGAGGGACAGGTTGACCGAACTCTCCTATCAGACAATAACAGGGTCATGGGGATACAGATTCACCGAAAGGCTCATGGGTTCACTCTTTCTCGATTACGGGAAACGCAAGATCAACTCAGACCAGGGAGAGGTAACCGGTGTCAGCGCCGGCTTTTCCTACAGGAGACCTTTGGGCAGTTTCAATTCCGAAAGCTCGTACAGGTTCATTCTCAAAAAAGATGAACTCAGAAACGATTTTACCGAGCATTACGTAAATATCAATCTCAAGACAAGGCGGTTTAAACTCGGAACCGGGTATTTGACCTATACCTTGATCAAATCTGACTCGGAAAGCAAGGTCTTTGAGGAAAACGATGAGTTTTTTTTTGACGAAGAGGCAGAGAAGACTGAAATCGGGAAACGGACTACCGACACCCTCTCACACAGTATCGTGTTGGGCCTCAGGGGAAGAGGACTCGGGAAAATGCTGAGAAGGTCGATCTGGACTGTCGAGAGTTCCTATTTCAATACTAAATCCGATATCAGAAGACCTATCAGACGTTCAGATGAATTTGGAGACAGTGAGATAATCTTTGAGGACATCACCAGAAAAAGCCATCAGTATTCATTGTACGGACAGATTATTATTCCCATCAGAAATTCTCTCAATATAAACTCGCGGGCCACCTATGCCCTCGGCGAGACCGATTCGGTTTCCCGGGAGAGTTTTGTGATGCATGCCCGACTGAATTACCGTATCCAGAGAAATCTTACGTTCGCCGGACTCATCAGGGGCAGATGGGAAAAAATCGAGGACAGACCCAACAGGACCATTATTGATTACGAAGCATCGTTGGATTATCGAAGAGGAAAGCTCCACTGTCTTCTTGAGTTTTTCCTCTCCACCTCCAAGCAGGCAGATTTAACTTTCTGGTCGAGGAGGATATTCCTCACTGTCAGAAGATATATATAGCGGGAATTCCATGCAAGAGAATATTCTATGAGCACCATACTCAGACACGTTCTGTGCAGTTTGGTCTTGTCCTGTTTTTTCGCCTTGATTGCCGGCGGTTGTACCGTAAAGCAGCTGCAACCGGACTCAAGCTCCGCACTTTCCGGGCAGGACACGAATCTCGTATGGCCCTCACCTCCTGAAACACCGAGGATACGCTATCTGGGAAGCATCTCAGCATTTCGTGCTTCAAAGGGAAAGCAAACATGGTTTTCGAGAACGCTGGGATCTCTTTTCGGGGAGGAGAAAGAAGAAGGTTATCTGTTGCGGCCATACGGAATATTCGTCGACTCAAACAGAATCTACGTCACAGACCCCGGGCTCCAGACACTCCATGTTTTTGACAACACAGGGCAGCAATATCTCCAGATCAGGGGTGCAGGAGACCAGAGGTTTCTTTCACCAATCGGTGTCAGTGTCGACAGCAACGGGGATATATATCTTTCAGATTCGGCGTTGAGAAAGGTCTTCGTATTCAACAGGGAAGGATCCTTGATCAGGGAAATCGGTTCTCCCGAAATTCTCATGCGACCTTCAGGCATTGTCCTTGCCGACGACAAGGTGTATGTAGTCGATACCCATGGGCATAACGTATCGGTATTTTCGAAAAAAGACGGCAACCTGCTCTTCAGATTCGGACAAGACGGTACCGCACCCGGAGATTTTCACTTTCCTACCAATATATTTCATGCGGGTGACGGGTTGCTCTATATTACCGACTCAATGAATTTCAGGGTTCAGGTTTTTGATCGTAGCGGTACTGTGCAGACAGCGTTCGGAAAACCCGGAGACGGCGCAGGTGATTTTTCCAAACCTAAAGGCATTGCAGTTGATTCGGAAGGTCATATTTACGTGGCAGACGCTCACTTTGATGCTGTGCAGATTTTTGACCGCAACGGCAGGCTGTTGCTGGCCTTCGGTTCGAGCGGCAGCGGCAACGGACAGATGATACTGCCCGCGGGTCTTTTCATCGATCCGGAGGACAGGATCTATGTTACTGATTCCTACAATAAACGTATCCAGGTTTTCCAGTATCTCGGGGAGGCCGGTAACCGGATAGAAGAATGAGGCACCGCCGGATCAGAGGCGAAGAATATCGGAAAATTGGTATACTAGGATTATACAGCCACCGATTCATTCAGTACTTACTGGATGCTGATTACAGGGAAACAGTGAACTTTCAGAGACATATCACGCTTATCATTGGATATTGTATCTTTATTGTTCTGGTGCCTGTTGTGGCAGGAGCCATCGGCATAAAGAATACCAAACATAACCTGTCTGTTTCAGGACCAGGACCTGTCGGGGCAATAACCGAGAGTGAGATATGCAAGTTTTGCCATACACCTCACAATGCTTCTCCCTCAGTTCCTCTCTGGAACCATGTAGTAACAACAGAACAGAATTATGTCAATTACTGGAGCCCGACATTGAAATCATATCCCTCCCAGGAGGCAGCCCCTCCGGTGGACGGATTTTCAAGACTCTGTCTGAGCTGCCATGATGGTACCGTAGCGCTTGGGGCATTGGTCAGCCGCGAGGAAGAAATTGAGACAGTACCCGATGTGCTCACTGAATCGATCCCCGGATATCTCGGAACGGATCTGTCGGGCGGACACCCTATCTCTATTATTTTTGACTCCGCTCTGGCAAACCTGCGCAACTCAGACCCCAATATTATGCACCTCAATTGGCCGATTAACGACCCTGATGTACAGCTTTACTCCACCCAGAATGGTTCCGGGGTACAATGCACTTCCTGCCATGATCCGCACGGAGGAAAAGGAGGCACGGAAGCGCCTCCGTTCTGGCGCAAAACAACCTATGATGAGGTATGCCTTGTATGCCATGATATTACCTCGACAATAGGACATTGACGGATACGGTGAAAGATCCATTCCTTTCAGATTCTCCTCCATTCTCAACAGCCGGTACAGCGCATACAAGATATCGGCATAGGTTATGGATAACGGCATTGTTGTTTCTAGCCCTTTCTTTTTATCCCTGTTTACTCCATGGAAAGTCACTCTTCGAAAGTCCTCATGGCGACAAAACCAGAGTTCTCAAGGGTTGCAGGAGCTGCCACAGAGGGCATGGAACATGGAACACCCCGATGCTTTCAGACGAGAAGGAACGATTCTGTTTCAGGTGTCATGGCGACAGTTTCATGGTCCAGCAGACAAGATCCCAGGGGATACTCTCGAACAATACAAAAGCTGCAGACATCTCGAAGGAATTTCTGAAGCTGTATCGGCACCCGGTCGAGAACAGCGGGATTCATCAGCATGATGAGACGTTGCCTGAAACAGATCCGGCAGCGCCGAGGCATGCTGAATGCAGAGATTGTCATCATCATCACTACGTCACCTCATCCAATAAATCTGAAGGCATAGCGGGCATTACACCGCAAGGGGCGCTCGTTACCAGTATTCAGTCGGAATATGAACTCTGTTTCAAATGTCACTCATACAGCGCCAATCTTCCTGCAGATCAGACGAACAAAGCGGAAATGTTCAAGACGGGAAATCCTTCGTATCATCCGGTAGTAGATGCAGGGAAAAACAGCTTCGTACCGAGCCTTATCCCACCACTGACTGAAGCAAGTATTATTCAATGTTCAGACTGCCACAATAATGATGATCCTCTCGGTCCCCGGGGGCCGCATGGATCCAATCACCGGTATTTATTAACGAGAAATTTTTCTGATCTGGACGGGAATGAGAGCCCTTATCAGTACGAACTCTGTTATGGTTGCCACAAAAGGAGCAGCATCCTTGGCAATGAAAGTTTCCGATACCACAATCTGCACATTACTACTGCGGGGGCATCCTGCAGAACGTGTCATAACCCCCATGGGAGTCTCCTCTATCCCCATCTTATCGATCTGGAAAATCTGAATATCATGCCATCAAACAGCGGGAGGCTGGAGTATGTAGACATGGGAGAAAAAGCCGGGGAATGTTTTCTCAACTGCCATAATAAAGAACACGATCCCGCACGATACCCTGTCCCAGTTCCTGCCGGGGATTAGAACTCCCGTGCATGATCAACCGCCGGGATACCCTTTGTTCCGGAAAGTACAGTCTAATATCCGTATGCATCGAGGAACTGCAGCCTTTCCTGAACAGTCGGATTCGCCGGATCTTCCTGGAGAACTCTTTCATATGCTGCTCTTGCATCCAGGTAACTCTTCTTTGCCATAAATGCGTCACCGATCGTGATATAGAAATTTGCTCTCCGCGGAGAATCCTTGGCCTTCACCAGTGCTTCGGTGACCACTTCACCCCATAACCAGTCCTTGGGAAGTCCGAATTGTTCGATGAGACGACGGTTTCCGGAGCTCTCTTTGAGAAAGACGAGCGAAATTTTATCCATATAGACAAGATGCCATTCAGGGTCATGATACAGCGCAGGGATCAGGGGAACCAGATTCCCGGTAAATCTGTCCACCGAAAACGTTATAATGTAATCAACCCTATACGCTTTCAGGACTGCCTTCCATTCAGGCATACCCTCAAATAACTGCTGTTTCGCCTGAAATACGTTCAGATACTGAAAATAGACGTCTTCTATCAGTCCCCGCCCATCAATGAAGACTTTATGCTGCGGATACAGAGCCCATATGAGGTATCCACCCCAGTAATAGGGATTGAACATATTCCCCTCAATCCCGTTCTCCCGGATAAATCTTGAAGCTCCTTCCGGATATTTATCGGCTCTTACCCCGTTCTTGACCACAATATCATATCTCACGGACATGAAAATGATAAGAACAACAAGGGAGAAAGCCAGCATAGCACCGAGCGTATTCCTGATAGCCACTGTTTTTTGCCCGAAGGATAAACTTTCGAATTTCTTCATGCCGTACCGGGCAATGAGCAGAATGGCATACGGCATAAAAAATGGGATAAATCTTACCGCATTGAGCCCCATGAAAGCGAGTCCGGAAAATAGCATCATATCAGTCAGGTCAAGTTTCCTGAAATTTATCATAAGAAGAATGACTCCGAGCATGAGAAAGACAAAAAAAAGTGCCACATCAGCATACTGCATCCCGATTGCAAAAGGAGACATAGCTTCAATAATAGTCCCCTTGTATCGGCTTTGCTCAAGCTCGACCAGTATGGAAACAACGTTAAATCCGTTAGGATTGATAAACGAAAAAATAAGCGCAAGAGATCCTATAGTGCCAAGCGCTTTGAGCGAAGAAATCGGCAGACGCTTCCCGAATCTCTTTGTCTTGTATTTCACGGATTCGGAGATAAGATATCCAAGGATTATAAGATTTCCTATGAAAAAACCGCCATGGAGATTTGCCCAGAGAAGAGTGAGCAGGGGAAGGGGAACCAGATACCACAAATGCAGGTTGCCCGGATTTTCTTGTGGTCTGTCCTCTGTATGCTGAGACCGGAGCCTGAATCCTTCAAGCAGGAAAATAACCAGGAAAGAAAAAAGGAAAGAAAAGAGTTGCGGCCGCTCACCCGTAAAATTGGCCGAAAACACAAGGACTACCGGAACCAGAAGGGCAACCGAAAAATACAATCCTACTCCTTCCCTGCGAACGCTCCTGTAGAGGAGCAATATGAGAAGTGTCAGGAGAGAGGCCCTCATGAGTATTATTCCCTGAAATCCTGACAGAGAATATATCCAGTAAAAAATGGTCTGGGCGAGCCAGTATTGTCTGAGGATAAAGGTAATCCTTTTGGATTCCGGATTAACCGGGTCCCTGGCAAGAGACGTGTAAGAAAAAGGATCAGTCGATGGAAGAGCACCGGCCTTGGAGATATATTCGCCTGTCTTCAGATGCCACCAGAAATCGGAGTCTCTTATTTCAACAGAAAACAGAGCAAATACAAAAACAAAGAAGAAAACAAAAAATGCGCTTTTTAGGATCTTCTGTTTGTTCACACCCGTAAGAATTATTGCAAAGAGCTTATTTCTTTCATGATCATCTCTATGACAACCGGCATTTTGCTCTGAATTTCAGGGCTTAACTTTTCATCGCCCATCTCAGTACTGACCGGAACAACACCAATAAAAAGAGTTTCAGGGCATTTGCCGATTAATTTTATCTGCTCCAAAGTCTCTATAAGATGCAGCTTCGCAGTATCTGTTTTCCCTTTCACCGTGAGAGGGACTTCTTCCGGCTTCAAGCAGACTATGGCACCGGGAGGGTCCTGAGTATAAAAAGTATCAACAACTATCATTTTATCCATACCTTCAATTACTGATGGAATCATACAGGCTGAAAAACCCACCTCCATGAGGTCAACATTCTCAGGCAGCTTCATTTGTTTTAATACTTGCTCAACATGACAGCCAAATCCCGTATCACCCACATACGGGTGGCCGCAACACAGAATCAGAATATTTTTTTTCATTCCCGCCACCTCTTCAGTCGCTTATCAATTTTTGCATCTCTCTTACTGCCCGTTCCAGGCCTACAAAAACTGCCCGGGAAATGATGCTATGGCCTATGTAAAGTCCTCTGATGCCTTGTATGGAAGCAATCCGTGCAACATTGAAATAATTCAGCCCATGGCCTGCGTTGACGAGAAGCCCCAGGCCGAGTGCTGTTTTCACTGCACTGATAATCCTTGCAAGCTCTTGTTCCTTCTTCGCTGATGCCGCATCAGCATACATCCCGGTATGGATCTCGACCATGTCAGCGCCTGTATGTTTCGCTGTTTCGATCGCTTCTTTCTCCGGATTGATGAAGAGACTGACCGGGATCCCAACCCCGTGGATTCTCCTGACAGCTTCCTGGACAGTCTTTTTGTGGGATTTCACATCCAGACCGCCTTCTGTAGTGAGTTCAAGCCTCTTTTCAGGCACCAGGGTAACGAGATCCGGTTTTGTCCTGATTCCGATACCGATCATTTCTCTTGTCGCCGCCATTTCGAGGTTCAGTTCGTTCGGGACAAATTCCCGTAATATCTTCAGGTCCCTGTCCTGGATATGCCGCCTGTCCTCACGAAGATGAACAGTGATCCCGTCCGCGCCACCGAGAATAGCAAGCGTAGCAGCCATTACCGGGTCAGGCTCCATCCCCCTCCTGGCCTGTCTAATGGTTGCGACATGGTCTATGTTGACACCGAGTAACATTTAAACTCCTTAAGCACCAAACACCAAATTACAAGTTCCAAACAATAACCAATATATAACTGCTAATGACCAAACTGCAAGTTCCAAATGCTTTCCGACAGCTCAAAATGCAAATTATTATAAAAATCTGCACATTAAGAGGATTTATCGGCAATGGAAGAGAATATCTTCTTTAATTCATTAGCCTCCTCAAACAACACCTCAATTTTGTCGGCAAATTCAGGGTTAGCTTCAGCCAGAAGTTCCAGAAAGAAACATGATTCCTTTGCCTCTTTTCGACAAATCTTGATACGATAGCTGAAGTCTTTTTTGCTCAGGGAATCATTTGCTTCCCGATAGTTTGCACCGACAGAACCCGAACAGCGGATCAACTGTCCAATAAATTGCAGATTAATGACATTCTGAGGCAACTGTTTACAAAGTCGCACTATAGCTTTAGCGAATTCCAAAGTTCTTTCTTCAAGATCAAATTTTTTTGTTTTCGTGGATGTTTGTTGATTTCGATTACTTGACTTCAGACCTCTCGTGATTTGATCATCGTTTGGTGATTGCTGCCTGGCTAATGTTGTTTGATAATTGGTCATTGTTTGGTTATTGGTATTTGATCATTGGTTATTATCTTTCCTCTAACAAATTCTCGGCAGCTGGTCGCCGGAGAGCATCTCGATAATCCGTGTCCCGCCGATGGCTGTTTTGAGGAGGACCATTCCGGCAGGCGACTTCTGCACTTCTCCGATAATCCGTGCTTCTTTGCCGAGCGGATGTTTTTTCATAATTTTAAGGACCATTCCGGCAACATCGCTGCTGACTATGGCCGAAAATATCCCCTCGTTCGCAATGTAGAGGGGATCGAGCCCGAGGAGTTCACATGCCCCCCTGACACCCGGGGGGACCGGTATCAGTTCTTCTTCGATCATGATGCAGTACCCTGAATCACTGGCGATCTCTTTCAGCGTCGTTGCAAGACCTCCCCTGGTCGGGTCCCGCATTGTATGGACCTTCTTTGTCTTTTTCAGGATCTCCCGCACCAGACCGTTTAACGGAGCCGTATCACTGAGAACGGGCGGGGTAAAGCTCAGGCCGTTCCTTTCCGCCATGACAGAAACCCCGTGGTTGCCGATCGGGCCGCTGATAATGACCTTATCTCCTGGTTTCACTTTGAGAGGAGAAATTTCAAGCCCCTCGTCGATGACCCCGACTCCTGCGGTGTTGATAAAAATCCCGTCAGCCTTGCCCCTGTTTACCACTTTCGTATCTCCGGCCACTATCTTTACGCCTGCTGTTTCCGCTGCTTCAGACATTGAGGCAAGCACTTTCTTCAGGTCACCGAGCGGGAATCCTTCCTCCAGGATAAGACCTGCGGTGATATACAGCGGTTTTGCGCCAACCATTGCAAGATCGTTTACCGTCCCGTAGACGGCAAGCTCCCCGATGTTGCCGCCCGGGAAAAAGATGGGAGACACAACATAGGAGTCTGTCGTAAACGCAATCTTTCCTTTCTTGACACCCCTGAGCACGGCGGAATCGTTGAGGGACTTCATCCCGAATTTGGGCATGAAGTGTTCCCGGATGAGCTGATACATCAATTTCCCGCCGCTTCCGTGTCCCAGCAGAATACGGTCTTCCATGAATTTTCACCTCAATCAATAAGACTTGAAAGACTTTTCATTTCCAGTCTAGTTGCTTATTGTACCATACCAATGAGGATATCTTCATAACCTAGTGGCATTTGCTGTGCAAGCGGCCTAGTCGATCCATACAGTACAGTGGGGGATCAACTCCTGCAAATTCAGCAGAGACTCTTCCCCAAACAGTCCGATGGTATCATAAAACATTGCGGATTTTGCTATACTATTCAGTAGACTACAAGTTGGTTAGTGGTTTAATGTTTCTTTTTAAAGTACTAAACTCCAAAATTCTCATTCTATCGTTTCTGGTTTCGCTCCTTACGGTTGCTATTTATTTCCCGTCCTTAGAAAATCAATTCGTCACATGGGATGATCCGGAATACATTTACGAGAATCCCCATATCCGCGTCTTCGGCACTGAATTCATCAAATGGGCTTTTTCTGCTTTTTATTTTGCAAACTGGCATCCTCTTACCTGGATATCGTATGCAATTGATTATTCGATCTGGGAATCAGACCCCTTCGGGTATCATCTTACCAACGTCCTTTTCCACGGGGTCAATACATTTTTGGTAGTTGTCATAGTTTTCGTGTTATGGCTTGAAACTCTCAACCTTTCTCAAAAGAAAGAGGGTAATCGTAAATTCAGAGGATATGTGCTGGCTTCGTTCACCGGCATTTTATTTGGCCTGCATCCGATTCATGTCGAATCTGTTGCATGGATATCAGAACGGAAAGATGTCTTGTATGCCTTTTTTTTCCTCGTGAGTATTTATCTTTATATTCAATACGCAAAGAAAAATCGCGTTAATCATTCAGGTTCTCTGATCGGATCATTTACCAACAGATATTATATGTTAGCACTGCTCACCTTTATTCTCAGTCTTCTGAGTAAGCCTATGGCGGTTACTCTGCCGGCGGTACTTATCATTCTGGATTTTTATCCTCTCAACAGAATATCCCCCTCCAGCCTGAAACATATTCTCCTGGAAAAACTCCCTTTTTTCTTGATGAGCGCCGTATCATCTGTTTTAACATTCATGGCACAATATTCGGGGGGAGCCGTTAAATCAATTGCCGGATTACCGCTCATGCCAAGAATCCTTCTTGCCTTTAAGTCCGTTATACTTTATATACTGAATATGCTCTGGCCTTCTCTTCTGTTACCGTTCTATCCTTCTCCAACCGATATCCATTCTGCCGATATGATTTCGTTCGAATATGTCCTCTATTTCCTGTTCGTGATGGCATTGTCCTCTGTCTTTTTATACTTTTCAGTCAAGAAAACACAGCATGTATGGCTTGCCGCCTGGGGATTTTATCTCATCACGCTGCTGCCTGTCCTCGGGGTAATCAAAATCGGTGATCATTATATGGCCGACCGGTATACCTACCTGCCGTCCATCGGTCCTTTCTTGATCTTCGGCATAATGATCACTTGGCTGCTTGAGAAATTGGCCCGCATTCTGCGGAAAGAAAACACCTACAATATCGCATGTATCACTTTTGCGATATTGCTCTCCATCCTTCTATCCGGATTGGCAATCAAACAAATGAAAATATGGAAGAATGGAGAAACATTTTGGAGCAAAGTCCTTGAAAATGATATGAGCTTTGTTCCTGCATATTTAGGAAGAGGGAGATATTATTCACAAGTCCACCAATGGGAAAATGCTATTCAGGACTTCACACAGGCTATTGTGCTGGATCCAATGACACCTAAACACTATTATTTTCGCGGGACATGTTATGTGAATACCGGTCATTATGAAAGGGCTCTCTCTGACCTGACAAAAGCCATTCACTTAGGTGCTGACTCAAGTTATAAGCTCTATACCAATCGTGCCATTGCATTAAACGGACTTAATCGCCTCGATGAAGCGCTCTCCGATTATACAAAGGCTATCCTCCTGAACCCGAATTCCCCTGAAATCCACTATAACAGGGGCAATCTTCATGCAAGGCTGGGACAGTTCGACAAAGCCTTAGCTGATTACACTCAGGCCATCAGATTAAGTCGCGTTCCTCATCCTGATTATTATTATAACCGCGCTGTAATACACAAAAAGACCGGAGCATTGGCAGAAGCAATCAATGACTACAGGCAGGCTATGAGATTAAAGAAGAATACCGCGCCATAATATTCCAGTTTTTCAGAGAACAAACTTGCGCAAAAAACTTTTTACGGCGGAATCCATATCTCAGAGAAATACAGCGGGAGTTCGGCAGCGCACTCGGGCCCTATCCTGACATCCCACCCTGTAGCCATCCTGATATCTTCCCTGAGCGGAGCTGCAAGCCCGGGGATCACCATCTGTTTCGCGGCTGTCTTTTCCTGTATTCCTGACAGATGTAATCCATTCGATATCCTTTCTGCCGTAAGTGTTCTGTAAATCATGGCCATATCTATGGTGTTGCCGTCTGTATCAATAAAAAGAACATAGAAGGGGCACCGGGTAGTTCCCAGAACCGTGAGAAGCACTTCCTGGGTAAATATATTGTTTCCCGAAACGAGCACTATGGACTGTTCATCAGGCTGGTTCAGCTCTACAAGCCCTGCAGGTCCCGGCCTCGGATACATAATGAGAGGAACTTGGGGCCACAACTCCTTTATCAGACTGACCGCTCTGAATGCATATTCCTGATTGGTTGTAATGAAAGGACACGTGCGGATCAGCAGATTGTCTTTCTGAAGGGTATCGAAAAATTCCCGGCAGGAGGGATAACCGCAGTCTTTCCTGCACCCTTCCGGCAGATACTTCATGAAATTTATAGTATCGAGATACAGATCAGCAGTCGCCAACTGGTATTTGCCTTCCATCCCGCTGGAGCAACGTCATTCTGATCCACGGAGTATACCTTGCCATAATCGATTCCAGAAGGGCTGTTCTATTCCCGGACAAGAGAGAGTCTCCTTCCGCTTCCGGAAAAAAGCTTGCTTCTCCTGATACCTGTGTTATGGAGCATATATTTCATGAGCGTGCCAATGACTCCAAACCCGTACTGTACACTCCTCAGGAAATTTATCGAAGATGCATCCTCAAAATATTTCGTCGGACAGCTGATCTCTCCTATCCTGAACCCGAAAGAGAATGCCTGCACCAGTATTTCGTTATCGAAAACAAAATCCTCAGAATTTTCCTCCAAGGGGAGGGTTTCCAGTACCTTCCTGTCGAATGCCCTGTACCCCGTATGATATTCGGAGAGCTTGATCCCGAGCACGAGGTTTTCGAGAAGAGTAAGGAACCGGTTTGCAACATATTTATAGAGAGGCATACCTCCCTTCAATGTTTCGCCTCCGAGAATTCTGGAACCGAGGACTACATCGTAATGTCCTGATACGACCATCGATGCCATTGCAGTAACCAGTTTCGGGGAGTACTGGTAATCAGGGTGCACCATAACGACAATATCAGCTCCTCTCTCCAGTGCCGCGCGGTAGCATGTTTTCTGGTTTGCACCATATCCCAGGTTCTTCCTGTGGACTATGGTACGGATACCCAATTCTTCAGCGATCCGGGTGGTCTCGTCGGTCGAGGCATCATCAACAAGGATCACCTCATCAACATACTCATGGGGCAGGTCGGAATAGGTCTGACGGAGGGTTTTTTCGGAATTGTATGCAGGCATGACCACTATGAGCTTTTTGTCGTGTATCATATGACATTTTGCAGAAAGTGGTTATTGCCACCTATTCCGCCATTGTTATTCTATCACATCGTTATGGATTTTGAGATTCCCGGACTCACCAAGCTGGATCATACCTATTCTTGATATCTGGAATTTTCTTTACTGCAGCGTTTTTTACCGCCGCCGGTATCCTTAAAGGCTGCTAATCTTTTTTTCCATGGGGAACCTGACATTTTTCCCTAGTTCACGGCTGAGGGCACGTTTTGATATATAATATATTCCGGAGTTTACGGCACTATGACTATTGCACAGGGTAAATTTTTTCAAAAGTCTTCACGAGTTTTGCCCGCAGTTATTTTTATCGTTTCTCTTCTTGTGTATGCAAACACCCTGGATGGAACATTCGTCTGGGATGATAAAGGTCTGATTCTTTCAAATAAAGCGATCGGGTCTCTCAAGAATATTCCTTCGTTTTTTGTTACTGATTCATGGAAAGCCACAGGAAACCCCTCCGGTCACTATTACCGGCCTGTCATCAATACATTCTGGAATATCTCATATCAGGTATGGGGCCTGAATCCTGTCGGGTATCATATCACCAATATTGTTCTGCACGCGATGCTCTCCGTCCTTGTTTATTATCTGGCGCTGAAAATCCTGGAATCTCCCTTCGCATCGTTTTTATCGGCTCTCATCTTCGCAACACATCCGGTACATACGGAAAATATTGCATGGATTACCGGTGCCGGGTACCTTATCTCTGCGATATTTATACTATCAACATTCCTCTGCTACATTCAGTTCAGAGAAAAGAGCTCGAAAACCTATTTGATGATCTCTCTTGCAATCTATACTTTGGCTGTTTTCTCCATTGAATATGCATTAATGCTTCCGTCCATACTTATCATCTATGAGTGGCTGATCAGGGGACAGAGAATTTCTGTAAGACCTATGCTCCTTTTCATCATGATTACGGGTCTCTTCCTGATTATTCGTGCTTCCCTTGTCCCCCAGCTTTTTCAGGGTGAAACTATACCTTTGTATAGCAGAATCCTGACATCTCTTACTATTCAAATTGACTATCTCTCTCTCTTCTTCATCCCCTATAAACTCAAAATACTGTATGATGTCCAGCCTATACATACCTTACTCTGGAAAGAAGCTCTCATTGCGATATTCGTATTCCTCCTTATTACCGTGCTGATGTGCTATTTTTACCGGAAAAACAAAAAAGCGTTATTTTCTCTCTTGTGGTTTTTTCTGATCCTTTTGCCCGCTGCAAACATACTGGTTGTGCTGAAGCCCCAGATGATGTCATTGCGGTTTCTCTATATCCCTTCCATAGGACTTTCAATGCTGATGGGGTTATATCTTGAAAAAATTTCCGGAAAATTCATCATCCTGCCTTTTCTGCTCATTTTCGTTTTATCCATACAAACATTCATGCAAAACAGATACTGGCATGACGAGGTCACTCTCTATGAGAAAATGACCTATGACGCTCCAGCTTCCGCTATTGCAAAAAATAATTTAGGGGTTGCTTATTTAGAGTCCCATAAGCCTTGGAAAGCTCTGGCTGAATTTCGAAAAGCCGTAGCTCTCGACCCTGCCTACGGTTTCGCACTATATAATTTGGGGAATACCGCGCTCAACCTGAACCATTTTGATGAAGCAGCATATTATTTGCAGAAAGCTATTGAGGTAAACCCTTCTGATTCAAGGGCTTATAACGGTCTCGGTGTGGTAATGAAAAAAACTGGGCGACTTGCTGAAGCTGGATCAATTTTCAGTCAGGCGCTGAGTATCAACCCGGACAATTATGAGGCTCATTATAACCTGGCAAATCTCCTGGTTCTGACAGACAGACCAAAAGAAGCGATCATACATTATCAGGCTTTTATAAAATTGGCACCGGCAAAATACAATCCCATGAAGATTGAGATTCAAAGAATGCTCGGCGGACAATCATTCAGAAACTGACTTTTCTTATTGAACGACACCCGAATACTTGTAGTATGCTGCGCAGCTCCCTTCAGTGCTCACCATGCATGCGCCGACCGGGTGTTCTGGTGTACATGCCTTGCCGAAAAGCCTGCAGTCAGTCGGAATCTTGACCCCCCTCAGTACCTGTCCGCACTGACAGCCTTTCGGCTCCGGGGCATCCGGGATATCGAGAGCAAAGATATTGCTGACATCGAACTGGTTTGCGCTGTCTCTCAGTTTCAGTCCGCTCCCGGGTATCACCCCTATCCCTCTCCAGTTTGCATCGCATGGCTCGAAAAATTCATGGATCAGGGACATAGCCTTGGGGTTGCCCTCTCTCCTGACGACTTTTGTATACTGGATTTCCACTGCTGCCCTGCCGGATGCGATCTGATCGAGGAGCATCAGGATGGCGGTCAGGATATCCTCCGCATCAAACCCGGTTACGACTGACGGGATTTTGTAGTCCGTTGCGATAAATTCATAGGGTTCAGTGCCGATTATGGTACTCACATGCCCGGGCAGGATGAACCCGTCGATCTTAAGGTCCGGAGAATCGAGTAATGCCTTGAGCGCAGGCGGTACCACCTTGTGTGCGGAATAGATAGAAAAATTTTCGATCCCTGTCTGTTTCGCCTCAAAGAGCGTTCCGGCAATAGAGGGTGAAGTGGTTTCAAAACCGGTGGCAAAAAATACAATGTTCCTGTCTCTGTTCTCTGCCGCCATCTTGAGCGCATCCATCGGGGAGTACACAATGCTGATGCTGGCGCCTTCTGCCTGCGCGTGAAAAAGCGACTGCCTGCTGCCTGGCACCCGCATCATATCGCCGAACGTCGTAAGGACAGTCCTGTCGAGTCTTGATATTGCGATTGCAGCATCAACGTCCCTTATCGGTGTCACACAGACAGGGCATCCCGGACCGCTCAGGAGGCTTATCTCCTTTGGAATCACCCCCCTGATGCCGTGCCTGAAAATTGCCACGGTATGCGTTCCGCATACTTCCATCAGCTTCACCGGCCGGCCTATTCTCTCCGTCAGTTTCTTTATTGCAGCTGCGATCTTTTTCATATTCAGTCTCCTTCAATTATTATTGAAATCCTAAAATCTAAATTCTAAACAATTTCAAAATTCAAATATCAAAATCCTAAACACTAATAAGACCATAAGTAAAGCCACATCTGTCATTCCCGCTTGTCGGGAATCTTTCTGCGAAAAGAAGGATTCTGGACAAGCCAGAATGACAAAATTGACATGTGAAAGTGGTCATACTTATGAACTCCTTAGTAATTTCTCCAATTTTAGGATTTAGATATTCGGATTTAGTATTTGTCGTTATAATATTCCTTCCTTTATCCGCTCCCTGATGATATATGCCTGGCCGAGCGATATCCCTGCATCGTTGGTCGGGACTTTATCATGGATCAGGACATTCATCCCAGAGCCCCGAAGCCTGTCTATCGTTCTTTCGAGGAGATACATATTCTGGAAGACTCCTCCGCATAAAGCAACATCATTGATCCTGTGCAGCGAGGAGAGTTTCTCCACCACCCGCTCAATGACCGTGATGATGGTATTATGGAATTTTGTGGCGATTATCCCTTTTTCCTTCTTCTCCTGCATATCGTCCATGATCCGCAGGATTGTATGGGAAAAATCGACCTCCATTGTCTCCTTGAATTTTATGTCAACAGGATAGTCTTCGGCAATATCAGGCAGGGTAATTGCCTCAAGCGCTATTGCAGCCTCTCCCTCAAAGGTGTTCTGGTCACAAACCCCAATCAGCGCAGAAATGCCGTCGAAGAGCCTTCCGGCGCCTGAGGAGAGTGGGGAGAACTGTCTGTTGCCGAGAATCTGAAGGAGGGCCTGTATTTTGTCCTTGCCATACTTCCTCACAAACCCGATGGAATCGAGGTAGCGCATAGCCTCATTGCCTGTGCTGCTCTGAATATAACTGATCGCTATCCTCCAGGGTTCTTTAACCGCAGCTTCTCCCCCGGGGAGCGGGATATATCTGAAGTGGCATGCCCTCCTGAATTCCCTGATGTCTGCTATCAGGAATTCTCCGCCCCAGAGACCTCCGTCGGTACCGTATCCCGTGCCGTCAAACGTCACGCCGATCACCTGATTTTTTATTCCTTTTTCAGCCATGACTGAAGCGACATGGGCATAGTGGTGCTGAACCGGTATCTTCCTGATCCCTTCCTGCCGCAGCGCCCACTGGGTGGAGAGATACATGGGATGCAGATCATAGGCAAGCGCGACCGGTTCAACCCGGTAGACTGATTTAAGGTTTCTGAGGCTCTCTTCGAAAAAACGGAGGGTCTCGAAATTTTCCATGTCACCGATGTGCTGACTCGGGATGGCAAAGCTTCCCTTGGTTAGGGTGAAGATGTTCTTGATATCAGCCCCGCAACCAAGCACCTCGGGTCCGTCATCATGCAGGGGTATAGGGTCCGGCACATACCCCCTGGAGCGCCGGATGAAAGAAAGAGATGGTTGATTTTGAGGGGAAGGCGATCCCGCTCCCCCGCCGTTTCCTCCCTTCTGCAGAGGAAAGACAGGAGGTTCTGTGACGAAACTGTTTACTCTGACGACTGAGTCATCAACCCGCATGAAGATGTCCCTGTTATGCACAAGGAATGCATCGGCAATATCAGAAAGCTTTGAGACTGCTTCGTCGTTCGCAATCACAATAGGTTCTTCAGCAATATTCCCGCTGGTCATAACCAGGGCATCGAAATGAGCAGACAGGGATGAAGGATAAGAACGAAAAACTTCCTTCGTTTCGGATTTCGGGTTTCGGATTTCGGATTTTCCGTTCTCAGATACGGGGTGATAGAACAGCAGATAATGTAATGGCGTATACGGCAGCATGAATCCTATGCAGGGGTTGTGGGGCGAGACTGCCTCGGGAAGACCGTTTTCGATCTTGTTGAGAAGAACGATCGGCCTTTTGTTTGAAGTGAGATATGCCTCTTCTGCTTCGGATACCCTGCAAAATTTCCTTATCGTCGCGATATCCGGGGCCATCAGGCCAAACGGCTTGTTGCTCTTTCTCTTCCTGAGCCTCAGTCTGTTCACTGCTTCCTCGTTCATCGCATCGCAGGCCAGATGGAACCCCCCGAGCCCCTTGATCGCCAGTATTTTCCCCTGTTTGAGCAGTTTAATAGTTTCTTCTATTGGATCTGTTTTTTTCTTAACTCTTAACTTTTTACTCTTACCTTCTAATGCTACGTGTGGCCCGCAGACAGGACAGGCATTCGGTTGCGCATGGAATCTCCTGTCAAGGGGATCATAGTATTCCCTCTCACAGTCAGGACAAAGCTTGAATACCGCCATGGTGGTATTCGGCCTGTCATAGGGAATGGATTGCGTTATGGTATACCGCGGTCCGCAATTGGTGCAGTTGATGAACGGGTAGAGGAATCTCCTGTCGTTCCTGTCGAGAAGTTCCCGGAAACAGTCCTTGCAGATGGAGACATCCGGTGAGACAAGGGTAAAGCTCCCTTCGTCCCTGCTCCGGAGAATCGTGAAGTCTTTATAACCGTGGTACGGGAGGGTGGTTGTCTCGACAGACATGATCTGGGAAAGGGGGGGCGCTTCTTTCCGGAGCCGTTCAAGAAAATCAGGGGTATTCTCTCCCTCGACCTCGATTATGACCCCTTCGGATGAATTCAGGACAGACCCCTGAACATGACATGATTTGGCGAGACTGTAGATAAACGGCCGGAACCCAACCCCCTGCACAATGCCCTTCACTACTATTCTGGTGCGAACGGGTTTCATAGGACACTAATAATACGCAAAGAATCTGCAACAACGTATGGAGATAAGATAAGGGTTATGGAGAGTTCTGCCGAAAAAATCAGTAAAAAAATTGTCATTCCCCGACTTGATCGGGGAATCCAGGAATCTTATTCTGCTCAAGATGGCTCTCATATATTGATATTTTGAGAGGACTTTTTTTATCTATCTGGGTTATCCGGTCAAGCCGGATAATGACAGTAAAAGATACAACTTCGTCGGACAACTTATTCGTCCGAATTTGAAAATCCCTCTTTATTTCTTTATAAAGCTTTGGAGCCACTGCGCCCATTCGCTGATCCCCTGACCGGTCTTGCAGGAGACCTCGAATATCTTCAGTTTCGGGTTCAGTGACAGGGAGTCCTTCCTGATCTTGTCCATATCAACATCGATATAGGGCAGGAGGTCAATTTTATTGAGAAGCAGCGCAGACGATTCCTGGAACATCAGGGGATATTTCAGGGGTTTATCATGGCCTTCGGCAACGCTGAGGAGCATGACCTTCATATCCTCTCCGACCTTGAACTCCGCGGGGCAGACGAGGTTCCCGACATTTTCGATGATAAGCAGATCGAGGTCTTTGAGGGGCATATCAGGCAGCACTTCCCTGATCATATTCGCATCAAGATGACACCCGCCCCCGGTATTGATCTGGACAACAGGAACTCCAAGGCTGTCAATCCTCTGGGCATCATCAGTCCCGGCGATATCACCCTCTATGACGCCGATCCTGACCTTCTCCTGCATTTCCTGAATGGTCCGCACAAGGAGCGAGGTTTTGCCCGCCCCGGGGCCGCTCATCATGTTAATGACATACGTCCCGGCTTCCTGAAAGATCCTCGTGTTCTCGTCAGCAATTCTGTCATTCGCCTCAAGGATATTCGTCACCACTTTCACTTTCATGTATCAGAAAACCTCCATCTCGTCGACATTCAATTCCCTGCCGGTATCTACCCTGATCTCAAACGAGTTGCAATGCGGGCAACAGATAATATATGCATCGTCCACGGTGAAACTGGAATTGCAACTATTGCAGAAACCACTGATCGGCACGTGCTCAATGGTAAGGCTGGCCTTTTCAGCTAACGTGCCCACTTTCATAGTCTCAAATGCGAAAAAAAGAGAATCAGGCACTATCCCTGAGGCCTTCCCGATTTTAACCTTTATAGACTCTATTCCTGAACAGCCTTGTTTCCTGCAGTTCTCTACAACGATATCGAGCAGACCCTGGGCAATCGAGACCTCATGCATTCGGCTCTTTGGACAACCTCTCTTTCTCTCTATCGTAAGCCTCTTTTCCGGCCTCGATAGCCGAAGCAACCACCGACTTCTTCTCCTCATAATAATCTTTGCTCTTGTCTATGCCGGTGGTAATTTTCCCTTTTACCTCATCAACATAGTCCATGGTCTTGCCCTTGACATCCTCGGTCAATTGACGTATCCTCTGTCTCGTCTCAGTACCTGACTGAGGAGCGAGCAACAGGGCAAACCCTGCACCCACAATGCCACCGAGAAGAAATGAAAGAAACACACTCCCAGCTCCGTATCCGCCTTCTTCTCTCATTATTCGCCTCCTTTCTTCGAAAAAAGATTACTCAGGATAACCATTAGTCCTGTCTTAACCCCTGCCTTCAGGCCGGAAACCTGCACTGATGTCGATGATGCGGCTTCTTCCACCAGATCGCTCACATATCTGATATTCCGGCCTACATCCCTGACCGAACCCGACAAGGTCTTGATATCGCCTGTTACCTCGTTGATATCGTCAGATATATTCCTGAGAGACCTCAGGGTCAGTTGGACCTCGTCCAGGGTCGATTTGAGCGAACCCTCGGTAGATTTCAAGACTTCATTGACAGCCTGAATGGTCTTTTTCAGCTCGATGATCAAAGAGACCAAATAACCCGCCAATACCGCGACTGCAACCGCAATGATAATCAGCCATATCTGATCAGGAGTATTCACATTGTTATTATACCAGAATAATTAAGGAGTTAGAAGTAAAAATTGATAGCGGGTTATTATATCCAGTCCAGGGACGCAGAAGGTGCTCCAGTAATGTTTAACTCTTTTTCCGTCATTCCCGCCGACGGCGGGTAAACTTGACCGGGGGATCCAACTTTTATATCTGGATTGCCCGATCGAGTCGGGCAATGACACAGATGGGGAAACAATTCATCCTTGCGCCAAGAGCGCAGGGAATTCTTGTGTATTCCTTAAAAAAAAATTACCACTACTTGCAAGAATTCCTTTCCATTTTGCTGGTTATGCTTACCGTCTTAAGTTTCAATCCTCAGGGAAACTTCTGAGGCGTTACAGCCATTAATTTTACCCCTGCTGATATGGTATGCTAAGTCCGATGACCGATGAATTCTACATGAAGCGCGCCATCCGTCTTGCTGCACGAGCCCGGGGGAAGACAAGCCCAAACCCCATGGTCGGAGCAGTCCTTGTCAAAAAAAACCGGATCATTGCCGAAGATTATCACAGAAAACCCGGAACACTCCATGCGGAGGCTCTTGCAATACTAAAAGCAGGGGATGCCGCACGCGGCTCCGCGCTCTATGTGAACCTTGAACCGTGCTGCCACACGGACAAGAGGACGCCTCCCTGCACCCGGGCGATCATACATTCCGGGATTCGAAAAGTGGTGATCGGCATGCTGGATCCCAACCCCAGGGTATCCGGAAAGGGCATGCATGAACTGCGGCATGCCGGCATTGACGTCCAGGCAGGGGTTCTGGAGGAAGAATCCCGGGAACTCAATGAGGTCTATGTAAAATTCATCACGTCTGGAACCCCTTTCGTGATCCTCAAGATCGCCATGACGCTTGACGGCAAGATCGCAACTCCTGAGGGCCAGTCCCGGTGGATAACCGGTGAAAAGGCAAGAAGGGAGGTCCATCGTCTGAGAAGCCAGGTGGATGCGATCATGACAGCGATCGGAACGGTCAGGGCAGACGATCCACAGCTTACTGCCAGAATCCGGGGGGCAGACAAGCAGCCGGTCAGGATTATCATCGATCCGGATCTCGAGATACCCCTGAATGCACGCCTGCTCCAGACACCCCCGGAAACCGTCATTGTTACGGGAACAACCGGTGACAAAGCGAAACACCTCGAAAATTCAGGGATAAAAATACTCTCTTATGGAAAAAAACTTGGACTTCCGTGGCTGATGGCTATCCTTGCAAAACAGGATATCGCTTCAGTGCTCATCGAGGGTGGATCTTCATTGAATGCCCACGCACTTGAAGAGGGCATCGTGGATAAGGTACTATTTTTCATTGCGCCGAAGATTATAGGGGGCAAAGATTCCTTCCCCTCTGTTGGAGGAAAGACTTTCAGGAAGCTGGAAGAGGCGTACCGTATCCGTGATACAAAACTCCGGAGAGTCGGAGAAGACTTTCTCATCGAGGGATATGTCACAGGACAGTAGGGACAAACAGAACATCCTTATTATTGATGTAAATACTGAACTGATCCGGAAAGTCAGGGAGGCGCTCGAACCGGACGGATATTCGTTTATTTCAGCAAATTCCGGAGAAGCCGGCATCGAGCTTGCAAAAGAGGCGCGTCCCTCTCTGATCTTTGTAAATGCCGGGATATCCGAAGGCATGCGCGGCCTGGAGATCTGCAAGGCCATCCACGAAGCAGAGCAACTTGCCGGGACTCCTATCGTTATTCTGACACCCCGGAATGTGATCATTACCGGGCGTGACCGCGAACTCTACGGGATTGTCGATTACGTGACCTACATTTTTAATGCAGAGGACCTGCGCAGAAAGACGAGGGACCTTGTATCCCTGCAAATTGAGCAAGGAACGCAACCCGGAGAACTGCCGGAGGAGGATCAGAGCAAGGGGCAGGATATTGCATCATCAGCAGATGATCAGGAATGGGGTGATCAGGAATTTGCTGTACAACCAGAATCCCCGGGACTCCAGCCGACCGGTTCCGACACTCCTGAACAGACAGATGAAAATATCCCTGAAGACGCTCCTGCGGCTTCTGAAGAAAAAACAGGCAGCCATTCGGACGGAGACGACCTCGGCAGCCCGTCACTTTCAACAGAAGAGTACGAGCATGCTTACAGGGGGAAAAGGTTCCGCAGATCAGCATTCCTGATTTCATTCGTCATACTCCTTGCCGTGGTCGCCGCGGGGGCCATCATTTATTACGAAGACTTCTGGTCCATCCCTTTTTTTCAGATGTCTCAACCCGACACCCTTTCCCCTCCTTCTCCCGGTGAACAGCAGGAGGCGGGTCCTGTTCATCGTGAAGAGCAAATGCTGCCGCCTGCCGGGGTTGAAGATACGGCAACTCCTCCTGAGAATGCACCTACTTCGCCGGTGATTGACGAGAGACCTGCTGTCACTCCAAAAGACAAGCAACCTGTCCGGGCAG
Organism: Nitrospirota bacterium; assembly: GCA_049323875.1. GTDB lineage: Bacteria > Nitrospirota > Thermodesulfovibrionia > Thermodesulfovibrionales > SM23-35 > JAKLQR01. Next base: position 40,237 of record JBMOLW010000004.1, on the reverse strand, counting down.
CCGGTTCTGCAAGGACTGCCCCGCCACCGGTGCAGAAACCGGAAGCAAAACCCGCGGAAAAAACAGAAGGGATTGTGTATTCGGTTCAGATCGGGGTTTTCAGGCAGGAAACCAATGCTGCAACCCTTGTCAGTAAATACAGGGACAAGGGCTACAGCACTTGGCTGTATAAAGGTGTGACAAACAGGGGAGCACCGCTCTACCGGGTTCTGATTGGGAAATTCGAGCAGGAGAACGACGCAAAAAAACAGGCAGAGACCATTCATGCCCGGGAAAACATCCCGGTAGTTTTGTTCAGAAAATAGACCGGAACCCGTTTCTTTTATAAAGGATTCCGTCCTGACATTCCATAGGAAAAAATAACCATATGCTGAGACTCTTCAACAGCCTCGGAAAGAAAACCGAGCCGTTTACCCCGGTAAACAAGAACTATGTTTCCCTGTTCACCTGCGGGCCTTCGGTCTACCAGAAGTCGCATATCGGCAATTTCCGGACGTTCCTGTTCGAGGATATCCTCGCGCGCTATCTGGAATTTTCGGGATATCGGGTTATCAGGGGGCTGAACTTTACCGATATCGAGGACAAGGCCATCCAGGAGGCAGAAAGACAAAAGACAACATTAGGGCGCATCACTGCAAAAAATATCAGGATTTTCCTGAAAGAGATGGACCTGCTCAGGATGAAGACCCCTGAATTTCTGCCCAGGGCTTCTGAATGCATCCATGAGGCAGCCGGCCTTATTCAGATCCTCATGGATAAGCAGTATGCATACCGGCACCGGGGGAATGTGTATTTTGATCCGCTCCGATTTCAGGGGTTTGGCAGAGTATACGGGCTTGACCTGTCGGCATGGCCGGCAAAGAAACGGAGGTTTCACAGGGACACCTATCCGGGGGTTCAGTGGAACCTCGGGGATTTTATTCTCTGGCACGGGTACAAGAAGGGAGACCGCTATTTCTGGGATACACAGATCGGCAGGGGGAGACCGGGATGGAATGTGCAGGACGCTGCCATTGTCTCGAAATATTTCGATGAGACCCTTTCCCTGTATTGCGGCGGATTTGATAATCTCTTCCGTCATCATGATTATACCCTGGCCATCCTTGAGTCAGTGAGGCCCTATAGTATGGCAAGGTTCTGGCTCCACTGCAATCATCTGTTTGTTAACGGGGAAAAGATGTCGAAGAGCAGGCAGAATATCATATACATCGACAGTCTCAGGCAGAGTGGCTATTCAATGTCTGAAATACGGTTTTTTCTCCTGTACGGACATTACTCAGAAAGGCTTTACTATTCAGACCGGGCAATGGGGTCGGCTGCGGAGAGATTACGGGCTTTCAGGGCTGCTGTCAGGAAAATCAGGGGCATCCCCTCCAGCGGTTCTTCTCCTGACAAAATAATCTCCCGCCGGATAAAAAAGATATTCACAGAGCATATGGACAATGACCTTCGTGTGCAGGATGCGTTTGACGGGTTATATGGAATCATTATGAGCAGAGCAGGAACCGGGATGAATGCCGGTGAGGCATCGGAGATCATGAGAACCCTGAGAGAAATCGATGAGGTACTCCAGGTCATATTCTGATATCCTTGCCGTCTTTCCGCAGCCTGATCGGTTGCAGATCCATTGAGACATCCGGGTACCGGAAGTTCATGAACAGACTAAAACAGAAGGAGGCAAGATGCAGGTATTAATACTCTATTATTCCAAAGGCAGGAATACGGAAAAACTTGCAGGAGAAATCGCAAAGGGTGTTGAATCGACCGGGGTGAAAGCCCTCCTGAGAAGCACCCGGGACGTGACAAAGGAGGATTTCCTCAATTCCGCCGGAATTATCGCAGGTTCGCCCGTGTATTTCGGGACCATGGCTGCCGACCTGAAACGGGTCATAGACGAGTTTGTCGGAGTACGGCTAAAAATGGAGAACAAAGTGGGGGCAGCGTTTGCAACGGGTGGTCATCATACCGGCGGTAAGGAGACGACGATCATGTCCATATTGCAGGCCATGCTCATTTACGGGATGATTATTGTCGGTGACCCGATGAACGCTTCCGGCCACTATGGGGTTGGATGTGTCGGCGCTCCGGACGAGCGGGCTCTGTCCGACGGGTTTAAGCTGGGTGCCCGCGTTGCGGGATTATGCAGGAAACTGGGATAAACATTTGCCCGCACATCTCAGCCCGGATCATTCGCACCTGTCTGACCAGGGAGAGCAGACGCTGTATCGGAGCGGATTTATCTCCCAAAGGCTTTCGGGACGAGAATGAGCGAAAATACTGCGTCTGCCCTCCTCATGCGAAAAGTTCATGAATAATCAGAGAACTGCAGTGAGGACGATCCAGAGGAAAACAGCCCAGTAGATGAGAAAAAAAAGGAGTGGCATCAGGAGAGAAAAATGTCTTGGCTTGATCGAGCCGATAAACCCGTCCATCCGGGTAAACCCGGAAGTCGGGTAAGAGATATTCTCGGCTCCGTCAGGACTTTCGAGGCGCCCTACAGACGGATTAAAAAAGACCGCTTCATCTGAATAGAAATATTCGCCGGGACTGTCCGCCGCCCTTTCAAGATACCGCGCGTGGAAATAGTGCAATTTGAGCTTCAGCTGCATTCTTATCGCGGATACTGTCCAGTAAGCGGTTATGGCCATTCCTATGACAAGACAGAAAAAGATGAAGAGCAGATCCATGGGTATGAGGAGTTGTTGTCTGTTCATGAGGGAAGAAATGAATCCGATTGTGAAGAATACTATGCCGGTGTTTAATACGAGATAGATCACTTCCGACCAGGCAACACGCTTTTCCAGGGAATCGATCATCGAAATGAGACCAAGGTATTTCGAGACCGAGACGGGATGTTTGACTTCATTGGTTCTATCCATAGTTGCTCCTGTTCATGAGATTTTGCATTAATCTGCTCTTACCGTCTGGTCATAGACGATTTCACCCCGGTAGTTTTTCCCCACTATCCTGATTGCGGAAACCGTATCCTGAATGAGGGTAATCTGACCGCTGGGGATCGTATTGTCCAGACTCCACAGAGGGGTACTGAACCAGGGAGACCTTTCTCCCAGGACTGCATTTCTGTTGGTTACGTACGTTATCGCTACCCCGTCATTGGCAAGCTGCAGGTTTGTTTTATCAAGAGGATCTACCGTGCCATTGAAGTTCGTATCGACTTCGATAAAGTTCGCCCTCGGCGAGTTCGTCGCCTGTAACCAGAAGACGAGTTCCTTCCCCGCAGTATGTGCAGAAGAAGTTATCGCGGCCTCACGGGCCCTGTTCTTCATTCCTATATACCCGGGTATGGCGATCGCCGCCAGTATCGCGATGATCACCATCACGACGAGCATCTCAATGAGCGAGAAGCCCCCTTCCTGCCGCTCCTTCAGCTGCATTCCAGAATTATATTCCTCCCCGGAGAAGAATGCAAATTCACCCTGTCCTCTTCCCTGATGTTTCGATCTGGAAAAGGGGCTCTGTTATCAGCCCGCTCCGGCATATCGGGCACTTCCCCGGCCGGGTAAGTCTTTCCCTCTTTCTGAACTCAAACCCGCACTTCCTGCAGTGTGCCGGGGTGACTGAGAGATACCGTTCCCGCGTGTTTGAGGTCTTCCGGATATGTTCAAGGTGGTCGCAGATGTCCTTCTCCGGTACCATGATCTCCTTCGACAACTCCTTTGCGGAAAGCGGCATTCTCCCGACAAGCGCCATGATCTTCTGCCGGATAGTTTCGGTCCTTTCCACAGGGGGAGAAGGTTTTTTGTGCTCGTTTCTGCCGCGTTTCCCGGGTTTCATGCATCCCTCACCGGTTCTAATCAGACATCGCCTTATGCATAGCCCTGATGAAGTTGCTGAAGAGAAAAGGATTGAATAACCCTTCAGCTTCTGTTTTCATCAGCATAAGCACTTCCTTGATTTCAAGGGCCCTGCGGTAAGGCCTCCTGCTCCTCAACGCATCGAAAAAATCGGATATTGCAACGATCTGACTGCAGAAGTGCTGCTTCTTCCCGCTGTTGTCAGTCTTCGGATACCCCTCTCCGTCGTACCGCATGTGATGCTCAAACGCAACAACAGGCGCAAGCCTGGTAAGCCCTTCTATTTTCGCGAGATATCGCGCCCCGTAGTAGGGATGGAGTTTTATCTCTTCCCATTCATTGCCGGTGAGCGCCTCCTTTTTTTCGAGTGTATCCTTTGCAATGAATAATTTGCCTACATCGTGGAGAAGCGCAGCAATGCCAATATCACGGAGGAGATCGTCACGGATACTCAGGCTCTGGGCCTGGAACATGGAGAGCACTGCCACATTCATCGCATGGGTATAGGTGTACTCACTATATGACTTGACCGGACTGATCAGCTTGAGGATACTCACCTCTTTTCTGAAGGTAATGATGAAATTCACCACAATTTCCTCAAGTCCTGCAGTATTGAGACGCTTGAAAGGGGAGATGCCGCCATATACCTCCCTGACCATCTCAGCCTGCCCTGATGTAAATCCCGCAAGGTTGTCGATATCGAGGTCAAAATCCAGTTTCAGCCCCCCCATCCTCACATCAACAACACCGGAACGGATGTGCGGGCTGGAGACGGTGCCTTCTTCAGCTGTCGCCATATGCACAATGAAACGCCTCAATTCAGACAGGGTGATCCCTTTCAGGATATCAACACGGGTAATCCCCTTTCTCTTAAGCCGTTTGATGAAATTCTGTCCCTGGAGTCCTATCTCCCTCATGGGGATCTTGTTGACGACCAGATCGTTCTCGACGATCATCATCTCAAGATTTTCTGTTTCATCAAGTATCCCACCGAGTTCAGCCAGCGCCTCGCCTGCGATTTCATCAACAGCCGAATGCTCCTGGGCATAGAGGGAACAGTTCGATACTGCTGACATGAAGAGCGAGAGAAATCTCTTCACCCTTTCCAAATTATTGATCCCCCTTTTTCTGCAGCCTCAGGGACTCGCCCCTGATATACTCATTTTTTGATTTCAGACCTGCCTCTACCAAATCCTGAATGCTCGTATAGGGATAATGTTTTAATGTTCTGTATATCTCTTCCTTCAGCTTCTCTGCGATTCCCTTGAACAGGATGCTCCTGCTCACCAGCAACTCCCTCAGCATATCAAGGGCACCGGGGTCTCCTATCTCGCCGAGTGCCTTCACGAGGGGGATCTTGTCATAGAGGTCCGCCCCTCCAATCCCCCGTTTCCCGAGCATCTGCAATAAATCAGGAACCACTTCCCTGACCCTGAACGCACCGGTGAGGGTTATCGCCTGCTCTGCCAGTTCCCGGACATCAGATGCCAGACATTCCCTCAACGCCTCGACGCCATACCGGTCTCCGGTGTTCAGCAGACATTTGATCGCTTCGACACTCACCTTGCGGTTTTCATGGCGGCAGTAGGGGCGTACATGGGGGAGAATATCCGGATTCCGGCATTCTCCAAGGATATAGAGCATGTTCCGTTTCACGAACCAGCGGCTGTCGCCGAGGCGCCTCACCGCATCAGGGATTATCCTGTCCCCGAACTGCCTGAGAAGGCTCATGAGAAACCTCCGGATGGTCTGCGACTGTTCACCGGCAAGCGTATCCATCAAGGAAGGGATAATCTCATCGCCGTAGTATTCGCAGAGTGCCCACGCCTCATCCCGAGCCTGTCTTCCCAGAAGCCTGAGAGAATCAAGAAACCGGGGGATAAATTCTGCTGAATGGTAAAAGTCGAGAACCCCTGTATTGATCTCAGGGAAACGGTTCCTGCTGAGATTTCCTTCGAAAACTTTGAATGCTCTCAGTATCTGTCCGTATTGCCCCGTCCAGAGGAACTGCTCGGTCTGATCCCGGATCAGGTCGGCAAACACCCTGTATTCCTCTTCTGAAACCATATCCGACAAGAGCAATTCCAGGATTGTCTGGTTGAAATCCCTTTCGATGATATCATCATTGAAATCCTTTTCCAGTTCCCGGGGCAGCATTACCGGTGCTCCAAGTGTCTTGAAATCAAGCAGCTTCTGTATCTCTTTCTGATAGGTGCTCGTTACATAGGTGCGGAACCCGTCGCCTTCCAGAAGACTTACCAGGTCCGGGGAGAGAAATATGTCGTCTACCAGAAGACCGTCGTCCAGGGCAACATGGGTTAACCTGTCCTGACTGAATTCTCCGAGTTTTTCGAGGAGGTTCTTCAGGACATCGGGGATAACCACTTTCTGTTCATTCATCGCACTCAGCAACTCGATAACCTCATCCACTGATATATCCCTGAGCGCCCGGTAAGCCGCGTCGACATCTGCTGCCAATGTCCTTGATGTCGAATTGAGGAACTGCCGTTTCAGTTCAGGCTTGAGGCCATTGATAAAATCAAGGAGTCTCTTCAGGTCCTGACTGCTGAATGCACTTTCCGACGACCTCCTGATGTACGTGGTAATCACTTTATCATAGGTCTCCTCTTTGAGGGTATGGTCCTGACTCCGGTTGAGCAACCGCGCAAGCACATCGGGCGGGATTTCCCTGAATTCATCCGCGATGTCCTGTGTCTGCAATGTTTCTTCGAGCAGTCCGTATACATACCGTTCCCAAAGCGGCCCACCTGAGCCTTCCTTGAGGGTTTTGCCTTCACTGAATGCAAACGCATCATAATCAACAAAACCGAACCTGAGATGGATCAGATCCAGAGCCCTGACTGCTTCCTGGACTGTCTCGACAGACTGATCGCCTGTCTTCTCCGAAATAAAACGGTGGAACCCATAGAGTTCTTCCTGGGTCAGGCCTGTTATGAAGGTGACTGCGGCTATGTTCAGTTTACTGAGATGAAGGGCAAATTCCCTGAAGACGGGGTTTTTCTTGTCCAGATAGAATTCGTCAATTATAAGCGTGTCTTTTGCTACGGCGAGTGTAATCTCAGGCCTGATTTCGAAGAGTCTCCGGAGGAATTCAAACGCCCGGTCCAATGACTTTGCAACAGAAGGGTGGTCTTTCGGATAGATCGCGATGTTCCGGCGGGAAATATTCAGTTCGATGATCGCATCGCTCAGGAGCCTTGCATCAATGGGAACTCTCTCGTTCTCATTCGCCATCAGAACAATTATACAGGAAAAAGGAACTATTGGTTAGTCGTATGGTTGTCCCTCAGGCTTGCCAGTATTGCTGAAATACGGAGAAGAACCTCCTGGATTCCGGTGCTGGTTACTGCCGAGACAGGATAAAACTCCCTGCCGTTTGTGGCACAGTATTGTTCGAGTTTCCTGAGTCTTAACCCGTCCCCTGCGATATCGAGTTTTGTCCCGACAACGATCTGGGGTTTTTTGAGCAGCTCCTGATTATACAGCCCGATCTCCCTGTTTATGGTTTCCAGATTCCCTATCGGATCGTCAGGCGAGATTCCGGATATGTCGACGAGGTGGAGGAGTATGGCAGTACGCTCGGTATGCCTGAGAAACTGGAAGCCAAGTCCTGCACCTTTATGAGCGCCTTCAATAAGACCGGGGATATCCGCCACAACAAAGCTTGTGAAATCCGGGCGTTTGACCACCCCGAGCACCGGGGCAAGGGTAGTGAAAGGATACTCAGCGATCCTGGGACGCGCAGCGGATATTACCGAAAGGAGTGTAGACTTGCCTGCATTCGGCAGTCCGATCAGGCCAACGTCGGCCAGAAGTTTCAACTCGAGGATCAACCACCGTTCTTCTCCTGTCTCCCCCGGCTGTGCATAACGGGGGGCCTGCCTCGTCGGCGTCGCAAAATGGGAATTGCCGAGCCCTCCTTTTCCACCCTTTGCAGCGATATACCGCATTTCATCCCTGTCCAGATCTGCCAGGATTGTTTTTGTGCCGGCATCTCTGATAACTGTTCCGACAGGCACCTGAATGATGAGGTCATCCCCATTCTTCCCGTGCATCTTCTTTCCCATCCCGTGCTGCCCTCTCTGCGCCCTGTACTCCCTGTGGTAGGTCTGGTCAAGAAGGGTATTCAGAACCCTGGTTGACTGAAAAACAACATCGCCGCCTCTGCCGCCGTCCCCGCCGTCAGGACCCCCCCGCGGGACGTACTTCTCTCTCCTGAAGCTTACACAGCCCTTTCCACCGTCCCCCGACCGGACAAATATCGTTACATAATCTGCAAATTGCATGGCTTATTCTTCTCCGGTTTACACAATATTATTCCTTGGGCAATTAACCATAAGAAACCTTCCAATGCTGTATCTGCCGTATCCATCCGAAAATTTATGAATTATATACGCTGACCAAATCTAATCCTGAAACAAAAAAGGCGGACTTTTCGTCCGCCTTTTTTGTGAGGATTCCTTCTCCTCTTACTGGGTAACAGGATACACGCTGATCTGCAGCCTTGTTCTGTCCTTCCGTTCAAAGTTCACAACTCCGTCTATTTTTGCAAAAAGGGTATCGTCAGAACCCTTTCCTACATTCATCCCGGGGTGAAACTTTGTGCCCCTCTGCCTTACCAGGATATTTCCGGAACGGACGTGCTGCCCGCCAAACATCTTCACGCCGAGCCGCTTTGACTGGCTGTCACGGCCATTTCTTGAACTTCCCACGCCTTTCTTGTGCGCCATGCTTATCCTCCAGAAATAATATCCTTGATTTTCAAAACAGTAAAAGGCTGCCGGTGCCCTCTGAGGTTCCGGTACACCTTCCGGGGCCTCTGCTTGTGGACAGTAACTTTTTTCGCCTTTCCGGAAGCCTCGACCATGGCAATGACTTTAGCGCCATTGATATAGGGAGTACCAAAAGTAGTGCCGCTCTCCTGCGCCACCATCAGAACCTTATCGATAGTCACCTCAGAACCTGCCCCTGCTGAAAGTTTTTCGACCTGTATGGTACTGCCGGGAGCAACAGAAAACTGTTTGCCTCCATTTTCAATTATTGCGTACATGCTGACCTCCAAGTTCTGTACTATACCATAAATTTTACTGGGAAAACAAGATATTCCTCTACCTGTCGAATGTATCGAGAAACTTTTTCAGGATATCCATATCGTATTCGGACATACTGACAAATTCCATTCCAATCTCATAGGGCGAGTTCTCCAGAGAATCTCTGCGGATACAATTTGCAACCCTGACCAGAATATTCACTGTGGTATCAGCTACAAAGAGCTCTATATCAAAATGTGAATTTATTTCAAGGGGATATGCGGTTTCTACCAGCATTCCCGACATGCTGATCTTTCTGACTTCATATCTCCGGGGCATCTCGACCTGCAGGGCTTCCGTATTGGTAATCTTGAACCGGATGCCCCCGGTCCTGCTCCCCGCAGTTTTCAGCCTGTGCTCCTCGATAAACCTGCGGAGAACTTTCTGCTTTTCGTTCACCGTATCAGTAAACTGAATGCCGGCCCGGTACCGCGGCAAAAAACCTGCTGTCCCCCCCTTCCCGCATACAAGAACCGCCCAGACAACCCTCCCTCTCAGCGTCACGTCAAGGTTATTATCCTGCATCCTGAAACTGTACTCTCTGTTCAGCTCGAGCCTTCTGCCTGTCTCAACTGCAGCCCCGTCGATACTGATATTGAGGACCTCAAGGTCTGAGGTATACATCAGGTTGCCCTTAAGCCCCTTAACCGCGTATCGCGTATTCTTCCTGTTCTCTCTGGTATTCATAACGCAGAACCCTGTCACATCAGGGAGGATTGCTCTGCCCTAACGCACTACTACCCCTGCATACCCCACGACATGGTCATAATCTCCGCTCACTTCTGCCGAGGTCGTATAGTGTATAAGCCTCGCTGATTCTGCACCGAGCGTCTTAGCCGCAAACAGCATCGTCGTTGCCGGCAGATATCCGCACATGGATATCTGTTGTCTCACAACGGTTTCATAAAGACCTTCAGGGTCAAGGGCGAGTATCCGGTCAATAGCCATATTATCCTTCCGGCGGGCAACATTTTCCGGGACGTAGTGGCTCAGGTCAGTACTTGCTACGATGACAATACGATATCCGGCGGCCTGTACAGCCCTGGCCATGCCCTCTCCGATGGTCCTGCATTCTTCAAGGGAGGCCGTAAGCATGAGGATTGGTACAATCTTCACCTGCCGGGAAAAATAGGTAATAAAGGGAAGTTGCACTTCAAGGGAATGCTCAAACATATGAGCGGTGGTATCCCGTTTCACCAGCGGTACGTTTACCGCGATCCTGTGGGCAAGCTTTTTGTCTATGGAAAGAGTGCCTGTCGGGATCTCCCATTCTCCCTCATCCATCAGAGAGACCCGGCTGCCGAGTCCCGTATGATTGGGGCCCAAAAGGACAAAAGTCTCCGGAAACTCTATTGCCGAATACACAGCACCTGCTACCGCCCCTGAATATATCAGGCCGGCATGGGGTGATACCAGCCCTGTCACCCTCTCTTTTTTTGCGTGCCGGACGATGCAGCGTTCGACCTGTTGCGTAAGCTTTTCTGCGGTACCGTGGTAGAACTGTCCTGCAACAGCAGGGGTCCTCTTCAAAACGCCTCCTCCTCAAAATCAATATATTCCCTGTCGGTGAGGTTCATGAACCGGGTGCACCGGGAGATAAAGGAAAGTTTGACGGTAACGCCTGCAGGGCCATTCCTCTGTTTTGCTATATCTACTTCCGCAAGTCCTTTATTGGCCGGATTGTCCTTATTGTATATTTCATCCCGGTAGAGGAACAAGATTACATCAGCGTCCTGTTCTATCGCGCCGGACTCCCTAAGGTCCGCAAGCATCGGTCTTGGGGGTCTCCTCTGTTCAACGCTCCGGTTCAGCTGGCTGACCGCAATGACCGGCACACTCAGCTCTTTTGCGAGTCCTTTCAGGGACCGGGATATGTCCGAGATCTCCTGCTCCCTTCTCTCAAAACTCCCCTTGCCCTTCATAAGCTGCAGGTAGTCAACGATGATGAGACTGAGGCCGTGCTCCATCTTCAGACGCCGTGCTTTCGCCCTGAGTTCCAGGGCTGTGACTGCCGAGGAGTCGTCGATATAAACAGGCGCATCGGTGAGTTTGCTCGCCGCGCTGGTGAGCCTGTGCCAGTCTTCTTTTTTGATGAAACCTTTCCGTATGCTGTTGGAATTCACCATAGCCTCTGCGCAGAGCAGCCTGAAGGCAAGCTGTTCTTTAGCCATTTCGAGACTGAATATGGCTACCGGCTCGCGCAGGTCGAGCCCGATGTGCTGGGCAATATTCAGGGCAAAAGCGGTCTTGCCCATTGAGGGACGCCCGCCTATGACTATGAGATCGCCTTTCTGAAACCCTGTGGTAAGTTCGTCCAGGTCCTTGAACCCTGACGGCACCCCGGTGATCGTCTCTTTCTTGTCGTAGAGATGTTCGATCATCTCGAAACTGTCCTTGATTACCTCCTTCAAGGAAACAAAAGACACCTTGATCCTCTTGTCCGAGATATCGAATATCGACCTTTCCGCGTAATCGACAAGGTCTTCCGCATCAAAGTTCTCTTCATAAATCTTGCCCGCTATATCGTTTGCCGACCGGAGAAGACCTCTCAGCAGGGCTTTCTCCCTGACAATATGGGAGTGATATCTGACATTTGCCGCAGTCGGGGTCATTGCCACGAGCGATGAAAGATAGGACAACCCGCCGACAGCTTCCATCTCATTCTTCATCTTCAGATAGTCGGGGAGAGTTATCAGGTCAATAGGTTCGTTCTTGTCGAAGAGTTCGGTCATTGCAGCGAAAATCTTCCTGTGGGAGAGCTTGTAAAAATCACCGGGGTCAATAATTTCGAGTACCCTTGGCAGGGCGTCATTGTCGATAAGGATCGCGCCCAGCACAGACTGTTCTGCCTCCAGGTTCTGGGGCGGGAGCTTGTCGAGGTGGACGTCAGTATCTTTCATTAACAGGACCCGTATGCATAACGGTTTGGTTCTTTCTGTTCGTCAGTACCCGGTTCCGCAGGGCATAATGCCCGGTTTCTATTCTTCAACGACCTGCAGGTTGATCCGGGTCGTAACCTCAGGGTGCAGCTTGATATTCACCGTGTATGAGCCGAGCCTCTTGATCGGCTCATCGAGAGATATCTTTTTCTTGTCGATCTCCATACCCTGATTCTTCAGTGCTTCAGCAATATCCATGGTAGTCACGGAACCGAACAACTTTCCTTCTTCACCGGCCTTCGCCTGGATGACAAGGCTCATGGCGCTTATTTTCCCCGATAACTCCTGGGCGTGGTTTCTGATCTTTTTCGCTTTTTCATTGATTATTCTCTTCTCATGCTCAAGCGCCCTGACATTTTTTACGTCCGCCTCAACGGCAAGTCCTCTGGGGATCAGGTAATTCCTCGCATATCCGTCTGCAACCTCCACAATCTGCCCCATATCTCCCATGTTTTTTACTTCATCTTTGAGTATGACCTTCATTGAGGATCTCCTTTTTTATAGAAATAGTTCTTTCCCGATGTATGGCATCCAATGCAGCTCCCCTGAAACCACTGTGGAAAAAGACAGGGAGAAAACAATCGGGTTTTACCCGTATAGTATACCACAGAAAAACGGGAAACAGATTGCAAAAGAAGGGCATGTTCCTAAAGAATCTGAAAAGGCACCGGGATGAAGGTGAGCACCAGAATTAAGGCCGAAAGCCAGGCAGCGAATCTCCTCGCCGGGTCCAGGGGGACTTCCCAGGAGAAGACAGGCGGGTGCCTGACCCCAAGGACCACCAGCACAACTGACCAGAATATCCAGCCTTCCCATACTGCAAGTCCCAGAACGACCATCACTATGATAAGGAGTACCGAAAGGGTAGTCTGCTTCTCCCTGATCAGTGCGTACACGATATGACCGCCGTCAAGCTGCCCGACCGGGATGAGGTTGATCGAGGTCACAAAAAGTCCGATCCACCCGGCAAATGCAATGGGATGGAGAAAAATATCATATCCTGCCGGGGTAGGCCCGAGGACAACCCTGCAGAGGGAGGAAAAAAGGATTGAATCCCCGAGATGCAGCACGCCTTTTGCCTCAGTTGTAGGGATAACATCGGAAAAATGCAGCCCTGTTACTGTTGCCACTACCGAGAGAAGAAACCCTGCGATAGGGCCTGATGCCCCGATATCGATCAGCGACGCCCTGGTGAGGAGAGGGGATTGCATTTTAATAAATGCCCCGAATGTCCCGATAATGGTCGGTGCAGGGATAAAATAGGGAAGTGTTGCCTTTACCCCATGCTTTTTTGAGGCAAAGTAGTGCGACAGCTCATGGCTGAGGAGGATCAGGAGCAGGCTCAGGGCAAAGGGGAGACCGGTGTAGATCTTTTCAGGCTCTTTCAGGAGATCGACCCCTGTCTGCAAGGCACCGACCGTCACGGTCGACAACAGGGTAAGGAGGAAAAGGATTACCTGGAGATACGGGAATTGCTTCATGCACTAGTATACCATCGGGGGGAGAGGGAGCCTGGTTACCGCTGTATCAACCCTGTATTCGGCTAGGGAGGACCGGGTTTATGGACCAGTTCAAGGACAGTAACTTCCGGAGGTGAGAGGAAGCGGACCGGCGGCCCCCAGGTGCCGGACCCCCTGCTCACGGAAAGACCCGACCGTGCAGAGAGCTTTGCAAAACCTGCCTGCTTCGGATAGTACAGCCAGGTAAGGATGCTGAAGGGAAATATCTGCCCCTTATGGACATGCCCGGAGAGCTGAAGATCGAACAGTCCGACCACGTTGCTGTTCACCAGAGGCCTGTGCTTGAGAAAAAGGGTGAAGAGACCATTCGAAAATCCTGAGAGGAGCTGCTCTTCTGTCGCTCCCTGAAGACCACCAAAGGCCCTTGCCTGAATATCATCAACACCGGCAATATTGATCAGTCCGGGGACTGTCTGCCCCTGTCCCCGCAGGAGAGTGAACCCTGCCTTTTCGGTAAAAGCCACGGCCTGATCGATTCCTGCATAGAATTCATGATTGCCCGTAACCGCAAACTTCCCGTGTCGCGGAGTCACCTCCTGCAGCATTTCTGCAAGGTGTGCGAGGTTGTCGATCTGACCATCAACAAGGTCGCCAGTGGATACCAGAATATCGGGGTCTGCCTTCTTCACTTCTGCGAGGATCCTCTGCAGCCGTTCTTCCCTCACGATCAGACCCAGGTGGACGTCGCTGATCTGTGCTATCCTGACAGTTCCTGCCTCTGCGGGAATTCGGGGAGAATGAATTACCACTTTCTCTGTCCTGATGTCCCGGGCCTCGAAATATCCGTATACGGAGACCACGATGGACACTGCGAGCGGGATGAAAAATGCAAAGGAAGCAGATATATTCAGGGATGATAAATCCCTTCTGAGCATGAATCCTGCGGCAGAGAGAATCAGTCGGTAAAGATCGATGAGCAATGCCGCGGAGAGAAAGAGGAAGAGGATGCCGAGCCATATATATCCCGCATATGACATGATGCGGGCGAATGATTCGAATCCTGCCCTCTCTGAAAAACGCACAAGAATCGGAGCGAAGATCATGAGCAGCATGAAGAAGCCAATGCCGAGACTTGTCTGAATACCGAACGCGAGCGCCGCCTTTGCTTTCAGAAAAGCATAGAGGTGCATACCGCCGTAGATGAGAAAAAATGTCGCCAAAAAGAGAGTCATAGCAATTTACCGTTATTCTTTAATAATACACAGAAAATCCGGAAATATTCACTTTCGAGCAACTCTATACTGCACTCTGTTCTCATAGCTTTCATTATCCGGCTTGACCGGATAATCCAGTTCTTTTTCCAAACCCCTCCGATACTGGATTCCCCGATCAAGTCGGGGAATGACGAAAAAATAATTTACACAACCTTATAAGGTATGCACGCTCCGCTTTTCACTTCAGTGCATTCCCGGGGATATCCCCGGCTGTCCCTTTCTCATGAAGAGCACAAGCGGGAGCACACAGATCATTACGATGCTGATCAGATGAAAGGTGTCGTTAAATGAGAGCATCGACGCCTGCCTGAGGAGTTCCCGGTATATCACTCCGAGTCCTCCCTGCTCAGAGAGCGTGCTTTCGAATCCCCTGTGCTGGAGGAACCGGGAAATCTGTTCTGATGTCATGTTGTAGGCAGTATCGAAGGGGGTAAGATGCTCGACTAAATGGGACTGATGGTACTGCGCACGCCGGGACAGCATGGTAGTCACGAATGCCACGCCGAAACTCCCGCCGAGGTTCCTGAGGAGGTTATAGATAGCCGATGCATTGCCCATATCCTCCTTCCTGATGCCGGACATGGTCATGGTAGTGAGCGGGATAAAGAAAAAACCCATGCCGATCCCTAATACGATTCTCGGCCATATTACGGTATGGAAATCGGCTGAGAGAGTAAAATTTGACATCAGGTGAGTGGCATACGCATTCACTACAATTCCGAAGGCCAGAAGCGCCTTCGGATTCACCTTATTCACCAGGCTCCCGGCAAGTGGAAGCGCTATAAGCGTCGCCATCCCTCCCGGGCCTAACACAAATCCTGCAAGAAAGGCGGTATATCCCATAAGCGTCTGGAGATAAATCGGAAGGAGCACGATGCTTGCAAAGAGGTTGAAAAATCCCAGAAACATTACGACGTTTCCCGTACTGAAGGAGATATTCCTGAATGCCCTGAGGTTTACGACCGGGTTCTTTGCAGACAGTTCAACGACCACAAAAGAGATGAGCGAGACCGCCGAAATACCGCTCAGCCAGAAGATAAAACTTGACGAGAACCAGTTCTCCTGCTGGCCTTTGTCAAGGACGATCTGGAGGCAGCCAAGACCGAGCGCCAGCAGCGCGAGTCCCCAGTAGTCGACCTTCATCCTGGTCCGTTTCATGTACGGCGGGTCTGCGATGAAAACCAGAGTGAGCAGGATCGAAATGATGCCGATCGGCACGTTGATAAAGAATATCCAGTGCCATGACCAGTTGTCCGTGATCCAGCCGCCGAGGAGCGGGCCCACAATGGGACCGAACATTATTCCCACGCCGAATACCGCCATTGCTATTCCATGCTGCCGGGGAGGGAATGTCTCCAGGAGTATGGATTGCGACAGCGGCTGCAGCGCTCCTCCGCCTATTCCCTGGAGCACCCTGAAAAAAACGAGGCTCTGGAGACTCCAGGCAGCTCCGCAGAGGAAAGAACTCAGGGTAAACATAGTGATCGAAAGAATGAGATATCGCTTGCGCCCGAAAAACCTGCTCAGCCATCCTGTCATGGGGATGATGATCGCATTGGAGACGAGGTAGGAGGTGATGGACCATGTCGATTCGTCAATCCCGGCGGAGAGGCTTCCCCGGATATGATCAAGCGCGACGTTTACCACAGAGGTATCGATAATCTCGATGAGTGTGGGGAGCATTACGGTGAGCGCGACAAGCCATTTATTCATAATGAGCCTGCTTCTAAAAAATTGTCATTATCCGGCTTGACCGGATAATCCAGTTCCTTTCTAAAAATTTTCTGATACTGGATTCCCCGATCACGTCGGGGAATGACACCGAAAATCTTTAACAACTTTTCCTATCTTTGGAGATCAATGGCTTGCATCAAGACATTCCAGGTTTTTCGGATATCCCAGACCCTACTCAATCAAAATCGTCGGTACCACAGACATCCCGACACGGAGGATATGATCCTTATCGGTATCTTGATCAAACACGATCCTGACCGGTATTCTCTGCACGACTTTTACATAGTTGCCGGTTGCATTTTCGGGCGGGAAGAGTGAGAAAACCGCTCCGGTTCCCGACATAATGCTTTCGATTTTCCCCTGGAATTTTTTGCCGGGATAGGTATCCACCCTGATAATAACTTTCTGCCCGGGCTTCACCTTTTCGAGCTGAGTTTCCTTGTAGTTGGCCGTAACCCAGATATCCTCGAGGGATACGACGGCCATGAGCGGTCTGCCCGCTTCTACCTGATTCCCGATCTCGACTGACTTCCTGGTAATATAACCGTCAGAGGGTGCATAAATTTTTGTATACCCGATATTGAGTTGTGCCGCCTGTACCTTTGCCTCTTTTTCCCGTATGGCAGAGAGTTGAGCAGCCTGCAATGCTTCGACCTGCCTCACAACGGCTTTTTGTGTCTCCAGCGCTTTCTCCGCCTGATTGAGTTTCTCCCTTGCTGATTTGACCTGTGCTGATGCAATAGCATGGGAAGTCATGGCCTTCTCATATCTCTCTATCGAGATAGCCTCAGATTTCAGCAGACGTTCAGCTCTTTCGCTGTCCTTGACAGCCTGTCTGAGAGTTGCCTCCTGGAGTTCGAGATATGCTTTTGACGCTTCCCGTGCAGCATGAAGTTCCGCAATCCGTGTTTTTGAAACACTGATCTGTGCCTCAATCTCAGCGAGTTTTGCTTTTTCAGCGCTGGTCCCGGACTGAGCCTCTTCGACCTTGACTGCGAAATCTGCCGGTTCGATCTCTATCAGCAGGTCGCCCTGCATGACACGCTGGTTTTCCGTGACATGGACAGCGCTGACAGTCCCGCTGATCTTTGACGCTATGGTATGTATCCGTCCTTCGATGAACGCATCATCGGTAGTAATATGGGCAGCCTTATATCTGAGATAGAAGAAGAGGGTCACCGCCCCTGCGAGAAGAACTACAGCGAGGATAATGAATCCGAGTTTCTTCCTCCTGGCATTATTGCCGGTATTCTTCTTTTCCTCTTCCATCAGGGCTCGTTGAAGATGAATCTATGTCCGGGAAATAATGTTATTCTGTTCGTCGAGGTGAATGATCGTTGGCTGAAAATCCCTTACCGCCTTATCCTCAAAATAACTGTAGCAGAAGATGATAATCTTGTCCCCGACCACTCCTTTCCGGGCTGTGGGGCCGTTCAGGCAGATCTCTCCTCTTTTCCCGGGGATCACATATGTCTCGAAGCGCTCCCCGTTATTCAGGTTGCTGATCATCACCTGCTCATAGGGAAGTATCCCTGCCTTCCTGAATATCCGCTCATCAATCGTGATGCTCCCTTCGTACGACAGGTTGGACTCAGTAACCGTTGCCCCATGAATTTTCGCTCTCAGAATACACCGTAACATGGAATACCCTCTCCGTTAAATACTTGTTTAAGTATGCACGGTTGCCGGGCACAAAAGCAACCGTATCAGCCTTGTTTATGCATAATGCACGCTATTCCAATGGTTGTCATTATCCGGCTTGACTCCCGTATCAAGTGCGGGACAGGCTCCTAATCCAGTTCTTCTATAAAATATTTTTCGGTACTGGATTCCCCGATCAAGTCGTGGAATGACGGAGAAAGATTTTACACAGCTGTTACGGACTTATCCCGAAAGCTTTCGGGATCGGAACAAGTGAAAAAATTCATCTGCCGTGTTCGTCCGTTGAACTTATAAACACTTTGGACTGAGAACGCCTGCCGATATTCGGCCCTCCGGCTTTGACGAAACTCAGGAGGACCATTCCTGCAAGAAAAAAAACAGCAACGGATGCAATTGCAGGTCTCTGACTCCCGAATGCTGTCGAGATATGGCCGAATACAAGCGGGCCAAGGATCGCAGACGATTTGCCCACCAGGGAGTATACACCGAAATATTCAGCCTCTTTCCCCTGAGGGACGAATTGCGCGTACAGAGCGCGCGAGGCCGCCTGTACTGTACCAAGGCCGAGGCCGGCGAATACTGCGATGACCCAGAATTGATTTTTTGTGTATACGAAAAAGGCGATAACAGCAACAAGTGTCCACAGGATAAGCGACCACCAGACAACTCTTTTGGGACCCCAGAGGTCTATAGGTTTTGCCATGACCAGGGACCCCAGCAAAGCGGTCATCTGAACAATCAGATACAGGATGATCAGTTCCTGTGGACGAAACCCGAGGGTTGTGGCCGCAAAGATGCTCGAAAAAACAATAACGGTATTCACCCCGTCTTCATAGAGAAGAAATGAGATAAGGAATTTTCTCGTCTCTTTTTGCTGCCAGATTTCCCCCAGGGTTTTCAGGGTATGGCGGACTCCTTTTGCCCCTGCACGGACCCATGAACCGTTCCTTCCGGTACCTCCGGGAAGGAACAGAAAAGCAGGCAGGGAAAAGGAGGCAAAAAACAGGGCCACCATGATCCAGACGCTCGTGAAGTCTCCTGTTTTGACCAGGGGGAGAGCGATCAGGAGAGAAGCGATTGAACCCGCATAGCCGACCATATAGCCCCATGCAGAGACCCTGCCTGTATATGCCGGCGGGGCTATCCCGGGGAGAAACGAATTGTAGAAGACCAGACCTCCTTCCATCCCGAGATTGGCGATGACGATGAGCAGGAACCCTTCGATTACCATACCCTTGCCCAGGAGGGACAGTCCCGCGATCGCCGCAACACTGACCGAGGTATAGAGGAAAAGAAAATTCTTCCTCAGTCCCCGGAAATCCGCAATGCCCCCGAGAAAAGGTGACGTGAGGGCGACGATAGCCATACTCACCGAGATTGCCCTCCCCCACCAGAGGTCGCCGAGTCCTGTATCGTTCCCCACGATAACGCCCGCATAATAGACAGGGAAAACAACTGCCACGATAACCGCAGAATAGCTGGAGTTCGCAAAATCAAACAGCGTCCAGCTGATTATCTGTTTTTTGTTGAGTTTCATAAGGTGACACCAGTTTGTTTATTCATCATTTTGTTATACCCACGTTGGAGAGAGTATTTTTACGGATTTCAATTCTGTGGAGTTTAATCGACACAGAATTGCCCTCGGAGGGCCGCTCATGCGGGCCGAGAATGAGTAAAAATACTCTCTTCAACGTGTTCAACCGGGAGCATATGAATTTGCGCTAAATCTTTAATGTCGCAGCAACCTTTATCGCCTCGATCATGCTTGCAGGATTCGCAATCCCTTTCCATGCAATATCATAGGCTGTCCCGTGATCAGGAGACGTGCGGACAAAGGGTAAGCCGACGGTCACATTCACCCCGGTGTCAAAAGCGATCATCTTCAGGGGAATCAACCCCTGGTCGTGATACATACAGACAATAATATCTGTTTCACCGTTGTATGCCTTATGAAAAACCGTGTCAGGCGGAAAAGGGCCCGACACGGGAATACCCTCACGCATTGCAGCCTGTATTGCCGGCAGAATTTCCTTTTGTTCCTCATCACCGAACATCCCTGCCTCGCCCGCATGCGGGTTGAGTCCGGCAACTGCAATTCTCGGTTTTTTGATTTTCAGCATTCCGCACGCCTTCTCTGCAAGTCTGATCGTTTTGAGCACCCTCTGTTTCGTGATTAACTTCGGGACCCGGTTGATTGCCGTATGTATGGTAACCAGGATGACACGGAGAGGACCTCCGACAAGCATCATCGCATAGCCTTTCGTCCCGGTCATTGCCGCAAGCATTTCAGTATGTCCCGGCCAGGGCAATCCCGCCATCTTCATGGCTTCCTTGGATATCGGCGCTGTTACAATGCCGTCAACTTTTCTCTCAGCAGCAAGTTCAACGGCCTTTGTGATATAGCGAACGCATGAAGCCCCTCCCTCAGCCGTCGGCATGCGCTTCCTGACCCCGGCAGCAGTCCTGATGTCAAGAACCTGCACCGTGTTCCGGGGCGTCATCCTCTCTTCAGGGGAACTCACGGTTCTGACAGTCACAGGCAATCTGAGCAGTTTGGCTGCATTCTGCATAATACCCGCGTCTCCGATAATAACCGGGATACAGCATCTCCTGACTGCAGGCGATGCAAGAGCCCTGACAATGATTTCCGGTCCGATACCTCCCGGATCTCCCATGGTAACTGCAAGAATTTTCCTCTCCGGTTCAGAATGTTTTGATAAGCTCAAACGCTGTCCCCCGGCAGCAAAATCATCGGTTCTCGTGAAACCTGATATTGATGCATGCCTTTTCTTTCAGTTCCGCGATATGGAGCCTGATGCGGTTGTTCAGTTCGCGTTCAGTGAGATAATGCTCGATCTCTTCCCTCACCTCATCGAATTGTTTCTCTCCAAAGGCTGCACGGTTTGCCTCAAAATAGCTTAACGCATCTTCATCCCTGATTCTGATAAATGCACGGATTTTCAGGTCAATATATTCCCTGAGCAGTTCGTCCTGGGAAGAGGCTTCGAGCCTTATCTTGTGAGCCTCTCTGACCAGGAGCAACCTGTTGATCATGGTATTGAGCACCTCTGTTCTCGTAACGTCCGGAAGGACGGTAACCGTCTCGGCATATTTCTCTTCAAGGTCGCTGAGGGTGATTGCAGTATTGTCGATGGATGCAACCACCCGGTCCCGTATTTCCGCTCTGAGCGGAAAGCAAAGAGCAAAGAGGATTGAGCTCAGAGCAAAGAGATGAAATCCATATCTGAGAAACGTGCTCTGCCGAAAAAGACGCCTGATAATACTCTCTGGCGCTTCAATCCTGTCTCTATGCTCTTTTTTCTCTGCTCGGTGCTTAGTAGTCATACGTTTCTTAAAAGGCATGTCCTATGCTGAAGTGAATTTCCCCGCTGCTCTCGTCCCTGTCTCTCTGCAGCTTATGCCCGTAATCAACCCTCAGGGGGCCGACGGGTGTATTGTATCTCAGACCAAGTCCGGCTGTGAACCTCATGTCCGAGAGGTCGACGTCAGTGACGTCAACCCATACATTCCCTCCGTCAAGGAATCCCACTATCCCTATGCCCCTGCCCAGGGATGTTCTCAGTTCAAGGTTCTCCATAAGGTAGACGTTCCCTCCTGTCTGATTGCCGTCTTTCCCTTTCGGCCCGAGGGTATCCTGTTCATATCCTCTTACCGTGCTCCTGCCTCCAAGAAAAAACCGTTCGACAATAGGCAGTTCCTGTGTCGATCCGTACCCCTGGGCTATACCCCCCCGCACCGATGCAGCAAGCACAAGCCATTTTGTCAGCGCATGATAGCTGTTCCCGTAAAACGACATCTTGATAAAATCTGTTTCCGACAGGAAAAGAGGTGAGGTAAGCTTGACGGAAAGGCCGGAGAGGATGCCTTGCGAAGGAAAAAAGGGGTCGTTGCGGGTATCATAAATAAAACCGAGACGCATACCGCTGATAATGAGCGTTCCGGTATCCTCCTTGCTGAGCACGACGTCAGGCTGGACGTCATAGGTATTGACAACCGAAAATTCATAAGAGAGTTCCGATTTCAGCGTATCGCTCAATTTTTTTTCGACTCCTGCCGTCACCGCATGTCTTGCAAGCTTGTATCGTGTCTCGCGGGTGTCTGTATTCACCTCCTCACGCTCTTCGCCGAGTATAAAGACACGGAGCGGCAACGGCTTTCGGAGCAGTAAAAACCATGGTTCAAAATACTGGAGGACATAGCGTCTTTCGAGGGAACTGGTTTCAAAACGCAACGACGCCTGTCTGTTCATGCCCCAGAGGTTTCGGTAACTCAACTCAAGGAACCCCCGGTACTGCTCATAATCTGCGTAGCCTATCCCGAATTCGACCGCGCCCGCCTTGCCCTCCTGCACCCTGATCAGGGTGTCTTTGCTGTTGCCGAAGCCGTCAACCAGCTCAGTGGTGATGTCGGTAAATAACCCCAGTTTGTAGAGCTTCTGCCTCTGTTGTGATATGAGACTGTAATTGAGGGGTGCTCCCTCCTGCTGGAGCAGTTCCCTTTCAATGACGGTATACCGGGTTTTTTGATTCCCCTTCACGATGACCTTGCCGAAAAATTGCCGGGGGCCTTCAGCGACAGCAAAGGTCACGGTCGCTTTCTCTCCCTCGAACTGTCTTTGAATGGATACCTGCACATTGAGAAAACCTTCGTTGTTATAGAGTTCGATAATGCGATAACGGGCATCGGAAATGTCGACTTCATTGTACGGCGCACCCCGTTTGATGGAGATCACCTTATTTATCTCTGCTTCATCAAGAGACTGTACTCCTGCAATCCTGATATCCTCTATCACGGTTTTGGGGCCCTCAGTGATCTTGACGGCAATATCCATAACCCCGTCTTCTTCCCGATAGATCGTTTCGAACCCGGTAACTTCTGCCGACAGATATCCGAGTGAATCATAGAGGTATTGCAGCGTCTCCCTGTCCGAATCAACGAACTCCGGATTATACGCCTTCCCTTCTTTCAGGGACATGAACTCTTTGAGACGCTTCTCCTCGATATGGATCCCCTGAAAGACAATCTTTCCAACCTTGACCTGCGGACCTTCAGTGATGTGGAACGTAACCTGCACGGAGCCGTTCTCCGGTATGGTCCCGGGTTCTACCGCGACAAAGGGATATCCCCTGGCGTAATAGAGCAGGGTTATCCTGTGTGCTGCTTCAGCAACGATGTCATCGCTGTAATCCTCGGCCTCGAAGAAGGGCATCTCCTTGTGGAGATTCCTCGTGGAAATGGATGAATTCCCCTGAAATTCGATCGTAAGACGCTGACCCGGATCAACCGGGATGCGAAGTTCGCCGTCTGCAAACAGATATTCTCCGACAACAGGCCTGAAATATCCCTTGTCCTTGTAATAGGCCCTGATCTTTTCAATGTCCCTCCGGAGGACAGTCTGGTCATAGATATCCCCTTCAGACAACTGCATGATCCACAGGATTGCCCCGGCATCCCTGCCTGCTCCGTCAAGGACAATTTTTTTTACGATATCCGGTTCGCCCGTATTCACCGCGAGCCTTATCACAAGACCGTATTTTTCCTCTGCTCTCCTGACCTTGTAACCGACAGTGACCCGCGGAAATCCGCGCCTGGCAAGTTTTTCCCGCAATTCAGCAGCAGCCTGTTCAAATGACTCGCACAAGAGGAGCTGACCTTCCTTGAGCGGAAACATTCCCCGTATCTTTCTGTCGGATAGCGCGGAATCGCCTCCCACAGAGATGTCCGTGATCCTGTCTCTTTCCTCGACATTGATGATGACGTTCGGTTTCTCGCCGTCAATAACCTCGACGGAAATATCATTGAATATTCCCCGGAGAAAAGCCCGTTTAATCCCGGCGCGAATCTTCTCTCTGTCAGGACTCTCGTCCGGCTGGATGCCGAGAAGATACAAGAGCTCTGCGTCCGTTATTGAGGAGAGCCCGTGTATTGCTATTTCGGAATTGACTGCACCTCCGGCAACGGAAACCAGAAGCAGGTTCATGAGGCACAGGATTATCCATGCATGTCTCACCGGTTTCATTTGAACTCGAACCTGAATTTTATATCACCTCCGACACCTCTTCTCTCGTCATGGACCCCTATGAGAGATACGTTCCTGCTCACAAGATATTCGATCTTGATGATCTGCTCCTCAGTCGACCCGACGAGATTCGAGTAGGTTACATAGAGCTTGTCCGCAATAAGGCGTTTTGAAACAATTACCCTGGGGCTCACCGTGCCGCTCGTTTCAGAGACAGTGGGTTCGATCTGGAATCTGTCTATTCCGGTGATCGATCTCATGCGTTCTTCGATAACATCCCCGACAGGTCCTGTAACAAAGGACGTTGCTTCTCCGGCCCCCACGCCACCCTCAATCCCCTTCATCTGTGAACCTACCCTCCCTACCGTCAGAAGCGCCAGGATATCGACTTCATCAAGATGAGGGTCTGAGGTGAGCGCAAGCGTAAAGTGGTCGGGCTGACCCTCGAGGGTCAGCCTGATATTATAGCCGCTCACGCTCGTCTCGGCAGTGAAATTGAAGACAGGCTTTATCCGGTTCGGATCTGCAAAATCAGCGCTTGCATGGATGATCTTGAATTCATTATTTCTGAAATAGACATACCCTTCGTTCGCTTCCACCCTTCCGAACAAAACCGGATGCAACAGGGTTCCTTTCAGAATCATGTCACCCCGTATCCTCACCGGTGCCCGGGCGATGTTGTTGTCCACAGAAATCTTGTCACTGCCCGTAATCCGTATATTCAGTTCCGTGTGCTCAAACAGGGTCGTTTCTGCACGGGGGACTTCTTTCGTCTTTGCCTGGAATATCCAGCTTCTCCACTCAATGTTTTCTTTGTAATAGGCTCTGTTGATCCGGATGTCACCGATAATATTCTGTTGTTCAGGAGTGCCCTTCAGGAGGAGATTCCCCCCGAAGTTGATGGAAAAATTTCCGGATGGCGAAGTCGTTACATTTTCGACGGCGGCCTCGACATAGAACCGCTTTGCCTTGAACGCTTTCAGCGTAACATATCCGGAAGCCGTAACATTGCCTCCGCCGATTTTTCCGGTCAGTTTCTGCAGGACTATCCTATCCTCATCCATGAAGAGACGCCCGTGCAGGGAACTGATATAGGTAGGGTAACCACGGAGACCGAACGATGCGTCAGTGATATTCATGCCTCCCGTGATATCCGGGTCGTCCCACGGACCGTTGACCGAAAGGGAGAAATCGGCATCTCCCCTGAGATACCCGATTTTCTTCGACATACCCTGAAGAGGAGAGAGTGCGGATTTTCCTTCAAGGCTGAGGTTGTATGATTTCCCGATCTCAACATCTCCGCTGAGCGTGAACGAAGCCGTGCCGCTCGTTACCGTACATGCGGTGATTGAGAGCGCCCTGTTCCGGAGAGCAAATGAGATCGGTGAATCATTCGAGAGTGTCTGCCCGAAGAGTGATAACGTTAATCGTTGCAGTACCGTGTTGACGGCAATATCATGTCTGTCCCCCTGCAGAGTCACATTTCCCTCGAGGAAGAGTTCCAGGTCTTCCGGGACATCCTTGAGGATTGAACTGAGAATGAAATCGTACCGGGCAGGCTGAATAGCAAGTTCCGCGCTCCACGGGAGCCTCTCGTCAAGCCGCCCCTTTCCACTGAGTCGCATCTTCTCATTGAACAGAGCCCCCTGCACAGAGATATCCCTGTTCCTGATCGAACCGGTGATATGTCCCCTTCCCATATCCTTCCCCTTGAATGTGCCGCCGATGACTTTTGCGTCAAAAGTAACCACAGGGTTATCAAACGTCCCCGTCCCTTTTGACTTCAGCGAGATGATCGCATCATCAGGCATCTTTTGCAGACCGAGGTCTTTCAGAAAAAGCTTGTCGGCAGACGCATGATAAGAAAATGTACCGTCTCCTCCTATTATCCCCTCAGCACGCAGTATCGACGTATTTTTTGCAATCTTCACGGTTTTCAGCGACAGCGTATCATGGGTATAGGAAAAGTCAGAATACCCGGAGTCAAAAGGAACCGAATAGAGAGACCCCCTTTCCATCCGCCCTTTTCCGGAGAGCAAAAACCCTCTCCCTTTGCCGGTCATAGCCAAATCCGCATGCATTCTCCCCTGGCCGATAAACTCCTTATAGAACATCCGGATCACCTTCCCGAAATCCGCATTCTTCAGAACAGCCTTCAGGTCATACACCGGAGATGAAACATCAAAAAGATGCTTGGGACCGAGAAACGATATTTTCCCCCTGACCACATGTTCCTGTCCAGGGGATCTGAAGACCGTCTCCCGGGTACTCAGGAGGGCTTTCTCATAGGAAATATCCGAAACAATACTGTCGATCTGATAGCCCTCGAGATCGGCATTTGCAAGCATTGCCCTCCCTGTTATCCTGGGATCTTCCAGAGGACCGGCTATCTCGCCCGAAAATTCAGTGCGGCCCTGCAAGCCCATATAGTAAGGCGCTGACAGGTCGCCAGCTGTTTCTGCAATCACTCTCCCTCTCAAGTTCAGGGTCTCTTTTTCAAGATCTACAGCTCCGTTCAAGATCAGATGGGAGACGGATGTATTGATCTGCAAATCTGTCAGGGAAATTATCTGATCGCGTTTGGTGAACCTGCCTTTCAGATCCCGTATTCTGCTTATCACGTTCTCGACCGGATACGGTTTCCCCGAATAATATGCCTGCTTTCCGACCAAGGCTGCCCTATAGAAAAACGCCCCTTCCGGATTGAACCTATTTCCTGAGGTGGCAAGTTCTCCGTCAACTTTGCCGTCCGGAATTTCCGGGTCCCACTTGATCAACCCGAAGAGCGGGAGGCTGTCCACTGACTGCACATTGACACGGAGCGAATAAAAATCAACAACAGGAAGGTGGATCAGCGCTTCCGCCTGCCCTTTTCCGTTATAAAGGGAAGCAGAACCGTTTTCAAATTTCATCACCCTGTCCTTGTAGGAAATGTCGCAGACGAGTGAGTCGATGTCGACACCATAAAGGTTGCCCTGCTTCAGCTTTGCTTGCGCTGTCCCGGAAATATCCGAAAGCGGGCCTCTGAGTTCTCCCTGTACCTTAACGAGTCCTTCAAGCTGATCTTTCACCCTGAGGAGCTCCATAAGGGTCTCGAGATAAAACTCACCGCTCAGTTTGAGATCGAGGAGGATGTTTTTCAGCTCCGGAACCGGCAGCCCCTGCTGCTCGCTTCTGATGGAAACCTCTTTTTGTCCGACAGGCGCTATCTGTACTTCTCCCGTCGCGGATATCCTCCCTTCATCCCGTTCTGTGAGACCGAACAGTCGTTTGACAGACTTCATGAGCAATGCAAGATTGGTCTTCAGAACCCCTTTGCCGGCTCCGTAGGTACCCTCGCCCGTAAACGTTGATCCGTATGCACCGATTTCCAGTTTTTTTATTGCAATATTCTCTCCCCTGAAAGTGAGTGTTGTCCGGACATCACAGACGATCTTCGGCCAGGACGCCTTTTTAAAAATCACCTTCTGCACCTCTGCAGACAGCCTCTGTCTTTCTCCTCCGATAAATTCACCACTCAGTCCCTCTATGGCAAGCAGACTCTGTGCCGGTTCATCCCTTACCAGAACCGTTCCTTTTTTCACCTCAATGACGTTTACCTTCACTTCAAAATCCTTTGTTTTCTCCTTCTGAAGATATGTCCTGACATGATGTATGATCTCTTCCAGCTTCTGCCTTCTGATTGATATTTCAGGGTCATAAAAGACCAGCCGGTAGAGGGTGATGCGCTTGCTGAAAATACCCCCGAGGTCGATATATGCTTTCGCCCGGACTGTCTTTATCAGGGCACTTCCCTGTTCGTCAAGGAGTCTGATTCCTTTCGCCTCAAGAAACAGGGGGAAAAGATTCAGAGCGATAGTCTCCACTGCCACCTTCTCCCCTGTTATCTCCTCCAGCTCAGGGATTAGGCGGCCTTTCAGGGTGTCTGATATCTGGGGAATCCGCGGAACCAGCACCGCGAGACCCAGGATGAATATCAGCAGTACGGAAAGAATAATCTTTTTCATCGTTCTATAACTTCCAAATCTACCGGCATCGCCTTCCCGTCCCGGAGGATTTCCAGCGATACACGGCTCCCCGGCTTGAAAGGACTGAGTATGGCGGCAAGGTCTTTCAATGAGTTGACAGGCAGAGAGTTTACTGAGATAAGAACGTCGCCCTCTCTCAAGCCGACCTCCTCAGCAGGTGATCCGGGGATTGTCCCGGAGAGGCACACCCCTTTTCCCGTATAGGAAAAGTCAGGAACGATACCCAAGCCCACTTTTCTTTTCTCCCTGTTTTTTGACTCGATACCTCCTGCGGATATTCCATTGCCGGTGAGGCTGCCTTCGCGCTTTGAAAGATATTCGACTACTTCCTTTGCAACGGACGCGACCTTGACAAGTCCCTCTGCATCAATCTTCTCTGCGGTATCAGTAGGTCGGTGGTAGTCCGCATGGGCTCCGGCAAACAGTTGCACCGCTGGAACGCCCGCCTGCCGGAAACTGATATGGTCGCTTGAGTCCAGACCTTCCTCTGCCATCTCAATGTCTGCTCCGCTGACAGATCCGGCTCCCCTGAAGATATGCACCCATTCCTTTGCCGATTCCGAGCCAAGTATCAGCAGGGTATTCTTTCCGAGACGTCCTACCGTGTCAAGATTCACCATGGCAATCGTCTCTGCAATGGGGTAGCGTGCATCCGGTTTCTTTCCTGTTGCTACATAGTATTTTGAACCTCTTCTGCCGGCTTCCTCCCCTGCAAAGGCAATAAAGATGATGCTGCGGCCGGGAGCAGCATACGTGCCCAGATTTTGTGCGAGTTCGAGCAGAACAGCTACTCCGCTCGCATTATCGTCGGCACCCGGATGGATTTTCCCCTTATTTCCTTCCCGTGCTTCAGGCCAGCCCAGACCGAGATGATCATAATGTGCAGCGACAACCACACTTTGATCACTGAATCCCTGCTGTTTGCCGGGGATGCATCCGATAATATTTTTCATCTGCGTCCTGATCTCAGGTTCCCCGCCGACCTCCTCCCATGCCTGGTAGTAGCTTCCCGGAGCATCGCCAAGGGGCTTGAGCCCAGCTTTCCGGAATTTTTCCGCAATAAATTCCGCTGCCTTATCGAGCCCCTCCGATCCAAAGCCTCTTCCCTTGAGGTCCTCACCTGAGAGATAGCGTATTGTCTCAAGCATTCGCTCTGCAGAGAACTGCGCAGGAAGTTTTGCAAGAGGTTCCCTCGGTGCGAGCTCTCCCCGATTCACCTTTGCGAACTTCCCCTGTTCATCTGCGAGGAAAACCGTCATCGGTGAATCGACAAGAGGCCAGCGGTCTTTCCCAACATTCTCAGGTTCCTCCCCGGTGAAAACAAGATAACTGTACTTATGATAGTGAGGGAGTTTCCTGCCGAGCCCGGCCAAGGATCGGGGTAGGTCCGTTGCGATAAAGGCAAGGATCTGATTCTTGTCCTTAGGATTCCTGGCAGTGAAGACAAACGTGTGGTCCTTTCTCGCAAACTCCCTCTCTCTTATCGCAAGCTTCTCCCGCGAAAGAGAGACTCCATACGAGGACAGGCCCTCCAGCATGCTGCGGGCAAACCGGTTGTCCCAACCGAGGACCACTACTGCCCGGTCAGCGGGTATCTGCGCAATCTCGTCGTCCTGCCTGATCTCGATCTCGTCAGGACCTGACGCCCGAAATAGTGCAGCAAAATTCCTGTATTCCCGGAGCATGACAGGTTCTGCGGAAGCCGGGAGGATAACCAGCATCCTCCGTGAACCAAGAGCCTGCGACAGCGCAGGAGGGGTCTCATCCCGGTCAAGCCTCCTGAAGAGATCATATTCCGGGTCGACATCGAGCCTCTCAGGCCGGGCCGGCAGGCGGAATGTGAATTCATCAGACACTTTGTCCAGGACAACTGTTGTCTGAAATGCTTCTTTTCGACCTGTCATAGTAACTGCCACCGGGATAATGAGAAGATACGGTTCTCCGTCCTGACTTTGACGTATCCCGGCTTTCAGAATATATCCTTCATCATCTTTCCGGGATCCGACTCTGTTCACCTGCAATTCCGGAGCACCGGGACGGTCTATCCACTGCTCGAATTCCCTTGCCAGTTTTCTGCCTGATGCAGCCTCGAAGCTCTTCTTCAGGTCGGCAAATGAAGCGATCCGGAATTTATGCCTTTCGTAAAAACTTCTGAGCGCGGCAAGAAAGACCTCATCTCCGAGCTGAAGACGGAGCATGTGGAAGAACATCAGGGACTTACCGTATCCGACCGCTTCGGAAACAGAACCATGGCGGGACCTGAATTCCGTCAGGGGAAAATCTTTTTCGTGCAGGACATAGTCAGCATATTTCTGGAGCGTCGTCAACCGGTGTTCCGTTCCGAGTCCTTCGTGTTCTTTCATGAGATGATCGGAAAGATACGCAGTCAATCCCTCAGACCAGTTGCCTTTTTCATAATCAGGGTATACCGTATTGCCCCACCAGGTATGGAGTATTTCATGGGGATAGGACGATTTCAGAATAAAGGGGAACCGCAGCACTTTCGGCCCGAGAAGGGTAAAAGAGGGCATGCCAAAACCCGTTTCCCAGAAATTCTCCACAAGTCCGAACTTTGCATACGGATACGGTCCTATCATATGCTCATAGAGTGCGATGTACCTGATCGTGGCATCAAGATATTTGTCCGCAAGGTCTCTGTCCGGCGATCTGAGAAAAACCATTGCCGTGAATCCTTTTTCCTCTTTTTCATAGGATTCATACTTCCCGGCAACAAGATATATTTCTTCCTGAGGGACAGAGGTCTTCCAGACAACTAAAGTTTTCCCGTCTTTCTTGCCCCGAAACGTCCGTTCGCCCTGACTGACGGCGTCCCATGAAGAGGGAAGCTCCGTTGCGAGAGTGAATGTCACGGTTTCATCCTGCACCCGGGGATACCAGTAAGAACTGCCCGCAAGGTATATGCCTTCATCCGAGATGAGGCCAGGCGTCTGCCTGATACCCCTGGCGTACTCTTTTCCATACTGTTCGATGGGGTGATCAACTGCTCCTCCGTATCGGATGGTAAAGCTATTGATACCAGGGGACAGAACAACGGTGAAAAGTTCAATAAAATTGTCTTGAGACGTATTCCTGTCTCTGGCGATAAGAACGCCGGGTGATTCCGATATTGGCCGCAATCCTGCATGGAGAAAAAATTTGATCCTTTCCGGTCTGTCGGGGCGGAGTGTCAGCGTGTCAACAACCTCCAGACGATGTGACCAGGGGGAAAGAATAACCTGCAGGTCGTGGTGAATTATTAGTCGTTGTTCGACAGATTGGGGCGCTTCAGCCCCTGACATGAGGGGGAAAAACAAAGAGAAAAAGAGAGTAATTGCGGAGATAGTGCACAATACTTTCTGCAGAGTCATGCCTCCTTATATGAAATCTTGTCTGCAGTCATCTTCTTTGCGGTTCCCCGGGATTATCCGCCTTCAGCGCCAGAGGCGCTCCAGGTCGGGCAATGACGACCAGGTGATACCTTATGTGAGGTCAGACTACTCAACCCAGTCCGCAATGAAGATATCCGTTGCTCGGGGTTTCTCCGGGTTCCGGTTCGATGCGAAAGCCAGTCTTCTGCCATCAGGGGAAAACATCGGGAATCCGTCAAAAACCTTGTTAAACGTTATCCGCTCCAGTCCCGTACCATCGCTGTTGATCAGATAGAGTTCGAAGTTATGTCCGAATACCCCGAGTTCCTCACGCCAGTCGTCCATGTTGCTCGAAAAAATAATGCGTTTTCCGTCCGGATGCCAGGAAGGACAGAAGTTTGTGGCGCCGTTCTTAAGGATCATCTTTTTCTGTGATCCGTCAGAGTCCATTATCCAGAGGTCAAGGGGCATAGGGATGATAGAGTTATCTTCCATACAATTCTGCCACATATCCTTTTCGGCTTGGGTCTCAGGGTACCATGCACGCCATACGATTTTTGTACCGTCCGGAGAAAACCATGGTCCTCCGTCATATCCAATCCTGTCAGTCAGTCGTCTCACATCAGATCCGTCACTGTTCATGACATACACATCGAAATCCCCCTCACGTTTAGAGCCGAAGACGATCAGCCTTCCGTCTGAAGAGACAACCGGTTCTGCATCATATTCGGGATTGCCGGTGAGTTTTTGCATTCCCGACCCGTCACTTCTTGCGCTGTATATGTCGTAAGGGTATAATGGCCAGACGTGTCCCCTGGCTTCAGGGGTCTTTATCTTCGGAGGGCAGTCGCCGGGCAGGTGGCTGGTGGAAGCAAAGACTATCCTTGCATCACCGGGCATAAAGAAGGAACAGGTGTGAGCACCATATCCCGGACTCACCATATGGCTGTCCGAACCGTCGGCGTTCATGATCCATATCTTGTCGCAGGCATAGGAATTTCTGTTTGACTGAA
The DNA here is from genome assembly GCA_049323875.1 of Nitrospirota bacterium. GTDB lineage: Bacteria > Nitrospirota > Thermodesulfovibrionia > Thermodesulfovibrionales > SM23-35 > JAKLQR01. The sequence goes on along the minus strand of JBMOLW010000004.1, from coordinate 7,793 downwards.
AAATCAGTTTGGTACTGTCCCAGCTGAAATAAGCCTCTCCGTTGTCGCCCTCAAAAGTGAGTTGTGTTACCTCGTGCATATGACGGTCGACAAAAACAATCTCAGCAGGTCCTCTTTTCAGGTCCTGACCGCTGCAACCGGGAACTGCCAGCACCAGTATCAACAAGAAACTCAATCGATTACCCATGTCGGTTCAATCCTTCCTAAAACTCTTCCTCCGATACTACCTCGTTCTTAATCTTCGATACGAATTCTTCGAGTGCGGGGATCACATATTTTCTGAGTTTTCCTGCCACCAGTGCATACATAATATCATCGCCGACCTTCAGCAGGCCTTCATTGATCCAGGCCTTTACATCCGTAATACCCTCTTTCTGCCTGTACTCGGCAATTAAGGCATTCAGTCGTTCCTTGTTATAGGAAAGGCGCATTCCCTTCACAGGGCGTCCTTCCTTGGACGTAGCACGTACCACACCGTTATGGACAAGAATCATTCCAAGGTCCTGAAAATCAGAATTGTTTTTTACCTCTGCAACCCACTGGTCAATCATCATCTCCCCCTTCGGATCATACATAATGCATAAACCTGGCTTCTCTGGCCTCAAAGAGGCAGTAAAAAACTCTTTCCCGGACGGTCTTCTCCGGTATTCCGGTTCCTGGAAATCTCATCGCGGTTCTTTCTGTCCGTGACGCTGTCCGACACTCTTCTGCACGCCGGCCCGCTCATTAGAGCTCAAGAGCGGAGCAACCGTCATATGTGTATGATACCATAGAAACTTTATATGGCTAATCTCTATTGCCATGCATCGGGCAGAAGGGGGCCTCCGTCCCGGACAGAGAATATCATGGAGAATCTCTATCCGGGTTTTATACCAATTTCCAGAAAATTATTGACTTTCTCTGATAATCAGGAGTATATTATAAAGTTTTTTGCTTCCTCTGCAAGGCCGGACATGATGTTTTCCGCTGTACCAAGAGAAGAGGCTTGACAGACGAGGAAGCGGTGCGTTCCCAGAGAATAACACCTTCGTTTTGAAGAAATGTTATGACTGAAAGGAGGGAGTACAATGGCGGAGAAAAAATCCAAGACGAATGTGGCAGCGCGTTCTGAGTCCAAGAACAGAGCTCAGTTATGCCGCTACTGCGGAAACAAGGTAGAGGTCGTCCTCGCAGTCGCCCCGAACGGCAAGAAAAAAATGAAACGCCTGTGTTGCGGCGTCTAACCTTTCCTTTTCTGCGGCAACGTTCAATCGTTGCCGCAGAAAACAACTTTTCTCCTCATCCCGTCTCCGTGATGCAGGAAGCCTTTGCTCCCCCATTTTTATGTTCCACATGGGTTACGGGATTACTTCAATGCGGTTTCTCCCGCTTCTTTTTGCTGTATAGAGTGCGTTGTCAGTCCTCGTGATAAACGTGTCTTCTGTGTCATGCTTTCTGAACTGGGTGACTCCAAGACTTATCGTTATCCTCCCGACGATGTCAAAAGGGAAATTCTCGACAGCACTCCTGATTCGCTCCGCAAGAATCTCTGCCCTTCCAGGCCCTGTTTCGGGTGCAATAACAATAAACTCTTCCCCTCCCCACCTGACGAGAGAATCGGTCTCGCGAAGGTTTTCTTGCACCACCCGGGTCAGGGTCTTCAGGATATAGTCACCCACACTGTGTCCATGCTGGTCGTTCACATTCTTGAAGTAATCAATATCAAACATGATCATAGAGAGAGGGTGTGTATATCTTTTTACTCTTTCAATCTCGTGCTTGATAATCTCATTGAATTTTGCCCTGTTGAAAGCCTGGGTAAGCATATCCGTCGTCGCGTTCTTTTCGAGTTCATTCTCCAGCTTCTTCCGCTTGGTAATATCCCGGATAATGGCTGAGAAGTAAATTTCCCGATCAACTGACCACATAGACACAGACATTTCCAGAGGAAACTCACTGCCGTCATTCCTGAGCCCGTGCATCTCTGTAACCCTTCCGAAATACTTCGATTCTCCCGTCGCCTTTACCCGCTCGATCCCTTTTGCATGGTCTTCCCGGTATCTTTCGGGCATGAGGATGGCGAGAGATTTTCCCGTGATCTCTTCTTCCGGATACCCGAATATCCTCTCTGCGCTTGTGTTCCAGAAAATGATATTGCCGTTGCTGTCTGCAGAAATGACCGCGTCTACCGCCGTCTGTGCAATCGTCCGGAATTTCTCCTCACTGAATCTCAACGCCTCTTCAGCCCGTTTGCGTTCGGAAATGTTTTCGATAAGGCCGTCATATTTCAGGAGATGGCCTCCCTTGTCATAATAGGGCACGAGCGTATTCCTGATCCAGATGATGGAACCGTCCTTGCGGATGATCCGGTGTTCGACCGGAGGCACCGGAAGTCCTTTCAGAATGTCGCCGAGTGCGTTCAACGCAGTCATGCGGTCGTCGGGGTAGATCATCGAATACCAGAGGTTGGGATCGTCCTGATACTCTTCCGGCTTATACCCGGTAATCACATAACACCCCATGCTGTGCTGTGTCGAGACCGCCTCCCCATTCCTGATCACCACCGTATAGGTATATCCGGTAACCGCGTTCACCATTTTGCGGTATCGTTCTTCGCTCTCTCTCAAGGCAGCTTCAATCTGGTTGCGGGCTGCTTCAGCTTTTTTTAGCTCGCCAAGCAGAATGCGCATCTCGTTGAGTTCTTCTATAAGGTGTTCCTTGGTCTTTTCTTCATCCCGCATGGTCAGATCCAATCGTGTCCGAACAGGGTACTGCGAAACCAATCCTCGATTCATAGATACAGTGTCCTGTTTTCCTCTGCCTGGCCGGAGTCCCTGGCCGTCAGATGATACCCTGGGCAGGCATTACTGTCCCTGGACAGAACCAGAAGATGTATGATCAGATCTGTCCAAGGAAACGTCTCAGATGAGACCTGTCCTGGTCTGCCAGGTTCAGGAACTCTATGCCGGTATCATAACGAACCGACCGTTCAGTACGGACAGGTATTTGTGAGGCTATCCTTCCGGTACACGTTATCGGGACATCCCCCGCTGACAGATACAATGCAACGGGATATTTCTGCTCCACAGCATGCTCCTGATGCGTATCAACCAGCATCCCTCCGAGGCTTAGCTGCTTGACAACACAGGGGGAAGGATACTTAAGGGACGCCTTCCGGTTGCGGTATATCTTGAATCTCAACGAACTGGGAAGGTACTGTTCGCTCAGCTTCTGCATATCCGGAACCCCGGCCTCCCGCATGAAATCCTTGAGCCTGATGAGCGTATAAGGAGGAACTGCCTGGAACTGAACCCCTGCCCGACAGCGTCCGGGACTCTGTGCAGATGCGTCATCTGAATATGCGCTTTCCCATATGACCTTGCATTGCAAATGTCCGTCGATATTGCCATCAGCAAGGTTCAGAAAAACTTTTGCCCCGGGTGTAAAGGTATTTTTCGTGACAATACAGGCCCCTCCGATACTCATATTCGCTATTTCTATCTCTTCGGAAAGAACCATTTTCGCCATCACCTCCCTGCCCTCAAGCGAAAAACGCTTATATCGCCTTTTCTCCTTAACTGAATGCCGCCCAGCGTCTGTCTCTTTTGTCTGGTTTTTCTGCGCACGCGCTATACGTCTGGGCGGATTATTGGGGAGGGGGCGGTAGATTTTCTCACTCCCCGGGCCCGAGGGCCTTCTCACCGCCTTCTCCGGAAGAGGTGCCTTGAGAAATTTCAGCCAATGCAAGAGTCTCATAGATACATTGTATCAAAACTCTGCAATTTTTATTCCATCGACTGGAAATTTATTGAATTAAATAACCTACTGATATTATGGCATTTTTTACAACCAATCCTGCTGATACTGCAAAAAACTCTCTCCGGTGTGAAATGATTTCCCCAGACGATAGGCAATCAGGGATATACCTCCCTTCAACACCTCATCAACAGGAGTATTCCCATACCGAACAGCCTCCACGGATAACCATTTTTTTGGTGGCGGGGGGAGTCTTCGGTTTGTTTTTCTCTGGTGGAGCAGGTATGATAAGGAATTAAGATAAAAATGGCAGAAAGGCTAATATTATGGAAAAAAGAAAACCCGACCCTGAAAAAATGAGGATATTGAGAAGCTTACCCCTTGATATCAAGCAATCACTCACCAAAGAGGAAGTCGACGCTTTTTTGCATGAAGAGGTATGGCCGGATTCGCTCCAGGAAAAACTGAAGGATTTTCTTGTCGATTAAGGTACCGTGGACTTTAAGGCAATATTTTTTGGGTTCTTCCTGAGCCTCATCCCGCTCATGGTCCTGTTCAGGTTATTCAGGGGCAGATTTCTCTTCGTTACAAATCCTTACCTGAAAGGCGCTCTCATGGGGTTTTTGTTATGGGTTGTGATTGCGGTCCTCTTCTACTTTGATGGGGTGACGGGTTTCCTCGGCATACTCAATACAGAGAGCGGCTTCGCGGTCTTTTCCCTTTTCACGTCATCCCTCCATGGCTTTCTCACGGCAGGAATCCTGGTCGGAGCGCTTTTCAGGAGAACCAGGAAGTAGCCGTTTTCCTTCTCTTTTTTCGTATTATGCCCTGAAGCGGTCTGCAGACAAGAGGCCGGACGGCAGAAGTTCAAGATCGTCCTTCCCTGAAAAAGTTATTAAGAGCCCGGCGCCAAGAGAACAGGGAGTTCTTGGGTATTCCTTAAAATCTGGCAACAAAGGTTAAACCGATAAACGGTGCGATGTCGGCCTTGGTCCTGAAAAGCTCATGGTCCTTCCGGTCATCAAGATATATCTTATTGAGAAACATGGCACCTCCATATCCCTCGACCCGTATCATAGGCATAAACCTGGATGCAATGCGGACAAATACCGGGAAGATTTTATATTCACCGATGCCATTCGGAATTGGACCTTCCTCCTCCAGGCGGAAGCGATAAGATCGATATGCCCCGCCCAAACCGGCTTCCCATTGCTTGTTAATACCATAGACGAGTTCGAGTCCCGCAGGGCCGGCAGGGCTTGTCCGTGAGGGGTTGATGAGACGAAGACGTTCGGTCATCTGCCAGTTGACACTGAGGTAGGGAAACACAGCAGCCTTTCCAATGTTCGAGTAAACACCTGCGCCGAGACCGATTGCAGCCTGAGGATGAAACTGATAAGACAGAGCTGCTACAGCACCATAGGACAGTGCGTCGTCCCATGCGGCGGACGATTCTCCAGACCACTGGACCGAGGGACTCATGAAGAGACGCCAGTTGTCTGCGAACAGGTAACGGACCGGAGCATTGATGCCCAATCGATGGACGTCTGACCATGGGTGCGCAACCGGGAATCCGGTAAGACCTGAGAAATCATACTGGTCATAATCATACGAAAGGTTGATGCCGAGTACCAGATCCCTGTTTACCCTGCCCGCCACGTCTAACGCTGCGCTGTAGCGCGCAACGTTCAGCTTTCCGCCGCCATCAACATTCGCATCAAACTGGAAAACGGTACTTGCGGAGAAGGAGAAGTTTAGTGAATGTCCCCCCGGATTACATCCGCCTGTCTGGGCGCAAGAGGTCGAGGGGAGAACGGCCACGAACAACCCGACCCCTATCGTGCAATACAGGGTTCCATACAGCAAATGTCTGATCAACTTCTTCACATGAAAGCGAAGATCCATTCCGTACCTCCCGGCCTTATGAATTGTTGTCTGATCGTGTCATTATAGCACAGACCTGAAACCGGGATGAGCAGTCCGGCAGAATACTGCAAATGATATCGTGTACCGTCAGAATCAAAACCGGTTGACAAGCTCAACAAGAGGCATCAGCACAGCTTCCGGCATCTGCCCAAGCGTCTTTTTCTGCTGACGCTGCATACCCCTGTAGCCTGCCTAGTGGAATTCTTTCCCCCTCATGATTTATCATAACGATTACCTTATCCCGGGATATTGCATATATGGAATGCTGGATAACAGTGAACGGCCTGAAAATCAGATACCTCCACAAAGGTGAAGGAACCCCGTTTGTCCTGCTGCATGGGTTCAGCTTTCATGCAGAAACATGGAAGGAAATCGGGTTGTTTGATGAACTCGCGCTCCGTTACAGCGTCTATGCTTTTGATATGCCGTATGGACCGAAGAGTCTGTCAGATAAGTTCGAAGCCGGGAGCAGGGACGAATATGCAGAATTCCTTCATGAACTATTCAAAACACTCAAGATACAGGAGCTGTTCCTGATCGGGGCATCTATCAGTGGTGAGGTTGTGTTGAGATATCTGGCCATGGGCAACCCTGCACAAGCGGGTATCCTGGCTGGTCCCGTGAATGTAAAGCACCTGGTTGCCGACCTGAAAAAGATAGCCGTCCCGTTGCTGGCAATATGGGGTGAACTGGACACCATCTCCCCACCGGACAACGGGAGAATTATTGCCGACCATGTGAGAAAAGGAGAAGTGTATATCCTTAAGGGTGCAGGCCATGCATGCTACCTCGATAAGCCGGAAGATTTCAAGGCGCTTGTCAGAGAATTCGTACTAGAAACTGCCTGATGAGACAGCGCTTGGCTCAGTCTACAGGAGATTAAATACAAGCTCTATTCAGCTGGGCTTTGATCAATGGTATCGAGCAAGCGGATGAATTCTACCAGCATTTCTCTCCCCTCTGCTGACAATTCAGTAAACTCAATTCCGATATCATAAGCCTTGGGATATGCATCCCGGATAAGAAGACAGGAAGCTATCCTTCCCTGAAAGATGATAAACTTATCCTCTGAAAGACTTAGCATCATGGGGAGATTGGAGTTCACTTTCATGGGATATTTGCTCTGTATCCGTGCTCCGCTGAAGCTTAATTGCTTCACTTTCTGACTCTCTGCCTGGTCGAGAATGAATGCTTCCTCCGGCGCATCTACCCGGACCCTGATGGAGAGCCTGGTATCGGCTTCCGGGGTTCTGCCTGTATTAGCCTCCTGTTTATTGGCTTCTATAAAGCTGATCAGTGCCTCCCGCTGATCGTTTGAGAGATCGATAAATTCCAGGCCCGCAGTATACACGGGGACCCTTTCCCCGCGATGAGAATCCCTCACCTGACTCATTCTAGACCAAGCGACAACCCCATGCAGGTTCAGTGCCATATCCTGTGCCCTTATTTTTAAAATATACCTTTCGCCGATATTCAATCTCCTGTTTGCACACAGGGCAATGCCTTTCTCGCTTATGTTGATTATTTCTACAGCGTTCGCTTGTATGAGCGCACTGGTTATATCCAGAATGTCTACCGTATATCTCTTATGAGGTCTTCTGTCATGCATGGAGCAGGCTATTTATCTGCTTGTTTCCTGATTCCGTCAAGAGCGCAGTTACCGAGGCATCTGCGATCAGCTTCTCCAGGGTTGCACCGGAGTGTTTGCCGAAATAATGTTGTTTCTGAGATGCCATCTGTTGTCCTGTCTCATCTTCTATTGTACACCTTTGAAAAAGGAGGCCGTCAGAAAAAAAAGGCCCGGTTAAAAACCGGGCCTTGTATCTTGAATCCGGCAGCGACCTACTTTCCCATGACCTTCTCAATCATAGTATCATCGGCCCAGGAGGGCTTAACTTCCGTGTTCGGAATGGGAACGGGTGGTACCCCTCCGGCATCGCCACCGGAAAATTTGATTTCCAGAAATTTTATTATACTGTGAAAGATCTATTTTTTCAATCTGTTTCCTTTGACAACAGGAGGGAAAGGAAGAGGGGTCAAGTCGCACGGTCTATTAGTACTGGTCAGCTGAATACATTACTGCACTTACACCTCCAGCCTATCGAGGTGGTAGTCTACCACAGACCTTCAGG
>JBMOLW010000003.1:0-2786 GCA_049323875.1 Nitrospirota bacterium | reverse complement strand
CGTTCGACGAGCCTATTGCAGTGGAAGGAACTGTTTTCGATTCCCGAAGTTCACTTTATCAACCTTCAGTACGGCGACTGCACCGGCGACCTCAGGGAGGCACGCGAGACCCTGGGTGTCACCATCCACGACTGGGACGACGCAGACCCCCTCAGGGACCTCGACAATTTCGCAGCACAGATCGCGGCACTGGATCTCGTGATCTCCGTGGACAATGCGACGGTGCATATGGCAGGGGCTCTTGGTAAGCCTGTCTGGGTACTCCTTCCCTTTGTCTGCGACTGGAGATGGATGCGGGACTTTGAGGACACCCCATGGTATCAATCGGTCCGGCTCATCCGCCAGGAGAGTCCCGGGGACTGGGACGGGGTATTCCGCCGTGCTGCCTCAGACCTGAGACAGTATCGTGAAACAGGGACCATGCCCCGGATAACCAATTCCTACACAAGCACCCTCTCCCCTGAAATCAGAGATTCTCCTGCTCCCCCCGTATTTCTCCATCCCTCAGAAAAACCTTACCGGTGCGCCGTCATTACCCCGGTGGGTCCCGGCCATCAGGACCTCTACCGCCAAGCCCTCGAATCTGTCGAAAAAGCCTTCAGGGAAAAACCCGCCAACTGCACCCGGATTATCCCCATACGGATCGACGACCCCGAGGGAAAACTCGGCCGTTCCAGGGCACGGAACCTCGGCATCAGGCAGGCAGCCCAGCAGGATGCAGACTGGATATTCTTCCTCGATGCCGATGACCTTATGTCTCCGTCAGCATTCGAATATGTTTCACCCTATCTGGAATCCTATGACGCCATCTGGGGATCCATCTGGCCCATTGAGCACGGAGAGACAACCCCCCGGGAACGCCCCGGGCAGTTGCCTTTCCTCTCCGGCATTCAGGATGTCCTCTCCTCTGACCCTTTTGTAAGCCTCCAGATGGGGCATTTTGTCAGAACCGGCGCGGCATTAGCCACACTGTTTGACGAATCCCTCGACACCGGTGAGGACTTCGACTACTACCTGAGAATATGGGATACCTACCGCTGCATCAAGGTCCCCCTGCCCTTCTTCTATAACAGGCGAGGCCTCCATTCCCTCGGCCCCAGGTCCGCAACCGGATATCACTGGCGCCAAAGGGTAGAAGAATTGATCCGGCGCACTCATTCGCTTCATCCATTCCTGTATGGGACAAAACACATTGAATAACAGAAAAAAATTCGAATCTGCTTTCCTCGCATTCCAGGAAGGCAGATCAATCGAAGCGATAAACATCTGTGAAGATATTCTCTCAGTGCAACCGGATGACCCCGATACCCTCCATCTGCTTGCAATACTGCATCATGACCTCCAGGACACTAAGAGGGCGGAACATTATTGCCGTCAGGCACTAACCTGTTCTCCGGAAAATTATTATGCACATTTCCTTATGAGCACTATCTGCCTTGAGACAGGAAATCTCGATGAAGCCCTGATTCATTTGCAGAAAGCGGCTGATATCAATCCGGGTTCTCCGGATGCCGCTTATAACCTTGCCATCATTTACGAACGTACCGGTCAATATGAAAATGCCCTTGACGCCTATAAAAAAGTACTGAGCATGAATCCTGATGCAGCCGACGTGCATAATAATATCGGGAACCTGTTTCGGCGAATGCAGGACCCCGATCAGGCGGTTCTTCACCTGAGAAAAGCGCTCCGGATAAATCCCGAATATCTTCTGGCGCTCAATAATCTCAGTCTTGCCCTTCGGGACAAAGGTCTCCATGACGAAGCGCTCCTGCAGGTTCAGAAGGCAATCGAACTTGACCCCGATATTCCAGACGCATACTTCACGCTTGCTCTCATCCTGAATGACCGGGGGGAGCGTGATGGTGCTGTATCAAGCCTGGAAAAAGCTATCGGACTGAACCCTTTTTTTGCTGATGCCTATTACAACCTTGCGCTTATCCTGAAAGAACAGGGGCAGACTGATAAGGCTGAAGAAAACCTCCGGAAAGTTGTCGGAGCAGATCCATCATTCGCTGATGCATACTGCACCCTTGCAATCATCCATGAAGAAAAAGGGCAATTCGACAATGCACTTTCTTTCTATCGTAAAGCATTGGAGATCAGGCCTGACGATGCTGAAATCCACTGGAACATGTCCCTGGTTTTCCTGACGATCGGGAATTTTCTACCGGGATGGGCAGAATATGAATGGCGCTTTCTTGTTCAGAAATTCGACCAGCGCATCCTCAACATTCCCCGGTGGGATGGTTCATCCCTGAACGGGAAAGCTCTTTTCATAACTGCCGAGCAGGGGGTCGGTGAAGAAATTATGTTCGCTTCCTGCCTCTCTGAGGTTCTATCACATGCCGATCGATGTATCATTGAATGCGACAAAAGGTTGATACCGCTTTTTTCCAGATCTTTCCCCGGGATTTCCGTATCGGCACGATCAGGTGCCGGAGATAAGTCTCCTTCATATCTGCCACTCCCCGACATGAGGATATCAATCGGTAGCCTGCCCAAATTCTTCCGCAGACATCTCTCCGGGTTCCCCCGGCAAAAAAGCTATCTCATCCCGGATATCCATAAGGCCGAACTGTGGCGACAAAGATATAATGATATGGGCAGAGGGAAAAAAGTCGGCATCTCATGGCGGGGTGGAGGGAAGCCTTTTGAGAAGCTGACCCGTTCGACGAGCCTATTGCAGTGGAAGGAACTGTTTTCGATTCCCGAAGTTCACTTTATCAACCTTCAGTACGGCGACTGCACCGGCGACCTCAGGGAGGCACGCGAGACCCTGGGTG
>JBMOLW010000002.1:0-2792 GCA_049323875.1 Nitrospirota bacterium | reverse complement strand
CGTGAATTACGGCTTCGGGGATGCGATGGCAAACCATGGCGTTCTCGCATTCGCCGAGACAGACAAGCATTATTTCCACCCGATGAGGTACAGGTCCGGCGTGGGCGCGCTCCTGCGCGCAATAACCGTGATAACCGCAAAGGAGCCCACGAGCGCACTTCAAATAGGCGGCGAGTGGTTCGTGAAAGGGATGCTCAACAGGGACGGGTTTGAAATGAAGCCCGTTGTCTTCTGCGAGCGTGTCGTAAAGAAAAACGAGGTTCGCCTCGGGATAATCCCAGAGCGCAGCAACACGTTCATGGAAAACGTCGATGATTTCTTCGCGTCAATACGGCAGGGCGCAGCAGGCGCGTGGCACATTGCAAAGGAATTAATCAAAGCAGGATGGAAGAAGGTATTTTGACTGGTGTGGTGAACAAATAGCCCACTTGAAGGACTAACCACGACCCGACACTTTAGCTCAGCCCCATAAGTTCGGCAACATACAATCAAGAAGCATAAACTTCGCGCATATTTCATCATGCAGATTTTTCTGAGTCCTGGAAAACGTTTCTTCTCCAAACATTCTTTTGAAGGAGGAGATTACGCCCTCTGAATAAATCCACCTCTTGGAGTAACCAGTTTCAGCTTTCCATTTCTCATAGTCCATCTGTTTCTTTCCATAATCCTCCCAGATGAGCTCCTCCTCTTTCTTCCTTCTTATGCACATTTCGGGGGGAGGCTTGTGCTCCATGCTTTTAACAACTTGTTCAGAAGCTCTGATAACTGGCTTGATGCCGCTTAGAGTAAGCCCAACGACAAAATCTCTGACGCAGGAAGCCCCATCACTTACAAACGCCTTTGCTCCGCTTCTCTTTATCTTTGGCATTTTCTCTCTAACCATGTTCTTCTCAGAATCGTGTTCATCACCAATAGAAAAATCCACCACCTTGCCCCTATCATCAGTGAAGAGGGCTATCCTAAGATATTTCACTTCAGTTTTGTACTTCTTACTTCTGTAATAGCCTCCTCTGCCAACTCTTAGGCACATGCCATCAAAATAGAGTGTTTTTCCATCCAGTTTTTCAGGGGTTATATCAAATGGAAGCTGAAGGTCCATATCCTTTCTCCTTTTCACTATACTTGAATGGTCAAATGGTTCTTCTCTTGGGATTATGGTGTCCATAAAGTCGCTCATGAACCAAGCAAGCGTTCTGTCGTCTATTCTGAAAAGATGTTTCAAAAAATGGAAAAACAGGAGGATTGATTTAGGGATTTCAAACCTCCTACCGCGCTTTCCCTTGTTCAGCTTCTCAAGCTCTCTTAGGACCTCTTCTTTTGTGGGTCTGCTAAGGATGAACTCGACGATTTTCCGCTTCCTTTCCCCAAGCTCTCTCTCATATTTCTTCCAATCTCTTTTCTTCTCCATCGGAGCACCCCATCAACCTCCCACGAAGTGGTTAAGGATTTGGGATAGAAAAAGGTGCGCTCCGAGAGGAATTAATCACCACAGCATGGGATTGTCCCGCAACCGGCTTTGCGACAAAATTAATTCCGACGTAAAATAAGAAACCCATCGACGTGAACCGAAAAATTTTCGAACTTTTCGGTGCATAATACTTCTTCGGCGATCAGAATGAAAAGAGAACAGAGAGTCCTAGACAGTCTCATCAGAGACCTAAAGGAAGGAAACTTCAAGTACACACCCAGAAATGAGACTCCGATTAATTGGATGAGTTACAACCTTGCTCAAATCAATGAGATAAAACTAGTGCTTCTTTTCATAAAGAATGCAGTTGAGGAAGCCGCTCCTCCCAAGAGGGATGCGAAGAAAAGAAAAAGAAGAGGCAGAGAGAAAAGGATACCTGCTTCTGACCTTGCAAAAGCAATCCTTGTGCAGCAGTATTTCCAAAAAGCGGATAGGGTTGCGGTCGGTATCATAGATCTGTTCAGAGAAAAACTTGGCATCACCTCAGATATACAACCGAGAACTTTGGATAGGGCTTACTTCGACAGAGAAGTGAAATCTATTCTAAAGAAAGTTTTCATGGCAACCTCAAAACCAATCACATCTACAGAAACATCATTTTCCACAGATACAACCGGACAACCACTTTCAATAAAGCAGAATTATGCAAACGACAGAGATAACAAAGACGCACATAAAGGTTATGACAAGATGGCAGTCATGGTGAGTAACCATTTCCACATCGCAACAGCGGCAATGTTTGGAGATTATAGAATGTCGGATTGTCCAACATTTGAGCCGTTGCTGCTTGAGACCGCAGAGCGGTTCCTTATTGTTGATGTTGAAGCTGATGCAGGATTCCTGTCAAGAGACAACTGCACCGCCACTTCCAATGCCGGTGCCATTCCGTATATTTACCCAAAGGAGGGCATCACCCTAAACAAGAAGGGTTCAATGGAATGGAGGGCGATGCTGGAAAGATTGCTCAGGGATCCGCAGAAATGGCTGGAGACTTATCATCTCAGGTCAAACAATGAGTCCTATTTTTCATCATATAAACGAAGGTTTCCAGGGCCCCTTCTCAGAAAGCTCCCAAAAGGAAGAAGAACCGAAGCCCTTGCGAGGATAAGCATACATAACATCTGCATGTTGATTCGCGCATATTTTGAGCACGACGTAGAAGTTGAAGAATTTCGAGATAACTATTTATGACGCAAAGCTGGTGTGGTGAATAATTCCCACGACGAGAAAATCACGAAACGCTCGGAAACGCGGGGAGCGCGTCCGTCGAAGCGCGTAGCAGACCATTCCAGCTCGCAGCCGAGTTTTACGACGTAGGACGATT
>JBMOLW010000001.1:307412-399534 GCA_049323875.1 Nitrospirota bacterium | reverse complement strand
GTGCAGCAAAAGCTCTTGTGCAGCTCCTTGGTGAGCGGTTTCATGACCCGGATTCCCGGCACGTTTTCATTCTTGCCGCCTGGATACCATACAGACGTAAATTCTGCGTTCAAGAGGTTTTGCTGCACACATGCCTGCCGTCTTTATATCCAAATGCATTTTTCGGGATAATCTGGGCTACGGGAAAAAACTGGTGATGAGCTTCATCAGTTCCTGTGTCTGGATGGGTTTTGTGAGATAGGCATTCGCACCGATTGCGAGTGCTTTCTTCCTGTCTTCTTCCGCCCCTTCTGTTGTGATCATGATTACGGGAATTGTCTTGTAGGAAGGATTTTCCCTGACGAGGCTTACCAGTTTCAGGCCGTCCATCACCGGCATGTTGATATCTGCAAGAATGACGTCGATCTTTTCAGAAGCGAGTTTCTTTAATGCGTCGACTCCGTCTGTCGCCTCAATGATCCTGGATTCAGGAATTCGCCTGATAGCAAACCCTATGAGTTGTCGCATCGTCGGCGAATCCTCAACAACAAGGATGTTCGGCATGGTTCCTCCTCATGATGGTCATTTTCTCGGCTTTTCTTTCAGAAGGTCGAGGAAACTCTGGATCGTAGTCAGTTTCCGCTCGGACTGGGTGTAGAGCCTGGAGGAAAAGATTGCGGTTGCTGCATGGCCGGCGAGCAGATTGAAAAGCTCGTAGTCTATGTTCGAGAACGAGGTTTTCTGAATGAAGAGCGAGTAGACTGCTATGACCCCGATCACATGCTCCTTTATTTTGAGGGGGATACAGACGATGGGATGTGCGGGGTCAGCCGGTGAGGAGCTTCTCTCTCCAAGGTCCTCGACAAAGTAACTCTCGGCTTCCTTTACAACTTTTCCGATGACTCCCTCGCCGATTTTCATTCGCGGGATGTCGCCCAGTGATATCCCTTCCGATGCCGCAGGAAGGAGTTCATTGCTTTTTTCGTCCATGAGATATATGGCAAATTTTTCAGCGCCTATGAGGTTGATGACAATTTCGAGCACGATCCGGAGGACCTCATTGAAATCAAGAGTAGAATGGAGCTGATAACTCGCGACATAGAGGTTTGCCAGGTTGTTGTTTTCTGCCTCGACCTCCAGGTACCGTGACGCGAAATCCTTGTTCTCTTCCTCTACCTGCCTGTAGCGCTCCAGGAGAGAACTGATCTCGTTTTCGAGGACCCGTATCTTTTCTTCATAGAGCATTTTCCTGTCTTCATTGCCCGTCTTTTCGAGCTCTCCTTCGAGTTGTGCAATCCTGAACCTCAAACGTTCATTTTCCTTAAGCAGATTCTTGGTGAACTCTTCACCTTTCTTGAACATCTGAAGAAATTCATCTGCCTTTTTCGAGAGATTGAATTCTTTGTCCATACTCCTCCGCCTTCAGGAACCTTTTCTCTGCCCGGTCCCCTTTACTAACCGTACCATCTCGGCAGGTATGTCAGAGATCGGCAGGATCCTCTCAGCAGCCCCTGATTTTATTGCCTCCGAGGGCATGCCAAATACGACCGCAGAATCTTCCGATTCTACTATAGTATATCCTCCCCGTTTCTTAATTTCCAGCATCCCTTCCCTCCCGTCACTGCCCATGCCGGTGAGAATAATACCGAGTGTCTTCGCCCCATATATTTCCGCGAGGGAAGACATCATGAGATCAGCAGAAGGGGTATATTTGTCAGAGCTTCGTGATTCTTTCAGCGTTGTCACTACCTTTTTCCCCTTCTTCGTAAACATCATGTGATACCCGCCCGGACAGATAAGCGCCTTTCCGTGTTCCAGGGAGTCTCCCTCAGCGGCTTCTTTTACCTCGATCTTTGCTATGGAATTGAGACGTTCTGCAAATGAGGCAGTGAACCCCTTCGGCATATGCTGGCTGACCACGATCCCCGCGGGAAAATCGGCAGGAATCCGCGAAAAGATTATTTTCAGTGCTGCTGGGCCGCCTGTTGAGGTCCCTATTCCGACAGCGTCTATGTCCGTGACGGTCTTTTCCCGGGGAACCGGAACGGATTTTTTCCCGTCAAGGAGCCCGAGGTTTTTACTGAGACGGTCCATACGCAGACCCCTGAGCCCTTTTATCTTTCTCAGAAGGTCCTTCTCCATTGCGCGAAAATCTGTCATGGCCATCCGTGAAGGCTTGGCAATAAAGTCTGCAGCACCGAACTCCAGGGCCCTGAAGACAGTTTTTGAATCGGCGTATGAACTGATGATAATGACGGGAGTGGGTTTGTTCTCCATAAGCCACCTGAGAAAACTGAAACCGTCCATGCCGGGCATCTCGAGGTCGAGCGTGATGAGGTCGGGCTTGTGCCTCAGCGTCTTTGCCATGGCGTCTATCCCGTCAGAGGAAATCCCGGCAACCTCTATGGCCTGATCAGCCTCGAGTATTTTTCTGAGGGTCTGCCGGCTGTATGCTGAGTCATCAACGATGAGTACCCGTATTTTAGACATCGATATGTGCTCCTGATTTTGTAGGCTTTTGATATACCATATCATACCGGAGATGTTTCAGGGTGAAAGCAGTCGAAATATTTATCAGTGATTCAGCGTGACCCAGGAGGAGGTAGCCACCGTTCCCGAGCCGGTCATAAAACATTTCAACGACTTTTTTTCTTGAGGAATGATCGAAATAGATAAGAACGTTCCTGCAGAATATGACATCCACGGTGCCTGCCAGTTTTGTCTTGACAGGGTCCAGGAGATTGAGGTGGCTGAAGTTGACATGTTGCTTCACCGAGTCCGAAATGGTGAAGAGTGAATTTTCTTCCTTAAAATATTTCTTCAGGTAGTATGGTTCGGTAGTCCGGAAAGAGTTTTTCCGGTATATTCCGCTCCGTGCAACCTGGAGTACCCTCTGATTGATATCACTCCCGAAAATCTCGATATTCCAGTTGCGGAACGAACCGTTTTCGAGGACGAGTATGGCAATAGTATACGGCTCTTCGCCTGTTGAACAGCCTGCAGACCATATCCTCAGCCTTCTCTTCTCCCTGTTCGTTCTTTTCAGTTCGGGCAGAATCTCCTCGCTGAATGCCTTCAGCTGGTTCATCTCCCTGAAGAAATAGGTTTCGTTCACGGTAAGGATGTCGATGATTGAGGTAAGTTCTTCATCCCGGTTGGGGTGATAGAGGAGGTAGCGGTAGTAATCTCTGAAATTCGAGAAGTGAAAGCTCCGGAGACGTCTCGAGAGTCTTTTCTCCAGAAGATACCGCAAGTCATCATCAAAAAAAATCCCGCAGTAATCACGGATAAAATCCCGTATCAGCCTGAATACCTCGGGCTCGAGCGGTATTATTTCTTCTTGCTCAAATAGGGACATTGGTATCTCTGAACCACTTCAGTTTCTGCAATAAAAACCTGTATTCCAGACAGCCGCCGGCTAACGATTCTTCCCGAGGATTTCTTCCAATGCTCTTTTCACCGTAGGGTCTTCCTCACGGTCATAGAGCTCTTCGATCTCCCTCCGGACAGACTTGGTCATCCTTTTGCCGAGCGCTTCGACCGCAGCCATTCGTGTTGCCCAATCACTGTCCTTGAGGAAGGGCAATAATACCTCATCGACGCCGGAGAAGGAGGAGAGCCCCTTGATAGCAGTCCGTATGATTTCTTTATCAGTCGATGCAAGCATCCCCAGCAGAGCATCACGGGCTTCCTGCCCGCCTGTACTGCTCAGTGATTCGATGGCGGTTGCTACGACAAAGCCGTTTCTGTCGGCAAGGAGTTTGACGAGCTGCCGGACAGCCTTTTTATTCCGGAGCATGCCGAGGGATCGGGCTACCGCAACCCTTACCGAGTCATCGGCATCAGACACGAGGAGCGAGAGTGCATGAAATACTCCTTCCCCCCCGATCCGGCCCAGGCTCAGGGCAGCCAATGCCCTGATATGAGGCTCTTCATCCGTGAGTGCAAGGATAAGAAACTGCACGGATTCCTCTGTCCTCAGGATCGAAAAAGCCTCCACGCAGGCCTTCCTTACCGCTACCTTGCCGTCTTTCAGCGCGAACCCAAGGGCAGGAACCGCATCCTTTGCCCCGATTTTGCCAAGGAGAAGGGCTGCATTTTTTCTCAGCACGGGATTCGGATCCCTGAGCATGGAGACGAAATCCCCTGTCTTGAGCCAGGGTCCGAGGCGTGCAAGGGCATCGACTGCTGTCTCCTGTACATCTTCATAGGGATCTCCGAGGAGTGCTGTGATTGGTGCAACTGCTTTCGGGTCATTCGTTCTGGACAGACCCTGTGCCGTAATGGAACGGATATGACCGTCCATATCCCGGACAAGCCTGAGGAACTCGTCGAAAAAGAGGGGAGACGCGATGCGTGAACCGACGTCACAGATGAAGCGCTTCTGATAGAGGTTTTCTGTTCTGAAAAGCGGGATGAGAGACTCTGGTTTTTCCCGTCCGATGAACACAAAAGCCCGCTTTACATCTTCTGCATAATGCTCGTCCTGGGATATTTCGAGAAGAGGCGCAAATGCCTGCTCATCTTTCAGGAGACCGAGGAGGAGGATGGCGGAGACTTTGACTTCTGCTTTACTCGATCGCACATGATCAGCAAGGATGGTGAAGATTTGATCGCCGATGAGCGTTCTGACCTCGCCGGTGATGACGTCCTCCCCGATCCCTTTGTGATAGAATCTCACCAGGGCATGCAACACCTCTTCCCTGACCGTTCTTGAAGAATCCAGGAGGAGGGGGATAAGATCAGAGAGCGTTGCAGGATCTGCAATAAGGCTGAGTGCTTTTATGGCAGGTATCCTGAGAGTCTTCCTGCCAAGAGCTCTGAGAAGGGCAGGAACCGCCTTTCTGTCTCCGATCCTTCCGAGCGCGTCCGTGGCAGGATAGGCTGTCCATGCATCATCGCTTTCGACGATTCTGATCAGGGCGTCTACTACAGTCGTTTCCCCGACTTTGCCGAGGTGCTCAATGGCGGTGACGCGGACATTTTCATCGTCATCCTGCAGTGCATGGAGCATGAGGGGAAGAGACCTGCTGTCCCTGAATTCTCCCAGCACATCAATGATAAACTTCCTTACATCCCGGTTGGAGGTCTGAAACGCTTCGACGAGGAAAGGAGTTATTTTTTTATTGAGGCGGATAAGCGCTTCTATGGCCGAGTTCCTTGCGCCGGCATTTTCTTCCCGATAGAGGAGATCGATCAGCCCGTGGATATAGGCTTCGACCGGGTGTCCTTCAAGGAGGATATCGATCGCCGAGTTTCTCACCCTCCAACTGGAATCTTCCATGGCGGCAAGCAGCAGCCGGACCGGTTTTTCACCCTCCTGTCCTCTCAGGTTTTCTAGGGCTTCCCTCCTTACTTCAACATCGTGATGCTTAAGCAGAGTCTCCGGTTTTTGCATGCTCTTCCAGTATTTCTTCCGATTCTTTCAGCATGAGTTTTTCCTCTGAGGAAAGGAGAAAGTCGAGATTGAGCAAGATGATGATCCTTTCGTCCTTTTTCCCGATGCCCGTGAGATATTTTTTCTTCAGACCCTTGAAGATTGTCGGAGGGGCAATAATCTCGCCGGCAAGAAGGGTGACAATTTCCTGTACTTTTTCGACAATAAGCCCGATCTTTTCGCTGTCATATCGTACGATAATAGTCAGTTCCTGCCCGCCATCGGCATGGATGCCGAATCGTTTCCTGAGATCGAGCAGGGGGATGACTTCTCCTCTTACCGTGATAACCCCGGAGAGGAATTCGGGGAGTTCAGGGAGTGTGTATACTCTCTTCGTATGGAGTATCTCGATAACCCGGTCGATCTCAATTCCGAACGTATCCCTGCCGATTGTGAAAACAGCGAATTTTTTCCCTTGTGTCGTCATACCAGCCCCAGTTTGTCCATCATGTCCTCCATGGTTTTGAGTCCATCGGCAGAGGTCAGGGAAAATCCACTATACCGGCTGTTCATGGAATGAAGGATCGCTGACCCTTCAGGGGTTGTTTCATTGAGTTCGAGAAGAGCCCGGGTCAGGGATTCCCGCACCTGGGGGGGCATCTTTGCATGGGCACTGATAATGAAGCCGGGTATTTCGACGGAGAATTCAATGGACTTGATCGCCTTGTCCTTGTACCGATCCACCATGCTCTCTGACACGGCCCCTGCATCAAATGAGCCTTGAATCAGCGCATTGATGACATTCTCCTGGGTGCCGAGATATTCGTAATGGAGGAGGTCCTTCATTGTAATCCCGGCAGTGAGCAGCATAAACCGGGGAGCTATGGAGCTCAGGAATGAGTGAGATGTCCCAAATGCAAATTTCTTCCCCCTGATATCGCTCAGGGTACTGATCGTGCTGTCGCCGCGTGCGATAATGACTGAACGGTAACCCGCCCTGCCCTCAGCCATGGTCTTGACGAGGGGGATGACCGTCTGTTTCTTCCGCGCTTTCACGTAGCTGTAGGGGCTCATGAGACAGCAGTCGGTTGCTCCCCTGCTGATGTCCCGGATTGCCCCTTCATAATCAGATGCCATGGCAAGGGAAACTTTTGTTCCGAGCCGTGCGCTGAGGTACTCCGCAAAAGGGGCAAAATCCTCCGGCTTTTCGGTCGATGACTCCGTGGTCGGTTCGATGCCGAAATGGAGTATCCCGGCTTCTTCCCGGGTTGCGACCTGCTCTCCAGAGAAACCGATTTTTTCCAGTTCCCTTGTTACGAGTTCGGTATTTTTCGAAAGACCCTTGAGGGACTGGGTGATCGCAAAGACACTGTTGAGCGTATGCTGGGGAATTTCCCGGATCTTCTCGATTGCGAGGAAGATCTGGTTTGCGCCTGTCCGTTGTTCATGGATGGCCTTTGCAATCTGACGGCTCTTCTCCGATACGGTCTCGATCGCTTCGGATATCTGTCGGGTATTGGTCAGTTGTTCGCTGGTAGCAGCGCTCACATGCTTTGCAACATCATGCATTTTTTCGGTCGCTTTTGCGATAAGGTGTGCGCCTTTGCTCTGCTCAAGGGTTGCCTTTGCGACCTGCGAGACCATGTTCTTGACTTTCTCCATTGAGTCTGACACGTGCCTGGTAGTTCTCGCCTGCTCGATTGTGGAGCGCTCGATTGCGTCGGACATTTCTGCCGACTGTATTGAACTCTCCACGATTGTATGCAATGCGTCTCCTGCGTCGCGGGCTACATGGAGGCCTTCTTCCACCGACATGATCCCGTCGTCCATGGCAACGATCGCATCCTGCACTTCCTGCTGAACTGCCTGGATCAGTCCGGCGATCTCGTGGGTGGAGAAGGAGGTCCGTTCGGCGAGATCTTTTATTTCTTCAGCAACGACCGAAAATCCTTTCCCGTGCTCGCCTGCCTGGGAAGCGAGTATGGCAGCATTGAGCGCCAGGAGTGTCGTCTGATCAGTAATCTCATCAATGACATTCAGTATCTTTCCGATCTCCTCTGACCGTACGCCGAGCTTCTTGATACAGCTCGCTGTTTTCTCGAACGATGTCTTGATGTTCTGAATTCCCTCTATGGTTTTTTCGACGGAAGACATTCCCATGGTCGATGCTTCATTCTTGACTTTTTCGGACAAGCGGGACGATTCCTTGACACTCTGCTCTACTTCCTTGATAGACGAGGAAATCTCTTCGGCTGCTGCAAGGGTCTCTTCCGATGAAGCTGAAAGTTCTTCGGTCTTCTGCGCCACTTCTTTTATGGTGGCAGAAAGTTCTTCGATCGAAGACGAGGTTGTATCGATAACATGGGAAAGCTCCTGGGCGCTTTTTGCCACTTCACCGATGCTCATCACCATCTCTTCCATGGAAGCTGCTTTCTCTTCCGTGGAGACCGCAAGGTGCTCGGTATTCTCAGAAATCTCCGCTGATGCGGAATTCATCTGCTCAAGAGAACTTGCGATATTCGCGATTGCTTCGGATTCGCGCCTGGTGTTCGAGGAAACATTCTTGAACTCGGTCTCGACTTTCCCGACCACATCACGGACACGTTGAGAGCCGTTTTTCACTCTCTGGAGAATCACTTCCAGTGAACGCATCGATTCGCGGAGCGCTCTGTTCATGCTTCCCAGTTCATCGTTCCCCGGCATGTCCGGAGGATACACCAATTTCCCTTCTGACAGGGATTTTGCCGCTTCCTCGATAGAACGAACCGGGGAGATGACAAGCTTCTTCAGTATCAGGAGAGAACCATAGGCGATTGCCAATACAGAGAATGCGCTCATGGTGATCCAGAGCAGGAAATTTATCTCCTCCGGAGAAGGAAATATCCAGGCCCAAAGAACAATACAGAGCGTTGACAGGGCAAGGATAAACAGGAAAAATTTGAATTCGAGGCTTTCTCTAAAACTTCGTTGCATGGCGCCTCCCGTTCATTTTATGGATAAGGATATTGCCTCCTGCATGTTCAGTACCGATACGAACCGCTTTTCAACCACTGCGATCCCGGATATAAATCTGAGCTCGTCGTCAGAGAGGTGGGAGGGTGGCGGCAACAGCCCTGATTCTGCAATTCTGACAACGCCGGTGACCTGATCTACTGCTGCACCGATTCTGCCCTTTGGTCCCTTGATGATGAGTATCTTTCTCCTGTACCCGTCTTCGTCCGGAGTGCCGCTGAAAGAGAGCTTTCTTTTCAGGTCAATGACCGGGATGATCTTGCCCCGGAGCGACGTGATACCGAGCACGTAGTCGGGCAACCTCGGAACAGAGGTAATATGCTGGAACCGGATGATCTCATCGAGTTCGGAAACCCTCAATGCAAAATCCTCTCTCATGAGTTTGAACGTGAGGATTTCGAGGATGTTCTCCGGCTCCCCTGGGCCGGTTCTCGCCGGCCCGGAAGGATGGGGAGGCTTCTCCTGTATCCCTTCTGCCCGGACCGCCTGTTGCCTCTCGTCACCCGGCCTGACCGGGGCAGTTTCTTTCTCTCCCTTGCCCGGTTCCGGTGATTGCGCCGGCGGTGCGGGGATTCCCTGTTTTTGTTCCGGTGAGGGGACGGTAACCTTCTCCGTTTCGGGCTGCCCTGCGGCCTTCCCGGAGTGCCGGTCATCAGCTTCCGCCTGCTGGAGTTTTTTCCTAATTTTCGCGATATCCATTTAACCCGAGTTCCCGTGCTGCGTCATTGATAATCGATTCGTCTATGGTGTGGAGTTCTCTGCCAAAACCCTCAAGGAGCGCAGATGCCGCAATACTGTTGATGACCCGGGGGATTCCCCCGGAATGGTGAAAGAGCCTTTTGATGGCCCCATCGGTAAAGAGGGGGTTGCCGATGCCGGCAATGCGGAGCCTGTGCTCGATATACCCCTGTATCTCATCTGCGGCAAGCGGGCCGAGATGATAGAACAGACCGATCCTCTGGCGCAGAGGCAGATAGGTTTTATGGTTCAGCCGTTTTCTCAGGTCTGTCTGGCCGACAAGAATCAGACTCAGGAGGTTTGCGTGATCGAGCTGAAAATTGGTGAGGAGCCTGATTTCCTCGAACGTGCTCTTCGTGGGAATGAGTTGCGCTTCGTCAATGATGATAACCGGGGTAATGCCGGTGTCATAGTCCTTGTATACCTGTTCATAAATCGCATCGAGAAGGCTGTCTTTGTAATTATGGGGAATATCCAGATCAAACCGCTTCGCCACCGTTCTGAGAAACTGCAGCGGGGTGAGCTGGGGATTGATGATTACGATTATCCGGTATTTCTCCCCCAGCGAATCCATGAGTGCACGGGTGAGTGTTGTCTTGCCGCTGCCGATTTCTCCGGTGAGAAGAACGAGTTCCCGTTCTTCTACTGCATACTGCAGCCGGGCGAGCGCTTCTTCATGGTTTCTGCTCAGGAAGAGGAAGTGCGGGTCGGGTGTTTTGGAGAAAGGTTTCTGCCTCATCCCATAGAAGGTTTCATACATAGATTCCCCCCTCCTGGCGTGTCAGGGACTGTTCGATGATCGATTCGACGTCAAGGACGAGGATTACCTCATGCCTGCCGATTTCTGCTGCGCCGGCAAAGCCGCCAAGCCCTTTGAGATACTTGCCGAGGGATTTGATCACAATCTCATGCTGCCCGATTATTTCGTCGACGACGATCCCCAGTTTCCTTCTCCCAAACCCTACGACCACCGCGAACATCTGGTCATTCTTCCCTGTTTCGAGCAGGAAAATTTTCGCGAGATCAATAATCGGCAGCATCTCGCCCCGCAGGTAATAGACGTTTTTCCATTCTATTGTCTGGATATCTTTCAATTCCACGGCGATGATTTCAGAGATCGAGGAGAGCGGAATGGCGAACCGGTGACTGCCTGTCCTTACCAGAAGGGCTCTGATGATGGCGAGGGTGATGGG
Source organism: Nitrospirota bacterium (assembly GCA_049323875.1). Lineage (GTDB taxonomy): Bacteria > Nitrospirota > Thermodesulfovibrionia > Thermodesulfovibrionales > SM23-35 > JAKLQR01. Next base: position 389,235 of record JBMOLW010000001.1, on the reverse strand, counting down.
CAGCGTGAGCGTAATGGTTGTACCGCCGTTCTTTTTTGTGTGTATTTCGGTGAATCCGCCGAGTGCAGAGAGTTTTTCCTTTACTACATCCAGGCCGACCCCCCTGCCGGAAATTTCGCTCACCACCTCTTTGGTGCTGAAACCGGGTGCGAAGACGAGATCAAGCACCTCCCTGTCTTCGATGCGGGCATCCGGGTCTATGAATCCTTTCTCAGTTGCCTTTTTCCTTACCTCTGCGATGTCTATCCCCCTGCCGTCGTCGATGACCTCGATGACGACATGGTTCCCTTTCTGGGCGGCCTTGAGCACTATCGTGCCCTGTGCCTGTTTTCCCCTGCTGAGTCTTTCTGCGGCAGGTTCTATCCCGTGGTCAATGGAGTTCCTCACCAGGTGCATAAGAGGATCGATGATCTCTTCCGCAATTGATTTGTCGACTTCTGTGTCTTCTCCGTACAGGGTCAGGTCAATTTCCTTCCCGGTTTCCCTCGAATAGCGGCGGATGACCTGCGCAAGCCGGGAAAATATCTGACCGATCGGCACCATCCGGATAGCCAGAACTTCATCCTGCAGCTCACTCAGCCTTCTTTCGAATGAGACCGATATCTTGTGGATATCACGGATCAGGGGCGAATATGGATTCAGTTCTTCCATCTCTGCGCCGATTCTCTTTACCGCATCCTTTGCAAGGGTAAGTTCGCCGATGGTATTGAGTATTCTGTCCAGCTTGTCGATATCGACCCTGACGGTTGCCGATGAACTCCTGACAGTCTGCTCCTGTCTCGGCGCTGCCTGGTGCTCAGTGTGCTTTGCCGGGACGAGGACTTCCATGTTCCCGCTGAAATGCTGCCGGAGTGCGTCCGCATTCTTCCGGCTGCCGAACATGAGATTGAACCCTATCGAGCCGTCAGGCACTCCGGTTGATGTGGGGAGCGTTGATATCAGCTCGCCCTCTTCCTTGATCCTTCTGGTGAATTCCTCCAGGGAAGTGTCGAACGTGGAGAGGTCAAAGACCGCATTGACCAGATAGATACCGTTGCCGGTTTTTATATTCGCCTTCAACCGGTGCTCTTCATATTCAGAAAGGACCTTGAGAATGCTGTCATCGATGAGGCCCTGAATATCCAGTTCCTTTTCTCCCCCCTGCATGGATGCGCGGAAATCCCTGATTGCCTCACTCGGTGACGAGAGATCCACCGGGGTATCTTCTTTCAGTCCGTCGATTGCTGAATTCAGGATATCGATATTCCTGAAGAGAAAGTTCACCACGTCCTCTGTTATAGGGACTTTCCCGAGGCGGATGTCGTCCAGCAGGGACTCAAGGGCGTGGCTGATATCTGTTATTCCCTGATTGCCGAAAAGGCCTGAGAGGCCTTTCAGTGTGTGCATGGAACGGAAGAGGGCGTTGATGATATCGGGACTGACCGTTGTCAGGTAGGTGTCCTGTATCTCCAGGACACACTGCCGGCATTCGAACAGGAGGTCCTCGGCCTCGGCGATGAATTCCTTCTTAGAGGCTTTCATGGTGCAGTGCCTTTTTTACGACCTCCTGCAGTTCCTGTGCCTTGAAAGGCTTTGTTATGTAAGCGGCAGCGCCGAGCGCAATCCCGCGCTTTCTGTCTTCCTCGCTCCGTTCCGTGCTGACGATTATGAGCGGGATATGGCTGTACCGGGGATTGCTTTTGACAAAACTGATGAGTTCCAGCCCGTTTATATCAGGCATGTTCACATCGGTGATGATGAGAGTGAAATCTTGGGTGGGAAGGAGTTTGAGGGCTTCAAACCCTGAAGCAGCCTCTGTAGTGGTAAGGTCACCCATCTCTTCTATTACTGCCCTGATGAGAGCCCTGGTAGTTGCAGAATCTTCGACTATCAGAATTGATCCGGTAACCCCTTTGTCCTCCATCGTCCTTTCAATTCTAACAGATTACCTGCAAAAAATCATCAGTTCTTTGACCGCTTTTCCATTTCCTGCAGCCTTCTCTGGAGCAATGATTTCTCGAGGGCAAGTCCTGCCTGGTCGATGAATATCTCAAGCCCTTCACTTTCTGAGAGGCTTTCCCCGGTATTCACGTTGTCGGAGAAAAGGAGGGCAACCACTTTCCCTTCTGCAACGATAGGGAAGAATGCAACCTCATCCGGCCATTGCCCGCCGATGCTCTCAATCAGGGTCTGGATAATTCCGTCTTTTGCCAAAGGTCCTTTGTAAGGGCGTTTTTCAGAGAGGATTTTTTTCAGGAACGGGCTTTCATTATACGAGAGCATGGTTTTCCGTATCGTTTCGTCAGGCTGGTCTATGTCGAGTCCGAACTGGCCGAGCCCTACAATCTCGGTATCTCCGACCATAAAAAGGACACCCCGTGAAAACATGTCACTTGCAAATCTCAGGATGAGCAGGGTAATTTCAGAGGACGAATTGGGGAAGCGCAGTTCCTGGGTTAAGGCCCTCAAAGAGGAAATATCCTTTCTCTCTGCAGGCTGCTGGATATCCCACTCCTCCTCCCATGAGTCTCCTTCATCCCGGATGCCCAGAAAGTCCTCAGTCGCGACGTTAGACCCCTGGGAAGATTCGTCATGCACCCGTGCCCCTTCCATGAGGAGATATTCAGGGCTCATGCCTTTCGCAATTTCCCAGCCAAGATCAGGGACGTCCGCTTTCCCTCCCGGATCAGTATCATCAGGTTCGAACTGGAAATCTCCGTCGTGCCAGACGAGGAGCTGGCAGACGACCCGTTCAATTCTTTTCTTTGTTATCTTTTCGATGACTTCTTTCGGGACTGAACCGAGTTCATAGAGTATTACAGGGAGAGACTTCGATGGCAGCTTTTTTTTTACTTCTGAAGCGAGATTGAGCATAGTATCCTTGAGGACGCCCGCACGGAGGAGGTCTTCTCCGAGGGTCCCCTCAAGGTCGCTGGTCTCGGCTCTTACCACAAGGCCGTTCCTGAAGACGACGAGAGCATTCCCGCGGCTTCCCCGGAGAATGAGCGTGCCGGTTTTTTTTCCGATGCTCAGGATCTGAAAGATATCTGAGAGGGCAAGGTCTTCAAGCCTTCCTACAAGACTCATTGTTTTCTATTCCCCTTGGGAAGAAAAGAGCGACCACCGGGTTTCCGGTTCAAGAGTCCGGCATCACGCGCCTTCACAGTACGAAAAGGGTAGACAGTTCAGCAGTACCGTACGGCGCAGCCGGCTTCCCTGCAAATGATAATCGAGTATATCAGGTAAAATTGTGAAGTGTCAACGAACGGCCAGAACAGGCAAAGAGGCTTTCGTAGGTGATCCGTTCAAGGAAGAGCCCGTTCCCGGGGGCTGTGGGTCCTGCGCATTTCCTGTCCCGCGAGAGAAGTATTTCTCCCATGCGACCATAGGGCATTTTCCCCCTTCCGATTTCTGCAAGCGTGCCGACAATATTCCTTACCATGTGCCGCAGGAATCCGTTTGCCTCGATCGTTATTCTGATGAAGTTCCCGTTAACTTCCCCGGTCATGAAGCTCATTTTTTTTATTCTCCTGATCTCCAGGGAGTAAATTTCCCTCACGGGATTCTTTATCCCGCTGCCCGTACCCATGAATGACGAAAAATCATGGACGCCCGGGAGTACATCTCCCGCGGCCTTCATTGATTTGAGGTCAAGCGGCTGCCGGATAAGCCAGGCATACCGGAAGAGAAATGCCGAAGAGCTATTCTGGTTTGCGATAACATAGAAATATCGTTTCCTGAGGGCGTCATTCCTCGGCCGGAACATATCGTGTGCCGCTGATGCCTCAAGAACCCTGATATCCGGCGGGAGCAGCGCATTCAGCGCCTGTTTTATCTTTTCAGGGCTCAGGTCGGATGCAGTGCTGAATACGGCGACCTGACCAAGGGCATGCACCCCTGCATCGGTTCTGCTTGCCCCCCTGACGCCTGAGACCTCGCCGGTGATATGCATGATCCTCTCTTCAAGAATCCCCTGAATGGTTGGTCCGTGCCGCTGAATCTGCCAGCCATGATATCCTGTGCCGTCATATTCGAGGAGCAGTCTGATCTTCCGCATGGTTTAGGATATCACCCCCCCGGGAATTCCTGCAATGCCTGTCCGGTAAGAGATTCCCTGTACGTATCTGATACAATACAATCAGGAGGTCCTTTGATCGATAGAGAATCACTTGCCCATCAGGTTAAGAGGAACTGCAATATCTCGGATTCCCGGCACTGGGGACAGTATTCCCTCTGCGGTCTGCTCCTGCGGTTGCGGGACCTGTACCGTTCCGAAAACCGGAAGAACCTGTGGGAAACGATTTCTCACCGAGATGTCGGCGACTGGGTATCGGCAAGGGAAATCCTCTGGGAAGAACTCAAGGACAGCGAATTCACGGAGATCGCACTGAACGGCCGGGTTTACGATGCGTTTGAAGTCGAACCCATCAATACGGCATTGACACAAGAGGGACTCGTCTACGGCGCCGGACTGGGGCTCTACGGGAAACCATCGTTCTTCCTCGCTGACCTTATTGCGAAGCAGCAGAAGAACGGCTGTGCAGTCTTCATCACCGGGAATGAATATGCCCGCGACCTTGCTGACCATCCTGCAATGGTGCAGGGGAAAACGATATTCGTGCGGACCGAGATGACGAAACAACTCCTCTGGGGGCGGTTTGAGGAGGCACGGTCCCGGGGGGGAAGCCCTGCGCTCTCGTATGCGTTTTCGTGGTACGGTATCAGCGCAGATGAAGAACCTTCCGAGCGTCTCTCCGAAAGGATATCAGCGGTTGCGCGCTCTGAAGCAGAGACGTTCATGTCTCACGAACTGGGAGAAGTTTTTGAGGGAGAACGGATAGGGGGCGAATGGAAGGAGTTGCTCGCGTCTCTTCCCCATGGCCGTGCCGAAGTCTTCGCGCGCTCTGTCAAGGATATCCTCTCCGATACCTCTGAGAACGGCATGCTTGTCCATATCATGCAGAACCGGAAAGCGGGGTCTCTCGGTTTCTACCTTGTCTTTCTCACCGGATTCAGAAAGATCATTTTCCCTGAAATATCTGATGCGTTCTCCGCCCTCCAGGAAACAGGGGACTGGGAAAAGATCGAAGAGGCAAGAAAGGCAGGGTACAAGAACGCAAGCCGGTACATGGACAGGATCCTTGCCCTCGATACCAAAGGACTCCTGCCCGGTGAAGTCTCTGAACGGATTGATCAGGAAATCCTCAACGGCTTGTCATAGCAGTTCGGGACTGACATTCTGTACAAAAACCTCGACAAGCCAGAAATCAAACTGGGTCCCGGCATTCCGCTGAAGTTCCTCGATCGCGGCGTCAAAACTTACCGGTACCCTGTATGAAGTTTCACTTACCATCACATCGAAAGCATCGGCTATTGCGATAATCCTTGACTCGATGGGGATCTCTTCTCCTGCCAGGTTCATGGGGTAACCGGTGCCGTCGTATCGTTCATGGTGGTGGAGGATGAACGGCGCAATCCCTGCATAGAAATTAATCGGCCGGATCATTTCATATCCGATGACAGAATGCTTCATATAGTATTCTTTGCGGAAATTGTCCTCATTCCTGATTTTCAGGAAGCCCACATCATGGAGGAGGCAGGCAAAATAGAGATTCCTCTGCTCTTCTTCAGACATGTTGATTGCCTTGGCAATGAGGGTGCTGTATTTTGCGACCCGCCTGGAGTGACCTTTCTTCTCCATAATCTGGGAGTCGAGCGTTTCCAGGAGGATATCAGTGAGGTGGATCTCGTAATTTTTCTGGTCCTCGATGAACTTTGCCCGGGCGAGAGAAATAGCCGCCTGGTCCGCAAGGTACATGATCAGCTCTTCATCTTTCTCTGTATAATACCCGCTTGTTTTGTTCACCAGTTCAATCACCCCGATTACCCCTGTCTTCATGGTAAGCGGGACGCAGAGCAGGGAATTTGTCCTGTAGCCGGTTTTCGCATCGAATTCAGGGTCGAACCGGGCATCACCCTCGAGGTCTCCGGTACGGACGGGCTTGCCGTGTTCCGCCACCCAGCCGGCAATCCCCTTCCCGGCAGGTATCCTGGTTCCGGGAAGAATCTCTGCCCTGGTGCCTCTTGCTATCCTGAAGACCAGACTGCTGTCTTCAGCAAGCAGGATCGATCCTGCATCCGACCCGGTGAGTGCAAGAGAAGCGTCGATGATCTTCTCAAGGAGGATATCTCCATATATTTCCTCGCGCACGTCCCTCGTGACGGAGAGAATCTGGTCGAGTCTGTTCTTGTAATTCTCTATGTTCTGGATGATCCTCCGGGAGACGACAGACCACATAGAGAAACCGAGAATCGCGAGAAAGACCACAATCCCGATGATCAGGGTTATCGAGATGTCAGGCAGAAAACTGAGGACTTCACTCACAGGTTTGAAGAGATACCTGAAGATTACCGCGAGAAGGGTGACGATGACAAAAGCAGCTATGGCATTCAGGAGACGGATTTTCTGCTTTATTTCCGCAATGAAAGAGTGTTTGTCTCCCCTGGGGTCGTTTCCCATAGATTCCAATGTAATAAATAAATCCCGGAATGTCAACCGCGGGGTGTGATCGGATTGATTAATCACGGGTGAAGAGGTAGAATTGTATCCGATGGAGATCCTCAGGACCCGCAAAGAGAAAGAATCTTTTTTCAGCATCCTCCGCTCCCGTGCATCAGGCGCGGACAGGATGATTGAAAACCAGGTCAGAAAAATCCTGGATGATGTGAGGAATTATGGCGACAAGGCACTGATTTCCTATACGGAACAATTCGATTCCCTGAAGACAAACCGGATCAGACTGTCTCCCCGGGAGATTTCCCTCGCTGCCGCAAGGGCAGAGAAGAAAATTATGAAGGCCCTCATGATTTCCGCCCGGAGGATCAGGCGATTCCATGCCCGGCAGAGGGAGAAATCATGGTCGTTCAGAATACCGGGCATAGAGCTCGGACAGATCATCAGACCCATCGAAAGAGCCGGTGTTTATGTGCCGGGAGGAAAAGCCGCATATCCGTCCACGGTTCTCATGAATGTGATCCCTGCTCAAGTTGCGGGGGTCAGGGAGATCGCAGTCTGTGTGCCCGCGCCGCATGGTGAACTGAACCCCTCTGTCATGGCAGCGCTCAGTCTGCTCGGTATTCAGGAGGTTTACCGGATAGGAGGTGCACAGGCGATCGGTGCGCTGGCATATGGAACAAAAACGGTAAGGAAAGTCGACAAGATCACGGGTCCCGGAAACATCTATGTGGCGACGGCGAAGAAGATGGTGTACGGCGAAGTGGATATCGACATGATCGCCGGCCCCAGCGAGATACTCATTATCGCGGACAAGACCGCAGACCCGGTCTTCATCGCCGCGGATATGCTCAGCCAGGCAGAACATGATGAACAGGCGTCATCGGTCCTTGTCACGGATTCCCCGATACTCGCAGATGCAGTGCACGAAGAGATCAAAAAACAACTGGCCGCCCTGAAAAGGATGGCTATTGCAGAGAAATCTCTTGCACGCTTTGGTGCGATCATGCTCGCACACGATATGCAGGAAGCAGCAGATATCGCAAACCGGGTCGCCCCCGAGCATCTCGAGATCATGACTGCCCGGCCAAAGGATGTCCTGCCCCTCATACACCATGCAGGGGCAATATTCCTTGGAGCGTGGACACCGGAAGCGCTCGGTGATTATGCCGCAGGCCCGAATCATACCCTTCCCACAGGAGGCACGGCACGGTTTTCGTCTCCTTTGGGCGTATATGATTTTGTCAAACGGTCAAGCCTCCTCTGCTTCACGAAACAGGGTTTCGGGAAACTGGCGGGGACAGTGAAGACCATTGCTTGCGCAGAAGGGCTTGAGGCGCACGGCAGAGCGATCCGGGTGAGACAGAAATAATCACAACATCACCGGAAAGGGGGATGCCATGAGGAAAATATTTACGGTGATAACGGGTTTGTTCCTGATATGGGCTGTCACGGGGTGCCAGAGACCTTCCACCGAGACTCTGGAACTGAAATCCTACCCTCTTGACAGTATGGAGGGCGTTGTCATGCAGTCGGGGGCAGAGATCGACGAAACCATATCGAGCGATGGAAAAGGCTCGCTGAAAATTGTTGCCAGAGAGCCTGTGGTCGTCAGGCTTTTTGAGACCGGAGACCTCGATGTTGAGAATGCCCGTGTCACCTACCAGGCAAAGGTCCGGACAGAGGGGCTGGAAGGTCAGGCGTTCCTGGAGATGTTATGCAGCTTCACCGGCAAAGGCGAATTCTTTTCCCGGGGACTCCAGAGCCCGCTCTCCGGCACCATGGAATGGACGACGGTAGAGACCCCGTTCTTCCTCCAGAAGGGACAGAACCCCGAGAATATAAAACTCAACCTTGTGGTTAACGGCAGGGGGACGGTCTGGATCGATGGGATCAGACTGATCAAAGGCCCCCTGCAGTAGGGGAAACTAGGCGTTTTTTATCTGCTCTATAATTGCCGAAGTCGATACCCCTTTGACATAGGGCAGGCTCAGGGTCTTTTTGGCGATGTCGGAGCCGACGATATCCTCCTTCTTCCAGTCCCCGCCTTTCACCAGGACATCCGGCTGAACCAGCCTGATCAGTTCATAGGGCGTATCCTCGCTGAAAAGGGTCACATAATCGACTATCTCAAGGGCTGCGAGGACCTCTGCCCTTTGTTCCTGGGGAAGGACCGGCCTCCCCGGCTTGATCCGGGAAACGGATTTGTCTGAATTCAGACCGATGATCAGGACATCGCCGTATGACTTGGCTTCCCTAAGATACCGGACATGGCCGATATGGAGGATATCGAAACATCCGTTGGTGAAGACAATTGTTTTGCCTTCAGCCTTTGCGTGACCGATGATCTGTGATAATTCATTCCAGCTGACAATCGTTCCCATCGGTTGATCCCTGTTACGGGAATGTCTTCCCGGTTATCAGACGCACTATGTCATTATACATCACAAAAACCACAAGGGTGAGGATGATCGCAAGGCCGATCTTCTGGCTGACGGCGATGACCTTCTCGCTGACCGGTTTTCTCCGTATCGCCTCGATCCCTAGGAACAGGATATGGCCGCCGTCAAGGATCGGGATGGGGAGGAGGTTGAGGACCCCGAGGTTGATATTGATCAGGGCCATGAAGATGAAGAAACTGAGCGGGCCCTGCGCTGCCTGTTCTCCTGCCATCTGGACGATCATGATGGGCCCCCCGATGGTATCCATGGGGATCGCCCTCTGAATGAGTTTCACGATCGAGATGACCGTCAGTTTTGCTATCTCCCCTGTCCTGGCAACGCTCTCCCTGGCAGCGTCCGGAAGGCTCTCGCGCTTCACAAAAGAAGCCCCTGAGGGCCTGATGCCGATGAGGCCCACGGACTGCCCTTCTCCGAAAATGTTCTTAACCTCTTTTTTTTCGGGAGCAAGGGTCACGGTGAAGGAAGAGCCGTCTCTCCCAATCTTCATGGTCATGAGTTTCCCGGGATTATCATGGATGATCCTGGTCATCTCATCCCACTGTTCGACAGGGTTCCCGTCGATCTCGAGTATCCGGTCTCCCTTGAGCAGGCCGCCTCTCTCTGCAGGAGAATCTTCGAGAACACTCCCGATTTCCGGCGTCAGAACCGGGAGGCCTCCGACGAAGCTGAAGAAAAAGATTACCACTGCGCAGAGAATGTTAAAGAGCGGTCCCGCGAATACGATCAGAAACCGTTTCCAGACAGGCTGGTAATTGAATGCAAAGGGTTTGTCTTCCTCTTTGAGTTCTTCATCCGGGTTTTCCCCAAGGGGCTTCACATATCCGCCGAACGGGATGGCCGAGAGGAGGTATTCCGTATCCCCTATCTTCCTGCCCAGCAGTTTCGGGCCGAACCCGAGGGAAAACTTCAGCACCCTGACTCCGAGGAGTTTTGCAGAGATAAAATGTCCGAGTTCATGGACGAATATGATTACACCGAGAAGTATTATTGCGGATAGGAATGTCATGATTTCTGTACCAGCTCCTTTGCGGTTTCGCGTGCCCACCGGTCGGCTTCCATGACTGCAGAAAGGGCTGTATCCGGCCGCACGCTATGGCGATCCATGGTTTTTCTGATAATACGGGGAATGTCCGTAAACCTGATCGTCCCCTTCAGGAATGCATGCACTGCAACCTCGTTTGATGCATTGAGCACCGAGGGCATAGTGCCTCCGTACCTGAGTGCTCTGTATGCATACGCGAGACAGGGGAAACAGTCTGTTTCCGGTTTCCTGAATGTCAGCTGTCCGATCTGGGCCAGGGAGAGCGGATGGATAACGTTCTCAAGCCTTTCAGGGTAGGTCAGGGCATAGGCTATCGGAGCTTTCATGTCCGGCACTGACATCTGGGCGATACAGCTCCTGTCGTGGAATTCCACGAGAGAATGGATAATGCTCTGCGGGTGGACAATCACGTCAATCCTTTCCGGAGGAAGTCCGAAGAGGTAATGGGCTTCGATGACCTCCAGGCCTTTATTCATAAGTGTTGCAGAGTCTATGGTTATTTTTCTTCCCATCTTCCAGCTTGGATGGTTGAGGGCCTGAGCAGGGGTGATTCCCCGGAGGTCCCGGGGTTTCTTGCCTGAGAAAGGGCCGCCTGAGGCGGTGAGGATGATCCTCCTGACATCAGCCTTCCTGTATCCCTCTATACACTGAAATATGGCGCTGTGTTCACTGTCTACAGGGAGGAGTGTAGCGCCATATTTTTCTGCTTCCCGTATCATGATCCTCCCGGCCATCACAAGAGCTTCCTTGTTTGCGAGGCCTACGGTTTTCCCTGCACGTATTGCGGCAAGACCGGGGGCCAGTCCTGCAGCCCCGACTATCGCAGAGAGGACGAAATCCGATTTCTTATGCGCTGCAACCGTCGAGAACCCCTCTTCTCCGTAGAGAATCCTGAGCGATGCCGGCTTCCTGCGGCCGATCTTCTTCTCCAGTGCATCTGCTGCCTGCTTGTCCGCGACCGCCACAATTTCAGGAGAGAACGCGTGGATCTGTTTTTTCATCAGATCGATATTCTGTCCGCCGCTCAGGGCGACAACCCTGAAGCGGTTTCTGTGGCGGGCAATGATCGCGAGTGCATTCCTCCCGATCGACCCTGTGGAACCGAGGATTGCGATGCGTTTCGTTGTCATTTACCGTGTCATCCCGAATATTTTCAGCATCGCATAAAGCAGGGGACCTGTAAAGAGCGCGCCGTCAATCTTGTCGAGAATGCCCCCGTGTCCAGGGATTATGATTCCCGAATCCTTGACCCCGGCGTCCCGCTTGAACATCGACTCTGCGAGATCACCGATGATGGAGATTATTCCAATGATGACGCCCGTAATCGCAGCCTGGTACATGCCGATTTGGGGGACAAGGAGCATCCTGAGCAGCAGGGCGCCGAGAGTTCCCCCCAGAAGGGAGCCGACTGCACCGGCAACGGTCTTGTTTGGGCTGACCTCAGGATAGAGTTTTGTCTTCCCGATACCCTTCCCGATGTAGTATGCGAAGGAGTCTGCCGACCAGACGGACGCATAGAGGAAGATTATCCACTCAGGTCCCAGGTCCCTCAAGTGGGTCTGAAAGGACAGCAGCAGGGGGATGTAGAGCAGTCCCACGACTGGAGCGGCAAGGTCGTGCAGCGAAGAGAGCGGTGTCCTTTTGATGATAAGCCGGGAAGCGAAGACCGCCATGATGCCGAGGGCCAGAAATTTTGCCATGAAGTCAGGCACATATGCCGAGATAACGATGAGTGAGGTTCCGAGCGCCAGACAGAGGAGACGGAAAAGGCCGTATACCCGGTACATGGCATAGAATTCCAGCATGGCTACAAAGGATAGGGAGCCCAGGAGGAAGAGGAAGTACTCTCTGGACAGGTACATGATATACCAGTACAGAAGCGGCAGGAGAATTGCGGCAACGAGGAGCCTTTTACCATGCATCTGTTTTCACCCGGACTGCACCGAACCTGCGGTCCCTCCGCTGGAAATCCTGAATGGCGAGGAGGAATTCATCTTTCGTAAAGTCAGGCCAGAGCGTTTCCGTGAAATAGAATTCAGAATAGGCTCCCTGCCAGAGCAGGAAGTTGCTGATGCGCATCTCTCCGCTTGTCCGGATGATCAGGTCGGGCGGGGGAATCCCCGCGGTATCGAGTTGTGACTCAAATGCCTGTTCGTCCAGTTTTTCCGGCGTTATGCCTGAGGATATGATTTTTTTCACTGCCCTCACAATTTCATTCCTCCCGCTATAGCTGAGCGCCATCACAAGGGCCAGCCCTTTGTTGCGGGCGGTTCTTGATTCTGCATGCTGTATCAGCTCCTGCACGGAACCGGGGAGTTTCCAGGGTTCTCCGATCACCCTGAACCGGATGTCCTGTCCCATCATGTTTTCGATCTCTTTGTTCAGGTACGATTCCAGGAGTTTCATCAGCATGGATATCTCGGCTGAAGGCCTGTGCCAGTTTTCCAGAGAAAATGCGTAGAGGGTGAGCGCCTGCAGGCCGAGTTCAACGGAATTTTCGACAATCTCCCTGGTCCTCTCAACGCCCCGTCTGTGGCCCTCGACCCTTGGGAGGCCCCGCATTGCAGCCCATCTCCCGTTGCCGTCCATGATGATCCCTATATGTTTTGGAATCCGTCCGGATGTCCCCATCCCTAAATCCTTTTCATCGAATAGACCGAGAGTATACTCCCGAGCGGGTTATTGCCTTTCAGGATATTGCCTGCTTTGAGTCCGAATACGGGACTGGAGAGTACCATGAGCGTATCTCCTGAAATTGCGTAATCAAGCAGGGTGCCGCTTATCCCATCGATCAGGGCAGTCTCTCCCATGGCAAGACCGTTCCACCGCAGCTTTTTGATCCGGGAATTCTTGTATCCGATCCCTTTGACCATGCTGAGCAAAGGAGTCCTCTCTACCATAAGGATCTCCCCGCTTCTTATGCTGCTCAGTCTGTCCTTAACCGTCCATTCTCCCCGGTCGACCATTACTGTGGGGGACGCTCTTCTGAATGACGAGAGAAAACCACCGGTTTGCTCTTCTCGCTTCCAGACCCGCATCCCCTGCATGTCGTAGAGGCCCAGAAACCCGTCCTCGTCATATGCAACAATCATGCGGCCGGACTGAGGATCGTCATAGAAGGCAAAGTCATAAATCATTATATTGCCGGGGAGGTTAAGCGGATCTCCTTTCCGGTATTTCCCCTCTTCGCAGGATACTGTGAACACAGGCCCGGTGAATCCTTCTCCCGGAGAATTCGCCTGCGCTATCAGCCCGTTTTCCATCCTCCGGAGGAACAGGGAGTCCTCACACAGGGGTACAAACGCAGACCCCTGCAGGCTGTATACCGAAGCAGTGACTGAACTGTCCTTTATTGTTGTTACCAGGATTTCATCCTTTCCATTCTCGTTCAGGTCAAGCACATCGATCCAGAGGATTTGGCTGCCGCCTTCTTCCTTGATTTTGACTCCGCCGAGTGCCGTCTGGAGATCAGCTCCCGGTGTATACAATCCGATCTCCGTGTCAGTTGCAAGGATGATCTCTTCCTTCCCGTCGCCGTCGACGTCGCCTGTCCGGACGAACCGCGCAGACAGAGGCAGGTCAAATGTGAGCGCGGCTTTCGTCTCTATCTGGAAGAACTCTTCTGCAAAACGCAGTTCCTTTTCCAGGGCCGCATCGATCAAGACGCTGGTTTCAGCGAATTTCTTTCCATCAGAAACCCAGAAGAGCCTTTGCGTCAGAACCGTGCCGTTTTCCCCCGGCGCCGACGACAGGAGAAGAACTGCCTCTGCGCCGAGCTTTTTCGCTTCATCGAGTGCTGGTTTCGGGTCTGCTGTTTCGAGGGCAGTATCCCGGAGAGTGAACCTCCCGGTCTCTTTGATCTTTTTATGATAGGCGTCGGCTATCTGCCAGTTCACCTCCTGTGACTGACAGAACAGGATATCCACGTTTACTGCCGAGATCCTGATGTTGTCCCCTTCCTGCGCATTTCCTTCGAGAAGAAAGCCTGAGGCAGAATCATCGGATACTGCATCTATCTCTATCCTTCCGGTCAGCGATTCAAGATTGCCGAGGACTTCTCGTGTCACAGGATGGCGGAACGGCGTCTCTTCTCTCAACACAGTGAGCCGCATTCCAGGTTGCATCCCTTCATCGCGCCCGAGATCGATTACCACTTTCCGGTTTTCTGTCCGGATGACCTTTCCGGTTAGGGGCCTGAAAAACGAGAGGGCAGAATCGACGAGTTTCCTGAAGGGGCCTTCACCGGCATATCCTGCATGAGGACAGCATAACCCGAAGCACAGTACCTGAAGGATGACAAGTGAAGAGATGAAGATGCCGGCCCTGCAGTCCCGGGGGAATGTCCTTCTGGTATTCTGTACGGTGTAATCCATTTTCTCTCTCATAGTTTTCCTCTTCCTATGTTCCGGATGACAAACGTTCAATGAGCATCGGGGGAAGTTTTTTCTTCCTCATCTTCTCCTGCACTGAAGCGATAGGGTAGGGAACCCGCACAATTTCGACACTCCTGTCGTCGATCACCGCATAACATGCCCTTGGGTCACCATCACGGGGCTGTCCCACGCTGCCTGCATTGATCATATATCTGCTGCCTTCCCGGATCCCGGTCTTTTCCCTGTAAGTGATAAGTTCTCCTGACGGGACCCTCTCAATGATAAAGGGCTGATGGCTGTGCCCGATAAAACAGAATCTCCTGGTGCAATACTCGAGATTCAATTCCGCGTCCCGGAGGGTGAGGATATAATGCCATTCTTCCGGGTCTCTGGGCGTGGAATGGACAAAGAACATATCGGTTTCCGTCTCGTCATGTACGATGGGGAGCGTTTTGAGCAGGTCCCTGTTCTTCTCTGAGAGCACGGTGCTTGTCCATTCGACTGCATGCCGGGCGTTTTCGGTGAAGTACCGTGTGTCTGTCAGACCGACCGATGCCCAGTCGTGATTTCCGGCCAGGAAGACCCTGCAGCGGTCGTTGAGAAGTGCAATACATTCATTCGGCTCGGGACCATATCCTACTGCGTCACCGATAAATATCATTTCACTGATCCCTCTCAGACTTATGTCTTCCAAAACCGCCCCGGTCGCCTCAAGATTTGCGTGCACATCAGAAAGAACCGCGTAGCGCATCAGGCCTTGCCTGCCTCCTGCGCGAGCTTGTCCAGCACCCCGTTCAGAAAAGAGGCAGACTCTGACGACGAATATTTCTTTGCTATTTCCAGCGCCTCGTTGATCGTGACTGCAGAAGGGATGTCCTTTCTGAAAAAAATTTCGTATGCAGCGAAGCGGAGAATATTCCTGTCGACAGCAGCCATTCTCCTGAGCGCCCAGTTCTCTGTCACCCTTTCAATCACGTTGTCAATTTCCCCGATATGCTCGACGGTACCCCTTACGAGACCTTCTGCGAATTCCCTGACCTCGCCGGAATCTTTTTTTTCAGACCAGAAGTCATCACGTGCCTGGGGGCTATAGGATTTTCCGGTAAAATCTAACTGAAACAGCAGTTGCAGTGCATACTCCCGCGCCTTGCGTCGTCTCATGAACAACAGCTTCGGGAAATTGCCTCATGCGGGCTCCGCGTATTATCCCCGGTACTGAACAGACGCCATATCTTCATAGTTTTTTCATGACCTGCGCCATCTCGATTGCGCTCATTGCCGCGTCCCATCCTTTATTGCCGCTCTTCGACCCGGCTCTTTCGACCGCCTGCTCGATCGTGTCACAGGTGATGACCCCGAACGCAATCGGTATCCCTGTCTCCAGGGAAGCCGCAGCGATCCCTTTTGAGACTTCTGCTGCAATATAGTCGAAGTGCGGAGTGGCGCCCCGGATTACGGTTCCGAGACAGAGCACGGCATGGTAAGACCCTTTCAGCGCCATCTTCCTGGCTACCATCGGTATTTCGAACGACCCCGGTACCTTTACGACATCAATATCCTCTTCCCTGGCGCCATGCCTCAGAAGAGCATCTTTTGCCCCGTCAAGCAGCTTGCCGGTGATAAACTCATTAAACCTGCTGATGACGATGCCGAATTTTAATCCTTTTGCCTGCAGTTCACCTTCTATGATCTTCATCGCGGCCTCCTCTAAACATTATCCAGGATATGTCCCATCTTTTTCTTCTTCGTCTTGAGATATATGATATTCCGGTCTGTGGGCTTTGTCTCGATGGCCACCCTTTCAATAACCCTGAGGCCGTATCCTTCAAGCCCTACGATTTTTTTCGGATTGTTCGTCATGAGCCTCATCTTCCGTACTCCGAGGTCAACGAGCATCTGGGCGCCTATGCCATAATCCCTCAGGTCAGGTTTGAACCCAAGCTTGATGTTCGCCTCGACGGTATCGAGCCCCTTATCCTGAAGTTCGTATGCCCTGAGTTTATTGATCAGGCCGATACCCCGGCCTTCCTGCTTCATATAGAGGATAACTCCCCTGCCTTCTTTCCTGATCATCTCCATTGCCTTGCGGAGCTGTTCTCCGCAGTCGCACCGCTCGGAGGCGAATACGTCGCCGGTGAGACACTGGGAATGAACCCTGACGAGTACTTCGTCCCCGGGCCTGATCTCACCCTTTACCAGGGCGAGGTGGATTGTTTCGTCTATTTCGTTCGCATACGCGATCACCGTGAAGTCACCGCCGAACTTTGTGGGTATTTTCACTTCCGCAAGCCTTTTCACAAACAATTCTGTCCTCATCCTGTACTTGATGAGGTCTTTGATCGTGACTACCCTGAGGAGATGTTTTTTTGCAAATTCCATAAGCTCGGGAACTCTCGCCATCGTCCCGTCTTCATTCATGATCTCGCAGATTACCCCGGCAGGATACAGGCGTGCGAGCTTGGCGAGGTCGACAGACCCTTCTGTCTGTCCGGCACGCTGGAGAACGCCTCCCGGCCTTGCCCTGAGCGGAAAGATATGGCCGGGACGGGCAATATCTTCGGGCTGTGTTTTCTGATCGATTGCAGTTAATATCGTCCTTGCCCTGTCGGCTGCAGAGATGCCGGTTGTCACCCCTTTTTTTGCTTCGATAGAGACAGTGAAGGCTGTGCCGTATGCTGAAGTATTCTCGTCGGTCATCATCGGCAGTTTCAGTTCCCCGACCCGTTCAGGGGTCAGGGAAAGGCAGATGAGTCCTCTCCCGTGCTTGGCCATGAAGTTGATAGCCTCAGGCGTCACTTTTTCTGCTGCCATGCAGAGGTCCCCTTCATTTTCCCTGTCTTCATCATCGACAAGGATGACCATCTTCCCTTTCTCGATGTCCTCGACTGCTTCGTCAACGGTATTGAATTTATATTTCTCCATTTGCATGCTCTCCTCACAGAGAAAAATTCAGCGCGACCGAGACCTCTTGCGCATCAGGCAAATCCCTCATTCATAAGGGTCTTCATGAAACGGTCTTCCCTGCCCGCGCCTGCTTCTCTGTTTAAGAATTTTGCAACATACTTGCCTAAAATATCTACTTCAATGTTCACCGTATCCCCCGGTGCTTTTGTCCCCAGGGTCGTTGCTTTTGCAGTATGGGGAATAATCACGACCGTAAAACTTGTTGCAAGCACATCCACGACGGTAAGACTGATACCGTCAACAGCAACGGACCCCTTTTCAACCAGATACTCCAGGACCGGAGGCGGGGCTTCGATCTCAAATTTCCCCATATCGCCCGAAGATGTTTTTGCCCGGATCTTTCCCGTATCATCGATATGGCCGGTCACAAAATGACCACCGAGCTTCGCACTGGGGGTCAGGGATGGTTCCAGGTTCACAGGTTCGCCGGGTCTGAGCATGCCGAGGTTTGTCCTTGCAAGGGTTTCATCCGAGAGGTCAAACGAGAGTTCATCCCTGTTTTTGCTCACCACAGTGAGGCAGACGCCATTGACCGCTATACTGTCACCGGTCACGGCAGAGGCTGCGATTTCCCCAGCTTTGAGCAGGAGGATAGCGCCTCCGGGGCGTTTCTTTACCGCGAGCAGTCTGCCTGTTCCGAGAATGAGGCCGGTAAACACCTTATTCCTCGATATGAATGTCGAAATCGAGTCTTTTCTGATAAAAACCCAGAATGTCGACAGTTTCCGACCACGCAGTCTTCACGATGACTGTTTTTTCGGTTTTCGTAACTGATATATCCTCTTTCGAGACCGGTA
Source organism: Nitrospirota bacterium (assembly GCA_049323875.1). Taxonomy (GTDB): domain Bacteria; phylum Nitrospirota; class Thermodesulfovibrionia; order Thermodesulfovibrionales; family SM23-35; genus JAKLQR01. Next base: position 371,104 of record JBMOLW010000001.1, on the reverse strand, counting down.
TCCCCAGTTCCTCAGCCCTCTCAAAGACCTGCTCTTTAGTCTTGTCTACCTGACCGAGGCTGACCCGTGCGAGTTCTTTCGTATCGGCCTTGAATGCAGAATACCGGTAATAGGGCATGCCGAACTGAAATCCCGCGTACCCTAAAAAAATCAAGAGCAGAATGATGAAGAGAACCTTGATAAACCCCTGTTCATTGCTGAGTATTTTCATTCGATCAACCTCCCTATCCTGTTCCATCTGACCCAGTTGTCAGGGTCCCAGGACCAATAGATTAGTAATGCTTTTCCCCGTATGCTCTTCCGATCAACAAACCCCCAGTACCGGCTGTCGTAACTCTGGTCCCTGTTGTCCCCCATGACGAAAACCTTGTTGGGCGGTACCGTGATCGGCCCGAAATTATCTCTCGTATCCATACCCCCGGAGCGGATATGCATGTCGAAATGCCGCGTGTATGGTTCTGTGACCGGTTTGCCGTTCACAGAGACGATCTTATTCCTCTCTTCTATGGTATCCCCTGCGGTTGCAACGACCCGTTTTATAAAATCCTTCTCAGGGTTCTCGGGATACTTGAACACTATTATATCGCCCTTCTCGGGTTTTCTGAACTCCAGGACGATTTTGTCGGTAAAAGGGATTTTCGTCCCGTAGAGAAATTTGTTCACCAGGATATGGTCTCCGATAAGGAGTGTCGGGATCATTGAACCGGATGGTATCTTGAACGCCTGAACGATATATGCCCTGATGATGAGGGCGAGAATAAGTGCAGTGGCAATCGCCTCTGCATATTCCCAGAAAAGTTTCTTCTTGTCCTTCACCGAGATGTCCTCCTTGCCTGTAACCTCGTTGTTATGAGTCCTGTGCGAGTTTTTCGAAAACCAGTCCTGCTGCGCCGATCGTCCCTGCATCATCCCTCAGGAGCGCAGGCAGAATTTTTACCTGTTCAAAGAGTTCCCGGAAAGCTCTCCGGGAGGATTCCCTGATTGCTTCCTGCACATAAATATCCCAAGCCCCGATAAGCCCTCCCGAAAGGATTACTGCCTCAGGGCACAGGAGATTGATGATGTTTGCGATACCGATACCCAGATATCTGCCCGCGTTCTTCAACAGGTCGCGTGCGAGATTGTCTCCATCAAGCGCTGCCCGGAAGATATCTTCTGCGCTCAGCTTGTAGAAATTCCCGCTGCAGTAATCCCTCAGTATGCTCTCTCTTCCTGCCTCGAGCGCTGAAACGGCATCGGAAAGGATGGCCCGTGCAGAGGCATAGGATTCGAGGCAGCCGGAATTGCCGCAGGGGCACTTTTCCCCTTCTGCGCTGATACTCATGTGGCCGACTTCAGCAGATACTCTGAGCAGTTTCTTCCTGTATATTATACCACCGCCGATGCCGGTACCGAGGGTGAAGAGGAAAAAATTTGAAAAACCCATGCCTGCTCCTGCCCATGATTCGCCGAACGCTGCAGCATTTGCGTCATTTTCAATCACTACGGGAATCCCGAACCTGGCATGGATTTCCCCCACCAGTTCGTACTTTTCAACTGCGTGGAGATTCGGAGAGATAATCACCCGTCCGCTCTTCTTGTCGACCAGTCCCGCGACCCCGATACCTATCCCCTCGATCCCCTCGGTGCCGAGTTTCCCGACTGCCTTGACCACTGCACCGAGCACGTCTTCCGGAACAGGTTCCTTGATCTTCTGCACTACCTTGCCGTCCTCTGAAACGACTGCTACCCTGAGGTTTGTCCCCCCGATATCCATGCCGATTGCTCTTTTTTTCATGCCGGTATCCATTATTCCCTGTAGACCTCTATCGCGATTTCAGGGCACATCGCCGCACACATCTGACAGCCTGTGCACTTATCATTCTCGGGCGCATGTGCAGGGAATACTCCTTTTGTATTGAATTTTTCTTCTATGATGATGAGTCCAAGAGGACAGGCGTCCAGGCAGTACCCGCATCCTTTGCAGAGCTCCCGGTCTATCATGATCATCCCTTTCACGGCGCATCCCCGAGCAGCTCCTGTGCATGTTTCAGGGAGACCTCGGTTGCAGTGCCGCTGAGCATGCGTGCTATTTCGGATTCCCTTTCCCTGCCGGCAATTTCCCTTACCTCTACCCTGACCCTGTTGTGTTTCTGCTGCTTCTCGATTTTCAGATGGACATCCCCCTTTGACGCGATCTGGGGGAGGTGAGTCGCGCAGAAGACCTGATGGCTGGCAGAGAGCGCCTGGAGTTTGTTGCCGACACTCTCCGCGGTCTTCCCCCCGATTCCGGCGTCAACCTCGTCGAAGATGAGCACCCCGGTAGTGTCAAAATCTGCGAGGATACTCTTCAGCGCCAGCATCACCCGGGACAGTTCCCCTCCCGACGCAATCCTTGCAAGGGGTTTTACCGGTTCGCCGGGGTTTGCGGAGAAAAGGAATTCAACCCTGTCAAAGCCTTGGGTGTTGAGCGCCTCCTGGGTCATGCCGATGACAAACCGGGCGTGTTCAAGGGCAAGTTCACCCAGTTCCTTTTTCATAAGCTTTTCCAGTTTCGTCGCTGATACCTTTCTTTTTTCAGAGAGAGACTGTGCTTTCCGGAGAAGAAGACCCTCTTTCTCCTGAAGTTCGCCCTCAAGAATATCCAGTTTTTCTTCTGCGAGTTCGAGCATCTGCAGCTCCCTCGCTGCAGTATCTCTGAAATACATGATCTGCTCTGTGCCTTCCCCGTATTTCCTCTCAAGGTCCCTGATCACATCCAGCCTCTCTTCGATCCGGTCGAGGTTCCGGGGCTCAAAATCATATCTGTCCTTGAGTCTTCTGAGTGCAATCGACGCGTCTTCCAGGTAAGGGCGGCCTGTTTCGAGTGCCTGGAGGATTTCAACAGTGCCCGGATCGGTCTCTGCCAGTTCCCTGGCCTTGCCGATGAGAGCATCAAGCTTTTCCATACACGAATCATCTGCACCAGAGAGTGTGGCATATGCGGTTTCAGCGAGTTCGTTCAGCCTGTTCAGGTTTGCTGCAATTGCCCTCTCTGAGATCAGCGCATCCTTTTCCCCGGGGTTCAACTGCGCTGCATCGATTTCCTGTATCTGAAACCTGAGCATGTCGATCCGTTGCTCCCGTTCTTTCATCTTATGTTTCAGCATGTCGGATTCGCTCCGCAACTTTCCGACCTCATGGAAGAGGAGGGCCACGCTCTGTTTTTCTCTTCCGAGGTCGCCGAAGGAGTCCAGGAATTCCCTGTGCCTGGTTACCGAGAGAAGGCTCTGGTGTTCGTGCTGCCCATGGATGTCGACCAGGGTTTTCCCGACCTCTGCGAGACCCTGGAGGCTTACCATTGAATCATTTATATAAGCCCGGCTTTTCCCGGTTGCGGTAATTAACCGTCTCAGGATCAGGTTGTCCGAGAAAAGAAGTCCGATATCAGGCAACTCGGGTCTTATACGGAACTCAAAATATGCTTCCACAGATGCCTCTTTCTCGCCGGACCGTACCATCTCGGACTGTGCCCTGCTTCCGAGGGCAAGGCTGAGAGAATCGATAATGATGGATTTGCCCGCTCCTGTCTCGCCTGTCAAGATATTCAACCCTTTCCCGAACCTGACTGTGAGGTCATCGATGATTGCAAGATTCCTGATTCTGAGCTCACAGAGCATCTTTGAAAATAGCAGAAAAAGGAGAGACCTTGCAAGGGGAGGACAATCAGGAGTCCGTGAGAATCAATAGGTTATCGAGAATCCTTCCTGGTCGCCGATGTATTCTTCCCAATGGATGTCTATATGCGACACCCGGGAAGCAGGTGGCCCTGCATAACAGGCTGCAACCGCCTTTTCGATGATATCTTTTGCCCCTTCGAAGAGGGCTTCGACCCTGCCGTCCCTGAGATTCTTTACCCATCCGTTCAATCCCAGTCGCTGGGCAAAGTCTCTGGTAAAGGAACGGTAAAAAACCCCCTGCACCCTGCCCTCAATGAACAGGTGTGCCCTGGCATTTTCCATGATAAAAATTATAGCACATCTCTACAACTGCTCCCCGAGGTAGGCTTTTTTTACATCATCGTTATGGAGGAGTTCATCCCCTTTCCCCTTGAGCGTGATCTGACCATTTTCGAGCACATATCCCCTGTCCGATAATTTCAGGGCGGCACGGGCATTCTGTTCCACAAGGAGAACGGTAACTCCTTCCCGGTTTATTTCTCCTATGGTTTTAAAAATCTTGCTCACCATGATCGGGGCGAGTCCCAGAGACGGTTCGTCAAGAAGGAGGAGCTTCGGACGTGACATGAGCGCGCGGGCTATGGCAAGCATTTGCTGTTCCCCGCCGCTCAGAGTACCCCCGGGCTGGTCCTTCCTCTCGTGAAGCACCGGAAAGAGACTGAAGACCATCTCGAATGCCGGGGAAGGGTCGGCTCTCCCGGAGAATGCACCCATTTCAAGGTTTTCCTGCACCGTGAGTTTCGGGAATATCCTCCGCCCTTCGGGAACCTGGCTGATACCCATCCTTACGATTTTATGGGGCGCCTCCTCTGTAATGCTTTTACCCTCGAACAGAATATCCCCGGATGCTGGTTTCAGGATACCGGATATGGTCATGAGAGTTGTGGATTTCCCTGCGCCGTTGTTGCCGATGAGGGAGACGATTTCCCCCCGGGATATCTCCAGGGTGATCCCCCTCAGGGCTTCAACCGGCCCGTAAAACGTGTGGAGGTCTCTCAGTTCAAGCATGAAGTTTTCTCAGTCATTTGTGATTATACAGAGCGACATAAATTATGCCAAATGCAGTACTCCGTGACTGTCATGCCGGCTTGTCCGGCATCCTTCTCGAAAAAAGATTCCCGACAAGCGGGAATGACAACCATCCGACAATTGTCATGACGCTGTGTTTATTGACTTTTAACTCTCAACTTTTCCCTCACTTTTCAATAGTCCTTCCCCAGATATGCCTCTATCACCTGCGGATCCTTTCTGACCTCGTCAGGGGAACCTTCCGCAATCTTCACGCCGTGGTTAAGCACAGCGACCCAGTTGGAGATACCCATCACTACTTTCATATCATGCTCTATCAGCATCACGGTCTTTCCGAGGTTTCTGAGGTCCCTGATGAGGTGCATAATGGCGACAGTCTCCTGGTGGTTCATGCCGGCGGTTGGTTCATCAAGCAGAATCAGGAGGGGGTCTGCTGCGAGCGCCCTCGCTATCTCCAGTCTTCTCTGCCCGCCATACGGCAGATTGCATGAGAGTGTGTCAGCGTAGTCTGAAAGACCAACGAATCCGAGGTATTCGTAAGCCTTTTCCCGTATCGTCCTTTCCTCATTCCTGAAACTTCCGGACCGGAGTATGGAACCGACAATCCCGGACTTTGTCCTGCTGTGCTGGGACACCATGACATTTTCCAGGGCGGTCATCTCCCGGAAGAGCCTGATATTCTGGAAAGTCCTTGCTATGCCCCGTTTCACAATTCTGTAGGGTTCTAGCCTGGTTATATCCGTGCCGGAGAAATGCACAGTTCCTTTCGTAGGAATCGCAAGGCCGGTGAGACAGTTGAAAATGGTCGTTTTCCCTGCGCCGTTTGGACCGATAATGCTCATGATGATCCCTTCCCTCACCCGGAACGAGACCTCTTCAATAGCCTTTATGCCTCCGAAATGTTTGGATAACTCCCTAACCTCTAAGAGATACACCTTTTCCTCCGAACAGACCCTGAGGTCTGAATATCATGAGAAGCACGAGACCGGCTCCGAGGGCGAGCATCCGGTAGAGCTGCACTTCCCGGAGCATTTCGGGCAGGATTACCAGGACCAGAGCGCCGATAACTACCCCTGCAATACTGCCGAGTCCGCCGAGAATGACCATGCAGACGATCAGGACTGATTCCATAAACGTGAAGCTTTCAGGAGACACGAACTGCATCTTTGCGGTAAAGAGAGATCCTGCAAGGGACGCCCAGAAGGCACCGAAGGCAAATGCATACAATTTATACGCGGTAGCCGGTATCCCCATGGCAGACGAGGCAATTTCGTCCTCCCGTATTGCGATCCACGCCCTGCCGATCCTGGAGGCATGAACGCGTTGTATGATGAATAGGGTGAAGATGACGCAACAGAGGACAAGATAATAAAAGGAAGAGAGGGTGTTGAGCGGGAAGTCAAGGATCCCGGGCCTTGCAATCCCGGAAATGCCGTTCGGCCCGTGTGTCAGACTGTCCCAGTTGTTCAGGATCAGGCGGGTGATCTCACCAAACCCCAGCGTTACTATTGCGAGATAATCTCCGCGAAGCCTCAGGGCAGGCACTGCGAGAAGAAATCCCGCAATGGTCGTCAGGACAAGCGAGCCAGGCATGGCGGTCCAGAATCCGAACCCCACCTTCGTATGGAGGAGTGCATATGCATAAGCGCCAATCGCATAAAATGCGGCAAACCCCAGATTCAGGAGACCTGCGAACCCTATGACGACGTTCAGTCCGAGTGCGAGAATAATATAAATGCCTGCGAGTATGGCGACATCAAGGTAATAGTCTCCGACAAAAAGAGGTACTGCAGCTGCAAAGAGAAAAGAGCAGAGCATGAACATCCGCCTTCGTTCCCGGAAAACAGTTCCGGTAAGCCGGGCAGCAGGCATAATCCCGGTAAGGAGTGAGCGGTATTTGAGAAGAAACCGGGAGAGGATGAGCATGAGAGCGGCACAGAAGAAGAATATCACGGCAGAGGAAAAGCCTGCGAGAGGGAGAAAGAGAAATGACAACCAGAGTGCGGCGACAAGGGATTTTACCAGCATCCCCTTTGATAGCTGTAATGGCGCCTTTTCAGAAGCGGTGGCTGCCACGGTTATACTTTTTCCAGCTCTGCTTTCCCGAACAGTCCCCCGGGTTTCACGAGGAGCACGAGAATAAGCAGAATAAACGCATATGCGTCTTTGTACTCTGATGAGATATAGCTCCCTCCCAGGCTTTCGACGAGTCCGAGAAGGATGCCGCCGAGCATGGCGCCCCGTATGCTGCCGATGCCTCCCAGAACCGCGGCAGTGAACGCCTTTATCCCCGCAACATACCCGATAAAATAATTTACCAGCCCGTAGTACATCGCGACCATAAGTCCGGCGATTGCAGCCAGGGCCGAGCCGATTACAAAAGTCACGGAAATAACCGTATCGATATTGATTCCCACGAGCGAGGCCATGACCTTGTCCTGGGCAACTGCACGCATTGCCTTGCCTGTGCGGGTCTTTCTCACAAAAAATCTCAGGCTGATCATGAGGATTACCGAGACTCCTATGATGGAGAGTTGAAGGTAGGTCATCTGGACTGAGAGGAACTGCAAGCCCGCGGTTCCGAACAGAGGAGGGAATACCTTGTCTGTTGCTCCCTGGGTGAGCATTACAAAGTTCTGGAGGAATATGGATACCCCGATTGCGCTGATCAGCGGGCTGAGTCTCGATGCGTTCCTGAGGGGCTTGTATGCTATTTTTTCGATCGTAAATCCATAGGATGCACAGAATACGACTGAGAGAAGCAGGGTGAGCGCGAGCGCCAGGGGGAGGCTGAACGCTGTCAGCCCGATTGCGGTGAAGAGTGCGAAGAATATGATGCCGAAATAGGCGCCGAGCATGTAGATCTCGCCGTGGGCAAAATTAATCAGTTCAAGGATGCCGTATACCATGGAATAGCCGAGCGCAATGAGCGCATAGACACTGCCGAGTGTCAGGCCGTTGACAACTTGCTGCAAAAACATAGTAGAGATTGTACCAGAAAGAACAGAGCTTTGGCAGGAATCCTTCCGGGCGGTATACCGGACATGCCGGGGAGGAGCGTGCTGCGCTGATTATCTGCTGAGAAGTTGTGGTGAAGGGCCTCATTATCAGGGAACAAAGATAAAGTTAGCAAATGCTTTATATTTCCTGTATACTATCCGGGGCTGATGAGAGGGGGATGAAGTCTCATCAGGGACCTGTTCGTATCTACCATGTTATGAAAGGAGGTGATTCAGATGGGGAAGACAAGAGCAATTCTTGCTGCAGTGCTTCTGATTTTCACTCTGACGGCAGTATCATTTGCGTCTGAAGTGCAGAAAACTCAGGCAAAAGTGAGACAGGTTACCGGTGAAGTCAAGGAGGTCGATACAAAGACCATGACCCTTACGGTCACGAAAAAGATGAAAACAGGAGCTCAGGATACCCTGGTTACGATAAACGAGAAGACCAGGATAACGATGGGCAAGGAAAAGAAACTCCCTGCAGACCTTAAGGTCGGCGACAAGGTTACTGTCAAGTACACTGAAGCCGACGGCAAGGTTGTTGCTAAGAGCATAGCAATCAGGACAGGAGAGAAGAAAGCTGAGCTGAAAACGAGTCCGGCTGATAAAAACTAAGGTTCTTGCAGGCACCGGGGCGTTCGCGGGAGCGCCCTAGTGCCGTATCCTCGTTTTTACCTTCTGCATGGTGTCCTGCACCCTGCATTGATAGAAATCGTGTATCTTACTGACTGTTTCAGGATATGCCTCTATAATTTCCTGGAGGAGAAACTTGTTGATCTCTCTTGCTTCGACATCGTACAGGGCAATAACCGATGCTGTTCTCGGCCTCCCTGTCAGGAAGGCGACTTCACCGAATACATCACCAGGGGAGAGGACGGCGAGCTCGATTTCTTTGCCGAGAATATGAGAAACAACGCTTGCCTGACCTGATTGAATGAGATAAATCGAGTCCCCTGAATCACCTTCTTCGATGATCGTCTGCCCGGCAGGAAACCGCTGGGGAGTGATATCTCCGATAAGACGCTGTGCTTCGTCTCCGGGCAATGATGAAAAGAGAGCAGGCAGAGCAAAGGCCGCGGCCTTCCCCTCTGCGAATATTTCCCCTGCCGCCGGCTCTCTGTCAGGAGATGCTTTGAGCGTTTCCTGAATTTTGGGGGATTGCGCAGCTTCAGGTGTTTTTTCCGGGCAGGCGGTTCTCTCTATGAAATCTCCGATTGGCGCCGAGGGGGTCTCCTCAGTTTCGCGTTCGAGGTCGTGCGGGAGTTCGATGGGGTGGGGGACTCCTGGTGGGGGCTGCTCTTCATCAGCACCGGATAGCTCTTCGTCCTCAAGCCCGAGAGGCATTCCTGTTTCCACTTCGTCTCTCTCTTCGGATGACTCCCTGATGATCTGAGCTCCAAGGCCGGGAGCAGCTGATCTGGCAGTTTTTGCTGCTTCCAGTTCTATCATCAATTCCTTGGATAATTTCAGGGCTTCATCGTTTTCCGGGTCGAGCCGGAGAATTATCTTATACAGGGCGAGAGCCTTCTGGAGGAATCCGGTCTGCTTGAGCAGCCATGCGGACCGGTGATAGGAAGCGGTCGCATTGGCGCCTCGTCCCATTCGCTGATAGATGTCCCCGAGTTTAAGATGCACCTGCGGGTTGTTTCTTTCACGGTTGGCAAGATGTTCCAGTGCTTCTCTTGCTCCGGCCCAATCCTCTTCCCTGATGGAGCCGAAGTACATCTCCCAGTAGTTTTTGCCCATCTCCCTCTCCCTGTGCCCGGATTGCATGCAGTGGAGCAAATTCTCTTAAATTTTGCTACTGGCTTTTGAATATAGTATATAATATATCACCAAAAAACAGGAGGTTCTGCTTGAGGAAAAAGATCTCTGTCGAACCGGCTTCCCGTATCAGGCATCTCCCCCCCTATCTTTTTGCAGAGATAGACAGGATGAAGCAGAAAGCGAGGGCGAAAGGGACCGACCTCATTGACCTCAGCATCGGTGACCCTGACATCCCTACCCCGCAGCATATTGTGCAGGCGATGAAAAGGGCTGTCGAGAATCCTGAGCACCACCGGTACCCGTCCTATGAAGGGATGCTTCCCTACCGGGAAGCAGTCGGGCGGTGGTATCAGAAGAGGTTCGGGGTTAAGCTCTCGCCGGAGAAGGAAGTGCTTTCCCTGATCGGATCAAAGGAAGGAATAGGGCATATCCCGCTGGCATTTGTGAATCCGGGAGATATTGTCCTGGTTCCCTCTCCGGGCTATCCCGTCTATGCTGTCGGGACACTCTTTGCAGGAGGGGAAAGCTATTATATGCCGCTTCTGGAAGAGAACAGTTTTCTTCCTGATCTGAAAAAAATACCGTCAGCGGTACTCAGAAAAGCGAAACTTATCTTTATCAATTATCCCAACAATCCGACTGCCGCAGGAGCTGATGCGGGATTCTTCAGAGAGGTGATACGCCTGGCAAGGCAGTATTCTCTCATTGTATGTCACGATGCCTCGTATACCGAAATCTTTTATGAGAAAAGACCCTTGAGTTTTATGGAGATCCCCGGCGCAGCGGATGTCGGCATTGAGTTCCATTCCCTTTCGAAGACGTATAACATGACCGGGTGGAGGATCGGATATGCGGTCGGCAACAGGGACGTTCTTGCGGGACTCGGGAAGATAAAAACGAACATTGATTCCGGGGTTTTCCAGGCGATTCAGGAGGCTGCGATAACGGCCCTGGGCACCAGCGACCGGATACTTGCCGGGATCAGAAAGACATACCGCGAAAGACGGGATGTTCTCTGTGAAGGATTGACGAGGCTTGGTCTGAACTTCAGAAAACCGGACGCCACGTTCTATATATGGGCAAGAGTCCCCTCACGGTTCGATTCAATGGGGTTCGTTGCCCATATGCTGAACAGGGCAGGAGTGCTGACTACACCCGGAAACGGATTCGGTTCTGCCGGTGAGGGGTATGTGCGGTTTGCCCTCACAGCGCCTGTCCGGAGGATACGCGAAGCAGTGCAGAGGATAGGGGAAACCCTCTGATATTGACAGAACCAGCCGCGGTGAGATAGAGTGAGCAAGGTCATCTCCAGACCCTGAGGGGGAATTTTTAACGAGTATCGGGGGAGCAGTTGCACACCGTGTATATCGGCATCGGCTCTAATCTTGGCGACAGGAAGTATAATTGTGAACTCGCCGTAGAGCTTCTCCGGCAACACGGCATTTCTGTCAGCAAGCGGTCTTCCCTGCGCGAGACTCAACCCTGGGGCAATAAAGATCAGCCGTTGTTCCTGAACATGGCAGTTGAGGGTCAAACAGACTGTGCACCGCGTGAGTTGCTCGCAATTATCAAAGGCATCGAGACCAGGATGGGCAGGACTGAGACCTTTCGGTGGGGTCCCCGTACCATAGACGTCGATATCCTCCTCTACAATGAAGTAGTAATGAAAAGCAGGGAACTTACCATCCCGCATCCCTGCCTGCACGAACGGTATTTTGTGCTCCAGCCACTGGATGAGATCGCTCCTGCCCTTGTGCATCCTGTGTTGAAAAAAACCATGCGGGAACTGTTCGAGACGTTTGCCGGGGAGCGTTAGGGTAAATGGAACCCCTGAACAGTGAGAGTATATCCCTCCTCCAGAGCCACCTGTCGAGACTGACCGGACTGCCTCTTTCCATCCACAAACAGGACGGGACTGTCCTCCTCGCGCCAGTCAGAGAAAACAAATTTCTCGGGGCAGTTCAGTCTTCGCCGGGGGGCAGTGAATATTACCGGGATTTTTTCCGGAAGCACATCGGACTGGTTGTTCAGAGAAACGATGTATCCATGATCAGGGGACCAGCGGGTGAATACCATTGCTTCATCCCGGTATCATTCGATAATACCGTATATGTTATTGCAAGCGGCGGTGTATACCTTTCTCACGGGGATTTCGAGAATTTTTACCGGAAACACGGACATGCATTCGGTCTGAACCCCGGAGACCTGAAGTCCTGGTATCCCGTGGTTATCCGGAAAGACGCCGCAGACCTCAGGGAGACGATCCGTTTTATCCGTTCCCTGTTCAGTCTGGTACTGCAGGGGAATTTCCAGAAGAGCCTGACGGAAAAACGGTACAGACTGATGAAGGTCTTCATTAGCCTCATATCCGACCTCAGGCTGGAGAACCAGAGCGACGAGGTGTATGATCTGGTAATCGACGTCATGCTTTTCCTTTTCCCTGTTGAAAGCATATCGCTTCTGGTGAAGGAACACGATTGTTTCTGTCCGAAAAGAAGCGGCGGGCGGTTCCGCGATTACCTCCAGTCCCTGAGATTACCGGTTGCCGGGGTCATATCCGAGGTGATCGAGAAGCAGAGCCCCGTCTTGTGTGAGTCTGCCATGGAACTGTTACGGATGGGGATCAGGGAAGAGATAACCTCACTCCACCTTTTTCCGATCCTTTCGGACAGGACTGTGGCAGGGCTTCTCTGTATCTGCAATTCATCCATTGGCCGGGAGCATGCGGACCTCGTCTCTGAGATATGCAGCATAGTCGGGTTTGTTTTCAGAATAAGAGACCTGCAGGGCACCTTCTCCCGGTACATGCAGGAAATCGACATCCTGAACACTGCTGCAGAGAGGATAACCCCGGTGAAGGAACCCGACGTACTCTACGAGGCCATCCTCGACACCTCTGTCCGTCTCGCCGCAGCGGAGAAGGGTTCCCTCATGCTGATAGACGGCGATGAATCATGTCTCACCGTCAAGGCTGCCCGGGGCATAAACAGAAGGCTTCTTGGAGAAATCAGGATCAGGGAAGGGGAGGGCATTGCGGGGAAGGTTTTCAGGGAAGGGATGCCTCTTATCGTAGAGGACATTGAGAGCGATGAGCATATCTCTGCAAAAAAGAGGCCGAAATACAAAACAGGTTCTTTTATCAGTATCCCGCTCAGGATCGGTGATCAGACGATTGGTATACTGAACATCTCCGATAAAATAACCGGGGAGGTTTTTTCGAAGGACGATCTGAACCTGCTCCGTTCTTTTGCATCTTATGCAACCATAGCGCTCGAGCGGTCGAATTACTACTCTCTTGTGGGCCGCCTCAGAGAATTGTCCATAACGGACGCGCTCACAGGACTCTTTAACCGGCGTTATTTCGAGGACAGGTTCTTTGAAGAACTCCAGCGGTCCAGACGCCATGGGCTTGCTTTTTCTCTTGCCATGATCGATATCGACGATTTCAAGCTGTTCAATGATACGGAAGGGCATCTCGCCGGAGACGAGATCCTCAAGTCTGTTGCCTACGGTGCAAAGGAATGCCTGAGGGTCATTGATGTGTTTGCCCGCTTCGGTGGTGAAGAATTCGTAGCGCTTATGCCGCAGACTACCAAAGAAGAAGCGTTCATGGTTGCCGAAAGGATCCGGCTCTGGTTCAGGGAAGGTATCCCCCATACCTGGGACACCTATCCGAGGGAGCACCTGACCGTGAGCATCGGGATCGCTACTTTTCCCCATGACGGAGAAGACAGGAAAGCACTGCTCAGAAACGCTGATAAGGCATTGTACCGGGCAAAAATGGAGGGGAAAGACAGGGTTGTCCCCTGGAGTGACTGAACAGCGCCCGGATCAGGCCTTTTTTACCCAGTCCCCGAATTTTTTCAGTATCCGGAGACCGGTTTCCTGACTTTTTTCAGGATGGAACTGGGTCGCAATGATGTTCTCGTGCCAGATCATCGAGGTGAAGCTGATGCCATATTCTGTTATCCCTGCTGTAACCGCAGGGTCCGCTGGTGCGACGAAATATGAGTGCACGAAATAGAAATATGCATTGTCCTGAATATCCTCAAAAACCGGCGGCTTTTTCACGAGGCGCACCGTATTCCATCCCATGTGAGGCACCTTGAGGTCTATCCGGAACCTTATGACCTTCCCGGGCAGGATATCCAGTCCCTTATAGGTACCGAATTCTTCCGACTCGGTGAACAGAACCTGAAGGCCCAGGCATATGCCCAGAAAAGGTTTGCCGCTGGTAATCGATTTGAGAATCGGTTTGGTCAGGGAGAGTGCTTCGAGGTTTCTCATGCAGTCCCTGAATGCACCGACACCCGGAAGCACCACTGCGCCGGCATTCTCAACTGACCTGGCATCAGAAACAACCTGCGCGTCAATGCCGACCTTCTGGAAGCCTTTCGCCACACTCCGGAGGTTGCCCATTCCGTAATCAACAATCGCGATCATAGCATCTTATTATACAGGAAGAAGTGCCTGTATCGGGTGAGAGACAATTCCGGAACCCTGGTAAGGGCAGCATGGCTTGAGGAAGGTCCGTCTGCTCAGAGATCCCAGGAAGGGGATATGACGGGTTTCTTCCCTCTGCAAACTCTGCCGTAAATTGATATAATTGAGCATATCCGCAAATCATTCGCTATCAGGGAGATGTCTATGGATACTGTAATCAAAATCATGCCGTGTCTTGACATGAAGGACGGGAGAGTCGTGAAGGGGATAAATTTTGTCAACCTGCGGGATGCCGGCGATCCGGTGGAGAACGCAGCGTTCTATGAACAGGAAGGGGCGGATGAACTGGCAATGCTGGATATCGCCGCAACCGTTGAAAACCGGAAGACGAGACTGGAATGGGTAAAGAACGTCTCATCGGTTATCAATATTCCCCTGACCGTGGGAGGCGGCATTGCATCGCTTGAAGACATTGACCTGGTCTTCGGCGCGGGAGCGGACAAAGTTTCAATGAACAGCGCTGCTGTCAAACGTCCTGAGATCGTCAGGGAAGCAGCAAGGGCATACGGTCCGGAAAGGATAACCGTTGCAGTCGATGCAAGAAGGAACCCGGGGATGCCCTCCGGGTTTGAACTGGTTGTTTCCGGCGGCACGAAACCTGTCGGCAGGGATGCGGTTGCCTGGGCGAAGCAATGCCAGGACCTGGGGGCCGGGGTTATCCTTCCGACCAGCATGGACGGGGACGGCACCCAGGCGGGATACGACCTGGAATTTACAAGGGCGATCGCTGACGCGGTTGACCTGCCAGTAGTGGCTTCAGGAGGCGCGGGGAAACTGGAGCATTTCTATGAGGCAGTTACTCAGGGAGGCGCGGATATCCTCCTGGCTGCTTCGGTGTTCCATTACCGCACCTTCCGTATTCAGGAAGTGAAGGAATATCTGAGGCAGAAAGGCGTCCGGGTCAGTCAATAAGAAAAAACCTTATGAACGAAAATACGGGGTCCGCTCTTCTCGTTGTGCATTTCTGAAGCATTCGGGCTGAAGATAAGAAGCGCCAATCGTTTCTATGTGGCGCCTTTTCTCTCTATCATCCGGAAGTGCTGTTCGAATACTTTCCGGAAATGATAACCATAAATCGAAAAAGTTATCGCAAGGGGGAAGAGTCTTGGCCTCCTGAAAAGGGACCACAGGAAGAGCTTCCAGTACTGGAAACGCTCTCTGCCCAGTATCCCCAGGATAAACACGGACTTCATCCCTGCCTTTATATGGCTCCAGCGGGCATGGAAAACCTTTTTCTGGGGTGGCTTGTAATCTCTCAGAAACTGTTTGACCCGGGCATAGTAATATTTTGGAGAATAGATGGTTTCGATAATCTTCCGGTAACCGCTGATGAGCGCTTCATAGCTCATCTTGGGAATAAAGTTCATGGAAAAGTCAGTGTTGTCTCCGGTCACAGACTTCACCAGTCTGTTTTCCCGAAGCAACCGTTGGTAGAGCTTCGTCCCGCGGGGTGCGTTCAGCAGCCCTACCATCGCCGTGGCGATCCTGCTTTCCTGGATAAACCCTATCATCCTTTCAAATATCGAGGCGGGATCTTTATCGAATCCTACGATAAAGCCGGCCTGCACCTCCAATCCAAAACCCTGTATTTTTCTGATGCTTGCTATCAGGTCACGGTTCCTGTTTGGGATTTTTGTGCACTCATCCAGACTTTCTTCGTTCGGCGATTCGATCCCGATAAAAACAGCGTCAAACTGCGCCTGTACCATCAATTCCAGCAGATCATCGTCGTCCGCAAGGTTAATGGATGCCTCGGTAAAAAGTGAAAACGGATACTTCCTTTTTTCCATCCACTGAATAAGAGGGGGCAATAATTCACTCTTTAACTTCACCTTGTTCCCGATGAAGTTATCATCAACAAAGAACACCCCTCCCCTCCAGCCAAGGCTGTAGAGTTTCTCCAGTTCCCTGATAACCTGATCACTGTCCTTTGTCCTCGGGATTCGTCCGTAGAGAGAGGTTATATTGCAGAATTCACAGTCAAAAGGGCATCCCCTCGAATACTGGATATTCATGGAGGCATAGTGTTTCAACTGGATAAGTTCCCAGAGCGGAACAGGAGTGGTTCTCACATCAGCCCATTGATCAGAGGTATAGATATGATCAGGCCTTCCCTGCCGCAAGTCATCAAGAAAGAGCGGAAGAGTAATCTCCGCCTCATTAAGCACCAGATAGTCCACATCGCTGAACTCTTCGCGGTCCTGGGTAAAAAGCGGTCCTCCGGCAATAACCTTTACGCCTGCCGCCCTGCATCTTTTCAGGACGCCGTCAACCGATTCCTTCTGGATCGACATTGCGCTGAGAAAAACATAGTCGGCCCAGAGGAGGTCGTTGTCCTCCAGCTTTTGGACATTCATATCGATAAGTTTCTTTTCCCATTCCCGCGGGAGCATCGACGCAACAGTCAGAAGTCCGAGCGGAGGATTTGCCGCTTTCTTCGATACGAACCTGAGGGCGTAGGAAAAACTCCAGAAGGTGTCAGGATATTCCGGATATACCAGAAGTATCTTCATGGGAAACTCCTTCCCTGAACACGGAAAGGTTAATAAGGGGGCCAAAAACGATTGAATCGTAATCTGTGCTGAGAGCAAGCTGCCTGCGAAATCGGATCATAGTTCCAATCACCATTATAGCACATCCATCCCCGGTTGCGTTTCCGGATGGCCTGATAAAAAGATGCAGGGATTATTTGCAAGTGGTTGAGCAAGGAGGGCAAAAAGTTTATGAATAAGGGAGATTAGAGGTGAAGAATCCCCATCCCCCTGCCGGGATGACAGGCCTTTTGTATGGCGCTTTTCACGAACTCCTTGGCTCTTCTCGCTGCGTCCAGAGGCTCATGGCCGAGCGCGAGGAGGGCGGCGAGTGCGGACGAAAATACACACCCTGTGCCGTGGAATTCACCGGGCAGCTTTTCACTCTCGATACGCTTGAATCCTCCATCATAATAGAGGTCAAGCGCAACCCCTTCCAGATGACCGCCGGTAATGATCACAACGTGAGGCCCTGTTTTTTTCAGGGCTGAAGCCGAGGCTTCGAGGCCTTTCTTCTCTTCAACCGGAATCCCTGTAAGCACGGTGGCTTCATAGATGTTCGGGGTTACGATCCGGGCAAGGGGAAAGAGGAGCTCCTTTATCGCATCCAAAGTCCCCTCATCAACGAGGCTGGCGCCGGATGAAGAGACCGTTACCGGATCGATGACAACATTCCCAAGGGAATATCGCTTTATCACATCCGAGACAATCCCGACTGCATCAGTGCTGTACAGCATCCCGATCTTGACCGCATCCGGGCTGATGTCAGACAGGAGCGTATCACATTGTGCTTTGATCGCATTTTTTGCAACGGGGAAAATGGCGGAAACCCCGTGCGTATTCTGTGCGGTGATTGCTGCCGTAACAGAAATGCCGTGCACTCCGAAAGCCCTGAATACTTTCAAATCAGCCTGAATCCCGGCGCCACCCGTTGGATCAGAGCCGGCTATGGTAAGCGCTGTTTTCATGAAGAGCCTGTTTCCCTTCCCCTGACAAACACGAATGACAATGCATAAAGCAGGCAGGGAATTGTATTTAAGCGGATTTTTTTGCCGATAGTCACACAGCAACTTTGTAATAATAAAGAGGCAAAAGCCTCGGAGTCCCGATTGTATTGAGGGACGAGAATGAGCGAAAATATAATTCCCTGTCTGCTTGAGCACATACTCTTATTTTCTTTTTTTCAACGCCCGCTCTACGGTCCGTATCGCGCAGAACTCCCCGCACATGCTGCAAACGTCCTGATGTGCCGGGGGGATTTCAGCCCGCCACTTCTTCACCCGGTCAGGGTCAAGGCTCAGCGCTATCTGTCCGTTCCAGTCGAGGTTCTTCCTGCACTTTGCCATCTCCCTGTCCCGTTCAAGAGCGCCGGGGACCCCCTTCGCAATATCCGCTGCATGGGCTGCAATTTTCGATGCGATAAGCCCTTCTCTTACGTCATCAAGGTTCGGCAGCCTGATATGTTCGGCCGGGGTGACATAGCAGAGAAAGTCAGCGCCTGCCGCACCTGCAATCGCACCGCCGATGGCTGCTGCGATGTGGTCATACCCCATCGCGATATCGGTAACCAGGGGGCCGAGCACGTAGAACGGCGCTCCCTTGCAGATTTCTTTCTGGAGCCTGATATTGAGTTCTACCTGATTCAGGGGAACATGCCCCGGCCCTTCGATAATCGTCTGTACGCCGTATTCCAGAGCCCTGTCCCGCAGTTCCCCGATCGTAAGAAGTTCTTCGATCTGACTCCGGTCAGTGGCATCTTCGAGGCAGCCCGGACGGAGCCCGTCGCCGAGGCTGATTGTCAGGTCGTATTTTTTTGAGAGTTCGAGCAGCCTGTCGTACTGCTCATAGAGAGGGTTTTCCCTCCCGTTAAAGATCATCCATTCAAGGAGGAACGCACCGCCGCGGCTGACTACGTCGAGCACTCTTCCTTCTTCCTGAAGGCGTTCGACAGCCCTTCTTGTTACGCCGCAGTGCAGGGTGACGAAATCAACGCCTTCTTCCGCCTGGTCCTCAATGACCCGGAAGATATCGTCGGGGGTCATTTTTGCGATCGAACCGTATTTTTCTGCCGCCAGGATCGCTGCTTCGTAGATCGGCACGGTTCCGACTGCGATGGGGGATTTCCTGAGCATCAGTCTCCTCATATCCCTGACAGGTCCGCCTGTCGACAGGTCCATGACCGCGTCTGCCCCGTATTTCACCAGCAGGTCGAGCTTCTCTATCTCTCCGTCAAAGGAAATTTTGTCTTTTGACGTCCCGATATTCGCATTGACCTTTGTCCTGAGTCCTCTGCCGATACCGATGGGCTGTATAGGACGCCTGCTGTTGACCGGTATCACGGAAACGCCTGACGCTATGTCTGATGCGAGTGTTTCCGGTGATACCCCTTCAGCCTCAGCGACTTTTTTTATCTCTTCGGTAAGAAGCCCTTTTCTTGCAGTTTCGATCCTTGTCATTGCAGTAACCTCAAAAATTCTCCTGTTGTTTTCCGAGTATCCTCCGCAGTGAGGATTGCGGATATTACGGCAATGCCGTCAGCTCCCGCCTCTCTCACTTCACGGACCCCTCTTTGCTGTATTCCCCCGATGGCAAGCACCGGTATCGATATACGGGACGTCACTTCCTTCACTATCTCCAGGCCGATCGGATTCCCGTATTGCAGTTTTGCAGGAGTCTCATACACAGGGCCGAGGGTGATGAAATCAGCACCGCTTTTCTCTGCAGCAAGGGCCTCGCGGAGAGTATGGGCTGAAACACCGATAATGAATTTGTCCCCTGCGATCTTCCTGACCGCATCAGGAGGCATACCCTGCTGCCCCAGATGCACGCCGTCAGCACCCGCTGCGACTGCAACATCAACCCGGTCATTGATAAGCAATTTCGCTCCGTATTCATGGGTCAGCTCCCGCATCCAGGATGCTGCGTCGAGTAATTCCCGTATCGCTAAATCCTTTTCCCTGAACTGGAGCGCTTTCACGCCGGCTGAGAGAGCATCTTCGATGGTGAAATACAGTGCACAGGCAGAGGAAAATAATTTTCTGTCCGTGATGAGATAGAGCCTGAAGTCATCCGGCCTGAATGTATCCCCTTGCCCACTGCCTGCCGGCGGCTTCGAAAGGACTGGATGGTCTTGCATCGTCTGTTTCTCCTGCTTCCTTGTCAGGCGTGAAAGCCCTGTCAATAAAAAACCGCATCCCTGAAGGGATACGGCATATTTCCCATTCCCTCCGACGGCATTACCCGCATCAGGTTCTTGGGGTCGTCCGGTGAAACACCGGACCTCTCAGGCTTGAGAACCTCCCCCAGGGTTAATTTCAGTATAGAGAAGATTATCCATAAAGTCAATGAAACCGGCGGTACCTGAAACCGGCGGCATCAAACAGGGCAGATCGTATTGATCTTGTGGGCAAGGCAGCCTGCTCCAAAACCGTTGTCGATGTTCATGACCGCGATCCCCGGAACACAGGAATTCAGCATCGCAAAGAGTGCAGTAAGTCCGCCGAAGCTTGTGCCGTATCCGACTGATGTCGGCACGGCAATGACCGGTCTGTCGGTGATTCCCCCGACTACAGAGGGGAGCGCCCCCTCCATGCCTGCAACGACAACAATGACCCGTGCGGACTGGAATGAGTCCGTGACATCCATAAGCCGGTGCATGCCTGCCACGCCCACGTCGTAAACAGTCTCGGTCCTGCTGCCGAGGAAAGAGGCGGTTACGGATGCCTCTTCGGCAACCGGGATATCGGATGTCCCGGCGGAAAGGATGAGGATATGTCCGTGCTGTTCTTTTGCCCCCTGCACGGCGATGGTTCTTGACAACGGATGGAAAACAGCACTTTGTATTTTCAGTTTCGTGTGAATATCTTTCGAAGCCTTTGTGATAAGCACCCTCTTGCTGTTCCGGTACATCGACCGGGCGATGCGCACAACATCCTGCGCTTTTTTCCCCTGCGCGAAGATCACTTCGGGAATCCCCTGCCGCATCTGTCTGTGGTGGTCGACCTTTGCAAAGGAGAGGTCTTCGAAAGGGAGGTGTTTCAATCGCCCGATCGCCTTCTCGACACTTACTCTGCCCGATCGAACCGACTCAAGGAGTTTCTGTACCTTGACGCTATCCATAGAATTCTGATTTCAGCGAACGTTCCATCAGGTCTTTGACCGCCTGTGCCGGGTGCTTCTCTTCATAGAGTATCCTGTAGACCTGTTCAATGATCGGCATCTCGATCGCATATTTCCGTGATAGTTCATATGCCGATTCAGCGGTCGCAATCCCCTCTGCAACACTTTTGGTCTGTTCGAGGATCTCTCTCAGCTTCATCCCCTGTCCGAGCTTCATCCCTACGGTATAGTTCCTCGAAAGCGGGCTCGTGCAGGTGAGCACGAGGTCGCCGACACCGCTCAATCCGGAAAAAGTCTTTTCCTTGGCCCCCATTGCTACACCGAGACGGGTCATTTCTATGAGACCCCGCGTGATAAGGGAAGCCCGTGCATTGTTGCCGAGGCCAAGGCTTTCACAAATGCCCGAAGCGATGGCCATGACATTTTTCAGCGCGCCCCCGAGTTCTGCGCCGAGGATATCGTCGTGGGTATAAACCCGGAGGGTATTGGTATTGAAAAGCTCCTGGAGCAGAAACCCTGCATTCCTGTCTTCTATCGCAAGGGTGACCGCTGTCGGGAGTTTTTGTATGACTTCTTTTGCAAAGCTCGGGCCTGACAGAACCGCGACAGGATGCCGGGAGATTTCCCGGAGGATGGAAGAGACGGTGAGGAGACTCCCCCGTTCGATCCCTTTCGAGACGCTGACAATGATTGCTTCATCCATGAGATGAGGCGCTGCTTCACTGAATACCGTCCTGGTGAATTGTGAGGGGACTGCATTCAGAACATACCGCGCTTTCTGCACTGTTTGTTTGATATCATGCGAAATCCTGAGGGAATCGGGTATGGTAACCCCCGGAAGGTAGATGGTATTGATCCGTGTCTGCTCCATCTCGTGCGCAAGGTCTTTTTCGAAGACCCAGAGGGTAACGTCAAACCCCTTGTCAGAAAGGAGACAGGCAAGAGTTGTCCCCCAGCTTCCAGCACCGATTACACTAATGTAGCTCATCGCTTCTCCTTTCGTGACTTTTCTAATTTTGCCCATGTATCACGCAGGGTGACCGTACGGTTGAAGACCAGCATATCAGGGGTGGAGTCAGGGTCAACGGAGAAGTACCCCTGACGCTCGAACTGGAAACGGCTCCCCACTGCAGAACCTGCAAGGCCTGGTTCTGCCCGACAGGATTTCAGTATTTTCAGGGAATCGGGATTCATGCCGGATTTCCAGTCAACGCCCTCTCCGGCATCTGCAGGGTCTGGTCTGGTAAAGAGATAGTCGTAGAGCCTCACTTCGATCCCGATAGCATGGGGAGCGGAAACCCAGTGCAGCGTTGCTTTTACCTTCCGGCCGTCCGGTGCATCACCGCCCCTGGTCGCGGGGTCATAGGTGCACTGGACTTCGATGACTTCTCCGGTATCTTCATCCTTCACGACCCCGGCGCATGTTATGAAGTAAGCATAGCGCAGGCGCACCTCACGCCCCGGTGCAAGACGGTAGAACTGCTTTGGCGGGTCTTCACGGAAGTCGTCCCTTTCGATATAGAGGACTCTCGAGAACGGCACCTTCCGTGTCCCCATGCCGGGGTCTTCAGGGTTGTTGACTGCATCCAGTTCTTCAACGATATCCTCAGGATAGTTGAGGATGACAACCCGCAGGGGCTGCAGAACCCCCATTACCCTGGGCGCAGTCTTATTGAGATCTTCCCGGAGACAGTATTCGAGCAGCGCCACGTCAACAGTACTGTCGCGCTTGGCCACCCCTATCCGGTCGCAGAAATTCCGTATCGACCCGGGAGTATATCCTCTCCGCCGCAAGCCCGAGATAGTTGGCATGCGGGGGTCGTCCCACCCGCTTACATAGTGCCCCTCGACGAGTTCTATAAGTTTCCTCTTGCTCAGGATTGTGTACGTGAGGTTCAGACGTGCGAATTCGATCTGCCGGGGATGATATGCATCCAGCACGTCGAGGATCCAGTCATAGAGCGGTCTGTGGTCTTCGAACTCCAGGGTGCAGATCGAGTGGGTGATGCCTTCGAGGGAATCCGACAGGCAGTGTGCATAATCATACATCGGATAGATACACCATGCATCACCGGTTCGGTGATGCGAAGCGAAGAGTATCCGGTAGAGTACCGGGTCCCGCATATTGATATTGCCTGACGCCATATCGATCTTTGCGCGCAACGTCCGTGACCCGTCAGGGAATTCCCCTGCTCTCATGCGCGCGAAGAGCTCCAGGTTTTCCTCGACACTGCGGTTCCGGTAAGGGCTCTCCCTTCCCGGCTCTGTCAGTGTGCCACGGTATTCTCTTACCTCCTGCGGGCTGAGGTCACATACATAGGCTCTCCCCGCACGGATGAGCTGCACTGCGAACTGATAGAGTTGCTCGAAATAATCCGAGGCATAAAAGAGCCGGTCGCCCCAGTCAAACCCAAGCCACCGCACGTCTTCCAGTATCGACTCGACATACTCGACCTCTTCCTTGGTGGGATTGGTATCATCGAACCGCATGTTGCAGAGACCTCCGAAGTCCTGGGCGATGCCGAAGTTCAGGCATATGGACTTGGCATGCCCGATATGGAGGTAGCCGTTCGGCTCCGGAGGGAAGCGGGTATGCACCCGGCTGTCGTATTTCTTTGCCTTGATATCCGCTTCGATAATTTCCGCGATGAAATGGGAAGGTTTCGGGTGATCCGGATTTGCCGGATTCCTCTCGTTCTCGTGCATGCTCCCGGAGTTGTTCATGATCCTTCCCGTATGGTCTTAATCGCCTTTTCCAGCCGTTGCAGGGTTTTCGGTTTGCCCAGGATTTCGAGGACCTCGTATATCCCCGGGCTTTCGGTTTTGCCTGTCATTGCAACCCGCACAGGCTGGGCAATCATTCCGAGCTTCAGGCTTTGACGCCCGGCATATGATACGAATATCTTTTCTATCTCAGATGCGGTAAAAATTTCAAGTGTTTCGAGCGCCTCCCTGATTCCCTCCAGGTGAGGCAGGGTGCCGGCATTCAAAAATTTTGCTTTTGCCTTTTCAAGGTATTCTATATCTTCTGCAAGGTAAAACTGCAATCCATTCGCGAGTTCAACAAGGGTTTTCGCTCGTTCCCTCAGTGAAAGCACTGCCTTGCCGAGCCACTGCCTGTCGGGAAGTTCTCCCTCTGCAATGATCTTTTGGGATACCAGAAACGGCATGACAAGCTCGACCAGTTCTCCAGGCGTCTTCTCCATGAGGTAGTGACTGTTCAGCCATAAGAGTTTCTCAGGGTTGAACACCGCGGCGGACTTCCCGACATGGTCAAAAGAAAAATACCGGATCAATTCATCCAGCGAGAAGATCTCCTGGTCCCCGTATGACCAGCCGAGACGGACGAGATAATTAACAAGGGCTTCAGGCAGATACCCCATATCTCTGTACGCCAGGACTGATGTCGCCCCATGCCGTTTGCTGAGCCTTGTTTTATCTGGTCCGAGGATCATCGGAAGGTGGGCAAAGAAAGGCACTTCATATTCAAGTGCGCGGTATATATGGATCTGCTTCGGGGTATTGTTCAGGTGGTCGTCACCCCTGATTATGTGGGTGATCCTCATATCGACATCGTCAACCACAACAGTAAAATTATACGTCGGTGTCCCGTCGGAGCGGAGGATAATCAGGTCATCGAGCTGGCTGTTTTCGAAGACCGTTCTGCCTTTGATCAGGTCTTCCACCACCACCTCTCCGTCAGTGGGCATCAGAAACCGTATTGCAGCGCTCCTCCCGGCAACAGGGTCTTGCCTCCCCCTGCACCTGCCGTCATATTTCGGCGACCTGCCCTGGGCAAGGGCTTCTTTCCTTCTTTCCTCGAGTTCTTCGGGTGGACAGGAGCAATAGTATGCCTTGCCTTCCTTTACCAGGGTTTCCGCATAGCTCCTGTAGAGTTCGAACCGGTCCGTCTGCCTGTATGGTCCCTCATCCCAGTCGAACCTCAGCCACTGCATGCCTTCCATGATCGAATCGATATACTCCCCGGTCGAACGGGTCCTGTCGGTATCTTCGATCCTCAGGATGAAAGACCCCTGGTTATGCCGTGCAAAAAGCCAGTTGAAGAGCGCTGTCCGGGCCCCGCCGATATGGAGATGGCCGGTCGGACTCGGTGCAAACCTTACTCTCACCATAGAGAATATTCTGCCCCCTTTTTCTGCAAATACCGGCAAATGGGAGAAAAACCTTTCCAAATCGCAATTAAGGTATTTATCCACGATTGCTGTTTTGCCGGTAACAGCAGGCGGGAATGAATAACCGGATGTCTTACCAAGGTGGCTCGGGGAAAGCTCTTTCTCCCCTTTGCCGGTATTCTCTCAAATGGTATGTTCACTTTTTGAGTTATTCTTACTTTTGGCAAGTATATAAATACATACTCTCATGCTCCGACTTCATCGGGGCATCCAGTCCCTTTATAGATTCCCCGGTCAGGCCGGGGAATGACGACTTTAAGATACTGAGTTGCCGAATGAATAGACTTGCCAGCTTTTTATTATAGAGTATTGTCAATGTATTTAGAGTATCCCGGTCTGCTGTGGCCGGAAAAATATTTACAGTGCTTTCCTCATCTCCAGCTTGAGGAACCGTTTCGTCGCATCGGTCACCCGGAAACGATCATCACCCCTGAACCCTGCTATCCAGACAATCTCCTCCCCCGAGGCCACGACAGGGACGATGTCCCGCTCATCTCTCGGCACCTTTGCATCGACGAAAAAATCCTGCAGTTTCTTTCTCCTGCCGAATCCGAGGGGATAAAAAAAATCTCCCTTGCTCCTCGCCCGGACGGTCAGTGTTGCTCCGGTTTTGTCCGCGTCGAGGACTATCTGCATCTTGCCGTCACCTTCAGGCTTTCCCTCATCACCAAGCGATGCCCTGATGACAGCCCTGGCTTCTTTCAGGACGATCTCCCCGGGGACGGTGAATTCGTAATTCCCGATCCGCTGGGGGCTTTCCGATGTCAGGAGCAGCGTAGCATAGCCCCTGATTGCCCGTATCCCTTTCGGCAGATAGAGCCTGTCTCCGGGATTCCTCTTTTTAATCAGCTCGATGATCTCTTCGATATGGACAAAACTTATCCCCCTGAGACTTTTTGTCTCGTCGAGCGCCCTCCGGAGCACCCTGCGTACGATAACCGTATCCATACTCTCGAAAGGAGCGAGAAAGAGTTCGATCGAGAAGTCCGTTTTCCTGCATATCATTTTCATGAGAGCCTTGGTTACCAAGAGCCCGAAATATTTTTCCTCTTCCCTGAAAATTTCCGCGGTCCTTGCGAGGGTTTCTCCAAGGTCCGGGTTCAGTTCCCTGAGGAGGGGCACCACGGATGTCCTGATCCTGTTTCTCAGGTAGTCAGTTTTCAGGTTTGAAGAATCTGTGACATACTCCAGAAGGTTTTCCTCAAGATATCGCTCGATATCAGCCCGCGGAATTTCGATCAGGGGCCTGATGATATGTTTCCTTACCGGCGGGATGCCTGCAAGTCCTGCGGAGCCGGAACCCCGGAGAAACCGCATGAGGACAGTCTCTACCTGGTCGTCGGCCGTATGTGCTGTTGCGACCCTGTCTGCCTTTATCTCGAAAGCCGCTTCATCGAGTTGCCTGTAACGGAGCTCCCGTGCCGCTTCCTGGATATTCAGCCCATGCTCCTTTGCAAAGGCTCGCACATCAATACCCCTCTTCATGAAAGGAACCGAGAGGGTATCACAGATTTTTTTGCAGAAGGCTATTTCAGAAGGGGTTTCGTCCGGCCTCATGCCATGATCGACATAGAGGGCGTGAATTTCCAGTGATAGCCTCTCTTTCAGACGACAGAGAACTGAGAGGAGGCATACGGAATCAGCTCCCCCTGAGAGACCCATGAGTACCCTCTCCCTGCCCTGGAGCATCGAGAATTTTCTGATCGTATGCATTACGGTATCGGGAATTGAACGGGGGGGCATTTTTCAGCTCCAGGATTCGTCCTGCAGGGTCTTGAGGTACTCTTCCCATTCAAGGGGGAGGAGGTATTTCTTCTTTGTGTTGCATTCCTTGCATGCGGGGACGATATTCCCTTTTTGGGATTTCCCGCCCCGTACCAGGGGGACGATATGGTCCATGGTCAATTCCTTCGGAGGGAATTTTTTCCTGCAGAAATAACAGACCCCCGCCGAACACTTCCTCTTCCACCAGGGTGATTTTCTGAGGGTCTGCGCCCTGAGTTTCTCCTTCTTGATTTCTTCTTCAGTAACCGGTGAAACAAACGCTTCCATATGTTCTATGTTCTTTTTTGTTGTCATTCTCCGGCTTGACCGGGGAATCCAATTGCTTTTTCTGGATTGCCCGATCAAGTCGGGCAATGACTCCTTTTAAATTGAATAATTGAATAAGGGAATAGTGAAAGACCACTAAAACATCTTGCCCAGATTCCCGAGGCCAGGCATCTGCAGCCCGCCGGTCAGTTTCGACATCTCGCCCTGCACCATATCCTGCGCCCTGCGGAGGGCCTCATTCACTGCCGCGATAACAAGGTCCTGGAGCATTTCCACGTCTTCAGGATTCACAACGTCCTTCTCGATCCTGAGTGAAATGATCTCGCCGGCTCCGCTTGCGACCGCCGTCACCATTCCGCCGCCTGCAGTCGCTTCAACGGTCTTTGTCTTCGCCTCTTCCTGCATCCTTGCCATCTCAGCCTGGATTTTCTGTGCCTGACGCATAAGGTCACCAAGCATTTTTTTCGACATAGGTTCCTCCGTCTCTCTTATTTCTCACCCTCGTCTGTCCCGGGTATCACCTCGACAACCCTGCCGTCGAACAGATCGAGCACTGATTTGATTTCCGGGTCCGCCATGATCTCATTCTTCAGGTTTTTTTTCCGCACGGTTTCCTTTTTTCCCGTCACCACCTCGACGGTAATCCTGCCGCCGAGTTCCCCGGAGAATACTTCTTCGATATGCTTCTTCTGTTTTTTTATCGAGTCGCTAAAGACTGAATCCCCGCCGTTCAGGGTAAGCGCAAGCACGCCGTTGCTGAGCCTGTAGTCTGCCTTGCTGATCTTTGAGGCGAGGGGCGGGGCCATCTTTTTCAGTGCCTGTTCCCAGAGTGCTTCAGTGAGATGCATGCTCTCCGGCAGGGTCTCCTCCGGGGCATCTGTGCTCAGGGGATCCGTACGGGCAAGCGTCTCTTCGTGGTCCGGATTTTCCTCGCTGATCACTGCATGCTCATCAGCATCATCTTCCCGGACGTCATTCCGTGGTGATTCAGTCCCGGACTGACCGGGGGGCCTTCCCGGTTCCGCTCTCTCCGGAAGGGTTTCCATGAGAGAATCCAGACGTTCCAGAATTGTTTTTACCGGTGTTATTTCGTTCAGGAAACTGATCCTGAGGAGCGACATCTCAAAGGCGATGCGGGGGGCATGGGCGCTTCGTATTTCCAGCTCAGCCCTGAGCAACTCGGCGAGCACCAGGGTGAGGCGGTCTTCAGAGGTGGTACCCATGATTCTTTTCAGGGTGTGCATTTCCTCATCCCCCAGTTCGAGAATCTCTCCCGGGTTTTTTACGACACTCGTGATCAGCAGGTCCCTGAAGAACTGGATGAGTTCCTTCATAAATGCCCTGGTATCAGTCCCCTTTTCCGCAAGTTCGCCGGTGACCCCGAGGATATCGGGCCTGTTCCCCTGCAGGAGGGCTTCCGCGGTCCTCACGAGAAGGCCGGTCTCCGTGATACCCAGCAGGTCCCGGATATCCGCTTCGCTGATGTCCGACGAGAACGAGGATATCTGGTCGAGGATTGTAAGGGCATCGCGCATACTGCCGTCGGCAGCCCGCGCAATCAGTTCGAGTGCAGCCCCGGAAATTTTTATGCCTTCTGTCTCAGCGATCCTGTTCAGCCTCTCCCTGATCTTCGGGACGGTGATCCTTTTGAAAGGCAGGTGCTGGCAGCGTGAAAGAACCGTCAGGGGGATTTTCCTCGGCGCGGTCGTCGCGAGCACAAATACGACATGGGGAGGAGGCTCTTCAAGCGTTTTCAGGAGGGCATTAAACGCTGCATCGGTGAGCATGTGGGTCTCATCGATGATATAGATTTTATACCGTCCGCCGGAAGGGACGTATTTCACCCGTTCCCTGAGATCGCGGATATCGTTCACACTGTTGTTCGATGCCCCGTCTATTTCCATGACGTCCACGGAAGAGCCATCGGTAATCCCAGTGCAGAATGAACAGGTGCCGCAGGGTACAGGGGTAGGTCCGTCTTTGCAGTTGAGGGCCTTCGCGAGTATCCTCGCCGTCGAGGTTTTCCCGACCCCCCGCGGACCGGAGAAGAGATAGCCGTGTGCGATTCTCTTCTGTTCGAGGGAGTTTTTCAGGATACGGACGATTGACTCCTGGCCGACGAGTTCTTCAAACTCCTGAGGCCTCCATTTTCTTGCAAGTACTATATAGCTCATACTTATGATCACTGGTCACCGGTCAATAGTCAATGAGTTTGCATGACTGTTGACAAATGACCGGTATTCCTGTCTTTTTTCAGCCTGAAAGCGGCTGCCTCCGGCACCCAGGAAAAACGTTTACCGCTGCTTCCTTCCGGACCTGACGGGGTTCACATCCCCCTGCTGCGAAGGGCCGCTCCCAGGCTGAAAAAAGACACAATGGCGGAGAATGAAATGTGAATTTTACTCTTCCCGGTAAAACTGATGCATTATATCATGCGTTGCATAACCGATGAAAGAGTATACCATTGCCAAGGTTTTACTTTCAAACACCGGCCTGCGCCTTGCAATTTTTCTTTTTTCACGGGCTTCCGGTAAAATAAAATTACCGTGAGGTTATATTTTTTTCTCAAAAACCGGAGATAGGATGACTCAATATCAGTATTCGTCTGTCTGCAACAAATACCCCATGACCCTGGAAGTCGAAATGATCAGGGGCTGCAATGTTTGGCCTCCCTGTCCGATGTGTACTCTTACTGCAATCACGCAGGACAAGGGACGGCCGATGAAGACCCTCGACGTCGGTACCCTGGAGACGAACAAAGATCTATTCCTGAATTCCCACTATTCTTTTTTCTGCGGATTGGGGGAGATCCTCCTTTCCAGGACGTTTTTCTATTATCTGGAAAATTTTGACCCGAAATCTCCCATCAGTTTTTTTTCGAACGGACAGCTCCTGACAAAAGATCATGTCGAAAAAATGATCCATCACAACATCAGGGATATCGGGTTCAGTATTGATGCCGGCACGGAAGAGACGTACAGGAAGATCAGGGGACATAAGGACTACACGCTGGCCGGGACCCTGGAGAATGTTCATTATCTCACGCGCAGGTTCAATGAGATGCGGAAAGAAACGAATATCATGCTCCTCTTTGTCCTCATGAAGGTGAACTACCGTGAACTGCCGCAATTTATAGAAAACGGCATCCGGATCGGCAT
Source organism: Nitrospirota bacterium (assembly GCA_049323875.1). Classification (GTDB taxonomy): domain Bacteria; phylum Nitrospirota; class Thermodesulfovibrionia; order Thermodesulfovibrionales; family SM23-35; genus JAKLQR01. The sequence continues at coordinate 341,052 of JBMOLW010000001.1, read as the reverse complement.
CAGGCATTTCAAGACATGGCATATGCGCAGGGGCCTTGACGGACATGATTACCGGGACCATGTCAGGAACGGTTTTCATTTCAGATACTCGGAGCAGTCGATTCTCGAGAATGCGGAAGTGTATGAAGATTTTAAGGTGGTCCGGGACGAGTGCTATGATATTGCGGAAAAAAACGGCGTAACCTTTGAAACGGAATACACAAGAGAGAATGAGTACTATCAGTAACGATGGATAATATCGTCGCAAAAGATAAAATTGAGGAATTCATCCAGGAGCGGCTGAAGAAAAAAGAGCCTATCTGTACGCTTCCCTGGACAAAAGTATGGATCGAAGAGGGGACGAAGATCAGGAATTGCTGTTATCAAACCAACTCCGTCGGCGATCTCTCAGTGAATTCGTTTCAGGAAATATGGAACGGAAAGATCCAGCAGGATGTCAGGGGATATCTGCTCAGAGGGAAGTTCCATCCTATCTGCAAGTGTATCGAGAAGGTCGGTTCGATTCCGGTGCATCCTGAGCCGGAGTCTATCCGGCATGCAGCAGATTTGCCGCACGGACATGCCGGCCGCAGGGAATACCTGAAGACGCAGATAAACCGGGCGGGCACGCTCGCAGTCCGGAACATGAACAAAAAACTGAAGCTCTGCATCCATCGTTGTTCTTCCTCCTGCTATACGACCTTAAAGAGGATATGCAAGCCTTATATCCTCAGGCACCCCAGGCTCCACAGTCTCTGCCTGATTGTGATAAAACCCGTTGAGGGCATATTGCATGTCTCTGAGAAAGCATCAGCGGACGCCGGCAGCGAGAGGGACTCTCTTCCCTAACCCGGAGTATTTACAACGCTTTGAACAAGACGAACAGACGCAACATTATCGCTCATTCTGACTTTAAAGGGGAATAACTCATCCTTGGCTTTCAAGAGTTACGGCATATTATCTCAGCCGATTTGCAGCCGATTCTGGATGCAGAAGACAAGGAGCTCGAAGCCAGACCGGAGACTGTGAGGCTGATCAAGACAGCAAAGGCAAAATACTCTGCTAACAGGATTGGGAACACTCAACCCCTATCAGGTGGTAGGGGTTTTTCTTTGTTGCATGGTGGAAAGTTGTAGCTTACTGATTAAGTATAAAGCTATTTGAGGATCATAATTTGAAAAAAATGATCCTCAAATTACAGCTTTTTAATTAAGCATTACATTATATTATGGCCTTCCGTAATAGCTATTAATTCTGGGAAGGCATAAATCGCTGCACGGCGACCTTTTGACTCACGTAAGGTCTTTAAAATACTATTGTCACGTAATATTGAGAGGATTCTTTTAGCTGTGGGATCGGGAATTTCCTGGATCTTTACAAAATCCGTGGACTTAAATATTGGGCGTGAAAATATAAAATCCAAAGCATGAATTGAATATTGAGAGTGAGTTATTTCAACAATTTGATCTTTTTTCCTTTCGTATAATTTCAATATTTCAGATACCTTGTGTTGATTATTTTTCGCCTGTTCCGTGACTGCATATAAGAAAAACATGCACCATTCTGTCCAAGCATCATCACGTGAAATGGCCAGAAGCCGATCATAATATTCTTCCCGGTGTTTCTCAAAGAAAGCGCTAATATAGAACATGGGCGCTTGAATAAGTCCTATCTTAGACATAAATAACGGTACGCACATCCTGCCAAGTCTTCCATTGCCATCAAGAAAAGGATGAATAGCCTCAAATTCAGCATGGATAATAGCAAGTTGTACCAATCGATCTGGCGCATCCTCATGGATATATTTCTCCCATCTGGCCATTCCATCCAGAAGTTGTGCCGCTGATATTGGAACAAACGTCGCATCTTCAATTGTACATCCAGGAGGACCAATCCAGTTCGGAATTGTGCGATATTCACCGGGTGATTTTCCTTGACCTCTAACACCGGCAAGCAAAACACGATGGGCTTCTTTGACTATGCGCTGACAAAGTGGCAAATCTTTAAGTAACTTAATTGCATGCCACATTGCTTTTCGATAATTCAATACCTCGTTTATATCGGCTTTTCTTTCTAATGGTATATCTTGCGATTCTCCCTCAGCTTCATATTCGAGTACTTCCCCCATTGTCGCCTGAGTTCCTTCAATTCTGGAGGACAAAACGGCCTCCTGTGTTATCAGTGGACTTAATAAAATATCAACGTTTGGAATAGCGACAAGTGTCCCGTCATACCTGGCGAGAGCTGCACTTGCAGGACCAAGCAAAGGAATGAGCCGTGACCAATCAATATTTGATGGAGGGAATTTGCCGTAGTGATATTGAACTGGTCTTTTCATTGTTTCTCCAATATATCATGGTTGTTTATAAATATTTTTCCAAAACAATTTCTATTTTTCGTGACTATTTATTACTTCGGCAATTAAATACATGAAACTTTTCAATGCTGTCATTCCCCGACTTGATCGGGGAATCCAGTTTTTCTAATAGGTTCTAGATTGTCCGGTCAAGCCGGACAATGACGACTTTTACGTATTTACTTGCTGGAGTAATAAGATGAATCTTAAACCATGGGCAATTTAGTGTCAATATTAAGGGGATGTTATAGAAAAATACTGACAAATCTGATTTGGTGACGGTTTGGTGACGGTATGTGAGAGTCTTTTTGCTATCTAACTACTTGATATCAAAGAAAAAGGATGGCGGAGAGAGTGGGATTTGAACCCACGGTACGGGTTTAGCGTACACACGATTTCCAGTCGTGCTCCTTCGGCCTCTCGGACATCTCTCCGGAAACGGTATCAATTAAATAGAGTCTGTCAATTTACTCAGGGTTTGTCATCCTCGGGCTTGACCGGGGGATCCATACGCCATGGGAAAGAGTGGATTCCCCGATCAAGTCGGACAATGACGGACGACTTATTCCCTCGTTTATGCATAGGCTCTCAATAGGAAACGGTGATGTATTCAAAATAAGAAAATTGATGAAAGAATTGCTTATTACCAATCACAAGTTATAATCTTATTAACATTAATGAAAAAGTTCGGATAAAATCAAGGTTGCTGCGAGAGCTTTTTCCTGAGAAGCTCGTTCACCATGCCGGGATTCGCCTTGCCTTTTGTCAGTTTCATGACCTGGCCCACGAAGAACCCGAGGAGTTTTTCGTCCCCTGCCCTGAACCGTTCAGCTTCCTTCGGGTTTCCGGAGATTATGTCCTCCACGACCTTCTCCAGCTCCCCGGTGTCGCTGATCTGCACGAGCCCTTTTTCCCGGATGATCCCTGCTGCATCCCTGCCGGTCCGGTAGATTTCTTCGAACACGGTCTTTGCGATCTTGCCGCTTATCGTGCCGTTCTCCATGAGGTGCAGCATGTCGACAAGCTGGCGGGGCTGCACCGGACATTCCTCTATGGTCTTGTCCCCGGCATTCAGCAGTTTCATCAGGTCGCCCATGATCCAGTTCGCAACCGTCTTGGGTTGTCCGCCCAGTCTTACCGCATCTTCAAACCAGTCAGCCAGAGGTTTCTCTGAGGTGAGCAGGTCGGCATCAGGTTCCGGCAGTCCGTACTCGGTGACAAAGCGCTCGCGTTTGGGATCAGGCAGTTCCGGAAGGGATGCCCGTATCTCCTCAATCCATGCTGTGCCCACTGTCATGGGCACGAGGTCGGGTTCCGGGAAATACCGGTAATCATGTGCCTCTTCCTTGCCCCGCATCGATTCTGTTATCCCCCTGCCGGAATCCCAGAGTCTCGTCTCCTGGATGATCTTCCCGCCTTCTCCGATGACTTTCTTCTGACGTTTTATCTCATATTCGAGCGCTTTTTCGACGAAACGGAACGAATTGATGTTCTTGATCTCGACTTTCACCCCGAGTTCAAGACTGCCTGCCGGACGCACCGATACGTTTGCGTCGCATCTGAGTGACCCCTGTTCCATATTGCCGTCGCACACACCGAGGTATCTGAGGATCGCACGGAGTTTTTTCATGTAGGCGACCGCCTCCTGCGGACTCCTGAGGTCAGGCTCGGAAACGATCTCCATAAGCGGGACACCGGCCCTGTTCAGGTCCACAAAACTGAAGTCCCCGGCGCCTTCGTGGATGTTTTTCCCTGCATCTTCTTCCATATGGATCCTGGTGATCCCGATTCTCCTCGCCTCTCCGTCGGCGAATATTTCTATGTGTCCGTGTTCGCAGATCGGCAGTTCGTACTGGCTTATCTGATAACCCTTGGGGAGGTCCGGGTAGAAATAGTTTTTTCTCGCGAACCTGCTGGAGGGCGATATGGTGCAGTTCGTCGCAAGGCCTGTCCTGATCGCAAATTCGAGCGCTTTTCTGTTCAGCACGGGCAGAACGCCCGGCATGCCGATGCAGACAGGACAGGTCTGGGTGTTCGGCTCGGAACCGAAGAGGGTAGAACAGCCGCAGAATATCTTCGTCCCGGTGCGCATCTGCGCGTGCACTTCAAGCCCGATAACGGCTTCGTGGCTCATAAGGCCGGGTTCCTCATATGCCATTCAGTACCCTGTTCGTAGACATATGCGATCCTGAACAGGGATTCCTCATCGAAATGCTTTCCGATAATCTGGAGGCCGACCGGGAGGTTCCCGGAAGTAAACCCGCAGGGAACCGAGACCGCGGGTACGCCGGCAAGGTTCACCGATAGCGTAAAGATATCAGACAGGTACATCTGGAGCGGGTCGGATGTTTTCTCCCCGATCCTGAAGGCGGGGGTTGGCGCGGTTGGGGTCACGAGTACGTCGGCTTCCCTGAACGCCTCTTCGAAATCTCTCTTGATGAGCGTCCTTACCTGCTGTGCTTTCCGGTAATATGCATCATAATAACCCGAGGAGAGGGCGTAGGTGCCGAGCATGATCCGTCTTTTCACCTCGGCTCCGAATCCGCGCGCCCTCGTTGCAACATACATGTCCATCAAATCCCTGCCTTCCTCCCTCAGTCCGTACTTCACCCCGTCATAGCGCGCCAGGTTGGAAGAAGCCTCTGAGGTGGCAAGGAGATAATAGGTCGCGACAGCGTACTCTGTATGGGGAAGCGATACGGCGACAGGGACTGCTCCGGCTGATTCGAGGTGCCTGATCGCTTCCCTTACCGCATGCTCCACCTCCCTGTCCATCCCCTCGATGAAATATTCCTTCGGGATGCCGATCCGCATACCCCGGATGTCCCTGCCAAGCGCCGCGGTGAAGTCAGGGACCGGCAGCGGCGCTGACGTGGAATCACGCGGGTCGTGCCCGGCAATGACGTTCATCAGGATTGCGGAATCCCTGACGTCTTTTGTGATGGTCCCTATCTGGTCGAGCGAGGAGGCGAACGCAACGAGTCCGTATCGTGAAACTCTCCCGTACGTGGGTTTCAGTCCGACCACGCCGCAGAAAGAGGCCGGTTGTCTGATCGAGCCTCCCGTATCGGAACCGAGTGCTGCGATGCACTCGCCGGCAGCGACTGCGGCGGCAGAGCCTCCGCTCGAACCCCCGGGGATCCTTTCGAGGTCCCACGGGTTTCTGGTGGTCTGAAACCCGGAGTTTTCGGTTGAGGACCCCATTGCAAATTCATCCATATTCGTCTTGCCGACGAGGATATACCCCTGCGCAGCGAGTCTGGATGTGGCTGTGCTTTCATAAGGAGGGACAAAATTATGCAATATTTTTGATGCGCAGGTTGTGCGGATATTCTTCGTGCACATGTTGTCTTTTATTGCAAGAGGGATGCCGGGGAGAGATTGCATGTCTCCCCTTCCGATCTTCTCCTGCGCTTCATCAGCAGCCCTCAACGCGTCGTCTTGTGCAAGGGTAATAAACGCCTGCACCTTATCCTCGACCGCGTCGATCCGTGCGAAGACCGATTGCACGATTTCCCGGACTGATATTTCCCTCTTCCCCAGGAGTTCCCGCACCTGGGAGACGGTCAGGCTGTAGAGAGACACAAAACCTCCTCTGGGCATTCCTTGCCGCAGCAAGAAAATTTCATTATGGCATGAGAGCAGGAATATCGCAAGAGCGGTGCGACCGCAAAAGCTGCTTTTTCACCTTGTTTCTTGTAGAATAATCAGATATTATGTCGCAGAATCCCTTGGTTTCCATCATAGTAAGAACACAAGACCCGAAACTGCTCAGAGGCACCTTACAAAGCATTGCAGGGCAGACCTACAGGCCGATCGAGGTTGTGCTTGTCGATGACGGGGGCGCTGATTTTACCAGAGACGAAATACCGGATATTCTTGGAGACATCAGCCTCAATGAGGTCCGGCTTGAGCAGAATACGGGGAGGGCTCACGCCGGGAATGTCGGTATCGGACATGCCAAAGGTGCATACATAGGGTTTCTCGGTTCTGACAACGTATATCCAGAACATCTCTCAATCCTCTGTGCCGCTCTGGCCATCCATGATTGTGACGGAGTGTATGCTGATTTTGAACTCGCAGGATATTCCGCTGAAGGTGAGTCCCTGACGTTCCATTCAAAGGAGAAGACCCCTGTCCCTCCTGCTGCGATGCTCCCCACTGTCCTGTTGTTTGAAGAGTGTCTCCCTTTATCGGCTTTTCTCCTGAAACAGAGCGCTGTCCGGGCTCACTGGGGATTTCAGGAGTCTCTTGCCGTGTATGCAGATTGGGATCTCCTGATCCGCCTGTCAGCAGGTTCACCTTTTTTTCATGTGCCGGTATCTACGGTATGTCATCTGGAAGTGATCCCGCACCATACCCCTCAGAGCAGGGAAGCCGAAGAAGAGCTCGTCTCTCTCCTGAAAAAACACGAAGACAGGAGAACGCTCCCTGCCCTCGCTGCCTATTGCACCTACAGGAATCAGGTGCTCCGGAGGCAGTCGGAGCTCATCGGGACCCTGCGTGAAGAACTGCAAAAAATTGGGTCGCGCATTGATGTTGTATCCGGCCGGCTGGAGGCCACGGAGGAAGACCGGTCGCGGTTGCCGGATGAACTGGAGGAGATGAAAAGACAACTCCATGAGAAGGCCCGGTACATCGATGAAATCCACGCGAGTCTGGGATGGAAAGCGCTGGCTTTTTACCGGGAAAAAATCAAATCTTTCATCGCCCCTTCAGGAACAAAACGAGAGGTTCTTTACCGGCTGATGCTGAGAAGCCTTTCCCTGCTCAGGGGGACGGGTCTGACCTACGTATACCGGAAGGCATTGAATGTTCTCCGGAGAATGCGGGCCGAAAAACATATCCGGAAAGAGGTTTACCAGGTGCCTCTTATTCGCAGTGAGACTCCCCCGGTGCTCGACACCAGGGTATCTGTTGTCATCCCTACCCGGAATGCCGGCCCGGAATTCCGGCGTACGCTCGGCAAAATTTTTTCCCAGAAAGGGATCCGGGAGATCGAGGTAATTGTTATTGATTCAGGGTCTGATGATGACACGCCGGCTGTGGCGGAAGCTTGTGGAGCGAAGGTGTATTCGGTCCCTCCCCGCGAGTTTAACCATGGGACGACCCGGAATGCAGGCGCCGGGAAGGCTACCGGCGAGTACCTGGTTTTTCTCTCCCAGGATGCAGTCCCGGTCGGCGATTCCTGTTTCCAGACCATCGTTTCAAAAATGAGGACCGATCCCACGATCGCCGCGGTAACCGTGAGACAGGTCCCGCGCAGTGACGCGGATTTTTTCTCGTGCTGGCAATTGTGGTTTTATAACACCATGGTATTACCGTATCAGGAAGACCAATGCATTGCCATGGGAGGAGATGAGCTCCGGGGCCTGCCGCCTGATGAAAAGAGGAAGGCTGCGCAGATCAATAATGTCTTTTCATGGTTCCGCAGGGAGGTCTTCGACCAGTATAAATTCATGCCCATGCCCTATGCCGAGGACCTTGACCTGGGATTGAGACTCATAGAAGGGCAGTACAGAATCCTCTTCCTGGCTTCGGAAGGCGTTGTCCATTCCCACACAAGGGAGACGGAGTACTATCTTGAAAGGGGATATATCGATACCAAAACCTTGTCCCTGATCCTTGGTTATGCAAGCATCCCCTGGCATGATCTCGGTATCCGGTCGATGCTGGAGATGCTGACCGCGCTGCATGCCTTGTACAGAAAGATAAACCACGGCATCAGGGAGTTTGCATCAGGCAAACTCCACGCCTCCTCCGGCGTGGAACTGTTGTCTTCTATCAAATCCCATATCCATGCCGGAGAGTATGCATATTCAGGGCCGGGAGATAGGGGTATCGACAGATTCTTCGCCCGCATTGCCCTCCGGGAGGAGAGCCTGCACCCTGAGAACAGGCCGGCTGAGCAGCTCCTCATAAATCAGTATTGCATGTTCCTCGACAGTTTTTTTGAGTATCTCATGCAGAGCAATATCCCGACAGGGGAGGGAAAAACCAGGGCCGAACTGCTCCGGTCGCTGTATAAACTTTTTGCGTGGACCTGCGGTTCGCTTCTTGGAAACTACGCTGCGTCTGCGGAGAGCACAGAAGAAATGCATAACAATACTTATCTGGAAGCGATCCTGGCAAGCCGCAGATGAAAGTCCTGTACGTCGTCAATGATTTCTTCCCCTTGTATTACGGGGGGGTTGAAAGGTATGTGCTGAATATCAGCAAGCAATTGCAGAGGACGGGACACGCTGTCAAAGTCCTGACCTATGGCATGGATGACAAAAAGGAAGGGTACGCACAGAGAGGCGGTTTCGCTTATAAGGAATATACCTATGAGAACATACCGGTCCTGGCTGTGAGGCATGATACAATCCCCCACGATATCGGGTTCCGCATCGGGGATGCCGGGATGATGCAGCCGTTGTCCGACATTCTGAAGGAGGAAAAACCTGACCTTGTCCATGTTGCGCACCCCATGAAACTGAACCCGGTGATCACCCTTGCTTCAGAATTGGATATCCCGGTCGTGTTAACGCTGACGGACTTCTGGCTTTTGTGCCCGAGAGGGCGGTTTTTCAAGACGGATTATTCACCCTGTAATTCTCCCGCTGAGGGTCGGAAATGCATGCGAGAGTGCGGGATAGACTCGTCTGTCACCCGGAGGTATCAGCAGGCAGCCCTCTTGTTTGAGAAAGCCACGAAAATTATTGCACCCTCACGGTTTATCATCCGGATTTTTCAGGAAAACGGCTGGAAGCGGGAGATTTCGCTGGTCAGGCACTGTTTTGAATACGGGACCGTCGCCCCACAGGGTCTTTCAAGACCAGGGAAGGGGGAAACGGTTGTTTTTGGATATACCGGACTGGTCACCCGTTTCAAGGGTGTTGACCTGTTGATCGAATCGTTCAGCAAAGTGAAATCTGACAGCATCAGGCTTCTCATCTACGGAGATATCTACCGGGAATGGGTCTGGGAGAGGACATTCTACGAAGATATCATCAAAGCAACGGCAGCAGATACGCGGATACAATTTATGGGGAAGTATACGCACAATGACCTCCCTGCAATCTTCAGCTCCATGGACATCAATATTATCCCTTCCACAACGCTGGAGAGCTACGGACTGGTTGTGACCGAAAGCCTGGCGCACAACGTCCCCGTAATCGTCTCCGACATAGTCGGCAGTGCCTATGAATATATTGTCGACGGGCAGAACGGGTTTGTCTTCCCCGTGAACAAGCCTGAAATGCTTGCTGAGATTATGAGCCGCATCGCCCGTGATCCTTCCCTCCTGTCCGCGCTCCGCCGCAATATCGCCCCCCCGCCGGGGATTGAGGAAGAGGCCTTTCTGCTGGAAAATATCTATCGGGAATTAGTGCGTTGACCGATACCGGAAAGAAAGACCCCTTGCCCGCAATATCGGTCGTGATCCGGACAAAGAATGAGGGGATGGCTCTCGGAGCTACCCTGGAAGCCATCCGCCGTCAGGAGGGTGCCTTTCCCTCGGAGATCCTTCTGGTTGATTCCGGCTCCGTGGACGGGACACTCAATATAGCCCGCCGGCACGACTGCAGGATCATTACCATCCCGCCGGAAGATTTTACCTATGGATATGCCCTCAATCTGGGGATCAGTCACGCTGCCGGAGAGATTATCTGTCTTCTCTCGGCGCATTGTACTCCCCGGCATAACCGGTGGCTTTCCGAACTCGTGCAGCCTGTAGCCGACGGCTCTGCCCACGCTGCCTTCGGCAGGCAGATGCCGGTCAGGGGGGTGAATCCCTTTGAAGAGGTATCACTGCACAAGCTTTTTCCTGAGGAACTCAGGAAAGGCAACAGGGTCCCCTTCTCGAATGCCAATTGCGCCTTCCTGAAAACGTTGTGGGATCAGGTGCCTTTCGACGAGACGGTGCCGGGCTGGGAAGACTATCTCTGGTATCTGCTTCTCAGGGAAAGATTCCGTTTCAGGTACTGCCCTGGAGCGGCAGTGTCCCACAGTCATCCGTTTTCCTTCAAAAAGATCATGCAGAGGACCTATAATGATGGGAGGGCGTTCAGAATTATCAAGAACAGATACGGGATCGATATCTATAACCATCTTTATCCGGGAACCGGGGCAAAGCTCAGGATGCTGATGCATGATGTCATAAACCATTTGACTGTCTTCAGGCAGAAAGGGTACAGAAGATACATCCCCCTGATACCGTTTATACGGGCCTATTCCTATTTCACCTACTGGAGGGGCTACCGGTCTGTCGAACGGGCGTCAAACTCCCCGGCAAGGAGAATTCAGGCATAATGGACCCAGGGCAGATACTGATTTCACTTATCGTCAGGACCAAGGACAGGCCCATACTCCTCAAAAGGGCGATCAAGAGCATTGCCCGTCAGACATACAGGCCGATCGAAGTCGTCCTCGTGAATGACGGAGGCTGTGACCTCGATCTGGATGAACTGAAAGACATCCTGAGCGATATTACCCTGAACTATATCAGGCTCGGGGAAAATACCGGCAGGGCGCATGCAGCAAATGTGGGGATTGAGCATGCGACGGGTGACTATATCGGTTTTCTCGATGATGACGACGAACTCTACCCCGACCATCTGCATGTCCTCACCAGGGTGCTGGAAAAAGAAAAATCGATGATTGTTTATACGGATGCGGAGATGGTTTTTGCCGAATTGCAGGGGGAAACCATCCGCGAGACATTCAGATACGTCTTCTACTCGCATGAGTTTTCCCCGGCGGCACTCCTTTTCCAGAACTATATCCCCTTCATGTGTCTCCTCTTCCCCCGGGAAGTTTTCTCGGACGCACGGTTTGACGAAAGCTTCGATATCTTCGAGGACTGGATGTTCCTGATACAACTGTCCAGAAAGCACTGGTTCAACCATATCAAGCAGGTGACCGCGAAATATATCCAGTGGAGCGACGAATCCCAGATAACCCGGAGGGCGTTGTCGGGAGATTTCAGCCGTGAGGCGTATATGCGGGTTCTGGAAAGGAATCTGGAAAATATCTCCCCGGAGGGCATTTATACCTATTGTGTTTTCATCACAACCGAGAAGAAGAAATTCCTCGATGAACTGATCAAGAAGGAATCGGATTATTTCAATGAGAAGGTGGAACTGACCAACGAGCTCATGAACACAAGGTCGGAAAACCTGAAGCTTCACCTGGAACACAAGCGGCTTATCGAGGAAAGCGAACGGGCTGAAGAGGAAATAAGGCACCTGAGAGAGGAGCGGAGGAGGATACTCGGGGAACTCGGCAGGGTGAAAAACCAGCTTACAGAAATGTCCTCCGGTCTGGGATGGAATCTGATAATGCGGTACCGGAGACTCAAGGACAGGGTCATGCCCTCCGGCACTTGGAGGAGGGGGATATACGATCTTTCCCTGAAGAGCGCCAAGTCACTGAAGCACGAGGGCGTGGAGGGGTTCCTCTCCAGGGCGAAGAGGAAGAGCCGGAAAGAATTAAAACAGATCGAATACCAATGGGGGTTGAACAGATTCAGGAAGAGTCCTGCCTGCATGACCATGGAGCTGGGCGATTTTTCCCTGAGGCCCGTCACCATAATCATGCCGGTCTTCAACGGCTTCGAGTGTCTTGGTTCCTGTATCGAAAGTGTTCTGGCGAACACGGACCTGGTCATCAATTCCCTGGTGCTTATTGACGATGGCAGTACCGATGCCCGGGTGCAGGAATACCTGGCAAAGGTCAGGAAATGGCGCAACGGGCGCACGATACGGATACTCCGGAACAAGAACAACGCCGGATTTACCAGGACAGTGAACCGCGGCATGAGACGGTCTTCACAGGATGTTCTTCTCCTGAACTCCGACACCATTGTAACAAAAAACTGGGTAGCCAAATTGCAGAGGGCGGCCTATTCCAGCCCCCGGGTTGCGACTGCAACGCCGCTCTCCAATTATGTGACGATCAACGGCATCCCTGAACCGTTCCGGTTCAACCCGGTGCCCGAAGGCATGACGGTCGATACCCTGAGTGATTTCCTCGAACACATCTCTCTCCGCTCCTATCCTGAGATACCGGCGGGAGTCGGTTTCTGTCTCTATATAAAACGGTCGGTCCTCGATGTGGTGGGCTATTTTGACGAGCAACGCTTCGGCAGGGGATACGCAGAGGAGACGGATTTTTGCATGAAGGCCCTGAAGAAGGGGTATATCCATGTCCTGGACGACGCCACGTACATCTACCATATCGGCGGCGTGTCCTTTGAGTCTGTGAAGGACCCTGAAGTGCTCAGGAAAAAGAATATGATGATCGAACAGAACCTTGAAACGCTCAGGACGCTTCATCCCGAATATGCCGGGCTTGTTGAAAAGGCGCTGAAAGACTCGCTTTCCCCTCTGCATGAATATATCCGGTTACGGTTAAAATTACAGGAGAGCAATCGTGCACGTATTGCATGTAATCGATCAGAAGCCTGACGGGTATCCGGGTGGTATCGAGTACCACCAGCTTGATCTCATCAGGTATTTCAGGGAGAAGAGCATCCCTGTTTCCCTGCTCTTCCCCGAGGAGAATTCGCTCTGTCTCAGGCGGTATCAGGGGGACCTTGTCGAAGAGAGCATGTACGGGGGCATGAAGCTCGATGACCACCGGCTCCGTGACCCCGGCATGGAAGATTCGTTCAGGAGGGTACTGACCGATACCGGAGCTGATATCGTCCATTTTCAGAGTATCCGGACAATGCCCCTGTCATTCATAGAAATCGCAAAGAACGCAGGGGTACAGGTGATCGTTTCCTTCCATGAATACTATTTCTGGTGTATCAATTGCATCATGCTGGCCCCGGATTTCTGCTGGTTTGAGCGGGATGAAGAGAAATGTCACGCATGCCTTGCGGGAAGCAACTATCCCGTACCGGAAGGGTATGTGAAAACCAGACGTGCATATATTAACCAGTTGTTCTCAAAAATCGACAGGGTGATCATGCCTTCCTTCTACGTCCGTGACGTTTTCCTCAGCCTGTATCAGGGACTGACAGAAGAACAGTGCGCGGTAATAGAATTCGGGGTGGGGAAAAAACTCCTGGCGGATTATGGAAGGACTGCGAAACGAGCGCCAAACGGCTGTCTGAAACTTGCATTCCTGGGGAACTTTCTCCCGTACAAGGGGAACAGGACATTCCTGGAACTCCTTGACTGTTACCGGGACTCCCGTTTCATCAGGTTCAGTATCATCGGGAATATCTTTGATCATTCGATCATCCCTTCCCGGCATAACCTGAGCCTGGCAGGCGGGTATGCGAGAGACGAGGTGGTGAAGAAAATCCAGAAAGAGAGCCCTGATGTGATCCTGCTCCTCTCCAACTGGCCTGAAACTTTTTCCTATACCCTTTCCGAGGCTATTGCCGGTGGCGTCCCGGTAATTGCCACAGACGGCGGCGCCCTGCGCGAGAGGGTCTCGAAGTTCTCGGCAGGGTTCCTTGTGCCGGTTGAAAACCCGCTGCCAAGGCTTGTTGAGATTATCGAGGACCTGAGGGAGAACCCGGGCGTACTGGAATTCCTCAACGGAGCCGTCAGCAGGGCAAGGGGGAGGTTACGGACGGTCGATGATATGGCGGAAAGCATTGTTTCCCTGTACCGCTCTCTCCTTGCGGGGAGCGATGGGGAAACGACAGGGTAAAGGAGTCGGCATATGACAGAAGACCGGGAAAACAAGGGAACGTTTGCCTTTCCACCCGGGCATTTCTATTCACCGGTCCCTTCCATTCGAGAGATTAAGCTGAGGGAAGAATACATTTTCGACCAGTGGCCTGAAACGCTTCCCGGAATCGATCTGCACGTGCCCGGGCAGCTTGCGCTCCTCGACGCGTTCAGGAAATTCTACCCGGAGTTTCCCTTCGGGGCGGAGAGGAAAGAGGGGCTCCGTTTCTTCCGGAATAACCCCAGTTATGGTCATTCCGATGCGCTGATCCTTTACTGCATGCTCCGGTTCCTGAAGCCGAAGCGGATTATCGAGATCGGGTCAGGGTTCTCGTCATGCCTCACGCTTGATGTGAACGAACTGTTCATGGAAAACCGCATGGAATGCACGTTCATCGAACCGTATCCCGAACTGCTCCGCTCGCTTCTCAGGGATACTGACACCCCGAACATCGAGATTATCCCCGGCAGGCTCCAGGAGGTTGATACGGAACTGTTCTCCGCCCTCTCCCCGTCGGATATCCTCTTCATCGACTCCACCCATGTCGCAAAAGTGGACAGTGATGTGAACCATATATTTTTCCGCATACTGCCCGGTCTCCGGCCCGGAGTCTCTATCCACTTCCATGATATTTTTTATCCTTTTGAATATCCGAAGAACTGGTTCTATGAAGGTCTTGCCTGGAATGAAGCCTATATCCTCCGTGCGTTCCTCCAGCATAATCCCAGTTACCGGATCGCCTTTTTCAATACCTACCTCGCATACTTCCACCCGGAAAAGTTCTTCCGTGACATCCCCTTCCCCCTGGACTATGTGGGAGGGAGCCTATGGATCGAGAAGGTGCAGGGGAGCGAGTGAGGGAATGACGCCGGAAACAAAGGCCCATCACGACCAGGCGGAAAAATGGCTTGCCGGGAGGCGTGAGCATTACCATAATCCGTTCTGTGTGCTCCTCCGCTATCTCGTCTCCCTCGAGGAGCAGGTGCGGAAGATGCCCCCTGTCTCCGGTGAACGCTATGCGCAGTACTGCAGAGAACAGGGTGTGTGCACGGGTTTCCCCTTTCCTGTCCCGCCCGCTCCGGCCGGAAGGACCGGGGACATATTGCGGTTCATCACGGAATTCGATCATGCATGTCTGGGCAGGATGGTCCAGTCTGTTTTTATCGGACTGATCGGATTCCTCGCGCGCAGCAGGGGAGAGATCCATCTCCTCGATTTCGGTACCGGTAGCACCTGCGGTATGTACGGTGAAGACGGGAGATTCCTTTTTACCGGAGGCGATGTCGATACCGATGCCGTCTCGTTCTGGGCGATAGACGAGCTTTCCGAACCGTCAGGTTCCATCTTCAAAAAGGCGTACTACGGCAAAACCGATATCCTTGCATTTGATCCCGGCGTGAAGTTCGATCTCATTACCGGGCATCATGTCCTGGAACACTGCCTGAACTGGGAGAGCGTGCTGGACCATGTCGCCGGACTCCTGAGAAAAGACGGATACCTCTATCTCTCGTTCCCCCGTTCCGGGGGGTTCTATGACACGGTCTACCGAGTGATGTCCCCGCATGATCACCGCGCAGATTTTGATCTTCGGGCATTGGAGGAGAAGGCCGGGCACGCCGGACTGACGCTCTGTCTGTCGGACCTGTACGTGGACCCGAACGGGAAGTTCAACTGGATCTGCACCTTCTATCCGGAACTGGTAGACCAGGAGATCGCGGATTGTTTCTACGAACTCTGCATCGGCGTCGATGCAAAACTGCTCCTCGGGTATCACCACTATGGACATTATGTGGTATTCAGGAAAACATCCTGAACGCTTCACCCCGGGTAAAAAATCCCCGGGACAGGCATTTCCGGGCCCTGCATGCTCTGGTGAAACGCGGCTTGACAATACCCGGCGAATAAATTATTGTTACTTAAATTATCTCAAATTACCGCAGCGCATAAGGAGGCTTCTTTGAGATTCAGAATATCTGTGCTCTTCCTCAGTATCTGCATGGTCTTTGCCGTGCAGACGGCGTATCCGGTCTTTGCCCAGGAAACCGGGCAGGGTGAGGGAGAGGGCATCAGCGAAGAGCAGCGGAGACTCATCGAGGAAAAGCAGCAGGAGGTAGAGTCCACGCTTCAGGACAAGCTCAGGAAAAGGCTTCCCGGGAGGGATACATCCGGCATTTCAGGTTCGAAGCCGGTCAGCAGCATGCCCACCGGCGAAGAAAGCGAGGCCGTGCCCGTAAAGGAGACCGAGGCGCCTGAGCAGCAGGAAGAAGAGCAGCCTGCTCCGGTCCAGGTCGAGGTCACGGAAGAACCGGCTCCTCCTCCGGCAAAGGAACAGAAGCCGACAGGCTCGCCGACCGTGAGTTTCTTCTTCGACGACGCGGATATTTTCGAGGTTGCGCAGACCATATTCGCCGATGTGCTCAAGGTGAACTACCTCATCGACCCCCAGGTCAAGGGCAGGGTGAATTTCAGGACCGTCACCCCGATACCGAAGGCCGAGGTGCTCTCTGTTATGGAGATCATCTTCAGGCTGAACGGCATCGGGTTTGTCGAGGAGGCAGGGTTATACCGGATCATCCCCCTGACCGATGTGCCGAGGGAACTCGTCTATGCACAGGTCGGGAAGACCCCGGACAAGGTATCGATCGAGATGTTCACCTTCAAGAACCTCGACCTGAAGGAATCCATGCCCGATATCGAGAACGCACTGGGACTGCACCTGAAGGGAGGCACGGTGAGGATCATCCCCTTCTACCGCATGAACGCGCTCCTCGTTGTCGCGTCTTCACCTGAACAACTCGGATACATAAAACAATGGGTGGCGACGTTTGACAATATGTTTGCAGTTGCCCGGCCGAAGATCTATGTGTATCCCCTCCAGAACAGCAAGGCAACCCATATTGCTTCCCTCCTCCAGTCGATCTTTACCGGAACGCAGTCAACCTCGTCTTCCTCTTCCTCAACTGCTGCCAAGGCATCTTCAACACAGACTGCGGCAAAAACCCCTGCCCCTGCTCCTGCTGCGCCGCAGTCCGGCGCTGCGGCAACCGTTACGGGTGGAGGGACGTTCGTCTCCGCGGATACGAGGATCTTTGCTGACGAGATAACCAATACATTAATAATACTTGCAAACCCTACAGACTATGAGTTCATCGACGAGACGATCAAGAAGATCGATATCATGCCGAGACAGGTCGTGATCGAAGGCCTGATCGCGCGGGTTGACCTCATCGACAACCTCAGTTTCGGTTTCTCCTGGTCTCTGCAGTCGGATGTAAAGATCCATGACATGAAGCCCTTTAACCGCGATATCAACCTTGGCGGAGACTTTTTCAGCAAGCCGCTGGGCACGACGTATAATACCGGCGCAAGCGACGGATTCACCTTTGTCGGGACAGACCCGTCCGGCATCGTAAGGGCCCGTCTCTCAGCAGCGCTCAAGGATTCGAAAGCCAAGATTCTCGCCGCCCCGCACATCCTGGTGTCTGACAACAGGGAAGCGAAAATTCAGGTAGGGTCACAGATACCGCTCGCCACGCAGACCTCAACGGGAATCGAGACTACGACGACGGTAACCTCCACCATCCAGTACAAGGATATCGGAATCATCCTCAATGTGAAACCGCAGATCAATGACAGCGGCCTGATTGCCCTCGAGATCACCCAGGAGGTTTCATCTCTGGGAGACAATGTGAAGGTTGCCGATCAGGATTTTGCATCGATAAACAAGACGGAGACTACCACGAACCTTGTTGCGCAGGACGGAGAGACGATCATCATCGGCGGGCTGATCCGGGAGGATGCAACTAAGTCTACGGACGGAATCCCGATCCTCAGCAAGATCCCGATTCTCGGACATCTTTTCTCGAATACCACGGATAATTCCCAGAGGACGGAACTCATCATCCTGCTCACTCCCCATGTCATGAGAAACCTGAGGGAAGCAGGGAAGGTGACGGGCGACTATGTCGACCGGTACGAGGGGACGACCAAGGACGAGTCGATAAAAGACTTCATCAAAGAACAGACCCCTTGAGACAGGTGCGGCGGTAGCATGAGCCCGGACAGCTTCCCTCCCGGCTGAAATGTTTTCCCATGCTTCAGGAATCTGAGATCATCCCCTATCATTGTTCCCCTCCTGCCGGGGAGAGGATACTCGTCCTCGCGCCGCATCCCGACGACGAAACACTTGGGTGCGGAGGGACGATACACCTTCTCGTGAAGGCGGGGAAGCGGGTGAACGTGGTCTTCCTCACGAGCGGCGACAAGGCTGACCCCTCGCATACCTTATCGAAAACCCCTGCGCAGAATCCCGGGGGATTCAGCAATGCACCCCATATCACGCAATACGCGCTGCTGCGCGAACAGGAAGCGGTCAGCGCACTGAATGTGCTGGGCGTAGGAGAATATGCATTCCTGAGGTTTCCCGACAGGGAGCTCCATGGTTCTTCCCATCCCGCATCAGACCGCATCTATAGTATTGTCGTCTCGTATGTCCCTGACGCAATCTACAGTCCGTCTCCGGTAGAACTGAACCCCGACCACAGGACGAGCGCAGGCATTGCGTTGGCATTGCAGAGGCGCATGCTCGAGTCCGGCATGTCCGCAAGCCTTGTATTCTACGAGGTGACAACACCCCTGAGGCCGAACCTGCTTGTTGATATCACTTCCGTATTCAGCACGAAAGAGAGCGCGATTGAAAAATACGGATCGCAATTGCAATTGGGACGGTATCTTGAATGTATTACTGCAATAAATACCTTCAGGACATTGACTACGGGTGGCACAGGATACATCGAGGCGTTCTGGCAGATGCCGGAACCACTCAGCAACGGAGAGATTGCCGGCTGGCTCGGTTATTCCGGTGTCTTTCCCCTGCGGGCATCATAATGTGGAAAAAATACCACAGCGTGAACCGGAAAATACACAGATGACCCGGTTCGTGCGGATGGATATGGCGGTATTCTCACGATTTCCCTGCGAAAGAAAACGGGCCTGTTTTTTGCTTAGCGCTTTAGTACATTCGCGGAAAGAATGCAAAGTCCTTGACAGCCAGAGAAGCGAGTGTATATACTTTTAGACTGGAAAAATAAAGGAGCTTGTTCTAAAAAAAAACTTGACAAAGGTGACTCCTTTATTTACAATTTACGCAAAAGTAAAAGACGTTCTTTGATTATACTGGGCATATTTATAGTGATCAGCTATCATTGATAGCACTTAAGATTGTTAAGAAATTACAAAAGTGAAGGAGGTGATAGGGAAAGGTAACAGGGTAAGTCAAGTTTTCCGGGAGTTTCGCTGGTCTTAGCCCTTGGCTAAAAAGTTCAAATCGTTCATCTTAAGTAAAAGGAGGTTTTAAAAGTGAGAAAACTGGTTTTAGCATTAATGCTAAGTGTTTTGCTCTTAGGGTTTGGTTCGGCAATGGCTGCCACGTCATCGTTTGACAACATTCCCGGGGGCGGCGGATTCAACTATTTCCATGCATCAGCAGCGGGTGACGAGACCCTGTTCAATCTCCAGAACGTCGACGTCACACCGATTCGCGTTCACCTCACCCTGTATGATTCGAACAGCAACAAGCTGATCGACTTCAGCATCCCGCTCTCAAACTGGGACAACTGGGGCTGCTCCATCACCGGTGACGGCACACTGATCACCATTACCCCCCAGACACCGTGCTTCTATGTCGGCGCAAACAACGGCTGTTTCCCGCCGGTTAGCGTTGCACTGCCGGCAGGCACTGACGGACTCCAGGTAGGCTACATGAGCTTTGTCGTGTCCGCTGGTGACTCAGGCTTCTACGGTGGTAACAACGACGGAGATCCGAGAAACGACCCGATCGCGGGTTTTGCAACAGCAAGATTTTTTGATGTCATCGCAGGCAGGACCGCACTGCTCAACCCTGTTTCCGGCAGCGCAATCGCAATCAACTCGACCATGCTCCAGGGCTATGTAAATATTTACAACGCTCCGGGCCTTGTTGAGGCAGCTGCTGGTATATCAGGCGGCTGGGATTCAATCGCAGATGCAGGCGTTCCGTTCCTCTGGAACTGCGACCTGGACATCCTTGACACATTCCCTTCACACGATGACCCGCTTATCGGTATCAACATCGATTCATGGGAAATCATGCTCACCAACTGGGCAACCTGGTCTGTCATTGCTGATGACTTCAACGCAGACGTCGTCGGCGAGACCCTGTATCAGGCAGTCGGCAGCCCGACCTGGTATGTCGGCAGGTACAACGAGACCCCGGGACTTTCCTCAACCGTTCTCATCACCGTATTCCCGGCAAACAGCGGCGGACTTCCGGTTGCATTCAGCCCCGCATGCGGATTTACCTCAAGGACCATCACTTCATTCTGTTATGATGACAACGAGCTCCCGCTCTCAGACTCAGTTTCACCGCCCGAAGTCGGCAGGGTAGCATTCGGCTCAGCAGTGAACGAGATCATCATCCCGGCAACATCGGGTGAGTGCAGGTTCCTCGTTGATGCTCCGATGCTCGGCTTCACCTACACAGAGGCAGGAAACTATGCTGACCTGTATCCGCTTATCAAAGTGGACCAGCTGGCCAACGTTGCAGACATCTTCTTCCTCGTAACCGGCCACGCGCTTGACGGTGCAGTAACAGAAGTCATCGAGATCGGTGTACAGGAAACCTACTAAACCGTAATCTCAATAGAGTAAAAAAGCCCCCGGAAACGGGGGCTTTTTTTTCCCTGAAATCATATCCCGCCGTTTTTTTCTGTCAACGCAGATTCCGGAATTGATATAATAAAAACGAAGCGCCGTACGCAGTTCCAGTTCCGGATCATTCGTTACAACCCCTGAAGAAGGGCAGATGCGGCATTATCGCTCATTCCCGTCCCGATCCCGAGAGCATGCGGGAGATAAATCCGCTCCGATACAGCGTCTGCCCTTCCTGTGAGAAGTAGTCTGGTGAGCGGGAGCTCGTGCTATAGCTTTGGATCCATATTCAGAGAAGGAGGAAGTGAGCTTTGAAAAAGACTGTTTTGCTGTTCCTTTCGGTCGTGCTGTTTTTTTCGTGTGCCTCTGCGCAGAAAAATACCCGGAGTACCCATCCCCTGAAGCAGCGGGTCGAGGCGTTCTACAAGGCGAGGATGGCGCATGATTTCAGGGAGGCATTCCGGTATGAGCACCTGAGCCTCACGGAGTTTACGGAGAAACAGTATATGACCAATGCTGCGAAGTCTCCGATGGAATACCTCGGTGCAGAGGTCCTTTCGATCGACATGAAAGAGGGCGGAGAAGAAGCGCTCGTAAAGATGCAACTCAGATACCGGCTGATGCCGGTGCCGGGGTTCGAAAAGTTCGAACAGATACAGGAACGCACCCTGGAAGAGAAATGGGTGTTCAGGGAAGGTAACTGGTACCATGTAATAAAAGGGGTAACGAGGGAATGGTAAGAGGAGGGTTGTGGCAATTCGGGTGATGATGGGTTAGAATACAGAAAAGGGAGGTATGCTATGCGGGCGATTGATTTCTTTCAACGATACAGCATGCGGTGTCTGACCATACCCGTCATGGTCATCTGCTGCATGGTTCTCTTTATGACAACGGTTTCAGCCGAACCTGTGAGCGGACAGGAGGATGTCCCCCGGGCTGTGGTCGATGCCCTTGCAAACGGGACAAGCCAGGAGCTGCTCGTGCTCTTCACCGAAGAGGAGGTGCTGGATCAGGCAGAGGCATTGAGGAGCAGATACGGCGTTCAGGAAGACACGCCGGAGATCCTTGCCTTCAAATCCTCGGAATATAACCGGATAAAGCAGGGCGTCCTCGAATCACTCCCTGAGGGAGATTTCGAGGTGCTCCGGGATTACAGCCACCTGCCGATGATGTTTATCAGATTCAGGTCCCTCGGCATCCTGAACCAGATGCTGGCAAGCCCTGATGTGGTGAGGGTATATGAGAACAGGGCGCACCGCCATTTCCTCGCGGAGAGCCTCCCCCTCATCAACCAGCCTCCGGTGGCCTCATCCGGAAGGGTCGGGACAGGGACAGCAGTGGCGATCCTCGATACCGGGGTTGACTATACGCGCGCGGCATTCGGAAGCTGCACCTCGCCCGGAGTCCCTGCGTCCTGCAAGGTGGTCTATGCGCAGGATTTTGCAACGAATGATGGATGGCCGGATGTTACTCCCTATCATGGGACGAACGTGGCAGGGATTGCACTCGGTGTTGCACCGGATACCCGCATCATCGCGCTTGATGTATTTGAGGGGGGTGGGGCATGGGATGATGATCTTACTGCTGCCATCAACTGGTGCATTGCGAACAGGACCACCTATAACATCGTTGCGCTCAACATGAGCCTGGGTAGCGGAGGCTATACCGCGCCCTGCCCTTATGATACACTCGCGACGCCGGTCGCCAATGCAAAGCTTGCCGGGATCATCTCTTCCATCGCCTCTGGTAATGAAGATTATACCAATATGATATCATCGCCCGGCTGTGTGCCTGCGGGAGTCTCAGTAGGTGCGGTCTATGATGCATCATTGAATTACCAGAATTGGGGCTCCTGTCAGGACCCCGATCCTGATGCGGATGAGGTCATCTGTTTCTCGAACAGCGCGTATTTCCTCACCCTGCTGGCCCCCGGCTGCAGGATTGATGCAGCCGGCGAAGCCATGTGCGGCACTTCCATGGCTGCCCCCCATATCGCAGGCGCAGTCGCGGTATTAAAGGGCACTGGCGCGTATCCCTCTGAAACCCCTGACCAGATCATCGGCAGGATGACGAGCACCGGGGTTTCGATCCTGGATACCCGGAACAGTATCACCAAGCCGAGGATAGACCTGCTTGCAGCAGTCGGCAGCCTCGAGGTGCCTCCGGTGGCGAACTTTAACGGCAGCCCTACGTCGGGGGTCGTGCCGCTGACCGTGAGCTTTACCGATACCTCTGCCGGGAACCCGACCTCATGGTCGTGGAACTTCGGCGACGGCGGCAGTTCATCGCTCCAGAACCCGTCGCATACCTATAACGCTGTGGGTACCTACACTGTTTCCCTGACCGCAACGAACGCATACGGATCGGACGGAGAGACCAAGACAGGGTACATTACCGTGCTTGCACCGACTGCACCGACTGCCAACTTCACCGGCAGCCCGACATCAGGGACTGCGCCGCTGACCGTGAACTTTACCGATACCTCAACCGGAGGGCCGACCTCATGGTCATGGAACTTCGGCGACGGCGGGACTTCATCGCTCCAGAACCCGTCACATACGTATAATGCTGCGGGTACCTATACCGTATCCCTGACCGCGACGAACGCATACGGATCGGATACCGAGACGAAGACCGGATATATCACGGTGACGGCATGCGCGACCCCGCCCTATATAGGCTTTCTCAGTCCAACCTCAGGAGGGGTGAACCAGAACGTCACCATCTATGGAAGGTACTTCAGTTCCCCGTATCTGGTATTCTTCAATGGTGTTCAGGCGACGGTTTCCTATACCAGCCCGTGGCAATTGATAGCTAAGGTGCCTGCGGGCGCAACGACCGGCCCTGTATGGGTAGAAGGGCCGATCGGCTGTGTAAGCAATCAGAAGCCCTTTACCGTTACCGGTACGAATCCACCTCCGGTGGCGAATTTCAGCGGGAGCCCTACATCAGGGACCGCGCCTTTGACCGTGAACTTTACGGATACCTCGACCGGAGGGCCGACCTCATGGTCATGGAATTTCGGCGATGGCGGGACCTCTGTGCTCCAGAACCCGTCACATACGTATAACGCTGCGGGGACCTACACGGTGTCGCTGACCGCGACGAACGCATACGGGTCGGACAGCGAAACGAAGACCGGATATATCACGGTGACGGCGCCGGTTGCCCCGACCGCCAACTTCACCGGCAGCCCGACATCAGGGACCGCGCCGCTGACCGTGAACTTTACCGATACCTCAACCGGAGGGCCGACCTCATGGTCGTGGAACTTTGGCGACGGCGGGACCTCTGCGCTCCAGAACCCGTCGCACACGTATAATGCTGCGGGTACCTACACCGTGTCGCTGACCGCAACGAACGCATACGGGTCGGACAGCGAAACGAAGACCGGATATATTACGGTAACAACGCCGCCACCTCCGGTGGCGAATTTTACCGGGAGCCCTACGTCAGGAACTGCTCCTTTGACCGTGAACTTTACGGATACCTCGACCGGAGGGCCGACCTCATGGTCGTGGAACTTTGGCGACGGCGGGACCTCTGCGCTCCAGAACCCGTCGCATACGTATAATGCTGCGGGGACCTACACGGTGTCGCTGACCGCGACGAACGCATCCGGGTCGGACAGCGAAACGAAGACCGGATATATTACCGTGACTGAACCTCCTGCGTGTACGACTCCGCCGTATATCGGTTTCCTGAGTCCCAGTTCAGGCAGGGTGAATCAGAGTATCACGATCTACGGCAGGTATTTCGCAGCCCCGTACCTGGTATTCTTCAACGGCGTGCAGGCGACAGTCACCTATACCAGCCCGTGGCAGCTGACAGCCAGAGTGCCTGCGGGGGCAACGACCGGACCCGTCTGGGTGGAAGGGCCGGTTGGGTGCATAAGCAACCAGAAGACCTTTACCGTAACCCCATAACCTTCTGATACAGAGAGAAACAAAGAGGGGGAAAGCATTCAGCTTTCCCCCTCTTTCATTGAACAGTGTGCCGGCTCACTCTGCGAATAATCCGCGCAAAACTTATTTCGTGAAATACTCGATTTTGTAGTCTTCCCTGAGTTTGTCGGAAAAGGTTTTTAACCGCTCCTGCTGGAGCATCCGTGCGCCGGAGAGCATAAGATCGCCCTTTACCCTGTCGAAAGGAACCTCTTCTTTCGGATACTCTTTCGTAAGGTTGATCAGGACGAACTCCGGATGCTGGGGAACGGGTATGGGCCTGCTCGTCTCTCCCTCTTTCATCTTCAGAGGCTCCTGTTCGATGACCGCAGGAATCTGCCTGACCTTCAGAAGGTAAATTTTCTTGTACTGCGTGGCAGTGAGTGTCACTCCGTCGGGAGGGGGGAGTTGTTCCTTGACCTTGTTCAGCGCTGCTTCAGGGTCTTTGTCAAATTCCCCGCTCTCTATTTTCGAACGAAGGCTTTCCGCGTACTCTTCCGCCTTCTGCATCAGGGAGTTGTCCTTGTACGCGATCCTGACAAGCGTCAGTTTTACCCATCTCGGGTACCGGGAGTCCATCCAGTTTTCTTCATAGAGCTTCCTGGCCATTTCTTCGGTTACCGGCTGGGAAAAGATTTTTTCGTCCTTCATCAGCGCCTGCACGACGATATTGCGTTTGGTCTTCTCGATCTGCTCGCGCACGTCTTTCCGGGTATCGATGCCCTTCTTCTTCGCCTCCTGGTAGAGGATGCTCCGGTTTATGAGGTCTTCAAGGGCTTCTCTCTCGCTTGCCGGCGGGGCGCCGGCGAGATTAACTGATGCCATATACTCCTTCACCTGGCTCTCGGTGATTGTCTCGTCGCCTACCTTTGCCATGATGCGGTCTTCGACTGCTCCCGCAGGAGCGGGCAACAGCAGGACCAGAAACACCAGCAGCGACGGCAGGGAAAACAGCACATGCTTCGGTCTGAACATCAATACTCCTCCTTTGTCGGAAAAAGATATCCGGGGCAATGCCCCGGGAAAACAGGGGAGCTTTTCGTGCACCCCGGGGATTTTTACAATGAACAAAGCAGTTTGACAAACACACCTGGTAAAATTATACTATCAACTTAACGCAAGTTTTATGATACCACATCTCGTGCATCGGTTGCTTCTCTGTGCGGTCCTCTTTTCTGCGGCATGTGCAACGCATTCTGCCGACCGTACGCCTCCGCTTTTGCAGGGTGAAGCAGCCCTGTCGGAAGCCGACGCTAACGTGCTCATGAAGAGTTACCACGCCGGCCCCAGGCCGACTGACCCTGTCTGTGCAGACCTGAACGGAGACGGGTATCAGGATATCGCTGTCGCACTGAAAAAACAGACCCTCGTGGTGATGCTGAACGACCGCAATGGCGGTTTTTCCCCGCCGGTACAGTATGAAACATTCCCCCACAACACTTCGCTCACTGCCGCGGATATCGACGGAGACGGCGACCCGGACCTGGTCGCCCTGACAGAAGTGAAGGTCGGGCCGTTCTTCCTGAATGACGGCAAGGGAAACTTTACCCGCCACGACCCTGACATCCCCGCGCTGCTCTATTCCTGGCATATCGAGAGCGCAGACCTGAATAATGATTCCCTGCCGGATCTTGTGGTATCATCGCTCCAGAGGCCGTTCCTCGGCATCCTGATAAACAGGGGCAATCTGCAGTTCGACTCGAACCGGATAAACCTTATGCCCGAACTTGAAGAGCCTGACCGCCGGCAGTTCGCCTCCTCTCCCCAGACAGGCGCTCCGTCCGCTGAAGCCGCGGCAAAGGAAACGGGCAGAGAGGGAAAACCCTTGCAAGAGGGCGAGGGTGCGAGGGTGCGAAAAGAAGACCTGAGTATGGTACCTCCTTCCGGGCAGACATCGTCTCCCGATAAAACGCAGGAGGTGCAGCCCACAGCCGGCAGCGGCTCCCAGAAATGGCGGTATGCCAAGCGCGTCAAGGCCCTGGACAACGGGTTCAAGGACCTGGTCATCGGGGACATCAACGGTGACGGTTCACCGGACATCCTGACGCCTTCCTATGTGTTCGATTCCCTGTATGTCGGACTGAACGACGGGAAAGGGAATTTCCAGTTTGCGTCCATCCCCGTGGAGCCTGAATTGCCTTACGAACTCGGCTATGCGCTCTCTTCGGTGGCGCTGCTCCGGTATCCCGGCCGCACGGTGCCTGATGTTGCGGTATCCAGTGAACGTGACGGCAGGATCTACCTGTTCGAAAACAACAACGGCAAGCTCCGGCAGAAGGGGGCGATCGAAACGAACCTGAAAGTCCCTGTCCGCATCACCGCAGACGACATGAACGGGGACGGTCTTCCGGATATCGCGGTCACCTTTGCAGCACCGCTGCCGGACGATACGAAGAGCACCATACAGATATGGCTGAACAGCAGGGACGGCTTTCTTCCCGGAGAGAGCTTCAGGTCTGAAGGACAGAGCATCTATCTGGATACCTGCAGGCTGTCTCCCGGCGCGCTTCCGTCGGTCGTGGTTTCGAACGTGCATGAAGAAACCCTGAATATTTTCCGTCCTGTCCGGTAGCACCATCCTCCTCCCGGCATTTCCCGTGGGGGAAAAGCAGTCAGTCCAGGTTCCTGAAAGGAGACAACAGTGCGAAGCCTTGTATGCTTTTCCGTAGTGGTGATGCTCCTCATTTTCTCTCTCCCCCTGAATTCACTCGCAGAGCAGCAGTCCCCTGTCGAAGACTTGATCAGCATGTTGAATGCCGACGACCGGAAACAGCAGGACGAGGCTGCAGCAAAACTGATCGCCCTGAAAGACCCTGCTGCAGTGAAAGGACTGACAATCACCCTGCGGACCGGGAATGCCTATGCAAAACAGCATGCAGCCGTGATCCTCCTCGAAATGATGGACCCGCGCTCGATCGACGCCTTCCTCTATTCGCTTGCAGACAAGGATAAATACGTTGCTTCCCTGTCGAAGACCGCCCTCATGAGGTTCGGCCCGCAGGCGAAAGACACCTTGAAGACAGGGCTGAAGAACGGGGAATGGAATATCCGCTTTCCCTCTGCCGAACTCCTCGCAGCAATGGGCGACAGGAGCGGCGTCGATGTGCTGCTCGATGCGATCAGGCGGGGAGGGCATGACCAGTCCGACGCCCTGAAGGGGCTGTCTGCCCTGAATGAGAAGAAGGCGCTTCCGCAGCTCATCGAACTGCTTGTTGATAAAGATACGAAGACGCAGAAAAAGGCTGAAGATATTGCACAGAGATGGATAAGGCGCCATCCGGATATTATCCCGGATTTCGCTGCTGCCCTGGGCAGGGCGGATACCCCTCAGCTGAAAAGGCAGCTCCTCTCCTGTCTCCGTATTGTTGACCATCCGCAGGTGCGGCAGGAAGCGGCAAGGCTTGCAAAGGACCCTGACGTGCAGGTCCGCATCACCGCAATCCAGACGATCGCCTTTCTGAAAAACACGGAACAGGTTCCCGTGCTGCTCGATGCCCTGAATGACCGGGACCAGAAGGTCAGAAAATACGCGGCACTGGCCCTCTCCGGGCTGAAGGTCAAAGAAGCCGCTGAGCCGCTCATCCGGTACCTGAAAGAGGCTGAACAGACCGACCCGTCTCTCATCAATGCGATAGCCAATTACGGCCAGGAGATAGTGCCGAAGATCACCCCGCTCCTGAAGGATAAAAGCAAGCATATCCGGAGGTCCGGGGCGCAGGTCCTCGGGGTCATCGGCTCAACGGGCACGGTTAATGCCCTGATTGCCGCCCTGAAGGACCCGGAACCCGAAGTCAGGGCAGCAGCAGCACAAGCCCTCGGGAAGATACCCGATAAACGCTCTGTCCCTGCCCTCGTGAAGGCAGTCTCTGACAGGAGTGAACCGGTGAAACAGGAGGCCGGTTTTGCTCTCCTCAGTCTGGGCGGGAAGACGATTGCATATCTGAATGCCCTCCTGAAGTCGGAAGACCCGGAAGAACGCCAGCGCGCAGTCACGGCATTAAGCCACATGGGAGATGACAAATCACTGAAGCTCATGAGCGCGGCCCTCCAGGACAGTGACCCGGAGGTGCGCCTGCATGCTGCGCAGGGGCTTGCTGCATTCGGTCCCAGGGGAGGGGAACTCCTTATTGCTGCGCTCAATGACCCCGATCTGAATGTGAGGAGGGCTGCGCTCTTCTCCCTCGGAGAGATACGATGTTTCCGCGCGGTGAAACCGGTATTGAGACTGCTGAACACGGAACTGAAAGTGGATGTCCTGAATACCCTCATCGCAATAGGCACTGAAGAGGCCCTCCCCGCATTATTCCAGACGCTGAAAGACAGGGACCCCTTTATCAGGGCAATGACTGCCGAGGCACTCGGCGAGATCGGGGACCCTGCGGCTGCTCCAAAATTGCTCCCCCTGCTCTCGGACAGGAACAGCGATGTACAGATTTCCGCAGCGCTTGCCATCGGCAAACTGAAAGACCCTGCGGCATCAGCGCACCTGCTTCAGCTCCTCGCAAAAGGGGACAGGCAGGTCCGTCTTGCAGCGGTAAAGGCACTCGGTCTCGCAGGCGGCGATGAAGCAGTCGCACCTCTCCTGAAGCTCCTGACGGAAAAGGATACAGGCTTGCGCAGGGAGACCCTGCTCGCAATAACCCTCATCGCCCAGAGGACGAAAACAGAGGTCCATGCGACCGCAGAGCAGATACAGGGACTCATTCTCCTCCAGACCGACCAGGATGAGCAGGTAAGGGTGAATGCACGGGCCGTCTTGCGCGCCATCGGTCCGAAGGCCGTAGACAGCCTTATGGAGGCTGCCCGTTCGGGAGACCCCTTCCTCAGGGTGCAGTCCATTCATGCCCTGTCTGATATCGGCGATCAGCGGGCCGGCGCGATGATCCTCGAATTCCTCGAGAAAGACGAAAACCCCGAGGTGCGGAAGGCTTCGATCACCGCACTGGGGAAACTGAGATACACCAAGGCGGTGTCGGCGCTCGTCAAACAGCTGAAATCAGAGGACTGGCGCATCAGGGCGATGACAGCTTCTGCCCTCGGGAATATCAAGGACAATACTGCGGTTGCCGCGCTTGTGAAACTCCTCGACGACGACAATGAAAGGGTGAGGAAGAGCGCGACAGAGGCGCTCGAACAGATTACCGGGGAGAAATGTCCGGTCATCGCGACCCTGATAACCTACCCGTGGATCGACAAGATGATCTTCGTCCTCGTCGTCATGGTCCTGGTGATCCCGACGATGAGGAAATATATAAAACCCTTTGACAGGCTGATGCAGTCGGTCTTCAGGTATTTCCAGTTCCTTGGCAGAGAACGCACCCAGTGGTGGCTTGCCCTGTCCTTCGGGATAATCGCCCTCCTGTTTTTTATCTACTGTTCCGTACTGCGGCTTATATCTCCGTCACTGGAAGAGACCAGCACGGAGTTCATTACGAATGTATCGCTGTTTACCCTGAAGATATTCCCCTTCTTCGTCGGCGGGTGTCTCATCTCCGGGATGGTCATGAAATATTTTTCGAAGAGGAATGTCCTTCCCAAAAGCATGCTCGGGACGACGACTGTCGGATCGCTCCTCCCCCTCTGCTCCTGCGGTGTTGTGCCGATGACCCGGGCCATGCTCGCGCTTGACGTACCGAGGAGGGCGGTCATTGCCTTCCTGATAGTCACCCCGGTCCTGAACCCCTTTGTGATCTTCTTCTCCTATGGCGTGATTGGGATGGAATACACCCTGCTGCGTATTATCACCGTCTTCCTTCTGGCGTTTGTCTCGGGCATCCTGATCGAACGGATTGTCGGCAAGGAGGAGGTTGATGCAGGGTCTCCCCTATGCAGGCTCTGCAGTTCCTGTGTCTCTCCGTCCGCATCCGGCGCATCTTCCTCGGGACTGATAACCGGCTGGAGGCTGATGCTCTTCCTCGGCCGTTTTATCGCAATAGGGATCCTCCTCGGAGCAGTGATAGGCACGTACATGCCGACCATCATGGTCAGCAAATATCTCGGATCGGATTTCCTCGGGCTTTTCCTCGCGTCTACCATCGGAGTGCCGGTCTTCCTCTGTTCGGGCGAGGACGTGCTCCTGCTCAAACCCCTGCTTGACCTCGGGCTTCCCATGGGCCATGCGATCACCTTCACGATTGCCGCAAACGGCATCTGCGTGAGTTCCATAGCGCTTTTCTTCGGTGTGCTCGGCCGGAAGACTACTATCTGGCTCACGGCGTTCTTCTGGGCAGGGTCTTTTGTCATCGGGTATCTCATCAATATTTTCTCCAGAGTCCTCCTGCCCTGAACAAGGGTATCCGGAATGCGGATACCATAACGCCCCGGAACTGTGCCCTGCCTCTATCTATACCTATACTTATGCCTATGCCTATACTTATACCTATGATTATAGGATATCCTAAATTTGTTATTGACAAGTGCCCGGTAAGATGCTATTTTTTATGAAAGTAAAAAGGACAGTAGGGATTTTTTACATTGTTTTCTTATCTGAACATCGGAGAAAAGGAGGAAGGCATGGAGAGAGGAAGGGCTACAAAGGTAGTGATGCTGTTGTTTTTCTGTCTGTTTCTTGCCTGCGGTCTGGTGATCGACGGCAAGTATGCTTCGGTCTCGGCAGAGCCGCACAACGGGAAGCAGGCAGGCATGGCGAAGGAGAGGCCGGAGGTTGACCGTTCAGGCATACCGGTGATGGACATCCACCTGGCGACCCAGGCAGGCACCGTGGTGCAGATGAGCAACTGTACCGAATATTGGGAAGCATGTCATCAGGGTGACTGGATCAACAACAACTGGCTGGTGTATCACAGCCGGGAAGACTATCATTTGTACAAGACGGACGGCGTTTCGATTATTCCACTCCCGTGGAGCGGGGGGAGCGAGTGCGATTCGCATCCTGACGTGAACGACGCCGGTTCCCTGATCGCGTTTCAGCGGCTTGTGTATCCCGGAGGCAATTACTGCTCAGAGCTCTGGGTGATGGACACCAACGGCGGGAACCAGAAGAGGATGGTTGCCTGCAGCCCTGATGTGGGCGGGGCGCATGAGCCGAAGTGGAGCCCTGACGGGATGTATATCGCCTATACCCAGGGGGTACTCGACCATGAGTATAAGGACCTGTGCGCGATCGCGTATCCTTCGGGAGGGCCTATCCGGCTGACGAGCCGTCCATATGCGAACCCGCAGCACGGGCTTCAGTGGTTGAGCACAGCGAGCAGGCGGAGCGCGATTCCGACACCTCCTGTAGTGCTTTCCTCGCAGGTGACCTGGGCTGATCTCAATGCAGACGGAGACCGGGACGGGGGAGAGTATACACGGGACATAGCAAAGACGACGCTGACAGGGGGAAACACCTGGCTTACCGACAACACCGATGACTGGTGCAACCTGATGCCGGTTCCGACCTCGACGGGGAAGATCGTGTACATGTCGGATATCGGCGGCTACGGTGACCTCTATATCATGAGCCAGGACGGGACGAGCACGATGCGGCTGACAGACTCATCCGACCGGAGCTACTGCTCGAACCATCCTGCGCCCATGCCGAACGGCAAGTATATCGCCTACTGGTCTGAAGACGGCGACGGGACATGGCGCATCTGGATGATGACCGCAGACGGGAAATATAAGGGAGTAGTGGTTGACGGTCCTATTGTAAACGACCAGGAATATGGCCATCGTACCCTGAAATTCAACCCGGCAGGGACGAAACTGCTCTTTAACGGATGTACTGTGCCCGATTCTTATTATTGCATCACGTCGAATGTTTACAGCCTGAACCTTGATACCGCGGACACGGACGGGGACAAGCTGAAGAATTTTGAGGAAGCGGTCTGCCAGACTAACCCTCTTGCGAGGGACACGGACGGAGGCGGTGAGGACGACTACGCTGAATTCGTGGCAGGGAGGGACCCGCTTGATCCCACGGACGACCGGCTTGTAGCAGGGCCGGTAGTGCCGGGTTTGAGATCAACCCCGTAGGGGGGACCGATACTCTTTTGACAGACAACCCGCACCGGAAACGGTGCGGGTTTTTCTATGTCCGCACAGGGAAGCAGCACCTCTCCCTCCAACGCAAATCAGCAGATAACCTCACATTACATTTTTATTGACAAGCGTTCGGTAACGTGCTATTTTTTATCAAAGTAAAAAAGACAGGAGGGAATGTTTTTTTTGCGCTATTTTTATTCATTTGCACACACCAGAAAGAAGGAGGAAGGCATGGAGAGAGGAAGGGGTACAAAGGTATTGATGCTGCTGTTTTTCTGTCTGTTTCTGGTCGGCGGTTTGGTGATCGACGGCAAGTATGCTTCGGTCTCGGCAGAGCCGCACAACGGGAAGCAGGCAGGCATGGCGAAGGAGAGGCCGGAGGTTGACCGTTCAGGCCTGCCGGTGATGGACATCCACCTGGCGACCCAGGCAGGTACCGTGGTGCAGATGAGCAACTGCACCGGATATTATGACTGTCATGACGGAGACTGGATCAACAACAACTGGCTGGTGTATCACAACAGGTCTGATTGGCAGCTTCACAAGACAGATGGGGTTTCGGACGTCCCCCTTCCATGGAGCGGGGGGAGTGAGTGCGATTCGCATCCTGACGTGAATGCCGCCGGTTCCCTGATCGCATTCCAGCGGCTTATTAATGATGGCGATTACTGTTCAGAGCTCTGGGTGATGGACACCAACGGAGGGAACCAGAAGCGGATGGTTGCCTGCAGCTCTGATGTGGGCGGCGCGCATGAGCCGAAATGGAGCCCTGACGGGATGTATATCGCCTATACCCAGGGAGTACTCGACCACGATTACAAGGACCTGTACGCGATTGCGTATCCTTCCGGAGGTCCTATCCGGCTGACGAGCCGTCCGCATGCAAACCCCCAGCACGGGCTTCAGTGGCTGAGCACAGCCAGCAGGCGGAGCGCGATTCCCACGCCTCCTGCGGTGCTTTCCTCGCAGGTTGTGGATGTGGCATGGTGGTACCGGGACATAGCAAAGACGACGCTGA
>JBMOLW010000001.1:0-307312 GCA_049323875.1 Nitrospirota bacterium | reverse complement strand
TGGACGGACCAGAAGTCACGAATGAATTCTATTGGAACCGGACTCTGAAATTCAACCCGGCAGGGACGAAGCTGCTCTATACCGGATGTACTACCCCAGTTTTTTGGGGATGTGATGGTGTAAATGTCTACAGCCTGAACCTGGATACCGCGGACACGGACGGGGACAAGCTGAAGAATTTTGAGGAAGCGGTCTGCCAGACTAACCCTCTTGCGAGGGACACGGACGGAGGCGGTGAGGACGACTACTCTGAATTCGTGGCAGGCAGAGACCCGCTTGATCCCACGGACGACCGGCTTGTGGCAGGGCCGGTAGTGCCGGGCTGGCGATCGACCCCGTAGGGGGACCGATACTCTTTTGACTGACAACCCGCACCGGAAACGGTGCGGGTTTTTCTTTTCATGAAATCCATTGACACACGCGCATTTTTTTACTATCCTTAGGGTATAATCAGGGAGAAAGAACTTCCGTAATTTTGATAGGGAGACTATTGTTTTGAAAAGGAGGAGGTGATGCCCGAGGATTTGGGGAAAGCAGGTTGAGAGAGTATTCAGGAGAATAAAGATACCAAGGAGGGAGGAAGGATGTCGAAAAAAATACTATTTCTTATCGCAGTCTGTTTTTTATCTTGCGGAATGATGCTGCTGCCGTCTCAGGGTGCGGCGCAGAATGGTTTTTTCTGTAATGGCGGTTTTGAAACCGGGGATCTTGAGTGCTGGTCAGGCACAGGTGATGTGGGCGTCTTTGATCTGGACGTGATCAGCGGGTATTATACCGCATTCATGACAACAGCAGGTGGTTATGATCAGTATAGTCCCCAGGTGCAGTTGTCAGAAAACCCCGCGTATAACAATCTCTGCACCTGGCTCTATAGCGGTGAGGCATATCCGGTCAATGTTCCCCAGGCAGTGAACGTGAGCTTCAGGGTGCGGTACCTGACGGATGAAGGCCCGTGGAATACCGGATGTACTGATCCGTTTGATGCGAAGCTGGCAACGTCTATTGGCACGATAGAACTGGTCGACATCTCGACAGACGGGATCACCCCCGGGCCCGGGGCGTCGGTACGGAATATGACGACGAATACCTATTTGGTGCCTCCTGTGCTCCCGCCGTTCATGTGTGAAGTTGAAAACGGCCCGGAGCAGAGCGGATTGTTCTCGTGTGAAACACCGGTATTCGAGGTGAGGAAACGGCTTACCTATGCAAGCTGTGAACCGGTAGAAATCAGATTCGCGATCTGCGACCATTGTGATGATGTAGTTGATAGCGCTGTATTCCTTGACGACGTCCAGATCACCTTTGAGGATTCGCCGGGAACAGGGTTCTGGCAACCCGGAATGGGTGGCGGAGGACCGATCCCCTGTCCGCCGATCGAGGAGCCTGATGGACCGACCGCAATCAGGGGGCGGTAAGAGAAAGTATG
Organism: Nitrospirota bacterium; assembly: GCA_049323875.1. Lineage (GTDB taxonomy): Bacteria > Nitrospirota > Thermodesulfovibrionia > Thermodesulfovibrionales > SM23-35 > JAKLQR01. Next base: position 305,886 of record JBMOLW010000001.1, on the reverse strand, counting down.
CACAACAAGGGGGGCCGCTTCAGGCGGCCCCTTTTTTTATTGCTCTGAATCTGTAATCTCTGCGATAACAAACGACGGACGGTTTTTCACCTCTTCGAATATCCGTGCGATATATTCGCCGATGATCCCGAGAGCGATCATCAGGATGCTCCCGATAAACAGGAGTACCAGGATCACGGTGGTGAAGCCCTCGACTGCCTTTCCGCTCAGCTTGACGTATACCGTATGGGCCCCGAGCAGCAGGCTGAAGAGGAAGGTGAAGAGTCCGAGCAGGGTTACGACGTGCAGGGGGATTGAGGAGAAAGAGGTTATTGCAGTAACCGCAAGGGAAAAGCGTTTCAGGAAAGAAAACCGTGGCGAGCCGTTTCCCCTCTCATCAGGAGTGAACGGAATCCGTGCGGTTTTGAACCCGAGATACGGGATCAGCGTCCTGAAGAACCTGCCTTTTTCGTTGAGCGACAGATAGGCTTCGATTACCTTCCGGTCGAGCAGCTTGAAATCCGTATCCTTCCTGAGGTCGAAACCTGAAACGATTTTCAGGGTCTGATAGAACAGCATACTCCCGGCCCTGTTCAGGAACGTCTCTCTCTGCCGCTCGGTCTTCACTCCCTCGACTACCTCATAGCCGCTTTTCTCCCAGAGGTCAATCATCCCGGGCAGCAGGTGGGGCGGGTGCTGGAGGTCTGCATCCATAATCACCGCCGCTTTCCCGCGGGCTTGCTGAAGGCCGGCCTGTATGGCTGATTCCTTGCCGAAATTGCGGGTGAACCTGATGGCGCGGACACGGTCTGAAGATCCTGCAATCCGTTTCAGGATTTCCCATGTCGTGTCCCCTGAACCGTCGTCGACAAAGACTATCTCGTACTCTTTCCCCGCCTTCTCCATCGCCCCGGATACCTGCATGACAAGGGTATCCAGAACCTTTGCCTCATTGTAGACAGGGATTACACAGGATATCTCCGGTACTTTCCCCTTTTTCACGGCGCCTCTCCGGAGACGGCTGTCATGGTCTTCGGCAGCCATACCGGTATCCGGCCGGCATATCCGGGATTCTTCAATCCCAGCTTTGAGAGGACCAGTCCGAGGGGAAAGGCATGAGGGAAGGGCACAGGCCGGGTATTCCGGAACCCCGAACGTTCGAGCAGGGATTTCAGGGTCTTCCCGGTATAGAATGCGATATGCTCAGGTATCTTGAAAGAAGGCCATCTGTCCTGCATGATCCTGTGCCAGAAACTCCCGATATCCGGGGTAGCCAGGATGATCGTGCCCGTCTTCTTCATCCTTTCTGCAAGCGCGGAGAGGAGATGGACCGGCGAATAGATATGTTCGATCACGTTGACAAGTACGACGGTATCAAAGTCCCTGAAGTGCGGAGGCATGGCAGCGGCAGTTCCGGCAAAGATATCCGCACCGGTTCTCTTTTCTGCAGCAGCAGCAGCTTGTGCTGAAAGCTCGATGCCTGAAAGCGAAGTGAAAAAATCCTTCGCCTCGTCAAGGAAATACCCGTACCCGCATCCTACCTCAAGGAGTCTCCCGCCTGTGAAACCGCATTTCTCCAGTGTCCGGAGGAAACGCCTGAAGGTGAGCCTGAGACTCTGTTCCTGGAAATGATAATCCGCATATCCCGTCTCCGTGTCGCGGGAAAAATACGTGTCGTCCCGGTAGAGGGATTCAGTGACCTGCTCTCTGAGACGGGGGTTCAGGTAGATCATGCCGCAGATGCTGCAGGAGACTACGTGAAAAGGACTGAAGACATGTATAATAGACGAGTCTGTGGCATTGCAGAGGGGACAGGGCGTCTCAACGAGATCGGCATCCGGGATGCTGCCTGCGGATACCCTCTCTCCTGACTGAATAGGGATGACTGCTGTCATGTAGACTTAGTCTAAAAAAAAAGCATGAAAAAATCTACCATCGCTCTTTCCGCAACACTGGCTGTTCTTGCAGTCTACGCCCTGTCGGTGCTCTACGCACCGCTCCTGGGGAGTTATTTCTTTGCCGATGACACCCAGGCGATCTGGTTTGCGGCCTCGAAATCCTTGGGGCAGATGTTTTTTGACCCTGATGCCTACCGGGGGCTGAGCGGCAGCAATTTCACCCCGATGGTGGGTGTCACCTTCAAGATCGACTGGCTCCTCTCCGGTCTTGATCCCCGGGGATATACTCTGCACAACCTCCTCTCCGTGCTTCTGGCAGGGGTTGCCCTGTTCCTCTTCCTCCGGCTCTATACCGACGCGCTGACCTCTTTCGGCGCCTCTGTCCTGTATCTCCTCAACCCCCTCGTATTCTCTGTCTACTCCTGGTGTTCATCCCGGCATTACCTCGAAGGACTCGCATTCGCACTCTTTGCCCTGTATCTCCAGGGGAAGGCTGAGAGGGAAGGGCGGGTCTCTCTCCCGGCCGGAGGCCTCTACCTCATTGCGTCCCTGTATAAGGAAGTGTATGTCGTCCTTCCTGCGCTTGCATTCCTGATCACCCGGGGCGGTTTCCCGGAGAGGTTGAAAAGGACCCTGCCGATGTGGGTTTGTCTTCTGGTGTATATCGTATGGCGTTTCCAGATGCTCGGCGGAATCGGCGGGTATCCTCTCGGAGAGGCACTGACTATCCGGACGGCTGCCGCAGGGTTGCTCAGGCTCGCAGAATTTTTCCCCCTGCATCTGTTCGGTTCTTTCTCCCTGCTTTTCTGGGCGGTTGCCGTTCTTATGCTGTGCACCCTGGGCAGGACCCGTATTCTCTTTGGGGTACTTGCCCTGCCCGTACTCCTTCTCCCTGTCGTCCAGGTCACCGGTCTCATCGATCCCTCGTATCCCTGGGCGCGCTATATGCTCCATATCAGCATCTTCATGCTCTGCATGGTTTCCGTCTGGGTGTATGGGATGCCGGACAGGAGTATCTGGATACGGGTCCCGGTGTATTTTCTGGTGACTGCCATGATGGGAGCGTTTTTGGTCAGGGATCACGCAGTAAAAAATACGGTCATCAGGGAACGGACGATTTCCCGGACAGCCGCAGGGGAATTCATGCACTCAGGCGCCCCGTATATCCATGCCAAAGAAGTCCCCTGGTTCTATGACGGGCTGTTTGTGCTGAACAAATACTTCTTCGGAAAAGAGATACCGACCATGATCATCCCTGAGCCGCGGTACCAGAAATATCTCTCGGATGAGAGGGTGAAGGACATCCTCTCGAAAGGGTACCGCCTGGAGAGCCCCCCTGACGGCAGTCTGAAGCAGGGGGTTCTCGCCGGACAGATCAGGACGGGCGGGTATCGGGTGGAATGGGATCTGGGCCCCTGGAAGGACGGGTCCTATCTGATCCTGAGGGGAAGGCATGAAGGGTTGTATGATTTTGTCCATACGGTCACGCGACAGGGTTTCCATCACTTTGGACAATATTATCCGGACGGCAGTCCCGAGGTATTTTTTCTCCGGGTAGTGTACCGGTCACCTGAGGGATGGGAGGCGGTCAGCGATGAGTACAGATTTTCCGTTCCGGGGAATACCACGATAACTCTCAACCCGAAAAATGCATTTGGATATAGAGACGGCAGGCACCTATGCAGCAAAACCTCTTGAACGCAGAATTTACGTCTGTATGGTATCCAGGCGGCAAGAATGAAAACGTGCCGGGAATCCGGGTCATGAAACCGCTCACCAAGGAGCTGCACAAGAGCTTTTGCTGCACACATGCCTGCCGCTCATTGCATTTTTCGGGTCAACCACAAATAACAGGGGAGCCGTCTCCCCTGCCGGATTATTGAGGTCCGGGCTGGTTTTGTGGCCTGACCTGTTTCAGGCGGAATTCCATGGCGCTGAGAGATTGTTCCATGCGGTCTATGGACTCTCCCCTGAATTTGTAGAGACTGCTGACCTTGTTCCGGTAAATATCCAGAATCTCCCGTGCATACTCTGTCCTGAGGTTGAGATACAGATTGAAAAGCTGGAGGAGCACCCGGGGATTGGTAATATCCCTGAACCGTTCCGTCCCGAGGTTCAGCCTGAGGGATTCCGGGTTCATCGACTGAAAGACCGTCCTGTGTACGATCACCACAGCGGCCCTGTCGAAGTAGGCAAGTTTCCATTCCGGGGATTTCAGCAGCCAGGAGATGACGTCTATCTCATCCAGCCCTATCAGCGCGATCCGGAACGGGTACCGGGAGGTGAAATCCTCCAGTTCGCCGGGAGTAAGACGCGCCTTTATCCTGAGCCAGTCCGGCAGTACGGTATTCACATACGGCCCGTATCGCGGATCGATGAACACTTTATAGTCAGGGTACATCGACCAGAGCATATATCCCCCGGTGAGATAATCGTTCAATACAGGCCCCGGCAGGTTGTTCTCCTGAATAAATGCGACTTCTCTGACCGGGATGAATTCATCCATGCGGGAACCGAACCACGACCTGCTGCTGTATGCCACATAATAATTCAGGAAGATTCCCGAGAGACAGACGATGAGGAGGAAGGCTGCCGGGGCGGAAAATTTTCCGGTGAAGGCAGAGGCATGGCTCTTCACAAGATGAGAGATTGAGAAAAGCCAAACCAGCGGAAAGAAGATGCCGGCGCGGGCCTTGGCCATGGCAAGGATAAAAAAGGCGAGGTTCGTGATCAGGAGAGTCACATCCGCTGTATGCTTTTTTCGGTAGCCATAGACGACCGATCCCAGAAAAAGTACGAGCATGCCGGTCATTGACCAGGCACTGACTGCCGGCCTGTATGCATGCACATCGGTGACAAGGGACTGCCAGAGGCTTGAATAGGCATAGAGCTGCTTTGCGGTACCCATGTATGCCTGAGAGGTGAGATCCTTCAGGAGAGCAGCATGGTAATAAGGACCATGGGGGTTGATCAGGGTGGCGAGGTATGAAAGACCGGCAGCGAGGGCGAGGCGCTTGAGCGAGTGTATGGGGAGCGAGTCCTTTTTCAGCAGGAAACAGGTGAACAGTTCACCGCAGAGTATCAGTGATATGAAGAACAGACCGAAGATGAAACCACCGTGGGTATTGACCCATATCAGGAAAAGCAGGGGATAGACAGGGAAGAGGTCTTTCGTCCCTGACCGCGCGGAAAAGTAGATAAAAACAGCGAAAGCAAAGAATAAGATCGTGAAGAGTTCGGGTTTGATGATTACGGCGGTCGGTGCGATGGCTGCGGCAACGAGCATGATTGCGGCGAGGTGACGGATATCGACCGTGCCGTCCCCGGCTGTTGCCCGGGAGAGAAAGAGCCCGGCTACGGTCAGGAATATCAGCCACATCAGCACATACAGCCCGGGTATGCCGGCAATCTGATAAACGAGATACAGGAGAGTGCTGCCGATCCAGGTGACGTATTTCCATCCGGGGTCAGCCGGGGTCCAGGAAAAAGCAGAATGATCGATATTCCAGGTAAGGTTCTTGAAATACAGTTCCCCGTATTTCAGATGGAACCACAGGTCATAATCGTAATCGATGGTGGCATAATAGCAGAGGACAGAGAGGAGCAGGACGAAGGATGCCGCCCACGTGACACGACTGCCGGGCAGAATTTTTGAGGTCGTGTGCAAATCTGGTCCCGGTGCGTTCTGTATTGTTCTGTCGCCGCCGGCGGGTTTCTTCGCGGCACGGCGCGATGATATCCGCTTGCTTTTTTCAGGCATGAACTAGTATAAAGAAAAAACCCGGAATTGTCATAATTTCATCAAGCACGGAGCAAGGCGGTTTCCTATGCTGAAAGACGGAATGGAAATAGCAGAATACGGTGACGGGGATATCCCCGGTATCCTTGATCTTTTTTCCCTGTCCTTCGGGAAAGAAGCATCGAGGGAATGGTTCCTCTGGAAGTATGCGGGAGCGCCCTGGTCTTCGAAAGGGTATGTCGTCCGTCACGAAGGCCGGGTGGTCGCATTTTACGGAGGGATCAGATTCAGGTTCAGCTTCCGGGGAGAGCCACTGTGGGCATACCAGTTCTGTGATGTGATGACTCACCGGAGGTACAGAACAAAACTCTTTGGAAAGACTCCCCTGGTGATCGAAATCGCCAGACTATTTGACAGGGAAAATCCCATGGACTTCGCCTTCGGGTTCCCTTCCGAGAGGCATGCGCGGCTTCAGACCATGATGATGGGTGCAACCTCCTACCGGCGTCTGCAGGTTTACCGGAAGGCATTGTCTGCTGCAGCCCGGTTGCAGGGGACTCGTTGCCGGGTGAGAACAGGATGGGAGAACATCAGCGATACCATGATAGACCGGCTCTGGGGAAAAAGTGCAGGGACGATGGACCTGTCGGTTGTGAAGGACAGCGCCTACCTGCGATGGAGATACCGGGACAATCCCTCCGGGAGCTACCGGCTGGTGCAGGTACAGGGTATGCTGCTTCAGAAAACAAAAGCGCTGGCAGTGATCAGGAACACGGATGCCGAAATGCAGATTATCGATTTTCTTCTGCCTGAAAAAGATCTCCATATGACCCTGCTGAGTGCGATCGAGCGTATTGCCATGGAAGAAGGGATGCGGTCGCTCGTTACCTGGGCGAACAGGAACGAAGGAATCGCGGGCTCACTTGCAGAAGCGGGATATACGCCCTGCGATGGCATACCCTTCGGCGTGAGAATTATCGAGGATAGGAAGATCCGTGAAGAAGATTTCTATGAACGGTACTGCTACCGCATGGGTGATTATGATGCCTCGTGAAAGTTCCGGGAACGCTCCCCTTGTCCCCGGGATGTCTGTGCTGGTAGTATATACCATGCAAAAATGGATTTTCCAGAACTCTGCCGCATGTTTGCTGCGGAAAGAAAGGAGGAAGCAATGATGCTCAGATGGCTGTCTTTGGTAGTTTTTGCCGGGGTTCTCCTCTGGTGTCCCCTGCCGGCTGATGCCGCGACATCGTCTCTCGATAACCTGCCCGGGGGGGCGGGTATTGCTTACTGGCAGACAGGGGGAGGATGGGAGACTTTGATCAATGTGCAGACGGACCGGTACAATTGCGCGCTGGTGCACATCGGGGTCTATGACGGTGACGGTCTCAACCTCACCTCGTTTGTGATGTCGCTGGACGAAGCGGATAATTTCGGGATAGTCGTCCGTGGCGACGGTACCAATATCATGCTGTACGATTACAGTGACAACGCATTCGGAGGATCGTCTGCGCTGCACGATATCTCCACCGGCCTGCCTGTTGAATTCTTTTTGCCTGCCGGGACGGACGGCATACAGCGGGGATATATGACCTTTGTAAAATCCAATGTTGGATGCAGCGGGCCCGGAGGGGCTCCGTCCGGGAATATCACCGGCACCTTTGCAGTCGCAGCCGATACCTTATGGATCCGGTCTGCCCTGATAAACCCCCAGAATGCTATTGCGCTGAACGCACCCATGCTGCAGGGCTTTGCCAATTACGGGGCAATCCGGGAATCCCTTGATTTTGTGATGACCGCAGCAACACCGAATGCACCGCCCGGCGCCTGTGACCTGAACGGCGACGGCGATGCCACCGATGCGTTTTTCATCCTCGATGATATCAACGGGGCCGAGCTCGATTTTGCTGAACTCCTCCTCTCGGACAATATCTCGAATCCTGACCCCCTGAACTTCCCTCCGTGGATACTCTGCGAGACTGGGAATGCGGTATATAAGGCTCTGGGTGCATCAAACAACGCGTATTGCACGAGGTTCAACAATAATCCGGCAGTCGGCTCAAAGACAACGCTTGTGCTTGTGGCGCCCCAGAGCGGCCATGCCTCAGCCGCAAATTTTGCGAGGCAGGTCAGTCTTATAGCATATAATGATGATACATTTGCTATTTCAACGATCTTTAACGCAGGAGTGGTCACGGCGAAGACTTTCGGCAATGACCCGGACGAAATACCGGTCGGGCTGTTTACAGCGGGCGAGGCATGTTTTACCGTGGAAGCGCCTGTCTTCGGTTTTGCTTTTACCGAGACCGCATCCTTTGCAGACCTCTATCCGTTCGTGAAGGGGCAGGTCGCGATTACCAGCCTGAACCAGGACGGGGTTGACGATTCCGTTGATATTATCTGGCTGCCGTAGCAATTCAGGGGGACGAACGGGAAGTGGTCGGCTCCTGGTCCCTGTTCGTCTTCTTTCTCTTCAATCCTTCAGCATGGGAGTGGTTTCTTCCCTGGTGTTGATCGTCTTCCTGCTGGGGTCTCTGGTATCGTGTTCTGTCCCTGCAGTCAGGACGGGACCTTCACAGGATCTTTTGCAGACAGTCAGCGAATTCTATGAACTCAGGAAGCTCGGGAGGTTCGACGAGGCATGGGAATATGAGCGCATGGCGACTGACGGGGATAGGGAAAGGCGGGAGAAGAACCGGAAGGTCTATCTGAGCAGGTCCGGGGCCATGAGCCTCAGGGATTTCACAATCCTCGAAGCGAGTAGGGAGAAGAGCGGACCCGAAGGCACAACCCCCGTCAGGATACGGCTCGTGACCGACTGGCCGGTCATGCCGTTCCCGGTTCCTGAAGGCGACAGGGTGACGGTTATGGAAGACCTTTGGGAGAAGAGAGACGGGAAGTGGTATCACGTGGTGAGGGGTATGACGAAATTATGGTAGGATCACCCGGTTATTCTTCCAGAAAGCCGAATCGTATGCATTTTGAGCAGATGATCCCCTCTGCTTCCGCATGGTTGAGGAGAACACCGGGATCGGTTGTTTTTTTTCGGTGAGCAGCAACCAGCATCCTCGCCATCCTGTACCGGGGACTGTTCCACGCCTGCCGGAAAGAACGCGGCCTCTGCCCTCCGTGGCCGGTGCAGCACGTCCCAAAGTCCCACTGTTTTTCATATACTCCGCAGCACGGGGATACTGAACCGTCCCAGTTCACTACAGCAGAAGTCCAGAGCCACCTGCACGTGTCCTGCCGTGTCTTTGTGGCAGGGGTAATCTCATATGCATATTTGTTGTACGCAGGGTTTTCCGGAAGCCAGTCCCGTATCTCCCTGACCCGTTCATGGAGGGGGAGCAGGAGTTCTTTCCCCATGGAGGTCCTCATTGGAGACGGGAGGAAGTGCATGCCGAGTTCATCCGCCATCTTGCGGGCTTTTCCGATCTCCGGTTCATTGAACCGGTTGACAAGAAACTGCCATATGAGGAGGAGCGGGTCACGCCTCTTGCTTCTGCAAGCGTTCAAGCGTTCAATGTTCTGCAATACTGTGGAGAGGTTCCCCCCTCTGCGGTATTGAGCATAGCTTTCCTGGCTGGCCCCGTCGAGGGAAACGACGAGGATGTCAATTCCGGAATCCACCAGGTTTTTTTCAGCTCCGTCCGGGAGATAATTCAGGTTGGTACTGAGTCCGACGACTGTGTTGTATTGTTTCGCCTCTCTGATGAATACCGGAAGGTCGGGATTGAGCAGGGGTTCTCCCCAGTTGCAGAGGTTTACGGCGAAGAGGAAGGGGCCTGCCTCCTGCAGCAGCCTCCGGAATGCTCCTGCCTCCATGCGCCCTTTTGGACGCGCTGAACCTTCCTGCCAGGTAGGACAGAGAGGGCATTTGAGGTTGCAGATATTCGTCGGGTCTGCAACGAGATAGGACGGATAGCTTTTCAAGAGACTTTTGCCGCTCCGCATTTCCCGGTCGTTGAGAAGGATGTTCTCCAACTTCTCTTTTAAGTATTTCTTCTCCCTGAAGACGTTTGCGAGAAGAGGGTGTATAAGCTGCGGAAACCGCGGATAGACCCTTTTTTCGAGGATTGTTCTTGACGGGACCATGTTTGTAGTGTCTCTCCTGATCCGGAGTGTTTTTCCCAACCCTTTGTATAAGGCAGTGTCCTATGCAGAGGCTCATGCCGGAACTCTTTACAGTAGCTTTTGGAAACGTATTTGTCAACCGGAACAGGTTTGCTTAAGAGCAAATCCGTTAGGTAGAATAACAGGAAGCATGAAAATACTCCTGATAAATCCACCGCCTTTTGATCACGGGGAAAACAGCCGTTTCCTCGAGAAAACACCCATAAAGACCTATACCATGCCGCTCGGCCTCGGGTACCTCGCGTCATTTCTTGAAAGGGCAGGCTATCATACGGACATCGTCGATGCATATGCAAAAGATTATTCCCCTGAGACCATCAGGGAAATTATCAGAGACCGCGCCCCCCGTATTATCGGTATAACCTGCCTGAGCGATCAGCGCGCAAGCTGGTTCAGGCTGGTGAAGCTCATCCGCGAGACCGACGCTGCGATCAGGGTCGTGCTTGGCGGTCCCCATCCGACCCTTATGACCAGACAGGTCCTCACCCAGGTCCGGCCCGATGCCATTGTTATCGGAGAGGGTGAGGAGACGATGCTGGAACTCGTCAGGACCTGGGAGAAGAACGGCGATCCGGCAACCGTGAAGGGGATCGCTTACCTCAGGGGTGATGAGATGGTAATCACCGGACAGCGGGAGAGAATAGCAGACCTCGACAGCCTTCCCTTCCCGGCTTACCACAAGGTCGACCTGAATGATTACAGCGGGTGGGATTTCATGAACTGGATATATCCGATGTTCGGTCTCAGCAGACCTCCCCGGTATGCGACCATATCGACTTCACGGGGATGTGTCGGTGACTGTGGATATTGCTCCGCTCCGCTCATCTGGAAGCGGCGGTGGACCAGGAGAAGTCCTGCAAATGTTGTTGATGAGTTCGAGATGCTCCACAGGGAGTACGACAGGGAATTCATTATCCTGACAGACGACATTTTTTCCGTGAACCAGGAGAGGGTTATCGGGATCTGCAGGGAGATCCTGAGAAGAGACCTGAAAATCCTGTGGGGGTTTGAAACAGCCGTGCACTATGTTTCACCGGAAATGCTCTCAATCGCAAAGCAGGCAGGCTGCTGCTGCATACTGTACGGTGTTGAATCCGCGTCGGAAACGGTGCTGCAGGTGATGAACAAGAGAATCAGGAGGGAAGACGTCGTCCGTGCGTTCAGGATCACGAAGGAGGCGGGGATTGTAGCAGGGGCTTTCCTGATGGTCGGCAGTCCGGGGGAAAACGAAGAGAGCATTAACCGGACGATCGGGTTGTTGCGCGAAATCCAGCCTGATATCATACTCCCGCAGATAGCAATGATCACTCCCGGTACAAGGATTTTTGCAAGAGCGAAAGAGAAGGGGTGCATTGATGAGGACTACTGGCTGACTGATCTGCCCTTCCCGTATTACACCTGTGAACGGAAACTCAGCACGCTCTTGCGATGGTACAGGAAGCTGTTCTACTACCGGGAGAGTGACCTGCAGGTCCTGTTCCGCACCATCGGGGATTTTCTGGAACTCCGGACCGGCATCAGGCTTGGCAGTGCACAGCAGTAGCAGCAGCGGCGAGGTCTGGCCGGAAACCCTCCGGAATCAGGCTGCGATTCTCACGATTTTCCACGGGGGGCCGGCGGCATGGTCCCGGGTGACGGGAAGTATCCTGATATACCCGGTCTTCCCCGGGAGGTGATCGAGGATACGGCTGCTGAGCGAGAGCGTTTCACCCTCCACATACATCCCGCCCCGGTCATGGAAGAGCGGAGAATAGGATATCTCTGCAAGGTAGCGCACCGCGTTCTTGTGGGAAGGCCAGCTGAAGGTCAGCCTTCCTTCCGAGGGGACTACCACAGCATACCTCTCTTGTTTCTTCAGAACTACCTGTTCGAGGTGACGGATGAATCTATCGGCCAGACGCAGGGTATGCACAAAGAGAACCCCTGCAACCCCGTAGTATTTCCGGTAATAGGTAAGCGCGCTCTTCAGGTAAACTGCGCCGGTATCGACCGTGCTGTTCCTGAAGCTCTCTTCGTAAAAATGCCGGATCGCCGCTCCGGGCAGGTAATAGACGCCCCACCCGGATTTCCTGATGCGCCGCAAAAGGTCATGTTCCTCGAAGAAGAGAAAAAATTCTTCATCGAAGCAGCCTGCTGACGCGAAGACTTCCCTCCTCACCATCATCAGTCCTCCTGATATCCCGTCGACGGCCACGGGGGTTTCAGCGTCCCATATCCGGTATGCAGTTTCCCAGTAGCGCTTCGCAAGCCGGCTCCCGGGGAAAAAGCGGCAGAACTGGGTGAAGTGCAGGATCGCCGTCCCGAGGGTATGGATTCTCAGGTCAGGGAACATGAACCGTTTTTCCTCGTCCCAGAAGATCTTGCAGCCAACGACGCCTGCGTCGCCCGTGCTGTCCATGAACCGGACAAGCTCGCTGACCGTACCCGGATAGACGAGGGTATCAGGGTTCAGGATGAGGAAATGCCTGCCGCGTGAGATTCTGAATGCCTGGTTGTGCGCTGTCCCGAATCCGAGATTGGTGCTGTTTTCGATGAGCCGTATGCCGGGGAATGAGGATTTTACCAATGCGGCCGTGCCGTCCGACGAAGCGTTATCCACAACGATAATCTCAATTTCCGGACCCTGAGCCTGTTCGAGGACCGAACTGATGCATTCGCGGATAACAGGGTGTGAATTGTAGGTGACGATTGATATGGTTACGTCAGTCTGCTCTCCCATGGCCTCCTATTCTACCGAAAACGTGCTCCTGAAAAAACAGAGTGAATTGAGTATTTCATATTCCGTGGTCAGCGTACAGTCTGTTGATTCGACTGCGATGGGTTTGTACGCCTGCTGATCGAATATCCCTACATAGATAAAATAGGTATCGTTCACGATATTGAGGTCCTCTATCCTGATCATGACCCTTCTGGTTCCTTCGAATAAGACCGGCTTTTCCCCCTGCATCTGTGTGGTCATGAATGAGACCTGGAACATGTCCCTCCGCAATATCGCCCATCCGATATGCCCGGAGAAAGGTTCGGCACTGTTTACCGTGAAGGTTATGGTGCATTCTCTCCGGGCTGCCTGCCGGGCCGACAGATCGGTAATGAACAGGAATGAACCTGCCTGGGTCTTCTGGAGCTGCTCCCGGTACGTGTCTGCTTTTGTCTGTTCGTGCCCGGCATAGGCATTGATCACCTGGGTCGAATTGCCGAACATTCTGACCTGGCCATGGTCGAGCCACAGGGTCTTTTCGCAGAATGTCTTCACCTGATAGAGGTCGTGGGAGCAGAATATGATGGTTTTTTCCCTCCGTTTGAACTCATCCATTTTTTCGAGGCATTTCTTCTGGAAATACTGGTCGCCGACGGAAAGGGCCTCGTCGATGATCAGGACATCAGGGTCGACTGCGGTTGCGACGGAAAAGGCAAGCCTGACATGCATGCCGGATGAGTAAGTCTTGATCGGATAGTTGATGAAGTCCCCCAGTTCAGCGAATTCGACAATCTGGTGGACGTTCTTTTTCATCTGGCTGTTTTCGATCCCGAGGAGTGAACCGTAGAAAAAGATATTCTCGATGCCGGTGAATTCCGGATGGAATCCGGAGCCCAGCTCCAGCAGCGAGGATACCAACCCGGTTACCCGGACGCTCCCGTGAGTCGGGGAAAGAGTCTTCGTGAGTATCTTCAGGAGGGTGCTTTTCCCCGCACCGTTGTCGCCGATCACCCCGAGCGTTTCCCCCTGTTTCAGAGAGAACGTGACTCCTCTGAGTGCGGGGAGTTCTTTATGGAGAGACCTGTGGAGCAGGAGTTCCTTCAGCCTGTCAAGGGGTTTATCGTAGAGCTTGTATATTTTTGTTATCTGCTCGGCGCTGACAGTGATCATTGCGTTATCCCGGTTTGCCTACAGGACATCTGCAAACCCGTCCTTCAGTTTTTGAAACGTGGAATAACCCGCCAGAAAAGTCAGGACCGAGATGCCGGAGAGGATGCCCCAATCGGAAAGTGCAGGGATCTCCTGCAGCAGGATGATCTTGTGATAAGAAGATGCGAAATAGGTGAACGGGTTGAAATAGAAGAGTATCCTGAACTTTTCGGGCACTGTTTCAAGGCTGTAGATAATCGGGGAAAGAAAAAAGAGACCCTGCAGGATATACCCGAGGAGCTGGCCGATGTCCCTGATGTAAGGCATGAGTGCCGCCAGAAACATCCCGATGCCGAGAGAGAAGAGAAACTGGAAGAAGACAGCAGGGAGGACAAACACTACAGCGGGGGTTACCGATTCCGTCAGGGCATAGACTGCGAGGAAGAACAGAAACCCGATGATATTCAGCAGGTAACTGGACAGGGTTACTGCCACAGGGAGGAATATCTTCGGGAAAAAGATTTTTTTCACGGTTTCAGCATTTTCAAGGATTACCTGCGCTGACCTGGATGCGCTCTCAGAGAATGCGAGCCAGAAGAAAAACGACGAAAGGAGGAAGGAGATATAGGGGACCTGCGCTGTCGCATAGGGGCGAGCCCTCATGATTGCGGAAAAGACGAACCAGAAGAGTGCTATCTGGATAACAGGGACAAGGACCGTCCAGAACAGTCCTAAGCCTGATCCGGCGTATTTTGCCTTGATGTCTTTTTTCAGAAAATAGAAAAGGAGGTGGAGTTTGTTCTGCATGGAGTGTTACGATGCGACTGCTGTCATTGCTTCGGCACCTGGGGGGCGAATGTTTTCTGGGAACCTCTTCTCCGTCCCGGCCTCTCATGGGGGAATCCGTCAGGAGACGGGCTGCTCTGGATGGCAGCCTGCGGTGGTCGCGGGTTCGCTTTCTGCAATGTCTGCGTTTTCGGTGCCGGGGCGGGAGAAGGCGCGGGGGAAGGGGTCTGCTGGGTCCCCGGCGCTGATCTCTCTTTCAGACGGTTTGGGTCGTTGATTGCCACGGTGAGCTGTTCTTCACCCCTCACGAGGAGGACCTTTTCAGGGAAAATCTCTTTCAGGGTGAAGCCGCTGATCCTGTCGCCTTTTCTCATGGCCACCTGCCTCTTCCCCCTCCCCGGAGAACTCCGTGGCGCCTTCAGGTCTTCCATATAGGCAAGACTCAGACCGTCGGTAATCATCGTTCCGTAGAGGACGAAGTCAGGCTTGGGAAGCGGCTGCTCCGCTTTTTTTTCTGCGGGAATTTTCCTTTCAGGATGGAAAAGATTCTCTTCGGAGACTGCAAGAAAATCTGCGGGGGAAGGTGCCGGGATCTCCTGTTCTTCCCCTGCGGTTTCCCCATCCTCCGCTGATGCAGACGGAGCGGCAGGGGATGTCTGTGCCGGAACGAGGGGAGAGTTGATATACAGAAGAAAAACAATGGCTGCACCGGCAAGAATGATATTTCCTAGCGTAATGTGCCTGATGAGAGATTTCATGGATTCAGTGAATATATTCCGTATTCAGTTAAGTTTACCATAAAGACGCGGAAGAATACTCCGTCCCGCCGTCTCCCCGGAATTCATGCATGAACGGTCCTCTGCTGCCCGCGTGTGGTGCGGAGGGGAAGCTGCGCGTCACTCCCGGGGAAATGATGGCGGCAAACAAGGCGCCCTGTGACGCCGGATATACACGACCGAAACAAGTATGATAAGATTTACATTCAGGAATGGCGGAAGAGGTGAATATGAAGATCCTTATTGCAGACGACGACAAGAACCTCAGGAAAGTTCTCGTGAATGAACTTTCCGATGCCGGCTATGAAGTCTCCCAGGCCGAGAGCGGGACAAAAGCCATTCAGGTGCTCGAGAAGGAAGAGCAGGATGTCATCCTCCTTGACCTCAACATGCCGGGCATGAACGGCATGGAGATACTCAAGAGGATCAGGGAGCTCGACATCCCTGCGGAAGTGGTCATCCTCACTGCGTATGCGACGGTTTCAACAGCGGTCGAGGCGATGAAAAACGGTGCGTATGATTATCTGACAAAACCCTTCCAGATAGAGGAACTCGTCACGGTTATTGAACGGGCATACGAGAAGAAGAGCCTGCTCAGGGAAAACCTCTTCCTGAAATCACAGCTGAAACGGCAGACTGAACAGAAGAAGATCGTAACGCATGCACCGCTCATGCTGGATGTCCTTGAGACGGCAAAAAAGTTCGCACTCTCTGTGCTCCCGGTGCTGATTAGCGGCGAAAGCGGGGTGGGCAAGGAACTGGTCGCACAGATGCTCCATGATTCTTCCCATCGGAGCGAAGGGCCTTTTATCCCCATCAACTGCGGGGCTATACCCGATACCATGCTCGAGAGCGAACTGTTCGGCCATGAGAAAGGAGCCTTTACCGGTGCCTATGCAAAGAAACCCGGGCTGTTCGAGATCGCAGACCACGGTACGGTCTTCCTGGATGAGATCGGTGAACTGAGCCCTGTCCTCCAGGGGAAGTTGCTGAGGGTTATCGAGAACGGCAACTTCTTCAGGGTGGGCGGGACAAAGGAAGTCTCAGTGGATGTGAGATTCCTGTCGGCGACGAATAAGGATATCAAAAAGGAAGTTGAGGAAGGACGCTTCAGGCAGGACCTCTATTACCGCATAAGCTCACTTGCCCTGACCATCCCCCCGCTCAGGGAGCGGAAAGAGGACATCCCGCTTCTCGTCGAACATATCATCCAGAGCACCGGGACGTTCAAAAACAGGGAGATCAGCAGAAGCGCGCTCAGGGTCCTCGAAGAATATTCGTGGCCCGGGAATGTGCGGGAACTTCAGAATGTTGTCCACAGGTCATTGTTCCTTGCAAAAGACCAGATTATCGATGCAAAGGACCTCCCTGCTGACATGCTGTCGGAACAGAATACTTCAGGCAGGAAACTGGAAGATGTTGAACGGGAGCATATCCTGAGGGTGTTCCGGGAGGTGAACGGTCAGAAAAGGAAGGCGGCGGAAATCCTCGGGGTTGACCCGAAGACCCTGTACCGGAAACTTTCATCCTACGGCATCAAGGAATAACAGGGTCGAAGGGGTTATTGCAGCGCCTTCAAAATTTCCTGGAGGAATTCTTTTTCAGGTTTCGACCCCACGAAGCTGTAGGTTTCATTCACCACGATGTGCGGAACGCCGTGGACGTTGTATTTTGTCGCCAGATACGGGAACTCTGTAGTTTCGACCATATCCGCACGAATGGCATCGGCTGCCATGGCGAAGCGGTGCGCCGTATGGACAGCATTGGCGCAATAGGGACAGGCGGGGGATATCATCACCTGGATATGCACAGGCTTGTAAACCTTAGCAAGATCGTGCATCACGTCCTGAGGCAGCCCGGGGTCCCGGTTGCCGACTGCGAGGATGTCCTGGACCAGGGCAGTAAATTCATAACCCCCCGGCACGCCGAAGAACCGGATTCCGTAATCACGGTCTCCGAGGATTACCGTAGCGGGAATTTTGTCGATGCCGTACTGGTCTGTCCTGTCTTTATCCCTGACAAAATCATAAATCTCGAGGGAGATTTTTCCGGATATCCCTGAGACTTCTTCAAGGAGCTCCCGTGCCATTTTGCAGAACTGGCATTCGAACTCCTGCGTGAACAGGATGATTTTCACGGGGTTGGCGAGGGACTGAAAAAAGGTTACTAACTGCTCGCGGTCTTTGTCTGCAATTGTTCCCATATTCCACCTCTCTCTCGGATATTTCTATGTACTGATTGTGCAACACGGCAGGCACAGTATTTGAGCGGATTTATCTCCCGAAAGCTTTCGGGAGATCCCTCGGAGTCTCCCGAATTCTATCGGGAGACGAGAATGAGCGAAAATGCTATGCATGCCGTGTTAATCCGAAATCTATGAAGGATATTTTTTATTCTATATCTTTGCAGTTTCCACAAGATAATCATATGCGGAGAGGGCTGCCTTTGCGCCGTCTCCCGCCGAGACAATGATCTGCTTGTGCGGGACCGAGGTCACATCGCCGGCGCTGAAGAGCCCCGGGATACTGGTGTGGCAAGAGCAGTCAATAATGACTTCTCCCGCCCCGTTTAATGCCGCAAGATTTTTTACAGGAGCGGAATTCGGTACGAGCCCTATCTCGACAAAGACACCGTCAATCTGCATGCTGCGCTCCTGACCGGTTGTGAGATTTTTGATCACCGCTGACTTGACTGCTTGTGTTCCTTCAATCCGGGTTATTTCATGGTTGTCCAGAAACTGTACACGGTCATGTCTCCTGACCCGCTGCTGGAGGGTTTCATCGGCCTGCCAGCCATCCCGGATATTGATCATGGTGATGGTCGCATTGACTCTCATCAGATCCAGGGCAGTGGTAAAAGCAGAGTTTGCCCCGCCGACAATGATAACCGGTTTGTCTTTGAAGAAAGGGGCATCGCAGGTTGCGCAATAGGAGACCCCTCTCCCAATGAACTCCTTCCCCCCGGGAATAGGGAGTTCACGGTGGCGTGCGCCGGTGGCGAACAGCACCGTGCGGCCGGAAAACCGTTCGCCGGACTCTGTCAGGACGAGGAATTCTTCGCCCTCTTTCCGTATCTCATGCACTGCAGCCCCGGTCTGAATCGGGATCGGGAAACTCCTGATATGTTCTTCAAAACGTGCCACAAGGTCTTTCGCATCAACGCTCTGAAACCCGAGGTAGTTTTCTATTTCCGTAGTCTCCCTGATCAGTCCGCCGAGGTCGATCGTGATGAGCGCGAGGGTGAGCATTTTTCTCGCTGCATAGATTACCGCACTCATTGCTGCCGGCCCGCCTCCGACGATGAGCATGTCGTAGAGGGTATTCTGCTCCGGCTGTGGTCTCTCTCCGGCAACCGGCAGATTCAGAATGAACCCGGGGGATTCCATGGGACGGTTATCTGCTTTTTGTGAGTGCGTTCACGGTAATTTTTACCGCCTGTTCTCTCGGGTCCCGGTAATTCCTGATCCTGATATCGATCTCATGGATAGTGAGGAACGGAGTCCTGGTTTCGATAGCATAGAGGATGTCACTCAGTGCCCGTGTGTCGGGGACGACCGAATCGATGCTCACCCCGATCACTTTGAATGCATCGCGGTCTTCGGGTTTCTGCACCCGCTCCGAGGTGATCGTCGCGCCGCTCCTCGTTATGATGTCCTTGACCATTTCCTGCAGTGACGCGGCTGCAAGAGAAAGGGTCTGTCCTTCGACCAGATTCATTTCCGCGGCCTTCCGTTCTTCTTTCAGGGACGCGAGCTCTTTTTCAAGGACGGGTTTCCGGGCGATCAGGGAAACGTATTTCTCCAGGGTCTTTGCCTTGACCTCCTCGACTTCCTTTGCCGCGGCAACGTCGTGCTGGATCCGCACATAGACATGCTGGTAAAGGAGAAATCCTGCCAGGACGACCATAAGCGGCAGGGTCAGGACGAGTGTCCTACTCTTCTTCATCTTCACCCTCTTGGTTCGTCACGGGTTTCGGGGGTTCCACCTGTATCCCTTCAATCTCCATCTTGATGTTGAAGCGGTCTGCGTTAAGCCGGGTGTCACGGAAGGTAGGGGAGGCGAATTCAGCCTTGAGAAAATACGGTGAGGCTTCAAGCTTTGCAAGAAGCCCTGAAGCAGAAGCCGCGTACCCTTCCATTTCAACCTTTGCCTCGCTGATGCGCACCCTCGTGAGCCACGCGGTCTTCGGCAGAATAATCGTCAGCTCTTTCAGGATACTGAGGGCCATGGGTTTTCCGGTCTTGAAATTATGGATTGCGGCAATATCCTTTCGGATAGTTTCGACTTCTTTTCTGAGCGCTTCGACCTTCATGACCTCGTCTTTCCTCTGCATAATCTGGCGGTCGATCTCCTCGAGCCTCTTCTCCTCAACCCTGAGCGGGGCTGTTATATAGAGGACCCAGAGAACGAGGAGTGCGAGCAGAAGAACGACGGTCAGCGCCAGCGGCACCTTCCGTACAGGATGCCTCCCCCTGCTCAGCAGGTTCATCCCTTCTCTTTTGGGCCAGAGGGAGTCGATAACGCCGCCGAGGGCTGCATAGGGGATTCCGGATGTCCGGGCGGGGGTCCTGAACCTCAGGGGCGCTTCATTCATGATGGCAAGCGGACGGGTGATGCGGGATTTCAGCACCTCTTTCAGTCCTGATGTCCCTTGTCCGAACAGCATCCGTATCCGCTCCGGTTTGCCGGCAACCTTCAGCATATCGGCAAGAGGCTCGATTTCTGCCATGAGCTCATCTGCCTGCGTTCTCTCATCTTCTGTCTGAAAGGTGCCCGAAAAGGTGTTCATCACTGCGCCGTTGATAAAGAGGGCACCTTCGAACCCTTCCTTTCTTATTTCGAGGAACAGGGAATCAGCCTTCCCGTCCTGGTAGGTGCTCAGCGCTTCCATGCAGGCAAGGGAAACGGTTAACCGCGCTATCCGGATGCCCTTTCCCCTGAAGGCCTCAAGATACTGATCGATAAGGTCGGACCGGGCGGCAACAATGAAGAGGGTGATCTTCTCCCCGGTCTCCCCGAGGACCCTGAAATCGTAATAGGCATTTTCAGCGCTGAACGGGGTTATCCTGTCCAGCTCATAGGAGACGACGTTCGCGAGGTTTTCTTTCACTGCCACAGGGAATTCAGCGGTCGTGAATACAGCCCATGCCTTGGGAATACAGAGGGTTATCTCAGCCTTTGATGCATTGAAGTCATTGAGTGCAAGGGCGACAGACGACGCGAGCATTTCAGGCTGCGGATATTTCCCCTCTTCAAAGGAGAAATCCCTCGTCTCTTTTACGGCAATCCGGGAGAGGAACCGTGAGCCGTATGCAACGGATGCCATGCCTTTTTCGAGCGAGACCGAGACATTTTTTAACGGATACACCCTGTCATCAGCCGGACTGAAAGAGAGTATTTTCCAGAGAGGATCGCCTATCTGTTTGAGGGAGGCTGACGAACCTGAGGCGAAGGCAGAGATTCTTTTTATGACTGTGCTTCCGTTCACTCTCTTATTATAACAGGGCTCTTGTAATAGAGAAAGGTATATTGATCCATTTCCGAAAGGCTGACTGTAGCCCGTATTGCATACACTCCCTGCTCCCCTGCCTGTCTGCCGGATGCGTCGATACTGAACACGCCGGAATCACTTACCGCGATATATTGTGAAGCTTCCTGGGCATTGGTTCCCAGGATTCCGATGAAGTCATTCATGTCGATCTCCTTGCTTTCCCGCAAGGCAATGAGCTGATCTGCAGCCTCGGGCGTCATGCCCGGAATTGCAAGCAGGACCTCTCCCGGCGCAGCCTTAACATTGATCCGGTTCTTTCTGGAATGGACGGTCAGAAATTCTATAATCCCTTTTTTCTCTTTGCTGCCGTAGAGAATTTGCGGAGTGACCCCCTTTACCATCAGGAGTTCCTCAACCGTATCGAACCGGGCATTTTTTGCCTTATAGGGTGTCGGGAGGGATTCGTAATAATCGCTTTCAGCCCCGTTCAGACGGTGGAGATCGTCTGCGTCCTTCCAGTCCATGATTGAATCGACGATGATATCCGCGTCTTCTCCGGCTGCACCCGCGTTCATGAACAGATTTTTCAGGACAGCCTCAGGCGCGGTATTGAGGTCGACTTTTCCGGCTTCATCCGTTATTCTCACCGAATAAGATCCTTCACCCAGCGCTGCTTCATAGGTTCTGCCGTCTGTTCTCCATACTTCCCTGCCCTCGAGTTCTACATTCTGGTTCCTGAAGACGTTCCGGTAGAAAATCTCCATGATCCCTCTCTGGATTCCGGCCTCGGCAAGAAATTTTTTCGCGATGCCCCCCCGGTAGGATTGTATCGAAAGTGTCTCGGTTCTTGCCATGAGTGAGAAGGAGAAGACGATGACCATGAGGATCGTGAGCACCCAGAGCACGACCAGGAGGGCAATGCCTCTTTCTCCTGCCGGAAGTTTTCTTCCCCCTTCCATCTATTCTTCTCCTCCTGCCACGAACTGCCCCGCGTCGGTGAGACTGCCGCGGACCCTGACCGGAATGATGAGGGAGAGGTCCCGGGGACCGTCAATGAAGTGCATGCGTATTTTTTCGGGGAGCTGGTTCTTTTCTGTCCACTGTTCAACCCACTGGCCTGTCTCCTCAAAAGGGTCCCGGTAAAAATACTCGAACGAGATGTTCTCGAAGGTCTCGAAAAGGGTTGTTTCCCTCTTTGATTCCAGATTCACCACATTTTCTGTCACCGTGAGGGACTGTCTCCCGCTTTCGTCGGACCGGACTTCATAGGCCGCGAGTACGAAACCCTTCTCCCCGCCCCATATCGAATAGTTCGTAGCAAACTGCATAACCTGGCGTTCGCCCCTGAAATAGAACTGCACCTCTGCTTCGCCTTCCTGCACATAGGTGAGAGGGACATGGGACTGAATCTGTGAATCGAGGATCTGCATCGACGCCCTGAGCCTCTGGAATGACTCTATCTTCTTTTCCCCTGATTCTACCGAGCGTATGCCGATCTGCATTGCGCCGAGGATGATGACGACGACGAGGGCGAGCAACGTCATCGAGATGGTCAGTTCGAGGAGTGTAAATCCCGATGCGTTGAGCCCGCGCCTCCGGTTCCGGTCTTTGCCTGACCTGTATCCCTCAGTATTCAGGCGGTTTTCGCGGGGAACCGGAGTTGACGCGGTCATCCTATATCTCCTTCTCCACAGCCTTCAGGGTCCTTATCGTGAGGGAACGTTCCTTGATCCCCTTTACCCAGTGGACGGAAACCACAAGCTCCAGCATCTTCACCTGGAGGTTCTCAGTCCTTTCCTGCAGGGTCTCGGTGATGGAAGTATCGATCCGGTATCCATTGTCGGTCACCTCGCTGAGAGCCTGTTCAACAGGGTTCTCTTCATCGAGGACCTCCCGCATCTTCACCTGTGCCATGGTTGCTGCGGTGACATAATCGCCTGAAACCGCTATCGTCCTCAGATTTGCCGAGAAGAGCTGGAGCACGATCGTTACCGCGATGCTGAGGACCGCAATCGCTACGAGGATCTCGAGGAGCGTAAAACCCTGTGCAGGCCCGGGTCGTGATGAGCGGCGCTCTTTCCCTGCACGTTCAGAAGCCCTGAACAGCCGGCTCATCGGACCACCACCGAGCCGGCGACCGGGTCTGCCTGAATCGTCACGGACTTTTTGGCGTTCCAGAGTACTATAGCCCCTCCATCAACCCCGCCTGAAGCATCGAAGACCAGATAATATTTCCCTTCGAGGATCTCTCCTGAAAAAGGGTCTGCTATCTTCACGGAGATGTCTTCCGGTATGTTCCTCACCCCCCGTCCCTCAATCCCGTACTGTTTTGCATCGAGGTCGAGGAGTACATACTGTGTTTCGCTGTTGATCTGTGCCAGGGACCGCGCCTGCCGTATGGTCGCCGACACTTCTCTCACGGTCGCATGGAATTTTTGTGAAGGGAGCAGATTTGTGAAGAGGACGGTCGACATGCCGAGCATGACAGCCATGAGGAGGAGGACGACTATGAGTTCAAGGAGGATGAATCCCCTGTTGGTTTTCATAGGTACCCTAAAACGGAATATCCGTGATGCTGAATATTGCGAGGAGCATGGAGATGACGATGAATGCAATGAGAAGCCCCATGGTCAGGATCATGACCGGCTCAAGAAGACTCACGAATCTCTTGATTGCCACGTTCAGGCTCTTCTCGTATGTCTGCGCGACCTTCATCAGCATGGTGTCGAGCTGCCCGGTCTCCTCGCCGACCTTGATCATGGAGAGGGCGAGCTGCGGGAAGACATTCGTCTGGTAGAGAGGGGTGGAGATTCCTTTTCCCTCCTTTGCTCCTGAAGCAACGGAATCTATGCTGGAGGCCACGACATGGTTCCCGACTACGTCCTTTGCATTCTGGAGGGCCTGGAGCAGAGGCACTCCGCTTTTCAGGAGGGTGCCGAGCGTACGGCAGAACCGTGCTGTCTCCAGTTTTTTGACAATATCACCCAACAGTCTCAGTTTGAGGCCGTCCCACCGGTATCGTCCGGCAGCCGACTTCGTATAGTTCCTGAAGATGAGCCATCCCATGGCCGGTGCAGACGCAACGATCCACCAGTATGCCTTGATCGCATTGCTGACCGACAGCAGTATCTGCGTGGACAACGGCAGGGAACCCCCCAGTTCCGCAAATATCGTGGAAAATTTCGGAAGGACAAAGGTGAGGAGGACGATAATCGAGATTCCTCCGCTCACCATGAGGATGGTCGGATAGATCATTACGGAGACAACGTGGTCTTTCAGGGCCTTGGTCGATTCCAGGAACTCGTTCAGCTTGTCCAGGACCACGTCAAGAACCCCTCCGGCCTCGCCCGCGCGGATCATGTTGACATACAGCTTCGAAAATATTTTCGGGTGCCGCTGCAGGGCGTCGGAAAAGGAACTGCCTTCCCGGATGGATTTGAGTATTGACTGGATAATGGTCTTCATCTCCCTGTCCTCTGATATCTCGGCAAGGATATTCAGACTTCTGTCAAGGGGCAGCCCTGCGCCGAGAAGCGCTGAGAGCTCTGTGGTAAAGGTGAGGACTTCCCGCTTTGACGAGCGGAGCCGGTATTTTTTCTGGAGACCCTCCCGGGGTGATGAGACCTGGAGCGGAATTACGCCTGAGTTCTTGAGGCGGTCGAGGGCTGAACGTTCATCGACTGCCTCTATGATCCCTTCGATCACTGATCCGTCCAGGCTGGTCGCTCTGTATGAGAAGACCGGCATTAGGCCTCCTGGGTTACCCTGAGCACCTCGGTCAGCGTGGTAATGCCTTCCCTGATTTTCTGTGCACCGTCTTCGAGCAGGGTATGCATGCCGTGCTGACGGGCGAGCTGGCGTATCTCATTTGCATCGGAATTTTTCAGGATGAGCCTGCGGATATCCTCATCCACCACAAGGAGCTCAAATATTCCCAGCCTGCCATAGAACCCGGTAAACGCGCACCGTTCGCAACCTCTTCCCCTGGATAACGGGACATCGGAACCGATGCCGAGTATCCGCAATTCTTCCGCGCTTGCAGGAGAAGTATCCTGCTCTTTGCAGGAAGAACAGATCACCCGGACAAGCCTCTGTGCAAGAATCCCGCGTATCGTCGACGAGAGGAGAAAATTCTCGACACCCATATCGAGGAGCCTCGTGATTGCGCTTGGCGCATCATTCGTATGGAGAGTCGAAAAGACAAGGTGTCCTGTCAGCGCCGACTGTATGGCGATCTCAGCGGTTTCCAGGTCCCTGATTTCCCCGATCATGATAATGTCAGGGTCCTGTCTCACGATATGTCTCAGGGTGTTCGCAAAGTTCAGTCCTATCTGGGGTTTGACCTGGATCTGGTTTACTCCCTTGAGCTGGTATTCCACCGGGTCTTCGACCGTGATGATCTTCTTGTCCGGTGAGTTGATTTTATCGAGCGCACCGTAGAGTGTTGTGGTCTTGCCGCTCCCGGTCGGGCCTGTGACCAGGAGGATCCCGTTCGGTTTATGGATAAGTCCGATAAAGTTCTGCAGGGTCCCGGGAGGGAACCCGAGGAGGTCGAGGTCGATTACGATCCCTTCCTTGTGGAGTATGCGCATCACTACGCTCTCTCCATGCAGCGTGGGGATAGTCGAGACCCTCAGGTCGACCTCCCGCTCTCCGACTTTCAGCCGTATACGGCCGTCCTGGGGCAGCCTCCTCTCCGCGATATTCAGTTTTGCCATGATCTTGATGCGGGAGACGACTGCTGCCTGAAGGCGTTTGGGTGTTGATTCGATGTCGTTCAGGACACCGTCGATACGGTACCGGACTTTCAGCTCGTCCTCGAACGGTTCAATATGGATGTCACTCGCCCTGCTCTCGATAGCGCGGCTGATGAACATATTTACCAGTCTGATGATCGGCGCTTCTGCCGCAAGGTCCTTGAGATGCCCGATATCCTCTTCCTCTTCCCTGAGGAACTCTATCCCTTTTTCACCCAGGTCTTCAATGATCCTGTTGAGGTTCTGTGTCTCCTGCTCATAGAAACGGGCAAGGTATTCTTCAAGGGCGGTACGGTCGCAGGCAAAGACCGCGACATCTGCCGAGGTCGCGACTTTCAGGGCATCAATAGTGGCGTTGTCTTCAGGGTCGGCCATAACAACCTTCAGGAGATTGTTCTTCATCTCGACCGGGATGATCTTGTTCTCACGGATGAACCGGGAAGATATGCCATTGATCACGAAGGGTACCTTCGGGAGGTCTTCTGCATTCAAACAGGGGATGTTCTTGATCATCGCCGTCCTCGCATACGATTTTTTAGTATATCACAAGAGTTTCTCAGTATGCGCCTTCAGCCTTGAGCACAACCTTCACGGTCTTGAAAAGAATGACGATATCGAGCCAGAGCGACCAGTTCATGACATACCAGGCGTCGAGCTTCAGCCGGTGCCGGTAGCTCGTATTGCTCCTCCCGGAAACCTGCCAGAGTCCGGTTATGCCGGGTTTGGCGCTGCAGATGACCTGGATGTTTTCCTGGAGTTCCCTTTTTTCACGCGGGAGATAGGGCCGCGGGCCGACAAGGCTCATCTCTCCCTTCAGGACATTGAACACCTGGGGGAGTTCATCGAGTGAAGTCGTTCTGAGAAACCGTCCGATTCTGGTGATGCGGGGGTCGTCTTTCAGCTTCCAGGTGTGTTCCCACTCGACCCGGCTCTCCTCGTCCCGGGCCAGCAGTTCCTGCAGTTTTTCTTCTGCATCACGGCACATGGTCCTGAATTTGTAACAGCGGAAGGTCTTCCCGCTCCTCCCGATCCTGTCGTGCGCGTATAAGGCCTTTCCCGGTGTCTCCAGACGGATTATCAGGCCGATTACCGCTGTCAGAGGAAGCAGAAACGGGAGGGAAACGATGCAGAGTGCAAGGTCAAAAATCCTCTTAATGAGGCGGTTTGCCGGAGACTTGAGGTTGTTCCTGATATTCATCAGGAAGAGTTCCTCGCTGAAAAGGTGGGTCAGTTCGGTATTCAGGATCGCGATGCCCTGCAGGGCCGGGACGACCATCGTATTGACTGCGCTGTTCTGAACCTGCGCGGTAAGGGCCGTGAGCTGCCCGGGAGGGAGCGACGGGGCCGCGATGATCACCGTCTTTACCTGCTGCTCTCTCATGACCGGTTCGAATTCGGAAACCCTGCCGAAGACTTTTTTTCCGAGGATGGCTGCGCCTCTTTTCTGCTCATCGTCATCCAGAAACCCTACCACATCGTACCCGATATGTTTCTCCTTCATGAGCCCTTCGAGGACGAGTTTGCCCGCCTTCCCTGCGCCGATAATGAGAACCTTTTCCCTCCTGATCCCGGTGGTGTAAAGGATTTTCTTCCCCCAGAGACGGAACAGGGGCAGGAAGAAGAGAGACGAGACCCAGAGTCCGAGAAGGACGATACGGGAAACAGAGCCGCCCATTTTTCCGAGAGTCACAATGGCCATCAGGGTGATGCTCGCGAGTGACACGGATTTTACGATGTCCCGCGTCTCATCCCAGAACGGCAGGTTGTTGTCATAGAGGTCTTCGTAAAAGATGAACAGGATGAATGTTGCGGGTATCCACCATAAAACAGCGAAATCCGCGTAGGAGAAATGGAAAGGCGGCAGGTGAGTGAAAAATGCGGGGAGGATATCGGCTCTCACCACCCATGCAAGGGAGAGAGAGGCATAGAAGGCAACGAGGTCGATCAGCATGAGCGAGGAGACGCAGACCAGTTTCCGGATCATCCCGTTCATTGTCTCTGTCTCCTCCCCGGTTGTCTCAGAAGAACCGGGGTCCGGGGGATGCAAGACGGCAGGAAGCCCGTTTCGCGTATCCTGGCGCCTGACCGAGGAACAATGAACAATATTCCCATCGGATTGTATTGTAGCACAGGAATGACAGGATTGACTGAACCATTGGCTTACCAGAGAACTCATAAATACTCACCCTCCCCTTTATCCCCTCCCATCAAGGGATGGGAAATTCCCTCTCCCCTTGGGGGAGAGGGTTAGGGAGAGGGGTATTTTCGGGTCATCACTGAAAAGACTAACCTACATTTGTAAATAATCCGCGCTGAATAGCTTATAATAGAATACAACCGATGAAGAGCGATGCCAGGCCTTTTGTGGAGATTTATACCGATGGCGCATGCAGCGGGAATCCCGGGGCAGGAGGGTACGGGGTGGTCCTCAGGTGCGAAGGCAGGGAAAAGGAGCTCTCAGGATGTGACCCTGATACCACCAATAACCGGATGGAACTTGCCGCGGTTATCGCTGCGCTCGAGGCACTGAAAAGGCCCTGCAGGGTGAAGGTCATGACTGATTCCAGTTATGTGGTGCAGGGGATGACGGTATGGGTCCGTGGCTGGATCAGGAATAACTGGAAAAACAGCCGGAAGCAGGAAGTCCTTAACCGGGACCTCTGGGAGAGGTTGGTGAGGCTTGCCGGTCCCCACGAGATTCATTGGGAATGGATACGGGGACACAGTAATCATGCGGAAAATGAGCGATGCGATGCGCTCGCAAAGGCGTCCATCAGGAGATGCAGGGAGAGGGCTGCAACCAGCGGGCATCCGGAAGAACGGAAGACATGACACAGGTTGACATCAAGAACCTGTCCGGGATGTTCCTGATTGCAGTGCCTGCGCTGAAGGACCCGAACTTCGAGCGGACGGTGGTGCTTATCTGTGATCATACCCGGGACGGGGCTTTCGGACTGGTGATAAACCGGATTCTTCTCAGCAGTTTCGTCCCTCTCCGGAAAGGGCTCAATATCCAGGATTCTCTCATTGACCTGCCGGTCTACTACGGCGGCCCGGTAAAGCCTGAACAGGGATACATCCTGTATACTCCCCCTGATACCTACTACCCCTCAATCAAGATAGACGATACCCTTGCGCTTACGACATCGCGGGAAATCCTTGTTGATATCTCCACGGGCAAGGGACCGGAGAAATATCTTTTCACCCTCGGCTTTGCCGGATGGGCGCCCGGACAGCTCGAATATGAACTGGTAATAGACAGCTGGCTTATCGCACCCCTTGAAAAAACAATACTCTTTGATACGCCGGTGGATGATCGCTGGAAGGCTGCTGCAGGCTCCATAGGTGTTGACCTGTCCCGGATGTTCTTCAGACAGGGGCAGGTATGACGCAAGTTGACATTTTGACAGAGTTTTTATTATCTTATTAGTCTTAATAATATTTCAGGAAGGTGGAGTGATGAGGACAGTTTTTGCGAAAAAAGGCGACGTGGAACAGAAGTGGTACCTTATAGATGCCAAGAATGCTGTACTGGGAAGGCTTGCTGTCAGGATTGCGAATTACCTCAGGGGAAAGAACAAGCCGACATTCACCCCGAATGTTGATACCGGGGATTTTATCGTGGTTATCAACGCAGAGAAAGTGAAGCTGACAGGGAGGAAGATGGACGACAAGATGTATTACCGGCATTCAGGATACCCGGGCGGCATCAAGTCAGAGACGGCGCGGGAGCGCATGAAGAGGGACCCGGAGTCGATCCTCGCCGACGCAGTATGGGGCATGCTCCCCAAGGGGAGGCTCGGGAGGGCCATGATTAAGAAGCTGAAGGTTTACCGGGGGCCGGGACATCCCCACGAAGCACAGAAGCCGGAACCATTGAAAGCATAAGGATAAGGAGTTATCAATGCCAGAAATTCAGTATAACGCAACAGGGAGAAGAAAGACCGCGGTAGCACGGGTTACCCTTACCCCGGGGACCGGACAGATCATGGTGAACAGGAAACCTGCTGATGATTATTTCTCGCGGGAGACGCTCAGGATGGTCATACGGCAGCCCATCGAGCTTGCCGGGATTACCGGGAAATATGATATAACCGCCACCGTCGAGGGCGGGGGACTCTCCGGACAGGCCGGAGCGGTCAAACATGGTATTTCCCGGGCCATCGTCGATATGAACAGCGACCTCCGCGGGAGACTTAAAAAGGAAGGATTTCTCAGAAGGGACCCCAGGGAAAAAGAGAGAAAGAAGTACGGCCAGAAGGGTGCCAGAAAGAGATTCCAGTTCTCCAAGAGATAAATTGAAAGTCATCAGTCATTAGTCAATAGTAAACTTTTAATATCCTTGGACTAATGACCAATGACTAATGGCTAATGACTTATGTTAAAAGTTTTCATATGCGGCGGCAGCGGCTATACCGGGATTGAACTCCTCCGTATCCTTTCACACCATCCCGGAGTAGTTGTCACCGGGGTTACTTCTGAAAAATCTGCAGGGAAAAAGGTTCCGGATGTCTTCCCCCACCTGGTTTGCTATGGGGATCTCGTCTATGAGCATCTGGACAGGGACAAACTGCTCGGCAAAGCCGACCTCTTTTTCCTCGCACTCCCCCACGGGACCTCGCAGGAGACCGTCCATTTCTTTTTCACCCATAAGAAAAAGGTTGTCGACCTTTCTGCAGATTACCGTCTTGCCAGCCCTGCCGTCTATGAAAAATGGTACGGCATCCCGCATGCCTTTATCCAGACCCTGAAAAAGGCCGTATATGGCCTTCCCGAACTCTACCGAAAAAAAATCAGACGGGCGGGACTTATTGCAAATCCCGGATGTTATCCCACGGGGGCCATACTCGGGTTGATCCCTGCCCTGCGGGAGAGGATGGTCGATGTCTCTTCGATCATCATCGATGCGAAATCCGGCACAAGCGGTGCAGGCAGAAAAGCCGACGTCGCTGTTGCGTTCTGTGAAGTGAACGAAGGGTTCAGGGCATATGCAGTAGGGACACACCGTCATACTCCTGAAATCGAGCAGGAGATATCACGGGTTTACGGCAGGGACATCCGGGTGGATTTTACCCCGCATCTCCTGCCCCTGGACAGGGGAATACTCACGACAATCTACGCCCCGCTTAAGAAGAAGACTGCTCCGGTGCAGGCCCTGAACGTCTTCCGCAAGGCATATAAGAATGAACCGTTCGTACGGGTGCTCGACTACGGACAATATCCGGATGTCAAGCATGTGACGGGTACGAACCGGTGCGAGATCGGATTGAAACTGAACGAGCGGACAGGAACCCTCATCATCGTAACCGCGATCGATAACCTTGTGAAAGGCGCTTCCGGACAGGCGGTGCATAACATGAACCTCATGCTGGGGTTCGAGGAGACAACGGCCCTTGATACGCTCGCGGTTTATCCTTAAATGATCCCGAAGGGCTTTCTTTTTTCCACAGCCGAAGCAGCGATAAAAAAACCGGGCAGGAAAGACCTTGCGCTGATCTATTCGGAGGTTGAGGCCGCGATTGCCGGGACCTTTACCACAAACAGGGTGAAAGCGGCGCCGGTCAGGCTTGACATGCAGAGGATGCGGTCAGCCACAGGGCAGGCGGTCATCGTGAACAGCGGCAACGCAAATGCCTGCACCGGAAAGCAGGGTATGGCGGATGCTGGTGAGATGACCACCCTCGTAGCCCGCAAGCTCAATATCAAGCCCTCCCTCGTCTTTGTCTGTTCCACAGGAGTGATCGGGACCCCGATGCCGATGGACAGGATCAGGCTCAAGATGCCTGAGCTGATGGCGAATCTCGGACAGCATACCCTTGATGATGTTGCGCGCGCGATCATGACAACCGATACCTTCCCCAAGATCGTTCAGAGAAATGTCCGGATCGGAGGGAAGACGGGCGTCATTGCAGGTATCTGCAAGGGAGCAGGGATGATCCGGCCGGATATGGCAACCATGCTCTGTTTTTTGATGACTGATATCGCGGTAAACCGGAAGACGCTGCAGAAATCGCTGCTGAGCTCTGTGGGAAAGTCCTTCAACCGCGTTACGATTGACGGGGACATGTCTACCAACGACACAGCCCTGCTGATGGCTAACGGCATGCTCGGCAACCCCGAGATTACCGAGAAATCGAAGGCATATGGAGATTTTTCAGAAACGCTCGACACAGTCACCTATGAACTCTCAAAGATGATTGCGGGCGACGGAGAAGGTGCAAGCAAGCTCGTCGAAATAGAAGTGAGAGGTGCCCGGAGCGAGGAAGCAGCGCTCCGGGCAGCTTTTTCAGTTGCAGACTCCATCCTTGTGAAGACAGCCCTGTACGGGAATGATGCGAACTGGGGGAGGATCATGGCAGCCCTCGGATATTCCGGGGTGCCGGTCCGGGAAGAGAAGATCGACATCCGGATAGGGCGGGTGAAGATCGCATCACGCGGGATGGGCACCGGGAGGGACCGGGAGGCTGGAGAGGCCTTGAAAAACAGGAATATTCAGATAGGTATCGACCTTAACAGTGGCAAGAAGAGCGCAAAGGTTCTGACCTGCGATCTGACCGGGGAATATATCAAAATAAACGCCGAATATCGTACGTAGAAATACTTAGATATTTTTCTTGACAAACCCTATCGCAGCATGGTATTAATTTTTAAATGCCTCGTTATCTCCCCTAATACTGCTGTCCAACTCCCACGGGCAGCAGTATTTATTTTATCATGACAAGCAATTGCTAATTATCTCCAGCCTGTAAAAAAATTATCAAGGCTGAATTTCAATGAATTCGTAGTCTCTCGATCCCAGCCCCAGCTTTTCCGCTGCCTCAAACTGGAGGTGGTAGTTCCTTTCGCTCAGCCTGAAAAGGATATCATCGCCCGCGGCTATCTGTTTGTCGTCTGCAAAAGACTGGGGGAGCGGACGAGCCTTGAGCAGCAGGTCGACACTTGCCTGTTCTATTGCTACGATGTCGTCTGACATGAGAATTCCCTGGTCCTGTATGACAGGGACATCAGCCACCGGCATGCAATCGCACTCCGGCTGAATTTCCGTGAGGAAATTTATGTAGAGGACCTTTTTGGGTTTGAACGTGTCAAGCACCAGTTTTGCAGCCTCGGCAAGGGAGCGCATGAACCTCTCTTCATTCCCCGGAAGGGAGAGTCCCTTTGACTGGCAGACGCGTTCGCACCTGCCGCATCGCCAGCATTCATTGCTGTCCCATTCCAGCTGGTCGTCCGTGAATTTTATGGCGTCGAGCGGACAGATCTCCATGCACTGATAACAGAGCTCGCATGTTTCCTTATCCCATGAAAGCATACCCTCTCCGAGGGTATGCATGGCGCCCCTGCCGCATTGCCATCCGCACTCCCGGTGCCGGGAACTCACCCCGCCCATGGCAATATTTTTTATTGCGCCGGCGTATCCCGACTGGATGTGTCCCTTGACATGTGAGCAGACAACCATTGCAGGCACATCATAGATGACGCTTGCGACGGCGATTTCCTTCAGGATATCGATCCCCTTCACCAGGATATTGTCGTTTCCGTAGAGCCCGTCACCGAGGATGACCGGAGCCCCGACGGAGAGATGGTTGATGCCGTTCTGGTTTGCGACCTCAAGGTAATCGAGCCCCTTGATCCTTACCGTATCGGTCACAAAGGGTTTTGCCCCGACTGTCCTGAGGGCTTCAACCACCTTTCGCAAAAAAACCGGTCTTACAATCCTGTGTGCACCTTCAGAACCCAGATGGGTCTTTACCGCAACCCACTCCTGCGGTTCGAAATACTGTGAAAGGCCGAATTCCCTGAGAAGCCGTTCGAGTTTGCCCGGCATACTGTCATCGTATTTCCATTTTTTTGCCCGTGCCGATGCGAAGAATACATTCGCCATTGCAAAACCCTCCTCTGCTGTTGTTCAAGCGGTTTGTTTTTCATTATAGCAATTGTCAGGGATTCTGTGATATTCAGGGGATGGTCTGCTGTTTTGGGCAGACCAGGCAAAGATCAATTTCCAGAGCGGAATACACTCCCTCTAGTACATACTACGGATCATTGCCTGCCTCTTTCAGGATATTAGCCCCTGCTGAATAGAATGAAAGGCGTTATTTTCCGAGAGAAAGAGGGATTTTATCTCATTTGGGATATGTCTGGCCTTCTCCCGGTTAGTAAGCATCCGATATTTCGTCAGCCAAAAGTCCGAGTACATATAGTACTCATCATCTGCAATAAATTTTCTTTTGAGGAATATTCGAACTCTATATTGGAGGAAAATCAGAACTTTAAACTATAGTTGTAATATTTTATAAAACTATTTCTTTACATAATCAAACCCTTTGGTGATTGACAACTGGCATGTAATATAATAGAGTCGGTCTATCTATACGAATACAAAAGGCGTCTCCCATACATGCCGATTGGGGGTGTAGTAAAATCCTTCTCTCGCAGGGGCAGCGTGGCGAATGTTAGTACAGAAAACGATCTTTAGCAGGGCAGCCGGGGAATATTCCCTCCGACTAGTCCTGCTTTTTTAGTTTTAACGATTGCAAGGCAATTGGGGGGACGGAAAGCGGCGGGTCTTAGCATTAAGATGGCCAAGCTGCCGAAGGATATACCTTGGGCAAGGGAAATGGAGCTATTGCTCCGGAAGGAGATTAAGGAAATGTGGAAACGTGTTCTTTTCATTCAATTCATCGCATCGCTGTTCGCCGTGGTGCTGACAACAACAGCCCACGCCGCTGCCACCAAGACCTTTGAGATCGTCGCAGTTGCAATCTGCGAGGAGAGCGACACAACGGTCTGCGGCTTCAACTCGGTCGATGATCTACGGCAGCATTTGCGGAACAGGTTGTTTTGGACTAACGAGCTGTTCCGGCCCACGGGCATCTCGTTTCGCCTCGACGATGTTCACGTTGTGGAGGACAACGATCACTACGAGTTTCCCGGATGCCGCGATACTAACGGCGACTACCGCGTAGCCCTTGCCAACGAATGGGCTGCAGATGACCCGGGCCGGCTGTACTGGTTCGCCTTCCAGAAAGCGACCGGCGGTTGCTGCGCGGTCTTCCCTTGGTCCTCTGGTGCCACCAACGTCGTTTACTGCACAATGATCGCCGGCCTGTCGAACATCGCCCATGAATATGGTCACAGCTTCTGCCTGCTGCATACGTTTAGTGAGATAAACCTTGGTGGTGGCGTTATCACGAAGTGGGATCCGGTCAACGGGGCGGGTAATCACAACGGTGATGGCATTGCCGATACGCCGCTCGACCCTGGCAGCAGGGAACAGCCCAAAGCGGGCGACAATGCCAATTCGCTTCACCACGACGTCAGCATCGACAGCCAAGGCAATATCCTTCAGGTATTTGCCAACCACGACTGGTGCGTGGCTAATCAGTTCAACGATGTCGATCCGGACAGCGTCGGCCCATCATGGTGTACCCTCGATTGCACCCGCGTGGACGGTGAGGGCAATGAAAGCATTCTTGTGCTCGACGGCAATGTCACGAGCAACATTGAGTCCTACTGGCCTGGCCGTGGGCCTTTTACCCGCATGGGCGTACGAACCGAAGGGGTCTCGCCCATGCAAATACAGCGCGTAGCGAGCTGCCTCGTCGACTACCCCGATCAGCGCGGCTATACCAACCAGTGCCCCAATGGTGATTTCGATCATGACGGTTGGTGCAATGTTGAGGACAATTGTCCGGGCGTCTATAACTTCAATCTCAACGATAGCGATGGTGATGGCATTGGCGACGCCTGCGACAATTGCATTAACGATTCGAATCATGGCCAGGAGGATCTGGACAATGATGAGGTTGGTGACGTCTGTGATCCCGATGTTGACGGCGATGGCTGCTGCAACCCATGGGACCCGAACTGCCCCGCGGCACTTGCCGACCAACACCCATGGGAGGACTATGTGGAGATAGGTACCATAAAGTATGTTGGCTGTCCTGGGGGCAGCGAGTCTGGCGTGCTCTACGCTTTTGAGGGGCAGCACAGCGACAACGACGGTCTCCTCAATTGTCAAGATGATGACGATGATGGCGATGGCGTTAACGATATGGATGACCCCTGTCCGATCCACTCAGGCACTGACCCTGCGCTGTGCCAGGAACCGCGGCCGTGTAACAAGCCCTGGCCTGAGTATTGTGTGCCGTTTTGCGGTCCTGGCCTATTCGCGAAGCTTGTGTCTGTGATCAACCCTGATCCTACGCGCGAGATGGTCTGGGACCACGTTGCGGTGTTTGACAACGCGCTCCACCTCGGAACTTCTTTTGGCACGCTGTTTAGCGAGCAGATGGGCGCATTCCTCGGTAGCTTCCAGTTTAGCGGGCTGAGCTCTTTCGCAGCCACGAACAGCTTAGCGCCTGACATCCTTGAGCTGCAGCTCTGGTCTGGCGATCCCTTTGGTATAGCCCGATTCGTCCAGGTCCTCGCACGCTTTGAGGCGCTCACTCCCGACAAGCTGGGTGATCCCCGCTTCGGCCGTACCCTCATCGTCGAGCAAAGCCCCGACGTCGGTATCGCCGTCTACCCAACCTGGTTGCTGGGCATGCCACGGAAGGCTGTCCTGCCTGACGCCGACAGTGATGGCGTGCCAGACATCGCCGATAACTGCCGCAATGTGCCAAACCCATCTCAGGCCGACCGCGACCATGACGGATACGGCGATCACTGCGATGCCGATTTTGATCAGGATGGCTTAGTCGACATGAGCGAGGTGCTGTTGGTGCAGGATTGCCTCAGCGTTGATCTGACCTGGATTTGCAACCCAGCGGTAGAAAACTATCCCGATGACTATCCTCCATGCGATTCGGCAAAGGCAGAAGCTGTCATCCGCTGCCAGGACCGCGATCTCAACGGCGATCGCCACATTGATGCCGACGACGTTACCCTGGCCGTGACGCTCATGGGCCAGTCGCCAGGTCCCTCTGGACTTGTCGACATTATCACTAATAAGCCGCCTGTTGCTGTCTGCAAAGACGTAACCGTTGCTACACAGTCTGGACTTTGCACGGCCGATGCCTCAATTGACGATGGATCTTTCGATCCTGATGGAGATCCGATCACACTTGTCCAGAGTCCTGCCGGTCCTTATCCTCTCGGCAATACGTCTGTGACGCTCACAGTGACTGATCCCAGTGGCGCCTCGGCTTCCTGCAGCGCAACGGTGACTGTTGTGGATCAGGAGGCACCAATGATTGGTTCAGTGTCAGCGAGTCCGAATATTCTCTGGCCGCCGAACCATAAGATGGTAGCTGTAGCAGTGATTGCAAATGGAACTGATAACTGCAATACCGCACCGGCCTGTAAGATTGTCTCTGTGATGAGCAACGAGCCGATCAACGGCCTTGGTGATGGTGACAAAGCGCCCGACTGGATGATTGCAGGGGATTTAGCGGTTAATCTTAGAGCAGAGCGTTCAGGCGCGGGCAGTGGGCGCATTTACACGATTACTGTTGAATGCGCAGATACTCCCGGCAACAGCTCTTCCAAGACAACGATGGTGACGGTTCCTAAGGACCAAGAAAGGAAGAAGTAGTAAACGGCAAATAGGTTGTATTGAACTGGGGCAGGATACCACGTCCTGCCCCATATTTTCGCATTGTATGAAAACCAACCTGAGTGCTAACACATGATTGTCTAAGGGTTTACTTTTCTATGACGACGGAAAAACATAGGGACACCTCCTGGTTTTCGATAAGGCAAATGGAATAGCAGTCCGCTGACACTCCACTTTTATTGAGTTGAAGTGGAAATAAATATTCTTAGAGGCAATATTTCCTTTTAAATTAATTGCAGCATAAGTCGATGCGATTCCGTTTAGTCGCTGAATGAGATATGTTGAGCCGTCTCAGTATGATCTCTCTTCCTGCCCAAATTATTATCCCATTTTATTGGTTCCATGTATTCATAGCTGCGACCTCTGTTTTGTATCCTCGAAGCGCTAAAGCCTGTTCGGGATTCCCCGTGATTACGATTCGGGAACCAATACCTCCCCATTCTTTATTGAGAAAGATGCAACCAACACACGCTTTCAGGAGGACGCGAGGCCTCAATTATGGTAAGATGAAACACCATGCAGAAGGAATTCACTGATTTTCTCATTATCGGAAGCGGTGTCGCCGGGCTCAGGGCTGCCATAGAACTCGCGCCGCACGGCAACGTGCTCGTCGTGACCAAGGACAGGCCGGCAGAAAGCAGCACGGAATATGCGCAGGGAGGGATCGCGGTAGCCCTGAGCGACGAGGACGAAGTGGGGATCCATTTCGAAGATACCCTCAGGGCCGGAGACGGCCTCTGTAATGAAGAGGCGGTCAGAATCCTCGTTGAGGAAGGGCCTGAAAGGATCCTCGAACTCATTTCGTGGGGGGCAGAGTTCGACAGGGAAGGGACTAAACTCGACTTCACCATGGAGGCAGCGCATTCCCGGAAAAGGATTCTCCACGCGCACGGCGATTCTACCGGCAAAGAACTGGAAAGGGTGCTGCTCACCAAAGCCAGGTCATTTCCATCGGTCAG
The DNA here is from genome assembly GCA_049323875.1 of Nitrospirota bacterium. Classification (GTDB taxonomy): domain Bacteria; phylum Nitrospirota; class Thermodesulfovibrionia; order Thermodesulfovibrionales; family SM23-35; genus JAKLQR01. The sequence goes on along the minus strand of JBMOLW010000001.1, from coordinate 267,964 downwards.
AAAATACCCTTTTGCATTTACCGAAGACCTTATCATCAGGGACGGAGTCTGCAACGGCGCCTATGTTGTGATGGGATCGGAGACGAGGGCGCTTTTTGCAAAATCGACCGTTCTTGCCACAGGAGGAACAGGACAGGTCTTCCTCCGTACCACAAACCCCGCAGTCGCAACAGGAGACGGGATTGCGATCGCATTCCGCGGCGGCGCCGTTGTCGAAGATATGGAATTTATCCAGTTCCATCCCACGGTTCTTTTTGCTCCCTCAGCCCCCCAGTTCCTCCTCAGTGAGGCGATGAGGGGAGAAGGAGCAATGCTGAGGAATATCCATAAGGAACCGTTCATGAAAAGCTATCACCCTGATGCTGAACTTGCCCCGAGAGACGTTGTATCCCGGGCGATTATCTCCCAGATGGTGAGGACAAAGAGTCCCCATGTCTATCTGGACCTGACCCACATGGGGCCTGATTTTGTGAAAAAAAGATTTCCGAGGATCTACGCTACCTGTTTGCAGTATGCAGTTGATATTACGAAGGAACTTGTTCCCGTGTCTCCTGCTGCGCATTACGTGATGGGTGGAATCAAGACCGATATGACCGGTGCAACCAGTATCGAAGGACTCTTTGCAGCAGGAGAAGTAACCTGCACCGGAGTTCACGGGGCGAACAGACTCGCATCGAACAGCCTCCTTGAAGGTCTGGTATTCGGAGCACGGGCAGGACAGGCAGCAGCCATATCCGGCATGCGAAGGGCGGAGAAAGATGTGCAGGCTGGAGGTGAGAGGGCCCGGAACGATATGAGCCCTGAGAAGCGGAGAAACACTCACCCGCAGGGAGAAAGGTTTGACAGTGAGGAGATCCGGCATCTCCTGCGCAAGACCATGTGGGAAAAGGTGGGCATCATACGCTGTGGCACCTCCCTCATGGAAGCGCAGACTCAACTGGAGCAATGGTCTTTCATCCTCGGCAGGAGGTACCGGACGAGGCGCGAACTGGAGCTGAAAAATTTGCTGACGGTTGCTCACCTTATTACAGAAGCCGCATCTCTCCGGAAGGGAAGTGTCGGCGCCCATTACCGGTCGGATTACCCTGAAAAGGGGGAGGGATGGCTGAACCATATACGGTTCGTGAAGAAAGGGGACGGACTAAAGCACTTCTTTGCTCCCTAACACGGATAATTCATAAAACAGTGTACTAAGGGAGGAGCATGGTGTTTCCGCTCATTCTCGGTCTTCGACCTGCGAGGTATTTTGCCTCATTATTATCAAGGTATGCACTGTATGAGTATCGGCAAAATAAATCCGCGCAAACACCATGCCCCTCCCTTATCCGGGGAATTTTATAAACTGTATTGGCTGACCTTTGGGTTATGGAGTCCGAATATCGTATGCCTTGATTTTCCTGTGGAGGTTGCTTCTTTCTATATCGAGGACCTCTGCGGTTTTTGAGATGTTCCAGTTATTCTCCTCGAGCTTCCGCATGATGAATTCCTTCTCGAAGGCTTCTCTTGACTCCTTTAATGTGTTGAGGGAAAAGTAGTCTGAGCGGGAAGATTCCCCGAGCAGTATGTTTTTGGGGGTTATCACCTGTGCCGGGGTCATGATCACCAGGCGTTCTATCATATTCCTCAATTCCCTGATGTTGCCCGGCCAATCATATCCCTCCAGCTTTTTCATAGCCTCCGGAGTCATTTTTTTGGGTTTCTGTCTGTATTCGGCGGAAAAATAATCCAGGAAATATTCGACGAGCTCAGGGATGTCTTCTTTCTTCTCTCTGAGAGGCGGGATCGTAATCGGGATGACGTTCAGCCTGAAAAGAAGGTCTTCCCTGAAGTTCCCTTTCTTCACCTCTTCGACCAGGTCCTTGTTGGTTGCGGTGATAATCCTCACATCAACCTTGATATTCCTGTTCCCTCCCACCCTCTGGAATTCCTGGGTCTCAAGCACACGGAGTACTTTCGCCTGGGTAGAAAGGGACATGTCGCCGACTTCATCAAGGAAGAGCGTTCCTTCGTCAGCGAGTTCAAATTTACCCTTTTTCCGCTCGAATGCACCGGTAAACGAGCCTTTCTCATGACCGAGCAGTTCGCTCTCGATAAGTTCCTGGGGTATTGCTGCGCAGTTCATCTCGATAAACGGCTTGTTCGCTCTCGAGCTCTTTTCATGGAGGATATGGGCGACCAGTTCTTTCCCGGAACCGCTTTCCCCGAGGATCAGTACCCTGCTGTTGCTTTTTGCAGCCATCTCGACCTGTTCGAGGAGGAAGGCCATTTTGGGAGAATTTCCGACAATCCGCCACTTCCGGGTCAGGTCTTCCCTGAGTGATTTGTTCTCTGCCTCGAGCGAAGAGCGTTCAAGCGCACGCCGGACTGTGAGTACAACCCGGTCCAGGGAAAGGGGTTTTTCCAGAAAATCGTATGCTCCCATCCTTGTAGCCCTGACAGCAAGTTCAATATTCCCGTGGCCGGAGATCATGATGACAGGGATATCAGGCTTCAGTTCCCTGATCAGCTTCAGGGTTTCGATACCGTCTATGCCGGTGAGCCATACATCAAGAAGGATTGCCTCAGGGTGCTGGTCTTTCATGACCCTGAGGGCTTCTTCACCCGAGCCTGCCAGGAGAACACTGTATCCTTCGTCCTCCAGGATGCCCGCAAGGCTCTCACGGATGCCTTCTTCATCGTCTACGACAAGGATAAGCGGTGATGGCATTTATCGCTCCTTTAACGGAATTTCGAGCGAGAACACTGTTCCGTGTGGTTCGTTCTCATGCACCCGAATGTGCCCTTTATGTTCAGCAATGATCCTGTGGGCGATCGCAAGCCCAAGACCGGTGCCATTTTTCCTTGTGGAAAAATAGGGCTGAAAAAGTTTTTCCTTCTCTTCTTCCCTGATACCCGGTCCGTTGTCTGCAATATGAATATAGACGAGATTGTAGGGGATGTCAAAATCAATCGTCACTTCGATCTTCCCGTGACTCTTCATCGCCTGTATGGCATTGTCGAAGAGATTAATGAGCACCCTCTTGAACTGTTCCCGGTCCAGCTCGACAAGCGGTGACGTGTCGGGCGCAGAAACATGGATTTCGACAGTTTTGTAATCCTTGTAAAGGCCTGAGACTTCTTCGATTATGGACAGGAGCGGAACCGGGTTCTTCACTATTTCGGGCATTTTGCCGAATCGCGAAAATTCGTCCACCAGGCGCTTCAGGCTGTCCACTTCCCTAACGATAGTCTTAGCAGACCTGCTGAATACCTCGTCGAAATCCGCATCCCGGTTTTCCCACTTTTTGATCATCCGTTCCGTAGAAAGCTTGATCGGGGTAAGCGGGTTCTTGATTTCATGGGCGATCCTCCGGGCGATATCCTGCCAGGTGAGCGCTTTCTGAGCCTCTATGATCTCGGTAAGATCGTCGAAGACTACCAGAAGGCCGATATATTTGTGGGAGTCCCTGAGGCTTGTGATGAAAACGAGGAGGATAACCCTCCTGTTCCCTATCACCGCCTTCACCTCCTTTTTAAGCGGTTTGAACTCTTTCCCCTCAATGCTGCTTACCAGTTTCTGGAGTTCCGGTGAGTCCAGGGTCGTGATGAGTTCCCGGTAATGTTTGTGAATGATCGCCTCCGGTTCCATCATCAGGATAGAGCATGCGCGGTCATTGATCAGGGAAATCTCGCCGGACGTATCGAGCATGATAACCCCTGAATTGATATTGTCAAGAATGTTTTTCATATACAGATATGCGGACTGCAATGATTCCTGCCCTGTCCTCAGCTTTTTTACCATGTCATTGAAGGACTGGGTGAGAAGCGCTATCTCGTCCCCGCGTTCGAGTTCCACCTGCACATTGAGGTTGCCGCCGGCAACCTCTTCTGTGGCGAGTGCGAGGTTCCGGATAGGATCAGTGATGCCCCGTGCAATCCTCAGGGCTATCCAGAGGGCCATGAAGATGACGATCAGGGTGAAGAACCCCAGGAAGAGCAGATAATTCGCCTTGATCGGTATCCGCCATGATTCGAGGGTCAGGAATGTTTCATAGGCTTCCTTCATGTCTTCAACGTTCCGGGTAACGTTCTCCGGCAGGAGCGTTTCGACGATAATCACCCCGTTCTTCCCTGCCTGGTCAGAATACGGGACAACGGCACGAATGATATCCCCCCCGTCTCCGGAGATTACTTCCGTGCTCTCCTTGCCTTCGAATCCGGACCGGATCGTCTCGGTCGGATTCTCAGGCAGTTTGTTCAGATATCTCGCCTGATATCCCGGAGCAAGCGAAGAGCCGGTAGCCAGCGTGTGTGCATGGTCCAGCGTCTTCTGTTTTTCGATGTCATACATTGTCTTGGCAATCTCAAGGGATTTTTCGAGCGGCTGCCGGATCTGCGGAGCAAACCACCTGTCGATATAGGTGGTGATGAGGCCGCTTGCCAGGATGAACAGAACGGCAGCGGGGATGAGGGTAAGCGTAACGAATATGACTACGAGTTTTGTCTTGAACCGGTAGCCGGGGATCTTGTGTTTTCTTTCGAAATAGAGCTTGACAAGGCTCTTGATGACAAAGAACATCAGCGTCAGCAGGGCGATGAAGGTCAGGTTGAGAAGGAGCAGAATAACCAGTTTCGTGGAGAAGGGGACAGCAGTGCTCTGCATATAATAGAGTTCGAGGCCGAACGAAGCGAAGAGCAGGAGAGACAGGACCAGGAGCAGGACAGAGAACCTGATGCTTCTCATGGTGATGAGCCTGTGGTGAAGTGCAGGGAGTTTTTCCTGACCATAAATTCGTTTTCCTTCACGAAGAACATGAAATAACCGATAACCGGCGGCAGTCTCCGTATTTTCGATTCGACCCTGACCTGGACATAATATGTCCCTGGCTCAAGATCTCGGATATCAACAAGGTGCTCATCCTCGAATCTCTGTGCCCATATGATCATGGATTCAAATGATTTAAACCGTTTCCTGAGCACGGTACTCCCGTCATTTGATTTGGCGACGAATTCGGTCTTGACCGGGTCGGCTTTCAGATTCCTTATGATCTGTTTGCCCGTTATGAACTCATCGGGCCACATGCCCCAAACCCGGTAAAGGCTTATATAGCAATGGAACTCTTTTTTCATGCCATTCCGGAGTTCCTGAATATATTTGTCGTCAAGGGAAAGGAATGCGTCTACAAAAAGCTCGCCGTTTCTGGTTGTAAGCTCAGGCACTGATATATCTGCACCGGAAACGGGTGAAAAGGTGACGAGCAGAACGATGACAGGACAGACCAGAAAAACAGGCAGCTTCAAAGCACGGAGTATCACAAGCGTCGAAACCCTGTCCCTGTATTTATAACTATCGTGTGTATCAGAATACACTCTACGCCTTTTGAACCGGCATTTATGGCTTGACATCTTCAGAAAAATTTATTTTCATTATAGCATAGCAAACACAGTCATACGTTACCGGTCACTACCCGCAGAGAAAATCGTATGGCCTTCAGCAGTCCGGCATGACCGAAAATGCAGGAAGAATCGTGGGGAATTCCCCGGGAGGTGTTCCATGGATACACAGGCAGTAGGTATTGAGATACCGGACGGATGTAATCTCATCCTCGGGCAGACGCACTTTATCAAGACCGCAGAGGACCTTTACGAGATTCTCGTAACGACCACACCTCAGGCCAGATTCGGGGTTGCCTTTACCGAGGCGTCGGGTCCATGCCTTATCAGAACGGAGGGAAATGACCCTGACCTGATCTCTGTCTGCGTGAAGAACCTCAGGAGAATAGGAGCGGGGCATGTATTCTGTATCCTCATGAAGAACGCATTCCCCATCAATGTCCTCAACCAGATCAAGAACTGTCCTGAGGTATGCCGGATATTCTGTGCAACCGCAAACCCTGTGGAAGTGATCGTGGCAAGAACAGAGCAGGGCGGAGGTATCCTCGGGGTGATAGACGGATACCCTCCGAAAGGGGTAGAGACCCTCGAAGACAAAGGGCACCGGAAGGAATTTCTGAGGAAGATCGGCTATAAACTATAATAGAGAAAAAGGAGTTGAAACGAACTGATGATGCCGGAATTGAAATACGACGAAAAAGGCCTGATTCCCGCCGTTGTGCAGGATGTGAAGACCGGCGAGGTCCTGATGCTGGCGTATATGAACAGCAGATCCCTTGAGATGACTCTCGAAACAGGATATACCCATTTCTGGTCCCGTTCGAGGCAGAAGTACTGGAAAAAAGGCGAGACGTCCGGACATGTCCAGGAAGTCAGGGAAGTCCTCTATGATTGCGATGCCGATACGCTCCTGGTCAAGGTGATCCAGCACGGTCCAGGCGCCTGCCACACAGGCAACAGGACGTGTTTTTACCGGAATATTTTGCAATCATAACCGCATGAATTTGTGGATGAATAGGGCAGGTACAATTTTTTCGCTCATTCTCGTCCCGAAAGCGTTCGGGACGAGAAAGCCGCGCAAATACCGCACCTGCCCTATTGCATTCCCGATTTATAGATTCTGAATGACAGGGGGCAGAGATGAAGAAATACCGGTGCAGAGTTTGCGGCTACATTTATGATCCGGCAGAGGGAGACCCGGACGGGAACATCCCTCCCGGCACACCGTTTGAAGACATTCCGGACGAGTGGAAATGTCCGGTATGCGGTGCGCCGAAGGAGGAGTTCGAGGAGATCGGGTAGGGTTGCCTTAGCCTGATGGAAGAGGTCATATTGATAGGGGATACTGTTCAAATTTCCAAACCGAACTAAACTATCTTTATCTCCCCGCAAACGTTGCTGAGACTATAATGATAATGCAATATCGAAAGCCGAGACCTCCGCTTCGTCTTCGGTCTCATCGAGGTTACCCGTGATTTCGGTTTGGAAATTTGAACAGTATCCCGATACTCGAATGGCAGGAGAGCAGGAAACGTTACAGATACTTGATGATCGCGTGCTCGTCGCATTCGGGGAAGCGCGGGCAGCGCAGACAGTCTCCCCATATTTTCTGGGGGAGAGTAGCCTTGTCTATATCGACAAAGCCGAGTTTTTTGAAAAAATCGGGATGATAGGTGAGCGCGAAAACCCTCCTGAGCCCAAGGGATTTGGCCTCTCTGAGGCACCGCTTCACCAGGGCTTTTCCGACGCCCCTGTTCTGGAATTTCCTGTCGACGGCGAGTGAACGGATTTCAGCAAGATCTTCCCACATGATATGGAGGGCGCAGGCACCGCAGACGGTTCCGTTGATTTCGCACACAAAAAAATCCCTGACGGTCTCATACAGTTCGCTGAGTGAACGGGGGATCATCTGCTCTTTTCTCGCGAAATCGTTCACCAGCCTGTGAACCTGTTTGAGGTCGGATATCTTAGTCTTTCGTATCTTCAATGTGCTCTATCCCCTTCTGAATGGCTTTTTTATTCTGCTCGATGCTCTTCTTCCTGTTCGCGGGAGTCAAATTTTCGAGTGCCTTCAGGAGAGAAGCCTTTTTCAGAAGATGTGTCTTTGCAATGAGTGCGCCAAGCAATACCATGTTTGCCGACCTCGTCTCTCCTATGGTACTCGCCCCTCCGGTAGCGGGTACCGCAATTGCTTCGATATCGGTCCTGAGGTGAGGGTCCCTGATGAGCGATGAGTCGAAGAGGAGGAGACCCCCGGGTTTCAGACGCGGCTGGAATTTCTCCATCGATGCATTGTTCATTGCAATGAGAATATCGGGGTTCCTCACCACGGGAGACCCTATAAGTTCATCCGAAATAATTACGGTGCAGTTTGCGGTCCCCCCTCTCACCTCTGCGCCGTATGACGGGAACCAGGTGACTTCCTTCCCCTCAATCATTCCGGCATGGGTGAGAACGCTGCCGAGAAACAGAATGCCCTGGCCGCCAAAGCCTCCGATGATGACCCGGTGTTTCAGTTAGGTACTCTCCTGGTAAGCGTCTTTGAATGTCCCGAGAGGATATACCGGGAATAACTCGTTCCGGATACGTAACTGGGCATCAGTGGGTGCAAGCTTCCAGTCTACCGGACAGGGGGAAAGTATCTCCACGAGACTGAAGCCCCGCTCTGATATCTGGTATCTGAATGCCTTGAGAACTGCCTTCTTTGTATCGATAAGGTTCTTATAGGAATCCACAGAAGTTCTCGCAATATATGAAGCCCCTTCGAGTGTTGCAAGAAGCTCTGCAATGCGCAGGGGGAACCCCGCGGTTGCCGCGTTCCTCCCTGCAGGCGAGGTCGTCGTCTTCTGCCCGATCAGGGTTGTGGGAGCCATCTGTCCTCCTGTCATCCCGTAGGTAGTGTTGTTTATGAAAAATACGGTTATGTTTTCGCCCCTGTTTGCTGCGTGGACAATTTCAGCCGTGCCGATCGCGGCAAGATCGCCATCACCCTGATAGGAAAAAACAACCCTGTCAGGCAGGGTGCGCTTCAGCCCTGTGGCTGCAGCCGGTGGTCTTCCGTGCGCCACTTCAAGCATATCGAACTTGAAATAGTCGTATGCAAATACCGCACATCCTACCGGGGCAATGCCGATAACCTCTTCCCTGATATCGAGCTCGTCTATACACTCGGCAATAAGCCGGTGAATAAGACTGTGGCCGCAGCCCGGGCAGTACCGGAAAGGTTCCTGCTTAAGGCTTTCCGGTCTCTGAAATATTTTCTTCATGAACCTCCCGGAGAACTCCTTCGAGAATTCCATGCTCGCTCACCCTGCACAACGGGAAACCGAATGCCTGCATGGTATTAATTGTAAAGTGTAGTCCCGGTATAATCAAGTCTGCCCTCTCAGGCTCGAGCCCCGGGATTTTTTCCCTCGCTTCGAGCGGCAGGGAGATGAGCCTTCTGCTCATTGCCTCCAGTCGTTCCAGGGGAATGCTGTGGAGATGGATTTTCTCCCGTGCATAGGTATCGAGCCTGAGATCCATACAGGCGATTGTGGAGAATGTCCCCCCGGTCCCGATGAATTTTGTATGCGGGGATGCTGCATGCTCCGTCTCCCGGGCAAGCTCCCTGAGACGCCTGCGCATCTCGCTGTCCATGTCGCTGATATCCTTGTCTGCCGGCGGGTCGCTCCCCAGGAAACGCGCAGCGAGTTTGATCACCCCCAACGGGAGGCTTTGCATGAAGACAACCCTGTGGTCACGATATATGATACATTCCGTGCTTCCCCCGCCGATATCGAGAATGAATGCAGCATTCGGGGATTCGAATTCCGGGCAGGAGAAGGATGCCAGGAGTCCTTTCAGGGTGAGAGCGGCCTCCTCTTTGCCGCTGATGACCTCTATCCTGATACCGGTCTCTGCATATGCCTTCCGGAGAAAGACGCCCGCATTTGATGCTTCGCGGAGGGCGCTTGTGGCGACCGCCCTGATCTGCTTCACCTGATGTCCGGCAAGAAGTGCCGAAAACTCACCCAGGACTGCAAGAGAAGCTTCCATGTTCCTTTCCTGCAGCTTCCCCGTCTCCCCGACGCCGTCGCCCAGCCGGGTTATCCTTCTCGGGGCACAGACGTCGATAATCCTGTCCTGCCTGATCTCCGCGATCAACATCCTCAGTGTGTTCGAGCCGATATCAAGAGAAGCCAGCAGCGCCATGGTGATACTATTATAGATCAGGCTCCCGGCAAACACTATGTGCCGGGAAGCCGCAATTGATTTTATCCCTCGTTCTGTGGTATATATATAAGATTTCCCGCCCTCTGAGAGGGCTTATATTACGTGGCAAGGAGAAATTTTCTGATGAATATATATGAAAATATGGTTGTTCTGAATGCGGCACTCTCAGATGAAGAAGCAGATACCATGATGGGAAAGATAAAGGATCTGATCACCGGTCAGGGGGGGGAAGTCTTGAAGGTTGATGTCTGGGGAAGGAAGAGACTGTCATATGAGATCAAGAAACAGAAAAAAGGCCTGTACATTCTCTTCTTTTACAAGGCCCCTGCCCAGACCATCAGAAAGCTGGAGGAGATGTTCAAGGTTACCGATTCGGTCCTGAAATACATGGTCCTGAAACTCGGGGCCAAACAGATCAAGGACCTCGAAAAGACCGAACCTTCTCCGGAGCCCGGGGCGGAACAGAAGAGTGAAGGATAGATGTATAATAAAATCATTCTGATAGGCAATCTCACCAAAGATCCGGAACTGCGGTATACCCCGCAGGGCACTCCCGTAGCAGTCTTGAGACTCGCCGTGAATCACCGGTACAAACAGGCTGACGACATGCGACAGGAGACGATGTTTATCGACAACGTTGTGTTCGGAAAGCAGGCGGAGACATGCAGCAAATACCTGAACAAGGGAAGCCCCGTCCTTGTAGAAGGAAGACTGCAGGAGAGACGGTGGGAAGCGAACGGACAACAGAAGAGCAAATTCGAGGTTGTTGCACAGTCCGTGCGGTTTCTCTCAAAAAAAGGTGGCTCCCAGGAAGCCGGTTTCGGCAGCGATCCCGATATCATGCCGCCTGAGGAGACGACGGACCTCGAGCCATTTTAATGAGACGATTCAATAGAGAATCCCGACAGGAGAAAGGAGTTGCCTTGCAACAGAGAAGATTCCAGAGAAGGAAGTTCTGCAGATTCTGTTCTGAAAAAGTAGCGTATATAGATTACAAGAATATCAAGACGCTCAGAAGCTACCTTACCGAGAGAGGCAAGGTTTTCCCGAGAAGGATGACCGGCACCTGTGCGAAGCATCAGAGGGAACTCTCCGAGGCCATCAAAAGGGCGCGGAGCATAGCGCTTCTTGCCTTTTCGGAAAAATAGGACATGAGGATCCCGAAGACATGGGTTCCTCTCCTTGCAAAGAAAATCACAGAGAATCTCATTGGAAAAAACCTTGTCAGACCCGAGGTGCCTCCGGAGAAATTGCTTGCCGAAACAGAGGAGATCATCCTGCAAGAGCTTGCCGTAGAAGACAGGCTGAACGATGAGGTGAGGGAGTTGCTGAAAAGTCATGCCCCGGAGATAGAGAGAGGCCGGCTCGACTACAGAAGGCTCTTTGATCTCACCAAACAGAAGCTCGTCAGGGAAAGAAATCTCGTCTTATGATGCTCTCTGACGACAAGATCTCCCATCTGGCCCATGTGCTCCTGAAAGGACTTACTGAGAAAAAGCTCATCCAGGTTGAAGAGGATGAGGGCAAGGTAAGAACCGAGATCAAAAGGACGATCGTTTCCGAACTGAAAGTGGGAGAGGAGATTGATACGGTCGTCAGAAAGAAGCTCCAGTCATTCTCGAAAAAGATGGTCGAGGGAAGCCCCGAGTGGGAAATTCTCTACAAAAAATTCTACCGGGAAGAGGAGATAAAAAAAGGCAGGGCTTCCGGATAAAGGACGCGCTCCCCCTTGTCTTTCTCTTTTTCACCTATCTCGGCCTGCTCCTTGAAGCTCCAACTGAAAGAACAGTCCTCTGGTTTTCGCTATGGACGGCCAATACCCTCCTCTGCAGTTTCCTTCATTTTTTCAGGAAGTCCCGGCAGTATGCCCTTGAATTCCTTTTTTCTCTGGCCCTCTTCATCGCAGGGGTTGCGCAAGCTCTGGTCCTGCCATGGCTGAAGATGCTCTATTTCCCCTTTTTTCTGCTCGTTACGCTTTGGTACGACGGAAAGGTCCTGCTGCCGCTCGTGGTCCTTGTCCCTTTTCTTGATCTGAGTTTCTTCCTCAGGAGGGGTGTGGAACTCCATGAAGCGGCTTTCTTCCTGACCCTTGCCCTTGCAACGGGTATAGCGCAACTTCTTGTAAAGACACGAAAACGGAGAACGGGAGCGGAAAAATTTTGGAAAAATCCGGCAGGGAGTGCTGCAGAGGGAGTGCCGGATGTATTTCCGGAGGATACGGTCATCTCCCGGTACCTTGAAACGATGTTCAGGCCTGACGAAGAGATACGGGAAGTCCTCGGGATAACGAAAAACACTCTGGCCGCAGATTCCGTGCACCTTTTCATGAATGTCGGGGGGGGACTCCGGTTGAGATGCACCACCGAAGAAGCAGGGGAGATAACTCCCTCCGGCCAGGGCATTGTGCCGGCCTCGTTCGAAGAGAAGAAGCCGTCACTGTACCTGGACGTTCTTGAAAAGAAGCGGGAAGTGGGATATCTGAAAAAAGAAAAGATTGCTTCACTCCTTGCGGTTCCTGTGCTGGACGGAAACTTTGCCTTCGGTGTGCTGGTCGCCGACAGCGGAAGATTTCAGGCGTTCAGCAGCGCCGATCAGGAGATACTCCAGACGTATTCGAACCAGGTCATGAGAATACTCCAGAGAGAACGGGTCTATGGACAGATACAGCGTTCGTTCGCGAACCTCAAGGTGCTGAATGAGGAGAGTGCAAAACTGCTTTCGTCGCTAAAGACCGAGGTGATCGCCCGGAATCTGATCGAAGGTGTTCACAACATCGTGCCCTGTGCCATAGTATTTTCTCTCGCAAGGGGCAGGGATTTCGAGATGATCGGTCAGCATGGAATTCCTTCCCAGGAGAAACAATTGTTCAGTCTGAAGGGGTCTCTGCTCGATATGGCGGTTAAAAACAGGGATCTTCTCTATATTTCTGATGTCCGGGCATACCGCTCACCGGTACTGCCCTTCAAGACTGCTGCCTTCAATTCCCTCGTGGCCCTGCCGATGCTCTATGAGAATGAAGTGCTCGGCGTCCTCACCCTGCTGGCAGCGGAAATGAATGCCTTCAGCACTTCCCAGATGGAATGTATCAAGGTCCTTGCAAATCAGGCATCAATCTCTATAGCGAATGCAAAATTTCATGAGGAAATTGAAAAACTGGCGATAACCGACGGCCTGACGGGCCTCTTTAACCACCGGCATTTCCAGGAGAAACTAACCCAGGAATTCGACCGTCTGGGAAGGTTCTCCGATCCGCTTTCCCTGCTTCTCATCGATATCGATCATTTCAAGAAGATCAACGATACCTATGGTCACCCTGCAGGAGATGCAGTGCTCAAAAAAGTCGCAGGGATTATCAAAAAAACCGCAAGGAATATCGATGTCCCAGCCCGCTACGGCGGAGAGGAGTTCGCAGTAATCCTGCCCGGTACAGGTTCTTCCGGGGCGATGAATATGGCTGAAAGACTGCGCAAGGCTGTCATGGCAGCGACCTTCTCCTCAGACAAGGAAAGATTTACGATAACGGTAAGCGCCGGAATCTCGACGAAAGCACAGGGCATGCCAGAGGTGAAGAACAAGGAAGAGATGATCGGGCGCGCGGATAAAGCGCTCTATGAGGCGAAGAGAACGGGAAGAAACAGGAGTGTGCTCTGGGATGAGAGGATAGAGCAAGCCCGCTGAGCTCAGAAGTTTATAAGGCCGTGAGCACCATAATCATCTGGCGGCCTTCCATCTTGGGCTGAATCTCGACTTTCGCGATATCCTCCATGTCAAGCGCCAGTTTGTTCAGCAGGTCTTCGCCAAGTTCCTGACGGTTCAGTTCCCGTCCCCGGAAGCGGATCGTTACCTTGACCTTATCGCCATGCGCAATGAAATTCCGCGCATTCCGCTTCTTGAACTCATAATCGTGGGCGCCGATCAGCGGACGCATCCTGATGTTCTTCAGGGTAAGCGTTGCCTGTTTTTTCCTGGACTTCTGGAGTTTCTTGTTCTTGTCGAACTTGAACTTCTGGTAGTCCATGATCTTGCAGACCGGCGGGTCGGCATGCGGGCTGATTTCTACGAGGTCCAGCTCTTGTCCCTCGGCCAGCTTCAGGGCTGATTCAATATCCATAATGCCTATCTGCCCATCGTCGCCGACAACCCGGATCTTCTCAGATTTGATCAGCCGGATCTGTTTGTTTACGCGGGTTTTATCAACAACCCTTCCGGGCGGTGCCTTGCGTTGACTCACTCCTGCTGTTTTCTCCTCTTTTCCCCCGGAATTGTCCGGAGATCCGTGTTGTATTGTATGGTGATCGTATATTCGATCCGTGCATGCTGAGAGGGACGGCTGTTGATTTTTCCCTTGCAGGAGAGTTCTCCCGTCCCTTTTTCTTCATGTTTCTTGACCATCATGGCAATCACTGAAGTGAGATCAAACCCGCCGTCATCACAGTCTTTGATCATGCACTCCATATTGAAATATGCATGACGTGAGGGCCAGAAATTGACCGTGCGGACCATGGAAGCCTGCTGGAACCCCTTCAGGTAATAAGTCATTTCAATTATTATGTTTGATACACCGGGAAAACATTCGGAAACCAGGCCTGATTCGAGTCTATGCTGTTTATTCAGCTCCATTTTTTCAAGATAATTCTGCTTGTGTGCCATGGTACCTCAAAAGAGAGAAGCCCCCTTTGTGAAGAGGGGGCTTCTCCGGTCAGTTAATTTTTTACAACGTTGATTGCCTTGAGACCTTTGGGGCCATTTTCGGTATCAAAGCTGACAGAATCACCTTCGGCGAGGGATTTAAATCCGCTACCCTGGATGGATGAATGGTGGACAAATACATCGCTGCCGTCTTCGCTTGTGATAAAGCCAAAACCCTTGGAATCATTGAACCACTTTACTGTTCCTTGAGCCATCTCGTACCTCCTTGCTCGAAAATTCAAATCTCAGAATACCGATAAAAAAAGCCACAAAGCTAAAAGTCTTTGTGGCTTTAGTCAACAAAAACTTCTGAAACTCTGAGAGGTATCTTGACATATATCGCCATAGAAGTCAATACATGCGCGGTTTCGGTTCAGCGCTCTTGACAGGCGGGGCGGTTCCCTGTTAAATTATTAGCACTTGACCATTGAGAGTGCTAACCATGCATAATTTAAGCGATCGCAATAAAAAGATCCTCACTGCAATCGTCCAGAGTTACATTAATACCCCAGACCCTGTAGGGTCGAGGGTCGTAACCAAACGCTATGCACTGGGCCTTTCTCCGGCTACTATCCGGAATATCATGGCTGATCTTGAAGAAATGGGCTTTCTCATACAACCCCATACTTCGGCGGGAAGGGTTCCCACCGACCTTGGATACCGGTTCTATGTCGATTCGCTTGTGGCTGAAGACAGCGATCAGTCAAACAAGGACGTCCTGCATGACTTATACAGACAGCTTGAAACGCTGCGGCATAATATCGATATGCTCCTTGGCGAAGCTACAAAGAATATATCGATACTGTCCCATTACCTTGGAGTCGCAATGTCTCCGTCGTCTGATCTGACAACGCTGAAAAGAATCGATCTCCTGAAATATGCTGCGGGCAGGATAGCTGTCGTGCTTTTTACCGATGAAGGGGTGATCAAGAACAGGGTTCTCTCGACAGATCAGGAACTTTCCCAGAGGGACCTTGCAAGGATTGCAGGATACCTGAATTCCGAATTCGCCGGATATTCCCTGGACGAGATACGTATGAAAGTGCTGAAGGAAATGTCCCGGGAGAAGGTGAAATGCGATCGTCTTCTCGCCCGGGCGATGCAGATATGCCGGGATGTCCTCTCGTTTCCCTACGGCGACCTGTTTATCTCGGGGCTCTCCGGAGTGCTTGACCTCCCTGATTTCAACGATCTGAAAAAAATCAGGGAACTCTCGCGGGCCATAGAGGACAAACACATGATTATCAGGCTGCTCGACGAATTATCCGCAACCGAAGGGGTGCAGGTCATCATAGGGTCTGAGAATACCCTGGACGAAATGAAACGGTTCAGTGTGGTTGCCTCTGCCTGCCGGCAAGGTGACCGCCCGGTTGGTATTGTAGGCATCATCGGTCCTACGCGTATGAATTACGCAAGAGCGATCTATATTGTGGAAAATACGGCGAAATTTATCACGAAGATGCTTGAAGGAAGGTGATCTCTCTGGAGGAGCGCAAACTGAACGAAGCAGCGGAGGAAGTAACGCAGGAGGGGACAAAACCTCTGCCTGAGGAGATACACCCTGAAAAAGCAGGAGATGAAGAGGTTCCGCCTGTCGCCGGACCGGAGGAGATGAATAATAAATACCTGAGGCTTTACGCCGAGTTTGAAAATTACAAAAAACGGGTTGCGAAAGACAAAGAGGAGCTTATTAAGTACGGGAATGAGAGTCTTCTCTATGAACTTCTTCCTGTAGTTGACAATCTTGAGATGGCACTGCAGCATGCATCAGACGATGTCTCGTCAGGTCTGGTGCAGGGAGTTGAACTGACCCTCAAGATGATGCGGAAATCACTTGAAAAATATGGCCTCATCCCGATTGAGGCAGAGGGCAAACCCTTTGATCCCGCAGTGCATCATGCGATGGCGCATCTGGAACGGGATGACGTTGAGGAAAATATTGTGATAGAGGAGTACAGAAAAGGGTATATGTTCAGGGACAAGCTCCTGCGCGCATCTCTTGTCGCAGTTTCGAAAAAAAACGGGGGATCGAATCAGGCAGACGAAGCAAATGAGAGGAACAATACGATAGAGGAGGAATCATAAAATGGGAAAAGCAGTTGGTATAGATCTTGGGACTACAAACTCAGTAGTTGCCGTAGTCCAGGGCGGGGATCCTGTTGTGATCCCGAACCAGGAAGGGTCAAGGACAACCCCTTCTGTTGTCGCAATCACAGAAAAGGGGGAGAGGCTCGTCGGACAGATTGCAAAGAGACAGGCGATTACGAACCCCGAGAATACGATCTTTTCAATAAAGAGGCTGATGGGAAGAAAGTTCGCTTCACCGGAAGTTGAACATGCCCAGAAGCGGCTGCCTTACAAGATTGTCGAGGCTCCGAATGCCGATGCGCATGTAGAGTTGCGGGGCAAGCGCTATTCACCCCCTGAAATTTCTGCAATGATCCTGCAGAAGCTGAAACAGGCAGCAGAGGATTACCTCGGCGAACCGGTTACCGAAGCCGTCATAACTGTTCCCGCATATTTTGACGACAGCCAGAGGCAGGCTACAAAAGATGCAGGCAGAATCGCGGGACTCAACGTCCTGAGGATTATTAACGAGCCGACAGCTGCTGCACTGGCCTATGGAATGGACAAGAAAAAGGAAGAAAAGATCGGGGTCTACGATCTTGGCGGGGGTACGTTTGACATCTCGATCCTCGAGATCGGAGAGGGTGTCATAGAAGTCAGATCGACAAACGGAAATACCTATCTGGGCGGAGATGACTTTGACCTGAGGATTATGGACTGGATGGTAGAGGAGTTCAAGAAAGACCAGGGGATTGACCTGAAGAATGACAAGATGGCGCTCCAAAGACTGAAGGAAGCCGCGGAAAAGGCAAAAGTCGAGCTTTCGACTGCGACGGATACCGAGATCAACCTCCCCTTTGTGACGGCCGATGCAACAGGCCCGAAGCATCTCCTCATGAAACTTGCCAGGTCAAAGATGGAGCAACTCGTCGGAGACCTGATTGAGGGAACTATCGGACCGTGCAAGAATGCACTGGCTGATGCAGGGCTTTCAGCCTCGAATATCGACGAAGTCCTCCTCGTTGGCGGGCAGACGCGTGCGCCTAAAGTTCAGCAGGTTGTGCAGAGCTTCTTCGGAAAAGAACCGAATAAAACCGTGAATCCTGACGAGGTAGTGGCCGTAGGAGCCGCTATTCAGGCAGCGGTCCTCAAGGGCGATGTCAAAGAGGTCCTCCTTCTGGACGTTACCCCTCTTTCGCTGGGAATCGAGACGCTTGGAGGAATATTCACCAAGATAATCGAGAGGAATACGACAATCCCGACCAAGAAGAGCCAGATATTTTCAACGGCCACTGACAACCAGCCGGCGGTTTCCATCAAAGTCTTCCAGGGCGAACGGGAGATGGCGGCAGACAACAAACTTCTCGGAAATTTTGAACTCATCGGCATTCCGCCGGCGCCAAGGGGAGTGCCTCAGGTGGAGGTGACCTTCGATATCGATGCGAACGGCATACTCCATGTTTCCGCGAAAGACCTCGGTACAGGAAAAGAACAGTCTATCCGGATTACTGCTTCAAGTGGTCTTTCCGAAGACGAGATCAAGAATATGGTACGGGACGCTGAGGCCCATGGTGAAGACGACAAGAAAAAGAAACAGCTTGCCGAGGCACGGAACGAAGCAGATAATCTTGTATATACTGTGGAAAAATCCCTCAGGGAATACGGCGACAAATTGAGCGAGGCCGAGAAGAAAGATATTGAAGAAGCGCTTGAGAGATGCCGGAAGGCAAAAGATACTGCCACTGAAGCGTCGGAGATAAAGTCCACAACAGAAGCCCTGATGAAAAAATCCCATAAGCTCGCAGAGCATCTTTACCAAGGTGCCGGGACGCAGGCAGGGGAAGGGCAGGCAGGCCCGTCAGGTCCTACGGCAGCCGGACAGGAGCAGGAAGGTGCAAAGGGGCCTGATGAAGAGGTTGTGGAGGCAGAATTTGAGGATGTCGAAAAAGACAAGAAATAAAACGCAGGTTCACGATATGGTATGACATCAGTGTTTTGCAGCATGCGCACCTGAAAAGTCCTCCTCGGAATGAGGGGGACTTTTTACGAGAAGCAGATGCCCCGGGTGCGGGAACTTGTTCCGCCGGGAGATAATTTTCTGAAGTTTTATATAATAGGGGAAGAATGAAAGACTATTACGATACACTCGGGGTGGCACGCGACGCGTCGGAGGCCGATATCAAGAAAGCGTTCAGGCAGCTTGCCCTCAAATACCATCCTGACAGGAATCCGGAAGACAAGGAGTCTGAGGAAAAGTTCAAGGAGATCAACGAAGCGTATTCCTGCCTGATCGATCCTGAAAAGAGGGCTAACTATGACCGGTTCGGTACGGCTGAAGGCGTGGGTGCCGGGTACAGTCCGTTCGGGACGGGATTCGGGGAGGTATTTGAAGATATCTTCGGGGATTTTTTCGGGACCTTTTCCGGAAGGCGGAGACCAAGGCCGACCAAGGGAAACGACCTGCGGTATGACCTCGATATAACTCTCATGGAGGCAGCCTACGGCACTGAGAAGACCCTTGAGATACCGCGCTGGGAAGACTGTATTGAGTGCAGGGGCTCCGGGTCAGCGCCCGGCAAGTCACCGGTTACCTGTCAGCAATGCAAAGGTATGGGGCAGGTACGGATGCAGCAGGGGTTTTTCACCATATCGAGGACATGCGAAAAATGCGGAGGGGCGGGAAGAGTCATCACCGACCCGTGCAAAGAATGCAACGGCCAGGGAAAAACAAGGAAGTACAAAAATATCAGCGTGAAGATCCCTGCAGGGGTTGATACCGGGTCACGGCTGAGGATGTCCAATGAAGGTGAGATGGGTCTCCACGGAGGCCCGAGGGGAGATCTCTACATCATCCTGAATGTAGAAGAACATGAATTCTTTAAACGGGATGGCAATGATCTGTTCTGTGAAGTGCCGATTACCTTCCCGCAGGCAGCGCTGGGAGCAGAGATAGATGTGCCGACCATGGACGGGACAGCCAAGATAAAGATATCGCCGGGAACGCCTTCAGGCAGGATGTTTCATCTGAAAGGGAAAGGGATACAGAGGCTTGGAACCCATGGCAGGGGGGACCAGATCGTGAGGGTTTATGTGGATGTGCCCAGAAAACTTACGCCAAGACAAAAGGAACTCCTCGAAGAATTTGCCAGTATCAACGGGGATGAGGTAAGCAAGTCCTTCAGGGAGAAGATCAAAAACCTCTTCACCGGAGCAGAAAAGTAGCAAGCCCATTTCTGACTTATGCTATTAATCCTTAAGGATCTTAAAACCATGAGGCTTTGTTAAGTTATTTCTTCGAAAATCCCCTCCGATACAGCGCCTGCTCTTCTCATTCGAAAAGTTTATGAATGCAGGCTAAGGCAAAATGGATGAAGGGGTGACGGTAATGACGAGGATCTATCTTCCGGTTAAGAACAGAGAAGCGAAGACCATTCCCATTTCCGGTGAGCAAGCGCACTATCTTATTTCCGTTCTGAGATGCCGGAAGGGAGATGAAATTCTTGTTTTCGACGGATTGGGGCACTGTTTCAGGACACGGATAGCGGGGATTGAGAGAAAGGGAGTCCTGGTGGAAGTGAGCGAACGGTTTCCCTGCGGGAACGAGTCCGGTGTCCGCATCACTCTTGTCCCTGGTCTCCTGAAAGGGGAGAAGATGGATATGGTGATACAGAAAGCGACGGAACTCGGTGTGCATGCAATACTCCCTGTGGTTACGAGGAGGAGCCAGATCAGAGGGACAAGGAAGATTGCGCGGTGGAAGAAGATCGCGGAAGAAGCATCCCGGCAATCGGGGAGAAGCCTGGTCCCTGAGGTGCATGAACCGGCAGATTTTGCCGGTCTTTGCAATGGGCTGGGAGCGGAGCTGCAAGGGCCGGGGTTTCTGTTCTATGAAGGAGATGCGATTCCCCTGCAGCAGGCCTTTGCCTCTGTCTTACCCCAGCCCCCGGCTCTCTTCATCATGGTCGGCCCCGAAGGAGGGTTCACCCGGGATGAGGTCAGGAATGCAGAGGCGCAGGGCGCAATCGTTACGACTCTCGGGAAAAGGATCCTCAGGGCTGAGACTGCGGCGCTTGCCGCACTCTCGATCGTGCAGTTTCAGTTCGGAGGTATGCAATAGGCGGTTTGTTCGATAGGGGGCTCAGAATCAGCCGTCTGCTATCCTGATATCGGCCACTCTTGCAACCGGGATTACCACCCATCCCATTTCTCCCTCGATATGCACTTCTTCCTCCCCGACTTCAATGAGTTTGCCGGTATAGGTAATGCCGTCTGCTGCTTCCACAGTGACAATTTTTCCGATAAGATTAAAATCCACAAAACCTCCGGATGGATACCATTATACCGGTGGAGGAGCAGCTTGAGCAACAGGAAAAACTCTGTACCATCGGGAAAATCCATGAATCGGTCATGAACCGTTGGTTCACAAAGGAACAGATAAATACTCACCCTCCCCTTATGGGAGAGGGTCAGGGCGGGGGGTATTTTCGCAGCAATTCAGCGTGTTGATATTCCTCGCAGTTTCTGCTGCGGAAAAGTCAATGAATGCCTGCGGGACTTGTTTCCGGAACGGGTGCTGTGGTATCCTTAGTACGAAGAAGGGGTATTTTGGTAAAGAAAACCGCGGCGTGTCAGCCTCTGGATTCAGAACAATCGTCGAAGACGATACGGTGAGTTCCGATACCGGTGATGGTGACAAAGTTCCAAAGTAAAACCTATCTTGAACAGATACGGCACAGGGAGGGAGGACGCGGGCATGCGTCCTGCTTTTCTGTAGAGGCGTCCCGCCGTGTGCTCTGTCCTGTTCTTTGTGGCTGAATCTGGCAAGAGGATCGCGGGAGAAGGTCTTTAACAGCAGCATCCCAAGAAGGAGAACAGGAGATGTCGTCGAGGAAGATTTATGTTGGGAACCTGCCGTATACTGCCAAAGAGGAAGACCTCAGGGAATTATTCGAAAAGATCGGAGAGGTTGAGTCGGTCAGGATTCTTCTTGATGCTGCCACCGGGCGTTCCCGCGGGTTCGGGTTTGTAGAGATGGTTTCGGAAAGTGATACGGACAAGGCAATTCAGGAACTCAACGGGGCAATACTCATGGAGCGGACTCTGACGGTAAGCGAAGCGAAGCCACAGGCAGCCAGAGGGAAGAGCGACATGCGGCGCAGACAGGGGAAGTCCTTCGACAGGGGAGGTAAAGGCACAGGCCGCTGGAGGTAAAGGAAACCCAAGGCAAGGACCCGGGAAAGCACTTCTTATCGCAAAGGGGAAGACAATGTCGAAACGTGCGGGTGCATATAAAAGTGAGAAGCGGAAAAAGGAACTTCAGAGGAAGAAACAGCAGGAAGAGAAGAGACTGAAACGAATAAAGAAGAACCAGGAGAAGGATAGCGGAGGAGATCAGTCAGAAACAGCTGATGACACTCAGGAGCAGGGAGACCTTCCCCGGGACGCATAACTGAAATAAGGGGAGTTTTCGCTGGAACAGAGGCCTCCCCTGCACAGTGCACGGAAAATATAATATCTCGTATATCTTTCAAGGAAGCCCCTGTCATGCAGGGGCTTCCTCTTTCTGCCCCCGGTATTCTTGCAGGGGTTTTTCTAGATGTCGTAGTAGAGGAAAAATTCATACGGATGTGGTCTGAGCCTCAGGGCATCGACCTCTCTCGTTCTCTTGTAGCGTAGCCACATCTCGATGACATCCTCGGTGAATACGTCGCCTTTCCGGAGGAAGCTGTGGTCTTTCTCAAGAGCGTCGAGCGCATCCTCGAGTGAGCCGGGAAGGCTCGGTACTTTTGCGAGTTCTTCCGGCCCGAGATCATAAATATCCTTATCAAGCGGCTCTCCCGGATCGATCTTATTCTCGATGCCGTCAAGACCTGCCATGAGCATAGCGGAGAACGCCAGATAGGGGTTGCATGAGGGATCGGGGAACCTGACCTCTATTCTCTTTGCCTTCGGACTCGGAGAGTACATGGGGATCCTGATCGCAGCCGATCTGTTCCTGCTCGAGTATGCGAGATTGATAGGCGCCTCGTACCCGGGAACAAGCCTCTTGTAAGAATTGGTCGTCGGTGCGACAAAAGCAGCAAGCGCAGCTGCGTGTTTCAGAATTCCGCCGATATAGGAAAGGGCGAGGTCAGAGATACCTGCATAGCCGTTTCCTGCGAACAGGGGCTTCCCGTTTTTCCAGAGGCTCTGGTGCGTGTGCATGCCTGAACCGTTGTCGCCGAACAGGGGTTTCGGCATCATGGTTACACTTTTCCCGTGCTTAAGAGCGACGTTCTTGATGATATATTTATACATCATCAGCTTGTCTGCCATATTCACGATTGGAGAAAATCGCATGTCTATCTCGGCCTGTCCGCCTGTGGCGACTTCATGGTGCTGGGCCTCGACTGCGATCCCGGCCTTTTCCAGTTCGAGGACCATCTCGGTGCGGATATCCTGCTGCTTGTCCATCGGCGGGACAGGGAAGTATCCTTCCTTATGCCTTGGCTTATACCCGAGGTTCGGACTCTCGTCCTTTCCTGAATTCCATATGCCTTCAACGGAATCGACCTGGTGATAGCCCCTGTTTGCGGTGTAATCAAACCGCACATCATCGAAGATGAAGAACTCTGCCTCGGGACCGAAAAAGGCCGTATCGGCGACCTTGGTTGATTTCATATATGCTTCCGCTTTCTGGGCGATATACCGCGGGTCCCTCGAATACGGTTCCTTGGTAATCGGATCGACGATGTTACAGATCAGGCTCAGGGTAGGGTGCTGGGTGAAGGGGTCCAGCACGGCTGTTGTCGGGTCGGGTATAACGAGCATATCGCTCATATGGATCGCCTGCCATCCCCTGATGGAGGAACCGTCAAAACCCAGTCCGTCTTCGAACAGCCCCTCTGAAAGTTCCTTGGCAGGTACAGAAAAGTGTTGCCAGAGTCCGGGAAAGTCCATGAACTTCAGATCGACCATAACGACTTTGTTCTTCTTTGCAAAATCCATTACTTCCTTTGGTGTCATTGTGCAACCTCCTTTTTTTCAGCAACTGCATCGTTTGAATTTTTTTTATGGCTTATCACGGGTTACAGTGAATATCCGCTTTCCCCATGCTGTGAGATATCGAGTCCGTTCACTTCCGCGTCTTCGCTAACACGCAGGCCCATTACTCTGTCGATGACCTTCAGCAGGACGACCGTTATCATAAAGGAATACGCTGCGGTAACGAGTATGGCAATGAATTGTGTTTTGGCCAGTGCGACATTGCCGAATAATAACCCGTTGCCCGCCGCAGGGTTGATAACACTTTGTGCGAAGAGACCTGTTGCGAAACTGCCGACTATTCCGCCAACTCCGTGTACGCCAAATGCGTCCAGTGAATCATCATAGCCGAACCTGTTTTTCATATTCAGAGCCCCGTAACATATTGCTCCCGCTGCCAGTCCGATGATCAATGATGACAGGGGACTGACAAAACCGGCAGCAGGAGTGATCGTTGCAAGCCCGGCAATCGATCCGGTAGCTGCGCCAAAGGTGGTTGGTTTTCCCCTGTGCAGCCATTCAATGCAGATCCATGCCAGGGTAGCGGCGACTGCCGACGTATGGGTTGCGACAAAAGCCATTGTGCTGACTGTCCCTGCAGACAGTGCGCTCCCTGCATTGAATCCGAACCATCCAAACCAGAGGAGGCCGGTTCCCATGACCGTCATGGGAAGATTATGGGGATACATTGCTTCCTGCAGATACCCTTTCCTCTTCCCGATGATCAGTGCCGCAGCCAGTGCTGAGATTCCTGAGATAAGATGCACAACAATGCCCCCGGCGAAATCGAGTGCCCCCATCTCCTTCAGCCAGCCGCCTTTACCCCATACCCAGTGTGCAACAGGGTCATAAACAAATGTTGACCACAGCAGGGTAAAGACAAAGAAAGCGGAAAATTTCATCCGTTCCGCAAAGGCTCCGGTGATAAGAGCCGGAGTGATGACCGCAAACATTGCCTGGTACATCATGAACGCGATATGCGGCACGGTTGGGGCATAATCAGGGTTGGGATCAACTCCGACCCTGTTCAATCCTATCCAGTCGAGGTTTCCGATGACGCCGTGTATGTCGGGGCCAAAAGAGAGGCTGTAGCCGACAAGAATCCACTGCACACTGACAAGAGCTATCGCAACAAAGCTCTGCATGATTGTGCCAAGCACATTTTTGCCTCTGACCATGCCTCCGTAAAACAGTGCAAGCCCCGGGGTCATGAGCATGACGAGCGCGGTCGATACCAGTATCCATGCGGTGTCTCCCGTGTCAATCTTCGGGGCAGTTATTGTATCAGATCCGGACTGCACCAGATGTTCTTCACCGAATGCGCTTCCCGCAGCTCCCAGCATGACGAATATCAAGAGGATACCAACAAGTCCTTTCATACTCCCTCCCTGAAAAATCGGTGAAATTTTCTTCACGGAGGGTTTTAATCCATAAACCATGCCAGGACGAAAACCTACTGATTAATAAGGGAAAAAAATAATGAGCCCAGTATCTCCCCGGAAAATCATACAATATTGTCGGAAAACTCCGGGGAGTCCGGTTGCCCCTGAGGCTCTTTCCCCTTGTTTTTCAATGTCTGACGGAGATTCTGACATGTCAAAGAGCAATCCTACAAATTTGTAAGAGCAACAAATTCGTAGGACAACTACCCATTAAATCGCTGCTTCTCCCTTGTCTCCTGTCCTTATCCTTATCACGTCCTCGAGCGAAAAGAGGAAAATCTTTCCGTCGCCGATATTGCCGGTATTCGCCTTCTCGATGATTGTAGCGATGACCTTGTCCTTCATGGCATCGGGGATTACCACTTCCAGTTTGATTTTCGGGATAAAGTTGACCTCATATTCCGTTCCCCGGTAGACTTCCACATGTCCTTTCTGTCTTCCGAATCCCTTGACCTCGCTGATGGTCATTCCATGAATCCCGATGCTGTTCAGCGCATCCTTCACTTCATCAAGCCTGAAGGGTTTTATGATTGCTTCGACTTTTTTCATCTGTTCTCCTTGTTTGAGTCATTCGTCAATAGTCACTGGTCATTGTGATCAATCCAATGACTAATGACTAATGACTATTGACTATTTTTTACAGACTGTATGCTTTTTCACCATGCTGGCTTTCGTCGAGTCCTGTGATCTCATGCTCTGCCTCAACTCTTACCCCGAGCACCATCCGGGCAATCCCGAATATAATCAGGGTCATCACCCCACTGTACGCAATGGTTACCCCCACCGCGATCAACTGGGTCAGCAGCTGGCCGGCGTTTCCATAGAGGAGACCCGTCCCTGCTTCGTTGACTGAAGGATCTGCAAACACGCCGGTCAGTATCGCACCGAGAATGCCGCCGACACCATGGATTCCAAAGGCATCCAGTGAGTCGTCGTAACCAAGCTTCGGCTTGATGCTCGCGACTGCAAAATAGGGTATAACACCCGCGAGGATACCTATGATGATCGCGCCCTTGATGTTTACAAACCCTGCCGCGGGGGTTATGGCTACGAGACCGGCTATCGCACCGGAAGCAAGCCCGAGCACTGTAGGCTTCTTGGTATGCAGCCATTCAGTGAACATCCATGACATTGCCGCGAGAGCTGTAGCAGTGTTGGTGTTGAGAAAGGCAACACCGGCGAGTCCGTTTGCAGCAACTGCAGAGCCTGCATTAAACCCGAACCAGCCGAACCACAGGAGCCCGGCTCCGGTTACTACAAGGGTCAGATTGCTCGGTTTGAGAGAGGCTTCGCGTCTCCTGCCGAGGACCAGGGCTCCGATGAGCGCAGCAATCCCTGCGTTCACATGCACGACCGTACCGCCGGCAAAATCAAGCGCCCCGAGCTGTGCGAGAAACCCGCCGCCCCAGACCCAGTGGGCGACCGGAACATAAACGAGTGTCATCCAGAGTATCGAGAAAAATACCCAGGCGGAGAATTTCATCCTTTCGATATATGCACCGCTTGCGAGCGCAACCGTTATGGCTGCAAAGGTCATCTGAAATACTATGAAGATGTATTCAGGAATAGTCATCGACAGACTCTCAACAGTTACGCCGGACAGGAAGAGTTTATCAGTGTTCCCGATGAATCCGCCGATATCTGTGCCGAACGTGAATGTGTACCCGTAGACGACCCAGAGGAAACTCACGATACAGTAAGTTACAAAAGACATCGCCATGGTATTGAGCGTGTCTTTCCTTTTCGCCAGACCGCCATAAAACAGCGCGAGACCCGGGAGAGTCATCAGCATCACGAGTGCGGTAGCGACAATCATCCATGCAGTATCGCCCGTGTCGATACCCGGAACAGGCGCCGCCTCTTCAGGAGGGGCTGGCTGAGCAGGCATCGCTGCCTGCTCAGCCGCTGGAAGAATAGGAGGGTTAGCCTGTTCTTCAGCAAAAGCCCAGCCGCTCATCAGGATGAGCGCCAGGAGAGTATATACTGCAAAATTTTTCATTCCTTTCCTCCTTTAAAAACTCAGTGTCAGGTTTACGCCGCCGAAGAAAATATCCTTGTCGCCATCGTCACTAATATTCTGTATCGCCTCTTCAGCGTCGTTGCTCAAAGGGAACGAATACGCGATTTTCGGCGTCACGGTTATGGCCTTCCATACAGGAAAGGTCACTGAGGACGAGATTTCACCATTGTAGAAATTACTGAAATCATCACCGTTTTCGTCATATCCCATGACCTCATTCTTGATGTTGTAGCTTATTGATGCTCCGAGATCCAGTGATGTATCCTTCATGACCTCGAAAGACTGTCCCACCGACGCAACCACAAAAGCACCCTGTCCTTCGTCATAATCGTAGTAGATCGTGAGTGACGGACTGAGTAGCGTGTCATATCCCGCTGAGACGAAGAGTTCCTGGGTGTCATTCGCTCCGTCAAATGCATAGTAAATATAGCCGGCGGTGAGCGAGAGTTTGTCAATCGAGCGGGTATAGGTCAGGGTTACGTCAGTCTCCGTCATTTCGCCATGTCCGGTATCGCTGCTGGTTGCCTCCGGCCTGTCAGCGTCATAATTTGCCCATATGTTTGCTCCGAAGACCCCGTAGGTGATTCCTACAGACGGCTGGATCACCCAGCTGTTGCTCAACTTCTGTCCTCTCCATACATAATTGCTCATGAAATCTGCCGAAGCACTCCCCTCTGCCTTGATGTCTTGTCCGTAAAGACTTCCTGCTGCCAGCACTCCGATAATCACTGCCAGAACCAAAACTCTGAAATTTTTCATTGCTCCCTCCTTGATTTTTTTATTTGCAAAATTTTCACCTTTGAATTCTCACCTTTTACCTTTTCCCTTCTTTATTCTCCTTTCTGATGTTGTATTTCCTGATCTTATATCCGATCATCCTTTCTGTTATACCCAGCATTTTTGCAGCCCTTGCCATTATCCAGTTGCATTCTTTCATCGCATTGCATATCGCTTCTTTTTCGACCTCTCTCAGTTTCTCTCTCAACGATCCCATGATGCCACTCACACTCTCTCTATCGAAAATCGTGCCAGCTTCTAACCGTTTGATTTTAATAAGATTGCGAATTTCAGATAAGCTACAAAATTGTAAGAAACTACAATTTTGTAGTACAGGAGGGCATCAGCTCTCCTGACGTGCAGCCGCAAATCCTTTGCAGGAGGATAGGAGGGCATGGGAGGCGATTTTCTGAAAATTCCTCTGGGAAAAAAGTATGACTTTATGCTATGGTTATACGCAGACGAATCTGCAAGGGGGATACATTCATGGTAGAACTCCTGTGTCCGAACTGCAAGAAAACTTCGTACAGCTCGGACAAAAATTATTTTTTGCCGTGTCCTTACTGCGGGGTTCATTTCAGTGGAAGATACGGCACCGAGAGAAGGCACGCGGAACGGGGGAAGCAGGAGGCTCCCTGTGTTCTGAACTATCAAGGACAATATCTTGAAGCAGAATCGTTCAATTCTTCCCGGGAAGGAATTGGGATTAAGCTGTTCGCCAAATCTCCGGTAGCGCCGGGCGAGACTCTGGAGCTTTCCACCAATGACCTCCGGTGTAAAGCAAGGGTCATATGGGTGAATGCACTTGCTGATCAGTCTCTGATCGGACTTCAGAGGATCCACTGATTCTTCGGGAATTGCTTCCCCGGAAGTAGCCGGGTCAGTCTGCACGAGATTTCCCGATACATATGAAAAAGGGCGGGGTTTTCTCCCGCCCTTTTTTTCGTGCAGAAACAGGTCAGCCCCTATTTTTTATGCGTCGCCCTCATTGTGTGTGCAATCTCCTTGATGTGCCCGAGATCTTTTACCATCATTGCCCAGCCGTACCAGTAGGCGTAGTCGGGGTTGACATGGAAAAAGGCCTGATATGCCCTCATCCGGTGCTTCATGTACATCTGAAACAGAACCTGGTCTATGGAGGAAAGCTTGTTCGTGTCGCCGCCTCCTGTCTGCATGAAATACAGGAAATCCGGATAGGCAAAGGAATAGTTATCCGGTTTCTGGATGATCCCGTCCCGGTAAAGACCGGCAACGATCTCTATTGCTTCGGCAAGGAGTCGGTCTGTCTTCTGCATCATGGCATCCCCCATTGCAAGCTGCTCGCGCGCATACCGTGGGGAATGGCACTGGCTGCAGATCTTTAACATTTTTTCCCGCTCCGTTTGCCATGCTTCCTCGGTGAGTCTTACCATATCGACAGATTTAACTGCTTCGAGCCGTGCAGTCGGCTCACCGGTCCGGGGGTTCAGGACTCCCAGGGCCTTTAAAATGGTGATCCTGTCGGCTTTCCATTGGGCATCTTCAGGCAGTGGCAGCCTTACGCCGAGGAACCCCCATGCGGTTCTGTTCTCATGGTTTCCGTCCTGCATGTGGCAATCCTGACATTTCGGTGCGGCAGCGTCCGTCGGGAGATTGCCTGAATCCCTGGCGTGCCATCTTGTCCCATGCTTTGCACTTTCCCACATTTCCCACTGGGGGTGATCGTATCCCATATGGCATTGCTGGCATGCTCTGGGGTCAAGGGCTTCTTTTTTGGAAAAGGTATGTCTGGTATGGCACTCGTCACAGGAATTGTTCTGATACCGGTATCCTTTCTCCCGCTGCTCCTTTTTCTGGGCTTCGGTCTTGATACCCATATTGTGGCATCCGCCGCAGCCTCTTCCGCCTTCCATGAGTTCATCGGGTTCCACATGCGTGATGGGCAATGCGTTCATTGAAGTCCATCCGTAATTGTGTTTCCCTTTTGCAAACTCGTCGAACTGTTTTTTATGACACTGGGCGCAACGGTGTTCATCAGGGAGCACGGCAAGAGCTGCATTCTGCGGCCCGTTGTGTTTCTCCCCGTGGCAGGTCGAGCAGGTTATCCCCTTCTTGCTGTGGCTGCTCAGTTCCCAGTCTTTTACCATCCCCGGCGTCACACCCCTGTGGCAATTGACGCAAACTTCTCCCTCTGCTGAAGAAGCAGTCAGGAAACCCTGGCAGGCTACGAGGAGAAGACACAATACAAAAATAAGTCCTCTGTTCATAATCCCTCCTTGTTTGTGTATTTCTTACCTTACCCCGAGTTCTTTAAACGTTGCGCCCTCCGGTTCAAACATTGATTTCGGAGCTCCGCAGGCAGGACATGTCCAGTCATCCGGCAATGATTCAAAGGCGGTGCCGGCTTGAATACCGTTCCCGGGGTCTCCCTGGGCAGGATCATAAATATAGCCGCAGGCTGTACATACATACTTTGTCATATCTTCATCTCCTCATGTCAAGGTGGTTTGGTTCGTTGTAGCATGATATCATGCTCTTTGCGCATCAGTCAAAGGCCATTTTTGTCTTCCAGACTTTCCATACGTTGCCGACGAGATCAGGTCCGGGCCTTAAGGTCATCTTCCCGGGTTTCCATCCTGAAGGCGCTGCCTCCGTTCCTTTGCTCTTTCTGACCAGCTGGAATGCCTGTACCTGTCTGAGGGACTCGCTCACATTTCTCCCAACCGGCGGCGTCAGGATCTCGTATCCCTGGATAATCCCGTCCGGGTCGATGATGAATCTCCCTCTTGTTTCCACTCCGGCATTGTCGTCATATACTCCGTAGACTGTGCCTACCTTTCCCCCTGCATCTGACAGCATGGGAAAAGGCACACCGCCTTTTACCATTTTTGACAGTTCGTGGTCATTCCACATCTTATGCACAAATACACTGTCGATACTCATCGAAAAGATTTCAACGCCCAGTTTTTTGAATTCAGGGTATTTTTCAGCAACTGCTGAAAGTTCTGTTGCTCAGACAAAGGTGAAATCACCCGGGTAGAAACAGAGCAATATCCATTTCCCGAAATATTCGGATAGCTGCAGATTAATGAATTTCCCCTTATGATACGCAGGGGCGGTAAAGTTCGGAGCTTTCCTCCCGATAAGAAGCACGGTTTTTTCCTCCTTTTTTTCTTGTTGTTCACTGGATGGTGCTTTCCCTTTTTCTTTTTCTCCAACAACTCCCCCGGTAGGCCGTGCACAGCCGGGTTTGAACTCTTGCGGCATATGAACCTCCTTTCTGTGATGTTCCTGCGATGGGTATTGTATTCGCGCTTAATGTAATCCATAAGCGAAAATTCTCCCATATTTTTCGTATATAAATCCTATATAAGAATTATTCCTATTAAGCTGAAAAAATATATATCACGGTTTTCTGCATCTGGAGCAGAGCCCTTCCAGAACAACCTTTTTGTTCATGACCGTAAATTCTTTTTTGATATATGCGGGTACCTTCAGGTTGTCATATTCTTCATGGTGAAAGTCTATAATATCGTTGCATTGCATACACCTGAAATGGTGATGCGCATCAAGGTCGGAGTCATATCGTTTTGCCTGTCCATATCCCTCAACTACATTGGTAATCCCGATTTTAGAAAATGTCAGGAGGGTCCTGTTGACCGTATCGAATGATATGTTCGGAATTTTTTTCACGATTCTGTGAAAGATCGTATCGGCAGAGGGATGGTCCTTTGCTTTAATGAGTTCCTGATAAATGGCGGTCCGCTGCGGGGTAATTTTCAAACCATGTTCTTTGGCCCTGCGATAAAACATCTCCATCCTTGTATCGGAACCCCCGCTGTTAATCATAAATTAAACTATATAGGAACAATTACGAATTGTCAAGGTTTGCTATGACAGGTTTGTACAGGCAGTCATCCGGAGGGTCATTGGCTGTTTCTTTCCAGCTCAAGGAATATCTGGAACCTGCTGGGGCGTTTTTTTGAGACTGAATAGGCAACAAGGGTGTCTCCTGAATAGA
This sequence comes from Nitrospirota bacterium, assembly GCA_049323875.1. GTDB lineage: Bacteria > Nitrospirota > Thermodesulfovibrionia > Thermodesulfovibrionales > SM23-35 > JAKLQR01. The sequence goes on along the minus strand of JBMOLW010000001.1, from coordinate 236,358 downwards.
ATTCCTGGGTGAGGAGCAGAGCAGGGAATCCCTCCGCACCGATAATGCCGTTTTGCTCTTCACTCAGGTGGGTGATATCGATGTAATTCCTGACCCTGGTGACTCGTATCCCGTACTTTTTCTCGAAGAGGTCGCAGAGAGCCCGGTGCTCGATATCATCCTCCAACAGGAGGGGACATATATGATAGGGGACGTAGATTTCCTGGAGAATCACCGGTTCATTGTGGACCTTCCAGAGCTTCTTGATGTAAATAAGATGCTTGTCCGGAGTAAGGTCCAGCTTGATGTCAAGCCCGTCAACAGGCATCATTACCGTCCGGACAAGAACCTCAGACGTAGGCTCCTCATCATAATCAAGGAGCAGTTCTTTCATGTTCACGTGCATGGGGAACCCTTCGGAAAAGGTATTTCTTGTGATGAATGTTCCCTTGCCCTGCTGCCGTTTTAAATAACCCTGCCGGGTGAGTTCAAGCACGGCAGTCCTCACGGTTGCCCTGCTGACACTGAACATCTTGCAGAGGTCTCCTTCGGTAGGTATCTGGGTGCCGACAGGCCATTCACTGGTCTCGATCTTTTTCTTGATTATTTCATAGACCTGAAGATACAGTTTCTGATGGTCTTCCCTGTTAATAAGTTCCATGTTATTTCAGTGAATGGATGAGAATTTGTTTCAGGTGATGTATATGATCGCCTTAAATACCCTGCCCGACACTTCTGTCTTGAGAAGAAATTATAAATTAATAAATATAATAATGATATGTTTTTTTCTTGTCAATCGAATTTTGTCATGAAATATCTTTCAGGATATTATCTCGCAACTCATTAATATTAAAAGGATTTTTAGCATGATTCCCGAGTATCACGCTTAGCAGCGATCTGATAGTTTTATCAGCGGAAAAAGCTTGCAAAAAAATCAAATAATAATGTTATAATTATCCCGTTTTATTTTTATAACATTACTTCTTGTAAAATTTATCGCCTTTTTTTTGCCTATGTAATATTATAGATTGAACTTATAAAGGAGACAGAATTATGCTGCAACGAATTTTTCCTTTTCTCGAATGGTTCAAAGGCTACAATGGTTCTCAATTCAGGGTTGATGCGATCGCGGGACTCACCGTGGCTTTGGTCCTCATCCCCCAGTCAATGGCCTATGCGCAGCTCGCCGGGCTTCCGGCATATTATGGATTGTATGCGTCTTTCCTCCCCCCCATGATCGCGGCTCTGTTTGGTTCGAGCAGGCAGCTTGCAACAGGGCCTGTTGCTGTTGTTTCACTCATGACTGCAGCCTCACTGAGCCCCCTTGCAACTGCCGGCAGTGAAAGCTTTATTGCATATGCCATTTTGCTTGCTCTTATCGTGGGAGCTTTCCAGTTTCTCCTCGGCGTGCTGAGGCTCGGGCTGGTTGTCAATTTCCTTTCCCATCCGGTTGTGAATGGATTCACGAACGGCGCTGCCATTATCATTGCCACTTCCCAGCTTTCAAAGATGTTCGGAGTGTATGTGGACGAAGCCGAGCACCATTATGAGACGATTATCCGGGTTGTTCAGGCTGCGTTCCATTATACTCACTGGCCGACCTTGATTATGGGTATCGGGGCTTTTGCAATCATGTTCGGACTGAAAAAAATCAACCCGAGAATACCGAATGTGCTCGTTGCGGTGACTATCACTACGGTTATCTCATGGGCAGTCGGTTTTGAAAACGACCTCAGGATTGATATGACGAAGATCGAGTCCCCCAAAATAACTAGCCTGATTGCTGCCTTTAATCAGACACAGGAGGAAATTACACTCCTCGGGAAGGAACGCGCCCAGAATACCGGCCGTATGGAAGAAGCGAAAAAGAGCGGGAATAAAATCGAGATGCTCAATATTAAAAGGGATGAAGAAGTGTTAACTCACAGGCTGGGGGAGCTGAAAATGAAGGCGGCTTCCCTGCGTCATGAGATGAGGAACACTTTTTTTACAGGGGTGAAACAGCCGGACGGCTCGATGAAATTTTATGTCCAGGGCGAAGCACCGGCGGGGGGGAATGCTGACGGCAGGACATGGCGGATCAAGGTGGGGAATAAACCGATTCAGGGAGATTCCATCCTGATGATGGGCGGTGGCGCTGTGGTTGGCGTTGTGCCGAAGGGACTCCCCTCATTTACCATCCCGCCGCTGGACCCCAAGGCGATTATGCATCTCTTCTCCTACGCCGTAATCATTTCCCTGCTCGGTTTTATGGAGGCTATTTCCATTGCAAAGGCGATTGCGGGAAAAACCGGTCAGAGACTTGACCCCAACCAGGAGTTGATCGGGCAGGGACTCGCGAACATGCTCGGTGCCATAGGGAAGAGCTATCCGGTCTCCGGTTCTTTTTCCCGTTCTGCAGTGAACTTCCAGGCCGGGGCAGTCACCGGGCTTTCCAGTGTTTTTACCAGCATAGCAGTACTGATCATGCTGCTTTTCCTTACACCGCTTCTCTACCATTTACCCCAATCGGTACTCGCAGCAGTCATCATGATGGCGGTAATCGGGCTGCTGAATGTTTCCGGTTTTATCCATTCCTGGAAAGCCCAGAAATATGACGGCATCATCTCAGTTTTATCGTTTGTCGCAACCCTGGCTTTTGCCCCTCATCTGGACAAAGGCATCATGATTGGTGTGGCCCTCTCGATTGCGGTATTCTTATATAAGAGCATGAAGCCAAAGATATCCCTGCTTGCACGGCATCATGACAAGTCACTCCGCCCTGCTGAGGTGCACGGCCTGCAGGAATGCGAACATATCGCAATGATTCAGTTTGAAGGGCCGTTATTCTTTGCGAACGCGAGTTATCTTGAGGACAGCGTCCGCTCCATTATAGAGCGTAAAAAACTCCTCAGGCATATTATTCTCGTATGTGACGGCATCAATGAAATGGATGCCTCGGGTGAAGAGACCCTGTCCCTGCTCATAGACCGCATAAGAAGCTCGGGAATCGATATCTCCCTGAGCGGGGTTAATGAAGCTGTCATGCAGGTGCTCATAAGGACTCATTTGCTGGAAAAGATCGGACAGGACCATATCTATCCTACCAGGGAGGACGCAATCTGTACGATGTACGCTGCTGCGCATCAGGACTCGCCTGAGAAGGAATGTCCGCTGATGGCTGTTTGCCAGATAAAGGCTTAAATCTTATGGAGGGAGCATACCATGTCAATCATAACCATTTTTGCAGGAACTTTCTGCAATGAAGAAGACACGATAAAGGAAATTCTCAAGAAAACCAGTTACCGGTATCTGACGGATACTGATGTTGTCGCTCAGGCGGCAGCTTTGTCGAACCTTTCTGAGAACAAGATTTCCAAAGCTTTTTCGGCAAAGACCTCTGTGTTCAATCAGTTGACCCATGAAAAAGAGAATTCGATTGCACATCTCAAGCTTGCTGCTGCAGAATTGTTTGCCAGGCACAGGGATAAAATCCTTCTTGCAGGATTTTCCAGTCTCCTGGTGCCGTCATTTGTCAGGCATGCGCTGAGAATCTGTATCATCGCGGAAATGAAATACCGCGTTTCCCAGGCATCTTCTGCCGGGATATCTGAAAACGACGCGCTGAAAATGGTCCATAAGGGTGATGAAGACAGGATCGCCTGGGCAAAACAAGTTGTTGACAAGGATGATCCCTGGGATCCTTCGCTTTACGATATGGTATTGCCTGCTGATAAATTGTCACCGGAAAGAATTGCGGATTTTGTGGGGAAAACCCTTGACCAGGATGTCCTGCAGGCCTCCTCTGCCAGTGAGAAATCCATCGATGATTTTCTCCTGGCAGCGCGTATTGAGGTATCGCTGGCGAAAGAAGGGCACTTCATTAGTGCGGAGGCAGACGGAGGAGCCATAACCATCACAATCAATAAACACGTGCTGATGTTGCAGCGGCTGGAGGAGGAACTCAAGGCCCTGGCGATCAAGATACCGGGTGTCAAATCAGTGACGACGAAAGTCGGCAAGAAATTCTATCAGGCGGATGTATACAGGAAATATGACCTTGGAGCGCCTGCCAAACTTCTCCTGGTTGATGATGAGAGGCAGTTCGTACAGACTCTGTCTGACAGGTTGCGCCTGAGGGAGATCGGTTCTGTTGTAGCCTACGATGGTGAAAGCGCACTTGATCTCATACAGGAAGAAGAGCCTGATGTCATGATCCTGGACCTCAAGATGCCGGGGATCGATGGCATCGAAGTCCTGAAACGGGTTAAAAAGACGAGCCCGAATATCGAGGTCATTATCCTCACCGGACACGGTTCGGAGGAGGACAAAAAGTTATGCATGGAGCTTGGGGCTTTTGCGTATCTCGAAAAACCGGTGGATGTGAATCTGCTCAGCGAGACGATCAACAGGGCCAATGAGAAGATAAGAAAAAGCAGGGAGAATACCTAACCCGGCAGACAAGTCCGGACCGGAAAATTGTTGTACCAGCCTGCAGGCATGCTCTCTTTTTTGGTGCAAAGGTTTCAGTTGCGTTCTTTCACGCCAATGAATACAATGAGAGAAGAGCATGGCAACCCCGGCAATCAAAAGACCTTTCCATGATTCCGTGAAGGGCGTTCAGAACAAAAACGTCCCGTCCCGGAAAACTTCTCCCAAAAGCCTGCGCAGGAAGGTTAAATGCTGGGAAGTTTTTGACTGTAAAGAAACTTCCTGCCCCGCCTATAAATCAAAAAGCCTCAGGTGCTGGCTGTTTTCCGGAACCCACTGCCGGAGTGAAATCCAGGGTGAGTTTATTGAGAAGATGGAACTCTGCACCCATTGCAGGGTTTTCAAGAAGAATATCGACCTGAACGCAATGACCAAGACCCTGGAGACGATAGACAGCCAGTTCAGATCATACAAGGAAATAGTGCGGTCCCGTGACAGGGAACTTGAAGGGATGAGCATGGAACTTGCCCTTAGCCTCTCAGAAGTATTTGAGGCGCTCAAGAAGATCTCTTCCGGAGACCCGACGGTGAGGATACCTGAAGAATCAACAATCGAGTTAATCAATAAATTGAAATATATCGTCAATCTCACGGCCCGGGAGATCGGTGAGATTGTCGACCAGTCTCACGAATTTGCCATTGCCCTTGCCGAACATTTCGATGTGTTGCATAAAGTATCAAAAGGCGATTTGACTACGCGGGTAACCGGGAAGTCGCAGGTCGAACTGCTTGAATACCTGAAAAAAATTACCAATGAAATGATCGAGAGTATCTCCGAAGAGATTACCAAGAGAAAACATGCTGAGACAGAGTTGCTGAAGGCCTATGATAATCTGGAGCAGCGGGTAAGAGAGCGCACTGCCGAGTTGCAGGTCACGAATGAAAGACTTCGGCATGAGATATCGGAGCGGGAAAAGGCTGAGAAAAACCTGAGGGAGGCAGAGCTGCGCTATCGTACTATTGCAGATTTTACCCATGACTGGGAGTACTGGGAGGCGCCGGACAAGACCTTGCGTTATGTTTCGCCTGCAGCCGAAAGGATAACCGGATATAAGGCTCATCTCTTCATAGAAAACCCGCGGCTCGTCAATGAAATCATTTTCCCTGAGGATGCTTCGATATGGGGAATGCACCACCACGAAGCCCTTGAAGAGACCGGTTCGCGTGATATCACGTTCCGGATCAGGAGAAGAGACGGCAGCGTTTGCTGGATTGAACATGTCTGTCAACCGGTCATAGATTCAGAGGGCAATTTTCTCGGGGTCCGGGCAAGCAACCGTGATATTACGAAACGCAAAAAAGCTGAGGAAAAGCTGAGGAATGCTCTTTCACTCCTGAGTACAACACTGGAATCGACTGCCGACGGGATACTCGCCGTAGATATGAAAGGTGAAATCGTCAGTTTCAACCAGAAATTTCTGAATATGTGGCGTATCCCGAAAGCCTTCATCGAAGGAAGGAACTTCCGTTATTTCCTGACCAATGTCCGCGGGCAGTTGAAGGATCCTGAGAACTTCCTGCACCACATGCAGGAGTTACAGGGACAGAACGAGTCTGAACGCTTTGAAGTCCTTGAGTTTTCGGATGAAAGGATTTTCGAGTACTATTCACACCCGCAGAGAATTGGTCAGGCTACAATAGGGCGGGTATGGAGTTTCCGCGATATTACCGAGAGGAAAAAAGCCGAGAGAGCGCTCCGGGAATCAGAGCAGCTGCTTCTCCAGGCCCATAAAATGGAGGCCATCGGACGGCTCGCTGCCGGCATCGCGCATGAGATCAATAACCCTCTTGCAATCATTAACGAGAAGGCCGGTCTGATCAAGGATTTCCTTGAATTCTCCGGAGATATTACCCAGGACAAGGAAAAATTCCTTGGTCTGATCCAGGGAATTTTTGAGAGTGTGAATCGGTGCAGGACCATTACCCACCGTCTTTTGGGGTTTTCAAGGCGGATGGATGTATCATATAATACGATTGACCTGAACGATACGCTGAGAGAAGTGATAGAATTTGTTGAAAAGGAGATCCTCTATAAGAATATCAGACTGGAGATGAAGTTGGGGGAGGGCATTCCCCAAATTTTATCTGATAAAGGGCAACTTGAGCAGGTGTTTCTGAATATTCTGAATAATGCGGTTGATGCAGTAGACAAGGGTGGAACTATCAGCATAGTAACGGATAGAAAGGACGAGGATACGGTTATCGTGGCGATCCGGGACAACGGTCATGGCATTCCGGAACAAATAATGAAACATATTTTTGAGCCGTTTTATACTACCAAGGAAAAGGGCAGGGGTACCGGGCTGGGCTTGTCAATCTCTTACGGGATTATCCAGAAGCTGGGAGGGAATATACTCGTTGAGAGCACGGTCAATAAAGGTACAACGCTGACCCTTGAGATTCCGGTAAAACCCAGAACCTCTGAAGGAGTATTATTTGCCTAAGACGAAAGTACTGCTCGTAGATGACGAAGTGGAATTTGTCTCGGCTCTTGCCGAGAGGCTCCGCTTGCGCGGATATGATACAGAAGCCGTATCCCGTGCTGAGAAAGCCCTGAGTATCATCCGGGAAGAACCTCCCGATGTTATTCTCCTTGACTTCCGTATGCCCGGCATGGACGGGCTGGAAGCCCTCAAACAGATCAAAAACATATCTCCCTCGATCGAGATTATCATGCTTACCGGGCTTGAAGATTCCCGGAGCATCGAGGAGGCAAAAAAAAGCGGCGCTCCTGAATATATCATGAAGCCCGCTGATATTAACGAACTTATCGAAAAAATCGATCAGGCGAAGCAGAGATCTTCTGGCCCGGAATAAGAGAAAGGCTGATTGACTTACCAGCCTTTTGCCTGGAGGATCTCCTTCACCTGGTTTTCGTGCTTTTTCTCGACGAGAATAATTCTCTTTCGTTTGGCTTCCGCAACCTTTTCCATGATCTTATTCAGGTCGGCAGGTTTTTCAAGAAAATCAACAGCTCCCTCCTTGATAGCCTCGACCCCCTTCTCTACGGATCCGTGGCCTGTCAGCATGATGATCTGCAGGTCGGGGTTTTCCTGCCGTATCTTTTTGAGCGCCTCCATGCCTCCCATCCCGGGCATAGCAAGGTCGAGGATGATCGCATCAAATTCCTTCCCCTTTACCCGTGAGAGCGCTTCTTCTCCGCTCGTGGACGTATCGACTTTCATGCCGCGCCCTTCGAGTCTCTGTGAGAGCACTTTCAGAAACTGTTCCTCGTCGTCAACCAATAAAATATCAGCTTTGATCTCTTCTGTCATGGTTCCCTCCTTTAACGGGTTCTTGTTTGTATAATTCAGGCCGTTTCAGTTTGCTGAGATAATCCCGGGGGATTTCCCGCACACTTTTCACTGAAAGCCCCTTTTATCTGCTCTGCCAGTGTCTCGATATCAGCAGGTTTTTTCAGGAAACAGAATCCCCCGAGCAGTTTTGCCTCTTCCTCCTCCTTGTCAGTGCCATGGCCGGTAAGGATAATGACCTGAATAGAAGGATGGTTCTTTTTGACCTCCCTGAGCACTTCCATCCCCTGGATGCCGGGCATCCTGAGGTCAAGAACCATAACGTCAGGTTCTTCTTTCTCAATTCTGGACAGGGCTGACTCCCCGTCATATACGGTTTCAACCTCAAGGTTTCTTATTTTCAGGCGCTGGGCAAGTGTATTGGCAAGCGCGACTTCGTCATCGACAATTAATACTTTAATGCCGTCCTGTTTCAGGGGAAACCTCCTTGTGCATGATTAACTGTATCAACAAATTCTTATCCTGGTCAAGTTGACCCGTGTTTCTCGCTCAGTCATGAAAAGAAACTGTCAAGGGGACCATCACAAGGGTTGCACCGTCCTGCATCCGGGTGATGGTACCGCATAATTGCTGTACTGCTTTTGCAAGAATTTCATCAGGGATCGCCGGAGCATGCTCCTGTTCTCTGCGATTTCCTGAAGGGATGACCTTTATCTGCACGCCATCGTTGTCGCGCCAAGTCTCTATGGTAATCGTACTCTCTATATCGAGCGTTGAGAGGACTTCTTCGAGAATACTGAAGATGACGAACTGCAGGAGCGAAGGATTACCGTGTATTGCAGGAATATCCTCCTGGAGACTTTTTCTGAGAGTTATTTTCTTCTGATTTGCAAATCTGGTGACGAGGGCAACAAGTTCACTGATGATTTCGTTGAGTGCATAGGATGAGAATTCCGCGTCCATTCTGTGCCCAAACTGGTTGAGAGCACGAAAATGATTGTTGGCTCTCCGGATCTGGTCTTCAACAGAACGGATGATCTCAAGGTATTCAGCAACGTCCTTTTCAGTGGTCTTGCCCATCTGCAGCATATCTCCCATAAGCCCGGTGGATTCATTGATGATCGCAAGATAATTCTTTGATTCGTGGGTAAAGCCGGCAAGAATCTTGCCGATACACTGTAAGTGCCGAAGCCTCAAGGCCTGTTCCGGCCTGTTATTGCTGTTGAGAGAATCCATGAATCACCATCAGCCTTTTTCTCGTTTTTTCCTGGCCCTGTCGATTTTGGAAGTCAGCTCATCGATGTCTATCGGCTTCATGATATATTCCAGGGCGCCGCTCTGCATTCCTTTCTGAACGCTTTCCTTGTCACCGTGGCCGGTGAGCATCAGGACTTGTATCGTAGGATCAAATTTCTTGATATTCCTGAGGATTTCCAGTCCGTCCATCCCGGGTATTTTCAGGTCGAGCAGTACGACGTCCGGAGGGGAACTGTGAAAAAGCGCCATTGCCTCAAGCCCGTTCGATGCGGTTCTGACATCATAGTTGCGCATCTGGAGCCTTTCCGCGAGTGCCGATGCAAATTCCATCTCGTCGTCAACTAAAAGAACTTTAGTCCGCAGCATTTCCTCTCCTCCTTATTCCGGTGCGGATGTCAACGGTAATTCAATAGTGAACTTCGTCCCTTTGTCTGTATCGCTCTCGACGTGAATATCCCCGCCCAGCTTTTTAATAATACCATAAGAAATGAATAACCCGAGACCGGTCCCCTTGCCTTTCTCCTTTGTCGTATAGAAAGGTTCAAAAATTTTCTTCAGTTTTTCTTTCGGTATCCCATGGCCGTTGTCACTTACAGAGACCTGGATTTTCTGGTTCTGTACGAGTGTTGTTATGGCAATAAGGCCTTCTTTTTCTTCCAGAAGCGCATCGAGTGCGTTGTTGAAGATATTGAGGAGTACCTGCTGAACCTGCCCTTTGTCACTCATTATGCGGGGAAGATCTTCTGCAAGAACAAGCTCGAGGCGAATATTTCTGAACAGGATCTCCTTCTCGAGGAAACCGAGGACCTCCCTGACTGCATCGTTCATATCAAAAAACTCGTGGGCTGTATCCATGCGCCGCGAAAATCCGAGGAGGCGGTGCGTAATCGTCCGGCATCTGCTTACACTGTCGAAGATTGAATTGACCAGGCTGAGGAACTTTCCCCTGCTCTTGGACAGGTCTTCTGATGTCTCAAGGATATCTTTCATCAGTCCGGCCTTTTCATTGATGATGGCCAGAGGATTATTGATTTCATGGGCAACACCGGAAGCGAGCCGTCCGACCGACGCCAATTTGCTTGCGTGTTCACTCTGCGCGATAGCATCTTCCCGTTCTATTTCCGCTTCCTGAATGCGGTTAACCAGCGTATTGGCGATCCGCGTCACTACCGCAATGCCGACGATTATGCTGAGGATAGTGATAAAGAACAGTTCATTCTTGAATATCCTGGGAATTTTCAGGTAGGGCGCAGATTGGATCATTGCTACCAGAACCCACGGTGAGTTCTTCAGTTCAGCGTGCCCGCATATGGAGCATTCATCAGACAATCCTTCTATTTCACGAACTGTCACCTCCTGCGGGTAGTCCGGCAACGAGAAACTGAGTTTTTCGAGAATGTCCCCATGGAACCGGGAAGGTGTCTGAATCACCCCATTCTTATTCACGAGAAATGCGTCATCCTTGTCACCGAGGTTCATCGCAGACGCAAATTTACTCAGCGTATCCACATCAATAGTTGCCCTCAGGATCCAGAAGGTTCCCTGGTCGGGGAGTTCCCTCTTCACCGCAATCGCAAAATGGGGAAGTTTCCGGTAGCCTGTGAATACGTCGCTCACATAGATGTTTCTGACAGACACCTCTTCAAACCAGTCCTGATTCAAGTAATTTTTCCCCTGCAGTCTGTAGGGGCCTACATATGCCTGCTGGATCCCGTTCGCATCGATGATGCCTATATCGACCAGTCCGCTCACTTCGCGCTTGAATTTGGAAAATACGGTTGCGAGCATCTGCCGGTCAGAGAGCTGCTCATAGCTGAATGTCGAGGCAATAAACCTCAGCCCTGATACCCTTTCTTCAATAAAAAATTCGAGAGACTGCTTTGTGTTCTCGATCTGCCATTTTATCTGACTCCGGTAGTCCTCCTTGAGGATGGATTGAAACCAGAAGTAGCTCGTTGTTACCACGATCACCAGGGGGATGAGGGAGAGAATGGCATCCAGCAAAACTACCCGTATCTTGAGACTTTTGTACGGTTCCGCGGCGCTGATGCTGAACAGGTCGCGGGGATGACGGACCGCCCTGAAAATGTCTCTGATTTTCTGGATCAATTTTTTGCGTTTCCCGGGAATTTCCTCTAGTATTCTATCACATCAAGACTCTCATGCCAAAGCTTTGCCGGACTCTTTATCAGCCGCTGCTCACAATTGCGACTGTCTGATTCCGGCAGCGTTGCAATACTGTTGAGCTTACCCCGCCTATCATGATATCTTTGAGGGCAGTTCTGCCTTTCCGGCCCATGACAAGAAGATTATATTCTCCCTGTTCTGCCTCCTTCAGGATTTCCTCTGCCGGTATTCCTATGGTGACCTTTGTCTCAACAATATCCCGTGGAAAGCCTGCATCGAGAAATACTGCCCCGGCATCGTTGAGTATCTGCTGTGCTTCAGCCTCAGGATCAGTGCCTTTTTTCAGCCGTTCCATATACAACGCCATATTGATAACCCTGAGGAGGGTGATTCTGTTGAGGGATTCTTTGAAAGGAGCGGTGAGACATGCAACGTGCTCTACCCCTTTCATGGAGAAGGAAGACCCGTCAACAGGGATAAGGATTCCGGGGATAGGGCATGTCTTGTCCTTCGACAACTTATTGCCTACGATGTAAATGGTCTGTCTGGTTGCCCCGTGGATGACCTTGCTCGCAACGCTGCCGAGGAAGAGTCCCTTCAGCTCCGATAGCCCCCTCCTTGCCATGATGACCGTTGGGAAATCCCCTTCTTCAGCTATCATGATGACCTCGTTTGAGGGGTCACCCTCCCGTATCAGTTTTTCTACGGGTGCTGAAACACCTGCTTCTCTGAGCAGCTTTTCATCTTCATCAAGGAACGGTTTAATATCCTGAATGATATGTTTTTCCTTGATCCTCCTGAAAATTTCAGAATCCTGGAGCACTTTTGTCCTGAAGTCAATATTCGCCATATGTTCACTCAGATATCCTGCCGCAGACACATACAGCAGGGTGATTCCGGAAAGACTTCTTCCCAGCGATGCCCCGAGACGCCCTGAAAACTGTACCGCCCTTTTGGCATGTTTACTCCCGTCTACCGGAAGCAGAATTCTTGGTATCGGACATTGTAGTTTCATGCTCTTCTCCTTTATTGGTTGACTATCCTTTATTATCTGTCATGCTGGCTTGTCCAGCATCTTTCTTAATGACTCCGAACAAATCAGAAGAATTCCAGACAAGCTGAATTACAGGTATCAATATGTCTCATACAGTATCCATCTGTATCCCCGGGCCTTTTGGCCATCTGAGCCTCTCTATGTTAATAGAATATCAGCAGCCATGCATGGGCTATTGCTACACTGATGATCATGTAAAGGAATCCATATTTCATAAATCCGAAGAAGCTGATTTTGTGACCTGCTGCCTCTGCAATGCCTACGGTAACCACGTTCGCACTTGCGCCGATCATGGTTCCGTTGCCACCAAGACACGCGCCGAGTGCCAGTGCCCACCAGAGCACATTATTGTCTGCCGCTCCCGGGATAACCTTGGTGAGATAGGCGGTAATCGGCAACATGGTTGCGGTGAACGGAATGTTGTCAACGAAGGCGCTCATGATTGCTGCAACCCAGAGGATCAGGGCGACTGCCTTCACCAGCTCTCCTCCTGACATATCCAGCACCCAGTCAGCAATGAGCGATAAAAGGCCGGCTTCTTCAACTGCACCGACAATGATAAAGAGGAATATGAAAAAGAGGAGTGTTGTCCACTCAATATCCTTTTCGATCAGTTCCAGCATCTTCACCTTCTTCGTCAGGATACCGTAGGTGAAGAGAAGGCCGGCACCTGCCAGGGCCGGGATGCAGACCTCCATATGCCAGAAACCATGGGTGAGGAAAAAGCTGATAACCAGAGCCATAATGAAGAGCCCGTATCCGAGAAGGGTTTTATCGGTGATCTTGTATTCTTCCCTCAGAAAGGCGATAAACCCATCGATGTCTTCAACCTTTGCCCTTGCATACGCCTTGCCGTAGAAAAACTTATTGTAGATGAAAAGGGCGACTATAGCGACAATAACAACCAGTGTTAAATTTGCTACAAATTGCATAAACGAAAGCCCTGTATAGGAGCCGATCATGATATTCGGAGGGTCGCCGATAAGGGTTGCCGTACCTCCCACATTCGAGGCCATGACCCCGGGGATCAGGAGTGCGAGCGGTGAGATCTTCAATGCCAGTGCGATTTCTATCAAAACAGGGGTATAGAGAAGCATCGTCGTCACATTGTCAAGCAAAGCAGAAGTTGTAGCGATAAAGATCAAAGAAATAACCGCGAGCATCATAACATTGCCACGGGCAATCTTGAAAGACATATAGGCACACCACTGGAAGACTCCCGTATGCTTCAGGATGCCCACGATAATCATCATGCCCATAAGGAGGAAGATGACATTCATGTCTATTGCCTGCATGGCCCCTTCAAAGGAGATGATGTGGTATTCGGCATTCAGGGTGCCAAAGGTATAGGTGATCAGCAGCATGAGCGCTGCACCCAGCATGGCGGCGATTGTCCTGTGCAGCAGCTCAAAGGATATGAGCGCATAGATGACCAGAAATACCGTTGTTGCAATATAAAATGCAGGACCAAGCCAGGGTGCAATCTTGATGTCCTTCACGGCGAGAACGTGCCGCCCCGTCCGGGCAAAATCCTCTTTTCCCAGATCAATCGTTGTTTTTGCAAAGCTTGTCTTGCGGACTTCAATCTGGATTTTGGAGGTTTCAATCTGTTGGGGCGCGAGGGCGAATGATACCTGATAGGTGCCATGTGATGAGGTCTCCGCCTCCTCTGCCTCCTCTTGCTCTACAATGATCTTCTGAGGCTCGCCGTTGAGAAGAATTCTGATATGGGCTTCCTTGACCGGCTCATTGTGGTAGTCCAGTACGGTGCCGGAAATGAAAAACGTATCCCCTTCGGCCACTTCTCCGGTAGCAAAAGACAGAGTAGGGTAAGGCATAAGAAATGCTGCTGCAAAGAGTGCTGCGAGAATCCAGATACGAATGCGTTTCATGCCAGCCTCCATAATGAAGTTAGTTGTACTGCGAATGTCCGGTTCTTCAGCTATTGAGCGTTTATTCAGAGAGAAAGATTCATGTTCTGTCTCGGGTATGCTCCCCGGCTACTTTTGACGTATCAAAAAATACAGGGAAAGGAGAAGGGAAAGGGAAAAAGCAGGTAATATAGGTCTGTACTTTTTCCTTTCCCTGATTGCTCTGCTCCATTTTGTCTGTGTCTTTTCCTTTCCCTGTTGTGCTTTTCCGTGCCGGGTTATTGCAGGGTTATCGGCATCCCCATCAGCGGCCAGAGTATAGCTATCGCGAAACCGATTACCGCCATCAGGATGATACTGGTCGGTATGCCGGCAAGAAAAAATTCACCCGCGGTAAACTGTTTGGATTCATATGCGATTGCATTTGGTGCTGCCCCGACAAGCAGAATAAACGGCATGCCCGCTGCAATAAGTGAAGCATACAGAACAACGTCAGGCGCCACATTCAGATACGGAGCAATGACCAGGGCAACAGGCATTGAAATAGCTATGGCCGCGACGTTCATGATGAAATTCGTCATGACCAGAACGAAGAACGATATGGCAAGGACAAAGATGAACCAGTTAGCCTTCTGAAACATGACCAGCCAGTTGATGGCCATCCATTTTGCAGCGCCTGTCTCCCAGAGGCAGAACCCGATGCTCATTGCCCCCCCGAAGAGGAGAATGATGTTCCAGGGTATTTCCTCAAGGTCCTTGATCGTGAGAATTCTTGTAAAGAAGAATATCAGTGTCCCTACGAGGACAATCGCAGACTTGTTGAAATCTTTCAGCGCCGGTATGAAGGATTGCAGGGAGAGAAATATGATTATGCCGAGTACCACCAGTCCCGTAAATATTTCTCTTCCGCTGAACGGACCCAGTTCCCTGTACAATTCTATTGATTTTTGTCTGAGGCCGGGTATGATTTTTTTCTCCGGCTTGAACCATACGAGCATGAATAGCCAGATCAGGATTGTCATGCCCCATCCGATAGGGAACATGAATTTTGTCAGTTCAAAGAAGGTGACATTTTTGTGTGCGATTTCATTGAAGAATCCTATAGCTACAGCACCACGTGCAGCGCCGAGCAGTGTTATGATACTGCCAGCACCCGCAACATATGCCATGCCGATGAAGAGGCCTTTGCCGAATTTTGTGGCCTTGTCTCCTTCACCGTACAATGAATAAATTGCGAGCAGCAGGGGATACACTGTTGCAGCTACAGCGGTATGCGCCATGAAATGCGTCAGGAGCGTTGTCAATACGAAGCATCCGAGGTAAATCATGCTGGTTTTTTCACCTAAAACAGAGAGCATCTTATAGGCGAGGCGTTTCGTAAGTCCTGTTTTGGTAAATACCAGCCCGATGATTATCGATCCGAAAATAAACCATACCGACGGATCCATGAAGCTTCTGAACGCTTCTTTTGCAGGCCGGATGAAGAAGAGGGCTTGAAATACACCGATGGCTATGCTGGTGATGCCGATGGGTACAACCTCGAATACCCACCAGGTGCCTGCCATGAGGAATAAGGCGATGGCTGCCTTCCCCTCCTTTGAGAGAACAAAGTGTTCACCCAGGGGGTCAACGGCATCAGGGAGAGGCGGCATATAATTAAAAACAAAAAAGAATGTCAGCCCCAGAAAAATAAAGAATATGCGCCTGACATCAATTTTAGGTTTTTCTTTTCTGACCACTATTTCCTCCGGGACCTCAGGTAATCCTTCTGTTCTTTTTTTCCCTGTATCCGCCATATCACCCTCCTATTCACTCATTAGAGCGTTGGAAATTTCATCAAAGATTTCGATCATCCGAACAAGCCCGACAAACTTTTTCCTGTTCTCCAGCACGGGCAGGAGGACAAGGTCGTGGTGCACCATGAGGTAAGCGGCTTTCGTGATAGGATCGTCCGGATCGACGAAATATTTTGCAGGCGCCATGATAGAGCTGACCGGCTTCTCGGCAAGGTCTTTGATGTCTTTTGTAAAGAGCAGGTCCCAGATCAGGGCCAGACTGCTCTCGTCCTCTTCAGGGACCTGTGCCTTGGTGGTGGAGCTCATGAATTTCGGCTCCAGCCCCCTGAGGATATCCTTCAGGGTAAGGGTCCCCGTGAGGTTGTATTTTTCATCAAACACCAGGATTGCCATGGGCTCAGGGAACTTCCTGGAGCTGATGAACGATACCTTCACAATCCTTACAGCCTGGTTGATCGAAAACCAGTAGGGGACATGAGGATACTCAAAGATTCCAACCATGATTTCTTTCACCCGTTTTCCGTCTGCCATCATACCCTCCTCGTTATGGAACTAAACATAATAATATAATGTACTAACTATATAAAGAATTATGATTACAACAATATAATATATTTTATTTAAGTCTCTTGCCTATTTCAATCGGGTGTTCGCTGTATTTTTATCGGGTATTTGCTGTATTTTGAGTATGTGTTCCGGATGGTTGGATGAATCCATAAGACCGCAAACAAGATGGACTGATTGTACTATAATCTTATCAAGGAACTTGTTGCAACCGGTCGTGGTACCGCAGAACACAGTTGTTAATTCAGGAGAAGGGAAACGGATGAGTGAGGACCAGAAGAAGACAGGTGCGGAAGGGAATCGCCCTGACGCGCATAATCATTCTGACAAGAAGGAAAAAATCCTTGCCGCAGCGCTCAGGAATATGGTTATGATTGATGGGAAGGTCTACGGACTGGAAGACGACTCTGAGCCGGATGCTGTTGTGGACTGCCGGTCAAAGGTCTCTTTGTGCAGGGCTGACTGCTGCACCTATGTATTTGCCCTGACCCAGGAGGAAGTAAAACAGGGCTTTTACCGGTATAATCCTGACCGGCCTTACTACCTTGCCAAGGACCCGGATGGATACTGCCCGTATCTTGACCGCATGACCTTTTCGTGCACCATCCATGAAAGGCGGCCCCTGCGCTGCAGAAAATACACCTGTGAACACGACACCCGACGGCTTCAGGGGGAGAAAAAAGATTGAGTCGGCTCCGTTGCACGCTGAGGCTCAAGGTATTACTTCTCCAGAATGCCTGTTTTTATCGCATGCCGCACAAGATCTGCGGTCGTATGGACATCGAGTTTCTGCATAATATTCGTCCGGTGGGTTTCCACGGTTTTGACGCTGATAAACAATTGCCCGGCTATCTGTTTGTTGGTCAGTCCGGATGCGATAAGCTTTAGTATCTCCCGTTCGCGGAGTGTGAGCATCTGAGCCTCTTCTCCTTTTTCCAGGGGGGTTTTCAGAATTCTCTCGGAGACAGAAGGACTGAGAAAAGTTCCGCCTGCAGAAACGGTTTTCACCGCATAGAGCAGGTCTTCGAACGCGTTATCCTTCAGAACATACCCTGAGGCATTGAGTTGAATGGCTCTTTTAGCCGTAAGGGTTTCGTTATGCATGGTGAGGAAAATAACCTTTGTCCTGAGTCCCATGCTCTGGATTTTCTGGAGAATTTCGAAGCCGTCAAGTCCGGGCATTGATATGTCGAGTATGGCAATATCCGGATTCTCTCTGACAATAAGGTCAAACGTCTCCCTGCCTTCACCGGATTCTCCGATTACGGATAGGTCAGGAGAGGATTGCAAAAGGTTCCGGAGCCCCTGCCTGAATATGATATGGTCGTCGGCGATGATAAGGGTGGTCATTTGAGCGGCACCTCGATATAGATATTCGTGCCTATTTTATCAGAACTCTTGATCCTGATAATACCTCCGAGCAACTCGACCCGCTCTCGTATTGTGTAGAGCCCCAGACCCTGCTCTTCCTTTTCACGGCCGGCAATTACAAAACCCCGTCCATTATCGTGAATTTCGAGAGTAAGATATTCAGTGTCCCTGCTCAGCAGGATATCGACAGATGTTGCACCCGAGTGTTTTATGGCATTATTCAGTGCTTCCTGAAATATGCGGTAGAGATTCTCCTTGAGTTCCGGACCGATTTTGTTCAGGGTGCCCGCACTGATCCTGACGTCTATGCCAGTGCGGGCCTGTACCTTCCGGGCGTGCCATTTCATTGCGTCTACAAGCTCGGTATTCTCGAGGAACGACGGCCGGAGATCTTTCGCCACAGCCCTCAATTCATCGATGGAATGCCTCATTTCCGCAATCAATTCAGGGAATGCCTGTTCGTCTATCGGCAGATTCTCCTTTACGCGGGCCTCGATCATCTTGAGTTTCATCTTGGTTGCGAGCAGGGATGTCCCGATTCCGTCATGAAGTTCCCGTGCAAGTCTCTTTCTCTCCTTCTCATGCGCGTTGAATATTTTCATGGAAGCGGATTGGAGTTCCTTGATGCGGGTATACCGTGAAGTCAACGCATACATTACACAGATCATGAAAAATGCTACGGCATAGTCCCAGAGGAAAAACCCGGTAACCTGCAGGAGGTCAAGCCCCCCCAGTGACTCAACGATAAATCCGACTATCAGACCGGTAATACCGAAAAGAATGGTACCGGATTCATAAAATTTTCTGAAGAACGCTTTGATCGCAATAAAGACAAGAAACGCAGCAGTAAGGATAAAGAGCAGTTTCCAGAAGGTATGGAGAGATATCCTCGCGGTATAGGAAGTGAAAAAGAGGCTGAGCGTCGCTATACAGAAGAATGCGGCTGCAATTGTACGGACAAAAAACGAGATTTTTTCCTTATAGAAGTGGACAAGGAGCAGGAGCAGGCTTGCCGGGAGGAGTGCGGAAATTATGGCGATCGTCTGCTGTACACTCCGCGTTTTCATTCCGGTGTCATAGAATGTGACGCTTCCGAGAAAGAAGAGTATGCCGTAGAGGGTTATAAATAGCCAGAAGTAAAAATATTCCCTGTCCCTCAGTCCCTTGATGTAAAAAAAGAGACAGGCAAGGAAGAACAGGGAGAAGAAAGTGAAGAAACAGAACTCCCCTATAAGAGTATTCTGGTGTTTTTGCAGTTTCACAATCAGAAGGTCTTTGTATTCGCCAATATGGATTCCCCGGTCAAAGATCCCGCCGTTGAGATAGGTATTCAGAACCCGAACGGCAATGAGATTCTCTCCTCCGTAATTGATCTGTTCCCGGGGGATCATGTAGAGCCGGTCAATTTTTGATGCTTCAATGAACTGTTTGCCGATAGATCCTTCCCCCCCGATCATGAAGCCATTGAAGAAAACCTCATCCGCATCGCCGATCCTTCCGAGGAAGACAGCAGGCTGGATGTTTCTGAAGCTCTCGGGAACAGTGCAATGAATTCTGTACCATCCTATGCCATCCGGAGGACTGATTCCCTGGGATTGCCAGTTTCCGGGAACGGCGACCGGTTCCCAGCCGGAATCGTCATACGAGGGCAATGCGTAATGAGGGTTGTCGTCAGGAGAAAATTTATGGATGCCGTCAAGAGCTATGAGGTAATCGGGAGGGTAAGCATGGAGGGAACTGTGAGTGCAGAAAATACAGAGAAGCGAAAGAACAAATATTGCCAGGGAGTTCATAGGGAGCGTTATATCTCGCCGGAAAAGTAACTGAGGGCGTTCTGCATATTTTCCCTGTCGCCTGTATAGAGGAGGAAATCGCCTGCTTTCAGCCTGAAATCAGGCTGAGGATTGGTATGGACAGTCTTGCCCCTTCTCACGGCAATGATGGTAACCCCGGTTTTTTTCCTTATCTGGAGTTCCTTGATTGTCTTTTCATCGAGATGAGACCCCTCGGTGATGCGGAACCCGTCTATTTCGATCTCAGGCAGCCATTCATATTTTTCAAAAAGATGCCGTCTCGGCACTTCAACACTCCGCAGGGCGGTGTAACTGTTGCTCCGGATTTTATCAACCATATCGAGTATCGCATTTCTGGGGAAGCTGTAGCGGTGCAATACCCGCGAAAAGATCTCGATCGAGGTTTCGAACTCTTCCGGTATCACCTCATCAGCCCCAAGTGATTTGAGGTCGTCGACTTCGATGAAGTAGCGTGTTCTTACAATAATATATATCTGACGGTTAGCATGTTTTGCTATCGATACAATTCTCCTGGTGGAGACGGGGTCTGAAATCGCGATGACCACGAGTCTCGCCTTTTCTATGTTTAGTTTGTGGAGTATCTCCTGGCTCGTCCCGTCACCATAATAGATCGGTTCGCCTTTCCTGCGCATTTCCCGGACCGTATCGCTGTTCATTTCGAGCACAACATAGGGAATTTCAGCCTCTTTCAAAACTTTGGCCAGATTTCTTCCGTTCAGACCGAATCCTACGATAATAACATGGTCGTGTTTTTTGCGCGGAGTTCCCTCCCCCTCGGCAACCCTCCGTTTTCTTTCCAGTCTTTTCAGGAGAGGCCTCGACGTAATCCATTCAGAAGCTGAGTGCGCGGCATTCAGCATGAAAGGGGTCATGATCATTGTTACGACAGAAGATCCAAGGAAGATCTGATAGAATTCTTCCGAAATCAGTCCCGAAGCCTTGCCGGCAACTGCAAGTACAAAGGAAAACTCCCCGATCTGCGCAAGCCCCAGACCGGTAAAAACGGCCGGCCTCAGGGCATTCCCTATCAACAGCGCTGAGAGTGTCCCCGTGATGATTTTCAGGAGGACTATAAGGAGAACAACCTGGGTTATTCTGATCCCGTTATCGATGGCAAACCCGGTATTCATGAGCATTCCAATGGAGACGAAGAAAAGGCCCATGAAACTGTCCTTGAAGGGCAATATATCCGAGATGGCCTGATGTGCATACTCTGACTCGGATATGATGAGGCCTGCCAGAAAAGCCCCGAGGGCAAGGGAGAGACCGAACTTCGAGGTCAGGAGGGCTATGCCGAGGCAGAGGAGGATAATGGTGGTCAGAAAGAGCTCCCTGCTTTTTGTACGGACTACCTGGTGGAGCAGGGCAGGAACCATCCATCTGGAACTGAACAATACCACGAGAATGATAACAGCCGCCTTGCCCATCTTTAGTCCAACATCGACGAAGTCGATCCTGTCACCCGAGAGGGCCGGAACAAGAAGCATGAGCGGTACGATGCAGAGGTCCTGGAATATGAGGATGCCTACCATGGTGTGGCCGTGAGGAGAGTCTATTTCCCCCCTCTCAGTGAGCAGCTTCAGCACTATTGCAGTGCTGCTCAGGGCATACAGAAATCCGAAAAAAAGCGACTGGTTGACATTTTCTATGGCGATATAGGTAAGGGCAGCTGATATGACTATGGTCAGCAGGACCTGCGCCCCGCCTCCTCCTAATACGGCTCTTCTGATCCTGATGAGTTTTGTCATTGAAAACTCGATGCCGATGGTGAAGAGCAGGAGTATGACGCCGATTTCTGCAAGGATCTGAATAAAGTGGACGTCTTGTATCAGTCCTATACCGTGCGGGCCTATGATTATTCCGGCGACGATGAACCCGATCAGGGAAGGAATCTTCAATTTGTAGAGCAGCAGGATTACTGCAGCGGACGCAATAAATATTACTTCAAGAGATTTTAAAAATTCAAATTCCATCTCTTGTCCGTCGCACTATGCTCAGGGCTTGTAATCAGGATACTGGGATCCCATAAGGCTATTGATCCGGTCATCCAGGTCCGGATGAGTCGCAAAAAGCGCTTTCAGCCCGTGTTTTTTTCCTCCTGAGATGCCGAATGCCGCCATCTGGTCGGGCAGATGAGGCTGTTTAATCGACGCTTTCAAAGACTCCAGCGCGCTGATCATGGGTTTTTTCCCGACAAACTCTGCAGCGCCGCTGTCAGCACGAAATTCCCTCTTCCTCGAAAACCAGAAGACGATTATTGATGCAAGGATGGAAAGGAATATCTCTGCGATGATTGTGGTTACCCAGAATCCTATCCCGTGCCCTCTCTCATTCCTGAGTATCACCCTGTCTACCGTGTAGCCGATAATGCGTGCGAAGAAAATGACGAAGGTGTTCACTACCCCCTGTATTAACGCAAGGGTTATCATATCGCCATTCTTGACATGTGCTACTTCATGAGCGAGCACCGCCCGGATTTTCTCCCTGTCCATGCGTTTCAGCATGCCGGTTGAGACAGCGACAAGGGCGTTGTTCCGCTTCATCCCTGTTGCAAAGGCATTCATGTCATCAGAGGGATATACGGCAACTTCGGGCATGCCGATGCCGGCTCGGGAAGCGAGCTCGCTCACTGTCCGTACGAGCCAGCGTTCTGTCTCATTTGCAGGGGCAGTTATTGTCTGGGCTCTCGTGAGTCGCTTAGCGGTCCATTTGGAGAGCGCGAGGCTGATGAATGCGCCTCCCATACCGAACACGGCTGCAAAAATGAGCAGCGACTGATAATTCAAACCATAGGGAGTTATGTAAGCTTCAATGCCAAGGATTCTCAGCACCATCCCCAGCACAAGTAGTATCGCGAGGTTCGTGATTAAAAAATAACCTATTCTGCGCATAGTTTCCTCCTTATAGTTAAATCTGATCGTGTATTCAGCACCTTCTGATTACTGCCTGTATTTTACTCCGGAGTGTATATAGTATAGCAAAAAATAACCGGAACTTCAGTGCAATGCAGCACCGAGAAGCCATGTGGCGATTGAAAAATAGATGAGCAATCCCGCGACATCAGCGACCGAAGTTATTAAGGGATTGCTCACGACTGCCGGGTCCAGGCCGATTTTTGTTATCACAAAAGGAAGCACGACCCCTATGAAGTTCGCGACAAGAACCAATAAGACCATTGCAAGTCCGACTACCAGTCCGATTTCCGGCCCCCCTCTGAAGAGACCGAGTATCGAGCTTGCAACTCCCATGGTAACTCCCAGAAAACCTGCCACAGCCATCTCTCTCCCGAGCGCCCAGAACCACTGGCTCAGCTTCACATCGCCTGTCGCGATGGCGCGGACCATGAGCGTAGCTGACTGCGCTCCGGCATTTCCTCCGGTCGCGATAAGCAGCGGTATGAAAAATGCGAGTGCGATTGTGGAAATCAGAACCTCTTCATAGGCAGCGATTACGCCCGATGCAATCAGGTTCACGCCGAGCAATACCAGCAGCCAGATGATCCTCTTGCGGTAGAGCACCCAGATGCCTGATTCGCTGTAGCTCGTCTTAAGAGGAGCCACAGCTGCCACTTTGTGGAAGTCTTCGGTGGCCTCTTGCTGTGCCACATCCATAACGTCATCGACCGTCACAATTCCGAGCATTACACCGTCCAAATCCAAAACGGGCAGTGCGACGAGGTCATAACGCTGTATCAATTTGACTGCCTCTTCGCGGTCCTCAAAAGCCGAAATGCTCACAAAGGTGTAATCCATGATCTCACTCACGAGATCGTCCGGTTTTGCGAGGATGAATTTCCGCAGACTCAGGGAATCCAATAGTATCCATGAGTTATCCGTAACATATACTATGTTGATCGTCTCGCTATCCAGCCCTTTCAGACGGATATGTTCGAGGGCCTGCCTGATGGACCAGTCCGGACGGACAGCTACGTAGTCCGGCGTCATCAGTCTTCCGACACTTTCTTCGGGATATCCGAGCAGTTGAAGTGTTTCCCTGCGGTCATCAGGATTAAGGAAGTTCAAAAGCCTCTGGATTGCCTGTCCGGGGAGTTCTTCGAAGAATTCTGTCCGGTCATCCGGGCTTAGACCTGCGAGGATATGACGGGCCTCCTCATCGGTCAGTTCCCTGAGCAGCATGTCCTTGTCTTTTGATTCCAGGTATGCAAAGAATTCTGCTCCGAGTTGCCTGGGCAACAGACGGAATAATAATATCCGCTCATGTTTTTCAACGGCAGACATGACAGCGGCTATATCAGGGGCGGGCAATCCCTTCAGAAGTTCCCTTATTTCCGCCCATTTCTGCTTATCGAGCAATTCCCTGATCTTTTCATCGAGCAACTCCGCCATTACAGTGTCCTCCGGAGCCGGGATATAGTGCATTTCCCGATGACGTTCACAGCTTTCCCTGTTGCATGATCAATCAAGTGCAGCATTTTCTCCTGTACCATTCTAACAGTAATACAATAAAAACAACCGGATGCGGCTTCCCGATTTCGTCCTTTTCCCCTTCAGACGTTTGTTCAAGACGGTACATTGGTATAAAAAATCCAAATACCTTCTCCTGATGGCACCCCTAGGGCAATGCAACCACTGCCCGGCGGATATATATGATAATGATGAGAATGGCAAGGGTAATCAGCCAGACTGCCAGATAGTTCCTCATCGCGCGTCTCGCATTTTCTTTCTCGAGCCATCTCCGCGGGCGGACGCCTTTGACAAAAAAGACAACCTTGGTTGCCAAATTCACACATACCATATTCACAGCAAGCAGCAATGCTGCGCCGGTTGCAAGGTTGAACTGCCCTTGTCCGAGCATCAGGCCGGAGGTCACCGCCGGCGGAAGCAATGCCACGGCAACCATCACGCCGACAAGCACGCTTGAAAGCCCGGTGGTAAGAGACATCGCGGCGGCCGCTCCCGAGGCAAGGGCCAGGACGACGGAGTCTAATCCCACATCTGTGCGAGACATCAGTTCATGACTCGTATTATTGAAAGGAAGAAACAGACCAATAGCGATCGACAAAGCCAGCGCCAGCGCGATGCCTGTTACATTTGTTCTCAAAGACTTCCTCATCAACTGAATATCGCCGAGTGCTGTGCCAAAGCCGAGTGCAAGGTTGGGGCCGAGCAGCGGCGCAATCACCATCGCACCGATCACTACTGCTATATTGCTCTCTATAAGCCCGATAGCTGCGACAATGGTAGAAAGTACCACAAGGACAAGGAAATTCAGATTCAGCAGCACGCTTTTTTCCATTTCTTCATAGAGTTTTTCCCGAGCCGCAGATGCAGAATCTTCTTTGGCGCGCTCATCTTCCGGCGGAGGCGGCAATGCAACCTCAAGCGGAACGACGAGAATCTTGGCATACGGTTGTGCGCCAAGAACTCCCTGCAAGGTGTCCAGCACTTCCTGAACCTTATCATCGCGGACGAGAAGCTGCATTGCCTGCCTTCCGTCCTCACCGGCAAAACCCATACGGAAATCATATGCCTTATGCTTTTCTGCAATTGCCGATATGGTGCCGCCACTGCTTTTGTCTGCAATAACCTCTATGATCTTCACTGTCCCCTCCTGATATCGAGCACCGGAGTGTCCGCCAGCGGTTCTTTCTTACTAACTCATTTTTTTACCAGGGCATTCACGGGATTTCCGCCAATAAAAGAAATGATGTTTTCAGCAGTTGTATTCAGGATGCGCTCGACAGCCTCGCGCGTGTTGAATGCGCTGTGAGGGGTAATAATCACGTTGCGGAGATGTAAGAGAATATGATTGGCCAGAAGGGTTTCGAGAACATTCCTCTTCTGGTATACTGAATACAGCAATTCCGCCTCTTCACGGATTACCGACTCCTCGGGCAGCACATCAAGTCCTGCTGCTGCAACCTTTCCTTCCGCAATCGCCTTTACAAGGGCTTTTACGTCAACGATATCACCACGGGCAGTATTGATCAAGACCACGCCGTCTTTCATCCTTGCGAAAGCCTCGCCGGAAATAAGATTGCGCGTCTTCTCACTGGAAGGGACGTGGAGGGTGATGATATCGGAAGTTGCCAAAAGCTCGTCCATAGACATATAGCGAAATCCGAGTGTATTCGCCCATTTATCGTCCTGCTTGACGTCAAAGGCCACGACATTCATGCGAAACCCCTTGGCTATTTCGATAACACACCGGCCTATGCTCCCTGTTCCGATAACGCCCAGTGTTTTGCCGAGGAGATCGAATCCCCGGAGGCCCGTCTGGGAAAAATCTCCCCTCCTTGTCCGGTCGACTGCAGCAATCAGATTGTGACTGATTGCAAGGATGAGGCCGAAGACGTGCTCTGCGACGGTATTGTCGCCGTATACCGGCACATTACAGACTGTTATGGTATTTTTTTTGCAAAACTCGAGATCGATATGATCGAAGCCGGTTGACCGGGTTGCGATCAATTTGAGACGATTCAGGTGTTTCAGCACTCCGGAAGAAAGATCCGAGTAGATAAAAGGGGATACTACTTCTGCATCCGCATACTGCTTTACATTGTCCTTTGTAAGCAGGTCGTCCACAAATGTGATTTCATGTTCTTCTTTCAGTCTGTCAAACGCGGAACGTTCCCATTCCTCCACTTCAAAAACTACGATTTTCATCAGCGAACCTCCTTTCCGGATAAAATTTAATTAGATCGAATATACAATCATGTTTTATCTGTCATTATCCGGCTTGACCGGATAATCCAGAAACTATTTTCCTGAAAATATTCAGAACTGGATTCTCCGATCAAGTCGAGTGATGACGAACCACTTAATATTCATTTCGAACAGTTCATCGTGTTAGCCACATTGCCAGCAGCCCGCCCAAAACCGAATAGACTACACATGCAATAATGGTTTTCCCCAGTATCTTTCCCTCCTGACCGGCCAGACCTACCGTAGCCCCTCCGGCAATAATGTTATGCGGGCAGATAATGTTGCCTACCGCTGCCCCGAATCCCTGCGCCCCGATCATGGTGAGAACAGGAAGGCCAAGATTCCGGGCAACCGTCTGCTGAAAATCGGTAAACAGAATATTTGAGGCTGTGGCCGAACCAGTTACAAATGTTCCCAGCACCCCGACCATTGGAGAAAGAACCGGCCAGAAACTTCCCGCTGCATGGGCGGCTCCTGCAGAGAGAGAATCGATCATACCCGAATGAATCATGATACGTGAAAGACTCAGCATGGCAACAAGAGCAATGGTTACTGGCAGAAGCTTTTTGATAGACTCGGAAACAGCCGCTTTCATATCGGCCTGTCCCGCACGCTGCAGGAGTGCGCCGGCAACAAACCCTACAAAGAGCATGGTTCCGGGATGATAAAGAGGCTCGAACCTCCCGTGAAACGCATCGAGCAGCGTCCATTCCCACGCAAAAGAGCTGAGCAACTCTCTAAGCCGGGGGATAAGGCGTGTCATGAGGATAAGCGATACGAGAATCCAATAGGGGGCGGTCACACGTAATAATTTCCCCCGTGATCCCCTGATATCTTTTGCCGGCGGTCTATTTTCAGACTGTTTGTTTCCATCGCCTGCGATTTTCAGTATGGCAACAAAACCCAGTCCCCCGAATAAGGACCCACCAAGCGTAGGCAACTCCGGACCGACCCATCTTGAGATTCCAAAAAACGGGAATAGAAAGAGGACGGCGGCAAGAAAAGTCCAGACCCATATATGACCTGAAGCGTCTTTCCTGACTTCCAAAGACTTTGTAACCATGAACATCGCAATGAAGATCATGACCCAGCCCAGAATCCCATGGTACAAACCTGTAGCTCCGGACAATTCGAGACCGTCAAATCCTGTTGAAGCAATCTGCGGCAGAATCGGGGTTCCGACAGCTCCGAAAGATACTCCGACCGAGTGTCCGATTAGGGCCAGCGCTACTGATTCAACCGGACGAAACCCCATGCCCACAAGAAAGGGCGCCGTCAGGGCAACAGGCGTACCAAACCCCGCCAAACCTTCGATGAACAGGGCGAAGAACCAGAAAATCAAGAGAGCTGCTATTCGCGGATCTGGTGACAGAGACGCAGTTTTCAACTTCACGGTATCGATGGCTCCGGTATGAGCCTGCAGATGATGAATGCACAGAGCGGGAAAGATGATCCATAAGATAGTAGCCGAAGTAAAGATTGCTTCAGAGAAAGCGCCGGCCAGAGCCATGACTATTCCGAATTCACGATAAACGTCAGTTCCGTAGCTGAATCCCAGCAAGGCCAGGACGATTGTCACGACCAGGCCGATGACCCCTGCTCTGGCAGCGGACCACCGGAAAACGAGCATGATGATCATGATGGTGATAACAGGAAGCATTGCAAGAATTGCCTGTACAGTCAAACTCATTCTTTCGTCCTCAGGCGCCTTTCATCTGCCGGTTTTTGTCCTCCCGCAATTCTGTCCGCAGCTTCTTGTGCCGCATCGATAAAGGGAGCCAGGATCAGATCGACTCCGGCCTTACCAAGCCTTTCTGCGTCATAATCCGTATGAGAGGCAAAAGCTTTCCGGCCCTGGTATCCTTGATGAACCACTGCATCCAGAAGCGCCAGGTTAATGTCTAACTGGGGTATGGTGCTGATGAGCCACTTCGATTGGTTTAACGGCAACGCCGAGGGACATTCAGGGTCTTCAGCATCGCCATAGCATACTCTGAAGCCCTGGTTATTGCGCAGCGCAACCGTTTCAGAATCGAAATCGACCCCCAGCACATTCAATCCGCGTTGTGCCAAATTATGGGCGAGATTGCTCCCGTAACGGCCCATACCAAAAAGAATTACATCCACCGGGACGGTCTTGTCTGCACCGGAGTCCGTATCCTCCCGTCTGCGCACTTTTTTCTCAAATATCTTTAACCATCGCGACAGCCGCTTGTACAGAGGATGTGAATAGAGGATCATATAGGTCGAAATGCCGATAGTGATCAGTCCCACAAGGGTGATCAGTCCAAGCGCTTCGGTATTGATATGTCCAAGGCTGACGCCCAGCGCACCAAGAATGAGGGAGAATTCACTGATCTGCGCTACCGTAAGACCTGCCAGAAACCCGGTGCGTCTCCTGTAGCCCATTGTTCCCATGATCACCATTACGATGAGTGGATTGCCGATTAACACAAAAAGTGACAATACGACCGCAGGCGTAACCTGAACCCATAATTGCTGCATATCAAGCTTGGCGCCCAGATCCAGAAAGAAAAACAACAGAAGGAAGTCCCTCAGGTTTACGAGACGTGTACCAATGGCTTCACGGTATGGGGTGGATGCGAGTGAAATGCCCGCTACAAAAGCTCCTATCTCCTTGCTGAAACCGAGCATCTCGCCGGTGACGGCGAGAGATACGGCCCATGAAATCGAAAAAAGCACAAGCAGTTCGCGTGAGCGAGCGAGGTGATGGAGAAGTCCGGGGAGTACGTACCGCATGAGAAGGCCGATGCTGCCGATGAAAGCGAAACCTTTGAGCAGTAATAACAGCAGATTGCTCCACAATCCTTCTGAGGTATCAGGCGAACCAAAGGTGGTTAACCCTATCATTACCAGCACAACGACGATATCTTGCACGATCAGAAATCCCACTGCTATCCGTCCATACAAAGCGTCGATCTCTCGCTTGTCGGATAGCAGTTTGACTATGATAATTGTGCTTGAGAATGTCAATGCGACTGCTATATAAAGGGCTGTCACCGGTGTGAACCCCAAAGCCAGCGAGAGAAAATAGCCCACTACAGAAGTGAAGACCACCTGGCCCAAACCGGTTGCCAGGGCAACAGGTCCCATGGTGCGTATCAGGTGGAGATCGAGTTTCAATCCGACCACAAAGAGGAGTATGGAAATGCCCATTTGTGCCAGGAGGTCGACTTCGTCACGGACGGTTATGATTCCGAATACGGACGGTCCCACGAGAATGCCCACCAGGATATAGGCGACAATAAGGGGCTGCCGCATTCGGAGCACCAGCGCGCTTACTACCGAAGCTATCAAAAGCAGGAGAGCAATTTCGTGAAACATGTCGTCAAACAAGATCAATTGCCTTTTCTCCCTGCAGCCATTGCAGCATTAAGCATTTCAATTCCTTTCTGCGATTCATCGATTGAGCGCGTGAGAGATTCCCTTGCAGCCCCCGGATTATGGAAGCCGTCGGAGTTTTCCGCGGTCCACCACTCCCAGAGGATATGCGCCCTGAGATGCTGATCCCGGGCTTTCTCTATGGTTTGCAGATCCACCCCGGCCTTTTTGGCTTCAACAATATTATCAATCAATGCAACAAGCCAGAATTCCGCTTTCCTCATCCTTCCCTTCGTATATGTTTTTATAGAGTCGATTGCATAGGTTGCCCTCTCCTCTGTCCATGAGGGATGGCATTTCATACAGGTTTCTTGAAGCTGAACTTTCGGGGTTAGCGGAACATGGGAGGTATAAATTTTGCCGGATTCCTTGTCTTTTTTCTTGGGTGCATGACAGTCATTGCATCCTGCGCCTGCCCTGGAATGCTTCGAATAATAATACGTTTCAGCTTCTGAGTGCTGAGCCTTCCAGAGAAGTCCTCCGGTAAGTGTGTGTTTGAAATCAAGAAAATTGTTCTTGGTAACATAATGGTCATACAGGTCGAAAACCTCTTTATAGGGGATGTGGTTTGTCCTCCTGTCTTCCATGGTAACGGTATATTGCGAAGTATCGGGATTTTTGAGATCATATCCGGGGTTGCAGGTATACTCCACATGGCATTGACCGCATTGCAGCTTTGTGTCATACCTGTCAAGCAATGCTATGTTCCTCGTATATCCCCTCATGCCCATTTCCATAACCCTGATTTCCGTCCTGTCCGGGTCTTTGTGCCAGAGCGTATCTTTCTCGGGCCTTGTGAGGGCTTCAATTAGTGCATCTCTTACAATCCTTGGCTTTGCAGCATGAGGGTCGTGGCAATGGTAACAGTTCACCCCGTGCTGTAGAGTCCTTGCGAGTTCGACCACATTGGATGTCCTCGACCATTTTGCACCCTTTCCCGGGTCACCCAAATATGCCCAATCGAGAATATGGTCCTGTGATTTGCATTGCAGACAGACGGGGTTTGCGGCTGCATCACTCTGCGGGATGAACGGTTTATGTTCAGATGAGTCAGGATATCTGTCCACGAGTACATCCCATGCCCTGCCCCTTTCAAAAATGTACTGCCAGCCGTTCCTGCCCTGGAAGCGTCCTCCGTATGCCCTGTCGACGACGAGATGATCAATAAGCATCCAGGTATGGGGGCGGGTTAAGGCATGTTCAATAGTAAAACTGTGTCCCATCATAATCCTGTCCCAGAAAGGGTTCGGCGACCTGTTCGTAAGCAGGGACTTTTCATCCCGTGCCGGTCTGTGATAGGAACCCTTCATGAAGCTATCATACTGGTATTTATGACATTGCCCGCAGGTTTCCCATGATGTGTCTGTTATCGGCCTGTTTGCCGGGAGCGGAGCGTTGAGATGCCGCTCAATGCCTGCATGACAAGAGGAACAATGGATGTCTGTATGCCTGCCTGATGTATGGAGATTTCTGATAATGCCGTGACAGCCGTAACATATCCCGGTATCAACTGATTTTTCTGGTGATGTTGCCTTTTCTGCGTAAACACTGAAATAGCCGAATGACAGCAATCCAAGGACCAAGATGCCGGTAATTAGAATAAAACGCTTTTTTTTGCCCATATGCCCTCCTGAATCCATAAAGATTCTTTATCTGCCTTCCTTAACCACATGGAGCGGCGGAGACTGCCCTTTCTTATCCTGCCCCATGTAGAGGGTGACATGCGGGAAGGGGATTTCGATATTCCTTTCGTCGAATTTCTTTTTCAGGCGACGGTTGAATTCCCGTGCTACCCGCCACTGCTTTATGGGCATTGTTGTGGTGCGTGCCCTGATGATGACTGCTGAGTCAGCGAACTGGTCGAGCCCCAATATTTCTATAGGCTCCAGTATATCATCCCTGAATTCAGGGTCATCCCGCATGTCCCCGTCAACTTCCTTGATAACCTCGATCACCTCATCCACATCTTCCCTGTATGCAACACCGATATCAAAGACATACCGTGAATAGTCTTTCGTCATGTTGGTCACCACGTCGATATGACCGTTCGGAACGTAATGGACATTGCCTGCAAGGTCCCGCAAAATAGTGGTTTTCAGGTTTATTTTTTCGACCAGCCCGCCTTTCCCTGCGATCTGCACAACGTCACCTACCCGGATCTGGTCTTCCAGAAGAATGAAGAAACCGCTGATTACGTCTTTCACCAGGCTCTGAGCACCAAACCCTACAGCCAACCCGACGATTCCGGCAGCGGCAAGGAGAGGGCCGATTTCTATTCCGAACTCGTTCAGTACGGTCATCGACGCAACGACCAAGATGACCACGGTCAGGGTATACCGGACAATCGAGACGAGGGTCTGGGTGCGCTTCTGGAATTCCGGTTCCTCTTTCTGTTTTGTCAGAAGATCGATAAGACGCATTGAGAGCGCTTTCGTTGCTTTCAATGCCACAAAAGTCAAAACCAGAATCAGGGCAATATGCAATCCGCTTGTGAGCAGCCATTCGATTGTTTTCTTGAGATATGCATTTATTTCCATTAAAAACCTCCTTCTCTCCCGTTGATCATCCCTGAATGCTGAATTTCAGGGTGTCCCCGGGCTTAATTTCATATTCCTTTCCGCGGAAACAGACCTTGGCCATCAAGTCCCGGTACCTGCTCGAAGAAATTTCAAGTTCTTCCGGCTTAATCTTTATGTCAAACCAGTTCCCCCGGTACTTGATCTTGAGTATGAGTTTTTTCAGCCCTTCAGGAATCCTTGGGTTCAGGTGAAGCAGTTCATTGCAGAATTCCATGCCGGTATAGCACCTCTGGAGAATATCAACAGTGCCTGCCATTGCACCCAGGTGTATCCCTTCATGTGTGGTGCCCCCCTGAATATCCGAGACATCGCTTTCCAGTGCCTTGTTGAAAAGTTCCCAGGAACCGGGACGGGCTGACCTGGCAAGGACCCATGAGTGAACCACATTGCTGAGGGTGGAACCGTTGGAACTGCGTTCCAGATAATAGTCTATATTCTTGGGAATGGTCTGCGGGTCGAAATCGTATCCCATCTCACGGAAAAGTTCACTCAGTTCCTCTGCAGAGAAGAGATAAAAAAGCATCAGTACATCAGCCTGTTTCGATGCCTTGTATCGATTCGTGGAATCTCCTTCAGCCTCGAGGATGCGGTCAAGACGCTGGATATTGCCATACTTCTTCCGGTATCCTTCCCAGTCGAACTCCAGTAACTCATCATATCCTTCGAACTGGCTTATAATACCGTCGTCATGAAATACTATCCGCATTGTCTGGATGATATCATTCCAGCGGTTGATCTCGGCGTCTTCCAGCCTGATCGCTTCCCGCAGGTCATGGCTCCTTCTGCGGTCCAACAGGTTGAGGGCTTTGATGGCAGTGCGCAATACCCAGACCGTCATAGTATTGGTATAAGAATTATTGTTCAGCCCCGGTTCTTCGGAGTCAGGATATTTATCATGATATTCATCGGGGCCCATGACCCCGAGGATCTCGTGCCGTCCGAGTTCCTTGTTGAACGTGGTTGTGCTCGCAAGAAATCTGGCGATTTCGAGAATCATTTCCGCACCGTACGTAGCCATAAATTCGAGGTCCCCCGCTGTTTCAAAATATTGCCAGACGTTATATGCCAGGGCTGCGTTCACATGGCGCTGGAGGTGGGTGTTGTCAGGCAGCCACCTCCCTGACTTGGGGTTCAGGTGGAGCTTCTGGGTTTCTTCTCTTCCGTTGCTTCCGCTCTGCCAGGGATAGAGTGCCCCTTGATATCCCTCTTCCTGAGCCGCAAGCCGTGCCCGGTTTAAGCGCCGGTAACGGTAAAGCAGCAGAGACCTCGTGAGCATGGGGGTCCTCAGGTTGAGATAGGGGAAGATAAACAGTTCGTCCCAGAAGATATGCCCCCGGTAAGCCTCCCCGTGCCAGCCCCGTGCAGGTACCCCGATATCGAGATCAGTCGAATTGCGGGAAACTGTCTGCAGCAGATGGAAGATATGCAGCCGGAGAATCATTTGCGCCCGGTTATTATCAGACACCTGGATATCGCACCTGTCCCAGAGATGTTCCCATTCTGTCCTGTGGCTTTCAAACAGCTCGGCGATATTCCCTGAATGCCGGAGAGCCTCGACAGCATCCAGAGCAGGCTCGGAGATGGCAAAATCTCTGGAAGTGTAGAACGACACGATCTTCTCGAAACGCACCGGCTTATCCTGAGTGACATCAAGGAAGAAGTCCTGGGCGATAAACCCTGTTTCTTCGACAACCGTTCTCTCGACATTCATGAGTTCTTCACCCGTGAAAACGCGGTTTCTTGCGGCCTCTGCAACGCGGATCCGGGATTGATTGGTTTTTACGACAAGGTACAGAATCTCATCGTCAGATATGCCGGACTGGAGAGGCTCAAGGTGTTTGCTGTTCAATTGCTTATACCGTTCGACTCCCGCGTTGATAACCGTACCGTCAAGACCCGAGTGGATTTGCAAGCGTCCTGACCAATTCTCAGGAATAAGAGTTGTCTCGATCGCCGCAAGATGCATATCTGCCATATGGACAAAGCGCCGCTGAATAACGGTCGTCTTATGACCCTGTTTATCTCTGGAGCTCACTGTTCTGGTGAGAACCCCCTCTTTCATGTTCAGTTCCTGACGGTAGGAAAGGATCTCAACGGACATCAGGTTAAACCAATCGCCGTCTTCAACTCTCCATTTCATGAGCAGCCAGTTCGGCATATTTACCAGGTCTTCATTTTCGACCACCCGTCCGGCGATGTCCGTTTTCAGACGGTTATACCCTCCTGCAAGATAGGTGCCCGGGTAATGAATCTCACCTGCCTCTGATTCAGGCGCTGCTCCGCGTGTGGCAAAATATCCATTGCCCAGGGTGCAGAGAGCTTCCCTGAGACTTTCCTTTGCAGGATCAAATTCTTCATAGAGCAGTGTCCAGTTATTCATGGTTACCTCCCTTACACAGAGGAATAAGTTTCAGGAGAAATTCCCTGACCTCATCCGGATTGTTTAAACTATACCAAGCCGCTGTTTCATAGGGTCTATCCCAGACAACAATCCCGATGCCGCGGTCTTCAAGCGCCCTGAATGCGTCCTCATCTGTTACATCATCTCCGATATAAAAAGGCAGGACATCGGGGCCATCGAGTTTCAGGGTTTTCAGCAGGGCAAGCAGAGCCTTCCCCTTATGCCAGTCGATATCCGGCTGAAGCTCGAATATCTTTTTGCCGTATGCCTTTCTCAGTTCAGGGTGGCCTGCCGCAACTATGTCCACAGTCTCCTCAACCTGTTCAACCTTCTCCGGGGCTGCGAGGCGATAATGGACGGCAATCGCAAACCGCTTCCTTTCCACAAGAACCCCCTGTATGTGTCCAAGTTTTGTGGAAAGCTTTTTTTCAGCCTCATCGAGAACAGGCAGAAATTCGGTCCCGGTCTCATTTTTCACCTGCAGCCCTTCAGGGCCTGAGATATCGAAACCGTGACTCCCTGCATAGACGATTGAATCAATGCGCACTTTATCCTTAACGTCGTTAAGGTCCCGGCCGCTGATTATGCCTACCGTACAGTGACGGGAAAGCTTTATAACGGTCTCACGCATCTCGTCAGACATCACTGCCCTGTCAGGCGTCTCCACTATAGGGGTGAGCGTCCCGTCGTAGTCAAGAAATACGGCAATTCGGTTACCCCTGCTTCTGCGGGCAATTTCTTCAAAACTTTCCAGTGCGGAGGGCAAAGTCTTCGGCTTTTCAGCCTCTGCCAGGACGGTGATCTCTGCCAGATCTTCGACTGCAACGTCAGCCCCGTTTTTCAGCAGGGAATCTCTGTCGCCTGTCCGCGCCACACCGATCACAAGGCCGAATTTCCCGGCCTGTCCGGCCTGAACCCCTGAAATGGCATCTTCAATCACCACAGCGCGTTCAGGTTTCACGTCAAGCTGTTTGGCTGCTTCAAGGAAGATATCCGGCGCAGGTTTGCCCTGAATCCCCAGAACCTCGGAATCCACGCCGTCGACCCTCACTTCAAACAGATCGGTAAGATTCACCGAATCGAGAATCATGGCACAATTCTTACTCGACGAAATAATTGCTGTTTTGAAGCCATGCTTTTTTAATCTGTGTATGAATTCTACTGTTGACTCATAAACCACTGCGCCGTGCTCCTTAATATGTCTTAGAAAATACCCGTTCTTTAATTTACCCAGACCGTGAACGGTTTCCGTGCCCGGTGTATCATCCGGTCCTCCTTCAGACAGATCAATACTCCTTGACTCAAGGAAGCTTCTCACACCATCTATGCGCGGTTTGCCGTCGACATACAGGAGATAATCCCTCTCGATATCAAACGGCTGAAAGGGTATATTCCGGCCAGCGGCATGCCTGGACAGAAACTCATCGAACATCTTCTTCCATGCCTCCGCATGGACGGATGCTGTATCGGTTACAACTCCGTCAAGGTCGAAAATGACGGCATCGAAGTCTGCCTTCGAGATTGTGTGAACTGGTCTTCTACGGCCCATTCTCCATCTCCTTTGGTCCTAAAACATCATACGCCTTTGAGATAATTCCCCATGCCTCCTCTGCTGTTTCAACATACCGAAAAAGATTGATATCCCCGGGAGAGATGGTGCCCTCTTCGACAAGCGCTTCAAAGTTTATGATGCGATCCCAGTATTCCCTCCCAAAGATCAGCACCGGCATGGCCTTGATTTTCCGCGTCTGGATAAGGGTCAGCGTTTCAAAGAGTTCGTCAAGGGTTCCAAACCCTCCGGGGAAGACGACGAGGGCCTTTGCCCGTATCAGGAAATGCATTTTCCTGATCGCAAAATAGTGGAACTGGAAACAGAGTTCCGGTGTCGTATATTCGTTGGGTTTCTCTTCGAACGGAAGGACGATATTGAGGCCGATACTCTCGGCGCCCGCATCATGCGCTCCGCGGTTCGCTGCCTCCATGATACCGGGGCCACCGCCTGTAATAACAACAAGATCGGCATGTCCCGATGACTTGCCGTTGCGGGAAATGAGGGAAGCCAGCTTCCGCGCCTCCTCATAATATCTGGATTTTTCAAGAATACGTTGCGCAATTTTCACGTTACGTGCAAATAACTCATCTCCGGGATTTCTGCGAATATTCTCCTCTGCCTCTGCCAGCAGTCTCTGCGCAGTTGCCCGTTCAGGGATCCTGGTGCTTCCGAAAATCACGATCGTACTCTCGATGCCATGCTCCTTCAGGATGAGTTCAGGTTTGAGCAATTCAAGCTGCAGCCGCACAGGACGCAGCTCGTCCTTCAGCAAGAAATCATGATCCCGGTATGCCAGACGGTAGGCAGGCGAGAGTGTCTGGGGAGACGGCACGGTTAGTTCGGCAGCTTGGGCGTCTTCAAGGGCTGAAGGGAATATCTCGCATCTCTTCTTGTCTTTCATTAGTATCTCCTTTCCGAATATCTCGCATGCTTATTACTTTCTGGTATTTTTAAATCTGCTTTCTCTTCCCGGGTCCGGCCGGAATGTCTTGCAGGGTGATGCGGGCCTATAACCCCTGTTTTCCCATAATCTGCAGGTAACGGGTAATGCCGTTTCTCGTTATCAAACCGGCAAGGCTGTTACCCTCTATTACCACGAGCCTCCCTATATCGTCCCGTATCATGGTCTCGAGTGCACTGATGACGCTATCATCGCGGGGAATTTCCCATTTCCTGCTGTGCGGCGCGAACACATCAGCCACCTCTGTATTCCGGAAATCAGCCCTTGGGATTTTCTTGAGTTCTTTCAGGCTCAGGATTCCGAGATACTTCCCGTTATCCATAACAGGAAACCCGCCGTAACCATAACGGAGAAAATAGTCATTCAGTGCCTCCTCAAGGGTACTTGATGCATTGAGAGTTACGATATCCCTCACCATAATATCAGCAACTTTTATCCCGGAGAGGGTTTCCTGAAGGGTCGACTGCTGATAGCTTGCCTGGGCGGCGGTAAAGAGGAACCATCCGATCAGCATGAACCAGAGCCCCCCCGGCATTCCTGCAAAGACCGAGAAAATTCCGAAAAAGATGAAAAATATGGCTATCTTCTGACCTATCCCCGACGCCTTCCGGGTGGCATAAAAGAAATCTTTTTTCTTCTCCCAGATCAGTGAACGCAGGACTCTTCCGCCATCCATGGGAAAACCCGGGATGAGGTTGAATGCACCTATGATGAGATTGATCTGGGAGACATACGAAAAAAGGGCTTTCACTCCTCCGGCGGTATTCACAGAGAGAAAAAAGAAGAAAACGGACAGGAGAAAGCTTGATGCAGGCCCTGCTATCGCTATCCTGAATTCTGCTTCGGGGCGCGGCGGCTCTCCCTTGATCTGCGCAACTCCGCCAAAAATGAAGAGGGTAATGCTGATAATAGACAGACCATATCTCCTCGCCACGATGGAGTGGGCAAGTTCATGAACGCAGACCGAGGTGAACAGCAGCAGCGCTGCCAGGGTTCCTTTTATCCAGTAGGAAACGGCCGGAAGATCAGGCGCTGCACTGGGAAAATAATACGTGGACAATGACCAGGTTATCAGACCAAAAACGATGACCCAGGAGAAATGTATCTTGATGGGTATTCCGATGATTGAGCCGATCTTCCATGCTCCCTGCAATAATCCTCCGTTCATGATTTCCTCCTTCCCAATCTCCTTGTGCGCGGGAAAAGGCAACTCGTCCAGTAAGCTTATTCACTTGCCTGCTTCTCCGCGCTTGAAGCTGTCCCTGCAGGGTGTGCCGACAACTCTTCCTGGCAGGTCAATACAGTGCCTTTCGGTTACGCCTTCTTATCCATTTGTCCAATTCCACTGCCAGAATAACCGTAACTGAGACCATAATAATCTGTGCCCACTCGTTCAGAGTGATTGGTTCGGTTCTGAATACCCATTGGAGCGCAGGCACATAGATTACCGACAGTTGTGCAAGAAATGCGGCTATCATACTGTAGAAGAGGAAGATGTTGCTCATCGGGCTTATACGGAATACCGACTGCAGTTCCGAGCGGCTGTTCCATGCCTGGAAAAACTGAAAGAATACCATGGTTGTCACTGCGACAGTTCTTGCTTTTTCAAGAGAATCGCCGGCCTGAAGGGCAGTAATGAAATTGTATATGACTCCCGCGGAGATGAGAAGACCCACCAGGATGGTCCTTTCCACGAGGAGTTTGTTCATGATGCCTTCCTTCGGGTCTCTGGGAGGCCTGTTGAGTATGTTCGCTTCTCCCGGTTCAAACGCCAGGGCAACATCCTGCAACCCGTTCGTCACCAGATTTATCCAGAGGAGCTGCGCAGGCACATAGGGTATGGGTATCCCCATGATGATCGTCCCGAGAATGGAGAGGATGGCAGCGATCCCTGTAGGGATCAGGAAGAATGTCACCTTGCGGATATTGTCGAAGACAATTCTTCCCTCTCTTACTGCATGAAAAATACTTGCAAAGTTATCATCGGCAAGCACCATATCAGACGCCTCTTTGGCGACATCTGTGCCGGTTTTCCCCATTGCAACTCCGATATGGGCCGCTTTCAGGGCGGGGGCATCGTTCACCCCGTCTCCGGTGACGGCGACTATCTCGCCATGATCCTTCAATTGCTGGGTGATCCGTAATTTATGCTGAGGCGATACCCGCGCATAGACGGAAACGTTTTTCACTTTCTGAAAAAGCTGCGGATCATCCATCTCTTCGATTTCTTTCCCTGACAGAACTTCTGCATGTTCATCAGCAATGCCAAGCTTTTTCGCAATAGTTTTGGCGGTTACGGCATGGTCTCCGGTAATCATCACTACACGGATTCCTGCCTTCCTGCACTTGCTGATCGCTTCCACTGCCTCGGGTCTCGGCGGGTCTATCATGCCCTGAAGGCCTGCAAATACGAGGCCGGAATCGACATCCCGGCACTCTGTTTCCCTGCAGGTGAGATCTTCGAGTTCCGAAGGTGCATCCCGGTATGCAAATGCCAGAACGCGGAGTCCTTCATGGGCGAATTCCGAAGCGATTCTAAGCACTTCTCTTTTGGTGAATTCCCCGCCGTCGGCCGAACTCGTGCACATGCCAAGAATCTTCTCCGGGGCGCCCTTTACAAAGATGATTTTCTTGCCTCTGTGTTTATGGAGGGTCGCCATGTAGCCGCGGTCGGATTCGAAAGGTATGATTGCTGTCTGCTCATACTTCTCCTTTTCTTCTTCGGTATTCAGCCCGGCCTTCATCGCGGAGACGATAAGGGCTCCCTCTGTGGGGTCTCCGTCAATCCGGTATTGACCCTCTTCTTCGTAGAGAGACGATTCATTGCACAGGAGGCCGATGCGCAGGAGAGGGATGAGGTGCTTCATCTCTTTCATGTCTGCCGGTAACCCTTCACGGAGCAGGTTGCCTTTGGGTTCATAGCCGCTTCCCTCAGCCTCGTATATATGGTTTCCGTTGAAGATGAGTTTGACGGTCATTTCATTTTTTGTAAGCGTCCCGGTTTTGTCTGATCCGATGACCGTTGTGCTTCCGAGTGTTTCAACGGCATGAAGTTTCCTGATGATAGCATTATGTCTCGCCATCTTTGCGACTCCGACAGCCATTGCAATCGTTACGACTACAGGGAGACCTTCCGGTATTGTTGCGACAGCAGCAGCGACAGCGGTCATGAACATGTCTTGGGCGTTCTCACCAAGAAGCAGTCCGATTACGAAGAGGAATGAGGAGGCTCCCAGCACGATAAATCCGATAGTCCTGGCAAAGCGGTGTATCTTTTCCTGAAGGGGAGCTTTTACCAGCCGTGCCTCTTTCACCTCCTGAGCGATGCTCCCGAGAAGGGTCTTGCGGCCTGTTTCTACGACAACGCCCTTTGCCCTGCCGCTGAGAACAATTGTTCCCATAAACGCCATGTTTTTCTGGTCACCCGGGGTCAGGTTGGGTTCGTCCAGGGTACGAGCCGTTTTTTCGGCCGGGAGGGATTCTCCGGTAAGCATTGCCTCTTCAATCTTCAGTTCAACTGTTTTAAAAAGCCGCAGGTCTGCCGGTACTCTGATGCCGGATGCGAGCAGGACGATATCACCGGGTACGAGATCTTCGCTGGGTATCTCTTTCTCTCTCCATTCCCTCAGGACTTTTGCCCTCGGGACGACCATTTTCTTGAGCGACCGTACACTTTCCTCTGCCTTGTATTCCTGCAAATACCCTATAATTGCATTGAGCATTACTACCACGAATATGACGCCCGAATCGATATATTCTCTCAGCATGAGAGTTACAACGCCGGCAATCAGGAGGATATAGATAAGCGGGCTGGTAAACTGATGGAGCAGTATCTTTATCCTGCTGATCCCTTCGTCCCCTGCAAGTTTGTTCGGGCCGAACTGTTCAAAGCGCTGCAGTGCGTCGCCCTCGAGCAAACCCGCCTCTGATGTTCCGAGTATCTGAAATATTTGTTTCAGGTCCAGCTGGTACCAGTTCATTCTTTTCCCTTTAGTGAAGGTATGTTCTCAAAAAGTCCCTTTCCCTGGATAGAGGAAGCCCTTTGCCCCGCTGCTTTACAGGTGGTTTATTTCATCTTTCTTTTCCCTGCCCTGGAGCTTCTTTTCCAGGTAGGTTTTTGCAAGTTCCTTCCCCCCGAGCCCGAATGCGATCGCAAGGGCCAGCACAACCCCGCCGAATACAATAGAGAACGCAATAACGATTGTTTCTTTCCCTATGCCGAGTTGCTCAAGGGCCATAGTGACTGCAAGGAGAAAGATCGTAAGCCTGACGAATTTCCCGATCGATCCGGAAAGCGCAAGACCGGCGTTGACTGCTGCAATCAGAGCGGCGCGTCCGAGAAAATTACTGAGGAGATACCCGAGAAAGAGTATGAGAAAAGCCACAAAAATATTCGGCAGGTACAGGATAAACTTCTGGAGTATCTGGTCGATCGCAGGGATATTGAGCGAGCGGAGAGAGATAATCGAAAAACTGATTATGAGGATCCATCCGAAGAGTCGCGAGAGGATCAGGGAAAACGGTTCTTTTACCCCTCCTTTCTTGAGCATCTCAACCATGCCGAACCGTTCTGAAAACCTGTCGAGATTCACTGCATTGAAGAACCGGAGCAGCAGGGACTTCAGAATCAGCCCGAGGACAATACCCGCGAGGAAGATAAGTGCCCCGGTCAGGATATCGGGAAGAAATTGAACCAGCCGTTCCAGAAACCTCTCGAATGGTTCAAACAGTATCGTATCGAAAAAATTGCTCATATATGCCCCCTTTCTTTAATCCCACTGTTCTCGTAACACATTTTTCCCGTTTTCAAAGCTTTTGCTGAGCATGTCGATCTTGCTTTCGACATCGGACGCACTGCTCTCCCATGTCTCTGAGACGAATGAGGCGACCCTGCCTATATACAGCGGGGTGAGAGATTTCAGGAGATGCTCTTTATTCAGAACCTTCTTGTGTGCAGCAAGCGCAAAACTGTAAATGAGCCTGACCCATACTTCATCAGGTATATGAAATTCTTCTTTCCGGACGACGACCATATTGGAGAGGAAATGGGTAATCTCAGCGGGGATGAATGTTTCCCATATCGGCAACAGTTCTTTTATCCCGAGCCTGAATTTCTCGATCATCCGGTCAAGGTTTACCGAAACTGGTTCAAGCCCTACCGCATATTCGAATCCGAATGTCGGAACTTCCTCTGATGCGGTTACGGTCTTCCACTTCTCAGTATAGGTTTCCATGAGATCAAAGGTGGCTCCTACGACCTGATAGAGCATTGCGCTCAGGTCTGCGCCCGGGTCCTTGGGATCATGGATCTTCGCGCCGAGAAATGACTGGCAGATTCTGAAATTGTTCGCTATGGCAGTCGTCGTCATCCAGATGTCGATCCCGTATTTTGCGACATCGGTTTCCCAGACATCTTTCGACAGATAGAATTGTGCGAGGTTTCCGGAAAAACCGAAATCCCCCCCGATCGGCTGCCGGACCCGTTTGCCGTATAACGCTCTCGTCAGGGGATAGATGATGCTGTTCGTAATGGTGCCGTCATATTTGTGTCTGTGGTAAAGTGGGGCAACATAATCAAAGCCGCCTTCAAATACCGGTTTGATGAGGAGTTCGATCCATTCCGGAGTAATACTTCTCAAGTCAGAATCGACTACTGCACATGCCTTTACATTCAGGCTGGCAGCAATTTCGAATATGGTTTTGAAAGCGCTTCCCTTGCCGGGTATTCCGTGGTAGGGAGTCGCGATCTTGAAGACCGGCCCGACCCGGTGGTGCACGAGAATCGACTGGAAGTCCTCGATAGCCGTATTCTGAACGACGTCCATGGTGCCGTCGGTAGACCCGCCGTCTGAATTCACGAGCACGGATTTTTTTCCGGGGAAATATTTGACGAGACCCGCCTGAACCGCTTTTACAACATGACCTATGGTGCGGGCATTGTTATAGCTCGGGATCCCGATCAGGATATCCGCATCCTGTATTTCGCTGACTTTTTCTGCGATATCGCTTCTGAGAGTTATGCTATGCATCAGTCTGTCTTCTCCTGTGAAATAGTGTAACCCAATGCATTATAATCCTCCACCTTTTGAGAATAACGCTACGGGGAAATGCCTGAGCATTTCAGCGAGGAAGAACACGGTTGTATCTTCTGCTGGTTCCGCTGTAATCACCTCACCGGTGAAGATATTCGTGTACCGCACCCCTGCATCCTCAAAGGGGACTATAACGGCCGCAGTGCGCCATACTTCTCTCCCGAGCGGCAGGGTGCCGGGGTAGGGCGCAATGCCGGTGAGAAGCCTTGGGGCGACGACGACGGCAGTCACAGTTCCCAGCCTCCTCGCGAAAGCGCATATATGAGGCCCGTATCCATCTGTCACTTCAAGCTGCAGATACTCCCCCCGCTCGAAGAGTTCCCGCACCTTTCTCCGGTAATGCAATGCCCGGCAGGTGAGAAAGAGTTTTATCCCTCCGTCTTCCCGGTGCTCAACGAGGTCTCTTGAAAGGTTCAGCAGTCCGGTCGAAGTTTCGCTCCCCGCGAGTTCCTCGAGCATCGCTGTGCGCAGCCTGTAGTCGACAGCTCTCCTGTTGTCCGGGTCGACAAGGGTGAAGTCCCAGAGTTCTGTGCCCTGGTAAAAATCCGGCACTCCCGGCGAAGTTATTTTCAGGAGGGTCTGTGACAGCGAATTGAACATGCCGTAATGGGATATTTTTTTCTGAAATCTCAAGAAATCACTGATGAACTCCCCGCTGGAATCCCTGTGCATCACAGCGTCGACAAAGACCATGAGGGCGTCTTCGTACATGCTGTTCGGATTGATCCAGCTTGTGTTGATCTTTGCCTCTCGTGATGCCTTGAGCATATACTCCCTGATCCGCCCGGTAAATTGTCCGTAACCGGCTTCATCCATCTCTTCGAGCGGCCACGCGCCTGCGAGGGTCTGATAGAGAAGATACTCCTCACTCCGGTCCGGCACCTTCTGCCCGTCGACCACAGGTTTCTTCTTCCTGTTGAGTCGCCTCCAGGTGAGCAGGCATTTCCTCCACTCTTCGGGGAGTTCGGATATCACGTTGATCCGCGCCCTGACGTCTTCGCTGCGTTTCGTGTCGTGGGTTGCCGTGGCAATGAGTGCATGCGGCCAGAACTTGAGCCGCTCGATATTTTTGCCATGGAAGGCATCGAGAGAGGTCCCGAATCTCTCAGGACTCCCTCCCACCTCATTCAGAGACACGAGCCGGTTATAGACATAGAAAGCAGTGTCTTCGAGTCCCTTTGCCATGACAGGTCCGGTGATCTGCTGGAACCTCATGGTGAAATCAACCCATTCTTTTTTGTCCGGTTCCCTCGTGCTTTCCCGGTAATGCAGCAGGAGGACGTCTTTGAGGAAGTCGAAAATCGACCCGCTGATTGCAGGGTTCTTCCTCTTCGCCTTTGAAACCGCAAGTTCCAGGTACCGCACGTCCCGCTCATGCACATGAGACGCAGTTATATAGGTCCGGTATACCGGAAAGAACGCGATGACCTCTATAATTGCGGCAATAAGACTGTTCAGGGTGAAATCCCGGGTATGTCTGTTCTTTTCCGATATTATATTAAGATAATGTCCCAGCATATGGATTTCGCTCGCCATGGCGACCTGCATGATGAGCTTCTTCGTCTCATAGATGAGTTCAGGGAAATGTATCCTCATCCTGGTAAAACGGGAATAGATGTCGTCCATTGCCTTTGCATGCTCTGCTTTTATGAAGATTCCGTTCACGGCATTCAGAAAAACATAGCCGGTCGTGCTGAAGATAGGCCATTCTTCGGGCATCCGTTCGTCCCTGATGAGAATTTTCTCACCCA
The DNA here is from genome assembly GCA_049323875.1 of Nitrospirota bacterium. GTDB lineage: Bacteria > Nitrospirota > Thermodesulfovibrionia > Thermodesulfovibrionales > SM23-35 > JAKLQR01. The sequence continues at coordinate 191,399 of JBMOLW010000001.1, read as the reverse complement.
CGATGTAGAAAGGTTTGTAGGAGGGGTCTGAAGAGAGAATGGCATCGTAAATTTTCCGGATTTCCGCTCTCATGCTGTCTTTCTCATTGAGGAAGGGAATGTCCTCCTGCAAGCTCTCAATCACGTCGGGCGGGATATCTTTTTTTACCTTCTCCAGATGGCCGGTCCGCAACTGTACGAAACAGCTTCGCTGGAGCCACTGGAAATATTCGAGGGGGTTGTAAAGCCCGTCGGGATGGTCGACCCTGAGTCCCGTGACCATTCCTTCCCTGATCAGCCGCATCACCAGCCGGTGTGTTTCCCTGAACACGTCCGGATATTCCATCTTTATAGCAGCAAGATCGTTGATATCAAAAAATCTCCGGTAATTTATCTCTTCTGTTGCAACCCTCCAGAACGAGAGTCTGTATACCTGTTCGCTGATAAGTTTGTCGAGGAGATCAAAACTTCTCGGTTTGCCTTTTTCCCCGTTGAACGCTCTCAGGTTCTGCCCGATGAATTCCCTGATCGCTTCACTCCTTCTGTGCAATTCCATTAGCCGCTTTTTGATGCTCTCTTTTTCGCGGTCCCGTTCATGCTGTCTCTGCCGGTCCTTTTCCGTATACGAGGGAAGGTGCTTCAGTGCGGTGATGATGCTCTCGAGATCAAGCAGATCAGGGTTGTTTTCCGGAAGGTTTTTTTTCAGTTCTTCAATGCCATGCGACAGAATGTTCAGATAGGTCTTGGGCCGAACCGGGAAAACATGATCGTAATAGCAGATCAGGAACCTGCCCTCCCTGAATTCGAGTTTCAGTTCCTGGTTTTCGAGCACCCTGCCGTACTGGTCGCCGAGTATGGGAAGGAGGAGCTTGTTTTTCAGTTCTTTCTTCACCGGATTCCAGTCGATATCGAAAAAATGGGCATAGACGGAACTCTGCCCGTTTTCAAGGACGTCTGTCCACCACGAGTTCAGGCTGCTCGTTATGCACATATGGTTGGGTACAATATCGAGTATCTGTCCCATACCGTGTTTCCTGAGTTCTTCTGCAAAGGCAGTATATTCACTGTCTGTCCCTATTTCAGGGTTGAACATCAGGGGATTTACGATATCGTATCCGTGCATGCTTCCTTCCTTCGCCTTGAGGTAAGGGGAAGCATACAGGTCGGTTATGCCGAGGCGGTGCAGATAGGGGATAATCAGCTTCGCGTGGCTGAACGTGAATTCTCTGTTGAATTGTACCCGGTATGTTGAAACCGGTATCCTCGGGAGAAGAAGCGTCTCTTTTTTCAACCGTTCCTCCTGTCAGTCCTCGGGGAGTATTGTGGCGATGGCAAAGGAGAGCATTTCCCCGACATAGGTGAATATCGCCGTCCATCTCCCTGCCTCTTTGTCGCCTGACCTTGCCCGGGCAAGCATTTCGGGGTACCGGGTTTTTGCAAGCCTGTAGAAGATGTTCTGCGTCTGCCAGTAATTGATTTCTATCGGGAACAGTCTGAGCAGTTCCAGCCTCTTCTGGATTTCGAGGAGCAGGTCAGTATCCTGATAGTTCAGGGAGAAGTTTTCCATCAGGTTTTCGAGCCCCCGCCGCACGGCGAACTCGATTTCTACTGTATCGAGCGGGACCTCCCACCGTTTCATATCGCCGAAGACGGCCTGTATTCGGTCCGCAGAATGGACATCCTCGGTAAAGGCACGTTTGAGCTCTGCATTCAGCGTGAACTCCGCTGACGCAAGAAACGCCTTCTTGACCGGTATCCCCATCCTCTGGAGAAATCCCATGAGTATCCTGTTGTTTTCGTACATCTGCCGGTAAGATGTTTCAAAATCCTCCATCGTCTGGCTGATGAGCAGGCTGAGGATCGTCCTCTGCTGGTCCCGGAACAGGTTGAGGAGGGAATAGTTATGCATCCCGAAATGGGTGTCCATGAGCCGGACGATATCTGCAAACTCGCCCTGTTCGAACGTCGTCAGGATTTCCTGTTTCATTGACTGATAGGCACCCTCACCGAGGAAGGTACGCACTCCTCCGTTCAGTGCATGGCCGCCGAAGTGCAGTACGCAGAAGCTGATATGTTCCGATTCCCAGGTAATCCGGGACGAAACCGCTACTCTCCCAATTGCGATTGTTGTGCCGCCTGCGGGTGTTTTCGTAAAGTCCTCTTTTGATACGCCGTAACTGTATATGTCCGTTTCGTCAATATAGTCCTGGAAAATGGAACTGACGGCATAGTGTGCTCCCACCTTTTTCAGGTCTATCATTGAGGGCTTGACGAAATTATCGTAAATGACCAGCCCGTTTTCATGATGAGGAATATTACTCTTTGCCTGGGCAAGTCTCGTTTTGAAAGCGTCCTCCAGCCCGTCGGTGAAGATATCCTCCGAGAGCTGTATGGCCCGCCCTGCGTATTGTATGACCTGGACAGTCTCGAGGCCTGAGAGTTCGTCGAAGAACCACCCGCAGCTTGTATACATGAGCATCGCATGCCGCTGCATTTCGAGGAGTTTCAATGCAAGGATATTTTCATCCGGAGACAACTGCCTTGCGGCTTGTTCCTGGAAAAATTTCTCTCCATTCTCCCGGGAGCGGTCGAGAATAACGGTGATATACCGGTCCCGTGCTTCCCAGGGGTTTTTGAGATATTCAGATGCCGCGTTTTCATAGATGAATGACAATCGGTCCCTCAACCAGTCAAGGGCTTCCCTGAGCGGTTTTCTCCATGCCTGGTTCCATCCCGGGTGTCCACCGGAATTGCACCCGCAATTGTCCTTCCACCGCTCTATGCCATGGACGCAGCTCCAGGAAGAATTCTCGAATATCTGTACTTCATGGGTAGGAGGGTGCTTCTCCAGGTATTCGCCGTAATTGGTAATCCGGGCAAGGCCGTTTCTCTCAATGTGGCTGAGCGTATAGGCCAGGGCCATATCTCCAAACCTCTGGTGATGTCCGTATGTCTCGCCGTCGGTGCCGATATGGACGAGCTGCGGCCAGGTGCGCTGGTCGGAAAATCCTGAAAGGAGCCGGTGAGCGAAAGCTTCACCCTTTTCCAGAAGATGTTCAAATGCCACTGCCTGGGAGATTGGCCCGTCATAGAAAAAGAGACTGATTGTTCTGCCGGACGGCAACCTGCAGAGATAGGCCCTTGAGGGGTCGATCCGCGAACCCCGTACATCTTTCCATTTGCCGGTGCCGATTTTCCTTACTCTCCATGCCTGCCGGGGGGCAAGGATCGTAAACCGCATCCCGTATTCCGCAAGGAGCTCCAGAGTCTCATTGTCTGCTGCAGTTTCGGCAAGCCACATGCCTTCGGGGGAACGTCTGTACCGGTGCTCGAAATCTCTGATGCCCCAGGAAACCTGAGTCCTCTTGTCCCGGGTGCCGGCAAGCGGCATGATGACGTGGTTATACACCTGTGCCATGGCATTGCCGTGTCCGGAACGCCACTCTATGCTCTGCTTGTCTGCGTCGAGTATGGCCTGATATGTCTCCGGAGAATGGCTCTCAAGCCATGAGAGAAGAGTAGGGCCGAAATTGAAACTGATCCTTGAATAATTGCTCACGATATCAAGTATTCTGCCACCGCCGTCGAGGTACCGTGAGGCTGAGTTCGGGGCATAGCATTCTGCGGTGATCCTCTCATTCCAGTCGTGATACGGATAGGCAGAATCCTGGATCTCGATGTCCTCGAGCCAGGGGTTTTCTCTCGGTGGCTGATAGAAATGACCATGAATACAGATATATCGTTCCATTATCTGATTTTCCTCCTGTATAACGCGAAACTTCTTCCCCTGAGGGGGACCTGGCGGCTCCCCCTGATCTTTCCGGGAAGCAGAGAGCCGGGACCTTTCCACAGTGTATCTGAAGAATCCAGGAGTTTAGTCCAGGACCCGTCGGGCAGTGAACATACGCTTATTGTGTCTTCCCCGTTGAAACTGAAGCAGCAGAAAATTTCATCCTTGCTTTTCCATCGCCTCATGAAGAGCAGTTTGCCCTGCTCGGATTCGTGTACTTCCAGGGTTTTCCTGTCCGGGGCCCCCAACGCGGGGAACTTCTTCCTCAGGTGAATGAGCTGCCGGTAAAAGGTATAGAGAACTTTATGGTTGCCTTTGTTCCGTCTTCCCCAGCGCAATTTCGATTTCAGGAATGTTTCGACATCCTGGGGATCGGGCGGTTCTTCTTTCCATGCAAATGACCGGAACTCATCCTTCCGCCCTTTCCGTACCGCTGCTATCAGGTCAGGATCGCCGTGGCTTACAAAATAGAGGAACGGGGCTTCCTCCCCGTATTCTTCCCCCATGAAAAGCAGGGGTACGGAGGGAGAGAGCAGAAGAACCCCTGCTGCAAGCTTGAGGGATTCAAATGAAACGAGAGAGGCCAGCCGTTCTCCGAAGGCCCTGTTTCCTATCTGGTCGTGGTTCTGGGAAAAGAACACAAACCTCCCGGCGGACAGGTCGCCGGAAGGATTCCCATGGTTTCTCTTCCGGTATTCGGAATACTCTCCGGTATACACAAAACCTTCCCTCATGGATTTGCCAAGATGTTCCATATTTCCGAAGTCGATATAGTAGCCGTCCTGTTCCCCGGTAAGGAGGGTGTGCAGGGAATGATGGAAATCATCGCACCACTGTGCATCAAGCCCGATGCCTCCTCTCTCCTGTTCCCTCATGACCCGCGAATCGTTCAGGTCGCTCTCTGCGATGAGCAAAGCGCGTCTCTTCTCCCGGCTGCAAAATTCTTTGACTTTCACAGCCAGTTCCTGGAGAAAAGGGACTGCACTCATGTCGGAAATGCCGTGGATCGCGTCGAGACGGAGGGCGTCGATATGAAAGTCCCTGAACCAGTAAAGCGCGTTTTCGACGAAGAAATTCCTCACTTCGTTGCTGTAGGCATCGTCGAAATTCAGGGCCATCCCCCACGGCGTTCTGTATTTATCGGTGAAGTAGGGACCGAAGTCCCGGAGATAATTGCCCTCGGGCCCGAGATGGTTGTACACGACGTCAAGTATCACCGCGATGCCGGACCTGTGACATGCGTTCACGAGCCTTTTTAGCCCTTCGGGACCCCCATATGAATTCTGAACAGCAAAGGGGAAGACCCCATCGTATCCCCAGTTTCTCCCTCCCGGGAATTGTGCGACAGGCATCAGTTCTATCGCATTAATACCAAGTTGTTTGAGTGCGGGAAGCCTCCTGGCGATTGCCTGAAAAGTTCCCTGTGAGGTGAATACCCCGGGGTGGAGTTCATAAATTACCATCTGAGAGAGTTCGGGGGCATTCCATCCGGCGTCTTCCCATTGAAAAGCCTCATGGTTCACTACCCGGGATGGCCCGTGGACTCCTTCAGGCTGAGAGTGTGAAGCAGGATCAGGCCTGTCCTGTTCCTGTTCCAGCCGGAAACAATACCGGGTCCCTGGAGCGATATCCGGCAAAAAAGCATGCCAGTATCCCCTCGCATCCTTCTGCATCGGGAGTATTTTCTCTTCACCCTGGAGAATCTTCAGCTCGACTCTGTTCAGAAAAGGAGCCCAGACAGTAAAACCGGCAGAATTTTTGTCCCGGTAGTATGCTCCAATTTTCACTGCCGGGGTACTCCGTGTTTGAAGTACAGGATACCGAGGGGGGGCAGGGTGACAGAGAGCGAATAATATCTGCCGTGTGCGGGAACTGGAGATGCATCAAGTCCGCCTGCATTTCCATAACCGCTCCCGCCATATGGCAGCGCATCACTGTTCAGGACTTCTTTCCAGAACCCGCCCGCCGGCACACCAATACGGTAGTTGGTCCTCGGAACCGGGGTCATATTGCAGATGACAAGGACCGTGTCATCAGTGCTTTTCCCTCTTCTGATGAAACTGATGACGCTCTCTTCCCAGTTATGGAAGTCGATCCACTGAAAGCCCTCGTTGCTGAAATCAAGTTCATAGAGCGCCGGTTCTTGCCGGTAGAAATGATTCAGGTCCTTTACCCATCTCTGTACCCCGTGGTGGTATGGGTATTCAAGTACATGCCATTCAAGGCTTTCCTCGTGATTCCATTCCTTCCACTGGGCGATTTCTCCTCCCATGAAGAGGAGTTTCTTCCCGGGATGTCCGTAGAGGTATCCGTAGAGAAGCCGAAGGTTTGCATATTTCTGCCACTCGTCTCCCGACATCTTGCCGTAGAGGGACCCTTTCCCGTGAACAACTTCATCGTGGGACAGGGGGAGGACGAAGTTTTCGGAAAAGGCGTACCAGATGCTGAAAGTCAGCTGGTTCTGCCGGTATTTTCTGAAAACAGGGTCACTTGAAAAATAATCGAGCGTGTCATGCATCCATCCCATGTTCCATTTCATACCGAAGCCGAGTCCGCCGACATACGAAGGTCTTGAAACCATCGGCCAGGCAGTGGACTCCTCTGCGATCGTCTGGACGTCTTCAAGGGAACTTGCATATACCATCTCATTGAATCTTTTCAGGAAATGGATTGCCTCGATATTCTCTCTCCCGCCGTATTCGTTCGGTATCCACTCTCCTTCCTTCCTTCCGTAATCAAGATAGAGCATGGAAGCTACGCCATCTACCCTGAGGCCGTCGATATGGTATTTCTCAAGCCAGAAGGTGGCGCTGCTGATGAGGAAATTCCTCACCTCATTCCTGCCGTAATTAAAGATGTAACTCTTCCAGTCAGGGTGGAAACCCTTTTTCGGGTCTGCATGTTCATAGAGGTGAGTCCCGTCGAAATAGATGAGCCCATGTTCGTCGTCGGGGAAGTGGGAGGGAACCCAGTCAAGCACGACCCCGAGCCCCTTGTGGTGGAGATGGTCCACAAGATACATGAAGTCCTGGGGGGTCCCGTACCTGCTTGTAGGAGCAAAAAACCCGGTTATCTGGTATCCCCACGAACCATAGAAAGGATGTTCCATGACCGGAAGGAGTTCAATATGGGTAAATCCCATCTCTTTGGCATAGTCGGCCAGGTAATGGGCAAGTTCGCGGTAGGTGAGATGCCTGTTCCCTTCTTCCGGGACTCTCCTCCATGAGCCGGGGTGAACTTCATAGATCGACCACGGGGCGTTCAGTGCGTTCCGTGAATGCCGGGATACCATCCATTCGCTGTCATTCCATGAGTATTCCATGTCCCAGACAATGGAGGCGGTTTTTGGCGGGGTCTCACAGGAAAAGGCGAACGGGTCGCTTTTTTCGACCTCGTAGTTGTTGTGTTGCGAGGTGATATGATATTTGTACACAGTCCCGTGTCCAATATCAGGGATGAACCCCTCCCAGATGCCGGAACCGTCCCAGCGGACTGCCAGGGTGTGCGACCGCCTGTCCCAGCTGTTGAAATCTCCGATTACGGAAACTTTCTCTGCATTCGGTGCCCATACTGCGAAAAAGGTCCCCTGCCTGCCGTCAACAGCCATGATATGTGTGCCGAGTTTGTCATGGAGTGAAAAATGGTTCCCTTCCTTGAAGAGATAAATATCATGGTCGGTCAGGAGACTCACTCCGTGTATGATATTCTGGGCTTTTTTCTTTTTTGCGCTCATTGGTTTTCCTCCAGTAAATGGTGAATACCGTTTAGGGGAATGATGACCCGGTCGGGACGGTTATTCAGTTCGTACCCGATTTCATAGACTGCTTTTTCGAGGAGAAATATCTTCAGGAGCGTGGCAAGATCTTCTCTCTCCTCCGGGATGAGGGCAGAGTATCGTGTCGTGTGAAGATACGACCTGAGAAAAATGCCGCTGACAGAACGGTACCAGAGCTCTATCAGAGGCTTTGCCCCGGTCATGGCTTCTGATCCGGAAAGGGCATGTTTGAACAGGGCGGAACATGCTGCATAATGGAATGAGCGGATCATGCCTGCGACATCGACAAGCGGCGATTTCTTCAGCCTGCGCTCACTGAGTGACCGTGCAGGCTCCCCTTCAAAATCAATAATTACGAAATCATTCCCGGTATAGAGTACCTGTCCGAGATGATAATCCCCGTGGATCCTGATCTTCATGGCAGATATCTTTTTCTCCAGGAGTCCCTTGTATTGTCCGACAATTTCCTTCTCCCGGTCTGCCACTTCGAGAGCCTTATCCCGTATGCTGTCCTGGAGTGTCCTCAGGTTCTTCCGCAGAAGAGAAAATACCCTTTTCGTGAGGCTCTGCACAGACTGGTATACTGATCTCTGGTAAAGGAGCGAAAAAGCTTCAGGCGCGAAATCAGGGGTTTCCGGGTCCGAAGACAGCGCGAGATGCAGCTCGCCGGTGCGTTTCCCGAGCAGGGATATCATTTCGAGGTAATCACCGCCGATAAATTCCTGGAGGATGGATGGAATTTCCCCGGAATCAGCCATATCAGCGGGCGAGGCAGGACCGACTGGTATCTCTTCGAGTTCCTTCCTCCTGGAAAGCGCCCGTTCAAAATACCGTTCAACCGAATCAAGCGTGTACGTCCATGCGTCACCCTGGTTGTGTACAAAGGCCTGCAGCATGCCCACGACTACCGGTTCAGAGCCGTGCCTCCTGTACTCAATCGCTCCGGCGAAAGGCGGCACATGGGGATAATATGCCTTCTCAGTGAGAAACTTGCTGATCTCAAGGTCCGGATTCATGCCCTCATCAAGATGCCGGAAGAGCTTGAAGAACAGTTTATTCCCGTAGAGCATCGAGGTGTTACTCTGTTCAGCTTTCAGCACCTGGGTTTTTTCCAGGAGCTGTTCCCCGTATTTCACTGTTCTCAAAAACTGCCCGGGGTACGCGATGAGGTTTCCGTAGAGGCCTTTTACCTGCTGGCGCCGGGTAATGAACCAGAGGAGATCCCGGCGGAAATCCTCGCTCTGGATGCCCTCATAGAGGATGCCCTGGGAGAGTTCACTGCTGAGCTGTGAGATGATACTGAAAGATTTTTCTTCAACGATTTTTTTTGCCTCATCACCTGTCCCATAGGATACCGGGAGCAGGTAGACGTCGGGAAGCCCTTCTGTATAGAGTATCTTGATGAAAAGGAGATAGGTCTTTGCAGAGGATTTCCCCATGGGAATGGTTTCGATGATTCTGGCCTGGCTTATTGTCCTGGCTTTCCCGCCAAACCATCTGCACCCTGCAATATATGACGGGAGAATCTCCTCTTCGAATTTCTCCCTGAGCTTGCCCTGGAACAGAGCCTCCCAGTTTCCGCGTATGCTCAGTTCGGGTACGGGGCTGAATAAGTCGCCAAACCGTATCCCCTCGTCCAGCTCTTCTTTTTCGAGAGAAAACCAGAAATAGTCGTAGAACCCGAGCGTAAGTCCGTATGGAGCATCTTTGATCACGGGAAATTTATTCCTGCTGAAAACCTCTTCCGGAGCGTAGCCGGCAAAACGTGAGAGGTCGAGGTCAACATGCTGTGAATAACGGGAGAGGTTGACCACAACAAGAATGATCTCGTCTCCATACTGACGGATGAAGGCAAGGATTTTCGGGTTGTCGGAAAGCAGGAATTCGATGCTGCCGCGTCCGAATGCCCTGAAGCGTTTTCTCATCGCGATAATCCTCTTCATCCACCAGAGCAGGGATGACTGGTTTATCTCCTGGTTCTCCACATTGACTGCCTCGTAGTGGTATGCAGGGTCTATAATGACCGGCAGGTAGAGTTTCTGCGGGTTGGCACGTGAGAACCCTGCGTTTCTGTCCGCGCTCCACTGCATCGGTGTCCTTACCCCATTCCTGTCTCCAAGGTAGTAATTGTCCCCCATGCCGATTTCGTCCCCGTAATAAATAACCGGTGTCCCGGGAAGCGAAAAAAGGAGGAAATTCATAAGTTCAATCTTCCGCAGGTGGTTTCCAAGGAGCGGGGCAAGACGTCTCCTGATTCCGAGGTTTATCCTCGCGCTCGGGTCGCGGGCGTAGACTTTATACATATAGTCCCGCTCTTCGTCAGTCACCATTTCCAGGGTGAGTTCGTCGTGATTCCTGAGGAAGAGGGCCCACTGGCAGTTCTCGTGGATATCCGGGGTCTGTTCAAAGATATCGATGATCGGGAACCTGTCTTCCATCCATAATGACATAAATATTCTCGGCATGAGGGGGAAGTGAAAGGCCATATGGCATTCGTCGCCGTCCCCGAAGTAGCTTACCGCATCCTCGGGCCATTGGTTCGCCTCCGCGAGGAGCATCCTGTTCGTGAATTTACGGTCGATATAAGCGCGGAGTTTTTTCAGGAACGCATAGGTCTCCGGCAAGTTTTCGCAGTTTGTGTGTTCTCTCTCATAGAGATAGGGGACGGCGTCAAGCCGCAGACCGTCTACCCCCATATCGAACCAGAAGTCGATAACCCGGAACATTGCCTTCTGCACATGCGGGCTTTCGTAATTGAGATCGGGCTGGTGGGAGTAGAAACGATGCCAGTAGTAAGCCTTTGCAAGAGGGTCCCACGCCCAGTTGGATGTCTCGAAGTCCTTGAATATTATCCGGGTATCCGGGTATTTTTCAGCGGTGTCGCTCCAGACGTAGAAATCCCTCCAGAGCGAACCGGGTTTGGCCCTTCTCGATTTCTGGAACCAGATATGCTGGTCTGAGGTATGGTTCAGTACAAGCTCGGTAATGACCCTGATTCCCCGTCTGTGGGCTTCGCGCAGGAACTCCCTGAAATCCCGCAGCAGACCATAGGTGGGGTGTACGTTGAAATAATCGGCGATGTCATAGCCGTCGTCCCTGAGCGGAGACGGGTAAAAAGGGAGGAGCCAGATCGCGGTCACCCCGAGGTCTTCGAGATACTCGAGTTTCTGTGTCAGTCCTCTCAGGTCCCCTGAGCCGTCTCCGCTGCTGTCGAAGAATGCCTTGATATGGAGTTCATAGATAATCGCATCCTTGTACCACAACGGGTCGGCTTCGAGCAAAGATTCTCTGCGTGCCATTGCCTTCCTTTCTCACATGAAATAATCGAAGTCCGTCTCGCGTTTTAACCGTTTCCGTATCCTGAAAATAGAGGCAGGTGAGGTGTAGGGGTTTATTTCGACGTAATTCCTCTCGCCCTGCCATATGTATTTATCATCACCGATAAGGTCGTGGACCAGGTAAGGCTGCCGGGGGTCTATCCCTAATTCCCGGATCGGGATTGTGACCCAGCCGGCATGCGTGTGGAACGGATCGAGATTCACGACGACCAGAAGAATGTTCGCATAATCTTCCGTGGCCTTCCCATAGGCAAGTATCCTGTCATTGTCGATCTCATAATGCCTGATATTGTACGTAGCCTGAAGTGCGGGATTTTCTCTCCGTATTGTATTTATCCGGGCAATAAAGTCTTTCAGATTGCCTTCCGTGTTGCGGTCCCAGGTTTTCAGTTCATATTTTTCCGAGTCCAGATATTCTTCCCTGCCCGGCTGGGCCCGGTTCTCGATCAATTCGAACGCAGGGCCGTAAATACCGTAGCTTGAGGAAAGCGTTGCCGCAAGCACGAGCCGCATCATGAACGCATTTCTCCCGCCGTACTGGAGGTGTTCAGGGAGGATGTCCGGAGTATTCGGCCAGAAATTGGGTCGGAAAAACTCCCTCGCATCCGTTGCGGCAAGTTCATTGATGTACTCCCTGATTTCATGCTTTGTGTTTCTCCAGGTGAAATAGGTGTAAGACTGGCTGAAGCCTTCCTTCGCAAGGCGATACATTACTTTTGGCCTTGTGAATGCCTCTGAGAGAAAAATGACCCCGGGATGCCGGGCTTTTATTCCGGTGATGAGCCAGTTCCAGAACCGGAAGGGCTTTGTGTGCGGGTTGTCCACCCTGAATATCCGTATCCCGTTTTCGATCCAGAAGAGGAAGATATCCCTGATCTCGTTCCATAACGCTTCCCAGTCTTCTGTTTCGAAGTTCAGGGGGAGGATATCTTCATATCTCTTCGGGGGGTTTTCTGCGAACTGTATCGAGCCGTCAGGACGCCATTTGAACCACTCCGGGTGTTCTTTCACATAAGGATGGTCCGGAGAACATTGGAGGGCAATATCCATGGCTATTTCGATCCCGTATTGCTCCGCTTCCCCGACCAGGTTCCGGAAGTCTTCCAGGGTTCCGAGTTCGGGATGGACAGCTTTGTGTCCTCCTTCCTCAGAGCCGATGGCCCATGGACTTCCGACGTCGTGCCCTGTCACCCGGAGTGTGTTATTTTTCCCTTTTCTGTTCGTCTTCCCGATAGGATGGATAGGCGGGAAATAGAGGACATCAAACCCCATCCTCTGTATTTCGGGGAGCAACGCTGCACAGTCCTGAAACGTGCCATGCCTGCCGGGTTCACGGGAGCAGGATCGGGGGAACATCTCGTACCATGTGCTGAAGAGCGCCTTTTGCCGGTCAACCACGACCGGAAGTTCTTTCACGTAAAGAGTCGAAAACCGCATGTCAGGGTAGCGGTCCATAAGGTCCCGCAGTTCAGAGCTGAGCGCGTGAAGGATAATCTTTTCCTGCTCTCCCTCCCCGGTGAGGATACGGATGCTCGCGTCGAAGACCGGCCTTTCTTTTTCCGGTGCCCTTTCCGCAGCCTCTCGAATGAGATTGATGCCGATAAGGATATCCACACGGATATCCTGCCCTGCGTCATATTTTTTTCCCAGGTCCCTCTGCCAGGTTGCGAAATGGTTTACCCAGCCGGTAAGGGTATATACGTAATTCCCGGTTTCCCCGACAGTGAACTCGCCCCTCCAGCGGTCGTTTTCGATATGCGCCATGGGAGCCTCTTTCCATGAGCGGCTGCCGATTTTTTTATAGAGGAGGCGCGCAGAGAGGGAATCATGGCCATCAGTGAAGATATCGGCCTCTACGGTCACTTTTTCTCCGATGACCCTCTTGGCAGGAAAGGTTCCTCCCCCAATCTCAGGTTTCACATTTTCGATAACAACTCTCAGTCTGCCGTCGCTCATGTATACCTCCCCCCTGTACAATGCGAATTGAAGTTTTACCTTGGTTATGCAGCAGGGATTCCAGTTCTAACTATATCGAAAAAGAGGGCGGGATACAAGATAAGCTCTTGTGCCCTCCGGACGCTCTCCGCGTACAAATCGGCGCAAAGGATAAATTATAACTACAAATATAAATAATTGAAGTCACAATATAACATATTTTGTGGTTACATTGCAACCGTTGACTATGCAGCCGGCTGTCCAGTTCGCCTGGACGTGATGTTTCCAGAGGAAAGAGGGGTTGTCTGTTCCGGTGTTTGCTTGTGCGCTGCCAATATCAGGCGGTCATTCTTTGCAAGGATCTTTCTGATCGTCTTTGCTTGGAATATTTCATCCCCATTGGTCGTCCTGCTCTCCGGGAAGATGTGCTGAACATCATGTTAGTCCAATAAGGGGCAGATGGGTAGCCAGACCTTCGAACCTGCAACTTATGATAAAGTCACCGGACCCGGGCCCGAACCGATGAGCGGCAGGATCATTTCCACCCTGAATATGACGAGATGCTTGGGTCCTTTCTCCTGATCTTCTTCAGGGGACAGGTGTCTTCTGGTCATCGCAGCAATGACAGCAGGGTCATTGTCTTCTCTGAGCTTTTTCAGGAAAAGCCTGATGCCGCGATATCCCTGGTTTTCTTCGATGAACATAAAGGCAGCATTTGGATTAGTCTGGAGATTGTGATACGTCAACCGCTCTCTCATGATAAAAGCCAGGGTTGTATTGTCTTGAATGCGTGGTCTGGAATATATTGCTGTCGTTACTTTTCCTTCCCCGTCAGCAGTCGAAAGGATACCGATTCCTTGTTTTGCTGAAAAATACTCTTGAAGTGTCATGAGTTTATTCTTCTCCTTCATTCTTTGGAAATTCTGCTGTCCTTCAATCAGATGCCACCATGCCATTAATTATAAATTATAAAGTATATTTTTTTTAATTAAAACACAGCATACCAGCTGCCTAGAGGCGTTTTTCCGATGCGGCATCGAAAACCAGGATTCGGTCCGAAGGCAACTCCATCCATGCCTTCATCCCGGTCTCCAGCTTTGCCTCTGCCGGAGCGTATCCCCTAAATGTTATGCCGTTCCAGTCAATATCCACCCAGTTGAAAGACCCTGCCGGTTCTATGATCAGTATGGTTCCCTCAATGCCCGCACCCGTCCTGCCGGATGATACAGGGATATCCTCCGGTCTGATCCCGAGTATCACCTTGTTGGAGCCGGGGAGTTGCTCAACAGAGGGCGAGAGGGTTTTCGCGTTGCATTCTATCTCAAGCGGACTTTTTCCCCTTATGATACCGTGTGCGAAATTCATCGGCGGGCTGCCGATAAAACCGGCGACAAAGACGTTGGCCGGCTTTCCGTATACCTCACGCGGTTCACCGCACTGCTGTATCTCTCCCCGGTGAAGAACCGCTATCCTGTTCGAAAGACTGAGGGCCTCGGATTGGTCATGGGTTACATAAACCGTGGTGATATGGAGTTCCTGATGGAGTTTCTTCAGTTCAGCCCTCATCTCGATTCTCAATCGTGCATCGAGGTTCGAGAGCGGCTCATCCATAAGGAAGACCGAAGGTTTTCTGATCAGCGCCCTTCCGAGGGCAACCCTCTGCCTCTGTCCCCCGGAGAGTTCTTTCGGTTTTCTCTGCAGGAGTCCGGAAAGCCCGAGGATGCCGGATATTCGCGTTACCTCTTCATTGATCTTCTGCCGGGGAACTTTTTTCATCCGGAGCGGGAAGGCGATGTTTTCGAAGACAGTCATATGCGGATAGAGCGCATAGCTCTGGAATACCATTGCGATATCTCTGTCCCTTGGAGAAAGGTCGTTCACAATCTTATTGTCGAACAGAATCTGCCCTTCCGAAACAGGTTCCAGTCCGGCGACCATGTTCAACAGTGTGGACTTCCCGCACCCGCTCGGACCGACAAACGTAAAGAATTCGCCGTCCTGTATCGTAAGATTCAGATCCTGTATCACCGGCACCTGCCTGAACCGCTTGACAATCTTTTCAAATCGTATTCCGGCCATAGCTATCCTTTCACCGCCCCGGCAGACAACCCCCGGATGATTCTTTTCTGGAAAAGAAAAACGAGGAAGACGAGAGGCACAGTGGCGACTGTTGATGCAGCGGCGATTTCGCCCCACGGCATGGTGTATTGCCCCTGGAACAGGGCGATCCCTACCGGGAGCGTTTGATATTGCTGCCGGGTCATGATGAGAAGCGCGAAGAAGAACTCGTTCCATGCATAAATGAAGATCAGTATGGCTGCCGTGAAAACCCCCGGTGCAGCAAGAGGCACAATAATTTTGAAAAGGGCCTGGAAGTGACTGCATCCGTCAATCCGGGCTGCTTTTTCCAGTTCTTCGGGCAGTTCTTTGAAAAAGCTTGTCAGTATCCATACCCCGAGTGGCAGGGTGAGCGTGACGTAGGGAAGGATAAGCCCCTGGTAGGTATTCAGCCATCCGAATGACTGGAGAATTTTCCAGACAGGGCCTGCGATTGATATCTGGGGAAACATCGAGACGAGCAGGAGGCTTCCCATAATCAACCCTTTGCGGGGTACCCTGAGCCGCGCCAATGCATATCCTGCGAAAACGGATACGATCAGGGTGATCACCGTGGTGGTTCCTGCAACGATGGCACTGTTCTTCAGATAGTGGAAGAGGTTGTAGTTTACTATGGCTGACTGATAGAAATGGAATGAACCGGAAGGAACGAGTGTGGGCGGTATGGCAGTGACTTCCCCCTGGGTCTTGAGCGATGTATCGAGAAACCAGAGGAAGGGCAAGAGGCTGAAAAATACGATAACCAGGGTGAGAAAATACAAACCTGCCCGAGCTGCTCTTCCGCTCATGAGTGCTCCCCGAAAAGCCGTGTACCGATCAATTTCAGGTAGAAGAGAGAGATGCAGAATGTTATAAAGAATACCAGAACCGAGATTGTTGAACCATATCCCATGAGCCCTTCGGCAAAGATCTTTTTGTACCCGTAAAACTGGAGCACGTTTGTTGAATCAGCGGGGCCTCCCTGAGTCATGACGAAGACGAGGTCGAAAACCCTGAAGGCATCCATGGTCCTGAAGAGGAGGGCGATAAGCAGGGCCGGCTTGAGAAGAGGGAGAGTTATTCTGATGAACCTCTGCCACGCGGAAGCCCCGTCGGTCTTCGCTGCGGCATAGAGTTCGTCGGGTATTGTCTGCAACCCGGCGAGGATGATCAGGGCTGCAAACGAAGAAGTCTTCCATACATCCGCTGCAACTATTGCGAAGAAGGCAAACAGGGGATCTGCAAGCCAGGCCTTGTAAAGCGCGGTTTCAGAACCGAACCATGCATAGTTCAGAAGGCCGTAGGTGTCGTTGAATATGAACCGCCACATCTGTGAAGCAACGACAGTCGGAATAGCCCAGGGTATCAGGACCGCCGCCCTTGCCACTCCCCTGCCCCTGAAATGGTTATTGATCACGAGGGCAATGACAAGGCCAAAGAGGAGTTCAAAGAACGTTGTAAAGAACACAAAGAGCAAAGTGTTGCCCAGGGATTTCAGCGCTATCCTGTCATGGAGCAAATCCCGGTAGTTCCCGAACCAGATGAACGGCTGCTCAAGTCCGGGAAGGCTCAGGATTATTCTGTGCAGGCTGAGGAAAAAGGAATACCCTATGGGATAGAATGCAAACGTGAGGATGAAGAGAAAACAGGGAGAGATCAGCAGGAAGGCAAACAGATGCTCCCTGAACCGTAAGGGAGAAAGCATGCTATGTTTTTTCCCGTTATCCAGCACAGACCCCTACCGGGATAGCGCCAGGATCTTCTCGATCTCCTGCGATGCCGCTTTTGCCTCCTTTGCAAGGTCGGCAGTCGGGTCTGCGATGACCTTGCTGAAGAAGCGCTGCAGGGTATTCGATATCGCGGGGTACAGCGGATTTCGCGGTCTGGGATATGCGGTAAGGAACACGTCCTTCATCCCGGAAAACTGCGGATACCTGCCGAGGATTTCCTGGTCTTCATAGAGTGCTTTCCGTGTGGGAGCAAGGCCCGCCTTGAGGGCAAGAAGTTTTTGTATCCTCTCACCAGTCAGGAACTGAATGAATTTCCATGCTGCATCCCTGTTCCGGGAATAGTTGCTGATTCCTAACTGCCAGCCCCCGAGAGTTGCGTGGCTTTGCCCTCCCGGGAAATGAGGCAAGCGGGTGATGGCAACTTTCCCGGCAACTTTTGACCTTGCCGGACTATTCGCGACCTCCCATGCATAGGGCCAGTTCCTGTGAAAAACCACCTTTCCCTGAATAAAAGGAGCGATCGACTCGGGTTCCTCATAGGTGAGCACCCCTGCAGTCGCGATTCCCCTCACGATTCTGTCCCGTACAAATTTCACTGCCCGGACAGCCGGTTCCCTGTCGATTTCAGGGTTGCCGGTGTCAGGATTCAGGATATGGCCGTTATTGCTCAGGATATATTCGAGCATATTGCATACCAGTCCTTCATATTGCTTGAACTGTCCTGAAAACCCGTAGAGTTCCACCCCCTTTTTCGATTCCCCGGCAATGATCTTCTCTGCCTGTCTGACCATTTCCTCCCAGGTCTCCGGAGGACCGAATCCGTACCGGTCAAGCAGGTCTTTCCGGTAGAAGAGCATTCCGCTGTCTATAAAGAGAGGGACACCGTATATTTTTTTCTGATACGTATTTGCAATGACGGGAGCGTGCAGGAAACGCTCCTGCTCATCAGGGGGGAAGAATCCGTCGAGGGGCAAGGCCCATCCTGCTGCGGCAAATTCGGGCGGCCATATCACATCCATAAAGAAAACATCGACATCAGGGCTTTTGTTTTTCAGTTTCTGGGTGAGAAGGTCATGGAAAGCGGTCGATGAATGAGGGCCAGTTTCCCGTTCGATTGTGATGCCGGGGTGTTCTTTTTCAAAAAGTTCAATGATTTCGTCCCATACCGCCGGCTGGTTCGGCTTCCAGGTCACGAAACGGACTGTTGTTATATCGCTTTGCTGCTCTGTGGTACATCCGGGGGCAAATGCCAGGTTCGCAATCAGGAGAAAGGGCACGATGTTCCATGCCGGCATCGAGAGGACTTTCCTGTAATTGAGAGAAACACACAGAGCGACTCTCCTGAAAAAATCGTTCAATCTGCCGGTCATTTCATCTGCCTCCGTCTCTTGCATCCAGGGATCATGACTCATGCTGCGCTATAATTCGAATACGCTCTTCCCCCTGTTTTCCAGGGCGTACCAGATGAGGAGATAATCCCTGATCTGTCTCGTAATGAGAAAGTTCTTCCTGACATATTCCTTCGCGGTCTTGCCCATTCTCTCCGACATATCAGGGTCATTGAGGAACTGGCGTATTCTGAATGCAGCACCTTCCACGGAATGTACAAGGAACCCGGTCATGCCATGGATGATCTGACTCGGTATACCGCCGGCGGCGCCGCCTATGACCGGTTTCCCTTTCCACATCGCTTCGGATACGGTAAGGCCGAAGCCTTCTTTTAACGATTTTTGCAGAACCACCGTGGCCGAACGCTGGAGTGCATTGATGTCTTTGTCACTGAACGGCGGCAGGAGCAGGATGAAGATGTCGGGGTCTTTGCCTGCGTATTCTCTGACTTCATTCAGGACCTCCTCGCCTTCAGGATCGTCCGTGGCAGGACTCCCGGCGAGCACGAGGATGCAGTCGTTATATTTTTTCACCGTACGATAGGCTTTTATAACGCCGATCGGATCTTTGAACCTGTCGAACCTCGATACCTGGAGGATAATCGGCCTGTCAGTCGGTATCTGGAATTTATTCAGGGTCTCCTGTATTTCCTCGTCTTTCAGTTCGCGGTTTTTGAAACTGAGAGGATCAATGGAAGGATGGACTATGAATTCTTCGATGCCCATTGACTGCGCGAACTTCGGGACAGAGAAGACCGCTGCGTCGTATTTCTTGCAATAGCTGCACAAGTGTTCACTGACTGTATGCTGGGGGCTGGAGATGTCGATGTGACACCGCCATATCCATACCCCGTTTTTCCTGAATTCCACGAGCGGGGCAGGCTGGGGGTCATGGATCAGTACAGCGTCAGCCTCGAGGTTGAGCTGTCCTGCGTTGGTCTTATTGAGGTCGTAGTGGTGTGCCCACATCTCAGGGGTAATCGTTTCCGGAAAACCCTGGATAGCGTTATGGATTTTTTTTGTGACATCGAAAAACTGTGCATCTCCTGTTATCACTTCCCACCGGGCATCTATCCCGAGTTCCGAGAGGATGGGGATCATGCGCTGGAGGATTTCTGCGACTCCTCCGCCCTCACGGGTCGAATTGATGTGGAGAAAAGACCGTTTGTTCAGTTTTTCCCCGAGCATCTGGAGGAGGATAAGGTCACCTTTTGGAACGATCCCTATATATTCGTCAAACACCGGTCGACAACCTCCATGTCTTTTCTCACTTCCTGTTCGACTGCTGCCCGGATATGTTCCCGTATCTCCTCTATGGTATGCATAAAAGGGTCGATGTCCCGTATCTTTTCAGCAAGCTGTCTTTTCCCGAAGGAATCCTCGATCCACCTTGAAAAGTCATCGATCCCCCCGCCGAGCCGTATTCTCGCCTCGTAAAAATGATAGTAAAGCGAGCCCGAGTCGATATATTTGATTGCGGTCAGAAATTCCGCCAGATTCTTGACCATTACCCCGGAGGGGAATATCGTCGTAATC
Organism: Nitrospirota bacterium; assembly: GCA_049323875.1. Lineage (GTDB taxonomy): Bacteria > Nitrospirota > Thermodesulfovibrionia > Thermodesulfovibrionales > SM23-35 > JAKLQR01. Next base: position 171,831 of record JBMOLW010000001.1, on the reverse strand, counting down.
GTCTCGGTGAAAAAGAATTCTTCACCAGGTATTGCCTCACGCGGCGAGGGGAAGCGGTCGAGATAGTTATCAATGACCCGTACCAGTTCATTGCGCAGCTCATCCACCGTCAAGAAGTCATAGGGGTCGATATTTGAGAGGTGCTCGGACAGTGCTCTTTCTTCAAGGTTTTCGCTGGCCCAGAGGGCAAAGTCGTTGGTATATTCCAGCATGTGCCCTTTCAGAAAATACTGATAGGTGTGATGGAATATGCATTCATCGCTTATGGTTGCAATAGTGTCCCTGAGTTCAGTCAGGTTTCTTGCCTTTTTCCCCGTTGATTTCAGGATGCTGATGCACTGTCTGAACTCAAAGGGTTCGATGATTTCCGGCATGCTTTCTCCCTCCTGTCGTTTCAACTACATACTGCCGGGTAACCCTGGAACCTTGACTGTATTTTCGGAATCATCCCCTGTCTCCCTTTTTTGCCTCTGCGGCAGAATCTTGCGCCGGGACCCGTATCATGGCAAGTTTGCCTGACATTAACTCCCTGGCCTTCATGAAGTCGGCAAGGTATTCCTGCAGAACGGGCTTTCCTTTCGGGATTTTGACTGTCAGGGGATTGACAGGCTTATCCTGTATTCTGATCTCATAGTGGAGATGAGGTCCTGTTGCCAGTCCTGTCGAACCAACATAACCGATAACCGTCCCCTGCCGGACCTTCTTCCCTCTCCTGATGTTCTTTCCTATTTTTGCAAGATGTCCATAATATGTTTTCCATCCGTTTGGGTGCCTGATGATAACCAGTTTGCCGTATTGTCCGCGAACGCCTGAAAAAATCACCGTGCCGTCCCCAACCGCTGAAACGGGAGTGCCGCGGGGAGCGGCATAGTCCAGACCGTGATGCGGCCTGCTGATCCGGAGAATGGGATGAAACCGTTTGTGGGAGAAGTGAGAGCTGATGCGCCGAAAACTGAGTGGTGCCTTTAAAAAGGACCTTTTCAGGGATTTCCCCTCTCCGTCGTAATAATCTGCCACTCCGTTCTGCTCAAAGCGGTACGCTTGGTATATCTCGCCGTTATTCGCAAATTCTGCGGAAAGTATGTCCCCGTATTTCCGGAATTCTCCCTCCAGATACAAACCCTCCACAATGAGCTTGTATGAATCCCCATTCCTCAGATCCGAGAAAAAATCTATATCCCATGCGAAGATATCAGAGAGTTGCAAGGCGAGAAGAACGTGATTTTTCCATCCATCCATGGAAGAGACAAGGTTGTCCTGAATTCTTCCCGCAACATACAAAAGCCTCTTTTCGTATTCTACAGGTATTTTTTCAGCCGAGAATCCGGAGTCGGTCCGGTGGATTGATAAGATATGATCGTCGTTGATCCAGTATATGAAGCTGTTGACCGTGGAATCTTCGTCGAGGGTAATCTTATAGGGTTGTCCGGGGTAGAGTTTCCTCAGCCGGTGGACATCGGCAGATGCCTCCTGCAACTGAAACAATTCATTAATGTCGAGCTTATATTTCTGAAAAATATCGTAGAGCGTTTCGCCTTTTTCGACAGTGCCGCATATCTCCTGAAAGTGCTGGCGGACGGGTTCCTGGAAGGCTTGATCGCCGGGTATGGTGAAACTGCTCCGTATCACGATAAGGGCAAGTGCTGCAGCAAACACTATCAGAAAAGTCTTTTTCATGTGGTTGACGCTTTCCTTGTCAGGTTTTCCTCAGTAATCTGCCCGTCTCGGTCCACAGGATACCGATCCTGTTTGTCGCGGACTGGACGTCAGACTCTATCTCTGATTTCGCTTTTTTCAGGGAGGGCTGGAGATCCCCCAGTGCTTTCTTCTTCTCCTCATCAGAAGCAGCGGTTATTGCTGAGGCAAGCAGTTCGTCAAGGACGTTCAGTTCGGTTTTTGCATTTCCGATATTCCTTGCTGCGATTTCCATCTTCGTTTTCAGGATATGCTCGCGGATGTTCGCAATGGTTGCCTGAAACCTCATGTCCCGGATGGCGAGCCGCATTTCCTCGAGGGTTTTCCCGGTGCTTTCGGTCTGCTTTTTCAGGGCTTCTTCGGTTGAGGCCTTCTGCTCCTGAATCGCCTGGGTTGTCGCAGTAATTCCCTTCCTGCCGGACTCTTCCAGGGAGTTCAGTTGACGGGAGAGTGCATTGACCGTAGTGATGATTTTCTGCGCATCAGCATCCAGGTTCAGGGGTGCAGCCTTGTTCATCTCCTCCATCGCCTGAACCCTCTGCCTCAGATCCTGAACTTCAGCCCTGAGCGGAACGGTTTCTTTTTCAATCAGGAAGGGTAACGCAAAGTACCCTGCGCCGAGAACGACGAGAATCACCAGAATGGGAGCCAAAACAGTTTTCATCCGATACCTCCTTTCACCGGCATGACAGGGAACCTGTGCCTGCGGGTTACTCTCTCCCGCCGGACCTCTGCTGCCGGGTTCCTGGAATTACGCATTATCTTCTTCGACTGCCTTCTTGATAGCATCAAGGATATCAGGGATTGCAGAAGTTACCCGGTCCCAGCTTGCAATCAGCGGAACCCCGAGAGGGTCTTCGGTAATGATTTCCGCCGCTCTTTTTATCCCGTTTGTGAAGGTCTCTACGGCAAGACTTTCCTCATGCCTGTCGAATACGAGGCCGTTTATGGCGGCGTCGTCCTCGTATCTTTTCAGCATATCCTGGGCAGTCCTTACATACGTGGCAAAAAGTGTTTTGAAGAAACCATCAGAGAAGACTATCCCCTCGGATGCAAGGGTTCTGAAAACAGACTTGCTGATATCCACGCACATTTTATTCAACCCCTTGGTCGTGTCCTCGGGGGAGAGTTCCTGGTGTTTATGCTCATAATTATCCGCTATATCGACCTGGCAGACTCTCCGCGACGAAGTGTTCCGGTAAACTTCTGCCAGCACGCCCACTTCCAGTCCCCAGTCCCCGGGGATACGGTTTATCCGTGCGAGGTCAATATCCATGGAAAACTCACCTGCAAGCGGATATCTGAAGCTGTCGAAGAAGATGAGTATAGGCAGGTGGCCGAGTATCTTCTGCAGGGAGCGGATAAGTGGAGTAACCAGGAGCCTCGTCATCCGCCCATGAAGCCGGTCAGTTACTCTGCTGTAGAACCCCTTGCAGAAGTCGTAGCCGAGATTCGGATTGACTACAGGATAACAGAGGCGTGCAAGGAGTTCCCTGCTATAGGTCAGAATATCGCAGTCATGGAGTGCGATGGCATGGAAATACTGCTTTGACAGAATATATCCGTAAGCCATCCATGCAGACCTGCCTTTTCCGGGTTCACCGATCGGGAGGTCAGCGGCTTCGATATCCTGGTAAATCGCACCAATCCGGGGGCCGGCATTCCAGATTATCCTGACCTGCTGGGGAAGCACGGAAAAGAAATCTTTGGTGAGCATGAATTCTTCCCGGGAAGCAGGACCGAGCGTGACGATGATCTCCTTGATGTATCTGACTGCCTGCAGCTCTTTCACGATGTTCTTTAATGCATCCCCTTCGAGTTCACTATACAGGGAAGGCAGTACAAGGGCAATCGGCCTTTCCTGAGCAAACCACGTCAATTCAGCCTCGAGCTTTTCAATCTCCACACTCCCGAGACGGTGAAGGGTTGCAACAACACCTGCCTGGTAAAAGTCCGACATACATGCCTCCTTGAAGCGAATCCTTTTTTTTACTGGAAACGGAGTACGTTCAGTCCTTCTGACTCTGCAGCACTGCAGAGCCTCTCATCAGCCGATGAGAATGCAAAGAAAAAACCGTTTCTTCTCTTCTGTATGAGTTTTGCCGCAGAGAGATGGAGAGCATCAAACCGTTTCAGGGTATATTTTTTCAGGAACAGGGCTGCTTCGCGGTCGTCGAAATCGACCGTTGCATAATCACTCCAGTCTCTCGAAAACCGTTTCACGACGAGATCGTAATCCTTTCTGGACAGGTCGGTCTGTTTCAGGCGCATTTCAAGCGCAGAAATGACCTCTGTATAGGTGATGCGGCATGTTGCGACGATCTCGGCTTCACGGATCCACATCCTCACAAGATGGGTATACGGCTCTTCGACATAGAGCTTCACGAGACTGCTGGAGCCGAGATACAGGATCATACGCGTTCCTCCAGAATGGTTTCTGAGAGGAGTTTGCCCTCTATCTTTATGCCTTCCAGCCCGTGCGGCTTCCCCCCCGACCACTGCGCCCTTCCTGAATCGATAAGCGCGTTGATAACTTTCCTTTCCTTCGAAATCGGGGTGATCACCGCCACTTCCCTGCCATGTTCGGTGATGACCACGCGGTCTCCGCGGCATACCTTGTCTATATAGCTGCTGAGTTTTGCCTTTAATTCCTTAATCCCGACCGTAATCATGATGATGTAACCATTTCAGGTAAAAATTGTAGTCATAATTATAATAATTGAGTAGTTACTTTTGTCAAGAGAATTTTGTATACTATGCTGGTCATCCCTGGTTGATTATACGGCATATCCGCAAAAAGGGAAAGCAGAGGGTTTTGCCTGTTCTGCCACGCCTGCATGGGTTTTCCCCGGGGCGTATATCCGGGCCGGAAGGAGGATAGTGCGATGGAATCCAATAAAACCAGGCAGCAACTGCTTGAGCTTTATCGCGCAGCATTGACCGCAGTCGATCCCTATGTTTCAGTAGTGCGATACAGGGATGCCATTATCGGTTCTTATAGGTCCGGCCGGTGTACGAGACTCATCTCTCTCGCATTCGGAAAAGCGGCATGCCCTATGGCAAAAGCGGTTGAGGAAATATGCGGTGATCTTGTAGCCACAAGCCTGGTTATTACAAAATACGGTCATTCCGACGGCTATGCACTGAGGCAAGGGAAGGTCTTTGAAGGGGGACATCCTCTGCCTGATGAAAACGGTGTGAGGGCAACAGGAGAGATCGTCAGGATTCTCGGAGATGCCGACGAACATACCCTTGCGGTATGCCTCCTGTCCGGAGGAGGATCGGCGCTGCTCGTCTCTCCCTGTGAAGGGATAACCCTGCAGGACAAACAGATGACCACGAACCTCCTGCTCAGATCCGGAGCCGATATCTATGAGATGAACGCTGTGAGAAAACACCTCTCCCGGGTGAAGGGAGGCAGGCTTGCGGCAATTGCCTATCCGTCCCGTTTTCTTTCCCTGATCCTCTCTGATGTCATAGGCGACAGGCTCGACGTGATAGCGTCAGGGCCTACGGCTCCTGATCCGACAACCTATCATGATGCAGCAGGAGTGATTGAGAAATACGGTGTGCAGGATAGCGTGCCGGACAGGGTTGCCTCTGTCTTTGAACTGGGAAGGCAGGGACTTCTCCCTGAAACGCCCAAGGAAGGTGACAGAATATTTCAAAACGGGGAGAATCTGATTATCGGGGGGAACCGGACCGCTCTTGAAGCAGCGAAAAATTACGCTGAGAGAGCAGGTTTGCATACAGTCCTTCTTTCTTCTGCAATAACAGGGGAAGCACGGGAGGCAGGCAGATGGATTGCCGAGAAGGCGCGGGAAATCCGGGCAGAATACCCCTCTCAACAGCCGCTCTGCCTGCTCTCAGGCGGTGAGACAACCGTTACGGTAAGAGGAAAGGGCACCGGGGGGAGGAACATGGAACTCGCGCTTGCTTTTGCCCGGGAGATCAGGGACATCCCCGGGATCACCCTCCTCTCTGCGGGCACAGACGGAACCGACGGACCCACAGACGCAGCCGGGGCGATCGTGGACGGTTCTACCCTGAAGAGGGCCGAAGCGCTCGGACTCGATGTCCTCAGGTATCTGGAAGACAATAATTCCTATGCATTTCTCAGGGAGACCGGCGACCTCTTGGTTACAGGGCCGACAGGGACAAATGTCATGGATCTGCAGATCACTGTGATAGAATGAAGAGCATGAAACAACGGGTAATTTTCTCTGACCTTGACGGGACGCTCCTGGACGCAACGACCTATAGCTTTGATCCCGCATTGCCTGCTCTTCACGCCATCCGTAACCTGAATATCCCGCTTATTTTCTCTTCCAGCAAGACGAGGACTGAAATAGAGTTCTACCGGGAACAGACCGGGAACAGACATCCTTTCATCGCTGAGAACGGAGGGGGCATTTTTGTCCCGAAAGGATATTTTGATTTCCCCCTTGCAGTTCCCGGCCACGCCGTTCAGGGTGAAGATGACTACGAGGTAATAGTCCTTGGCGCGGTATACAGTGAAATAAGGAAAGCAGTCTCGGCACTCCGCACTGAAGGTTTTCCCATCAGGGGTTTTGGAGATATGAGCGCAGGAGAGGTTGCAGGACTGACCGGACTCAGTCTCCCTGAGGCTGAAATGGCAAAGAAGCGCTCATTTGATGAGCCTTTTGTGTTTGAAGGGGCAGAGCCTGATATCCCGCGCCTCCTTGCCGCAATTCTGGCAAAAGGGTTCCGGTACACCCGGGGTGCCTTCTACCATATCCTCGGGGACAGCGATAAGGGCAGGGCAGTATCGATACTCAACGACCTGTATCGGAAGGCGTTTGGTTCAATAGTTACCATTGGACTTGGCGACAGTCCGAATGATATCCCGATGCTGGAACAGGTGGATTGCCCGGTTCTTATCCGGAAACCTTCAGGGGAATATGCCGGCGGTATTCGTCTCTCCAATCTCATACAAACAGAAGGAACAGGGCCGGCAGGATGGAATAACGCCGTCCTGTCCCTCCTGAGAAGCCAGATCAGTCGCTGCTTACGAGGGCAATAGTCGGATTGCCGCAGCGCTGCAGTATGGTCGCACTCACTCCGCCGAGGATCAGCTCTTTCAGGGAAGTTCTTCCCTTGCGGCCCATAATAATGAAGTTATAATCTTCGGCCTCAACGTCTTTGATGATCTCCTCAATCGGGTTGCCCATCTTTATTTTTGTTGCTATAAGGGCCTCCCCGATACCGGCGTTGAGGAAAAGCCTGCCGGCCTCGTCAAGAATTTTCCGGGCCTCCTCTTCCGGGTCAATGCCTTTCTTCAATCTCTCCATATACAGGGCGACGTTAATGACCCTGAGGAGGGTTATGCTGCCAAGGGCTCCCCTGAGATTCGCTGCGAGACAAACGGCGTGTTCCACACCCTTCATGGAGTATTGGGAACCGTCAACAGGGATCAGGATTCTTGGAATAGGACAGGCCTTGCCCTCTAGCGGCCTGTGTCCGACGATGTATACTGTATGCCTGCTTGCGGCATGGATGACTTTGTTGGTGACGCTCCCCAGAGGGGTGCCGCCGCCGGCAGCAAGTCCCCGCCGTGCCATCATGATGGTGGAGAAGGCGCCCTCCCCGGCAACCCGGATGATCTCGTTCGCTGCGTCCCCTTCAGTGACCAGTTTCTCGACCGGGGAAGCGATTCCGAGATCCATCAGGATCTTTTCAGCCTCATTCAGGATGGGCATGATGTCCCGGGCGATATGCTCTTCCCTGATGCGTTTGAAGACCTCCGAACTCTTCAGAATCTCCGCTGCCCGAAAGTCCACGTTTGCGAGATGGTTGCTTATGTATCCTCCGGTGAGCACCCGGTGCAGGGTGACCATCGAGAGACTCTTCCCGAGAAACGATCCCAGACATCCCGCAAACTGAACCGCTCTCTTTGCCTCATCGCTCCCGTCTATCGGAAGCAGTATTTTTGGTATGGGACATGCCATTTGCATGGTATCTCTCCTTTTCCGTTAATAGGCGATAAGCAGCCATACATTTGCGATGGCTACGCTTATTATCATATACAGGAATGCATATTTCATGAAGCCGAAAAAGCTGATCTTGTGCCCTGCAGCCTCTGCGATCCCCACGGTCACAACATTTGCGCTTGCTCCGATCATGGTGCCGTTCCCGCCGAAACATGCCCCGAGAGCAAGCGCCCACCAGAGTACATTTGTCTCTGCCGCTCCGGGGATTACTTTGGTGAGATAGGCGGTAATGGGGAGCATGGTTGCGGTGAACGGGATGTTGTCGACAAACGCGCTCATGATGGCTGCTACCCAAAGGATCAGACAGATCGCGGTAACCAGATCACCCTGGGATACGTTCAGCACCCAGTCGGCAATAACAGCAAGGAGACCCGCCTCTTCCACCGCGCCCACGATCATGAAGAGGAAGATAAAGAAGAGGAGGGTTGTCCACTCAATGTCTTTCTCGATGAGTTCCAGCATCTTGACCTTCTTGCTGAGGATTCCATAGGTGAAGAGGAGCCCTGCTCCGAAGAGCGCGGGGATGCTCACTTCCATATGCCAGTACCCGTGGGTAACAAAGAAAGATACGACCAGTGCCATGACAAAAAGGCCATAACCCAGCAGGGTCTTGTCCGTAATCTTGTATTCTTCCTTCAAAAAGGCGATAAACCCGTCGATATCCTCGACTTTTGCATTGGAGTATGTCTTTCCGTAAAAGAACCGGTTATAGATGAAAAGCGCCGCCATCGATATAATTACGGTGATGGTAAGGTTCGCGACGAATGCCATGAACGAGAGGCCGGTGTATGAACCGATCATGATATTCGGGGGGTCGCCGATCAATGTTGCGGTGCCTCCCACATTCGATGCCATAATGCCCGGGATAAGGAGAGCGAGAGGCGAAAGTTTCAGAGCCAGCGCAATTTCTATCAGAACCGGAGTATAGAGCAGCATCGTGGTCACGTTGTCAAGCATGGCAGAGGTAACCGAGATAAAGATCATGGAGATAACCGCAAGGGCCATAACATTGCCCCGCGCGAGCTTGAAAGACATATAGGCACACCACTGGAAGACGCCCGTATGCTTCAGGACGCCGACAATGATCATCATTCCCATGAGGAGAAAGATGACATTCATATCGATTGCATGCATCGCCCGTTCGAAAGAGATGATATGGTATTCATGGTTGAGAGTGCCGAAGGTATACGTGATGAGGAGCATGATAGCCGCCCCGAGCATGGCTGCAATCGTCCTGTGGAGGAGTTCAAACGAGATCAGGGCATACGCGATAAGGAAGACCACCGTCGCAATCCAGAAAGCAGGGCCGATGGCCCTTGGCATCTCGGTATCCCTGACCGCATAGAAACTCCGGCCTTTCTGTGCAAAGTCCTCCTTCGCAAAGTCAATATAAGTTGTCCGGTAGCTTGTCTTTGTCAGTTTCAGCTGAATCGCGGCAGTGTCGATCATACCCGCGGGCAGATCGAATTCCAGCTGATAGGTGCCGTGAGAGGAAGTCTCTGTATTTTCAACCTCCTTATGCTCTACGATCATTTTATGAGGCTGTCCGTTGATGAGAACCCTGACTTCAGCCTGCTTGACGGGTTCCCGGTGAGAATCCAGGATTTCTCCGGAGACGAATACCTTGTCCATTTCCCGAACTTCACCGGAAGATGCACAGAAGCAGTTTGCCGGGAGCATAAACAATAAGGCCAGAATCCCCAGAGAGAAATGCTTGAGAAACTGTTTTTTCATAATCCCTCCCTTAAGCATGAAGTGTAAAGTTCAAAGCAGAGAGTGAAGAGTGTAAACTATCCCTCTCCGAAACCGTTTGCCTTCTTCAACGCTTGACCTGTATTGTTGATTAACTGAGCATGCAATTTTGCGGATACAGTATTTGAGCAGCTTTATCTCACGAAAGCTTTCGGGAGATACCTCGGAGGGTGATTGCCCGAGAATGACCAAAAATACTTTATCTGGCATATTCATTCCAAAATCTCTGTATGCTATTGCTTACCCTTTGTATCTCAGTCTGTTATCGAATTCTGAGCGACCGTTTCTTGGAATTTAAGACCACATAGCTGTCTGCCGGAGACACATAGTTTCCGTCGGGTGCATGTATTTGTATGCCGGTAAAGAGCGCATAGTCACTGTGCCTGGCATCGACAGTCTTCTGCAGGGCGTTCTCAAGGTCTTCCCTTATTGTCTTCAGGGTAATGTGGGTCAGTTCAAGAAGATCAGGAATTTTTCCGTATGGTATCTCTCTGAGCAGCCTTGTTCTGACGAGACTCAGTTCGACGTCTTCACTGTCCATGGCAAGGTTTGTTTTGCCTCCTCTGAGTTCGCCGAGAAAAACGTTCAGCGCCCCGCATGCATTGGAGGCCTCTTTCCTGCCGGTCCTTGTGCACAAGCCCATCTGCCCCCTTGCACCGATTGCGATATGGGGAATGGCGTAAAACACATACCGCTCCTTGCCCCCTACGACCGGTGCATGGTGCATTGCCGCCTTGAGGGCTGTCTTGCCCGCGAAAAACATGGCTGCAAGGCTGCAGAGATTGAATGCCTCACCCCATTTCTCCCTGATCAGGGCGACCAGCGGCTGGGATATCTCGTCCCTGCAGACGTCAACGGCAGCGATGGTATTGTCTGCATGAAAACCTGCCCTGTTCAGAATCTTGTACGTTTTTTCAACATAGCCTGCTTCCGGATGTACTGCGGGGAAATATTTCTGCAGCATGGTTTCAGATGACATACATCCTCCTTATAAATTAAGATATCAGGCACCGGAACAGGAAAAATTCACTCTTCCAGGTGCCTGTTTTTATTGCAATGTTACCGGCATGCCGAGCATCGGCCATATTATGGCTGCGCATAATCCCACGATAGCCATGAGGACTATACTTGCAGGAATGCCTGCAACAAAGAACTGCCCTGTGGTGAACTGTCTCGACTCGTAGGCGATAGCATTCGGCGCTGCGCCCACCAGCAGGAGGAAGGGCATGCCTGCGGTCACCAGCGACGCAAACAAGATCACTTCACCCGAAACCCCGAGGTACGGGGCGATAACGAGTGCGACAGGAAGCGAGATAGCGATTGCCGCGACGTTCATGATGAAGTTGGTCATGACCATCACGAAGAACGCTATCGCAAGGACAAAGATGAACCAGTTCGATTTCTGGAACATGACCAGCCAGTTGATGGCAAGCCACTTGGCTGCCCCGGTTTCCCAGAGACAGAACCCTATGCTCATGGCGCCTCCGAAAAGCAGGATGATATTCCAGGGTATCTCTTCAAGGTCCTTGATCGTCAGGATTTTTGTGGTAAAAAAGAGCACGGTTGAGACGAGAACAACCGCCGACTTGTCAAAAGCTTTCAATGCGGGAATAAAGGACTGAAGAGACAGGAACAGGATGATCCCGAGCACAGCGAACCCCACAAATATTTCTTTGCCGGAGAAATTCCCCATTTCTTTATAGAGCTGCCGGGCTTTTTGTCTCAGTCCCGGAATATTCTTTTTTTCCGGCTTGAACCATATCATCATAAATCCCCAGAGGAGAAAGGTCATGATCCAGCCGGGCAGGAACATGTATTTGGTAAGCTCGAAAAAGGTGACATTCTTCCCCATGATGTCGTTATAGAACCCTATTGCAACCGCGCCACGGGCTGCGCCGAGCAGGGTAACGATGCTCCCTGCGCCGGCAACAAAGGCCATGCCGATGAAAAGGCCTTTGCCGAATTTTGTGACCTTGTCTCCTTCTCCGTATAAAGAATAGATGGCGAGGAGGAGAGGATACATCGTTGCGGCAACGGCTGTATGCGCCATGATATGGGTGAGTGCCGCAGTCACCACAAAACAGCCGAGATAAATCATGCTCGTTTTTTCGCCGACAATCGTAAGCATTTTATAGGCAAGGCGTTTTGTGAGGCCTGTCTTGGTAAAAACCATTCCGATGACAATGGACCCGAAGATGAACCAGACGGAGGGGTCCATGAAGTCTTTGAACGCGACCTTTGCAGGCCGGATCATAAAGAGCGCCTGCATCACCCCGATAAGGATGCTTGTTACGCCGATGGGTACAACCTCGAATACCCACCAGGTGCCTGCAAGAAGGAAGAGGGCGATGGCTGCTTTCCCCTCCTTTGAGAGAACAAAGTGTTCACCCAGGGGGTCAACGGCATCAGGGAGAGGCGGCATATAATTAAAAACAAAGAAGAAAGTTAAACCAAGGAAGAGAAAAAATAACCTTTGTATATTGATCTTCTTCTTCTCTTCGGCAACGATTATTTCCGGCGGTGGTCCCGGCAGGCCTTCTGACTGTTTTTTCCCTGTATCCGCCATATCACCCTCCTATTCACTCATTAGAGCGTTGGAAATTTCATCAAAGATTTCGATCATCCGAACAAGCCCGACAAACTTTTTCCTGTTCTCCAGCACGGGCAGGAGGACAAGGTCGTGGTGCACCATGAGGTAAGCGGCTTTCGTGATAGGATCGTCCGGATCGACGAAATATTTTGCAGGCGCCATGATAGAGCTGACCGGCTTCTCGGCAAGGTCTTTGATGTCTTTTGTAAAGAGCAGGTCCCAGATCAGGGCCAGACTGCTCTCGTCCTCTTCAGGGACCTGTGCCTTGGTGGTGGAGCTCATGAATTTCGGCTCCAGCCCCCTGAGGATATCCTTCAGGGTAAGGGTCCCCGTGAGGTTGTATTTTTCATCAAACACCAGGATTGCCATGGGCTCAGGGAACTTCCTGGAGCTGATGAACGATACCTTCACAATCCTTACAGCCTGGTTGATCGAAAACCAGTAGGGGACATGAGGATACTCAAAGATTCCAACCATGATTTCTTTCACCCGTTTTCCGTCTGCCATCATACCCTCCTTTCTATACGATTTTTCTCTCAAGGTCAATGGAAAGCCGGAATCTGTCAGGTCTTTTCACCGTCCGCGCATACATGATCATGGTGTCACCGGAATAAAAATGCTGGAGAAGCACTATCGCCGGCGAGTCCTCGGGCAACCCGAGAATCCTGGCTTCGTCTGAGCTCAAGCGGACACTGTCCATATAGCTTTTTGCCCGGGTTATTTTTATTCCGTATTTCTTATCAAAAGTCTCAAAGAGTGAATGATTCTCAATGTCATCCTCCAAAAGGAGAGGGCAGATATGATGCGGGATATAATTTTCCTGGAGCAGGACTGGCTCATCCTGAACAGTCCATAGTCTTTTTATATAAATGATGTGTTTGTCAGGAGTGATATCGAGCTTCTGCTCCAGATCCTCGACTGGCATCATGACAGTTCTTACCAGAACCCTGGAGGCAATATCAAGGCCTTCTTCAAGCAGAAGTTCCGTCAGGCTTGTTTGCATATTCAGCCCTTCGGAAATACTATTCCGATAAATAAAGGTGCCTTTCCCCTGTTGGCGTTTCAGGTAACCCTGCCGCACGAGTTCGAGGATCGCTGTTCTGACTGTTGCTCTGCTGACGCCGAACATCCTGCAAAGGTCGTCTTCAGTGGGGATCTGTGTGCCGACCTGATATTCACCGCTCTCAATTTTTTTCCGCAGAATTTCATAGAGTTGAAGGTACAGCTTTTGATGATCTTCTCTGTCGATTAATTCCATTATATCAACATAAAGTAGTAATGTTATTACAATGTAATATTATTTTTCAGTAATGATAATGATTTCTTCCTTGCTTGTCAAGTATTTTTTACGCACGTATAATTAATTTTATGGCGAACATTCCAAAATTATTTAAAAAAACTTCTGAACCTGCATCGCAAAGCAGGGCTGACAGGGAAATCCTGAAACGCAGGTATCAGGATTTCCAAAAACTCCTTGCGACCAATAATGAGGTTCTTGAGGTGATGGCGGATATGGAAGAAAAGTCCTCTGGTGAATGCCTTTTTGATATGCAATATATACAATCAACGGTCAGGCGTGTTCAGAATAATGTGCTGACGATCATTCAAAGCTTGAATGCCCTTTCAGGGAATAAATATCTGATATTCGAAAAAATCCATGCAACTATCCGTCAGGGAACGGATGCCATACTCGAACATAAAGTGGAAATCCCTGTCAGTGACCTGGTGATTCCCCTTGAAAAACTGACCAGAAGGGATTTGCTTATTGCGGGAGGAAAGGCAGCGAATTTGGGCGAGATAACGGGAACCCTGAATTTTCCCGTGCCTCATGGATTTGTCATCGGTTCCTATGCATTTCTCGGGTTTCTGGAGCATAACAGGCTCGCCGGAACGATAAGGAAAAAACTTGCATCCTTTGGCATTGATCAGATTGAAGAATTACGCAGGTTCAGCAAGGAGATATATCCGTTGATCATTGAATCGGAGATACCGCCGGATCTCGAAAAGGCGATACTGGATGCATATGCAGAGCTATCCGGAAAGGTGGGCAGACAGACAATGGTATCGGTGAGAAGCAGTGCGATCAGGGAGGACAGCGAATTCAGTTTCGCCGGGCAATATGCTACGTTCCTCAATATTCCCGGAGACGAAATTCTCCGGAAATACAGGGAGGTTGTGGCAAGCCTCTTCACCCCGAAAGCGATGTTTTATGCAAAGACTAAAGGCTTTTCCCAGGATGAGATGGTCATGGCAGTGGCAGTTTTGGAGATGATACCTGCATCAGCCGGCGGGGTTCTCTATACAAGAGACCCCACCGACCCTGAGAAAGACCATATAGTTATCAACAGTGTTTTTGGCCTCGGGAAGGCAGTTGTCGATGGAACGTTTTCGACTGATGCATTTTCTGTTTCCCGTCATCCGTTCGGTGCAATAGTCAGCAGGCATGTCACCCGTAAGGACAGAATGCTCATATGCAGGGGAGACCGTGGAATCGAAGAGGCGCCAGTGAGTGCGATGCGGAGAGAATCTCCAAGCCTTACTGATGAACAGATCAGCACCCTGGCATATTATGGCATCGAACTGGAAAAGCATTTCGGGTCAGCGTGCGACATTGAATTCGCAGCAGGAACCGACGGACAGATATATCTCCTCCAGTCGAGACCCCTGCGGATAATGTTTGCGGACGCTGCAACCGGGACGTCTCCCCCAGCGCGCATTGAAGGGTATACTATCATGCTGGACAAGGGTATTATCGCGAGCAAAGGAGTAGGATACGGCAAGGCATTTATCCTTAAGAATGACGAAGCCCTCAGAGAATTCCCGGATGGGGCTGTCCTTGTCGCCAGACATACCAATCCGAAATATGTCACGGTCATGAACAAGGCTGCTGCCATCATTACGGACGTCGGCAGCGCTACGGATCATATGGCGTCTCTTGCACGTGAATACCGGGTACCGGCTATTGTCGATGCAGGAGTTGCGACAGGAATAATCAGAGAAGGGCAGGAGATTACCGTTGATGCACTCAACTGCACTATTTACGAAGGGAAAGTTGACGAGATTATCGAGTATGGAAAGAAAAAAAGAGAGCAATGCAGGGATACCCATTTGGCCAGGATGCTCGGAGAGGTACTGAAATGGATCGTACCGCTTGGTTTGACCGACCCCAAGAGTGAGGATTTCAGACCTGAAAACTGCAGGACGTACCATGACATAACGCGGTTTGCTCATGAAATGGCGATGCAGGAGATGTTCAGTATCGGAGAAGGCCATGCCACGGATTCAGTGCAGTCCGTCATCCTTGTTTCCGGCATACCGGTGAATGTGCAGATGCTCGACCTTGACGGAGGTATCAGGGAGAACGTCAGGCAGGCAACTCCGGAGGATATCTATTCTCTCCCTTTTTCTGCGCTGCTGAAAGGGATGATGGCGATGAAATGGCCTGAGCCTCCTCCTGCCGGGAAGAAAGGCTTCTTCAGCATGCTTGTCCATACGGTCTTTGTACGGGGAAACCGGCCTCAGGAGACGGAAAAGAGCAGTTACGCGGTGGTATCGAGGAACTACATGAATTTCAGCATCCGGCTCGGATACCATTTCTCACTGGTTGAGGCATATGTAAGTGAGAACAGCAATGACAACTATATCAAATTCTTCTTCAAGGGAGGCGGGGCTTCACAGGACAGGAGGCTGAGGAGGGCGCAGCTTGTTTCAGAGATTCTGAGCCGCATGGACTTTCGAATAACCGCCACTGAGGATGTGATTGATGCAGTCATCACAAAATATAACCAGCAGGCGTTTGAAGAGAAACTCATGGTCCTGGGGAGATTGACTGCCTATACGAAACAGCTCGACATGGTTCTCTATAACGACGCCGTACGGGATATGTACATCGAACAGTTCGTTAAAGAATATATACAGAAACCAGTGCCTGCCTGAAGTTTCTGCCCGACATAACGAGTTGTATAAATAGAAAATCTCTATAGCAAAGAATATCAAGGCTTGACATGAATAAATTTTTAATATAGTATTGACTACTATGGTAGTTAATATAGATCACACGCTTGGGTATCTCGCAGAACTCGGGCTCTCCGAATACGAGGGGAAGGCATATCTTTCCCTGCTCAGGGAAAGCCCTGCCACTGCATATGAAATCAGCAAACATTCCGGAATTCCGACATCGAAAATATACGAAGTGCTTAAGAAGCTTACAGGAAAGGGGATGATCGCTCTTTTTCAAAACGAAAAGACGAAAAGATACATTCCGGTTGAACCTGAAATTTTTCTCGAACGGCACAGGAGCAGAACAGAATCTGTAGTAAAGCGCCTGAAACAAGAGCTTACAGCCCTTGATGATACCATGGACTTCTCTTCAGTCTGGAACATAACTGATTACGATTACCTGATGAGCAAGCTTATCCAGATGGTCCAAAGCGTAAATCAGGTCCTGTTACTGTCGGTCTGGGGGGAAGAACTCGAACAGATCGGACCAGCAGTGAGCGATGCCGTCATGAGGAGCGTCAGGGTAGCCGTGGTTCATTTCGGGCAGACGCGGTTTAAAGCCGGACAGCTCTATCAGCATCCCATCGAGGATACCCTTTACCACGAAAAAGGAGGGAGGGGACTCGTTGCGGTGACTGATTCAAAGGAAGTCCTCATGGGGACGATCTTCAAATACAGGCGGGTCAGCGGGGCATGGAGCCGGAACAGGGGGTTCATTACCATGGCTGAGGACTACATCAAGCATGATATCTATATCATGAAAATCATCAGGCGGTATGACAATCTGCTAAAGGGCAGATTCGGCAGCAGATACGAGAAACTCCGTGAAGTATTTTCTGACCAGGAGGTCGCATGAAGGTTTATATCGACGGACAATATTATGACAAGTCACAGGCCAGGATTTCCGTCTTCGACCACGGGCTGCTCTATGGAGACGGGGTCTTCGAAGGCATCAGGTTATATCATGGAAAGATATTCCTGCTTGAGGCCCATATCGAAAGGCTTTTCAGGAGCGCACAGGCGATCCTGCTGAAAATCCCCGTGACGCAGGATGTCATGGGGAGAACGGTTGAAGAGACAGTCAGGATCAACAGGAAAAGCAATGGTTATATCCGTCTGATTGTCACCAGAGGTCAGGGTGCTCTCGGCATTGACCCCTCGTCATGCAGAAAGCCGACGGTTGTCATCATTGTAGATGATTTGCAGCTGTACCCCAGTGAATACTATAAAAAAGGAATCAGGATTATCACCTCCTCTTCAAGGAGGATGTCATCAGACTGCCTTGACCCGCGCATCAAATCCCTGAACTATCTGAACAACATTCTGGCCAAGCTCGAAGCCCGTCAGGCGGGCTGTCTCGAAGCGGTCATGATGAACAGGGAAGGGTTCATCACTGAGTGTACTGCCGACAACCTGTTCCTGGTAAAATCACGGCGGATTCTTACTCCCGCAGCCTGTTACGGGGCTCTTGAGGGGATTACGAGAAAGGTTGTTATAGACATCGCGACATCATTGGGGATTGCATCGGAGGAGGCAGCGCTCACCCGCTATGATCTCCATACAGCAGACGAGTGTTTCATAACCGGAACCGGTGCTGAGATCGTCCCGGTGACTGAGGTGGATGGCCGGGTGATCGGGAACGGGAAGCCCGGCGAGGTGACAACAAAGGTAAACAGAGCGTTTGCAGACTTTGTGAAGGGGTAGCAGGGACCTGTCTCTTTTCAGTTCCTTCATCCGGAGTCCCCACCTGACAGCCATTGCCTCGAACTCCTCCCGGGAAAGTCGTATGGAAAAGCAGGAAAGAGACGGCGCTACATTTCGGATTTTTCGATAATTTTCAGGAATATCCCGGCGATATCTGCATCGAACTGGGTGCCGGAACAGCGTTTCAGTTCGGATATCGCATAGTCTTTTCCCGGCGCTGGGCGGTATGGTCTGTCTGCTGTCATGGAATCGTAAGAATCAGCTATGTGGATGATCCGTGCACCGAAGGGAATCTCTTCGCCTTGCAACCCGTCCGGGTATCCCCTTCCATCTATCCGTTCGTGATGGTGTCTGATGAAGGGGATGATGTCCAGCAGCTGTTTTATTCCCCTGAGGATATCATGTCCCTGCGCCGGATGTTTTTTTACCACTTCGAATTCCTCAGGGGTGAGCCTCTCGGGTTTGTCGAGGAGATAGTCATAGGTGCCGATTTTGCCAATATCGTGGAGCAGGGATGCGAGCTGGATCTTCTTCACTTCGTCCTGATTCATTCCTGCTTTCTCCGCGATTTTGGATGCAATAAAAGCAACACGTTCGGAATGACCTCTTGTCCACCGGCTTTTTGCATCGAGTGCATTTACCATTGCTTTTACCAGCCCGAGGAAAAGAGTTTCGAGTTCCCGGTACGACTGGCTCACATCATCGAGCATGTTGAAAAATGCATCGCGGCTTTTCTGCGCTTCATCTGCGAGGTTGCGGTAGTGCTGCTGACTCTTGGTGAGGTCCTCCTGCGCCTGTACGCGTGCCGTGACATCTTCGATGAAGCCTTCAAGTTTACTCTCTCCTTTTTCCTGGGAAGATACGCTGCATCCCCTCTCATAAACCCATTTGATGGTCTCGTGTGCGGTCTTTATGCAATACTGAAGTTCGAAAGGCCTGGCATTCTGAACTGCTTTCTGCACTTCATCCCACACGTATTCCCTGTATTCGGGCAGTATCAGGTCGCCGTACGATATCGTGCCATTCTCCATGAGATCATCCGGCTGGTATCCGGTAAGTGAGAGGCAACCCTCGCTCACAAATTCCATTGTCCATTGCGGTTCATTTTTACACCGGTAAGCCATCCCGGGAAGGTTGCTCATCAAGGTTGACAACGTGCGCTCTCTCACCTGGAGGTTTTCTTCCGCCCTCTTCCGGTCGGTACGCTCCCGCACTTCCTTTAAAGCCCGTTTTATTGAAGGGACGAGCCGCGAGAGGCTGCTTTTCAGGACATAGTCAGTCGCCCCCTGTTTCATCCCTTCGATCGCCTTTTCTTCACCGATGGTCCCGGATACGAAGATAAAAGGCAGATCAGGATTTCTTTCCATGAGAAGCGACAATGCTTCCATGCCGTTGAAAGAAGGAAGCGTATAATCTGCAAGGATCAGGTCCGGCTTAAACTCTTCCAGTTCCCTGAGAAAGTCTTCCCGTTCGTCAGCCCGTTTTGCATCGAACAGTATGCCGCCTTGCCTCATTTCATGTTCAATGAGTTCCGCATCGGCAAGCGAGTCTTCAACCATGAGAATTCTGATCCTGTTCATGGTGTCCCTGTCCGCTGTATTTCCAAGACCGGAACGCATAGTAAACGTTATCAAAGTTTCTCCCTTGAGTCAAATGAGACCCAATGATATCCTTAGCACTGGCTGGTCCGGTGATTGGAGAAAAAGCAGGATGTCACAAAGGAGAGCTACTGGGGTCCTGTTCGGGAAACAATCCCGTATTTCTTCATTTTATACCCGATTTGCCTGGGGGTCAGGCCGACAAGCCGGGCTGCTTTTGCCTGGACCCATCCGGTCTTCTCCAGGGCGTCGAGGATTCCTGATTTCTCAATATCCTGAAGTCCTGCCTGCAAAGATTCTTTCGGCAGGACGTCGTTATGGGAAGGCAGTTGCAGATTCATCGGGAGATCGTTTGCCTTGATGTTGTTCCTGCCGGACATTACCACGAGACGTTCAACGGTATTTTCGAGTTCCCTCACGTTGCCTGGCCAGCTGTAATCCGCGAATACCCTTAAGGCATCCGGCGCTATCGAAATGCTTTTGTTGTTCTCTTTATTGAAACGTTCGAGGAAGAATTCTACAAGAAGGGGAATATCTTCCTTCCGCTCCCTGAGCGATGGCATGAATATGGGAACCACATTGAGCCTGTAGAACAAATCTTCCCTGAATTTCCCCTTTGAGACGAGTTCCTCAAGGTTGCGGCTCGTTGCCGCGATAAGCCTGACATCCACTTTCATCGTCTTTTCTCCTCCTACCCGCTCGAATTCCCTTTCCTGGAGAATACGGAGTATTTTAGGCTGGAGGTTCAGCGGGAGGTCTCCCACTTCGTCGAGCAGCAGGGTGCCCCCATGCGCAAGTTCGAACCTGCCCTTCCTCGCAGAGATGGCCCCGGTGAACGCGCCTTTCTCGTGGCCGAAAAGCTCGGATTCGAGAAGGCCTTCCGGGATAGAGGCGCAGTTGAATTTAATGAACGGCATTTTGACGCGGGGACTCATGTAGTGTATAGCCTTTGCAATCAGTTCTTTCCCCGTGCCGCTCTCGCCATAAAGGATTACCGTTGCCTTTGAATCGGAAACGCGATGAACCGCTTCGAAGACTTCCTTCATCCTGTCGGAGACGCCTATGATATTCGGCAGGCTGTACCTGCCTTTGAGTTCGAACTTCAGGTTCTCTCTTTCCTGCTCGGATTCCTGGTAATTTTTCCAGAGGATTACATACTGGGCAATGATGGAGGCAATGATTTCCAAAACCCTGATATCTTCATCGATGGTTATGTCTGTGTCCTTGAAAATTCTGTCCGCGCTGAGCACGCCGATTGGGTCTCCCTTGAATTTTATCGGAACACAGAGGAAAGAGATCCCGTTCTTATCGATTCTCGACTCGGTCTTGTTCAGGAACAACGGTTCGTTTCTCAGGTTCGGAATGATCAACGGAGCGCCTTTTTCCATGACCCTTCCGACAATCCCTTCGCCCATCCGGTATTTGCCCCGGTTGATCTGCTCCTTGGTAAGTCCGTGGGCTGCGACTATGCGCAGCTCCTTTGTGTGCCCGTCGAGCAGAAATACGGAACCCCGCTCCATTTCGAGGAACTCAGCGAGGACACGCATGGTACGCGAGAGGTTCTTTTCGAGCTCAAAAGAGGAATTGAGAACCTTGCTCACCTCAAGAAGCGCGGAAAGAGTGCGGTTTTCTCTGGCAAGTGACTGTGTCATGACCATCCTTATACGTTCTCCACCATTTCCCATACTCCGCACGGGCATATGCCCGCACAGAAGCCGCAGCCGATGCACTTATCGTCATCGACCACATATTCATACGAGCCGTCTTCCTTTTCTCTCCTGCTGATCGCTCCCCAGTAGCAGGTAGCTTCGCACATGTGGCAGTCGCGGCATGTCGCGCAGGACATGCACTTGTTCGCTTCCTGCTCCGGAGAGGTAAAGTCTCCCCTGCAGATGTCGTAATAGTCGGTTTTAATGCGATCATACGGGATAACCTGTTTGGCCTCAGGCCATCGCGGCGCATGCATGAGCTGATAATGGATTGTTTCCGCAGCGGTTCTGCCCTGGCCGATGGCATTGGTTACCAGCCCCGGACGGGTTGCGTCACCGATTGCAAGGACCTTGACATCCGAAGTCTGGCCGATTTCGTTGACCGCTAACCAACCCCTTTCTGTATGGATGCTCTGGGGCAGGAAGTCGAGAATCGGGACATCGCCGACAGACATAATCACGATGTCTGCATCGAGAGAGGTGCCGTCCTTGAAATAGAGCGTCTTTGCGTCATGGTCATACCGATCCGAAATCCTGGGCCAGATGATCCGGGTGCCCTTTTCGATTGCGGTTTCCATCTCTTTTCCGAACGCAGCAGGTTTCTGGATATCGACTGCGGTTACGGATTCCGCGCCGCAGTTGTATGCCTGCGAAGCTACGTCCATGCCCACATTTCCTGCCCCGATGATCACGACCTTCTTGCCCTTGAGGTCCGGCTCGTCCCCGGTATTCATGCCCCTGAGAAAGTCATACGCCGATACGATATGCTCGGAGCCGGGGAACTGAATGATCCTCGGCTTGTGCGCGCCGCATGCAACAATAACGACCTCATGGCTATTGTAAATGTCCCGGAATTTCTCGAGGTTGATCATCGTATTGAGGTGGACGGAGACGCCTATCTCACTGAAACGGGAGAGCTCCTTCCGGAGCACTTCCTGGGGAAGACGTTCCCGGGGAATACAGAGTTCGAGTTTGCCGCCGAGTTTGCCGGTCGCTTCGTACAGATCGACAGAATGGCCTTTCAGTCCGAGCTGCCACGCGGCGCTGAGGCCAGCGGGGCCCCCGCCTATAACTGCGATCGTATGGCCGGTGGCTGCTGCTTTTTCCGGCGCAGGAAGGTCGAGGGCAAGCCTTCCCAGCTTGTCAATACCGAGTGGTTTGTCGAGTCTGCTCCGCGTGCAACTCTGCATGCAGAGGTTCGGGCAGATCTGCCCGCATACCGTGGCAGGTAGAGGGCTGTACTGGAGTACGAGTTCCATGGCTTCATGCAGTTTCCCCTGACGGATCAATGAGGCCCGCTTGTGTGAGGGGATCTTCGTCGGGCAGTTGTATGCACAGGGGGGGAGATATTTTTCGTTCGCCCACACAGGCTTGTTCCTTCTGTCGTTCCCTGTGGTGATATACGGGAGGATCGTGAGTTCATGGTTCATGTAGGGCGAGAAGATTCCTCCCTGTCCGACCTCTTTCTCCCAGAAGTCTTTCCTGAAATCGGAAGTGGACATCTTGAACCATCTCCGTGCCCTTTTCTCCTGGGGTGTATATGCGATGAGTTTTTTCCATTCGTCGCGGGAACGGGTCAGTTCCTCATAGAAAGACGCCCTGCCTATGGCTTCGAGATATGGTTTCATATTCTCTGTGAGCCATTCCCAGTCCTGAGGGGTTAGATCGAAAAGCTTCACGTCCCTCTCGCTGTATTCCCTGAGGGGGCCTCTGAAATAAATAGTGCCGCCGACCATTCCGACGCAGGGACGATACCCGAGCACGTTGTCCGGGTTTCGCGGATTCACTCCGCACACTACCGCGATGCCGCCGGCCTTGAACTCTGCGAAGGAATCACCGACATTCCTGAAATACCAGGACTGCGGAGGATCGAACCGGGGGTTGTGCTTTGTCATGGTGTCGCACCGCGCTCCGCCGCTCCCCTGGACATAGAGAATTCCCTGGGCCGCGGCGTTGAATGCGCCGTTCGTGACATCGCCGAGAACGGTTATCTTTGCGCCGCAGTTGATCCAGCCCACGTCGTCAGACGCGCTGCCGTGCAGGATGATTTCTGTCCCCATCATGCCCATGCTTCCGAGCCGCTGCCCTGCGGGGCCTTGAATGGTAATTTTCACCGATTCACCCTGCGGCCATATCCTTCCACCGATTCCGTGCTGTCCGTCTGCGAGAACAGTGAGTTCTCTTGCGCCGTCTCTCACCGCCTGCTGAATCTGTTCTTCGAGGATGCGGGAGGGTACCCTTTTCCCCCTGACTATGCCATGGATGCTTATAGCTTTGAGCTTTGAGCTTTGAGCTTTACGTTGTTTTTGTGTAATTGTTTTTTTGCTCTCTACTCTTTGCTCTTTGCTTTTTGTTTTTTGCTCTTTGCTCTTCTTAACATGCATAGCTTATTTCCAATCTTTCCGCCATAGCCTTGTCATCGATACTTAATCCGTCCGACATGCCGATAGGCAATTCTGTGCTCCTTCCCATAGGGGCGAATATTTTTTTCAGTTCGACATTTGCAGATTTGAATACTTCAACGACACGTTCCGCGACTTTATCTGAATCGAGCCTCCGGTAGAGTTTCGGGTCCTGGGTGGTAATCCCTCTCGGACACTTGCCCGTATTGCAGAGGTTGCAGCGGTTGTATTCATCGCCGAAGCAGTTTGCCGCAGCCTGCATAATGTATTTCCCCATCGAGACTACCGATGCGCCCAGCATGATCAGGGCGGCTGCGTTCGCCGCGAGATTTCCCTTCTTCCCGACGCCTCCGGCTGCGATGAGAGGCAGTTCATTCTGTTTTCCCTGCCTTACCAGATCAAGGTAACATTCACGGATGTTCGATGCGATGGGATGCCCCATTTTGTCGATGGAGACATTATATGCCGCGCCGGTTCCGCCGTCCTCGCCGTCGATGGAAAGAGCCGCTGCATACGGGTTCCGTGCAAGGTTGTTCAGGACTGCCCGCGCGGTCTTCGTCCCTGAGATCTTCGGATAGACCGGAACCCGGAAGCCCCATGCCATGGACATCGACTGGATCATCTTTGCAACCGCTTCTTCGATCGAGTATTTCGTCTGATGAGTCGGAGGGGAGGCGAGGTCCACAAACTGAGGCACTCCTCGGATACTCGCGATAAGTTTGAGGACCTTCTGCGCCATCAGCAGTCCGCCGTCTCCGGGTTTTGCCCCCTGGCCGTATTTAATCTCGATTGCAGCAGGGTCTTCCACCATATGGGGGATTGCATGGATGATCTCATCCCAGCCGAAATACCCTGAGGCAATCTGGAGTATGAAGTATTTCAGATATTTCGATTTCAGCAATCGCGGCGGCACGCCGCCCTCACCCGTAGCCATTACCACAGGAAGCCCTTCCACCTCGTTGAGATAGGCGACTCCCATGGCAAGTCCTTCCCACATCGGAGGCGAAAGCGCGCCTACCGACATGCTCCCGATCATGATCGGGAATATTTCGCGGACAGGGGGAATGAACTTGCCGTTCTCGTGAATCACGGTAAGTTTGCCGTCCGTCTTCTTCAGCGGCAGTTCCTCTGCAGGCAAAATCCTCCCGAGGAGCGTCCTTACCCGGAACTCATGCCTCCCCGCATCGAGGGCAGGGTCTGTCAGCATCGAGATCCTGGTGAATTTCAGTCTGTCAAGGGTCGATACGGACGGATCGTTTCTCCGGCCTCCGCGCTTGTATCCCTCGCCCCCCCTGTTCTTGAAATGCAGGAATTTATTCTGCGGGTTATACTCCGGTTCGATCGCTTCGTTGGGACAGACCAGGGTACAGGCTCCGCACCCGGTGCAATACCGTTCTATATCGGTCACCTGTTCCACGACGTGTATGATTTTTCTTGACGTTGCCGGGGCAGGGACAGGTCCTTCCGACTGCACGACCCGCTGCACTTTTACTGCGGGTTCGATTGCTTTCACGGGACATACTGCAGAGCAGCGTCCGCACCGCTTGCAGCGGTCGTCCCTCCAGCGGATAATATACGGGAACTCCCGCAATGAGAGTTGATGATTATGGTCTAATGGTGCAGCTGGTTCCATACCGTAACCTCCTCTGCTTTCGGTCTGACGATTACCATGTCGTGTTTCATCGGAAAAATATCCCGGGTTTTGTCACGCTTCGGAATGGCGCTGTCAAGTCCGCATTCTTCAGACATTAATGCATATTTGCCCTTCACCCCGCCGACGACTCCCGGACGGAGCTTCTTGGCGTCATGCACCATGAAACAGGTTCCGTCGGGCGTGAAACCTATGACGACGTTCGGGCCGTCTATGCAGAGAGGACGCAGGGACTGTTTGATCAGCTTCAGGGGCTCTCTGTCCGTGCGCGCTTCGATCTCTGTTTCCTTGAGGGGGGTGATAACGTCCTTATAATAGGTGATCGGAAAACCCAGCTGCCGGGACGTGTAATGAAGGATGTGGGTAAAGACCTCGCTATCGCTGTTGTACCCGATATAGCCGGGAACTTTTCTGCCCATCAGATATTCCCTGATCGGCACGAATGCGGTGTTTTCTCCGTTCGTCATCGAACAGTAGCCCTGGATGAAAAACGGATGGCATGCATAGAGGTAAATCGCATAGTTTGTGTTCTGCCTGCCCTGAGCGAATACGACCTTTGCTTTCAGTTCATCCCTGTCGAGCCCGAAAAATTCCGCGACCTGGAGCGGGTCACCGACTTCTTTCAGGGTAAGGACGTCGGGATAAAAAGAGAATACGAAGATCGACTCGTCGGGTTCACCCATCTTCCTCAGTGCTATCCGGATATTCATGAGGAGGTCTTCCCGTTCCCGGAACGGCTTGTGTTTAAATGACGCGGGGTAATCATACACGCGCGCAAAATAGTGATCGCGTGCTGTAATCCCCTTTACTGCCTTTATCTTCGGCGCCCAGATATCGATCAGCTTGAACCCTGCCTTTTCCATGTAGTCATCGAGCATCTTCGCGCCCTTCTTGGAGCAGATTCCCGAGAGGACAGGGTAACCCTTCATCTTCTCGAAATAACCCCCGAGGTCTTTCAGGGTCAGGCCGAGACCGGAACCGTCATGGCCTTCCTTCATGGTTTCGAGGGCCATAATATTCTCCATTGGCGAAAAATAGTCGTGTGATGTTATTGCGGCAAGTCTGCACATACGCTCTCTTCCTCTCTTTTGGATGAATGTACGGCAATCGGTTGCCGTATGATTATACCTTAATGAAAACCATACAATTTTGTCAACAAAAAAACAATTTTGTCGTAAATATACGGTATTTCATGCAAAATTGTGGGGTCGCACGGTGGGGCGACGGCAAATATGAGTGAGTCCGGAGAAGTGCAGACATTGTTCAGAAATTTATTTAACTCGATGAAGTATCGAAACTATCTTGTATTGTGCTCTGGTTTAATTCATTCGTTCAACTAATCAGAGGAGGTGCACTAAGGTATCGAAAAATAAATTTCTTCACAACATCTGCACTTCTCTCAAGTCACTGTTGGGGAAGTCGTCCGAAGTGTTTATCACCATGTGGAGAGGGATTTATACCCTTTGCCCCTGTATCCCTATCTTCACCGTTTCGGAAGGGATATCTTTCCCCGATGCTTTTACCGCCTCTTCGACAAGCCTGACCAGGCCCCTGCAGCATGGCACTTCCATGTAGGCTACGGTTATTGATCTGACATCGTTTTCTCGCAGGATCGTCGCGAGCTTTTCTTTATACGCCCCTGCATTGTCGAGCTTGGGGCATCCGATCGCAAGGGTTTTGTCCCTGATAAAATCGTTATGGAACCCGCCGTAGGCAAACGCGCAGCAGTCCGCTGCGACAAGCAGGTCCGCCCCCTGATAATAAGGGGCCTTGAGCGGCAGGAGATTTATCTGCACAGGCCAGTTCCTCAACTGAGACGCTATCGTCCGGGGCTGCGGTTCGCTCTTTTCCTGTATCCGGTGAATCGTCTGCGCCATGCTGCCGGGACATCCGCATGCCAGCGGCGGGGTTGCCTCCGGATAAGGTTCATGCTTTTTCTGCGCTTCCTCCATCCTCCAGACCGCTTCTTTCCCTTTTGTGTTCAGGAGATATTCCCTGGTAGCTTCGATATCGAACGGCTTTGACTCCCGTTCTTCGATAATGAGCGCACCTGTCGGGCAATCGCCGATGCAGTCGCCGAACCCGTCGCAGAAATCCTCTTTAACGAGCTTTGCTTTTCCGTTGACAAGCTGCAAGGCGCCCTCCGAGCATGCGCTGACGCAGTTGCCGCACCCGTCACAGAGTTCTTTATTTATGGTGATAATTTTCCTTTTCATGGTTTCCTCCTTGTCATGTTCTTGCTTATAGAATAGAAAAAGAAGTGCGGAGAGTCTTTGACTTAAGTCAAGGGGAAAGGGCCAATATTATTGTGGCTCAGAGGAAGTTCTTGGTTTTGGGCGAACCTGCGGCCTTACTGGTCCAAATGACTCCGGACACCTAAAACATTCTTTGTGGCCTCATGGGTATAGGCATAAATAGAAGATGTTCAGGAATGAATAACAGTCTGTCCCCATTTCAGATAACAGGGGACATAAATAGGCTTGCCCCGCTACGAAGGAGATACCCCTCAAAAATTCAAGCACAAGTATTATCCTTATTCTAGATATTAATAAGCTGGCGTATATTTTATAGAATGCCTTTCTGCATGGTCAATCTATTTTAAACATAAGATATAATTGCGTCGTTGACAGGCCCCACCCAGCCTTATATAATGCTTGCAACGATAGAATACGTTTAAAAATAAATGTTAAGCCTCGAAAATAATGCGCGGAGATCGCACAAATCATAAATTGGGAGAAGCTAAATTCTTCCTCGATCAGTTGAAACCGAATTATGGTAAGCTCAAGAAATTCGACTATTATCTAAGTGCGTTTATCAGCTCAGCTCGATCCGTACTTTGGGTTATGCGAAGTGAATACAGTAAAGTGCCCGGATGGGAAAAATGGTATAACGCTCGGAAACCGAATGCTGAGGAAGCAGCATTATTGAAAGGCACAAACGAGATTCGAATACGAACGGAGAAAATCGGCTCACTTCAAACGGCGTCTTCTTTTACTGTCACAGGAATTACTATTCCAACAGAAGATGTAAAAAAAGTAAAAGCTTTTATGTCAAGAGCAAGCATACAAAAAGTAGCGGTAAAGCTCAGCGGTATGAACAAGGCCGCTTTACTGGAGATGGAGCTTAATGGAGAACGCATTTCTTATCCCGCCACTGAGGTTTTAGTTGAAAGAAAGCTCGATGAATTTGCTGATTCGGATATTCTTGAGGTGTGTCAAAACTACTATAATGCAATCAAATCGGTCGCAGACGAATGTACACGGACCTTCAACGAATAATAATAAAAGCGGGCTTAACAAATTGCTCCAGGCGACGCGGGATTAGCGCTTTTCCTTTTCGCTTCTTGCCCCAGTGCCCCGCGCGCCTGAGCATGGTCGTTATGTCTGAAATAATACTATAAACATGGTATCATTTTGTAAAATCATGGTGAGGTGTAACGCATGAAAACAAAATTAAAAATGATCTACTGGAAAAGTGATAAATTCTGGGTTGGCAAGCTCATTGAGCATCCTGAAATAATGACGCAGGGTGAAACTTTGGAAGAACTTGAGGAAAATATGAAAGATGCATATATACTTATGACGATGGAGGATGTGCCCGATAAATATAAAGTTAAAGAGCTTAGCCTTGCGGTGTAAAAAGAAAAAACCTTATCAAAAAGCTGACTGATTCAGGATGTGTTCTCGTGAGGCACGGAGGCCGCCATGACTTATTCAAAAATCCAACCACAGGAAAAAAGCAGCCTGTCCCAAGGCATAATGAAATAGACGAAACCCTCGCACGACATATAATAAAAGAACTGACATAACAACAAAATCCACTGGACAGGCTTTCAGCCTCCCAGTGATTTAACTCGTTATGCCATAAGATAAAGATTCATTCACAATCGCAAAGGACATGATATAATTAGATAAATCGAATAGTTAGGGGGCAACCATGATAAGGACCAGAGAACTTTTTAACGAGGCGGTCTCACTGCCTGTCGAAATGAGAACCCGACTTGTTGAAAAACTTCTGCTAAGTTTGAATCCGTCACAAAAAGAAATAGACAAACTGTGGGCAAAGGAGGCGGAAAGGAGAGTAGAAGAAATAAGGAGCGGCAAAGTAAAGACAATATCAGGAGAAAAAGTATTCAAAAAGATACTCAACAAGCAAAGCCGTTGAAATATTCCTTCCATCCTGCTGCTGAAAAAGAGTTAACCGACGCAGTTGATTATTATAATGATTGCCAGAATGGTCTCGGGCAGGAATTTGCTAAAGAAATCTACCGTACAGTTCAAAACATTCTTTCATTTCCCGATGCATGGGCCTCATTGTCAGAAAATACCAGAAGATGCTTAACAAGCCGTTTCCCTTATGGGGTTATATATCAAGCGACGGACAAAGAAATATTTATCATTGCCGTGATGCAGCTGAATAGAAAACCTGATTATTGGAAAGGCAGAGAAAAAATATAAAATAATCAGGGACACTTCCCACATTAAATGACTTTTCCACAATGGTTCACTAAAATTGCTGCATGCCGAGAATTGCACGAGCAGTTGCCGCCTCTTTCCCCCATCATGTTATTCAGAGACGGAATAAGGGAGGGTGTAGATAAGGACAGCGATCTTTGGGCAGTAGCCAGGTACATAGAGACTAACCCTGGAAAGACCGCCGCCGCATAATTCAGAAGATACAAGGCCTGGCAAACAATCCACACGGCCCCAGGGATGTGAAAAATTTGCCGGAGAAAACAGGTACAGAATTCTTCAGGGAGTTCACAGAATAGTCTATTCAGTTTCGGACAGGGAACTTCATATTATAAGTTGTGAAAGTCGGACGCAGACGACAGGTTTATAAATAATGCACATAATGAATCACCCACGACGCCCGGATAAAGCTACTTTTGGTTGGCAAAGGCTGGTTAGCCGCGCTGGTTAAAGCCATCGTAAGCAATTTTTCAGGAATATAACTCGCCGGTCAAGGTATTCCTGCACCGGTTTCACTCGGAAAATGCCTTGAGCTTCTCCGGGTCCGGAACAAGAATCATCTTCTCCTTCTCCACGATAAGCTTTTTCTGTTTCAGAAACGCGAGAGCCCGTGAAAGGGTTTCCGGGATAGTGCCGAGAAGAGACGCGATCTCTTTCTTCGAATATTTGAGATGGCAGACGTTTATCCCCTGTTTGACTGTGCTGTGCTCCAGAATGTATCCCGCAAGCCGCGCTTTGATGTCCTTCAGGGAGAGTTCCTCAATTTTTGCAACGAATTGCCGGAGCCTCCTTGAATAGCCGCTCATCATCTTGAACGAGAGTTCCGGATAGACCCTGATGAGATTCCGGAACCCTTCGCCGGAGATGCGGATAAGGGTGGATTCCTCCAATGCGGCACATGAGGCCGGATAGACCTTCGCATCAAATATGGCTGCTTCCGCAACGAGGTCGCCTGCGCCATGGATATGCAACGTATGCTCTTTGCCGTCCGGGGAAAGTTTGTAAATCTTGACCTTCCCCTCAGCGATGAGGAAGAACGCAGTGGCTTCCATTCCTTCTGTAAATATCTGCTCTCCTTTCCGCACTTTTTTCGAAGCAGTCGATGCTTCCAGCAGCCGGATTTCCTTCTCCGAAAATGAGCTGAAGAGAAAAGTTTCAAGGAGAAATGCACGCATATTCATTCTGGTTGTATCCTTGAGAGGCAACGATTTTCCTGGAAAATTCTCTCCCGGGAACGCAAAGGATCGCCTGCCACGGCGACATTGGCTGCACGGTCTGTCGGTTCTGGCCAGTCCCCATCAGGCCTTCCTTCCCGATGGCATTGCAGAGGTATTTCCGGATATTACTTGAACTGCCGTATTATCGGAAATGCCGAAAAACTCCTTCCCCGGCAGGAAACACCGCTTGAGACTCCCAGGGGATTGACACTGATCAAGAGAACTGTGCAAATGACTCTCCAGGCACTGGAGCATCAGGGAAGAATAATAGTCCAAAGTCTGTGTTGAACAATCAGTTTTTCACAGTAATTTCGACAATATTCTGCCGGGCTATCCCTTTTTCGTCGCTTCCTATTTTCACAAAAACGTGCATTAATCCCATCACCTCATATTGCCCGTTCTCTAATGAAGTCGTGTCCCAATTTACCGGAAAATTTTCATCGATATTATCAGATTCACCGATCTTAACCCAGGTGTCAGTATTCTTCTTGCGATAATACCAGGGATTGGTGACACGCGTAATCGGTCCTGATAATCCAAACTCTTCTAATTCCTTCTGCAACATGTCCTCGTCAAATTCTTCCCGGAGCAACACACCCCCTGAGTACTCCTGAAGTACTTCTGATGGAACAATAAAATATGGTCCCCAGTTGAGAGACATGATACACCTCCTTTGCATTTCTTGTGTTCATCATGGAATATGTCTTTGCCTGACATGAGACCCAACGTATCGCTATAGTAAGTTTCCCAAATTTCATATTGCTTGTCAATAATCATAAATCGTAATAAAACGGTTCCCAGAATCCTCGTGTTCGGAATTGTGCCCGATTAACCTAAGGTGTAGTAAGAGAATTTTTATGAAGAATAATTGGGTGCAGAACTTGTTCAGACGTAGAAGAAAGACCCTGTATTGCAGGTCTTCTATTCAGAATTGCTATTTAGAAGGGTTAGGAGTAACAATATGCTATGAACTTCAATGAAGTGAAAGCCATGAAAAAGGCATTTCAGTCTGTCAAAGAACGGCAGAGACTTCATGCTCCCGGGGATATGTCAGAGAAGATAGAAAAACTCAAGACTGTCAGGGAGTCCTCAGTCGGCAACAGGGATATGCTTGCCCGGGCAGTAGACAGGGCCCGGAGAAATGGTTTCAGGGTATTTATGGCAGAAGACAAGGACGAGGCTGTAGGAATCATTCTCCGGGAAACGGGTGATGAGCAACTCGTGATTAAATCGAAATCGAATGTCACCAGGGAGATCGGCCTTGCTTCGGCGCTTGAAGCCCGGGGTATAGCGGTCATAGAGACGGATATAGGGGATCGGATCCTTCAGGTTCTGCAGACCGCTCCTTCCCATCCGACAGGACCGGTCTCGCATATTTCCGCGAGTACTATGGCGGAAAAACTTGCAGATTACCATCATGTAGAGATAGGGCAGACCCCTGCAGAGGTTGTAAATTTTGTCCGGGAAGAAATACGCAGCTATATGGAAAAGGCGCAGATCGGGATAACGGGAGCAAATGCAGTCACCGCTGAAGAGGGTTCGGTTGTCCTTGTGCACAATGAAGGGAATATTTTTCAGGTTATGCGGAAGAAGAAGCATATAATTGTCACTGCCATCGATAAGATATATCCTTCGGTCGAAGATGCATTAAACATGATTAAAGTCGTCTGTTTCAAGGCCACCGGCAGCCTTATCCCTTCTTTTGTAGAGATCATGAGCGGCGTCAGCAAGACTGCGGATGTGGAAAAGCAATTCTTAAGGGGTGTCCATGCTCCGAACGAGGTCGTATTAATACTCCTTGACAACAAAAGGACAGAGATGGTCGAAAAGGGCTTCAGGGAGCTGCTCTCCTGTATCGATTGCGGTAATTGTCTCTTGCACTGTCCGATATATAATACGGTGGGCACTTATTTCGCCGAGGAAAAGTATCTTGGGGGAAAAGGACTGGCATACAAGAGCCTCTCGGAAGAAGAGGTGAATAAAAAACTCGAGTTTTGTCTCACCTGCGAGCAATGCAGAAAGCATTGCCCCCTTTCCATAGACGTGCCCGGTATGATCAGAAGCATAAGGAGCGAAAGCCTTCCCGGAGAGATATATTATTTTTTGAAATCGCATCTCCTGTGGCTCTATTACGTGGCGAGACTGAAACTGAGCTGAATGGAATCCGGGCTCTGGCATGCGCAGGGAAATGCAGGGAAATGAGCATCCCTGTTCACATGCAGTCGCGTAGCAATAGCAAGTACTAACATCGGCGGGACTGCTGACCTATGCCTGCTTGACAAATCGTCGTGGGATTTCTTAACGTATTGACTAAAGGTAACCGTTAGCCGAGCCCTGATGAGCAAAATCTTTTCCGGAATCCGCGACCTCGATAACCTCATTGACTCACTCTATGTGGGAGACAATGTGGTCTGGGAAGTCGAGGCAGGGACCTCGCCTGAAGTATTTGTGTTGAATTTCATCCGTCAGTCATTTTCTGAAGATAAGCAGGTAATTTATGTCAGTTTCAACAAGTCTCCCCAGACGATACTCCAGCAGATCGGCGAAATACCCCCGCAGGCTTCTTTTACCCTGCTTGACTGTTTTACCTCCGGAAAGGGCAAAAACGACAAAGCGTTCACGAAATTCTACGAGAATGCCGTTCGTGCACATGTGAGAAAAATCGACGACCCGAAGAATATCGACAAGTTGACTTCTCTCCTTGCTTCTCTTGAGGATTCATTCCCGTCGGGGGGCAGATACGTGTTCGACAGCCTTACCGGAATGCAGGACCTCTGGGGGGATGAGCACAGGACCTACAAATTTTTCACCTACTTGTGCCCCCTTCTCTACGATCTCGGCACGGTTGCATACTGGCTGCTTGAAAAGGACGCGCACAGCCAGAAATTCAAGGCGAACCTCCGGCATATCACGCAGGTTGTGCTCGAACTCTACAAGAGAAAGGAGAAGCTCTGGATAAAGGCTGCGAAGCTCGAAAGCCGCCCCAACAGGGTGGCGTTCAAACCTCATGCGTACGAGATTGCCGGAAAAACCGTATCCATTTCGTCAGTCAGAAAGGAACTCTCATTCGATGTCGGCACAAGAATAAAGGAACTTCGCACCAGGATCGGCATAAGCCAGAAAGAACTTGCCGATAAGGTCGATCTCACACCGAGCTTCATTTCTCAGATGGAAAACAATCAGATCATTCCCTCCCTTTCGTCTTTCATCCAGATCTGTAATACGCTCGGCGTAAGAGTATCAGACTTGCTTGAGAGGAAAGCAGGAGATTCCTCCTGGCTTATCAGAAAAGAGAAAATTTTTTCGAATCCCCTCCTGAAAGAGACGGGAATAAGAGGTTTCGAGATAGTACGGAATGGCACTATGTCCGGAATGTTCATTGCGATAGAACCGTACGCAAAGATGACGGGACAGGTGATCCCTTCTGAAGGGAGGAGACTCGTCTATGTGTTGAAAGGGGATATCTCGGTAACAGTGAACGGTAAGGGTGAAACACTCAGTCAGGGGGATTCCCTCTTTCTTGTTAAAGAAGTCGCATCGTTAGTGAAAAATGAAGGAGGTGATAGCGCAGAGATACTGATAGTCAGCTCTTAGAATTTTTTTAAGAGCAAAGGTTTTTCGATTGCCTGAGGCAAGGGTTTTTTTGTCTAAAGTAATAAGAAATACTGAATATTGCTGGCTGGTAATTCATATTTACTTAACAGGAGGTGGTGAAGACGAGAAAAATATCAGTGAGTTGCCTGGCGAATCTCACTGATGAATGATTGCAGGGAAACATTTCAGGCAGGTTAACATGACGCAAAAATTCGCATTGCATCAGAGACCATATTCATTATAAGGAGAAAGAGTGTATGAATTTACAGCAACCTAATTCGAATGAAGCAACCAGAACACATAATCGCTCAAAAAGTGTCTCCCCCATGAGCGGGATCTGCACCAGATGCATAGACGGTTGCAGGGGAAATTGCGAAGTGTTTAAAGCGACCTTCAGGGGCAGAGAGTTACTGTATCCGGGACCTTTTGGCGAAATAACCGCAGGCGGAGACAAGAACTATCCGATAGATTATTCCCACCTGAACATTCACGGTTATGCCCTCGGTGCTAAGGGACTTCCCAAAGGACAGAAGGGAGATCCCGATACTGCGAAATTTCCGAATGTCAACACGGAGACTTCCTATGGCTGGACAAAAAAAGTAGCGATGAAAGTTCCGATCTTTACCGGTGCGCTCGGCTCAACTGAAATCGCCCGTAAAAACTGGGAGCATTTTGCTGTAGGAGCGGCAATCTCGGGCGTTACTCTCGTCTGCGGCGAGAATGTCTGCGGGATAGACCCTGCCCTTGAGTTGAACAGCAAAAACAAGATTACCAAGGCGCCTGATATGGACCGCAGGATCGAGATGTATCGCCGCTACCATCAGGGGTATGGGGAACTCCTTGTTCAGATGAACGTGGAAGACACCCGGCTGGGGGTTGCCGAATATATTATCGATAAGCACGGGATTGAAACAATAGAGTTGAAATGGGGACAGGGAGCGAAATGCATCGGCGGTGAGATCAAGGTGCACTCTCTGGAACGGGCACTTGAATTACAGAAACGCGGGTATATCGTCACCCCTGATCCGTCTGATCCTGTGGTTCAGGCTTCATTCAAAGAAGGTGCGATAAAGGAATTTGAGCGCCACAGCCGTCTCGGCTTTATCGATGAAAAGGGTTTTTATACTGAAGTTGACAGACTCAGGAAGCTCGGATTCAGGAGAATTACGCTGAAGACAGGCGCATACGGTCTTCGCGAGCTGGCGATGGCGATCAAATGGGGTTCCAGGGCCAGGATCGATCTGCTTACCATAGACGGTGCTCCCGGTGGAACAGGGATGAGCCCCTGGCGAATGATGGAAGAATGGGGTATGCCTTCACTTTACCTCCATGCGGCAGCCGCGGAATTCTGCAGGGTGCTTGACAAGAAAGGCGAACGTGTGCCTGATATTGCCTTTGCAGGTGGATTCAGCAGTGAAGACGGCGTGTTCAAGGCATTGGCTTTGGGCGCACCCTATACCAGGGCAGTGTGCATGGGGCGCGCACTGATGATCCCCGGCATGGTTGGCAAGAACATCGGGAAATGGATCAAAGCAAATGATCTCCCGAAAAGCGTCAGCGAATTCGGCACCAAAGTTGAAGAGATCTTTGTAAATTATGAAGAGGTGAAAAGTATCGTGGGCAGCCAGGAGATAAGAAACATTCCTCTCGGAGCGATCGGTATCTACAGCTATTCACAGAAGATACGCGTCGGCTTGCAGCAGCTGATGGCAGGTGCCCGCTGTTTCAATGTTGAGTCAATCACGAGGAATGAACTGATGTCACTCACAGAAGAATGTGCCAAGGTTACAGGCATTCCTTATCTGATGGATTCGTACAGGAAGGAAGCAATGAAGATTCTGAATGCAAAATAAAATGGCGTGCATCAGAGATCTGATTCTGGTTTGGAGGTGGCGACTGTCCCCTGCGATAGTGCCGGGGACAGGCCGGTTCCCGCTTTTGAAAAAACATAGGGAGGTAAACAATTGTGAACTACGGCATACCGAATGCAAGCGCAGCGACAGGGACAAAAAACAGGGTATCAGATCCGGCGCCCTCGTCAGGGATATGTTCTGCTTGTCTTGACGGATGTCCCGGTCTTTGTGAAATAGGGAAATCATCTTTCAGGGGCAGGGAGGTGCTCTATCCTCAGCCTTTCGGCAAGGTGACTGCCGGAGCGGTAAAAATGTACCCGGTGGATTATTCTCATCTGAATATTCAGGGTACCTGTATCGGGGCGATCGGAATGGATCCAGATTCGGACAAAGCGCTCTTTACGAATGTTTCCACGGAAGTTTCACTTGGAAATAAGCATGAGGTTAAGCTGAAGGTCCCGGTGTTCACCGGTGCCCTCGGATCAACCAATATCGCAAAAGATAACTGGGATGGTCTGGCAATCGGAGCGGCGATCTCAGGGATTATGGTGGTCATCGGTGAGAATGTTGTGGGTATGGATCAGGATGCCGAGATGAAGTACGGCAAAGTGGTCAACTCCCCTGAACTTGCGCGGAGAGTGACGACATTTAATGCCTGGAAGGATACCCATGGCGCCGTCATTCTTCAGCAGAATGTTGAGGATGCAAGACTCGGCTCCCTTGAATATGCGGTCGACAAGCTTGGAGTTGAGTGCCTCGAACTGAAATGGGGGCAGGGAGCAAAGAATATCGGCGGTGAGGTAAAACTGAAAACCTTGGACAGGGCGATTAAGCTCAAAAAAAGAGGCTATGTCGTTATTCCCGACCCGGAAGACAAGGTGGTCCAGAAGGCATTCAAAGAGGGAGCGTTCAAAGAATTCGAGAGACATTCAAGGCTTGGCATGGTTGATTATGAAGGGTTTATGAGGAGCGTTGAATATCTGAGACAAATAGGAGCGAAATTTGTTTCGCTCAAGACAGGGGCTTACAGGATCGCCGATCTGGCAAGGGCGATGAAGTTTGCATCTGATGCCGGGGTTGACCTCCTTACGATTGATGGCGCGGGCGGAGGGACGGGGATGAGCCCGTGGAGAATGATGAATGAATGGGGTATCCCTACGATCTATCTTGAGGCGCTTGCATACAAATTTGCCGAAGAATTGAGGGCAAGAGGGAGATATGTGCCGGATCTTGCAATCGCCGGAGGATTCTCGCTAGAAGATCATGTGTTCAAGGCTATTGCAATGGGTGCTCCGTTCGTAAAGGCGGTCTGCATGGGAAGAGCCACAATGATACCCGCCATGGTTGGTAAGAATATCGAGAGGTGGATACGTGAAGACAAACTGCCTCCTGAAATCAAGAAATACGGAGACTCCGTAGAAAAGATATTCGTGAACGCTGAAACGTTAAAGGAGAAATACGGTAAAGCCTACAAGAGGATCCCTGCAGGAGCAATAGGTATGTTCACATTCTGTGATAGATTGCAGATAGGCCTTCAGCAGCTTATGGCCGGTGCAAGAAAATTTGCAATCCAGTACCTTGACAGGTCTGACCTCGTATCCCTGACAAAAGAAGCGAGTGAGGTAACCGGGATCCCTTATGTTATGGAATCTGATATGAAAGAAGCGGAAAGGATCCTTTCCGGGGAAGGTGGATAGCAGAGGGTATCTCAAACGAGTCAACACTGAAGTCTTCGCCCCACCGTTTCTTAAGGTGGCGGGAAGAGATGTGGCTTCATAGAGTGAAGCTGGAGAATAGGAGAAAGCCATTTTATGAATAAAACAATGCTTTCAATCCTGAAAGTGCTTGATGCACAGTCTGAGACAATACGAGGTTCGAGAGCTATTGCCAGAGAGCTGAAACTGCACGGGGTTCATCTGACCGAGAGAACTGTACGATATCATCTGAGAATTCTTGATGAGAGGGGGCTGACAAAGGTATACGGAAGGGAGGGAAGGCTTATTACTCCGAAGGGAAAGGAAGAGCTCTCCCAGGCGTCCGTCTCTGATAAGATAGGATTTATCATCAGTAAGATAGAGACCCTTTCCTATCTCACAAACCTTGACCTTGAAACACTCCAGGGTGACATCATCCTTAATATTTCCTTCTTCCCGGAGGAAAGGCAGAAAGAGGCTTATAAAATTATGAAACCGGTATTCTCCTCACCCTATGTCATGTCCGACAGGGTTGTGCTCAAAAAGAGCGGAGAATCTATCGGTGACATAGTGGTCCCCCAGGGGCAAATAGGATTTGGAACGGTATGCAGTGTGACAGTCAACGGTATGTTTCTGAAAGCAGGGATACCGATCACTTCGAAATTCGGCGGCGTCCTCCAGATTTATGATGAACCACTGCGTTTTACCGCTCTCATTGGTTATGAGGGGACTTCGCTGGATCCTCTCGAGATATTCATCAAAAGCAGGATGACGGATGTTAGCGGTGCGATACGGAACAGAAGCGGAAAAATTCTTGCAAGTTTCAGGGAGATTCCCGTTGTATGCGTTGAGAAGGCCAAGGAATTGAGTGAAAACCTGAAAAAGAAAGGCATCGGAGGGATTCTCCTTATCGGGAACCCGAATCAGCCGGTTCTCGAAATGCCGGTGAGTGTTGACAGGGCTGGCATGATAATCGTCGGCGGACTGAACCCTATTGCCGCACTGGAAGAGGCAGGAATTCCCACAGTGACCAGGGCGATGTCGACACTCTATCCGTTTTCAGGCCTCGTACAGTTCAGAGAACTCATGGAGTGCTGAAAGGCATATCTTGGGGTTTGCTTTTTCGGACAGTTATTTTTTATGCTAAAACATCAAACTTTTGGAGGTGTTTTGTGCTCACAGTAACAGAGAAGGCTGCTGAAAAGGCAAAAACGATACTCACTGACGAGGGGAAGGCTCAGCACGGGATCAGGATTTTCATCGCCGGTTCCGGCTGTTGCGGACCTTCATACGGTCTGAATATTGAAGAGAGTCATAAACCCGAGGATGAAATTGTTGAGAAGGACGGACTGAAAATCTTCCTCGATAAAGAGACATCTGTAACCCTTTCTGATAAACAACTCGATTATTATATCGGGGCAGAGGGTGAAGGGTTTGTCTTCACGGGAGGGGTTTCGGCATGTGGCTCCGGATGCAGCGGGTGCGGAGAGTAAAAACCTTTTCGCAGAACAGGACTATTGCAAGGGTATGTTCCCCATCCACAGACCGAGAAGGCTAAGAAAGAGCGAAACGATCAGGAGGATGGTGAGGGAGACCTCACTGTCTCCTGATCATTTAATCTTTCCGCTTTTTGTCACTTTTGGCAAAGGGGTAAAAAAAGAAATTTCCTCAATGCCCGGATGTTTCCAGGAGTCTGTCGACAGGATCAAAAAGCATGCGAAAGAAATATATTCCCTCGGCATCCCCGCGGTAATTCTGTTCGGCATACCTGAGCTGAAAGACGAGATCGGGTCCGGTGCATACGATCCGCAGGGAGTTGTTCAGAAGGCAGTGAGGGCGATTAAAGACAGTGTGCCAGGGCTTCTTGTAATTACCGATGTATGCATGTGTGAATATACCAGTCACGGCCATTGCGGAATTGTCCGGGACGGTGATGTTGATAATGATTCTACGCTGGATCTTCTTGCACAAGAGGCGGTTTCCCATGCAGAGGCAGGCGCTGATATGGTCGCCCCGTCTGATATGATGGACGGAAGGGTTGATGCGATCCGGTTTGCACTTGATGAAGAAGGGTTTGAAGCAATACCGATCATGTCATATTCTGCAAAATATGCCTCGGCGTTCTACGGGCCTTTCAGGGAGGCGGCAGAGTCTGTCCCTCAATTCGGTGACAGGCGTTCATATCAGATGGACCCCGCGAATAGAAGGGAAGCATTGAGAGAAGTGGAGCTCGATATCGAGGAAGGGGCGGATATCGTTATGGTCAAACCGGCGCTTTCTTATCTCGATGTCATTTCCGAGATAAGAAATTCGTTTGACGTCCCGGTGGCAGCCTATAATGTAAGCGGGGAATACTCCCTTGTCAAGGCTGCCGGCAAGCTTGGATGGATCGATGAGCAGCGGGTTATGATGGAAGTCCTTACTTCGATCCGGCGCGCAGGCGCTGACCTTATTCTCACCTATTTCGCGAAAGACGCGGCAAAACTGCTCAACAAGTAATTCACCTGCAGACCGACAGATAAATATCTTCCCCTGTATGCATCAAAGTGACCTTCGGTGAGAGTTCCGTCAGTGCAAACCGGAGTATCTCTTCAGGTTTGACATAAAAGAGTTCTACAGTTCTCTGCGGCACATAATACGAGGGAGTATTGATGTGTAATGCGTCTGTACAAACACGGAAAAGTTCTTTGAGAATATTCTCCATCGTTTCCTGAATGCCGGCTACTCTCAGGTTGAAGACCCCGCACACAAAGATAAGATTGAACGTTCTTGAGAGACTTGCCTCTTCTATGTCCTGGGCAATGAATTCAGCCTCAGGATATTTATCCCTCGCGAGCGAGATGAGATTTTCATTGATATCGATGCCGCAGTAATGTGCAGAGATATCCTTTGCTCTCAGAAACGGGTAAAAATCCCCCTTGCCGCAGCCGAAGTCCAAGACCGTTTTGCCGGAGACATCCCCTGCGATCCCCAGGAGATTTTCATATCTCCGCACCTGGCCTTCGGGTGTCCAGCGGACTGCCTGCGGGGCATCTCCGAAGTCCTGGAGGTGCCTGTTGTAGAAAGAGAGCAGCTCTTTTTTGCCGAGTGGGTCCATAGGTTCTCTCTGCCTCAATTGTACAGAAAATCCCTGAATGTTTCCCATGGTTTTTCGATTTTTACTGTTCAGGAGGTGTTTTTGTGGAATACCCGGGCCGTCGTATGGTAAATTTAACTATATCACTTGCAAAGGAGCACTATGGACGATTTGTATTATAAACAATATAGTGAAGAGGAGAGCCGCATCTACAATAAAGCCATGGATGAAATCATGGCAGCATTGCAGGAAGGCATGGCTTTTCATGCTGCGTGTGACTCCGTGGCCGTGGAAGATGCTGAACTGAAAAGGTTCATCGTCGATGACGCATTGAAGGTCATGATCGCCCATCTTCATTACAAAATCGGGCAGTCGCTTGAGGACATTGCTGCAACGCTCAAGGTTTCGGCTGAGTTGATTCGCAAGGCGAACGGTGAAATGATCGAAGATATTTCTCAGAGTACGTCTGAAATGTTCGGGACGACGAACCCTGGTACTCCTTTTGGCAATGCATAAGAGCTTGTCTTCAGGGGAGATCGTTTCGCTGCAGAATATCATGGTCTGAGCGGGAAGGTAGGGATATGGAAGGACAGAAGAAAAAAGTCAGGCTGTATGGGCTGAGCACTTGCCCAACATGCAGGCAGGTGAAGCAGTTCCTCGATGAACATAACATTGCCTACGAGATGACTGAGGTTGATCTGCTTGCCAGCGGTGAGCAGTGGCTGACATCAAAAGAGCTCAAGAAATATAATCCGGATGCCACGTATCCGACACTTATTATTGAAGAGGTCATCAAAGGACTTGACGAAGAGGCGATCAAAAAGGCGCTGGAGTTGTCATGACTGCTGACAAACTTCATGAAATACTTGCAAAATATGCCGAGTCACAGGGGATACAGCTCAATAAGGATAAAGAATATGTGCTTCAGATCCTCGAAGGACTCTTAATTAATGAGTCCCGCTACGGATACCGGTCCTGCCCGTGCCGTCTTGCTGACGGCGTGAAGGAGAAGGATAAGGATATTATCTGCCCCTGTGTATACCGGGACCCTGATATCAGGGACTACGGGAGCTGCTATTGCGGATTGTATGTCTCGCGGGAATGGAACGAAGGAAAGATAAGACATGAGAGAGTTCCTGAACGGAGAAAGACCGGGACGGGAAAAGG
The DNA here is from genome assembly GCA_049323875.1 of Nitrospirota bacterium. Lineage (GTDB taxonomy): Bacteria > Nitrospirota > Thermodesulfovibrionia > Thermodesulfovibrionales > SM23-35 > JAKLQR01. Next base: position 129,647 of record JBMOLW010000001.1, on the reverse strand, counting down.
AGGATGACCCACGAATGTTCCTGCAAAATACCTCGATCCCTCGTCTGAAAAAAAATGTTCATCTCCTGAAGAATATCCTTTGGGATGTAGAGCCGAAGCAGCTTATGGAATCCGGCTACAAAAAGACGGACACAGGAATTGTGGTGAAAAACCCCCTGAACGGATACGTATTCTATATAGAAACCATGGATAATAAACCGGGATTGTTCGTGATGTACCATTCCCCTGCCTGTTATGGTGAGACCATCGGCAGGATTGCTGAAATCCCTGAAGAGATGCTCCAGGAAGCCATTCGCGAAAATAAGGGAAAAGAATTCTTCCGCATGTATCCAATCAATGCGGCGATCAGGCAATGGCTCAAAAAACAGTTTGGAATTCCGGAGTAACGCTCCTGAACCATATCCGCCCTCTGCTTGCCTTGCACAGAACCTTAAAGGTATAATTTCTGGTACTGCTCACCGATGAGCAGCGTTGACTCAGAAAGAAGGAACACCCATGACTGAAAACACACTCAAGCACTCAGCATGTCTTCTCGAGATAGGCACGGAAGACCTGCCCGCGCGATTCATGCCACTGGCAATGAAACAGCTCAGGGAGAATGCAGAAAATATATTCAGAGACAGGTATGTGCCGTTTGCCGGGATAAGAACCTATGGAACACCGAGAAGGCTTGCTGTCATTGTGGATGGAATACCCCGGATGCAGGAAGACAGGATTAAAGAGGTCTTCGGACCTTCAAAAAAAGCTGCGTTCGATAGCGACGGAAGGCCGACAAAGGCAGCTCTTGGATTTGCTGCTTCACAGGGAGTTGGCATCGAGAACCTGGTTCTCAGGCAGAAAGACAAGGGTGAATATGTTGTGGCGGTGATTGCGGAAAAAGGCGTCCGGGTGACAGAGGTCCTGCCGGATATCCTTAAAAAACTTCTTTTTTCGCTCCATCTCCCGAAATCAATGCGGTGGGGCAATCGTACAATCCGGTTTGCGAGACCGATCCGCTGGTTGCTCGCGCTTTTCGACAAAACGGTGATCGGGTTCGATATCGACGGCATACAGAGCAATACCTTCACAAGAGGTCATCGGTTCCTCTCTCCGGCAGCTTTTCCCATAACTGAAATTTCAGGATATGAGAAACTCCTTGCCGAGAATTATGTGATAGTTGATCCTCAGAAGAGGAAGAAGTTTATCATCGGGAGAACTGAAAAGCTTCTCGAACCTCTTGGCGAAAAAGTCATGAACGACGGGGAACTGCTGGAAACAGTCGTAAACCTGGTGGAATATCCGGTCCCGGTCATTGCCCAGTTCTCTGAAGAATATCTTGCATTGCCGAATGAATTACTGATAACCGTCATGAAAGGGCATCAGAAGTATTTCGCAGTTGAAAATGCAGCGGGAGAACTGACAAACCATTTTATTGTTGTAAGCAATACGGGTGAGGAGAATGCGGCTACTGTGAAGATCGGCGCTGAGCGTGTCATCAGGGCGCGCTTTGAGGATGCAAAATTCTATTACGAAGAGGACACGAAAAAACCTCTTATCGAACGGCTGGAGGAACTGAAAAACGTTACATTCCAGGAAAGTCTCGGAAGTATTTATGCAAAAGTGGAGCGGATTGTCTCCAACGCTGAATACCTCGCCGGAAAAGTTATCCCTTCGGAGAAGGAACGGGTTATCCGTGCCGCGCAGCTTTCCAAGGCAGACCTGGTCACCGGTGTAGTGAGAGAATTCCCCGAACTTCAGGGTGTCATGGGCAGATACTATTCCCTTCACGACAGGGAGGATGAAGCTGTTGCACAGGCTGTTCAGGAACATTATCTGCCGACTCACTCAGGGGGAAAACTCCCGGAGACTGATGCGGGAGCCGTCCTGAGTATTGCGGACAAAATGGATACTATCGCTGCTTTTTTCTCTATAGGCCTTGTACCAACAGGTTCTGAAGATCCCTTTGCTCTCAGGAGAGCAGCCCTTGGAGTGATTACGATCCTTTTTGAGAAAGGCTATCATCTTACGGTCAGGGGGCTCGTTGAGCGGGCGCTCTTGAATCTTGATGGGGCGGGAAATATTCAGGAAGTGGAAATGGCTATCCAGAAATTTTTTGAAGGAAGGATCGAAACCGTGCTTCTTGATCAGGGCTACAGTCCTGATCTGGTATCATCAATTCTGCCTTCGTCGCTTGCCGTACACTTACACGACGTGCGAAGCAGGCTCGATGCACTCAGCGAGTTCAGGGGAAATGAGGGATACAATGACTTTCTCGCCGCGGTGAAAAGGGTGAACAACATCATCCCGAAAAAAACACTCCCTGAAGTGAGGCCTGAGCTCCTGACGGAAGTTCATGAACAGAATCTCAGGGAAGCACATGATTCCCTGCTGCCCGCGTTGGCAAAGTGCATCGCAGATGGTTCATACCCGGATGCGCTTGTTATCCTCACCTCTTTGACTGAACCGATCAATCGCTTCTTTGATCATGTGCTGGTCATGGACAAGAGGGAAGAGGTGAAGCAGAACAGGCTGGCATTGCTCACTGCGGTATGGAATACTGCTTCTGCAATTGCGGATTTCTCGAAACTCCACCCTGCCGACTCTCCCTGATGCTTCCCGGATCCTCTTCGTTCCGTATCCCTGATTAGGGGGATTTCTTTTTCACGCCCTGCAGACAGTTCGCCGTGAGCCGGCATATAGGGTACAATACATGATGACAGGGTTTAGTGGATTTTCGGCATTACGGTTCAGGGACTTCAGGGTGTTCTGGTTCGGCCAGCTGATCTCTCTCTCCGGAACCTGGATGCAGTCGGTTGCCCAGGGATGGCTTGTTTACAGCCTCACAAGGTCACCGTTCTATCTGGGCATGGTGGCAGCGGCCGGTTCATTCCCCATCCTGCTTTTCACGCTCGCGGGCGGCATTGCGGCAGACAGGTTCAGAAAAAGAAACCTGCTGTTGCTCACCCAGGCCCTGTCAATATTGCCGGCGTTGATTCTCGGCATCCTGATCAGTACCGACATAATAGCGGTATGGATGGTCATAATTCTTGCATTTCTCCTGGGAACCTTCAATGCATTTGATATCCCCGCCCGCCAGTCTTTCATTGTTGAGCTGGTGGGAAAGAGTACCCTTACCAATGCAATTGCATTGAATTCTGCCGCGTTCCACAGCGCCCGTATGATCGGGCCTGTAATTGCAGGCATTACCATCGCTCACCTTGGAATTGCGGCATGTTTTTATCTGAACGCCCTGAGTTTTTCTGCCGTACTCGTCGCCCTGGCGATGATCAGGGTGCAGGGGAGAATGCATAAAGACTCCCGCGGCATCCTGAAGAACCTGATCGAGGGCATACAGTTTGTAAGAAGCAGGGATGAAATTGTCCGGGTCATACTGGTCATAGCGATTTTCAGTCTCATCGGTATGCCGTTCATCACCCTTCTCCCTGTCTACGCAGGAGACATATTCAAGGCGGGACCCGAAGGGTATGGTCTGCTCGTGGGTGCAACTGGCCTCGGAGCGCTGAGTGCCGCACTGCTTATTGCATTTACCCGTGACGTGGCAGATAAAGCGAAATTTATGGCCGTCTCGACTATTTCCGTCTCTCTCGGCCTGTTTGTTTTTTCACTGTCACGGAATTTCGGACTCTCCCTGTTCATGCTTGTTGTCACGGGGTGGGGACTGGTCAGTTTTCTCGCAACCGCGAACAGTTTTATACAGCTTGCCGTTCCCGACGCGATGCGGGGGAGGGCAATGAGTATTTATACTTTCGTATTTTTGGGAACAGCGCCAATAGGTAATTCGATTATGGGTATCATGGCTGACCTTATCGGCACTCCCCAAGCAGTGACTCTTTCTTCGGTCCTCTGCATCGTAACTTCAGCTGTTTTCACCATGAAAATATTCAGGAAAGGTGAGGGAGCAAGTTCCTATGAAACTCCTCGCACTTGAGACTTCAACGCTTCTGGGCGGCATCGCTATTGCGGATGATACTGAGGGACTGATCGCTGAATCCCGGCTCAGCATCAGAACAACTTTTTCAGAGCGGCTGATGACCGAAATAGACCATGTGATGAAACAGTCCGGTGTTCTTCTTGAGGATATTGATGTTTTTGCGGTATCTATCGGGCCGGGTTCCTTCACCGGCCTGAGAATAGGGTTGAGTACAGTGAAGGGATTTGCATTTACAACCGGCAAACCGGTGGTGACCATCCCTTCTCTTGAGGCTTTGGCGTGGAATTTTCCTTTTGTCTCATTTCCCGTCTGTACCCTGTTCGATGCACGGAAAAAAGAAGTCTATGCAGCAATGTTTCTCTGGAGAGATGGATCATTCACGAGGATTATCGGGGAAGCCCCGGTCAGTGTCCATATGCTTTTGGAAAAGATTGTATCCTATGGCCGGGCATCATCCTCCCCGGAGTGGTCTGGGGGAAAAATACTCTTTGCCGGTGAAGGGGCCCTGCTCTATAAAAGCGAGATACTCTCCGTCATGAAGGAGCATGCCGTGTTCGCCCCTTCTGAAAAAATGGTGCCCTCTCCTGCTGCAATGGCATTTCTGGGGATGGACAGGGCATCACGCGGCGAATTTTCTGATGCAGCCGGTCTTGTCCCGTTCTATATCAGAAGGTCAGAAGCAGAAAACAAGATCGATGAATGGGGTTAGTACCCGGGTGATGCGGGAAGAGGATATCCTGCAGATATTGGAGATCGAGGGTAAAGCATTTTCCACCCCATGGAGCGAAACGGCTTTTATTGCTGAGATTCATAAGCCCTATGCCTTTAACCGGGTTCTCATGATCGGCAGCAGGATTGCCGGCTATCTCTGCGCGAACCTGATCCTGAACGAAGGCCATATCCTGAACCTTGCAGTGCGCTCTGAATTCAGGAGAAGAGGGGTTGCATCATGGTTAATGCGGGAGACATGCACTGAGCTGAAAAAGAAAGGTTGCCGGGTGCTCTATCTCGAGGTAAGAAGTTCGAATGCACCGGCAAAGAAATTTTATGAAAAGTTGGGATTCAAGGTCGCGGGCCTGCGGAAACACTATTATGTAAATCCGATTGAAGACGCAGCATTGATGATGCGACAGCTCTAACGAAGATTATTTTTTATAAATGCCGGAAAGGTTGTCATTATCCGGCTTGACCGGACAATCCAGTTTTTTCTAAAAAAGCTTTTGACACTGGATTCCCCGATCAAGTCGGGGAATGACAAAAAAATTTATGAAAATTAAGCTGTCATTACTTCCACACCCCGGCTATTGCAAAATTGCATGATGGGCATTTCCCATCCTGCATGGTGTTTTCAGAAATGCTGAAACCGAAGCGTTTGATAAGCAGCGTTTTGCACTGGGGACAATAGGTGTTCTCTCCTCCTTCGCCGGGCAAATTTCCTTCATACACGTACAGAAGCCCTGTATCGAATCCGATCTCTCTGGCCCTGCGGAGCGTTTTTACCGGAGTCCTGGGCTTATCCATCAGTTTGTAGGTAGGATAAAACTGGGTCACGTGCCAGGGGATGGATGGATCGACGGACTTGATGAATTCTGCGATATCCCGGAGAGATTGTTCTGAGTCATTGTGGTCAGGGATTATCAAAGTGGTGACTTCGACCCACACGCCAAGTTCCTTCATGAGACGAATGGTATCCTTGACCGGTCCGACTCTGGCGCCGCAGAGTTTTTTGTAAAATTCGTCGTCCCCTTTGAGGTCAATATTATTCCCATCGAGGAAAGGAGCAATCTCACGGGTAGCCTCGGGACTTGTGTAGCCGTTGCTCACAAATACATTCCTGATGTCCCGCATCTTCGCAAGTTGTGCGCAGTCGTAGGCGAATTCGAGGAATATGGTCGGTTCGGTATAGGTATAGGAAATGCTTCTGCAGCCGTACCGTGCGGCTGCATCAACGACTGCTTCGGGAGTGGCAGACTGTCCGATAATTTCCCCCTGTTCTCTGGGAGATTGTGATATCTCATAATTCTGGCAATGGTCGCAATGGAAGTTGCATCCTGCGGTTGCGATCGAGAACGATGTAGACCCCGGGAGGAAGTGGAAAAGAGGCTTTTTTTCGATAGGGTCGACATGCATGGAAATGAGTTTTCCGTAGACCAGGGAGTAGAGTTTCCCCTCTCTGTTTTCACGGACCCCGCAGATTCCTCTCTTTCCGTCTTTGATAATGCAGTGATGAGCGCAGAGAAAGCATCGAACCTTCCTCTCATCAAGTTTCTCATAGAAACCGGCTTCCTGCATCATGCCCTTATTGTCCCAAATATCCGGGGTTTTTGCAAAACGTCCTTAAAAAAAACCGGCAGATACGCTACAATGAAAGGTAATAAACGATGCCTAAGACAGCGGGGATAATCATTATCGGAGATGAAATCCTTACCGGAAAGGTGCAGGACGATAACGCCTATTTTATGGCACGGGAACTCTTTGCGCATGGCCTGCATCTGGGCAAAATTTCCGTCATAGCAGATTCGGTGCATGAGATTGCGGAAGAGGTGAAGACTTTTTCGGAAAGATATGATTATGTTTTTACCTCCGGAGGAATAGGGCCGACTCACGACGATGTGACCATAGAGGGAATTGCAGCAGCCTTTCATGTCAGGCCTGTGATTAATCCGATGCTCCGGAGCATACTTGAGAAGAGACAGGGGACCCTTACCAGGGAGCAGTTGAAGATGGCCGAAGTCCCGGAGGGGGCAGAGCTGTATGCAGACGAAACGTTGTCGTTCCCCTTGATACGTTTCAGAAATGTCTATATTTTTCCGGGCATCCCCCAGTTATTGAGGAAGAAATTTGTTGCACTCGAAAAATTATTCAATGAACCGGTAATCCGGGTGAAGAAAATCTTTCTGAATGTCTCGGAATCGAGCATCGCCCCGCTTCTTACCGAAGTCGTCAGATGCTACAGGGAAGTCAAGGTCGGTTCTTATCCCGTGCTCGACAACGAGGAGTATGCGCTCATGATCACGATGGAATCTCTGAGCGGTTCCGAACTGGATAACGCGGTGCAGTGTCTTATCGGCCGGGTATCCCGCGAGGTGCTTGTCCGGGTGGAAGGGTAGTACTGCTTATTGAGAGGAGGACGCAGAAGATGAGCAGGAAGAAGGGAATCGTAGGAGTTCTCATCGCAGTTCTTTTATTGTCCGGCATTTGTATCGCCGGTGATGCGAAAGAGGAAAGGGCTGTCAAGGCGGCGGATGCATGGCTGAAGCTGGTTGATCACGGCAAATACCGTGAAAGCTGGAAGACGGCAGCACAATATTTTCAGGATGCCGTCACCAGGGCACAGTGGGAGCAGGCAGTGATCCCGGTTCGGAAACCCCTGGGGAAAGTCCTGAAACGAACTATGAAATCAAAAGAATACCGGACAACGCTTCCCGGAGCCCCGGACGGGGAATATGTCGTCATTCAATACACTACATCATTCGAGAACAAACATACCGCGATCGAGACCGTAACCCCGATGCTTGACAAGGACGGATCCTGGCGGGTATCCGGGTATTACATCAAATAAAAGAGGCGCTTGTATCAAGATACAGCCTAAACGAGTTAGACGAAGGCTTTTTTGATACGGCGAAGGAATGCGGCCAGTGCAGGGTGAGCGGTGACTTTTCCTTTTCCAATACTGACCAGGGCAAGAGAAAAATTCATAGCTTTCCATATTGGCAGCTCCATGTCGATCAGTCTTCTCATCGAAACTGCATGTATCTGTTCAATCCTGCAGACCTTTCCGAGTATGTCACGTTCCGTGACCGGATCATCGATTATGGAAACGGCATCTCCCTTTGTCCTGAAGGTATAGCTTTTATCTTTTCCTGTCTTTTTTCCGATAATCCGGTGCAGCACAGGAATATCTTCCGGTGTCCTGAAAAAAATCAGGTCGCCTAGGCGCAAAGAACCCGGCATGACTTTCCTGATTGTCAGGACTTCTCCCCCCAGAAGGAAAGGCGACATGCTGCTGCCGGTTACCCTGATGCGGACATCAAACCCGCTGGTGAGCAGTTCGTTCAGGAGAGTGAAAGCTCTTGGGTCGGATACGTCTCCGGCAACTGATTTTTTTGAGGAATCAGGTGACATGCTGAGAGATAAATTTCTCGAACATATCCACCGCCCCCGTGTCGGGCATGAAATGGAAGATATAGGACGGGATATGTGCTATGAGATCGTCACAAAAACCAAGGATGCCGGACATCGGCTCAGGGTCGTACCAGGGTATCGAGACAACCGGGAGAAGGTTCTCGATGGTGGTGAGGGAAGGAATTTCTTCTATCATATTTTGACTGTTCCGGGCGAGGAAAAAGATTCCGCCGAGAGGCACTCCACGGTTAACCGCGAACCCACCCTCGCCGGGCCAGGGAGTGCCGAAAACCCTGAAAGTATCATCGGTCTTCCGGATGATAACCCGGTCATCGCTGAGCAGCAGGCCAAGCCCTCTTGCAATAAACTGTTTTGAGATCGTGGTTTTCCCTGCCCCGGAGCGCCCTGCAAAGACATACCCTTTCCCCTTGAGTTCAATTCCCGCCCCATGGACTATCAAACCGTCCCTTGTTGCGAGATAGTGCATAAGAAGGATTTGGTCGAGGGGATAACACACCGGGTTTGCGATACCAATACCGTTTGGATTCTTGAAAAGGCTTCCGTCGCAATAAACGGTCACCTCAGTAAAGGGTTGCTTCATGACGGCTCTCCAGAAAGGCCTGCTGAACTCCGGAGGATGAAAGTCCAGAGAGTAAAGATTTCCTCTCCGGAACATGGTCCATGACTCGTTACTGTCGAAAAGTAATCCCGTGCTGCCTGTATCGGGTATGCGGCCGGTATCTACTATAAGAGATATATCCGGGGTTTTTTCTCTGTGCAGTACTTTCCTGAATGTGTGATACGCCGGGTCTTTTCCATCCTGAATAGCAATGCCGCCTTTCCTGGAAACACGGATCAGCAGAGCAGCGATTTCCAGATCATAAACCTTGGGCATCAGTTACAGCGGTCTTTATGAACCCAGCTTTGCGCAGCCTGCACGCATGCAGGGAGGAGGTTTCCCCGGGGCGTTCCCCGAACTGGTTGTTTTGCAACCAACTGCCAGCACTTCTTCAGCTGTCAGATCGATTACCCTGAGCCTCGGCTTCTCATATGGCTGTTTTTGGAATACAGAGTTTTCTTGGTTCATCGTTCCCTCCTCTTTTCATTATACCCGTTCTTGGCGATCATGTAAAACCGGCGTTTCCCCAGAGTACAGAGGTACTCCGACCTGATGGTATCACTCCCGTTCTCCAGACGAAAAAAAGCCGGACAGTAGCTGCACAACGCTCTGAGGGAACAGTGTCTGCAGGGAAATGCTGCAGGTGGTCTGAGTTCCGCGATTCCAGAGATGACTGTCTGCCAGCCTGCGAGAAAAGCGCCACTGTTCAGATCGTATCTCGGTTCTGTAACCATAACGCAGGGCTGGAGATTGCCGCAGGGATCGATATGGAAATTCGTGACTCCTGCAGCACAGGCATAGAGGGTCTCGAGGGGGGGGGAGTCCCTGTGTTTTTCATAATAATCCAGCCATTCATGCAGTACTTTTTCACTCGCGAATTCTCTCGCTATCGCTTCTTCAGGCGGGACCCTCAGTCTTATCGGATCTCTGTCACCATTAAACGCAGGGAATATCGCCGGATCGAAACGGAACTTTACCCCGAATCTTTCTGCTATTTTTTCGATGTCAGTGAATTCATGGGCATTGAGAGTCATGAGAATAGTTTTCAGTCGTACGGGCAAATTCCTCCCGACGAGTTTTTCTATCCCGCTCAGGCATTTTTTATAAGACCCCTTAACACCGGTTATTTTTTCATATGTTTCTGCAGTGGCTCCGTAAAGACTTATCTCAATAGTATGGGGAGGGAGTTCCCCGAACAGGTCGACTATATGGTCTGTTATGAGAGTTCCGTTCGAAAAGACTGTGACAAGAATCCCGCTTAACTTGATGTGCCGGTAAATTTCTGTAAAGTCCTTTCTTATCAGTGGTTCTCCTCCTGTGAGCACCACTTCGAAACATCCGGCATCGGTTATTTCGTCGACAACAGAGAGCATTTTCTCGGTACTCATTTCCTGAGAGCGGAGCTGCCTTGCCGGGGATTGCCGGCCGAGGTAGCAATGTATGCATCGGAGGTTGCAGGTATGGGTCAGGTCTATGCTTCCGGAAACAGGTGTTCTTAACAGTTCGGTCTTTGCGTTAAACTGTCGGAGGTACTCTTCCGTGGTGGGCCATGCTGCTTCAGTGCATTGCATATTTTTCAGACTTCTGCAAGAAGGTCCTCCCTGATCAGTTCTTCGATGAATTCCCTAATATCTTGTTCAGCGTTTTCCCTGGCAACTTCAAAATGTTCAATGACTTCATCCCGGATCTCACTGACGGTTTTTCCCCCGTTGAGTTGATTCCAGATGAAGTCAGCTACCGGATTCAGGGTGAATATCCTCTGCATATCAGCGAGTTTGCCCTTCACAGGTACGAGGATAGTCTCACCGGCAATGGAACGATGGACGATCTCCTCCTTTTTCCTGAAGCTTTTCCCCCAGAATTCATTCTGATCATTCATGCGTATTATTTTACCAGAAGTGCGGGATCTCCAAGAATAGTATACTGTTCGAGCAGTGAACCTGAAACACCGTTCATTTTTGTGCGCTGTAAAGCACTCAGAATAATATCACCAAGAGTTCTTTTTTGTCTGTAGGTGAAAAACGCATGAAATAATTCTCTGTCAAGCACGGCTGCTTCTGCATTGACGGACATGCTGGCCGGGGCGAACACAGCGATCACACCACCATGTTCCTTTATGAGCATCTCTTCTCCGAGGGTATCGTACCCGGGGAGAGAGAAGAACCCCAGCATGCAGGTCATTCCGGTCAGGACAGGAAGTTTCTCCCCGTTATTCATGCTGCTTACATCATCTGACACGATCATCCCATCCCCGGCGAGCCTGTCAAGTCCTGCATGACCAATGAAGTTCAGGAGGACTGCTCCCTGGTTGATCCCGTTCATGAGCATCTGCCGGGCATCTCCAATCGGGTAGTGAGAGAGATAGATCTTTTTCTGAACGTATGAAGGCGGTATGAGTGATGCAACCCATTCGCTGTCAGCGGGGAAATCCCCGCCGGGTTCGGGATAGTCAGCAAGCAGGAGGATATCTTTTGTCCATAAGCCGGTGGAGATTTCGTAGGACTTGATTTTTGCTATCAGTGATTGCAGTTCCTGAGCAGTCATTACCGGCAGCCTGCCGACAGCCAGTTCAGGAATATGGTCTCCATTCATGTCGGCGTAGTGGTTGTCTGAAGGAACAATGCCGTCTATGGTTCCGATCATGATCGGCGGGAAGAGGTTTTCCCCCAGTCCCAGGAGATTCTTATAGTCTTCGGACCCGTGACCCAGAAGGACCACAGAGCGGAATCTCCCCCCGCGGGAGGATAGGGCAAATGCACTGGAAAGAAAATGTTTTATAGCATACGGAGAATATATCCCATGGTTGAACTCATCCATGATATCTTCGAGTTCGACCACCGCAGGTCTGAACCCTTTGCTTTTCCGGTAGTCGGCAAGAGCCTGTGCTCCCTCTTTGAGTTCTTTGGGAGTAATCACCATATAGTCGATATGGTTGAAAGACGATGTCAAACGGGAAGAACTGTCTGCGGCAACCGACAGGGGGCTGAGCAACCCGTTCAGGTGAACTGCCAGATATTCTGTATTTGGAGAAGTGGGTGCAAAGCTGATGCGGGATGTCCCGTCGTCAGCCGTTTCGATAGTCGTTGCCTTGACGAGTTTTGGGGCTTGCGGGTTTGTGATTTCAAATAGCTTAATCTCAGGCCCGGTGAATCCGGAAACCGTAACGACCGGATGGGAACCTGCGTTCAGGAAAAGGGTATCGTTTACAGCCTGATAGAGACGATGATAGCCTATGTCCAGCGCATCGATATAGAAAATGCTGTAAGGGGTTTCTCCGTCCAGGAGGCCGGTTATGGTTACCTGATTCTCTCCTTCGGAGAGGAGCGACTGGTTGAAAGAAAGGGTGAATGCATGGGGGGTCGTCCCGTACCACGAACTTTCACCTACCGCTGTCCCGTTAACGCTTACCACGGCATGGTGGTCTGTATTGGTAGCCCCGTGCAGGTGCACTGCAAGCGTAGCATTGCCGGTAACCGGAGCAACGCTGTGTGCATCTGCCGTGAAAGTTACGGTAGCATACACAGGGTCATCAGCGACAACATAATCCCACATCCAGTAATCTGTGTCAGGGTCGGTGAAGAGGGTAGTTGCCGCCCACATATCTTCTTCGCTGTGTACTATATCAAAAAACGATTCATTCCCTGTAGCAGGAGACGGGCCTGTTCCACTGATAATTTCCATACCTTTGCCGGCACGTTTTTCGAGCCAGTATACATTTTTGTCTGTATAAACATTCTTCAGTTCCTGACCGTAAAAATAGATGCCCGATTTGTCCTCAGCAACCAGATAGGGTACCTCGAGGCCTGCACTGGTTATTTTCAACTGGCTGTTTCCCGTCATCTTCGCTATGTCAGTTCCAGGAAAGGCGAAGAGTATTTCAGCATCAATAAAGAAGATACCCTTCCCACAGGTGCTGGCTTTGCTCTTTGTCCCTGACAAAACAGCCGGTGGCGGAGAAGGGTTCGCGGGAGAAGGAGGTTTTATACCCCCGGATGGTTGACCGGGATCGGACGGTGAAAATCCGGATGCAGCCTGCAAACGCATCATTTTCGAAGGGGACATGTCGACTGGCTTTCTGCTGTACCCGGTTTTTGCAAATACCGGGTCTGCAGAGGCTGGTTTCTGTTCAGCGGTGGTTACCGGGTAAGGTCCATAGGTATGGCGCTGACCGTTTGACTCTATTTCGAGAAGGAGATAACTGTACTGGTTTCCTGGGACAGCCGTTTCATCGATTACCCGGTATTCTCCTCCCCGGCGGGAAGTCAGGATGCCCGGCACAAGTTTCCGGTTCACCCGGAGATAGTCGTTCCCGGTCGTGTTGTCCTTGCGATACAGATAAAACCCTGCAGTCCCGATTTCTGAGGCTGTTTTCCATCCTATGACAACCTTGCCGTTTTCCGTATGGCCGGTGAATGACGCTATGACAGCACGGGTGATGATGAGGTTGCAGCTGTCGCTCGCAGCGGCATAGACCCAGTCATTGGGCGAGTTGCTGTCATATCCGTCCTGTGACCGCATGATCGCCTCGCCGGGCGACAGGGAAGCGACATTTACGAACGCATCGTCCTGCCAGATCTGTTTTGTCACCGCAGGAGAGTCGTCACCGAGGAAATCAGTGTCCGGGTTTATGGTAGAACTCCATCCCACGTAATCAATGAGCACACCTGAATTGTCATACAGCAGAATCTGATCTGAGGGATACGAGTCATGTGGATCGTTCAATTCAATGGAAGGAAAGGTAACACAGGCATATCCAGGGCAGTCAGAGTCGGAGGAACAGGAAATTTGCTGGTCGTTCGAGCAATATTTTTTTGTGGCTTGAGTAAAAAGATAATATGCTCCATTAGCTCCGTCATATCTGTCTGCCGGAACGATGTCATAGAGCGCGACGTAAATTTTTTCCTGTGAGTTGAGAATAAGGTTGCTGCCGAAATATTGAGGTATCGTGTACGTGAACGTATCGCCATCGGTTATCCTGTAATGGGTTACGTCCACAGGAGAAGGCGTGGCATTATAGAGCTGGACGTATTCCATGACGCAATCTGCACCTTCAACCATCTGTGGATAGAAAAGAACCTCGTTGATTACGATGGAAGGCGCGTTATAGGTTGCGGTATCGGTCTTCGCATCATTGGACGGGTCGCTGTCACCGTCGCTTGCATCGATATAGGTCACCGTAAGGATTGCACCATCGTCCATTTCGAGTTCGTTATCGTTTGCAACGAATGCTCCGTCGAAAGTTTTTGTGACGAGCGAATCCCCGCTGTTCAGGTACACACAGGAACCGGCGGCGGTCTCTGTCAAGGTTACATTATCAGAATCACCGGTACTCGAGTTTGTCACGGTGACGGTAATGGTATTCCCCGGTATGGTCCCGCAGTTGTTATAGTCGATGACCTTGATGTATACATTCTGTCCCGGTCCGTAAAGTTCGAGATCCTGGAGGCCGGTTGCATCGGTAAAATAGACCCTCCCTCCGTCAAGGGTGACGAACACGCTTGCAGAGGTTGATTTCTGGCTGGCAGGACATGCTCCGTATGCCGGATAGGTATAGGTGGCGGCAACCACCCCCCCGTCTACATCCTCCCAGAGATTATCATGGGCAGTGACAGGAAGCATCTCGATTAACGTGTTCAGTCCAGTTGTGTTTCTGAATACCCCGGTGTTAATGCCTGTTTCGGTCAGGGTAAGAGATTGAGTGTCATGGCCGGTAAGATTTACCGTAATAGTCTGTATGGTAGAAGCGTTGGTATTTGCTTCATAATGAGTAACCGTGACGTAGAGCTTATCACTTGTGGACGTATTATTTGTGAGAACAAAACTCTCTGAAGGAAGGCCGTTTGCGCGGGTGAACTGGATAAAAGGTTCACAGGGAGCCACAATATCAGCCTCATCGGTGGAGGTTATATGATTCTCGTTGGTGTAGGAGACGTAGATTTTATTACCGGAAACTGTTTCGAGCCATCCATCACCGTCCGTATTGGTTCCTGTCCATTCTCTGGTGGTTACCTGTGCAGAAGTTTCCCCCGCATTTACGAATATCCCGGTGTTCTCCCCTGTTTCTGTCAGGATGATGACTTCATCATCCCCTGTTGCCGGATCGGTAACGGTGACCGTCATAATTTCAATTTGAGAGCTGTTCTCGTTGGCAAGGGGGTCTTTTACATAGACATAAACTGCATTGCCGACCGTATAGAAGCTGACAAAGTCCATGGTATTATTCGTGAATTCGATAATCGGAGTGCCATCCGGATGGACGATGTCTCCGAAGGTTATCGGGTCAGCGTCAGAAATCCAGTTCAGGTCCATCATCCAGTCTTTCTGGAGAGGATCCTGATTTGATGCGCCGGTGGAGAATACGAATGCGACCGGTGAATTGGGATAGAGGAGCTGATTGCCGTTACTGTCCTTAAAGGCTGTCATCGGGATCTGTTCGTCGATCCAGTAATCACCCGAACCGTCACCAACGGGACTTACCCGGGTATGAGAATACCCGAGACCGCTACAGTTTGCTGTGTCAACTGCATGATAAGCCCGGAAGTAGTCTATCCGGACACCCGGGGCATCAGGGTCCAGTACCTGATTATTGCTGTTGTCGTATAGTATCTGAATGCGGTCATAGTCCTTGCTTGTTGAGTTATAACCACCGTCAATATCTATCCAGTATTCCTTGTAGCCGTCTGCGTCGATATCAAAAAGGACATTCCAGTGGTAGGAGGTAAAGTCAGTCTTATTCGTTGAGGGGTCGCCTGAGACACGCATCCGGAAAAAAATGTAGTCGTCATTCATCGTTGAGGGGTCGAGGGGATTATAGGGTGTCCCGCCATTGTAATATCCAAAATATGGGGTGGTTTCATTCCCGGGGTTTGTATCACTCGTTGCTGCTGAGGCAAGGTCGGTTTCTGCGGGAGGGACATTTGCCTGTCCGTGCGTAGGGTCACCTGATCCGGTGGCTTCATAGTCCTTGATTGCCTGCCCCTTGTACGTATAATCAGCAATAAACCCATCCTCGCCGGTGAAATTGTTCCAGTCAATCGCGCAGTCGTTGAAACCGGCAAGAGCAGGAGCAATGAATACAAGCTGGGTAAACAGGACGGTAAGAATCAGCACTGATGCTTGATTTTGGAAATGTTTCTTGATAGTAATTCTCCGCATAGGTTCCCCCATATTTCTTGACAGTTTTTTCATGGTGTATTCCTTATCAGACAAATTTTACTCTAACTTCTCTAAATTTTTAAATTATATTCACTAAAAACAAGCAAATAGCATACCTGTATTAATGAAAGATGCCTGCAGGAGGTGCCTCGTCCGGAGCTCAATGCATGCGATATTCCGAACGCCGCTCAGTATTATAAAATAATATCGCAAAATCAACATATTATCTCCTGAGTAATTGTCAGAAAAGAATATACCTTGTGCCAAAAAATACCTATCAATACAGGAAGCTGCTCTCATTGCGTCTGGAAGATTCTTTTATAGAAAAAACCATATTTCATATATTGTTAACGAAAGTTGACAATTTTTGTCACTAGAGGGAAATAATGGATTTTCCAGAAAAAACCTAAATCACGGTATAGCAGGAAGTGTGGGACTGAGCCTGAATAAGATAATTGAAGAACCTGCAATCTGCAATCGAACACTACCCTAATACTCCCTCGATTCTCATCTGCATTGCCATTCTGATATACTGTATGGGCATACCAAGAAAGGAAGATAATGACGAAAAGGATAAGAATTCTATCATTTTGCGGGGTCCTGCTCCTTTGCTTGCTGATCTGCAGTCCAGGTGGTTTTTCACAGGACCAGAAGAATTTCCTTTGGAAGGTCGAGTCTGAAACAACCACCGTCTACATCCTCGGATCTCTCCATTTCATGAAAAAAGAAGCATATCCCCTGAACAGAAGGATCGAAGATGCGTTTGATTCCTCTGACGTGGTAGTGGTAGAAGCGAATATCAACGATATCGCGCGGATCGATCTCCAGAAACTGATTGACGCCGCTTTCTATACAGGCGGTGATACACTCGAAAAACATGTGTCCCCGGAAACCTTCGCACTCGTGAAAAAACAGTATGAAACCCTCGGTATTCCCCTCTGGGTCTTCGCAAGGCAGAAACCATGGTTCCTTGCCCTCACGATTACTTCGTTCAAGCTTGCAAAACTGGGTTTTGACCCGAATTATGGCATCGAGATGTATTTCACCTCGAAAGCGTCAGGCAAAAAAATGATCGAAGAACTCGAGAGCTTTGACTACCAGATCAACCTCCTGTCAGGGTTCTCCGACCGGGAACAGGAGTTGTTCCTCCGGGAAACCCTGAAAGATGTGCAAGCCTATGAAGCCGAAGCCGCTGCCGATACCCTGCTTCGGGCCTGGCAGACGGGCGATACCGAGCTTCTTGAGTCCATGGTGATGAAAAACACTTCAGGAAATGGCGTGTTGACCTCTGTCTATGAGAAGCTCATGTACCAGAGGAACAGAAATATGAGAGCGAAGATCGAAATGTATCTGAAGAAAAACGATACCTGTTTTGTGATTATCGGCGCGGGTCATCTTGTCGGAGACCGGGGCATTATCGAATCGCTGAAACGCAAAGGGTATATCATAGAACAACTCTGACGATTCCAGGAGGAGTACTATCTCTTCCCTTATTCTGGACGGATACAATCTTATCGGCATTGCACACCGCGACCTGAAAAAGCAGAGAGATGCGCTTATTGCTATGCTTGTAGGGTACAGGAAGGCGAAAGGGCATGATATTACGGTTGTATTTGACGGATGGAAGACCGGGGCAGCTCAGGAACAGCAATCGGTAAGCGGCGGGGTGAAGATTCTCTATTCCCGCATCGGTGACAAGGCGGACGCAGTTATAAAGCGTATCCTCTCATCGCGTCGTCGCGAATGGATTGTAGTCACTTCAGACCGGGATATCGCTGACTACGCATGGTCCATGGGTTCGGTCCCTCTGCCGGCAGAGACTTTTCTCGATGCTGTTGCCAGCCATATGCGGCTGTTTCCTGGTAATCAGGAATATGACGACGAATATCACGGTCATCCGAGAAAGGGAAATCCGCGGCAGCTCTCCAGACGGGAAAAAGCGGTGAGAAGGGTTTTGCAGAAACTCTGATGAGAGGCGTGGTTCGAAAACTTCTTCTCCAAAGACCTGCGGATACTGTCACGATCGTTTTTCTCGTATTCCTTGCAGCATTGACCGTATTCTTTTATCAGGCTATTCAGGAAGCCCCGTTGCTTATCCTGCTTTATCTCTCACTTATCCTTGTGCAGCTTGTCCTCATCAGGAACAAGTACCGGGGCAAGGCCATTGGTTTTGTCTATGACCTGGTATTCCCGACAGTCTGCGTACTCCTTGTCTTCGACAGCCTTGAGGGGATTGTCCACTTTGTAAACCCCCGGGACATCGATCCGCTCCTCATACGGATCGACTATATGGTCTTCGGTAACCACCCCACAGTGATGCTTGAAAACTATATGACTCCCCTCCTTACCGATCTTCTCCAGATAGCCTATTCAAGCTATTATTTCATTCCCATAAGCTTCGGGGCGATCCTCCTTGCCAGAAACCAGAGGAAGGAATTCGATATATCGCTCTTCCTGATCCTCTTCTGTTTCTATCTTTCTTATCTCGGCTATATCCTCTTCCCGGCCCTGGGGCCACGGTTTTATCTTGATCAGCTCCAGACGACTGAACTGCAGGGATTACTTGTTGCAGAGCCTCTCATGAACCTCCTCAACAGACTTGAAGGGATAAAAAGGGACGCCTTTCCAAGCGGTCATACTGCAATAACGCTTGCTGTGCTGTATCTCTCCCATAAATTCGTGCGGGCGCTCTTCTGGATATACCTCCCTATTGTCACTGCGCTGATATTTTCTGCCGTCTACTGCAGATACCATTATGTTATCGACATCATCGCAGGTATCTGGTTGATGGCTGTTACGATTATAATCGGACAATGGTACTATAGATGGCGGGAGAGACAAATCCATACGCGCTCCCCTTGAAAGGATATTCCTGATGAAAATATTTTTGTTCGTAAGTCTTCTTCTAGGTTTGACTATTCTGTTCCCTGTTCCGAACGATCTCGTCTCGTCCGGCCCTGAAGGAAGTCCCCCCGTTGTTGTCAGTACAGTCCCTGAATCTGGCGCAGAAGGAGTTGATCCTCTGCTCTCAGAAATCCGGGTTACCTTCAGCAGGGAGATGTTGAACAAGAGTTGGTCCTGGGTGCAGATCGCCCCTGAAAATTTTCCTCAAATAACGGGAGGACCACGGTATCTGGAAGATAAGAAGACCTGTATTCTTGATGTCCGGTTAGAGCCGGGACGCACCTATATCATATGGTTGAATACCCAGAAATTCAGCAATTTCAAAGATCTGTCAGGCCGTCCGGCGCAGCCGTATCTTCTTATGTTCGAAACGAGGAAATGATTTGGCTGATGTTCTCAAAGGAGTGGAGATGCGCAACCCTGGGAAGGGAGATACCAGATGGCTCCGGACAGCCAGATATTCTCTCCGGTTTTCTGCCGTCTTCCTGTGCCTGTATGTCAGCCAGGCTCTTGCCTCTGACTGCCGGATTCTTGATATGCTGTTCTTCGAAAAACAGCAGGATGTGATCGTAACAGACTGGTATTATGGATATCCTTCCATGAGACTGACAACCGAGACATACCCGTGTGCCGATATCAGGGTTCAGAACACCTTTTGGCAGGCTCTGAAATCCAAAGACATTGAAGTTACCGCAACTTTTGCGGATGGCAGCGCCAGCGCAAAAAAACCGATATGCGAAGACATACTTCTCGAACCAGGGCAGGGACTCTCCTGCTCTGTATGCTTTGAATCTGAGTTTCCCATCTCCCGGATGGAATGCGGGTTCAGATAGAAAATCCCGCTGGCAAGGACGAGGTCTTGTTTCAGGGGAGACTTCCGGAACTTTGGGAAATCGGTGATCCTTTCGTGGTGAGCCCAAAAAAATTTTTGCCTATGTCATTATTTTGTAGAAAAGAAATGCATTCATTGCTATAATCGTAGCAATTACGATTAATAAGGAGGGGGTACATTTATGACAAAGGCTGATCTCATCGACAAAATGGCAAAGGATGCAGGTATCTCGAAGGCTGCTGCAGGAAAGGCCCTCGATTCCTTGCTTGAAGGAGTAGTGAAAACCGTCAAAAAAGGCGGGAAAGTCGCGCTCGTCGGTTTCGGGACTTTTTCCTCCGGCAAGAGGAAGGCAAGGACCGGAAGGAATCCCCAGACCGGAGCGGCAATCAAAATACCTGCCAGAAAAGTTCCCAAATTTTCAGCAGGCAAGGCGTTTAAAGACGCAGTAAAATAATTACTTCTCACAGGGTAAAGACAGAACAAAGGGACACGGCAACACGGTGTCCCTTTGTTTTTTCTCATGCCCCGTGCTTGATCGTTCTGCTTCCTGGAGGTATGCTTGTCGTGAGAAGGTTCGCGTGGTAGAGTTCATATTTTATATCACCCTCGCCGTGACGGTTGTCGCTGTCTTGGTTGGCATTGTGTACTGGTTCCAGGAAAAGAAGAAAGGGCCGGACTGAAACCATTCCAGGAAAGAGCCCCCTGCTTTACGGGAATTTATGCAATAATCCCGAACCCGGCAAGCCTCACCCCGGAAACGCTTTGGGGGAAATGTCTGATATAATAAATGTATGTCTGAAACCCGGGGAAAGGAGTCAAATGAACGAACCTGTCAATATGCCTCTGAAAATTTTCCATGCTTTTGAGGACCTCTATTTTGAGAAGGGCAAGGGGAAAATATTCGATGATATTTTTACAAAATATTTTTCCCCGTTGGACATTGACCGCCACATGGACCTCTATGACGTTCTCGTCCTGATCCATGAAAAACACCCTGAACAATTCGAAGAGATGGTACAGGAGTTCAGGGCATATTCGATCATCAAAGACTGATGCCCCGGAGCTCCGGACGTGCTCACAAAGCCCCGGAGGTCAGATGATCTCGTAGTGCAGGGGCCGGATTCCGAAATTGACTGCATCAGAGTAGTCGATCATGTAAATATCGAACTTGTCACAGCCGTAGCGGTTATGCATCCGGTCCTGCACTTCATAGATTGTGCCATTCACCTTTATTTTCGTTCCGAAAGGCAGGCAATTGTTCGCAATAAATCCTGACTGTACTCTCTGATTACTTGCAGTTATCGTGGGGGTGCTGTCAGTCTGGGCATCATCTGCGGTGTAGGCTGTAAATATTCCTATTTTTTTGTTGGAGCTTGTGGAATCAGCCAAAGCAGTCGTGGTTGTTCTGACGTGTACGAGGCAGACTATGACCACTGCAACCAGTAGGTACATGAAGATCAATCCTATGTGTTCCTGTATTTTCATTTTGGGTAATTGCTTGGAAGATATCGGCAAGAATATCCGGCAGTTATGTCAAATCTAAATAATATAACTTATATTGAATTACTGTGTCAATGCCAATTAAGAAAAAATCGGCTGAAAACTTCCCATATGGCGGGGGCTAGCCTCTCTTTATACGGGTCAACCTTCTGATTCGCAATTACTTGGGGCGATACAGCACATGGTTTCAAGCAGGCATACAAGCTCTCTGAGGAGTTCTCTGTCTGTGTCGGATATTCTTTCGAATGCTATCCCTATATTATAGTGGGGACTTATTCCCTCTGTCCCCTCAATGCACGAGGTGACTTTCCCTGTAACGTGTATGGTCTTATACCGGGAACGGAATATCTTTAAAGACAATGTTTCCCCCACATCCAGTGGTTCTTCACTTTCTGTAAGCATTCCGCCGAGGCTGAGATTTTTTATCCTGAACCCTTCATGGAAAATCAGCAGTATTTTTGCAGGGGACTGGATCTGAACCCTGACATTCATCCTGAGGCCGCTGAGTTTGGTTTGAAAGCTATACCCGTCAGCCATCTGTGCATGTTTTTCAATAAAACGGATGACCTCTTTTGCGGTTTCCCGGGAAACATCGGTGAACTTCAGGCCGGTTTTGTAGAGGGAGGCCGGATTTCCGCCTGCATGGTCCGGATGTTTGTCCGGCGCAGACCATATCACAACGCTTTTCAGATCGAGGACCTTTCCCTCTTCTCTTGTCCGCAGGATACAGTGCTTCCCCTTGTTCAGTTTTGCGCGGGTATGGAGCAGGGCACCACCGATGCTCATATCGATTATCCGTACAGCCCTGGCAAACAGGCTTCTGCCCTGGATATCAAGCACATCGGCGATGAATCTCTGGTATTGCCTTCTGTCCTTCATGGTATGCGGATGTGTTCTCCGTGTCTCATTTTAGGCTTCTCTGCTCTTCCCTTGTGGAATCGCAGCATGTCTCCCTTTCCAATTTTTTCCTATCGCCAGAGTTTTTCCAGTATCCGGTGCATCTCAGTGTAAGCATAGCAGAATCTCCCTTAAGTATGGAGAGGATATTTGCGAATACTCCCTCATTGTAGCAGATTTGCCGGACTGGGGGAATAAGACCAGCCCTCTCCGGTATTTCTGTGACGTTTTCCGGCAAAACCCGGGAATATGCACTGCGACAGCAACACATTCGTGCAGGAAATCAAAAAGGATTATAATGTATAGTATCTTTGAGGAGACATGGACAGATCATGACCCTGCAACCCGGAGGGAACCATGAAACCAGTAGCCTACGAACCAATCGGAACAATTTATACACCTTTCAGGGACCTGCATGATATGCCGATACAGACGAAGGGGGGCATAGGCGTCAAGGGCAGGATCATTATAAAGCCGTCTTTTACCCAGGGACTCAGGGATATCACAGGGTTTTCACATATTATTTTGATTTATCATTTCCACCATTCGAAAAAATGCGATCTGCTTGTCAAGCCCTTTCTGGACGATACGGAACATGGCGTGTTTGCGACAAGGGCGCCAAAACGTCCCAATCCTATAGGAATATCGGTGGTGAGACTCAGGAGAGTGGAAGGCAGAGTACTCCATATTGAGAACGTAGATATTATGAACAGGACTCCCTTGCTGGATATAAAACCCTATATCCCTGCTATTGATGCATTCCGGACAAAACGCATAGGCTGGCTTGCCAGGAAAACAAAAAGGTTCGGACAGGCGAAATCCGACAGGAGATTTCAGCCTTCTCCCCGTGAAACATAGTCTGGCAGAGAAGCATCGTCTGTTGAACGAAATGGGAAAGGAGATGAGTATGGTTACCTCGATAATCCTTATGAACGTTGAGCGGTCAAAGATAAATGAAACGGCTGAACAATTGGCTGCAATACCCGGCATATCGGAAGTCTATTCCGTGAGCGGAAACTACGATTTAATCGCGCTGGTCAGAGTCCAGACCAATGAAGCATTGGCAGATCTCGTCACAAAGAATCTGGTGGAAATAAAATCAATTCTTGCAACCGAGACCATGCTCGCTTTTAAGGCGTATTCCCGGCATGACCTTGAGGCAATGTTTTCGATAGGGGTATAAACAGGAACTTATGTTTTACCCAGAAGTATATCCATGGATGTAGCTCACTGGCATGGGAGGGGATGGAATTCATGGCGGAGAGTCAGGGGATATTTACCTGAGGGTGAGAGTCCGTACTCTGTTCCTGTAGAAGATACAGGTATTTTTCAGAACATAAGAAAAGAGTCTGTCAGGAATCAACTCTCCTGACAGACTCTTTTCTATGGAAAACCTGATTTTTATTCCTTGGTGGCGGGGAGAGGATTTGAACCTCTGACCTTCGGGTTATGAGCCCGACGAGCTACCGGACTGCTCCACCCCGCGATTCGTCTTCTTACAATACCGCATCATAATTTTTTTGTCAAACGAATGCTTGCGGAACCGCTCTATATGGTATGATAGTACATCCGGCGATGATTGATTTCCTCATGCAACTCAGATGGCAGGACCTGGTGGACATCACAGTCATGTCCTTTATCCTGTATCGCCTTCTCCTGATTATCAAGGGAACCAAAGCAGCACATATGCTCATAGGACTCGGCCTTCTTCTCGTGGCCTCCTTCATCACCCGGTATTTCGGACTCTATACGGTTGACTGGCTTATTCAGAGTTTCTGGGGGCAGATCGTTATCGCGATCATTATCCTGTTCCAGCCCGAAATCCGGAGAGCGCTCGCACAGATGGGAGAAACGCGGTTTCTGAAAACCCTCACGAGCGCGGAAGAGCTCAAATCCCTCGATGAAATTGTGAGGGCAACAGTCGCACTTGCAAACAGAAAGATCGGTGCCATCATCGCGATAGAACGCGAAACGAGTCTCGGAGACTTTATCGAGATCGGTACGCGCCTTGATGCACGGGTGTCGAAGGAAGTGCTGTTGAGCATCTTCCACCCGACTTCGCCCATCCATGACGGTGCCGTTATTATCAGGGGGAACCGGATCCTGGCCGCAGGCTGTTTTCTGCCGATAGCCACGAGTTCGGACCTCAGCAAATCAATGGGGACCCGGCACCGTGCGGGTTTGGGTCTCTCAGAGGAGACCGATGCCGTAGTCATAATCGTCTCGGAAGAGACCGGACAGATTTCTATGGCGATCAGGGGGAAAATGGATACACCACTCGATATGGGTACTCTCAGGGAAGTTCTTACAGACCTCTTCACAACAAAAGGCAAGAAATGAAGACATGGCTGTTCCATAATTTCGGGCTGAAAATTGTTGCGGTGCTCCTTGCTGTATTCTTATGGCTTTTCGTAACTTCGCGCGGACAGTCGGAGATGTCCCTCAATGTTCCTGTTGAATTCAAGAATATCCCGGCAGGGCTTGAGATGGTGAATACTTCTACCAAGACTATTGAACTGAGTATCCGCGGACAAGAGCGGTTCATGCAGTTTATCAAGTCGAACGATATCAGGGTTTCGGTTGACCTCAGCAAGGCAAAAAAAGGTGAGGGTGTTTACTACATAAGCAGGAGTGACGTCATTCTTCCCAATACGGTAACCGTGGCGAACATTAATCCGTCAAGCGTACGGGTGACCTTTGAGGAGATGAAGACCAGGGTCGTGAGGGTGATTCCCGTATTAGTAGGCCAGCCTGCCCGGGGATATGGAGTAAAATCCATTGCGGTGGAACCCCAGACAGTGGTGATAGAGGGGATACAGTCGGAGACCTCACGGGTTAATGTGATCAAAACGGAACCCCTGGATATTACCGGCATCAATGAGACAATAACCCAGTCGGTAAGGCTCGACCTGACAGGGAAAAGGATACGGGCAAAGAATGATATGGTTGAACTGAGGGTTACGATAGAACCGAAAGGATCATGATGCTCTTCGGGACAGACGGAATACGGGGGACGGTGAATAAATATCCGATGACCCCTGAAATAGTATTGCGGGTGGGTATGGCGATGGCATACCTTCTCAGGCACACCTGCGGAAGGAATATGATCCTGATCGGAAAGGACACCCGGTTGTCGGGGTACATGATCGAGAGCGCTCTTACGTCAGGAATATGTTCGATGGGGATGAGTGTTACGCTCGTAGGACCTCTCCCGACCCCCGGGATCGCGTTTCTTACCCGTACCCTGCGGCTTGACGCGGGAATTGTGATCTCTGCATCGCACAACCCCTTTGAGGACAACGGAATCAAGTTATTCTCCTCAAAGGGGTTTAAACTCCCTGACGAAATCGAAAAGAGGATCGAAGGACTGGTCCGCGATGAAGGACTATCCGGGAAACGGGTGCGTGGCAATGAGATCGGCAAGGCATATCGTCTCGATGACGCGACCGGCAGATATATAGAATATATCAAATCGACCATACCGAAAGGGATGACGTTGGAAGGGATCAAGGTTGTCATCGACAGCGCAAACGGTGCGGCGTACAAGACTACGCCGTGGCTTTTCCGGGAACTGGGGGCTGAGGTAATCTCGGTCCATGACAGGCCTGATGGGGTAAATATCAACGCAGGATGTGGTGCGCTCCATATAGAAACTCTGCGGAAGGCTGTAAAGACCCACAAAGCCCATGCCGGGATCGCACACGATGGAGACGCCGACAGGACAGTCTTCTGCGACGAAAAAGGCCATATTGTGGACGGTGACAGGATCATGGGGATGTGGGCCGATGAAATGAAACGGCAGAGAGTGCTGAAGAAAAATACTGTGGTGGCCACAGTAATGAGCAATATCGGACTGGAAAAATATCTTGAAAAAATTGGTGTCCGGCTCATAAGGACGAAGGTCGGAGACAGGTATGTAGCAGAAAAGATGATAGAGGGAGGATACAACCTCGGCGGCGAACAGTCCGGGCATATTATTTTCCTTGACCACAATACGACGGGCGATGGACCGATTACCGCACTCCAGGTCCTTTCCCTTATGAAAAAGAGGGATATGACCCTTTCGGCCCTTGCAGCCGCGATCAGGCTGTTCCCCCAGATCCTGATCAATGTCCCTGTAGCGCAGAAGCGAGAGATTTCAGCCGTCCCTGAAGTGGTGAAGAAAATCAAAGAGGCGGAGGCTAAACTGCAGGGGATGGGCCGGATACTCGTCAGACCTTCCGGAACAGAGCCAAAAATAAGAGTTATGCTTGAAGGCCCGGATCTGAAACTCATAAAAAAACTCGGGAGTACTATTGCGGAGGTTATTAAAGCGAAAATGACCTGATATGCATGGCTTCCTCGCATTCCTTGCCGGTGTCCTGCTGTTCTCCCTGTTTGCATATTTCCCTTATGCGACCTCTTCTGTTTTTTCCCTTATTCTTTTTGTGCTCTTCAGACAAAGAAGGTATCTTGTCTTACCTTTTCTGATCACCGGTATTGTCTATGCATTTGTCCGATGCGGCGGCCCTCCCGCTGAACTGCCCTGCAGCAAAGACCGGTATGCAGTGCAGGGAATATTCACTACGTTCCCCGTAAAAACAAAAGGAGGGCATATCAGACAGAATTTTTTTGTAGAGCGTGCAGAGAATAAGCGCACCGGTGAACAGGTTTCCGCGCTCAGGGGCAGGGAAATCATGATGCTTTCGGGTGAAGGATTAGAACCCTACCGGGAATATCTTGCTGAAATCCGGTTGTCCGGGAACAGAGCGCACCGGAACCCGGGTGGATACGGGGAACAGCCGGTGATCGCCTATCTTGCGGGGATCTCAGGACAAGGAGCGACAAAGAGGCCTTCTTATGCGCAGATTCATGAAGTGCGTCACCGCATCAATGAATACCTGACAACAAGGTTCGACAGGGATACCGGGTCTTTTCTTGTCTCGATTACTACAGGAGAGCAGGGATATGTGTCTGACCCTATCAGGGAGGCATTCAATGCGAGCGGACTTACCCATATCCTGAGCATTTCCGGCAGCCACTTCGGCCTGTTTTCTGTTCTTCTGTTCAGCCTTTTCCGCATGATTATTGCTCTGCTGCCTTACAGGATACTGCAAAGGGTAACCCTTTTCCTTACCCCTTCCCAGTGTGCCGCGGTTCTCTGCTTCCCTTTCGTCCTCGCCTATCTCGGAATCTCGGGAGCCGGCATCCCTGCAACGAGGTCCTTCATAATGATCACTTTTTTCCTTCTGGGGCTGATCATTGGGAGAAGAAATTCCTGGCTTGTTGCCCTGATTTTTGCAGCGGTGGTCCTTGTTATCTGGAACCCTGAAACCTTCTTCAGCCTTTCATTCCAGCTATCATTTATTGCGGTATTCTGTATCGGATTTTCCATGAAGGCAGGCGGGCAGGGAGAAGAAAAGGAAAAGTCCCTGGTATGTTCTCTCAAGAAAGCTTTCAAGGTAAGCCTCGCAGCATCAATCGGGACTGCACCGCTCGTGGCGTACCATTTCCACTATTTCTCGATCATCGCCCCGATAACGAATCTCCTCATAGCGCCGCTGATCGGTTTTCTCATTATACCTCTCTCAGTTTTTTCGGCGTTTCTTTTCCCGGTAAGCGGGGATTTCATCTTTGCACCGTTCCTCGCTCCAGTCACCGGATTCGTGCTTTCCCTGATAAAACTCTCCGCACAGATACGGTACGCAGACATCCCGGTGCCTGCTTTCCCGCCAATCCTCCTCCTTATCTTTTATGCAGGGTTGGCTCTGCTTCTTATCTTCAGCAGGAGAAGGTCCCTGCTCGTCCTCCTCGTTATCCCTTTCCTGATCTATGGGGTAGCAGTATTCAGTGCAAAGGATGCACTGAAGATCACGTTCCTCGATGTGGGACAGGGAGATTCTTCGGTTCTTGAGCTGCCGGACGGAAAAACGATTGTGATAGACACCGGGAAGAGCGGAAGAGAGATAGTGTCCTATCTCAGGTACCGGGGGAAAAGAAGAGTTGATGCACTGGTCCTGACCCACGTCCATCCTGATCATAGCGGAGGACTCGGCTATATTCAAGAGAGAACAGAGATCGGGGAGATATGGTACAAC
Source organism: Nitrospirota bacterium (assembly GCA_049323875.1). Lineage (GTDB taxonomy): Bacteria > Nitrospirota > Thermodesulfovibrionia > Thermodesulfovibrionales > SM23-35 > JAKLQR01. The sequence goes on along the minus strand of JBMOLW010000001.1, from coordinate 101,607 downwards.
GGGAGGATGGAACTTCCGGGAGATCATACTCATATCAGGAAACGGCCACTGGAGCGGGGAGATGTTATCGAAGGCGCAGGCTATGCGATACACGTACTTCATCCTTATCCTGAATATTATTCATCCGAGGGGAGTCCTCATGCCGGGGAAAACAACGATTCGCTCGTGATAAAAATTACTGCTCACCATGCATGTTTCTTCGCCGGCGATATCGAGATGGAGGCTGAAGAGAATATCCTGCAGCTTGGCACATGGCTCCGGAGCGATCTGCTCAAGGTACCGCATCATGGGAGCAGAAATTCTGTACACGCAATGCTCTTCAGGGCTATTTCTCCTGCCGCGGCAGTTATCAGTGCCGGACACTGCAACCCCTTCGGTCATCCCCATCAGGAGATGCTCGTTGCCCTTGAAGGCATTCCCGTATACAGAACCGACACTGACGGTGCTGTGAGGGTTGTAGATTCCCCCGGCGGTCTGCACATCAGCACGTACAGTGATTCCCGGCTCAGTCGGGCTGCCGGTTTTTCAGAAGAAATGAAGAATATCCGGGGACTTTTTACTCCATGGTGAAGGGTAAGCCAGAAATTCTGAACACGTGGTAGAATATTCCTGCAGGTTCCGGGAGTAACTCGGAAAAGGATAGGGTTGTGTGGAAAAACTGAAAAGGAAACTGATTCTTGCCTCGCTGTTTATTGTCTGCATTATTACATTCGGCACTGCCGGGTACATGATCGTCGAGGAATGGAATTTTTTTGATTCCCTGTATATGACGATCATAACCCTCACGACAGTCGGATACAGAGAGATCCATGTGCTTTCCCGCAATGGTCAGATCTTTACGATCGTCCTCCTGATCGGAGGAGTAGGGGCAGTGTTTTATATACTCGGTATCGGAGCCAAGATTCTTATTGAGGGTGAACTGCATGAAATATACGGGAGGAAGAGATTGGAAAAGAGATTGATGCTATTAAAAGACCATTATATCATCTGCGGGTACGGAAGGATGGGGAAAATCATTGCCCGGGAACTCCACCATAAAAAGTTCCCCTGTGTCGTGATCGAAAAGAGTCTGAACCTTGTGAACGGAAAAGAAGACATTCTGATAATCGAAGGAGATGCAACGAATGATGAGCTCCTGAAAAGAGTCGGGATTGAGCGGGCGAAGTGTCTTATATCCGTACTCCCGACCGACGCCGAAAACCTCTATGTCGTGCTCAGTGCGCGGGGTCTGAGTCCGGGCCTCTTCATCGTGGCGCGTGCCGGCATTGAAGGGGCCGAACAGAAGCTGCTCAGGGCGGGCGCGGACAGGGTCGTATCTCCTTACCATATCGGGGGGCTTAGGATCGCGCACACGGTCTTGAAACCCGCTGTGGTAGATTTTATCGAGTTCGCCACCCGGAGCGGGAACATCGATCTCCAGATGGAGGAGATCACGATCCGGGAAGGCTCAAAGCTTGCGGGGCTGACACTCGATCAATGCGGGATCGGGAGAGACCTTGGCATTATTATTGTCGCGATAAAACAGGTGAACGGCGAGATGAAATTCAATCCGACTTTCCGGACGGTGATTGAAGCCGGTGATACCCTGATTGCGGTAGGGGAGACTTCACGAATGACCTTGCTCGAAAGGAAGGCAGAAAGCGGTTTGTAAGAATCCCTCGTTTTCTGGTTCTTGTGGTATCATATCTGAGCAGGTATTTCAGTGTATTGCCGGAGAACGATGACCCATGGAAGAAATCAACGAACTTATCGCACAGCGGATAAAAAAACTTGATGACCTGCGTGGATCCGGAATAGACCCCTTTGGTAGTTCCTTTTTTGCCGATGACCATGCCGGAGACCTCATGGGGAGATACGGAGACAGATCCAAGGATTCACTCGAAGCCGAGTCTGTTCCCTGTTCGCTTGCCGGACGAATCGTTGCCATGCGGGACTTTGGCAAGGCGGCATTTGCCCATATCCAGGATACCACGGGGAAGATACAGGTATATTTCAGGAAAGACCTCCTCGGTGAGAAATTCGCGCTCCTGAAAAAAACCGATATCGGTGACATAATCGGACTGAAGGGGAAGCTCTTCCGGACGAAGACCGATGAACTTACCATTGAAGTCCTTGAATTTGTCCTGCTCGCCAAATCCCTGAGGCCGCTTCCGGAGAAATGGCATGGGCTAAAGGATATCGAGACACGGTACCGTCAGCGGTATGTGGACCTGATCGTGAACCCTGAAGTGAGGAAGACCTTTGTCTTACGGAGTACCATTGTCAAGGCAATCAGGGATTTTCTCGAGTCCAAGGGGTTCATCGAGGTGGAGACCCCGATGATGCAGCCGATTCCGGGAGGCGCAACCGCACGGCCGTTCCGGACACACCACAATTCCCTCGGTGTTGACCTTTACCTGAGGATCGCACCCGAACTTTACCTAAAGAGATTGCTTGTTGGCGGATACGAACGGGTCTATGAGCTGAACCGGAATTTCAGAAATGAAGGGATATCGGTCAAACATAACCCCGAATTCTCGATGCTCGAATTCTATATCGCTTACCGGGATTACCGGTTTCTGATGTCCCTGACGGAAGAACTCATTCCTTTTGTTGCGCAAAAAACGCTCGGTACCCTGAAGGTTCCCTTCGGGGACACGGTGATCGATTTCACCCCGCCCTGGCCAAAAATCACCATGCTTGATGCGCTCCTGCATCAGGGAGTTCCCCGGGAAATTTTTACCGATCCCGCAAAGGCAAAAGAGTGGGCAAAGTCACAGAATATCGAGGTCCAGGACACTGTGTCTCTCGGAAGGCTTCTTGACGAAATATTCAAGGAAAAGGTTGAGCCCCTGCTGGTGCAGCCCACGTTCATTATTGACCATCCTGTGGAACTTTCTCCGCTCGCAAAGCGGAAACCTGACAACCCGGGACTCACGGAAAGGTTCGAACTCTTTATTGCTTCGAGGGAGATCGCAAACGCTTTTTCTGAACTGAATGATCCCCTGGAGCAGAAGCAGCGGTTCATGGAACAGGTGGAAGCAAAGAAACAGGGAGATGAAGAAGCCCATGCCATGGATGAAGACTTTGTGAGAGCCCTTGAATACGGCATGCCTCCTGCGGCAGGGGAAGGGATCGGGATAGACCGGCTGGTAATGCTCCTTACCGATTCGCCTTCTATCAGGGACGTCATTCTGTTCCCGCAGCTGAAACCGGAGCAATAGAAAAATCAATGCAAAATGTAGAACGATCGATGTAAATGATCAACGATAAATTTAAATTGATACTTCACGCATGAACCTTCCCTATCAATTCTTTATCGCCCTCCGGTATCTGAGGTCGAAGAAAAAGCACAAGGGCATTTCTGTCAATAGCCTGATATCTGTCGGGGGTGTCGCAGTAGGGGTCATGGCGCTCCTCGTCGTCCTGTCCGTGATGAGCGGGTTTCACGAGGACCTTCAGAAGAAGATACTCGGAGTGAATGCGCATGTTGTCATACTCAGTTACCAGGGCTCCATCCCGGACTACCGCGAAGTGATGGATCGTCTTGAGGGGGAAAAAGATATCGTGTCCTCTTCTCCGTTTGTGCTTGGACAGGTCATGGTATCTTCAGGGAAACGCGCCCACGGCGTATTTCTCAGGGGAATAGCCCCGGAGACGGAAGTCCATACGACTGAGTTGACACGCCATATGAAAGAAGGAAGCATTGAAAACCTGAGCACAGAGGGCGATATGCCGGGGATCATTATCGGAAGGGAAATGTCGGGCAGTCTCGGCGTATTTCAGGGAGATGTCATCAATGTATTGTCTCCGGTCGGGAAGATAGGTCCGCTCGGCATGCTCCCGAAAATACGGCAATTCAAGGTCGTGGGCATTTTCGAAGTCGGCATGTTCGAATATGACTCGAACCTTGTCCTTACCAATTTGAGTGCGGCACAGGATTTTTTCGACATGAAGGATGAAGTGACTGGCATTCAGCTGAAACTGGACGACATTTATACCGCTGCCACGGTGAGAGAGCAATTAGAGGACAAATATTCTTTCCCGCTCCATGTGCGGGACTGGATGCAGATGAACAAGAATCTCTTCTCTGCACTGAAACTGGAAAAATTCGCAATGTTTGTCATCCTCATCCTTATTATCCTCGTTGCTTCATTCAATATCGTAAGCAACCTGATCATGAACGTCATCGAGAAAAAACGGGAGATAGCAATACTCAAGGCAATGGGTGCAACGGACAGAGGGATTATGGCTATCTTCATGCTTCAGGGGCTGGTCATAGGCCTGGTCGGGACGATACTCGGGGTGGCGGGCGGGTATCTCCTCAGTTATATCCTCAATACGTACCAGATCATCAAACTTCCCGCAGATGTCTATTACCTGAGCCATCTGCCGGTAAAGATGAATTTCTCTGATTTCATGACCGTATCGCTTTCCGCACTTATTATCAGCTTCCTCGCAACGATCTATCCCGCATGGCAGGCGGCACGGCTCAATCCTGTGGAGCCTTTGAGGTATGAGTAGGGGAGGAGAAAAGAATGATTAAAGGAATATTCAAACTTACTGGCCTGATACTCCTTGCGGTGTTGCTGTTTTTTGTGCTTTCCCTGTGGCAGGGAGGCAAACCCTTCCGCTGGTTCGGGAAACAATCGGAAAAGGCGGGAGAAGTCATCCATAAGAAGAGTGAAGATGTTGCAAAAGAAGCCGACAGGATAAAAGAAAAGACTGATGATATAGAGCATGCAACGAAAAAAGTTTCCGAGGGACTGAGAAAAACAGGCGATACGATCAAGGATATCACCGGTTCAAAGAAAGAACAGTAAGGTGAATGCCTTCATTGAGACAAAAGACCTGAACAAATCCTTCATAACCGATGCGGGTGAACTCAGGGTGCTCGAAGAGATCGAGCTTGCCGTCCATAAAGGGGAAATGGTCGGCATTGTCGGCGCTTCAGGTGTCGGGAAAAGCACGCTCCTCCATGTCCTCGGGGCGCTTGACAGCCCGACTTCAGGACGCGTCTTCTATGAGAATACTGATATCTTCTCCCTGGACCGATATGCCCTTGCGGCATTCAGGAACAGGACCATAGGGTTTGTGTTCCAGTTTCACCACCTCCTCCCTGAATTTACTGCTCTTGAAAATATCATGATGCCTGGTCTTATCGGGCTGGCGGGAGGCGGAGGAGTAACGTATGAAGCAGTGAAGAAAAAGTCAGAGGAGCTCCTTGAACGGATGGGATTATCCGGGAGAACGCGGCACAGACCGGGTGAGCTTTCAGGAGGAGAGCAGCAGCGCGTCGCAGTTGCCCGGGCGCTCCTGCTCCATCCCAAAGTCGTTCTGGCGGATGAACCCACCGGGAACCTCGACACCGTGACCGGGGAGGAACTTTTTCAGGTATTCACAGACCTCAACAGGGAACAGGGCGTAACTTTTGTAATCGTTACCCATAATGAGAATCTCGCGCAACGCTGTCACAGAATCCTCAAGATGGTCGACGGAAGAGTGGTGGATGGTTCCTGAGGCTGGTTAGAACGGTGCGAAGAAGCGAAACGCTTTTATGAAATCGCGAAAAGTTCTTGCCACCATCGACTGGGGTTCTTTCCCCAGGCTTACCAGGGAAAATTTTCTGGTGAGTTTTTTCCCGGCAAGGGGGATGACTCTGATTGAACCTTCTTTTATGGCTCTGAAAACTGACCACTTCGAAACAAAGGCCACTCCGATTCCGGTCTGAACCATCTGGACAATCAGTTCAGGGTTTCCAATGGTCATGGTTATCCTGAGTTTTTCCGGATTTATTTTAAGGGCATGCAAAAATTCATCCATTGCTTCTCTGATGCCGGAACCTTCCTCAGGCATGATGAATGCCTGCTCTTGCAGGTCCCGGGCGGTCACCGGATGTTTCTTCGCAAGCTGACTGTCATCTGCTGAGATCAGCACTATCTCATCCTCGGCAATCTCTGTCGGGAAAAGGGACTCGTTTCCGATGTTCCCTTCGATAACCCCTATATCGAGGAGTCCCTCAAAAAGTCGATGAAGGATATCCTCTGAATTCAAGACCGATACCCCTGTCTCAACTTCAGGATAGGTTTTTACAAAACTGTAGAGAACCTGTGGAAGGAGACAGGTTGCCGCGGTGGCAGACGACCCGATACGGAGAGGACCTTTTACCCTGTGCAGAAGAGAATAGACGTCGTTTTCCATTTGTTCGTATTGTCTCAGGATAGTCGTGGCGTATGCATAGAATATCTTTCCGGCCCGGGTAGGAATTATCGTTTTCCCTTTTCTGATCAAAAGAGCTGTCCCGATTTCGTCCTCGATGTTTCGTATCAGGTGGCTCATCGCGGACTGGGTCATGAACTTAGCCTCGGCAGCCTTCGAGAAACTCTTCAGTTCAAGCACCAGACAAAAAGCTTTTAATTTATGGTCTTCCATTGAGGGTATTGTAAGCGGTTCCCGAAGGGGAGTCAATAAAGCGGTTACATGAAAATCGTTCATGCCGGGAATGAGAAGAATGCATTTGACTTGTAGTATTGGAAAGACAATGATGTATGGTAACAAAGGGGAGCAGTGAAAATTAATACGAGGAGGGCTTATGAGCAAGAAAATCTGCATTATCTCTGGACTCATTTCTTTGTTATTGACGTTGATTGCTTTTTCTTCAGCAAATGCTGAAGAGGTCATCCTGTCACAAAGTTCCGGATATGCGGTATTCGATCTGGGGGAGATTTATGTAACTGCTGAGCAACTGCCTGCGGTAAGGGAAGTCGCCGTTACGACCGAAATTACTGAACAGGAGATCAAGGCCACAAACAGTCGTACTGTTGCGGAGGCGTTGACGTATGTGCCCGGGGTGGTTGTTTCGACCGGCAGGAAAAATGAACCAGGGGTGCAAATCCGAGGGCTGAATCAAAGCAGGGCACTGATCCTGATCGACGGCGTTCCCTACTATGAATCAGTGTACGGCAAGCTTGACCTGAATCAGATACCTGTTGACAACATCGCAAAAATTGAAGTAACAAAAGGCGGGGCATCCGTACTCTACGGCCCAAATGCCCTGGCCGGAGTCGTGAATATCATTACCAAGAAACCAACTGAGAAACCCACTGCCGAGGCGTTGATCGAGGTGGGAGAATATGCGACGAGCAAATTGTCCCTTACCCATGGCATGAAGACCGGTATCTTCAACTACTGGCTGAATTATGCCCACCAGGAGTCAGGCGGATGGAGGATGTCCGATGATTTCGATCCGAAATCGGGCGTTATTTCAAGAAGACCGGGAGGAACGACCGAAGAAATCCTGGAAGACGGCGGCTTCAGGAATAATTCTGATTTTAAGACCGACAGTTTCTGGGCAAAGGTGGGAATAGAACCCTCCCAGGATGCGGAATACTATCTCAATTTCCACTACATTGCAAAAGAAAAGAGTGTGCCTCCTTCCACCGTTGGAGAGAATGTTTTTACCAGCAGGCCGGCATTTTCAGGATTTGTGAGAATTCCGCGGTACGATGACTGGGGTATCGACCTGAGCGGTCAGCAGAAGATTACCAGTGAGTTGGTAATGAAAGCAAAGCTCTTCTATCACAGGCACGTCGATGATTACGCCTCATATTCTGATGCGACATACAGAGAAAAAATTGCAGTGAGCAGATATCAGGATTATCTGATAGGCGGGGCGTTGACAGCAGACTACCGGCCTGTGCAATGGGATATTGTCCGGGCAGGTGTGCAGTATCGTGGCGACTCACATGAAGAGCGGGACGACGGCTATCTGCCCTTTGCAGAGAACTTCTCCTATACAGGCTCGGTGAGTGTTGAAAACGAGTTCAACAAGATAAAAAACCTTTCTCTCGTTGCCGGAATCAGTTATGACTGGTTCAGGGTAACAGAGGCAGAACGGAATATTACTGACAGAGATACGGGAGATTTTCTGGAACAGATTGCCCTCGATGAGCCGGATGCCATGGACGAATTCAATCCCATGATCGGTGCAACCTATACAGTCACTGACTCGACCAAACTCTTTGCCTCTGTAGCGCGTAAAGTCCGTTTCCCTACCCTGTCGCAACTTTATTCGACAAGGAGCGGAAATACTGAACTGACTGCGGAAAAGAGCGTAAATTATACCCTGGGTGTAGCCCAGGCGTTCGGTTCTCTTGCCTCGGGCGAATTTGCAATTTTCTATTATGATATCTCTGACTTTATTTCCCGCGACGCTCCCGGCACAGAGGGTATTTACCGGAACTATGCAAAAATCAGTCTTGCAGGTTTTGAAGTGAGCGGTACGATCAACCCGATCGAAGACGTTGTGCTGAGAATAGGGTATACGTATAACGAGGGTCGCGACAGAAGTGATGACAGGGTGACAGAGCATGTGACGTACGTACCGGAGCACAAGATTGACCTGGGGATTAACTATACCCTTCCATATATTCTAACTCCTTTGGACGTTACCTGCATCTATGTAAGTGATTCCTATAATCAGCTTCCGACGCCGCAAAGACCAACGCAGGATACCATTCAGACAGGGGATTATTTTATCGTGAATACACGAATCACCAAGAGTTTCCTGAAGAGATACGAAGCCTATCTTGCGGTCAACAATATCTTGGACTCTGATTATGAGTCTGAATGGGGGTTCCCCGGACTGGGAAGAAATTTCTCTTTCGGTTTTAAGGTAAAACTGTAATAGTGAATGATGCCTTTTGCAGAGATATCATTCACAAGTCTTTATCTGGGGGGCATCGGCTACGCAGGGAGCCTGGGCCTCTATTTTTTAAAAAAAACCGACTGGGCGGATATTCTTTTCTGTGTTGCTTTTCTATCACACACGATCAGCCAGGTAACCCGCGGCTGGATCATAGGGATATTTACTCCGCAGGCATTGGTCGAGGGGGTTTTTTTTCTCCCCTGGTGCCTCGCACTGTTTGCCGTAAGTCTAAGATTAACAAGGAACGAACCGTGGAGCTCTTACAGTATACAGTATCTCCTTATCCCTGCTCTGCTTTTTGCCCTGCTCTATCCGAAAGGAGTGGTTCCCCCTTCGCCACTTGCTCAGACCATTTTTGCGCCTCTCTTCTTTATCTTCGAAGCTATGGGGCATACATGTTTTCTCCTCGGAGGATGGTTTGCCTTCCTGTTTCTGAAAGGCCGGATGGAAGACGATCTGTATGAATCCTTTCTCATCTGGGGTTTTGTTTCCTACAGTGTTGCCCAGATAACAGGGGCAATCTGGTGCTATCAGGGCTGGGGAACGCTTTTCAACTGGAGCGAACGGCATCTCCAGTCAGCAGCTCTCTGGTGTTACTATGCGGCCTATCTCCATATGCGGTTTCTCTCTTCAATGGAGGGGAGAATGAGGGCGTGGTTTTCACTTGCAGGAGTTCTCTTCGTGCTGCTCTTCAGTTATGGAAACCATCTCAGGGAAATGAGCATGCCCAGGATTGGCGGTTAGGTGATAGAGAAACTCTGGAAAGTCACAGGGAGTGTCCGGTTGACCTTCTGGCTTCTTCTGATCATTTCTCTGGATCTGGCTGTTGGCTCTTATGCAATACGGTTTTTCCCGCAGGTTTTCAAACCGCTCAACACGATCTTTTTGCAGGAATGGTTCATCACGTATGGGCAGGAAAACCTGCCGATTATCTGGTGGTTCATCCTGCTTCTGGGACTCCTTTTTTTGCTTGGGATCAACACAGCCGTATGTGTGATCAGGAGACTCTCAACTCTCTGGAAGACGCGAAGGCAGATGACAGCCTTTGTGCTGTTCCATAGAGTTGCCCCTTCAATAGCCCATATGTGTTTTTTTATCATGCTTATCGGGCATTTCCTGAGTATGACAACGGGATTGCACAGGGTAGTCCCCCTGTATCCGGGGGCACGGTTCTCATTGCCTGGAGCGATACAAGGAGAGATAGTCGGTCAATATTGTAATCGGTATTCTGAACCTGCCGTTATCAGCGGGTCCGTGAAACAATGTGCAGTGACCATGAACCTCCGTGCGAGCCAAATAACGGTAAAGCAGGTCAGCTTCCTTGAGCCATTTTCCTGGAACGGAGTTGTTTTTCATCTCGGTATGGACAAAAAAACTCCATCGCGGGACATGAAACTTTCCGTTAAGCGCGATCCCGGAGTGCCATTGATTGTATCCGGGTTTTCGGTTTTAGTTCTTCTCATGGTGTGGTATTATCTGCTCATCGGCAGAGCAGATAAACAAAGCAAAAGGGGGATAGCATGAAAAAAACAGGAACACTGTTCTGTTCGCTCTGCATTCTTTTCTTGTGGTATGGAGCGGCGCTCAGCTTTTCTCAGAAATCACTCAGTATTTCAGGGACCGTGAAGCAGCCTCTCAATCTGACCATGGACGACCTCCGACGGTTTGAATCGGTGAGTGTCAGACTGAACGAGGTAACCACAGACAGGAATTTTCATGGGGCATTTTCCTACCACGGCGTTCCCCTCAGAACACTGCTGGAACTCGCTGCAGTACAGAAAAAAGAATCCGATTTTTTGAAACCTGTTGACCTCGCGGTTATCGTAAAGAATCAGGAGGGGAAACAGACGGTTCTCTCATGGGGTGAGATATACTATCGCAATCCGGCAGAAATAATTATCGCGGTCAATGCCGTTCCAATTATGCCCCATCATGAGTGTTCAGGGTGCCATACCCCCGAAGTTTTCAAAAAGTGGTTCGATCCTCTCAAGCGGACCGTAGGGCTTCCCAAACTCGTGGTGGCAAACGATTTCTATACAGACCGTTCTCTTGAAGATATCAATGCGATAGAGGTGATTGACCTCCATCCAAAGCTGTCTGCCCAGAAAATGCAGAATCTTTATTCTCCGGGATTCAGTGTCACCGGAGCAGTCAAGGAGACACTGAACATTACCGATATCGCTTCATATCCACAGCTTAATATCCTTACCAAACAGATTGGTGACGGAAAAGGATATCACGGAATGATACATTTTGGAGGGGCACCGCTGATAGAAATAATGCAAAAAGCAGGGATAGCTCCCGACCTGAATACCGTATTCCTGATATCAGCGCCTGATGGCTACCGCTCCCTCATAACTTACGGCGAACTTCTGCTTGCCCCATACGGCAGGAATATCATCATCTCCGACAGGGCCGACGATCAGCCGCTGAAGAAGAACGGCAAATTTATCGCGATCCTGCCTGATGACCTCGCGGCGGACAGATGGATAAAGGCGGTTGAGAAGATAGAGGTTATTTTGCTGATGCACAACCGGGGTCAGCTTTAAACAGAAGAAATTAGTGTTCTGAAAGAATGAGGAGAAACCATGGCAAAAGAAAAAACAAAGCTTGTCATTGCATCAACCACGAGCACGCAGAATTCAGGGCTTCTTGATATCCTCATCCCTGCCTACGAGAAAAAGACCCTGTATAAGATCAAGGCAGAAATTATCGCAGTGGGCACAGGAAAGGCAATCAGGACAGCAAAGAAGGGTGAGGCCGACATGCTTTTCGTCCACGATCCTTTTCGCGAAGAGAAATTTATTGCGGAGGGATACGGAGTCAACAGAAGAGCGGTCATGCATAATGATTTTGTCATCGTTGGGCCCGGAAATGACCCCGCGAAGCTCAAGTCCTGTAAAACGGCAATTGATTCCTTTGAGGAGATTGCTGAAAAAGGAATTGCGTTTGTGTCACGGGGTGATGATTCCGGCACCAATATCAGGGAACTCGACATCTGGGATGACGCCGGCATCAATCCGAAAGGGAAAGGCTGGTATTTTGAGGCTGGCACCAATATGAGGGAAACGCTCATGCTCGCCGATCAGAAGAAGGCATACGCGCTGACTGACAGGGGAACTTTTCTGAATCTTGCACAGAAGATAGGATTGAAGATTCTTTTCAGGGAAGACAAAATGTTAAAGAACTTTTACAGTGTCATTGCAGTGAACCCGGACAGGTTCCCGCAGGTGAAATACCGTGAGGCCATGGACTTTATTGCCTTTGTAACCTCACCGGAAGGGCAGAAGATTATCGCGGATTACAAGAGGCACGGGGTGAACCTGTTCTATCCGGATGCCGTCCCGTCTGTAATGTGTACGAATAAAAAAGGAAATAGGGGTGTGCTATGAACCATACACGAATTTTCGCCGGAATACTATTTTTAACCTTTCTCATCTGCTCATCCGCTTCTGCTGAGACGCGGATCCTGTGCGCATCGACAACAAGCACCCAGAATTCGGGGTTGCTGGACTATATTCTGCCGATATTCGAGAAGAAAACCGGGATCAAGGTCGATGTTGTCGCAGTGGGAACCGGTGCTGCTATCGAGATCGGGAAACGGGGAGATGCGGACCTTGTTCTTGTCCATGCGAAGGAACAGGAGCTGAAGGCGGTGGAGGAAGGATTTTTCGTGAACCGTCATGACGTCATGTATAACGATTTTCTCATCATCGGGCCGCCTGACGACTCTGCGGCAATAAAGGGGTCGAAGTCAGCGGTTGACGCTTTCCGTAAGATTGCGGAGAATGGACGGCCTTTTGTTTCAAGAGGCGACAAATCAGGCACCCATACAAAAGAACTTGCCTTATGGAAGACGTCAGGCATCGATCCAAAGGTGCAAACGTGGTATCTTGAGGTGGGCCAGGGGATGGAGAAGACCCAGCGGATCGCAAATGAAAAAAGGGCCTATACCCTGACCGACAGGGGTACGTGGCTTGCAACGAAGGATGAGGACCGGCTCGAAATGTCGGTTGTCCTTGAGGGTGATCCGGTCCTCTTCAATCAATATGGGGTTATGGCCGTCAATCCCGAAAAGCATAAGCACGTGAAATATAAACAGGCCATGGAGTTTATCGAATGGATCATCTCAAAGGAAGGACAACAAACGGTAGGGTCGTTCAAGGATAAAAACGGGAATCAGCTCTTCACCCCGAATGCGAAATAGCTTATTCACAATTCCATAATGATGGACAGAGAGATAATCCCCTTCACCCTTGCCCTCTCCCACGGGGGGAGAGGGAATCATAGTAAGTCCTTTCCCTCCTTTTTTAGCATATCTGTTCAAAATTATCGAAGAACAATGAATCTGTCAAATACCGGTTTCAAATATGCTGCTGCCGCAACAGAGTGTACCTGAGAAGTCACTGATTCAGGTAAAATAAGGCCATGAATTCTCTTCTGGAAGGTTTCAGGAAAGCGCTTTTCCTGATTGCGACCTTTGACACCGAGCTGCTCGGGATTATTATCCTTTCCCTGAAAGTTTCAGGTCTGGCGCTCTTGATTTCGACACTCGCGGGTCTTCCCGCAGGCACCCTGATCGGGTTCCGAAGATTTCCGGGGAGAGGATTTGTCATCAGTCTTCTCAACACCTTTATGGGATTGCCTCCTGTGGTGGTAGGTTTGTTCGTGTACCTCTTCCTGTCCCGGAGCGGTCCACTCGGTTTTCTCGGACTGCTCTATACGCCGTCTGCAATGGTTATCGCACAGGTAATCCTTGCGCTGCCGATTATCACTGCGCTCTCTCATTCGGCGATTATTAAAATCGATCCTATCGTGAAGCAGGCTGCACTGACTCTTGGGGCGACATCGTTCCAGGCTTCGGTAACCATTATCAAGGAAGCACGCTATGGAATCATGTCGGCTGTAATTGCAGGGTTCGGCAGGGTGATGGCAGAGGTGGGGGCAATCCTGATCGTTGGCGGAAACATCGCGAACTATACCCGGGTTATGACTACGACGATAGCGCTCGAAACAGACAAGGGCAATTTCGAACTGGCCCTTGCCCTGGGGATTATCCTTCTGATCATCTCTTTCATGATCAATATTGTCCTTTACGTCATACAGAAAAAAGGACTGCTCCAGGCGGGGAATTGAACATGAACTTATCCATCACAAAACTCAACAAGAGCTATAACGGCAGTCAAATCCTCAGGGACTGTTCCTTCTCCTGCAGGAAGCCCGGGATGTATATCCTCATGGGGCCCAACGGAAGCGGGAAGTCCACACTCCTCAGAGTCTGTGCGCTTCTCGAAAAACCGGACAGCGGTGAGGTAGAATATTCCTCCGGAACCGGCACAATACCGCAGGATATCCTGCTCAGACGGCAGATCAGCCTTGTCCTGCCGAAAATCGGGATATTCAATACGTCCGTTTTTCATAACGTCGCCTACGGTTTAAAAATTCGCGGGATGAAGAAAGAAGAGATTGAACGGAAGGTGGCGAATGTGCTGGAATTTGTCGGTCTGAGCCACAAGGTAAAGATGAACGCCCTTGAGCTTTCCAGCGGGGAGAGTCAGAGGCTCGGGATAGCGAGAGCACTGGTTTTTCACCCTGAGATACTCTTCCTCGACGAGCCCACTGCCTCGCTTGACCCTTACAATACCAGGGTCATTGAGGATATGATCATCCGGCTGAAGGAGCAGGAGACGATGACGATTATCATGGTTACCCATAATATCTTCCAGGCGCAACGGCTTGCCGATACCGTATTTTTTCTCTATGAAGGGACAATGATCGACCAGGGAGACGCCCCGCAGTTCTTCGAACAGCCCAGGGATGAGAGGGCGCACAAGTTTCTCACCGGACAGATGGTGTATTAGTTTGAACGGTATTCTTCATACATTTTTCGTATTCTCTTCATAATTTCTTCAAATCTTTGTTTTATCATACAATCACAAACAGTAAAAATATATTCACCTCCATTCTTGAGCAAAAGGCAGGCCTGATTCAAGGCCTGCCTTTTGCTTTGACCGCTACGGGATCCGGAAGGATTTTGATTGACAACCACATTTCCCCGATACCATAATAAACATCGGCGATGGGGTTCGCCTTGAACCGTTCCGTTCCCGCGGAAATGATGACCCCTACTCAGCCAGCAGAGGGCCGGGAGCAGGCTGCACAAGCATGGCATCCCGGAGCATTGCAGGCAGAGTAGGGGTTTTTTGTTGAGGAGGGTGTGTGGCTTTCAGTATTGCGGTCATTGTGCTTCTCGGTCTCTTCTCGAATTATCTTTTCCAGAAGATAAAGCTGCCCGGTCTTCTGGGAATGTTGCTGATCGGCGTTCTGTTTGGACCCTACGTTTTCAATATCATCAGGCCTGAACTCCTCAAGGTGTCGGCGGACCTCAGAATGGTTGCGCTCATCGTCATATTGCTCAGGGCGGGACTCGAACTCAGGAAGGATACCCTCAACAGGGTAGGCAGGGCTGCCCTCCTGATGTCATGTATCCCGGCAGTTTTCGAAGGAGCGGTGATTACTGTGCTCGCGCCTCCACTGCTCGGCATCAGCTATCTGGAAGGGGCGATCCTTGGTGCTATCATCGCTGCGGTATCGCCTGCGGTTGTCGTCCCCATGATGCTTGACTATATGGAGAAGAAAAGGGGCACGAACAAGGGGATACCGACGCTTATTCTCGGCGCCTCTTCCGTGGACGATGTTTTTGTGATTGTTGTCTTTTCCATCCTGCTCGGCATGTATACGGGAGCCCAGACGAATGTCGGGATAAAACTCCTCGAAATTCCCGAGTCGATACTCCTCGGCATAGGAGCGGGAGCCCTTGCCGGATATGTTCTCTACCACCTGTTTGAGCGATACAACCTGCGGGCAACGAAGATGACAATCGTCGTGGTTGCGGTCTCAATAATCCTTGCCTGGATCGAGGATGAGATCAAGGCCAAGATTGCAATGTCCGCACTTCTCGGAGTCATGACCATCGGTTTTATTCTTCTCGAAAAGGCCGAAGTCAGGGCACACAAGGTTTCCCAAAAACTCTCGAAAGTATGGATTTTTGCGGAGATCCTGCTCTTCGTCCTTGTCGGCGCTCAGGTGAATATCGAGGTCGCCTGGGAAGCAGGTCTTGCCGGAGCGCTCTTGATTTTCATCGCCCTCATAGGGAGAAGCGTCGGCACCTATGTAAGTCTCATCGGCACAGACCTCAATTTCAGAGAGCGGCTGTTTTGTGTAATATCCTATATCCCGAAGGCTACGGTTCAGGCTGCAATAGGGGCGGTGCCGCTCGAGATGGGGGTGAAATCCGGAGAAGTTATCCTTGCAGTCGCGGTGCTCTCGATACTTCTCACCGCTCCCCTCGGTGCAATAGGGATCATGGCGACGGGAGACCGGTGGCTTGAAAAAGAAAAATAACCTGCACAGATGCGGAAGATGTACCTTTATAGCAAACGGTCTGCTGCCTTCTTGAGAAATATTCACTGTACCTGGTGTCCGGGGAATGAATACGGTTTTGCTGCATTGAGCAATGATTCGTGCTATTATAATTGACACAATACAGGATTGAATCGGATGTATGGTTCAGGAGAAAAGAATGGCTGATCAGCGTCAGGTGCAGGACTCCCGGCAAGAAGCTGTCGCGACTGAAAACGACGGATTGATTCACCTCTACGTTGCAATCTGAAATGGACTTCCCGGATTCCTTTTTTGTGGCATTTCCTGTATCCGGAGTGGAAACGTATGTTTTCATTCCTCCCCTTGTGGCACTGGTTGTCTCTTTCTTTACCTCCATGGGCGGAGTTTCCGGTGCGTTCCTCTTACTGCCATTCCAGATGAGTTACCTCAATTTCACAAGCCCGTCTGTGAGCGCTACCAACTTTGTCTTTAATATTGTCGCGATTCCGAGCGGAGTATACCGCTATCTTAAGGAAGGGAGAATGGCATGGCCATTGACCTGGGTGGTGATTATCGGAACGCTCCCGGGGGTATTTATCGGCTACTATCTGAGAGTGCTCTATCTGCCTGATCCGGGGGCTTTTAAACTGTTCGTGGGATGTGTGCTCTTGTATATTGGTATTCGCCTCATATATGAACTTACGGGCAAAGCTTCGGCGGGGAAGGCAAAGATGAAGGCCCTTGAAGATAAGTTCAGGGAAAGGACAAGACAGCTCAGGGAGGAGCAAAAAAGCAGGGTAGCTTCCGGACTCCCGCCGGAAGCTGTGGTGAAGACAATATCGGTAAGCATACAAAAGGTGGAATATGAATTCTGGGGCGAGAGGTTCTCATTCAGCACAATCGGCATGTTCTTTCTCGCCTTTTTTGTCGGCATAATCGGCGGTACATATGGAATAGGCGGAGGAGCCATCATTGCCCCCTTCTGTGTGGCTGTCTTCCATCTGCCGGTCTACACGGTCGCCGGCGCCGCCCTGATGGGAACCTTTCTCACCTCGGTCCTGGGGGTCATTTTTTACAGCGTAATCCCTGCCAAAGCCGGTATGGTGACCTCACCTGATTGGCTCCTCGGGTTTCTTTTCGGGGCGGGCGGGTTTGTCGGCATCTATCTGGGAGCACGATTCCAGAAATTTGTACCCCAAAAAGCAATCAAACTTATACTGGGAATGGTTATTATCTTGCTTGCAGGAAGATATATTTCTCAGTTTTTTTTGCAATAGGAGTTCTCCGGACCTCTGGTGACTGGTTGCAAAAAAGGAAGTATTTCATAGGATGCGCAGACTCGGAGTCCATACCTCTATCTCAGGAGGCCTTCACCTCAGCCTGGAGAGGGCGCGTGCACTCGGCTGCACCACGATGCAGATATTCTCCCATAATCCGAGGGGATGGGCAGTCAGGGAGATTCCTCTGGAGGCCGCTGCACAGTTTATTTCTCTGCGGATGCAGTATGATATCTCCCCGGTTTTTATCCACGCTTCTTACCTTATCAACCTCGCAACACCTGACCCGGTACTTCAGCAGAAATCTGTTGCGCTCCTTATCGAGGAGATGAACCGCGCAGATGCAATCAGAGCAGAATACGTTGTTCTCCATGCAGGCAGTTCATCGGGTGATGATCCGTCAATTGCCCGGAAACGGGCAGTGAGGGCACTGGACATGGTTGCGCAGCAGGGGAAATGGAAAGCCCGTCTCCTCATAGAAAACACAGCCGGAGAACGGGGAGATATTTCGTCACTGATGTCCGAACTCTCGGAAATTGCCGGAGGCGTGCAGAATTCGTTGGTAGGAGGGGTATGCATTGATACTGCCCATGCGTTTGCCGCCGGATACAATATCAGGACAGCGCGGGGGAGAGAAACGCTCAGGGATGAAATTCTCCGTCATCTCGGAAAGCCCTTTGTGAAACTCATCCACCTCAATGATTCGAAAAGGCATTTCGGTTCTCATGCGGACCGGCACGAACATATCGGCTGCGGGATTATCGGGAGTGCAGGGCTGCGACAGTTCATCACTGACCCTCATTTCTCCGATATTCCCCTCATCCTCGAGACACCGAAGAGTAATGACTCGGATGACATCCGGAACCTCAGGAAGGTTCGCATGATGCTCACAAGAGAACGGTAGTTTGCTATTTGAGAACGACTGTTCTGAATATATGATCGTTCGCAATAATGCACTATCTGTTCTCAAATGTAATTTTTCTGTTGACAAATAGAAATTAATACGGTATAAATAACCATATGCTGAAAAGTTTGTTTTCATCATCCATACGGGCGGATGTCCTTTCACTCCTTCTCAACAGCCCTGACGAACAATTCTATATCAGGGAAATAGCAAAGCTTCTCAGAAAGAATCCATCAGGTATCAAGCGGGAACTTGACAACCTTGAGAAGATGGGTATCGTAACAAGCGAAAAGATCGTGAACCTGAAATATTTCCAGGCAAACACGGATTCGCCGCTGTTTTCGGAACTGAAGAACCTTATCACAAAATCTCTTGGTCTGCCCGGAGCGCTGAAGGCAGTTATCCGTGCGGCCGGGGCAAAAGCTGCGTTTATTTACGGACAGTATGCCGAGGGAGATAACGGCAGTGCCGTTGACCTTTTTGTTATCGGCGCTTCATCTTCGCTCGCAAGGGAATTGAAGGACCTTGAAAAAAGGTTCGACCAGAAGATCAGTTGCACGATGATCGGGGAAGATGAGTATAAGCAGAAAAAGAAAAAGGGCGACGCAAACCTGAAAAGAATTTTGTCAGGGAAAAGGATCACGCTTATAGGAAGACTCTAAGCGTTCGGTATTCTGCATTACTCCCCTCAAGGGAGACGTGCAGAGAGAAAGGGGGTGAAGAGTACATGGCGACCAAAAAGGCAGCAGCAAAGAAAAAGACAGCAAAGAAGACCGCAAAGAAGAAATAGTTTCCCTCACCATGTTGACACTGATATTTATGGCTGGAGAAGAAATTCTCCAGCCTTCTTTTTGCGGTCTTCACCTTTATGAAACTCTATTCCGGCGAAAAATTCAAGTAAAATTTACAACTCATTGATAAATAATGAATTTAAGTGGGTAGTGTCCGAAGGAGCAGGATTGAGTTGTCTGTATTTCCCGGAATTCAGTAAAACACTGAATTTTTTCAATGAGTTATGAAAAATCTTGCCCGAGAATGACGAGGGTATACTCAGTAAGGACTACGTTGTCTGCTGCATCCTTATAGCTGTCCGGGAAAGGAGAAAAACGCCATAATATATTGAAAAATAACGATATTAAATGTACGCAGGCGTCTCGATACGGTTTGCCTCTGCCATAAACTCCCAGTTTTCGGGAGAAGCAAGGAGTTTTCTCAGGAATTTCAGATTGGTGGTATGCCCTGACTTGTTGGCGACGATATGGCCGTAAATTGGATATCCGAGGAGGGATAAATCTCCTATAAGATCAAGGATTTTGTGGCGGACAAATTCGTCCTGGAACCTGAGACCGGACCCGTTCAGGACACCGCCTTCACCCAGGATAATTGCATTCTCAAAAGATCCACCCCGTGCGAATCCGTTTGCTTTCAGATATTCGACGTCTTTCAGGAATCCGAAAGTCCTTGCCGGAGCTATCTCGACAGCAAAGGTTTCTTCCGTGAGCTCGATACTCAGGTTCTGTTCACCCAGGAGATCGTGGTTAAAATGGATCCTGTAGGTGATATGTCTGCCGTTGTAGGGGAGTGCTGCGATTTCGGCATTGCCGTCAGAGAGCAGGACAGGGTGTAATATCCTGATATAGGGCCTTTTTTTACTCTGTTTGGCGATCCCTCCCTTCAGGATCAGGCTTGTCAGTTCCATGGAACTTCCGTCAAGAATAGGAATTTCAGGGCCATATACTTCAATAATCAGGTTGTCTATCCCGAGGCCGGCGAGTGTTGCAAGGAGATGTTCCACCGTCCGGATTTTTGAACCGTTGAACCCGACAGTCGTCGCAAACGCGGTATCCGTGACATAGTTTGCGGATGCCTTGATCGCAAGATCCTTGTCCTTACGCATGAAGATTATCCCGGTATCCCGGGGAGCAGGCTTGAGAAATACTCTCGTATGTCTTCCGGTATGAAGTCCTATGCCTTCGAAGCTTACTTGCTGTTTTAATGTCCTCTGTAAACGCATATCCTCTCTCTGTCAGGAATTTACTGTGAGTCTGGAAACGGTATTAAGTCTATAAGAGGTTTGCAAATATAGTGCCAGCGAATTCATGGAGGGGCATTTTTTGCTCTGGAGACACCCGCTGTCCATGGAGAGTGGCTTCACAGTTGACGCCGTAGATTTTATCCTGGCAAGCCGGGAAAAACCTTTCTGCCCCTGTCGACCCCGCCGTGTTGTTCAGCGACAATGAGGTGTGTTTTATTTGCCACAGTCTCCTCTGTATGTAACCTGGGACAAAATGGGCTTCCCTGGTCATATATGGTACAATTTCTCAGAACAGCAACAACAAGTCTTTGAGGAAGGGAAAGATTCATGACAGGGATCATCGCTGGAAGCGGATTATATGAGATCAAAGGGTTTGACATTTCGAGAAAAGTCAGGATGAAGACCCCTTATGGACTACCGTCAGGTGACTATCTTGTCGGTAAGCTTTCCGGAAGACCAATCGTATTTCTCCCACGGCATGGAGAGCAGCATGCGATTCCCCCGCATAAAGTCAATTACCGCGCTAACATCTGGGGCTTGAAGAAATTGGGAGTGCAGAGGATACTTGCAGTCGGCGCTGTCGGCGGAATAAGTCCCCGGACGACTCCCGGGACCCTTGTCATTCTTGATCAGATCATAGATATGACAAAAACCAGAAAGTCTACATTCCATGAAGGAAAGACGGGTGTCGTGCATATAGATTTCACCGAACCCTACTGTCCGGAGCTGAGGAAAATCCTTCTCGATACATCCCGGGACTCAAGTGCCCCAATAAAAAAATCAGGCACCTATGTTTGTACCGAAGGCCCAAGGCTCGAAACAAAGGCAGAGATCAGGTTTTTTTCCCGCATCGGTGCTGATGTAGTCGGTATGACCGGAATGCCTGAAGCATCCCTTGCACGAGAAGCACAGATTTGTTATGCGGGGATAGCGGTGGTGACAAACTATGCAGCCGGCTTACGGAGAAGAAAACTGACGGTAACGGAAGTAATCAAAACAATGAACAACGCAACCAGTAGTGTGCAGGCGCTTCTGAAAGATGTGCTCATGAGAATACCACGCCGGAGAGTCTGTTCTTGTAACGATTCGTTAACAAAGGCAAAAATATAGGGTAGTATGGAAACCATACTCGTTGTAGAAGATAAGGAATCGATGGCAGCGATGCTGCAGGAGACTCTTGAGGCCGAAGGCTACTCGGTTCTTGTGGCGAGGGACGGCCTGGAGGGCATTCGCTTCCTCCGTGAGTGCAGGGTTGACCTCGTCCTCACTGATCTGAAACTGCCCAGGAAAGATGGAATAGATGTTCTCAAATTCTCGAAAGACGAGAACCACCTGAGGCCGGTAATCATCATGACGGCATTTGGTTCGGTTGAGACTGCTGTCGAAGCGATGAAAGGCGGAGCATTTGATTTTATTACCAAGCCATTCGATACTGATCATCTGCTCATGCTCATAAGGCGTGCCATCGAAACCCAGAGGCTTGTTACCGAAAACATCCTCCTCAGAGAGGAATTTGCCTCTCAACTCGGACTCCCCCGGATTATCGGCAAGAGTGAGGAAATTACTGCCGTGGCGCAGATTATCCAGAAAGTGGCGCCCACGAAAACTACTGTCCTGCTTATCGGAGAGAGCGGCACCGGGAAGGAACTCTTTGCCAGGGCGCTTCATCATTTAAGCAGCAGGCAAAACTACCCTTTTGTGCCGATCAATTGTGCCGCAATCCCCCGCGAACTCCTCGAATCAGAACTTTTCGGTCATGAAAAGGGTGCATTCACCGGTGCGGAATCGAAAAAACTGGGTAAATTCGAGCTTGCCGATAAAGGGACCATCTTCCTCGATGAAATCGGTGATATGGACATTGTCCTGCAGTCGAAGCTCCTCAGGGTTATCGAAGACGGCCAGATAGAACGGGTAGGAGCTGAAAAATCAGCCAGAGTTGATGTAAGAATCATTGCTGCGAGCAACAAAGACCTTGAAAAAGCGGTTGAGGACAAAAAGTTCCGGGAAGACCTCTATTACCGTCTCAACGTGTTCCCTGTGCGCATACCCCCGCTCCGTGAACGCAGGGAAGATATCCCGCTGCTTGTTGAGTATTTCGTAACCAGGTATGCCCGTGAGCTGAAGGCATCGTCAGTGTCTGTTTCTCCGGATGCGCTTGATTTCCTCCGTGCATCGTATTGGAAAGGAAATGTGAGGGAACTTGAAAACGCCATTGAGCGGGCGATCATCCTTTCTGACGGGGAGATGATCACCCGGGAACACTTTGCGCTCGCAAGACCTTCTCGGACAGACCCTGCCGGGAAATTGTCCCCTGCTGACGGGTCTCTTGAATCTGTTGCCAAGGAAGCGTTGCGGGCGGCGGAGACCGAACGAATTGCAAAAGTGCTGAAAGAAACCCGTGGAAACAAGTCACGGGCTGCTGAGGTATTGAAGGTGAGTTACAAGACTCTCCTCACCAAGATCAAGGACTACGGGCTGGAGTCTTGACAGTGAAGGAACCGGAGAATTATCATACATAATCTGCCGTGGCGCAGATGTCTGCATTCTATCCGGAGGGGTCATCGTGGCTGGACATTCCAAGTGGGCGCAAATCAAGCACAAGAAGGCAAGCACCGATGCTAAAAGGGGTAAGGCTTTCACCAAGATTGTCAAGGAGATATCGGTAGCTGCCAGGCTCGGAGGCGGCGATCCCGCAGGAAATCCAAGGCTGAGGGTTGCAATCGAAAAGGCCAGGGAAGTGAATATGCCCGGTGAAAATATCAAAAGGGCTGTCATGAAGGGAACCGGCGAACTCCCCGGCGTATCATACGAAGAAGTACTCTATGAGGGATATGGATCAGGCGGGGTTGCGATACTGATCGATGTTCTGACGGATAACAGGAACAGAACCGGCCCTGAAATCCGGCATCTTCTCACAAAGTATGGGGGGAGTCTCGGTGAGGTTGGTTGTGTGGCGTGGATGTTTGAAAAGAAGGGGTATATCCTGATCGAAAAGGCAAAGACGGACGAAGACAGTCTCCTGTCGGTGGCTCTCGAAGCAGGGGCAGAAGATATGAAAAACGATCCCAGGGAAGAGAATTACGAGATCATTACTGCCCCTGAAACCATGGAACGGGTGAAGGCAACGCTTGAGGCATCGGCCATGGTTCCCGCTCTCGCAGAAGTGACCATGCTTCCCAAAACCTATGTTACCCTTGACGAAAAACAGACGTCTCAGGTAATGCGTCTCGTTGAGGCGCTCGAGGATCATGACGACGTCCAGAATGTATATACCAATATCGATGTCTCAGATGAAGTTGTAGCCCAAGTAGAACAATAACCATGGGTATTCCTATCCGTGCCACGTTCAAGCGAAGATTTTTTGCAGGGCTTCTCATCTCGATACCCGCAATCATTACTTTTCTTATCATCGGGTGGTTTTTCCGGTTTGTCGATGGTCTGCTTGAACCCCTATACTATAAAATCCTCGGGTACCATGTCCCTGGTATCGGTTTTATTTCAGCGGTTGTTCTGATTTTTGTCGTGGGAATAGTCTCGACGAATGTGATCGGCTCAAGAATCATTGTAGCGATAGAGCATTTGTTTCTTAAAATACCTCTTTTTAAGGGCATCTATACCTCAATCAAACAGCTGGTGGACGCTTTTTCTCCCGAGAGCAAAGTCTCTTCTTTCAAAAAGTTTGTGGTGGTGGAGTATCCGAGGCCGGGAGTCTACTCGTACGGATTTCTTACCAAAGAGTGTACAATGGAAACACGAAGTGATGAACCCGGAGTGAACCTCAAGGCAGTCTATATCCCGACCAACCTTATCTATTTCGGCGATATAGTCCTTTTTCGCGATGAACACATTTTCTTCACCGATATCTCAATTGAAGAAGGAATAAAAATTATCCTTTCAGGCGGAATTACAACCCCATCAAAGGTGACCGGATTAAGAGGATGAAGATAACAGGTGTTGTTCTTGCTGCGGGGCTCAGTACGAGGATGAAGTCGTCTCTCCCGAAAGTTCTCCATACCATACACGGCACCCCCATGCTTCAGTATGTTCTCGATACTGTTTCAAAACTCAATCCGCAAAGGCTCGTCCTTGTAGTTGGAAAGCATTCCGGAAAGATCCGGGCATCAATCCGGGAAAACAGCGCGATTGTGTTCGCAGAGCAGAAGGACCCAAGAGGCACCGGCCATGCGGTCCTGCAGGCTCTGCCCGCCCTCCCCGGTTTCGAAGGGACGGTGCTCGTTCTGAACGGAGATGCACCGCTTGTAACGCATCAAACCCTGAAGAAATTTCTTGCCTTCCATAAGAAGAAGCGGAATGATATCTCAGTGTTGTCTTTCATTGCACACAACCCGGCTTCCTATGGCAGGGTCCTGCGCGATGACCGTGGCCGCATTCTCTCAGTGGTCGAGGAACGGGATGCAACCGCAGGGCAGAAACTGATCCGGGAAGTGAGCAGTGGCGTATACGCCATTGAATCTCATGCGCTTCCCCTGCTCAGGGCTATCCGTCCGGACCCGAACAAGGGTGAATATTATCTGACCGACCTCGTGCATATCGGGAGGGAGAAAGGGTTAAAAGAAAACGCCTGCTGCATCGGCAGCGAAGAAGAATTTATCGGGGTCAATACAAGGGAAGAACTTGCGAGGGCAAGAGTATTCATGAAGGAACGGATGATCAGAAGGTTAGAGAGAAAGGATGTGCATTTTCTGGACACGGCTTCTGTTTTCCTCTCCCCGGATGCTGAAATCGGCAGAGACACAACGCTCTATCCGAATGTTCACCTCGAAGGGAAGACCCGGATAGGAAGAGGCTGCGTGATCTACCCAAATGTCAGGATACGGGACAGTGTCATTGAGGACGGAGCGGTTATTAAGGATTCAACACTGATCGAGGATTCCACAGTGAGAAAATTGGCCTCTGTCGGACCGTTCGCCCATATCCGTCCCGGAACAGTTATCGGAAGGGAAGCGAGGATCGGGAATTTTGTGGAAGTCAAGCAGTCTGTTGTCGGTTCCCGAACCAAGGCGTCCCACCTGACCTATCTCGGTGATGCTCAGGTCGGGAGGGACGTAAATATCGGTGCCGGAACGATAACCTGCAATTATGACGGAAAAAAGAAGCATCCCACAACAATCGAAGACTATGTTTTTATCGGAAGCGATTCACAGCTTATTGCACCGGTAAGAATAGGGAAAAGGGCTTATGTGGGTGCAGGCTCTACTATCACAAAGGACGTTCCATCCGGGGCGCTTGCCGTCAGCAGAACTTGTCAGACCAATATTAAAGGCTGGGCAAGGAAAAAACAGTTGAAAGTTGAGAGTGAAAAGACAAGAGTTAAAAAAAGAAAAACTAAACATAGTTAAATACAGTTTCCGATAAAACTACCGGTTTATTACAGGGGCAATTTTATGAGAAATATTTATCTGAAAGATATGCCTGGAAAGTTTTCACTTTTACTTCTCGACTTTCAACTTTTCACTTTCAACTTTTCACGCTAAATTTTTTTGATTATGTGTGGCATTATTGGATATATTGGCCCCAGAAATGCGGTCTCCGTAGTACTCGACGGGCTGAAACGGCTTGAATACCGGGGGTATGATTCAGCAGGGGTTGCCTTTTTTGCTGATTCCCGAATTGAAGTGAGAAGGAACAAGGGCAAGATCCAGGAACTCGCCTCGCTCATCGAACCGGAAAACCTGCACAGTACTCTTGCCATAGGACATACGAGATGGGCAACCCACGGAAAACCCTCAAACGAAAATGCACATCCTCACCGCTCCGATGGCATTGTCCTTGTTCATAACGGCATCATCGAAAACTACCTGGCTCTCAAGCAGCAGCTTACTGAAGACGGATACCGGTTTACTTCCGAGACGGACACCGAAGTCCTCTGCCACCTTGTTGCAAAACATGCACATTCGCTCCCTTTCGAAGAAGCCGTGAGGAAAGCGCTTTCGGCAGTGAAAGGTACCTATGCCATTGCGGTTATGAAGGAAGACGAACCTGACAGGATTATCGCGGTAAGAAAGGACAGCCCCCTCGTGGTTGGACTGGGAGAAGGGGAATCGTTCGTTGCATCCGATATCCCGGCCTTTCTCAATTATTCCCGTACCGTTCTCTTTCTCGACAATGAAGAGATGGCGGTGCTGGGAAGGGCAGGGGTGACGATAACCGGGCTTGACGGGATCGTGCGAGAGAAGGAAACTACTGTCATAACGTGGAGTCCGGCAATGGCGGAAAAAGGCGGCTACCGTCATTTTATGCTCAAAGAGATTTATGAACAGCCCAGAGCCCTTGCAGATACCCTGCGGGGGAGGTTTAACGCTGAAAGCGGAGAAGTCCATCTTGACGAATTCGGTCTCAGGAGAGAAGATCTTGACGCAGTACAGAAAATCTATATTGTCGCCTGCGGCACTTCCTATCATGCAGGGCTGATCGGCAAGTATATGATCGAGAATCTTGCGAAGGTGCCTGTGGAAGTGGACATCGCCTCGGAATTCCGTTACCGGAACCCTCTCATCAGTCCCCGGGACCTCATGATTGTTATCACCCAGTCAGGCGAGACCGCTGATACCCTTGCAGCCCAGCGAGAGGCAAAGCGGATCGGGGCAAAAGTGGTCAGTATCTGCAATGTTGTGGGCAGCACGTCATCGAGAGAGGCCGATGCGGTATTCTATACGCATTCCGGCCCTGAAATCGGGGTCGCCTCGACCAAGGCATTTACTACACAGCTTGTGGGGCTCTATCTTTTTTCTCTTGCCCTCAGTTCCATACGGCGCTCCGTGCCGGCAGCACCTGCAAGGGAGCTGGTGAAAGAGCTCCTCCTCCTCCCCGGGAAGGTGGAGAGCGTGTTGTCCACTGACCGGCAGATCAGTGCGGTTGCAAAGGACTTGTTCAAGGCGCGCGGGTTTCTCTATCTCGGGAGAGGGATGAACTATCCGGTGGCCCTTGAAGGCGCACTGAAATTAAAAGAGATATCATATATCCATGCCGAAGGATATCCTGCAGGAGAAATGAAACACGGGCCCATTGCGCTTATTGATGAGGAGCTTCCGGTTGTTGTGCTCGCTCCGAAGGATGCCCTGTACCAAAAAATACTCTCAAACATTGAGGAAGTAAAGAGCAGGGGCGGGAAGATCATTGTAATTACCAGTGCGATTGACAATGATGTGCGCAGGATTTCTGACCAGTGCATTCCGGTGCCTGAGACGAATCCCTATCTCATGACGATACTGCTTGCGGTTCCTGTGCAGCTCCTTGCCTATCACATCGGAATATTGCGCGGGTGTGATGTGGACCAGCCGAGGAATCTTGCGAAAAGCGTTACTGTCGAATAGGGGGAAGGCTATGTCCGGACGTTTACCAGACTGCGCAGGGAAGCAGGGAACGGGAGCAATCCGGCATGACGGCAGTGCATAACGCCAATGGAATAAATATGCGGGAATCTGTTAAGATGAATACATCAAAGGAGAGAGTAATGCATGATCTGAATCCCCAACAAAAGGAAGCCCTCAGGCATAATTCCGGCCCCCTGCTTGTATTTGCTGGTGCCGGAAGCGGTAAGACAAGAGTCATCGCACACAAGTTTTCTTATCTCCTGAAGACCAAAAGACTGCATCCTGAATCCATCTTCACCGTCACTTTCACCAATAAGGCAGCAAACGAAATGAAAAGGAGAATCAACGCGATACTCGAAAAGGATATCAACTCTGCATGGATCGGCACCTTTCATTCCCAGTGCAACCGGATTCTCCGCCAGGAAATCCACTCCCTCGACTACAAGAATAATTATTCCATCTACGATGAAGACGACCGTTGCAATCTCGTCAGACATATCCTGAAGGACTTCAAACTCTACGAGGCTCTCTACAAAGGCATTGTTTCGAGGATCAGTTACCTGAAGGCCTCTCTCATAGGTCCTGAGGAGTTTCTCTCGACAGGTGACGGGTTCGGGTTCGACGAAAAGCTTGCGAAGGTATACGTGAGGTACCAGGATGAACTGAAGAGAAGCAATGCACTCGATTTTGATGACCTTATCATGGTGACTGTACGTCTCTTCGGGCAGAACCGGAAGCTTCTGGAAAAGTATCAGAAAAAGTTCTCCTACATCCTTGTGGATGAATTCCAGGACACCAACTATGCCCAATATCAGCTGATCAAGCTCCTTGCATCCGGTCATAACAATATCTGTGTTGTGGGTGATGATGACCAGAGCATCTATAAATTCAGAGGGGCGAATGTCAATAACATCCTGAATTTTGAAAAAGACTTCCCCGGGGCAAAACTCATAAGACTGGAGCAGAATTACCGTTCAACAGAGTATATCCTGAAAGTTTCATCGTCTGTTATCGCGAAGAACCTCAAGAGGAAGCAGAAACGACTCTGGACGAATAATGGGAAAGGCGAGAAGGTGCGCTACTGCTGGCTGAATACCTATGATGATGAAGCGAAATATGTCGCAAAAGTTATAAAGGAACAATATCTGAAAGGCATATACACATACCGGGATTTCGGAGTATTTTACCGGGTGAACCTCCAGTCCCGTGTGCTTGAGGACGCGTTACGCAACGAAGGGTTGCCATACCGGGTTGTCGGGAGCATCAGTTTCTATCAGAGAAAAGAGATCAAAGATATCGTCGCCTATATGCGGCTTGTTCTGAACCATGGCGATAACGTAAGCTTCAGGAGGATCATCAATGTCCCGCCACGCGGAATCGGAGCAGCAGCCCTTTCCAAGATAGAACTCGAGGCGAAGAAGAAGTCGCTCACCCTGTTCGATGCTTTGAAATCTTTGCTCCGGGGCGACCACTTTGTCTCTTCCGTGAAGGAAAAACTCACCGATTTCATCAAAAAGATCGAACATTTCTCGTCTACAAAGTACAAGACGCCGGCAGACATGATACAAAACATACTGGATAAGACCGGGTACAGGGAGACCTTGCAGGAAGAGCGTCTGAGGCATGCAGAAGAACTTGGTGTTTCGGCAGAAGGAAAAGACATCCCGGAGTTTTTGAACTCTATATCCCTTATCACCCAGATGGATGAAGCAGTAAACGGCGATTGTATATCGCTCATGACCCTCCATAATGCGAAGGGCCTTGAATTCCCTGTAGTATTTATTACCGGACTCGAAGAAGGGGTGCTGCCTTACTGCAAGGCGCTCGACAGGGAAGAAGAGATAGCTGAAGAACGGAGATTGTTCTATGTCGGCATGACAAGGGCCAGGCAGATCCTCTGGCTGACCGGCGCAAGCAAGCGAAAGCTCTATGCGAAAATACAAAACCAGGAGCCTTCGCGATTCCTGAAAGATATTCCGAAAGAATGCTGCGACCTGATAGAAAAGATGACGGGGCAGCGGGTCATCAAACTTGAACCGCTCAGGAAAAAGAACGGTTCTCATGAGACGTTCACTCTCTATACAGCAGGATGCAGGGTGAAACATCCGTCCTGGGGCATCGGTGTTGTTCGTGACTGTTACGGAGATGGTGATGACATTAAGGTAATGGTGAATTTTCCGAACATCGGGGTGAAGAGGCTTGCGGTCAGGTTCGCAAACCTTGAGAAGATATAAGAACAATCCATGAAGATCTCGAGGGAAGAAATCGAACATATTGCCGTACTTGCGCGGCTCTCTCTGTCTGAAGAGGAACGGGAGATGTTCGGGTCACAGTTGAGCAGTATCCTTGACTATATGGATCAGCTTAATGAACTGGAGACCAGCGATACCGAACCAACCTCTCATGTACTCCTGCTCAGCAATGTTATGCGTGATGACGTCCGGGGGTATTCGCTCCCCCGGGAAGAAGCCCTGCAGAACGCCCCGGTCCGTACCGAGAAATTCTACCGCGTACCCAAAATCATAGAATGAAGGGGATCACAGTCCGCTTCTGCGCATAACCCCTCCCTGATCCGTCAGAAGGATTTTTTCGTGCGAACCCTATGGGTTTAAAACCAGGGAAAAGTATCCGGTTATTTCTTCTTATGCGATGCGCAGAATTTCGATTTCCCTGCCGCCTTGTTCTTGCATGCTTTTCCTGCCTTGGTTTTTGCTGCGCATTTTGCTTTTCCTGTTGCCATGTTCCCTCCTTGTATTATTGATACTTCCACTATATCACAAATCGTCGTGAAAACCTAACCCGGATTATTCGCAACTCTTTGACCGGGAAGAGCAGACGCAGCATTATCATACTCTCCAATACCGCGTCTGCTCTCCTCATGCGAAAAGTTCATGAATACTGTCTCATCTGTTGGACACAGAAATTTCCAGATGGGTACGGCGGATCACAGAGAAGATCATTGTTGTGGAGGTTGGCAGCCGGCAGGAGGGTGCCGGCTGCCTGAAAAGTGAAGAAAGTTTGGTTTCTGTCTTCAGTATACAGAGACAATATGAAGGGATCGCGAGAAAAATATGAATATGTAGTGAAGGAAAAACGCGACGCAGCATCAATTCCAATAACCATCCGGTCCGGTAATCCTGTGAACAGATGGAGGTCGATCCCTCAAGGGCACCGGTACGTCCTCCAATAATATTGTATACTTGTATCAGTGAGCCTGGATATTCCCCTATCAGTCCGGTTTGTATTGCACTGCTTTCGGGCAGGAAATAACTTCCAGCAGGTTTACGGCATCTGCCGGGGATAATCTCTTCGTATGGCAAAAAAACGCTTAGGACAGCATTTTCTCTCTGACCCTTCCATCCTGAAAAGGATTGTGGAAGCAGCGAGGCTTGAACCTGAAGACCTCGTCGTGGAGATCGGTCCCGGTCCCGGAAGGCTTACCCGCCTGCTTGCCGGAAGCGTGAGGAAAGTAATCGCTATCGAACTCGATGAAGCATTGTTCCGGGGATTGCGGGATGAATATGCACCGCGGGATAATGTCGAAATCATACACGGAGATGCGCTTGAATATCCCTACGAAGAGCTTCCGGAATTCAAGGTAGTTGCGAATATCCCCTACTATATAACAACTCCGATCCTCTTCAGGCTTCTGAAGAATAGATCAGCGCCTCTGAATATGCTGAGCGAGTTTTGGAAGATTTCCTCTCAGGAAGAAGGGCGATTGGCCGATACGCGGAGAAACAGACTCACCTCCATGACTCTTACCATCCAGAAAGAAGTTGCCGAGAGGATCGTTGCCAAACCCGGCGGGAAAGATTACGGCGTTCTCTCGATCATGGTCCAGTATCTGGGAGAACCGGAGCTGCAATTTGTTATCTCCAGAAAGGCGTTCATACCTGTCCCGAAAGTAGATTCCGCAGTCATCTCCATCAGAATCCGCGAACATCCCGCTGTGTATGTCCGGAATGAAGAGAGGCTCTTCAGGATTGTCAGGGCTGCTTTTTCCCAGAGGAGGAAAATGCTCTCGAATTCCCTGAAAAGTCTCGGAGGAAATGTCCAGGAGTGGCTCGAGAGGGCCGAAATCAGGGGGACAAGGAGGCCCGAGACATTAAGCCTTGAGGATTTTACCCGGCTTGCGGATACCTTTCGGCAATCATGATGATTGTGATGCCTGTATGATTTTCTCGATAGCTTCTCTTTCGAGGACCTCTTCTTTTATCAGGGCGTTTGCCAGGGTCTCGAGCACGGTTCGCTCTCTGGTGAGTATCTCCTCTGCCTTTTTTTCTGCTTCGATAATGAGTGCTCGTATCTCCTGATCCATAAGCCAGGCCATTTCTTCGCTGTAGCGTTTCGGCTGGGCAAGTTCCCTGCCGAGAAACGGATGCTCTTCTCCTCTGCCCAGATTGACTGGTCCGACCTTGTCACTCATGCCCCATTGTGCAACCATCTTCTCGGCAAGGGATGTGGCTTCCTTGAGGTCGTTCTGTGCGCCGCTGCTCATATCGTCGAACACAATCTGCTCTGCAACCCTTCCGGCAAGCCCGACACTCAGGCGGTTCATCAGGTAGGATTTCGGGTAATAGTGCCTGTCTTCCTGCGGAAGGAGCTGCGTTACTCCCATAGCCACTCCCCGGGGGATAATGCTTACCTTATGAATCGGGTCCGTACCCGGAAGGTACCAGGCAACAACGGTATGTCCTGCCTCGTGAAAGGCGGTTATCCGTTTCTCGTGTTCGCTTATGGTCTCCTCACGCACCGCACCCATGAGGATTACATCCCGCGCCTCCTCGAAGTCGCTCATGTCTATCCTCTCCTTGCCCTTTCTCACGGCAATGAGTGCTGCTTCATTCGCGATATTTTCGAGATCAGCCCCGGTCATGCCCGGCGTGCCCCGTGCGATCTTCTCAAGGTCAAGACCCTCCGCAATTTTTTTCTCCCGGATATGCACTTCAAGAATAGCTTTGCGTTCTTTCAGTCCGGGCCTGTCGATAACGATATGCCTGTCGAACCTCCCCGGCCTGAGAAGCGCCGGGTCAAGCACATCCGGTCTGTTGGTTGCGGCAAGAACGATCACTTCTTCATGGGATTCGAATCCGTCCATTTCACTCAGGAGCTGGTTCAGGGTCTGTTCCCGTTCATCATGACCCCCGCCAAAGCCTGCGCCGCGGGTCCTGCCGACCGCATCAATCTCGTCAATAAAGATGATGCTCGGCTGGG
This sequence comes from Nitrospirota bacterium, assembly GCA_049323875.1. Classification (GTDB taxonomy): domain Bacteria; phylum Nitrospirota; class Thermodesulfovibrionia; order Thermodesulfovibrionales; family SM23-35; genus JAKLQR01. The sequence goes on along the minus strand of JBMOLW010000001.1, from coordinate 68,771 downwards.
AATCTTTTGCCTTCTTGAACATGTCCCTCACGCGGGAAGCGCCGACTCCAACGAACATCTCGATAAATTCCGATGCGCTGATATTGTAGAAGGGAACACCTGCCTCGCCTGCCGTCGCCCGGGCGAGCAGGGTTTTCCCCGTTCCGGGAGGTCCTATCAGCAGCACCCCCTTGGGAACTTTTGCCCCGAGTTTTTTAAATCTGGAAGGGTCTATCAGGAATTCGATCGTCTCCCGGAGTTCCTTTTTTACATTTTCCATGCCCGCCACATCGTTGAAGGTGATGTTCACCTTTTTCGCGTCAAAAAGTTTTGCCTTGCTTGCACCAAACGTGAAGAGACCGCCGGCTCCTCCCTGTATCTGCTGCGCCCGTTTCATGATCAGGACCCATATCCCGATAATCAGCACCCACGGCAAAATTCCGATGATGAGCTGCCAGAGAAAAGAGCCTTTTTCCGAAGGTTCGACCGAGACATCCACATTTTTTTCTCGGAGCTGTGCGAGAAGGTCCTCCCCTTGGAAAGAAGGGAGAAACGTCTGGAATTTTTTCACCGAAACCGGCGTGTGTTCGCCGGGAAGCTGGAATGATATTTCCTTTGCCAACTCCCCGCTCACCTCAAGGTCTTTCAGGCGCACTGATGCTATGTTCCCGTTCTGGAGCTGCTGCAGGAATTGACTGTAGCTTATTGTTCGCAGCTCGAACCCGCCGGTTGCATAAAACTGGCCCCACAAATACAGGAAAAGGAGAAAGATGAGCGCTATTCCTATCACTCTCCACTGGGGGCTTTTCATCTTCTCTGCTATGCTGGATTTTTCCTCAGACATGGTTACATTGTAACGAAACAAAAGCAAAAAACATAGAGGGAGCTACAGAGGGACACGGAAAATATTTACCGAAAAGTTGACTCTGACGCGACAACCTGTTAAAGTTTTAGTATTACCCGTTGCGAAAGGAGACACCATGGACGACGACTATAAAAAAATAGCCGCGGCATTTCTGGTGGGTGGGGCCGTCGGAGCTCTCTTTGCACTGCTCTATGCGCCGAAGTCCGGAAGAGAGACAAGAAAGGATATTACAAGAACAGCACGGAAGATAAAGAAGGAAACTGTCCATTTGGTCGAAGATACTATCGATAGCGTGAATGATTTCACCGAAGACATGAAGGATAAGGTTTCGGATCTGATAGGGCAGGGGAGGGAACTCTCCGGGAGTGCAAAAAAGGAACTCATCAGGAACCTTGAACACGGCCAGAAAGTGATCGAAAAACAAAAGAAGAGAATCATTGAAGCCCTCGGGCTTTAAGACCAGCCGGTAGTATATTTTTCAAAGGCAGAGGGAAACGAACGCGATTTCCCTCTGCCGTTTTTCTTTCTGCATACTGTGCAGAAAGATCAGAGAGCAGGGAAGGGGAATAACCTATGGAACGCGAAGTGATAGAGTTCGATGTTGTTTTCGTCGGCGGAGGACCTGCCAGTTTGAGCAGCGCAATCCATCTCACCAATCTCATCCGGATCCATAATGAGCAGATCGAAAGCGGCACGAAGCAGGGCGAGAAAATCGATATGGAAGACAAGATTGCAGTGCTCGAGAAAGGCGCGTATTTCGGTGCGCATAACATCTCCGGAGCCGTACTCATCCCAGATGTGCTTACTGAACTTTTGCCTGACCACAGAGAGCTTGGCTGCCCGATCGATGCAGTCGTGGATAAAGAATCAGTCCGCTTCCTGACCGCAAAGGGTCATGTCGAACTTCCCTTTATTCCGAAGTTCCTGCGTAATCACGGGAATTATCTGCTTTCGCTTTCCCGGTTTGTGGGCTGGCTTGCCCAGATCGCGGAAAAGCATAAAGTAATGCTCCTGGAGGGAACAGCCGCCGTGGAAATCCTTTCCGAAGGCGCTCGAGTGACCGGCGTCCGGACAGACGATAAACGGCTCCAGGAGAACGGGGAATATGAGACCCCCGGCTATATCCTGAATTCAAAGGTTGTGGTGCTGGGAGAAGGCAGCAACGGAACTTTGCGCAAAAGCATCGTCGAAAAACTGCGTCTTGATCAGAACAGTTCCCCGTCCATTTATGAGCTTGGCGTCAAAGAGGTCTATGAGCTGAAGACCAATCCCCTTACCCGGGGAGAATGTATCCATACACTCGGATACCCTTTCAGGAAAGGACTTTCAGGGGGAGGATTTGTCTATTGCATCTCCGAAACCCAGGTTGTCATCGGACTCATCGCCCATCTCAGTTCCGAAGATCCCCAGTTTGACCCGCACCGGGAACTCCAGAAATATAAACAGCATCCTCTGATTTTCGATATCATCAAGGACGGGAAACCTACCCATTACGGGGCCAGGACGCTCCCCTGCGGCGGATATTTCTCCATCCCCAAACTTACTTCCGACGGCGTTATGATCATCGGAGACTCTGCGAACCTTGTCGATTCACAGAAGCTGAAGGGACTCCACACAGCCATACAATCCGGGATGCTTGCAGCTGAAGTTCTTTTTGAGGCGTTCAGGACGAAGGATTTCTCTGCCGGCCGGCTTGCAGCGTATGAGGAGAAACTGAAAAGCAGCTGGATATACTCTGATCTCAGGAAAGGCCGCAACTTTACTCCTGCGGTTGCCAGGGGAGTGCCTTTTCCGGGAGGGCTCCTTCTCGGGTTCCAGATGCTTACCGGCGGCGCAGCGCCGTTTGGAGATCTGAAGACAAGCCCGGATTTTTCGACTACCAGAGATATGAAGCATTTTTATGGCAATGGCTCCCCTGAACCGTTGCCGAGGGCAGACGACAGGTTTGTTGTGAGCAAACTGACGGATGTGTATTTCTCAGGAACATCGCATGATGAAAAACAGAAAACTCATATCCATCTGCCTGACGAAGCGAAATGCCGACAATGCATTGCAGAGTACGGAGCGTCCTGTACAGCGTTCTGTCCGGCTGGGGTCTATGAACTGGAAGACGGCAGAATAAAAGTGAACTTCAGCAACTGCCTGCACTGCAAGACCTGCGATGTCAAATGTCCTTTCGAGAATATCGTATGGAACCTTCCCGAAGGCGGCGGCGGGCCGAAGTATACCCTGCAGTAAGATATTCAGCCTGCTTTATTCATAAACTTTTCACCATTTCCGGCATGATAATGAAAAGCGCGTCTGGCTGTGACATTCCGTATGATTTCTCCGGGTCATAGACGGGTCAATCCCGGTGATTCCAACCCATGAAAGTATTGAGAGTATCCGTAGTGCCGGATAATTATTCGTAAGATTTTCTCCTATAGGGACAGACCAAATTTCCTACAAAAAAATCAGCAATATGCCGATATGGTTTGCTGTCGTTCTTTGGTAAATTGAAAACAGTAATTTACAAAAACCAACGGGAGGCAACTATGAAAAGAAAAGAATCAAAGGAAATCACGACAAAAGAGCCTTCGCGGGTTCTTGCTCAAGGGTAATACAAACAATTTAAACAAGGAGAGTAAAAAATGGCACAGGTAACAACAAAAATTACGGAAGAAAAACTTCTGCATCTCATTGAGGACTGGTACAAACTTGAGGACCAGACTATCAAATTTGCCGAGGATACGATGAAGAAATCGGATAACGCCTTCATCAAGGTGGTTATGGAGATCATCAAACACGACTCTCAGAAGCACAAGATAATGCAGCAGTTTGTCATCGATGCCCTAACCAAAGAGGCAGTACACCTTGCCCCTCAGGAACTCATTCCGCTCGCTGATATTCTCGAAAAACATATCCAGGCTGAAGCAAAATCAATGGGCATGGCCCATGCGTGTTCAATCGTAAGCAAAAACTATTTTGTCGATTTCATTGTGTCGGCTCTTACCGATGACGAAACCAGGCACCATAACATGCTCAAGACACTTGATCATCTCAAGGGCGCGGTATATCAGTACGGCCAGGCAAAGGAAGAGCACCTGACAGACGCATTCCGGTAAACGCAGGGTATGTGTTTACCATCTACCGCAAATGACGGGATGATTTTATCTCTTTGAAAAGGAGAAAATACGAAAATGACTGTCGCAGAACAAACACTTATCAACGGAGTAAATGTAAGAGATATCGAAAATATGGTGAATGCAATCAAGAATGATCCTGGTATTGCACAATTCAAGTTCCGCCTCACGAACACATGGATTGACGGCGGCTTCAATAAGGCTTCAGTGGGGAGATTTTACGGTGTGAATCAGGAGCATTCACATCTCAAGACATTCACCTGGGAGGCAGACGAACCGCCCGCGCTTGCGGGAAAAGACCGTGGTGCAAACCCTGTGGAACACCTTTTGGCATCGCTTGCAGCTTGCCTGACAACAACTCTGGTATATCATGCGGCAATTCGCGGGATTACGATCGACGAACTGGAATGCAGTCTCGAAGGAGATATTGACCTCAGGGGATTCCTCGGCTTGTCGAACGAGGTCAGGAGAGGATATCAGAATATACGGGTAAATTTCAAAGTCAAGACCGACGAAGGAAATATCGAGAAGTTGAAAGCCCTGAGCAAGCTCTCTCCTGTTTTTGATGTAACGGCAAATGGAACAAAAGTTGATGTGCAGATAGAGAGGAAGTAATTTCAGATTTTCCCGAGAATCTGTGGGAGGAAGAAGGGCGACATGCCCCACAGTCGGACAAAATGCCGACCGAGCATGTCGCTCTGGTTTCCTGAATCCACATAGATTCAAAGAGTTATAACATGGCATCGCTTTTGCATGCTGATCAGGAAACTTGCTCGATACAGGGAGGAACGGTTATGGGAAATCGAATACAATGGGAAGCTTCGATAGAAACGGCTATCACGAAAGCGCAATCGGAAAATAAACCAATAGTGCTCGATTTCTTCAATCCAGGGTGAATCGGTTGTCAGCAAATGGCTGCGGTTACGTATCCAAATGAAAAAGTAATAAACTTCATAACTGCAAAGATGATACCTGTTCAGGTCAGCTTTGATGCACAGCCGATTGCTGCTGATTTTACCGTCAAGTGGACGCCTACCGTCATTACGCTTGATTCCACGGGCAAGGAACATCATCGAACGGTGGGCTTTCTTGCCCCGGAGGAATTCATTCCTTCCCTGCTCCTGGGGATGGCGAAAGTGCATTTTGATGGCGACCAGTTCGAGAATGCTCTGGAAACGCTGAACAATCTCCTTACAGAATATCCGGAGAGTGATTCAGCGCCTGAGGCAATATACCTGAGGGGAGTATGTCTCTACAAGAGCACTCATGATGCGAAACCTCTGAAAGAGGCATATGAGACACTCAATGCGCGGGACCCTAAGGGGGAGTGGACAAAGCGTGCATATCCCTATCGACTCCTGTAAGTGACAAGGAAGCCATAAATTTGCGACCGATGGAAATTAGTGGCCCTGAAAAGTTCTATCTGCCGTTTCTGGATGATCGCCTCGCCGTAAGAAGGGGAAATTTCCGGGCATCGAAAGGAGAAATAGATGAAACCTGAGAAACAGCAAGAAACTGCGGCATTTATTACATCAAGGGATACCCTTGACGGTGTATATCCGGGACTGATTCTGGGCATGAATGCAGTCAGATTAGGTATGGAAGCTCGTGTCTTCTATACTTTTATGGGCATTAATGTGATAAGAAAGGGATGGGCTGAGAAAGCCAAATTTCAACCTCCGGGATTTATGGGTGCTATTCCCGGGATGGCAAGTATTGCGACATGGATGATGAAGTCCAAAATCAGAAAGGCTCAGGTCCCTTGTGTTGGTGATCTTCAGGAGATGGCGCAATGCGAGGGGGTGAAATTCATTGCCTGCAGAATGACGATTGATATGATGGGGTTTACGAAGGATGATTTTATCGAAGGCGTTGAAATACAGGCTGCGGAGGAATTTCTGAAATATGCCAAGGACTGCAATATCGCTCTGTTCACATAACCGAGATCATCCAACGATCAAGTGAGACTCCCGTGCGGAAGTCTCACTTCCGAACCCTATCTGTATTTTCTGCAGAAGAAAGTCATGCGTGACGAATCAAAGAGGCATTCTTTCGGTTTCTGCCATAACGGTTTGCAAAGCCCTTCAGAGAAGCAAGCAAATCCATAGAGCAAGAAAAGTTAAGGTGGCGGAGGGGGTGAGATTCGAACTCACGGTAGGGTCACCCCTACAACGATTTTCAAGACCGTCGCCTTAAACCACTCGGCAACCCCTCCGGGGCAACAAACCGCACAGAACATGCAGAAGTCTGTTCGTGGCACGCTGAAGGAAATATCAGGTGATATTATACCAGAAACTCCATTTGACTTTTTGCGCCGAAATCATTTTAATTAGTAAGATTTGTTGTAAACTATGAATACCATGAGGTGTCCATGAATCATTCAGCGCTCCAGTTAGTCCTGCAGGCAGGAATTGTTGTGAAGGGCGTCCTGCTGATCCTCCTCGCCTTCTCGGTCATATCCTGGGCGATCATCTTCTTCAAACAGAAATATTTCACCCGGGCGCACAGGGAATCCGAACAGTTCCTGAGGGCATACCGGTCGAGCAGGGATACAAAAAGTCTTTTCCATGCAACGAAGGCATTTACGATGAGCCCTATCGCGAACCTTTTCAGAATGACATACACGGAGACGGTGAAGGAGAAGAGCGAGACGAAGCGACTCCTGAAAAGATACGGAGCTCTTGAAGCGGCGAAGCTCGAAAAATATCTCAACTTCCTTGCCACTACCGGTTCCACGACTCCTTTCATCGGCCTTTTCGGAACTGTCTGGGGGATCATGAACTCATTTATGGGGATAGGCTCAGCCGGCGCTGCATCACTCGCAGTGGTTGCTCCCGGCATCGCGGAATCGCTCATCGCCACCGCAGCCGGCCTCGCTGCAGCAATCCCTGCAGTCATCGCGTACAACTATTATCTGAGTCAGGCAAGGAGGATGATCATCGAAATGGAGGACTTTTCTGAAGAGCTAATCGATTTCTTTTCCAGGGAATCGGCATGAAGTATACCAGAGACCGCACGGTGCTCTCAGAGATCAACGTCACCCCTTTCGTTGATGTCATGCTTGTCCTCCTGGTAATCTTCATGGTGACAGCGCCTCTCTTGCAGCAGGGGATAGATGTCAACCTCCCCCAGGCAAAGGGGAAAGACCTCCCGCCTGAAGAGCGGATTACCCTTATCGTGAAAAAAGGCGGTGTTATCTATCTGAACGACAACCCTGTTTCCCTCCATGAAATGGGGAAGAAACTCCAGGCGATCAGCAAGCTCAACCCGAATGTATTTTTGAAGGCAGACAAAGACGTGCCCTATGGTTTTATTGTGGAAGTCATGGGTGAGATCAAGGAGGCAGGCATAGAGAAGCTCGGTATGATTACAGAGCCGAAGATCACCCTGAAATGAACGAACCGAGCATCCAGAGGACGGCCGCACTTTCCTGTGCTGTCCATCTTGTTGCGTTTCTCCTTGTTGTCCTTGTCCTGCATCAGTCAAGCCAGGTTGTCATGCCTTCCCCCTATATAGTCCAGCTTGTAAATCCCGGCACTTTCAGCAATATCGGCCGGAAGGATTATCCGGAAAACCAGAGGGCGATACAGCCTGCTCCCCAATCTGCAGAAACCCGGAAAACAAATGCAAAGGAACCGGATACACCGGATACAAAGGAGAAGATAGCCCGGCAGACACTGGTGGCGGAAAAGATTGCGGCCCTTGCTGAGAAGAAAGCAGCGAAGAAAAAAATAGAAAAGCTGGAAAAGATCGTGAACCTCCGGAAGGTTATCTCTCTGAAGGCGGACAGCGGGAAGAAGGCCGGATCAATTGCCCAGGCGAAGGGGCAGGGTAAGGGGATGCCCTTCGATGACTATTATTCGAGGATCACAAAAGAGATATGGCGGGAGTGGGTTTATCCGGATATCGGCAGGAAGGACATCGAAGCGATTATCGCGATAAGGATACTGAAAGACGGGACCGCGATTGTCCAGAAGGTTGAGAAGAGTTCCGGGAATTCGCTTTTTGACAAATCCGCAATCAAGGCCCTCGCCAAGGCAAGCCCCCTCACCCCGCCGCCGGATGAGATGGAGATCGGAGTGAGGTTCTATCCGTGAGAAGAAAGTGGAAAGTGGAGAGTGGAGAGTGGAGAGTCGAAACAAGCAAGAAGCAAGTTGAAAGTGTAAAGTGTAAATTTTTTCTGTTCTGGGTATTTTTTTCACTTTTCACTTTTCACTTTTCACTCTTCACTTGCGAAGCGAAGGTATATATCGACATCACATCGCCGGGGCTTAAGAAGATGCCGATCGCCATACAGGAATTTTCCGGCACTTCAGGTTATGAGATTCCGGAGATTGTCCGGAATGACCTTGAGTTCACCGGTTTTTTCGCGCCGATCGACAAGGACGCATATCTTGAAAAGCCTGAACAGCCCTTCAGCCAGAAAAACTGGACCCCGCTTGGTATCGAAGCTGTTGTGAAAGGTTCTGTCAGCGGGACGACGGAGTTGCTGGTGACCATAACGCTCTATGATGTATATGAGGCAAAAGAGATACTAAGAAAAGAGTATCGCGCGGGGAAAAATCTGATCCGGCCTCTTTCGCACGCGATCGCGAATGATATTTACTTGGCACTTACCGGCGAGAAAGGAGTCTTCAGGTCAAGGATTGCGTTCATCAGGCATGACAAAGAGGGGAAATCGCTCTGTTTTATGGACTGGGACGGAGCAAGGATTTCAGACACCGGTTTAAGGGGGAATATCCTTCTTGCTCCGCGCTGGTCGAGAGATGCGTCACACCTCCTGTACTCCGCCGAGAGGAATAGACAATGGGGCATTTATTTGTTAGACTTTACGAGCATGAGGGAAAAACAGGTGTATGGAGCAGCCGGGACGAATATCGCGGGTGACTTTTTCCCTGATGGCAGTGAAGTCGTCTTTTCTTCTTCAAAGGCTGGTACTCCTGATATCTTCCGGATGAGCCTCAATGCCCGCAAACCTGCAAAACTTACCTCCTTGTTCGGGATTGAAGTCTCACCTGCGGTTTCTCCTGACGGACGGCAGATCGTGTTTGTTTCTGATAAAGGGGGCACTCCCCAGATTTATCTCATGAAGAAAGACGGTTCTGATATCCGGCGGATTACCTTTGAAGGTTCTTACAATACCTCGCCGTCCTGGTCTCCGAAGGGGGACAAGATTGTTTTTTCCGGCAGGGCGGGAGGAAACCATGTCTTTCTCATTAATCCGGACGGCACCGGGCTCACACAACTCACCGTGCAGGGCAATAATGAGGACCCTTCTTTTTCCCCAGACGGAAGGTATATTACCTTTATGTCCGACAGGGACGGGGTCAAAGGGATCTATATCATGAGGGCGAACGGAGAAGCCCAGCAGAGAATCACCCCGAGGGGAATGAAGGCATCCGGGCCAAGGTGGTCGCCGGGGTAACGGTTATTACCCGTGAACAGGCAGTAAACCGGTTCCGGGCATCCAGCAATGCTTCATAAGCATGACAGCAGAGAAATCCTTTCCAAGGAGGAGCATATGAAAAAGATTGTCATACTGATTCTTTTTATCTTCGGCATTGCAGCCTTTGGCTGCCAGCAGAAGAGGATTGTGAAACCGGAGATGCCGCCCCCGGAGGAAAAGCCTCTTCAGCAGGAGCAGGCGCAGATACCCCGGAAAGAATCCCCCGGCTGGGAGAGGGACAGGACAGCGGTGAGACCGGGTGAAGAAATTACGGAACAGACGCTTGCAAAGGCAGAGATCAGGGAAGAGCCGTCTCAGTTTCAGGAAGAGAGCGGGCTGTTTGAAGATATCTATTTTGAATACGATGCATACGATATCAGGGACGAGGCAAAACCCATACTTCAGGGACTCGCTGCCTGGTTTCTGGAAAATGGCACCACAAAAATCCTTGTAGAAGGACACTGTGACGAACGGGGAACAAACGAGTATAACCTCGCACTGGGAGACAGAAGGGCAAAGGCAGTCCGTGACTACCTTGTCGCCCTGGGCATTGCTCCGGACAGGATTCGGATGATAAGTTACGGAGAAGAAAAACCTCTTTGTGCCGATTTGACGGATGCCTGCTTCGCAAAGAACCGGAGGGCGCATTTTGTGGTGCTGAGGGAGGCGGGAAGATAGTGTTTTGCAAGCGGTTCTCGCCTCTCCTTCTAATCACTGCATTGGCTATGCTCTTTTCTGCATGTGTCACGACTGATGAGCTTCTGATGCTCCGCCAGGATATCGGAAAGCTTCAGAGAGATTCTTCAGCCATGCAGACTGAACTGAACAGGATCCAGGAGAAGACCACAGGGGTGGCGAAGGAAGAGTCGTTCAATGTTATGCGACAGAGCCAGTCTGAGATCCAGGCAATGCTTTCCAACGCTACACGGGATATCCAGGTGCTGAGCGGCAGATTCGACGAGAATAAATATTTCGTCGAAAACAAACTCAGGGAGTCTTCGACAGAAATGGAACTGCTGAGATCCCAGATCGCGGCAATGGAAGGTCAGATCAGGGAACTGAGGACAAGAATCGATACGATCGAATCCCAGGTCAGGGAGTATAAAGCGCTTGCGCAGGAACAGGCGGAAACACATACTGAGGTTACCGGAGAGACTTCGGGCCTGACAGCGCCTCCGGTGGATAAGAACGCCACGTCTCCATATGCCGACAGGCAGGCTCACTACGATGCTGCATACACCTTATTTACAAACGGAAAATACAGCGATGCACGGGAAAAATTCGAGCTCTTTCTCAGGACATATCCCCAGAACGAACTCACTGACAATGCACACTTCTGGATCGGCGAGACCTACTACCGGGAAAAGGATTTTGAAAGCGCGATCCTTTCCTATGAGACACTCCTGAAAAAATATCCCAAGAGCCCGAAGTCAGCTCCGGCACTTTTGAAGCAGGGGCTTTCTTTTATCGAAATCGGTGACCCCAAGACCGCAAAGGTGATTCTCAGCCAGGTGATGGAGCGATTCCCGGGCACGAACGAAGCCGCCATTGCAAAGAAAAGAGCTGATGAAATCAGTACGAAGCAGAACCCGAAAAAGAAATGACGAACAGCCTCAGGGACGGTTTCCGCCGCACCATAGATTATCTCCGTATTTCGGTCACTGACCGGTGCAATCTCCGTTGTGTCTACTGTATGCCTTCCGGCGGGGTAGCGCCTCTCGCGCACAAGGATATCCTCCGGTATGAAGAAATCGCGAAGGTTCTCAAAATTGCCGCAAAAATAGGAGTGAAGCGGGTTCGTATTACCGGAGGCGAACCGCTTATCAGGAAGGATATTGCTCACCTTGTCCATCTGATCAGGCAGATACCCGGTATCAGGGATCTCAGCCTGACCACGAACGGGATACTCCTGGCTGAGCACGCCGAGGAACTTGCCAGGGCCGGACTGAGCCGGGTGAATGTGAGCATCGATTCCCTGTCTCCAGAAAGATACCGGGAGATCACCCGGGGCGGGAACCTCGACGCGGTCTTGAGGGGGATCAGGGCTGCTGAGAATGCCGGGCTTATGCCGGTAAAGATCAATATGGTCCCCATCCGGGGTATAAACGACGGTGAGATAGAGGCGTTCGCAAAGCTGACCTTTGATACCCCGTATCAGATACGGTTTATTGAGTTTATGCCCTTTGATTCACAGGGTCTCTGGAGTCTGGAGCGGTTTATCCCTGTTGACGAGATCCGTTCGCGTGTCGTGAAGATGGGAAAGCTTAGTCCTGTTCAGATGAAAAAAGCAGGGCCTGCATGTTATTTCAGGCTCGAAGGTGCGCAGGGGGTTCTGGGGTTCATCAGTCCGCTCAGCAATCATTTCTGTGGAGAGTGCAACCGTCTCCGGATGACAGCCGACGGAAACCTGAGGCCCTGTCTTTTTTCCGAGACGGAGATCGACCTGAAACCCGCGTTAAGGCAGCATATGTCAGAAGACGAAATACACCGCCTCCTCATCCTTTCGGTCAGGGTGAAACCCGAAGGCCACAATCTTGCGACCGGGAAGGCCGGACTCGAGGCTCTTGCAAGGTTCAGGCAGGGTTGTGGAAGACCCATGTCGAAGATCGGCGGATAAGGAAGTCCCAAGCGCGCGGTAGTCTCCCTGCTTTGGCCTCCATTCTCATTCACTTTTCACTTGAGGAGAGCAGACGCAGTATTATCGTTCATTCTCGTGCTATCGCACTCCGAGGTATCTCCCGGCCGCGTTCGGGAGATAAACCGCTCCAATACAGCGTCTGCTCTCCCTGGTCAAACAGTTGCGAATACTCCGGGCTTGTTGAGTACATCTGCCGATATTGACTTTTCCCATTGCCTGTACTATAAATGAAATTACAGCCTTGGCGAGCAAGCAGCGGAATAGTGTCTTTTTTATTAATCAAAGGATAAGGGAGAGAAAGCATGTTGACAAACAAATGTTTTCAAGCAAGAAGAATCTTTTTGGCTGTTTTCATTTCTTTTTTCATTCTCAGTGCGTTGCAGGTTTCTGCGGGAGACTCTTATTCCATCAGGGGCGAGAAGGAAATAGTTGATGCTGCGAGTGTGCCTCTCCCTGATCTGGCAGGGTATTGGGACCCGATATCCCAGACCTGCAAGAATACCAAAACTGGTGTGAAATGCAAGGTCAAGGGGACTTTGAGGGTCTACAATGACGGGACAGAGAATGCCCTGACCTCTCTGGTACGGTATTATCTGTCCGGAGACGGGGTGTATGACACTTCAGACACTGAACTGAAGCAGGTGGCTACAGGCATTGTCAAGCCCGGAAAAACCAAATCAAAGAAGTTCAGCTATACCTTCCCGGTCGGAAGTTCGGCTGACTGTCAGTATCTCATAGCAGTAATTGATACGGACAATGCAGTGGAAGAGGCCAGTGAGGCAAATAATCAGGTGGTGAATTTTTTTGACAACGGTGAGTGTGTCGACACGACACCGCCTTCAGTGATCCTCACAAGTCCTGCGGACGAGGCTGCCGGAGTTTCTGTAACTACCGTAATAACCGCGAGTTTTTCCGAGGCAGTGGACCCTGCAACAGTAAACGACTCGACATTTACCGTGAGCGGTGCAACCGGCACCGTTGCCTGTTCGGGCACGACCGCTATGTTTACGCCATCAGCCAGCCTGAACGAGTATACAACCTATACGGTAACCATTACCACAGGGGTCAGGGATCATGCGGGGAATGCAATGGCGTCTGATTATGTCTGGAGTTTTACGACAGGGAGCAGTGCGGGGCCTCCTCCTGCGAGCCTTACGAACCTCTTCTTCCTTCACCATTCAACAGGTGATGGTCTGGTCGTTCAAGGAGATATGAGAAGCGTTATTGCGTCCTACAACTCTGCGCACGGTACCCTGTTTGAATTCTGGGATCATGGATACAACTGGGACGGCCTCCGGAATCCTTCAGGGGAATTTACCGGGACGAATTACGATATACCGGGCGATAATACCGACCCCGACGGACTCTATGATCTCTGGACAAGCAGTGAAGCCGAACACGTAAATGCGCGCAATCAGATTCTGAACAACCATGAGGTGATCGCCTTCAAGTCGTGTTTCCCTGCATCGGCTATCCCTGATGCCGAAACCCTTACTCAGTACCAAGCCTGGTATCTCGCGATGAGGGACTTTTTCGATACCCGTCCTGACCGGCTGTTCATCGTTATGTCGACCCCTCCGCTCCATCGTCTTGCAACGAATGCAACCGAGGCAGCACATGCGAGAACCTTTGCAGACTGGCTCTGCAGCGATGCATATCTGAGCGGGCACCCGAATGTGCGCTGTTTCAACCTTTTCGACTATCTTGCTCAGGGCAATGACGGCAGTCCCCATGCAAATATGCTCCGCTATGATTATGAAGGAGACCATTCTGACAGCGATTCACATCCGAATACAGCTGCCAATCAGACAGTGGGACCGGTTTTTGCCGAATTCCTTTGTGATGCTGCATTGGGGTATTAGTTTTTTCGCATGTCTTATTAGTAAACGCATATTGTGAGCGGACCACAATGAGCCCATAGTATACGTTAGGTGAATACAGGGAGCATAGACTTAAATGCTATGCAAGTAAAGAAGATTTCTGAAAACAGGATAGGGCGATAATTACGGAAAAAGAAGGAGATACCTGTGCAGAGGCAATTGTATAGGGTAAGCAGTGTTATCCTTTGTATTTTTCTGTTTGCTTCACTATCTGAAGCAACAACCTATTACATCAGATCCGACGGAGGCACCGCCCAGCAGTGCACCGGAATGGAAGATGCAGCATATCCGGGTTCCGGAGAAAACCAGGCATGCGCCTGGGCTCATCCTTTTTGGGCTCTTGACAACGGAGGGATTTGGAGGGTCAACGGCGGTGACACATTGGTCATTGATGCAGGGAATTATAAAATGGGATATGGGGCACCGAATACTGGATGGTGCGATGCGGAAGGAGCTTTTGCATGTTATCTGCCTCCTGTCCCTTCAGGCCCGGATCCTCTTAACCCGACCCGGATCCTCGGCAAAGGTTGGGATTCAGGATGCTCCAGTCCTCCCAAATTGTGGGGCACACAGAGGGCAGATACTGTACTCAACCTGACAGGAACGTCAAACACGATTATAGACTGTTTCGAAATAACCGATCATTCCGGTTGTGTTGAGTCCCATGCAAATTACTCCATCGCCTGTCAAAGAAATACCTATCCTTTTGGAGATTGGGCACTGAAGGGTATTTATGCGACTGATTCTTCACAGATTCAACTCAGGCATCTCAACATTCATGGTCTTGCGCATACAGGGATACATGCAGGCCGTCTTTCCGACTGGATATTGGAGGATGTGAGGATTGCCGGCAATGGCATGGCGGGATGGGACGGAGATATCGATGGGGAAGATTCAAACAGCGGAGCCCTTGTTTTCAGGAGGTTCACGGTCGAATGGAATGGATGTGCAGAGTCGTATCCGGATCGCCAACCGAATAATTGCTGGGCCCAGACCGCCGGAGGATACGGCGACGGCTTTGGTCAGGGAGGGGAAACAGAGGGCCAATGGGTGATAGAGGATTCTCTCTTTCGTTACAACACTTCGGATGGTATTGACATTCTCTATGCACGAGGGAATAGTGAGATAGAAATACGAAGGACCATGTCTTATGGAAACGCGGGTGACCAGCTTAAGGTCGCCGGTAATGCACGAATCGAGAATAGCCTTATAGTGAGTAACTGCGGTTATTTCGATAAAAAACCGTTCACGTATAATGTTGATAACTGCAGGGCGGGCGGCAGTGCTCTCGTCTTTGCCCTGGGTCTGGGCAGTGCGGTATCGGTTGTCAATTCGACAATCGCGGGTCAGGGGGATTGTCTTGGTATTGTAGAATGTCATCCAAATCTGGTATGTAATGGGACAGAGACTGTCATTATACAGAATAATATCTTTCAGGGATATCAGGAATTCGGTTCTGACGACACAGCCTGTTTCGTATGGTTTGATCGTGACCATTATTATAATACTCAAATTGATTACAACATTCTTTACGGGGTAAAAGAAGAGACGTATCTGCCTGGGCCGCAGGACATTTTGCAGGATCCGCTTTTTACAAGCGCGGACCTTGAATATTTTGATGGGCGTCTGCAGCCCGGAAGTCCTGCTATTGACAGCGGTCTTCCGGCTGGCAGTCTTAATAGTTTGATACCATTTGATGATATAGCCGGCGCTTTGCGTCCTGCTGGTGCAGGTGTTGACAGGGGGGCGTATGAGCATGGAGCATTAGTGAATGATCTCCCCGATATCTCTGTTTCACCTGGGTCATATAACTTCGCGGATATCACTGTGGGCAGCACCTTTGCCCGGACCTTTGCCATTGCCAATACCGGGTCACAGGACCTTGTGATCAGTTCGATGAATATCACCGGGACGGACGCAGGGATGTTCACCTTGCAGGCAGGAACATGTCCAAACCTTTCGCCGACCCTTTCAACTGGTGGAAGTTGCATGGTAACGGTCGTGTTCACCCCCTCGTCTGAAGGTGTAAAGAATGCAATCTTAGAGATACTGTCCAACGATCCTGATACTCCTACCTTGAATATTGTGCTCAGTGGAACGGGTACAATGCTGAATCCCGATCTCCCTGATCTGGCAGGGTATTGGGACCCGATATCCCAGACCTGCAAGAATACCAAAACTGGTGTGAAATGCAAGGTCAAGGGGACTTTGAGGGTCTACAATGACGGGACAGAGAATGCCCTGACCTCTCTGGTACGGTATTATCTGTCCGGAGACGCGGTGTATGACACTTCAGACACTGAACTGAAGCAGGTTGCTACAGGCATTGTCAAGCCCGGAAAAACCAAATCAAAGAAGTTCAGCTATACCTTCCCGGTCGGAAGTTCGGCTGACTGTCAGTATCTCATAGCAGTACTTGACACTGCCCATGCAGTGGAAGAGATTAGTGAGGCAAATAATCAAGTAGTGAATTTTTTTGACAACGGTGAATGCAACGGGCAGGAGTAAATGCTGGTCGGGGCGAGAGGATTTGAACCTCCGACACCACGGTCCCGAACCGTGTGCGCTACCAGGCTGCGCTACGCCCCGATTGGAAATTACCGCAAACACAAACAATAAATCCTGCTCCTGCGCACAGGACAGAGATTTATAATACTATTTCTTTCAGCCCTGTGACAACTTTATTCAGATCAGGAAAGATATTCGCCGCCAGGGTGACATCCTCCTTCAGTAAACGGAGTCCTTCAGGGATGTGTTTCAGGAAATATCCCTTTCCCTTTTTTGCGGAAAGAAAGGCATATGCGCCCAATGCCTGCATATGCCGCTGAAGCCGGCAGGGGAGCAGGGATTGCCTGAAGTCATCTGCGGACAAGTCCCTAAGCACCCCTTTTGTAAAGGGAATCTGGCTGACATAATATTCCAGGAGCCGGTCTCTTAAGGCATCATCGAGGCGATAATAGGGGTCCCACAGGATTGATACCACATCGTATGCTGGAGGGCCCATCCGTGCGCCCTGAAAGTCCAGTAACCTCGTAATAGTGCCCGCTGTAACCATAATATTCTGGGACTGAAAATCGCGGTGGATGATTGTTTTATGCAAGGAATCGGCTGTTGCTGCAAGGCATTCAAATTCATTGCGCAACGCTGCAACGGTCTCCAGAGGAATTTCGCAGAGGGCGTGGAGGAAGTGTTCAGCGAAATAGTCTGTTTCCCACCTGAAGTAGGCGTAATCGAATATCCTGCTTGCAAGCAGGGGGCATTCAGCGACCCGTTCTGTTGCTCCGGCATGGATTGATACCAGCATATCGAGGACCCGCCTGTAGATGGCCTCGATCTCTGTCTCCTTCCGGGGGCATTTCAGCCAGCTGTATAGAGATATGTCTCCGAGGTCTTCGAAAACAGCGGTTCTGCTCCGGACGTCTGCTTCAAGCAGGTCTGGTACAGGAACAGCAGATTTCCGGAAGAACCGGGTATATTCGAGATGCCGTACAAAGTCCGGGTCGTCTTGCCCGCATTGCATGAAGATAATACTTTCCCCGTCTTTCCTCATCCGGAAATAATGTCTGTCCGATCCCCCGACACCAATAAGGATCTTACCATCCGCTTCGTCTGCTCCGAGCGTTTCCGGCTCATGCAGGTTGATTATGAAACCCGGTCCGAGAACAGAGTTTTCGAATGACAACTCCCCCACCCCCCCCGTGGTAAAGGGAGGAGAAGAGGGGGTGGCCTCAGGCAGCACTATGCAGTTTCTCAGTGACATGCATTCCGGGAGGATATTGTTTTTTTCTACGACGATATAGCCGTTCATCTCTATGCTGCTGCATCCTTCTGAGGAAGGATGAAAAAAGACGGTTTCACCTTGGCTCCTCAATATGCCGATGACAGTTTTTGCATAGGAAACCGGTGTGCCGATATCGCTCCAGGAACGGCCGGTCGCATCATAGGTGCCTATTGTATGGCCTGACGAAACAGCCTGAATCCAGGCATGAACCACACTGGATGGGCCGTCAGGAAGAAATTTTAAAAACTCGGGATTATATGCGGCGATACCGGTGAATGCGCAAAGCCGCGTGCCGGGCTCACGGCAAAGAGAACAGAATGCCCCGACTTGCATGAGGTGTCCGTCTTCGTCGAGAACGAGGTTGTCAAATTCCGGACAGGAGTGTACGGCAAGTGTTGCGATATTGCCGGAAGAGAGATGATAGTCAATAAATGTTTTGATATCAATATCAGAAAGTATATCGGAATTATGTACCACAAAAGGATGGTCTTTGAGAAAGGCCCCCGCATTTTTCAATGCGCCGCCTGTACCGAGGATGGGGTCTTCGGGGAAAAGGGCAACCTTATCAGCGAAAGCCGACTTTTTTATCCATTGCTCAATGAGTTCTTTCCTGTAATGAAGATTCACCCCGATTGCGGTATCCCGAAGGGCGGCAACCTTTTCCAGAACATATTCCAGGACAGGTTTCCCGAGGAGAGGGATGAGCGGCTTTGGGATATGATCGGTGATCGGACGCAAACGTTCGCCCATTCCGGCGGCAAGAATGAATGCCGAAAATTTCACTGCAGATGAAGGCAGGAGAGGTTCATTGGTAAAGCAGGAACCTTTTCCTTACTGTTCTGTCGAATTCCCGACATTCTTCCTGCCACCCTGCTTCCATGCGGTCGAGTTTTTGTCCCCTTTCGATATCTTTTCGCAATCTGTCTGTTCCGGCAAGGATGTCAACCGGCATCTTTTTGGTTTCGTATTCATAAGGCGGTCGTTTCCATACGAAATGTTCCGGATAGAGGTCGTGGACTGCTTTCAGTATGGCAACGCCGGTTTTGAAAGGCCGGAAAGTGTTTTTGTCGGTTACATGGATTTGTGCCCCGCCGCAGAGTTTCCCTGCATGTTTCTGAAAAACAGGCTGGAAATGAAGCGGCCTGAAAATTACCCCTGGCAGATCAGAGTGTCTCAGGTGATGACGCAGACGGAAAGGGTCTATGAAAGGAGCTCCGAATATCTCAAACGGTCTTGTAGTTCCTCTCCCTTCGCTGAGGTTCGTTCCTTCCAGAAGACACATACCCGGATACACGAGGGCTGTCTCAGGAGTGGGCATATTCGGCGAGGGCATAATCCAGGGAAGCCCTGTATGGTCGAACCACATCGTCCGTTTCCAGCCCTGCAGGGGGATGACATGGAAATCAAGGCCTGGATAGTACTCGTTTTTCAGGTAGTTCCCGATCTCTCCGATCGTCATGCCGTGCCTGACTGTCAGGGGTCGGAGTCCCACAAAGGATGCGAATGCGGTCTCCAGGACCGGACCTTCTGTCCGGCGGCCTCCGAGGGGGTTCGGCCTGTCGAGCACCACGATTGATTTTCCTGTTTCTTCGCATGCCTGCATACAAAGGTCCATCGTCCAGATAAAGGTATAATACCGCGCCCCGGCATCCTGCAGGTCTATGACGAGAACATCGGTATCATGGAGCATGTCTGGTTCGGGTTTTCTCGTCTTTCCGTAAAGACTATAAACAGGCAATCCCGTTCTGCTTTCGCGAAACCCCTTCCATTCGATCATATTGTCCTGCGTCTCACCGCGGATGCCGTGCTGCGGACCGAAGAGCGCAGTGACAGTTAACTTTTTGATTTTCATCATAACGTCAACAGTGTGGACAATATTCCTGTCAACAGAAGCAGGGTGAACCAGAAGCCCGACGCGTGCGCCATTGAGGCTTTTGGGCCAGAGTTTCGAGACCTGATCGAGTCCTGCGCGAACCATAATACTTGCCCTCCCGGAATGTTCAGAATCTTATTATACCCGTTCAGGTGCTGAATTATGAACGGAATCATTGTTGTCCGGAATATGTATGGGCGAAGGGGCTTCTATGGTAATAACTCTCCTGTTGGGCTATACTTTTCCTATATGAACAAGTACGCAATCACGAAGAGGTCATCATGAAAGACACGCATTATATGATCCTGAAAAAAGAGAACTTCGGCCAGTTTATTTCTCAGCTTGCTGGCGTGCAGAAACTTGTTGCACCCGTTGAGAAAGGCTATAAAAACTTTGCATTCGAGCCGGTAACTTCAGCCGCTCAGATAGCGCTCAAGTATATCCCGACGGTCCTGCCTCTGAAGAAGTATTTTATGCCCCAGCGTGAAACGCTTCTTCAATACAGTATGGGCAAAGGAATGAAAGCGGAGGCAGTGGTTGAGTATGAGCCGCTTACCATCTTCGGTGCCCACACCTGTGACCTTGCAGGCATCCAGTGCCTCAATATGGTATTTTCAGAACGGCCGAAGGATTACCATTACCTGACCCGGAAGAGCAGGATTGCCCTGATCGGTCTCGAGTGCAACGAGTACTGTGATGAATATGCAAGCTGCAACCTTGTTGATGCAAGTTTCCCAAACGGGGGTTATGACCTCTTCTTCACAGATCTGGGTGAGTATTTCATCGTCCATGTAAACACCAGGACAGGGGATGAAATCATCGCCTCAACACAGTGTTTTGACAGGGCTGATCCGCTGCATCTCGACGAGCTCGGAAAACTGCGTGATATCAAGAGAGCGATATTCGTTAACGAAGTCCCGGTAGAGACGAAGCAGATCCCCGAGCTTTTCGACCGGTCTTTCAGGGCGCGTGTCTGGAAAGACCTTGAGACCCGCTGTCTTGCCTGTGGAAATTGTACGAACGTCTGCCCGACCTGTTACTGCTTCGATATCAGGGATGAACTCGACCTGACCCTGGCAAAGGGCGTCAGGTACCGGGTCTGGGATTCGTGCCAGCTTGAGCCTTTTGCAAAGGTTGCGGGCGGGTTTAATTTCCGGAAAGAACGCTCGGTGCGGCAGCGGCACAGATATTACCGGAAATTCCGGTATCCCCTGGACCGCTTCTCACGGTATTTCTGCACAGGCTGCGGCAGGTGCACCAGGACCTGCATGGCGGAGATCAGTCTCAAGGAGACACTTATCCAACTCCTGAAAGAGAGCGAGGAGAGAGTATGGAAAAGATGGTTATAAAAGATTCAAGCTATACACTGGAAAAGGCGAAGATACTCAGGACGAAACAGCTTACGGACACGGAGAAATTTTTCGAAATAGCTCTGCGGAACAGGCAGCGGCTTGACCATGAACCCGGGCAGTTCATCATGATCTCGCTCCTCGGAATAGGCGAAGTGCCGATATCCGTCGCTTCTTCTCCCACTGACCGCGACTCATTTGATATCTGTGTGCGTGCTGTCGGAAAAGTGACCAATGCCCTTCATAAGCTCAGAGCAGGAGATGAGATCGGCGTCCGGGGTCCTTACGGGAAGGGATTCCCTACAAAGGTTTTTCAGGGGAATGACCTGCTGATCATTGCAGGAGGGCTCGGTCTGGCTCCCCTGCGGTCGTTGATCCACTACGTCCTGGATAACCGCCGCGATTTCGGCAAGGTGCATATCCTGCTCGGATGCAAACAGCCGAAGGAACTCCTGTTCGGCGATGAACTCGAAGAGTGGAATCAGCGAACAGACCTCTATTATGCGTGTACCGTGGACCGGGCTGATCCGGACTGGGCAGGCAACGTGGGACTCATTACGACGCTGATCCCCGGTGTCGACATAGAACCTGAGAAGACTTTTGCTGCAGTGGTCGGTCCGCCGGTCATGTATAATTTTGTGATCAAAGAGCTTCTGGCAAAGGGGATTCCGGAACGGCAGATCCTCCTGTCGTTTGAACGGAACATGAAGTGCGGAAACGGGAAATGCGGCCGCTGCCAGATCCAGAACCTCTACTGCTGCCAGGATGGGCCCGTCTTCAACTACGAGAAAATCAAGAACTTGAGTGAGGCGATGTGACATGAAAAAACCGAAGGTTGCGTTTTTTGATTTTGCCTGCTGCGAGGGATGCCAGCTTCAGGTTGCCAATATGGGTGAAACCGTGCTTGACGTCCTGGGCCTTATCGAGGTTGTCGAGTGGCGGGAGGTGATGTCCGAGAAATGGGGCAAAAAGCTGGATGTGGCGATTGTTGAAGGCAGTATTACCGACCTTCACTCGGTGGAAAGGATAAAAAAGATCCGGAAAAGGGCCGGGACAGTGATCGCATACGGTTCCTGTGCAACAATCGGCGGGGTGAACGGGATGAAGAATAACTTCCCGCTCAGCGAGATCAACCACTATGTGTACGGCGACAGCTACCGGTTCTTTCCGACAGAGCAGACAAAGGCAGTACATCAGGTTGTCCCGGTCGATTATTTTGTTCATGGATGTCCGGTATACATACCCGAGTTCGTCGCAGTGCTCAAGGCGACGCTCCAGGGCATACCGTATTATCCGCCGGATTATCCTGTCTGTGTCGAATGCAAACTGAACGAAAACGTCTGTATGTACGACCGCGGGGTGAGTTGTCTCGGTCCTGTCACCCGGGCCGGATGCAACTCATGGTGCATCAATAATGGCAATATCTGTTACGGTTGCCGCGGCATGGTGAGCAACCCGAATGAGAAAGGCGCTCAGGACGTGATCGCGAAATACAATATACCCATGGAACTGGTTCTGAACAAGATGAACATGTATAACAAATGCAGGGAGCTTGACAGGAATGAGTAAGAAGAAGATAAAGATAAACGTTGAATATCTTACCCGCGTTGAAGGCCATGGGAATATCGTCATTGAGGTTAAAAACGGGAAGCTCGAAACCTGCCGTCTCGATATAGTCGAATCGCCGCGCTTTTTCGAGGGAATGCTCAGAGGCCGTTCCATATTCGAGGCCCAGCATATCACGAGCAGAATCTGCGGTATTTGCGCCTGCGGACATACCCTGGCGTCAATACAGGCAGCAGAGGACGCTCTTGGAATAACCCCGACTGAACAGACAATTCAGTTGAGGAAACTCCTCCTGCATTTTGAGACGCTCGACAGCCATATCCTCCATATTTACCTTCTCGTCGCACCCGACCTTCTCGGGGTGAAGAGCTTTGTGCCGCTTATTGGTACCCATACCGAAGTTGTCCGCCGCGCATTGCGGATGAAAAAGACCTACAATGACGTCTGCGATATCCTCGTAGGACGCCATGTGCATCCGATTTCCGCAATCGTGGGCGGGTTCACCAAGCTCCCGCGGCCCGGGGATCTCGATAGGATGCATGCCCTGCTGACTGCCATGAGGCCCGACATGGATGCGACTGTTGATCTTGCGCTGAAACTCAGATTCCCGGAATTCGAAAGGGATACCGAGTATGTTGCCCTGGTGAGTGATGACAATGAATATCCGATGCTCATGGGAGACCTCGGGTCGACCGATGGGGTGAGAATGGACAAGAAAGATTACCGGAACATGACGAACGAATTTGTTGTTCCCCACTCATCCGCGAAGCACGCGAAACTGAGCAGGGATTCCTACGCTGTCGGAGCTCTCGCGCGGTTCAACCTGAACGCTGAGAAACTTCTTCCGAAGGCAAAGGATGCCGCTGCTGCAATAGGTTTGAAACCAAAATGCATCAACCCGTTCCTGAATACGGCTGCGCAGCTTGTGGAATGCGTGCATTGTCTGGAGGACGCGATTGCGATTATTGAAAAGTTCATGAGTATGCCTCTGAATTATGAGGAGGAGATCGTGGTCGGACTCAACGAGCAGGGAAAGATACCGGTAAGGGCCGGGACCGGGGTAGGGGCAGTCGAGGTCCCACGGGGCATTTTATTCCATAATTATGTAACGGACGGGAACGGGGTTCTCACCGGAGCAAACTGCGTAATCCCCACGAACCAGAATACCGGAAACATCGAATACGATCTCATGAAACTCATCCCGGAAATCCTCGACAGGACTGACGAAGAAATCACCCTGGCCGCGGAAATGCTTGTCAGGTCTTACGACCCGTGCATATCCTGCTCGGCACATATGATCGATATCCGGCTCAGAAACGGTTAAATTTAAGGGGCCTGAGCTTATTGACCCTGTTTCCCCATCAGGGACGGTATGCCTTGTTATTACTTCATAGGTAATAGGAAAAAGTGGTTATCAGTTCGCAGCGTGGGTAGCTTGGCATAAAATGTCGAATTTGAGATTTTTCAGAAATGTATCAAATTTTCAGAAGTCGATTTTCCAGACAAAGGGGAGGAATACATTTGACTGATCGGGAAATGATTACATCCATGAAACCAGTCGGGGTGCTCCTAACACCTACAACTGTTGAAAATCAAGCTGGATAAAGTTTTGTTGATTTCTTCATCAAATATGCTCTAAGTCGTTATATAGTAATCAATAGCACGTCCTTAAACGATTATGATAAATGATGTGCTTTTAGCAGACGCAGTTTTATAATTCCATAAAGAGGGGCTAGGGTAAACCCAAGCCCCTCCCGAATTAATACTTCTACTTTCACTACGGTATCACTTCAAACGCATCAAGAGGCACTGTGTATCCGGTGGATTTATTGTTCTTTTGCCCGGAGACTTCAATGCGTATGATATGTGTACCTGTTCTAGAGACCAGCCTCCTCTTTTTGTATACCGGCAGCAGCCATCTCTCGCTCTTATTGTAAAGATCCACCGAGCTGTCATAAATACCATCGATCTAGACATCTGCCTTGCCAAATGTCGGCCCCTTACCGCACAATATCATTTTGTTTCTAAATGTCATTCCTATTTTACAGGAATTGCTTTCCACTCAACGCAATTAGCGTGCATCTTGCCATCAGGGCATTGTGAACTTCTTCCCTGAGCTTCCATAAGCTTCCCGCTAGCCTTTCCATTTGAAGATATTGTGCCTTCAACAAAACTGCTTATACCAAATTTATTATCTTTAACTGAAATTGGAATGCTTATATTTGAGGATATCACTCCTTGCCCCTCAATGCCTCTTACGCAGGAATGTGAAGCTGTAAAATCCTTGATAGTGGATTTCGCCTTGTCATAAGTGAAGCTTACCTTCACCTGCATAGCTCCGCATTTATTGATGCCCTCATAATTAACTTCCTCTGCGTAAAGATTTGATGTAATTCCAAATATGAATATTGAAACAAAAATAGAATACATAAAATCTCTACTTCTGGTAGTCGAAAAACGCATGGTAAACACCCCCCTTGTTTATTGTTGTTTTTACCTCTTAATTTCTGACAAGCTGTATTTAGCTTGGTCGTTCTTTTTTTAATTAATTAAAGGCAGTTCTTATGGGTACACTAATCTTTTCTGTTCTTTCACTGACTTTGATTTTGAAGAGCTCCCCTTCAGTGCTAATAAGGTAAAAATCAAGGTCTTCTGCATACATATATCCTTCAAGTACTAAGTTTCCGTCTTTAACGATAAATGAGGAGCCTGACGGAATTGTCAGGGGAACACCCAGACTTTTTTGTATTGTCTTTAGGTAGTCGGTTTGTATCGTTGCTACAGGGGAATACTCAACTTTCAATCCTTCCCATTTATCATTGGTTTTTCCAGAAAGATTATAGAACACAACATATTCTCCATACGGAACATCACGGATTTGGAAATTACCTTTATTATCTGTAATAGCAGTCAATGCTGCATGGATTACACAGGCAGGTTTATCTTTTTGTTTTTTAGCAAGAAGAATCCTGACTCCACTCATTGGGCTCTTAGTCTCCTTGTTGTATACATCGCCCTTGACCATTGTTTTGTTTTTTTTTCCTGCTTCAAGAGAGAATGAATTTAGCAATAAAAATGCAAATAACACCAAAAAAACACTAACAACTTTCTGAAGTGACATTTTTCCTCCTTGATTTAATTAAAAGGTTTTCAGAAGAATACTGAAGATATAACAATCAACGACACCTACGAGTATTGCTTCTTACGGCATAACGCAAGATTTTCTTCATAATATTGAACTACCGCATCTCTGAAGTCATCCCAACTCACGAAAGCATCCTTACTTACTGCATATTGCCAAGATACCATAACGACGAATACCAATGTTGCTAGAAAAATTATCATATATGTCAAGGCATTCTTGTTCAGTTATGGCACCATTTCGGATAATTCGACTGTAATAGGAGACGTCTTCTTGTCTTGCATATTGACGAATTGCTTCGTAGGTTTTGGATTCTTTGCATCGCGAGTTATTCCCATAACCATCGGCTGCCCTTTCTTAATGAGTGCATTCATCATGCCCCCCATATTGAGTTCAGCTATTTTGTCGCTCTGAGAACTCAGACTGAATTTGTATATACCGTCTTTAGGCAAATGAAACTGAAATGTAACGGATTCCTTTGCATCAAATACCACCGACTTCTTCTCCCCCAGTTTCATGATGATTGTCGTTTCCTTCGCGTATACTGGCAGAAGCATGATAAGGCAAATCCCTAATGCAAATATGATTGATGAACAGCTTTTCCGTCTCATAGACATGAAACCTCCTTATGATTTTTTTGTTGCATATTTTCCCCGAGGGAAAAGCTTTACAGGACTGAGAAGTAAATATAATACGAAAATACTGCCTCAAATACAACACTATCATTCATGATAGACCTGCTATGGGACTATTCCAAAAAATAACTACTGGTCGCTTCTTTCTATTTGAATGCTTGATATCTGCTGGCACTGTAGGGGGTGTTGATATCAGGAAGGAGTGATAACCGAAAGTAGTTATCGGTCCTTTATTATGTTTAATTCTTTAAGTTTGAAAAAACATTTTGCAGCCATCGCTGCATCGATAAGAGCTTTATTAGGTAAGTTTCCATCCAAATTTGCATATTCTTTTATTTTAATGGTATCAAAGCCTGGATAAAAACATTTCAAGTAAAGCTCTTGAAGTTTAGGGTATTTATAATCTCCTTCATAGCCTTCTAATTGACAAAAGTTTTTTCCTCGTTTCATAGTGCAGATATTTTTCTTATGGATTAAGTGATTCTCAAATCCATTTCTTAATAGTTCACATCCTATAATAGGAACATCAAAGTCTGTATTGTGAGAAATAAATTTATTGGCTTTTTTAATGGCATTTACAAAGTCAGTGTATGCAATCTTAGGACTCACTCCTTTTTCTTTAGCTATCTCGTTTGTTATTCCATGTATTGCAACCGAATCCTTAGGGATGTCGATATTCTGATTTATGACATAATGTTTAAGTTCGATACATTTCCCCTCATTATCAAACAGTAACCAACCTATCTGGACAATATAAGGCCAATTATCAAAGTCTTCGGGTTTGGTTTTTCTCTTTATAGGAAGGCCCGTAGTTTCAATATCTGCAACTAAGTATTCGCCCTCTGTTTTATCAGAATCATCAAAATGGAATTCTATATACTTTTCTTCAGTTACACCCCCTTTATTGGGAGAAACTCCTGTATTAGAGGAAACCCCTGACTTTTGAATGACCTGAGAAATTAGATAAGCAAAGGCAAGCAAGACTATTATAATTATCAGCGCATTTAACATTGGAAAACCTAATATATTTATTTTAGATTGAAATATACACTATCTTCAAAAAAATGTTTATGCGAATGTCAGGAAGGGGATTTAAATAGGGACACTTCCCATTTTCTTGACGTGAGGGTCAGCTATAGAAGGGAAAGTTATAAATGGAATCATGATGAAAATTGGGAAGTGTCCCTATTTATCTTCCGGGCGGGGTATGGGGTCGAGCCGATTTGTGCGGAACTGCCGATCGCCCCATCGGCGTATTATGAACATAGAGCTCGACAAAAAGACCCATCTCGTGAACCGGCCCGGGTGCAAAGGGACCGGGTGCTTTCGGAGGAGATTCGGAGAGTTCGCAAGGAGAACTTTGAGGTATACGGGGCCAGGAAGGTGTGGCTTCAGCTCAACCGGGAAAACATACCAGTGGCCCGGTGTACGGTGGAGCGACTGATGCGGACAATGAGGCTCCGGGGAGTAGTTCGGGGTCGAACCTGCCGGATGACAATAGCTGCCGGTTCGGGCGAGCGTCCCGGGGATCTGGTGCAACGGCAATTCAGTGCAACACGCCCGAATCAGCTTTGGGTAGCGGATTTCACCTATGTAGCAACGTGGACGGGGTTCGTGTATGTTGCCTTTGTGATTGATGTGTTCTCCCGTGGGATCGTAGGTTGGCGAGTAGCCCGTACGATGCTGTGCTGGATGCCCTTGAGCAGGCCCTCTGGGCCAGGCGGGACACCACTGGATTAGTGCATCACAGCGACCGTGGGAGTCAGTACCTGTCGATCCGCTATTCGGAGCGTCTCGTAGCGGCGGGTGTGGCACCGTTCGTTGGCCGCCGGGGTGATTCCTACGACAACGCCTTGGCGGAAACAATCATTGGACTTTATAAAACGGAGGTGATTCATCATCGGGGTCCATGGCGGACAATCGACATGGTGGAATATGCTACGCTGGAATGGGTCGATTGGTTCAATAACCGCCGGTTGCTCGAGCCTATCGGCGATATCCCGCCGGCGGAGATGGAAATCGAGTATTATAGTCAGCTGCAGGAGTCGACCGTTGCGGTCTGACTCAAACAAATCGGTCTCCGGAATACCCGGGGGGATTCACTCAGGATTCACAGGAATGCTTTGTGACAATTCACGCCAAAATCTTTTTGAGACGTCTTATGAATTAAATTATTGAACGTCATCTCTTGTTTATCGACTCGTTAAGAGAACCCATAGTTGTATATATGCTGGGCACGATCTATTTTTGATGGAACTACAAATTCTTTATCTTTATCATCAAGCCATGCACCCAGTACTTTCATTTGTATGCCTTCCGGTGCCTGCACACCCAGCAATGCCCTTGTCTTGATGGTAGGACTCGGCTGCTGATTTGCATCCCAATCTGACAACACTTGACTCACGGCATTGACCCACCGTGGAATGTTTAAGGCCAGAATTTCTTCTGGTCGATGACTGGTTTGATCCAAGGTTGAATCTTTTTCACTTATCCATATTCTTGCTGATCCATATTGAATAGATTTCTTCACTTGTTCAAAGGTCATCAAACTTTGACTAGACTGTTTCGCGACTTCAATAATTTTATCCTTTATCAACTCAATCATAAACCTATTGCACTCAATTCCGCGCTGAGGTTCGAGGTAATACTGTGCACGATAGCCTTGCGAGCTGTTGAAGAATACATCCACGGTTTCCCTCTTCACACTAAACAAGAACTCCGCTCTTGTCTTGTTTTTTGCTGCTTTGTTCCCTTTTTTGACGCAAAACTTGATATCTGTCATTTCGTCTGAAATTCGATAAGCAATAGCAGAGTAAGAATCAGCCTGTTGAAGCAATCGTAATCTTTGCACTCCAAACTTATCGGACTGATATGACCATTCTGGAATTCTTACTTTTTGCGAAAAGGAGTCCATGATTTATTAAATTCCCAACAATAATTGCTTCCTCCTGAATATGACGTCCTTTTTTCTATCTGTAAAGGTTATTTGCATATAAATACTGGTTGTACTCTGCACAATTATATCAGGTTTAAGATAGAATCATTTCAGGAAGAACTAAAAAATCAGAAGTGCATATCTTTTTTCTGTTCATAGTTGAGATGAAAAAAAATAATTAATAGTGACTGAGAATTCCGTATTCATGAGTTTGCACATGCTCAAAAATGAACAGGTGGGGAGGCATGTAAGTGAAAAGTACAAAAGCCAACATCATGCCCATAATTACCAAAACGCCAAGCCACTGGAAAGACAAGTTTAACTTACTTAAGAATAACCTATAACTGATAAACTGACCAACGCTAATAGCAAATAAAAACGATAAAATATCTACCCAAAGATAATTCTTTCCCAAAACAGTAGTGTAGCTGTAAAAGATAACCGTGATGATGACAGGCATACTTAATAAGCCGAGAGCCTTAATAAACCAGTAATGAGAAATAGTTTTACCGATAACGAAATACCCTATTAATGCCCATATAATGCCCGGCCAAAAAGCGAGTTTACAGTGTTCCCAAGTACTTTCATTGATGGCGACAAACCATGCAATTGGTTTCCAATAACCAGACCATTCAAACGCAAAATGCAAAGCGGCTCCAGCAGAAAAGATTACAACGATCCCAAGCAGTTCCCATGTTTGTGCCAGTTTTTTTGATGGCATATCTTTTTATATTAGCAAGGATAATATTATAATAAATCATTCCTATCTTCATTTCACTATTTCAGAAGAACCCGTTCATGCATTATTCATTATGGAGCAATACGCAATATGCAAAAATTTAGCTTTGCATATTTCAATATAAATTCTTGATAATCAAAGAAGCTAAATAATATGCAGATAACAGGAAGAATCTAAGTCTTTCCATTGGGGTAAAAAAATTGTAACACGAGTTTAACAACCAGATAAGCAGCCAGTAACCATATCAGAATAATAATTGATGCCGCAGCCCACTTTGTTTTGTTATCAATAGAAGTGGATTGAGCTTTTGCTCTGCACTCTTCAAGAACATCGCGAGGCATCATTTTCAGTGAAAGATAAATACCTGCCGGTATAATTATTAGATCATCAATATACCCTAAAATGGGGATAAAATCTGGAATTAGATCGATAGGGCTTAACGCATAGGCTACGACTATAGCGACAAAGATCTTTACATGTAATGGAACTCTTGGATCTTTATAGGCTAAGTAAAGGGCATATGTCTCTGTCTTCAGTTGCCTTGCTTTTTCTTTTAAGGACGACTGCCCCATATCATCAATTCCATGAATATTCTGGACAATTATATCAGGTTTATATGAAGAGGACTTCAGGAAGAATGCTTAATAGGAGAATTTTCATTTAATTTCAAAGTAAAGCAGGTTTTTGAAGAGTGCAATAGAAGAATCAAAAAAACCGAATAGTCTTCTGGACTATCCGGTCATCATTGGTTTGATCGCCTGACTGATTACTCAGTCAGACTTATATGGTAATACCAGATGAAATACTATAGCTGTTTTCCGCTTGAGAAAGCAAGTTTAATTTATGCACTTCAAGTCTAGTCAGAAAATAGATGGTTATGAGCAGGACTGCTATCTTTTATTGTATGTCATAACCCTCGTCATTACTTGCAGTTGAAATCACTTTCATTTTAGCAGATGTAATTTCAGCTTAGCTCAGGAAGTAATTGAAGGAACTTCTTTTGCTGATAAGGAAGGTTATTCAGGAAGGCAAATAATTATTGAGCATTAAAATAAAGTTTGGGGCTATTTAGATTGTTTATAACAGATGCCATGAAATTGTCTTTAGCCTGAAAAGGCTTTTTCAAATAGTTTCTTACATTTACTCTTGGGCCACCATATTCACATAGCAAATTAACAATCGCCTTTGTTGCAGTTCCTTTTCTGACATCATACCATTTCATATCATCATAAAACGATGTTATTTTTACAAGATGATTATTGACATCATATCGGATATCATCCGTAATAACAGCAATTTCGAAATGACAATCTATGGTACATCTTTTTTTTGCTTTTACTTGCGCAGATTCTATCTCCATTTTTATTACCCAAAAAGTTATTTGGGAATCGTGTGTAAGCATGCTATCTGAGTCAATGAAGTAATAATTTTTTGTTGTAGTTGTTACAAAATTCCAGTCTGTCGCATGAAGTGGTACTGAAAATATAGAAAATATGCTTAAAAGAAACCCTACTATGATGATTAATTTTCCTGTCATCTCTCTTTACAATTCAAATAGTTATGCACTGCCTCCCCTATATCGGTATCTCATAAAATTTAAGCATTACGATCACAATTTCATTCTTTATCGAAAGCGACAGGAAATCAATCCTACGCAGGTAGGGGTATTAAGGTTTTTTTAATGAATATTGTTTGAAGTATTGTATTGACAATTCAGATGTAGGAATAAATATTTCAGGAAGGCATCACAATACCCGGTCTCTTCGTCTTGTATGATAGGTGTCTTCTGAAATAAATACGCAAGGATAGATTACAGGAGAGCGTGTTTGCAGGTGTTCCCTGCAAGCCGGGGTCTCACAAAATACCTCATGCTTCCGGCAGCGCGTGTTTCACCTTCTATCGCCAGACCCACTTGTCCGGATCTGCTGCTATTTCACGGCCATGGTTGATCGCCTGTTCTATAAGAGCCGGTGAAAACTCTGTAGACTTGTTCTCATCTCCAAACCACTCCTGTGGAGCTATCACGAACAGAGGCACATACCGTTTCTTTACCCGGCCTGAAAGTTCTGACAGGGCATTGCCTACGTCGACCGGCAACGTGCGCGATTGTGACGCCAGCCTGACTGCATCGATATGCTTTATTATCTCATTCCATTCCAATGCGCCACGAATGTCGTCAAGGTATATCTCATCGGTGAGAATCTCTATGGTTCTTTTGAGTACATCGAGACCGCTGACTTTTGTGCCGAGCCAGTTGTCATCCCATTGCTCGTAATCATGCTCCTGGACTCCTGAATCAGGCAATGTAAGGTTGTCTTTTACCAGTCTGCTGGTTAAGAGCACATAAATCTCGTCGGGCTGCGCATCGAATGCGCTTGAAAGCGGTGAAATGTTTCTTACTCCCCCGTCTACCAGAACATCCCTGGCGGATTTCAAGTCAACGTACGGGAAAACAACCGGAATCGATGCTGATGCTACAAGTTTATTCATGAATGACGGATCGTTCGGACTCCATTCATGATATCGTGCTGACACAAGAGATACGGTACCGACCTGAAAGTCTCTCCCTGAGTTTCTGAGATTTTTCATCCTGACGTGCTTTTTTATAAGCGCACGCAGTGGCTCAAGGGAGTACACACTATCCATCCCTGCGACAATGCCGGCAAAACCGCCTTTTTCTGCGTACACACTGTGATTACCCTTAATCTCATATCGCCAGAGGTTGTGAAGCGCCTTAACGTTCTTTTTGAGGTTGGAAAGAGAATTCCCCTGCGTAGACGCCTGGGCGAGAAAAGCAGCATTGAGGGCTCCCACGCTCACTCCCCGCAATATCTGAAAGTCAAGTCCCTTATTGACCACCAATTCCTGCAGCATGCCCGCCTGATAAGCACCTCGCGCGCCGCCTCCAGCCAAAACCAACGCCCTCCTCATACCTCACCTCCCGTGTCAATCTGAAAACCCTGAATGCTCTTCTTCTCTTCAGGCGTTTTCAATAGTTTCCCAGTTAACCCGAAAAATGCAAGGAACGGCAGGCATGTGTGCAGCAAAAGCTCTTGTGCAGCTCCTTGGTGAGCGGTTTCATGACCCGGATTCCCGGCACGTTTTCATTCTTGCCGCCTGGATACTATACAGACGCAAATTCTGCGTTCAAGAGGTTTTGCTGCATAGGTGCCTGCCGTCTTTATATCCAAAATGCATATTTCGGTTTAACAAAGATACAGTATTTTCTCTGTGTTACTCTACTCAATTCTGTTCAGACAGGCAAGCAATTATTCCGTTTCAGGCCCCGGTGTTCCGGGGAGAACAACCATGGAACGCTGACCATGTTCCCGAGTGTTCGTCACAGATGAGACGAGAAGCACGGGCATGCTGGTTGATTCCCTACGGGATTGTATCGACCGAGGCGAACCGGGGTTCATGGAGCGGGATCAGAATATCTGCCCTGTCTCTGACCTTCAACATGATATTGTAGGCTTCCTTCGGGTTGATTGAAGTCCCGGGCGGTATCACCTCCATCTCCATGGCCCTGATCCTGGGGGGCGGCTCAAAATTTTCTGTTATTACACAAAAACCGGTGATGGCTGCCTTTCCCTGTTCCGTGCTGATCAATACGGTCATTCCGCCTTCAGTATGTGCAGGAGTGTGTATGAGCTCAATGCCGGGGGTGATGCCGGTGTCTCCGGCAAGGGGATGAATCTGTCCGTTCTTCTCAATTTCAAGGATGTAATCTTCCAGGTACCGGAAATCGAGCGGATGAGGGTTATGGATGCTCTCCAGTTCCTTTTCATGGATATAGAAGACCGCATTCACACATTTGTCGTCATTTTCACAGTGGTCGTTGTGCAGGTGCGTATGGATGACGATATCGATATCCCCGGGGGTGAGTCCCCAGCGGGCGAGACCTTCCTCAAAGGTATAGATCTTTCCTCCGATTTCATCCTCGCGCGCCTTTGATTTCAGGGGAGCAAATTCGCCCGTGTCGACAAGAATCTTTTTGTCGCCCCCCTCGAGATACCAGCAATATATGGGAATCGTATAAGGCTTTCCGTAGTCATGCTGGTATGTCATCATCCCCTTGTCAAAGGCTTTTGTCCCGATTACGATCGGATGTATTTTATAGGAATACATGGTTATCCTCCCCCTTTGGTTCCATGATATCTGCTGAAGGAAAAAATATGCAATATGAGCACATGACTTGACAAACCCGAATCATGAGGGTATTATAATAAAAATGATAACCATTATCAATACGGAAAGGCGGGGGTAGCGGATGCCCTGGAAAGACGGAACCGGTCCCCCATGGTTGCAGGGTAAATTCAAGGGATGCGGCTACAGGATGACGGCACCAAGGCAGGCAATTCTCGACGTGCTGAGCAAAACAACCGAACATCTCTCGGCCGAGGACATTTATATGAAAGTCCACAAGGTACACCCTGCGATCGGGTTGACGACGGTCTACCGGACATTGGAACTGCTGGTGCAGACGGGGATGGTGTTCAAATTCGACTTTGGAGACGGCAGAGCCAGATATGAATTATCTGAGAATCCGAAGGGGATAGGACACCATCACCACCTTGTCTGTACCGGCTGCGGAAGGATAATCGATTACACTGATTTTATTGATGAAGAAATCGAATTACTGAAAATGACCGAGCAGGGACTTTCGAAAAAATACAATTTCAAGATCACCAGTCACATGATCCAGTTCCATGGCTTATGCGAAAAATGCCGCTAGATATATTTTTTTCATCATGATGATAATGATTATCATTAACAAAGGAGAGGAGGTGAGAAGACATGCCATTCGGTGATGGAACAGGTCCTCAGGGTTTTGGACCGAGGACAGGGAGAGGAGCAGGATATTGTTCCGGATTTGGAATGCCTGGTTCCGTGAATTTTGCGCCAGGAACCCCAGGAGTCGGTTTCGGCCGTGGAGCCGGCCTCGGACGTTTTGGCAGGGGCCGCGGGTGGCGGAACTGCTTCCGGCTTACCGGTCTCCCCGGATGGGTGAGGGCAGGGTATGGATATCCTTATGGGGAACCTTTGAGCACTGCTGAAGAGACAGGCTTTCTGAAGAATCAGGCAGAATTTCTGAGAAAACAGCTCGAAGACATTCAGAATAGGATCAACACCCTGGAGAAGGCAGAACCCAGGGAGAGCTGAGAGGGAAAATCGGATTGTCATTGCGATCCTGCTCCCCCTTCCCTATTGCGGACAGATAACCCATCTGTTCTGTATTAAGCGGGTCGCAATGACCTTTTTTTCGACAGGAGGTAAAAATACGTGAAAGTTGCAATATCAACAGATAATGGATTCGTCTCAGAGCATTTCGGGAGGTGTCCCTTTTTTACCGTGGTCGATATTGAGAACGGTAAAGCCACTGACCACCTTATGCTGGAAAATCCCGGTCATCAGCCCGGGGTAATTCCGCAATTCCTTCATCAGAAAGGCATTGAATGTATTGTTGCAGGCGGGATGGGCATGAGAGCCCAGGGTTTTTTTGCAGAGGCCGGCATTCAGACCATTCTCGGAGTGAGCGGAAGGGTTGACGAGGTGATCAGGAAGCTGCTGCACGGGATATTGGAGGGCGGTGCCAGCCTTTGCAAACCGGGTGCCGGCAAGGGATACGGTCTGGATAAATCCGTATGTGACCATCCTCACGAAAAGCATGATCGTTGCAAAAAATAAGAAAAGGAGATACCCGTGAAAATTTGTGTCACAGCTCAGGGGGATACTCTCGATGCACCGGTTGATCCCCGTTTCGGAAGATGTCAATATTTTGTAATCGTCGACACAGAGACCCTGCAGTATGAAGCGGTCAGGAATCCGAATATCGATTCCTCAGGTGGTGCAGGGATTCAATCAGGCCAGATCATGGCTGACAGGAAGGTAAAAGCAGTCGTTACAGGAAATGTTGGGCCGAATGCATTTCAGACGCTCAATGCTGCCGGTATTGTTGTCATAACCGGTGCATCGGGAAATGTCAGAAAAGCCATAGAACAGTATAAGACAGGGGAACTGAACCCAACTCAGGGACCAACGACCGCTGCAAAACATGTTGCAACGTAAGGAAAAGAGGAGGTGATTGGAATGCCCAGAGGTCAGGGTCAAGGTGCCGGTGGCGGCACAGGCATGGGACGAGGCTCAGGTGGAGGTGCGCGCAGAGGCGGCGGGGGAGGGGCAAAGCGTGGAGGACCGGGTGGTTCCTGCATCTGTCCGAATTGCGGGGAGAAGGTTGTGCATCAGCAGGGGGTTCCCTGTTACTCGATAACCTGTCCGAAGTGCGGAGCGAAAATGATGAGGGAATAGGAATGTTAGAGACACAACCATTTATGGTAAAAGAAATAACCGGGCTCAGGGGTGTCAGTTATCTGTTTGCTGTCCTGTCATATTTACAGGATGAACCGGTGTGCCGAAAATGCAGTGCATTCGCGAGGGTTATTGAACAGTCGAGGGAAAAGTTTCAGGATATAGAGAGGAGTCTGGGCAGGAACAGAGCAGTGCCGGAGGAAATAAGAGAGTTGTTTTCGCATATCTACAGGGTGCTGTCGGGGCTGAAGATGCCCGACAAGGCGGTCAGGCAGAAAAAGGAAGGGGAGTGCGGGTTTCCGGCCGGTCTCTGTATGGCGAAACATGCGATTGCCATCTGTGGGCTCATTGAAGCACAGGGAGAACAAAAAACGATATAACAAGAGGTGGAATATGCATAAAGGACAGGAAGAAGCGCAGAAACCGGGATCAGGCAGTGCGTCAGCAAAGCTGCCGACGAAGGAGGATGTTGCAGAGATACGGGAAAAGCTCGCACTCCAGGATACCATGGGTCGTATCAAGCATAAGATTATAGTATTGTCCGGCAAGGGTGGGGTAGGAAAAAGCACTGTTGCCACCAATGTTGCAGTGGCGCTTTCCCTGAAGAACCAGAAAGTAGGACTTATGGATGTGGATATCCATGGCCCGAGTATACCCAAGATGCTGGGTCTTGAGGGGAATATGTTAAGAGGAGCCGAGACGGGCCTTGCCCCGATAGTATACAGTGACAATCTCAGGGTGATGTCTATCGGTTTTATCCTCAGGACCCAGAACGATGCGGTTATCTGGAGGGCACCGCTCAAACATAAACTCATACGGGATTTTCTTACGGATGTGAAATGGGGTGATCTTGACTACCTCATTATCGATTCTCCACCCGGCACCGGAGACGAGCCGCTTTCCGTTGCGCAGCTTTTGGAAGATGCAGACGGCGCCCTTGTTGTCACGACCCCGCAGGATGTCGCTCTGATCGATGTGCGGAAGGCCATTACTTTTTGCAGACAAGTCAAGCTTCCCATACTCGGTGTTATTGAAAATATGAGCGGGTTTATCTGTCCTCATTGCGGTAAGACCGCTGATATATTCAAAGCCGGTGGAGGAGAGGCAATGGCAATGGATATGGGAGTGCCTTTTCTCGGACGCATACCGCTCGAATCAAAGATTGTTGAAGCAGGCGACAGTGGAAGACCCTATCTGGAGTACAACCGGGAATCAGAAACGGCAAGGGCATTTGAGCGGGTAATAGAACCGCTCCTCAAGCTGATTCCCCGCTGCAAATCTTCAGTGTCAGGGGTGTGACGTATGCCGGTATATGAGTACAGGTGCGAGGAATGCGGAATCCGGTTCGAGGCAAACCATTCCATGCATGAAAACCCGGCTGTCTTCTGCCCCGGGTGCAGAGCGGTTTCCAAGAGGATGATTACCGGAGGAACAGGGTTTATTCTGAAAGGCTCCCGTAAGGCAAATGCAGGCATCCAGTGCGGCAGGGAACAGACATGCTGCGGCAGGAGTAACCCCTGCGAGACGCGTCCGTGCGACAAAGGATGACCTTTGCAATTGCATGCGGGGCGGGGGGGACTTCTTTGTCTTGCAGATGGTGGTGTACCTTCCCTTTTGGGATACGGAGAGCCGATCAGGGGCGACACCGGAAACTCGTATGCTCCTGAGGAGATATTGAGAGGTTCATTGATGAATACGACGAATATTTTAGAAGAGTGTCAGATTTATGAGATCATAAAAAATAGCCTTCCGATAGGGTTTACCCTTGTTGATGCCGAAGGCTTAGTGATCGACTTCAACCCCCAGGCCGAGGCAATTACCGGCTACCTGAAAAGTGAGGTGGCAGGAAAATCTCACCTCGAGATTCTTCACGGAACAGCCGACAGGAACGCATGCCCCCTGCTGCACTATGCGTTTCAGCAAAAACGACAGACAGCGGCAGTTGAGACAACCATCACCCAGAAGAGTGGTGAACTCATTACCATCGTAGCTTCTATTTCACCGCTGTATGATAAGGATCAGAATTTCATCGGCGGGATCGAACTGTTCCGGGATATTACGCAGACAAAAAAAATAGAGAGGGAACGGAAAAATATCCTTCCCATGTTCGCCCATGATATGAAGCATCCGGTGATTACTGCCGGAGGCTTCTTATCAAGGCTGCTCTCGGGGAAAGCGGGTCCCCTTACGGAGCAGCAGATGAATGCACTGCAGGTTATGAAAGAAGAGCTGACAAAAGTGGAGGAACTGATCAGTGATTTTCTCGAGTTTTCACGGTTCGAGGCAACGGAATACCAGCCATTGAAAAGTGCCTTTAATGTTGAGGAGGCGATTACCCGTCAGGTAGAGAAAACAGAATATGAAGCGGCGAAAAAGAACATCCGTTTTGCTTTTGAGTACCCGGAAACGTTAGTCCCTGTCATCAGTGCCGACGGAAAAATGATAGAGCGCGTCATTGCAAACCTCTTTGACAACGCCGTGAAATACTCTCCGCATGATACCAGGGTGCTGGTAAAGCTTCATGACTGGAATATGGAAGTTCAGGTGCAGGTAATCGATGAGGGGACAGGGATATCCGAAGAACATCTGCCCTACATCTTCGACGCCTTTTATCGGGTGAGCAGGGATACGGGCGGATCCGGTCTCGGACTTTCGATAGCAAGGGAGATTATCGAAGCACACGGCGGGAAGATATGGGCAAAAAGCGCTCCCGGAAAAGGCAGTACCTTCAGTTTTACCCTGCCGAAAAACTCGGGATCATAAGATATTCTGCGGGTGTGAGGCGGATAGTACCATGGGTCAGACAGAGAAAAAATCACGAGGGAGGAAGAGTACAGATGATCATATCGGTTGCGAGCGGAAAAGGCGGGACAGGAAAAACTACGGTTGCGGTAAATCTTGCGTTATCTCTGAGGAATGTACAGCTTCTGGACTGTGATGTGGAAGAGCCGAATGCCCATCTGTTTCTCAAACCCGAGATCCATACCAGAAAAGTATCGACGATCCTGATCCCTCAGGTTGACGAGTCACGCTGCGATTATTGCGGCAAATGCCGTGAAGTCTGTGCTTACAATGCGATTGCCGTATTCCCGGGCGACGAAAACAGAAAAGGAAGCGGTGTTCTGATATTCCCCAATCTCTGTCATGGCTGCGGAGGCTGCACCCTGCTTTGCCCGCAGAAAGCCATACGTGAAGTGGAAAAGGAGATCGGAGTGATTGAGGCAGGAACCTGCGGTGACATGCAGTTTGTCCATGGTAAACTCCATATCGGAGAAATCATGTCACCTCCCTTGATCAGGCAGGTGAAACAATATATCTATAAGTCACGCACAGTAATTATCGATAGTCCCCCGGGGACTTCTTGTCCTGTTATCGGCTCGGTGAAAGGAAGCGATTTCTGCATCCTGGTAACCGAGCCGACCCCTTTTGGACTGCACGACCTTGTCCTTGCGGTTGAGGTGCTTGAAAAAATGAAGATCCCCTTTGGGGTTGTGATAAACCGTTCGGATATCGGCGATGGAGGAGTTGAGAACTTCTGTACAAGCAGACATATACCTGTTCTCATGCAAATTCCCTTTGATCAGGAAATCGCATTCCTTTATTCCAACGGGGTCCCCTTTGTGACGGAAAAGAAAGAGTATCTCCCCCGGTTTGCTGATATGTTTGCGGACATTATAGCGTCATTGAACGGGAACCATACGAAATGAACAACAAGGTTTTTTTGCCTATGCGTGACGATGCTGCGTCCTCGCAGATGAACATACTGTGGGGAAAGTCTGAGTCAAGAATCGAATGAAAGGGAAGACAGCATGAAACAGATAGTTGTCATAAGCGGGAAGGGGGGTACAGGAAAGACCATGCTGACCGCATCCTTCGCGTCTCTGGCAGGGAGCAAAGTGATGGCAGATTGTGATGTGGACGCAGCAGATTTACATCTTGTGCTGAAACCGGAGATCAGAGAACGGCATGAATTCAGAAGCGGTGTAA
Organism: Nitrospirota bacterium; assembly: GCA_049323875.1. Taxonomy (GTDB): domain Bacteria; phylum Nitrospirota; class Thermodesulfovibrionia; order Thermodesulfovibrionales; family SM23-35; genus JAKLQR01. The sequence continues at coordinate 28,525 of JBMOLW010000001.1, read as the reverse complement.
CCGCCGGAATAGACAAGGATCTCTGCCAGGAATGCGGAGAATGTATTGCAGTCTGCCGCTTCGAGGCGATAGGGGAAGATTTCGTGGTGGATCCGGTTTCCTGTGAGGGCTGTACTGTCTGCAGCCATATCTGTCCGGCAGGTGCGATTGTCATGGAAGAGAATATTTCAGGGGAGTGGTATGTTTCGGATACCAAGTACGGGACGCTCGTCCATGCAAAGCTGGGGATTGCAGAAGAGAACTCCGGCAAGCTCGTTGCAAAAGTTCGGCAGGTCGCGAAAGAAACAGCAGAGAGGGAAGGCAATGATTATATCATCATCGATGGTCCTCCGGGTATTGGCTGCCCGGTTATCGCAGCGCTTTCAGGTGTAGACCTTGCCCTTATTGTTACAGAACCGACCCTGTCAGGTATGCACGATATGGAACGGGTTGCACAGGTTTCGAAACATTTCGGAATTGCTACGAAGGTGGTGATCAATAAGTATGATCTGAATCCGAACAATACCGAGACGATGAGACGGCTCTGTGACCAGGCAGAAAGGGAAGTGGTTGCGGTTCTCCCGTTTTCCCGGCAGGTGAGCGAATCTATAGTACAGGGGGTTCCTCTCGTTGAATACAGCAGGAACAGCATAGCAGAAGATATCGCTCTTCTCTGGGAAAGGATCAAGTGAAATGAACCATGTATATGGTCCTGTCCCATCAAGAAGGCTGGGTTTTTCCCTTGGAGTGGATATTGTTCCTTATAAAACCTGCACCCTTGATTGCATCTACTGTCAGATCGGCAGAACGACCGAAAAAACTCTCGACCGGAAACCTTATGCGCACAAAGGCGATATCATGGCTGAAGTGAAGGAAGTGCTCAGGAAGAAACAATCCATAGACTATATTACCTTTTCGGGCTCCGGAGAACCGACTTTGAATGCAGATATCGGTGTGTTGATCGAAGAAGTCAAGGAATATACTTCGCTCCCCGTGGCTGTTCTCACCAACGGAACCCTGCTTTTCCGGGAAGACGTGCAGAATGATCTCCTGCATGCAGATGTTGTTCTCCCCTCCCTTGATGCTGCGTCTCTGCCGGTATTCAGGAGGGTGAACAGGCCTCATCCTGCGTTAAATATAGAAACAGTCCTGGATGGCCTGAAGAAGTTCAGAGGCATCTACGGCGGCAGGATATGGCTTGAGATTATGCTTATTCGGGGCGTGAATGACAGCGCGGAAGAACTTTCCCGCATCAGAAATGCGGTTACCGCGATACGGCCGGACAGGGTCCATCTGAATACTGTCGTCCGGCCTCCTGCTGAAATGCATGCAAAGCCGCTCAGCAGGGAGGAAATGAGAACGGTAAAGAGAGTCCTTGATGAAGATTGTGAAGTCATTGCCGAGTTTCACGGACATATGGCGGAAGAGGCGGAAAATGTTGAGGATTCTCTTGTCGAAATGGCGCGGAGACGGCCGGTAACGATCACCGATATCGCACATGTCCTCGGAATTTCAGAGATGAATGCGCGGCATATGGTCGGGATGCTGAGCGCAAAGAAGGGAATAGAGGAAAAAGAGTATCAGGGAGAAAAATATTATTTTCTGCCAAAGGCATCATAGTGCCTGCTGAGGTGGGTGATGCTCTCTTATGCCCCGGAATTCTTTGGAAACGGACCACCAGGATGCTTTCTGGCTCTGATGCAGGGCTCAGGAATCATTGGTGCCTTTCCTCACGCCGGTGATGAGAATGAACAATAATATCATTGTAAACGTGAAAGACCTGAGGGTGAGCCTGGACGGACACGCGGTGATAGAGGATTTGTCCTTGCAGGTGCACAAGGGAGAGGTGCTTACCATCCTGGGTCCGAATGGTGCCGGGAAGACGGTTTTGCTCAGAACACTGCTTGGAGTATTGCCATATGAAGGAGAAATAGCATGGAAATCAGGGATTAAGCTCGGATATGTTCCCCAGAGGCTCCCGTTTATCAAAGATATCCCGTTGAGTGTGAACGATTTTTTCGAACTGAAGAAGTCTTCCGAAAAAGAAACAGACGAGATCCTGAGGTCCGTCGGTTTCAGAGAGGATTTGAAGAAAGAAAGAATCGGTGAGTTATCTTCGGGACAATTTCAGAGAGTTCTGATCGCCTGGGCACTGATAAGAAACCCGCAGGTCCTGCTTTTTGATGAACCTACAACCGGTATTGATATCAGTGGTGAGGAGACTGTGTATACTCTCCTGGAGAGACTGCAGAGGGAAAGGAACCTTACCATGATATTGGTTACCCACGACCTGAGTGTTGTCTACAAGTTCTCTACCGGCGTTCTCTGTTTGAACAAACATCTGGTATGCTCAGGACCTCCCCGGAAGGTTCTTACCCCGGAGAGTCTGCGGCAACTTTTCGGAGAAGAAGTCAAATTTTATCAGCACAGACACGGATGAAGGTTTGGGAGATCAATTGGTTTTGAGTATGGTAACCGGAATTTTCATCGGGGGTGCCGCAGGGTATCTGGGCTCCCTGATGCTTAGCAGAAGAATGGCTCTTGTGGCAGGGCCCCTCGGCCATTTGACCCTGCCGGGTATTGCCCTTGCCCTGCTCTACGGTTGCCCTGTATCTGTGGGGGCGTTCCCGTTTGTTCTCCTGGGAGTGTTTTTGATATGGGCGTTGGAGCTGAGAACAAAGTTGCCCATGGAGGCATTGACCGCCATTGTTTTTGCCTCCGGAGTTGCCTTCACCTTTCTCTTCCTGCCCCTTGAACAGGCTGAAACAGCTCTTGTGGGTGATATTTCCCGGATTACTCTGTTTGAAACAATTGCCTCGGTCATAATGGCATTGATCCTCTTCCTTGTGTTGCGAAAGATCTATGCAGGGCTGGTTCTCATGAATATCTCTGAAGACCTGGCGAAATCTGAGGGCATCAGGGTGAGGAGATACAATCTCGTGTATCTGATCCTGGTTGCGATGATTGTTGCGTTAGGGGTAAAAGTTGCCGGTGGTCTCCTGACTGCCGCGTTAGCGGCGATACCGGCATCTGCTGCGCGCAACGTCAGTGGGAAATTGGCACACTATGCCTTTGGGGCAATGGTCATCGGTGCGCTTTCCTCTGGACTTGGTATTCTCTTTGCTGAGATTTCAGGTCTCCCGGCAGGGCCTTTGATTATTCTGACAAGTACGCTCCTCTTTTTGGCCTCGCTTGCTGCTCCCGGGCAAAGAAGGAGGTGATGGCAGGGGAGAAGGAAGAGGATAGCTGCGCCGTACCAGGCTTACCATACTGAGAGAAGGTTTGATGCCAAAGTGCTGACGAAGGCGGCAGGGTGTTTAAAGAAACCTTGAAATACTAACCAAAGGAGGATAAAGATGGCGAAAAATCTGATTATTGATGAAGAACTCTGTGAGGGATGTGAAACCTGTGTCTCTCTTTGTCCCGATGTTTTTGAAATGAGAGCTGACGGCAAGGCGGTGGTGAAAAACGCCAGCGCCTGTGGGTCATGCGATTGCCAGGAGGCGATTGACTCCTGTCCGGTCGGGGCGATCAAGTGGGAATGATCCGGGGAAGTGCATTGGCGGGAGAAGGAACAATACAGCTTGCAATCAGGGAGACGAAATGAAGAAGGATGAGATGCCTCCTGATCAGACAGAGGATGAAGACCAGGAACTGCCGGAGGAACAGAAGGCGTATATCAGAAAGATGCTCGAACGGCTTATGGAACTCGGTATCGGAGTGGTCTACGGGGTCGAGGATAACCAGAACGAAGTAATGATTGATCACCAGGGAAGGCGTTCCCTCTGCAGAGCGGTCTGTTGCAGTTTCATTTTTGCTCTCACGAAGGAAGAAGTGCGGAAAGGACATTTTCGATGGAACCCGAAACGCCGCTACTTCATAGCCCGGGATGAAGACGGGTTCTGTCCGCATCTGAACAGGGAGACTTTGCACTGTGAGATTTGGGAAGAACGTCCCCAGAGTTGCCGTCAGTACGATTGCAGAAAAGACCAGAATGTATGGCTGGACTGGGAAAACCAGGTCATGAACCCGAATGCATTTGACCATCTTTCGAAAAAACAGGGTACATAGGGCAAAAGATCCGGTCACTGCAAAACCAGGAACCCGTTTGTTAAGACCCCTGCGCCAAGAGCACCAGGAATTCCTGATCCTTCCAGAGCAAATTTTTTTGCCAGGTGACCGCCTGCAGGTTAGGGGAAGCGAGTTGGATTTCGTTGGCTTGCTGGAGACCGTTTGACAAAATTCATTGACTGTAATAAAATATACTGAGACTCAATCTCAATGAAAGAACATGTGGATAGAGATGCAGAGTGATATTGTTCCCCTGATCCTGCTTCAGGAAGGCGAAGAAGGGATAATCCGTTCGGTTGCGGGTGGTCCCGGACTTGTCTGCAGGTTAGCTTCAATGGGGCTGACTTTCGGTATAAAGATAAGGGTGCTCAGAAATATCGGAGGCCCTTTGATCATTACCACCAATGGTACGAGAATTGCCATCGGAAGGGGGCAGTCCCAGAAAATAGTGGTCAGGCGTCTCATCTCCAGGCAGGAAAAGGCACCTCTCACAGAATGACAGAACCGGAACTCCTCGTTGCGCTCGCCGGACAGCCGAACGTCGGGAAATCAACGGTTTTCAATATGTTGACCGGGTTATCGCAGCATGTCGGAAACTGGCCCGGAAAGACAGTCGAGAAGAAAGAAGGCATCTCTCTTGCAGAAGGGACAAGAATCAGGATCGTTGATCTTCCCGGAAGCTACAGCCTGACCGCTTACTCTGAAGAAGAGAAGATAGCGAGAGATTTTATTATCCATGAACATCCTGATGCGATTGTCCTTATGGCGAATGCCTCTGCACTGGAGAGAAGCCTGTATCTCCTTTCGGAGGTTCTCCTGCTGCAGGTACCGGTCATTGTCGCGCTGAATATGATTGATGTTGCGGAGCAGCAGGGAATCCGTATCGATACCAATGCGCTTGAGCACTATCTGGGCGTCCCTGTCGTCCCGATGGTTGCTTCAAAAAATCAGGGAATCACGCTCCTGGTTTCAACAATCCTCTCCCTGTCACGGGGGAACAGGCAATACAAGCCTTCCCTGGCCAGCATTTCCGAAGACCATAAGGAAATTTTTGAAGAACTGACCTCTCTCATCGGACACTATATTACACCGCCTGACCTGATGAGATGGACTATTACCAAGATCATGGAAGGGGATCCTGACATTACGGTGAAGATGAGCACGACCGTACCCCCTGATTCCTGGAGCAGGGTTCAGGATCTTCTGCTCCGGCATGAAGATTCTCTGCTTGCAGTGGTCAGGGGAAGATATGACTGGATTGAGGGTGCTGTTCGCTCTTCAGTCTCGGAGTTCAAAAGGGGACAGATCCTCTTCACAGACCGGCTGGATCATATTCTCACCCGTCCCGTGCTGGGGATTCCGGTGCTCCTGGGGATCCTGGCCCTTGTTTTCCTCCTGACCTATGGGCTTGGATTGCCTTTGCAGCAATTGCTAGAGACGCTCATGAATTCCTTCGCTGTTTGGGTGGATCCTTTTTTTGGGCGATCATTCTGGCTCAAGGGAATGATTGTAGACGGTTTAATCGGGGGTGCGGGAACAGTCCTGACATTTCTTCCGGTACTCGTCATTTTTTTTACGGCTATGGCATTTCTTGAGGATGTGGGATATATGGCACGGGCCGCTTTTGTGATGGACAGGTTTATGCACGTGATCGGGCTTCATGGGAAAAGTTTCCTCCCCTTCTGTCTGGGATTCGGCTGCAGCGTTCCGGCCATAATGGGTGCGAGGATACTCGAATCAGGCAAAACGAGGCTTCTCACGATTTTTCTAACCCCTTTCGTGCCCTGTACCGCAAAGCTTGCCGTGGTCACCATGGTAGCAGCCGCAATATTCGGGAACGCGGCGCTCATGATCTCCTGGGCGCTTGTTGCAGTGAATATCCTGGTACTCGGGTTATCCGGAATGATAGCAAGGAAAACATTGATTCAGAAGCAACCTATGCCGTTTATTATGGAACTCCCCCTGTATCACAAACCGAACCCGAAGACGATGGGGATAGTTGTCTGGAAAAGGATGACAGCATTTATCAGGAAAGCCGGAACCGTAATCGTGCTCTTTTCAATGCTTCTCTGGCTCTTTTCCCATATACCCGGAGGAAATATTGAGGAAAGTATCCTCGGGGTAACAGGGCGGGCTATTGAACCACTGGGAAATCCCATAGGGCTCGACTGGAAAATGATTGTGGCGTTGCTGGCCGGTATTACGGCAAAGGAAAATTCGATAGCAGCATTAGGGGTGCTTTACGGAGTCGGTGAAGACGGGATCAGGACAGTACTCCCGGGTGTTATGAGCCATGCATCAGCACTCTCTTTTCTCGTCATACTCATGCTTTTTATCCCCTGTGCAGCAACGCTTGTCGTTATGAAACAGGAGATGGGAGGATGGAGGTGGTTCCTCTCTTCTCTGGTATTTATGACTCTCCTGTCCTATCTTGCGGGCGTGGCTGTCTATCAGCTGGCGGTTCTGGCCGGCATATAAAGCCGGTTTTGCTGTTTGCCGGGTATACCTTATCTGACACATATCATTCCCTGGTGATCGTAATCCGGTATCCTTCACCTTCCGGTTGTACGTCGGTTACCTTCCATCCCTGCGATTCAGCAGCGCGGCTTACGTTTTCCCTTGAAGTATCCGTATCCACTATAATGACTATCTCGCCTCTCGTAACGTTTTTTATTTCGTTGAGAGTCATTAATACCGGTTGCGGACAAGAGAGACCTTTTGCGTCAACAATGCTGCTCATGTCTTGATCCTCCTTATGCGGTTTTCCTCATCGAAAAACCTATGAATAGACACACTGCCAGTCCGACCAGCACGGCAATAATACCGTTAGGCCCGACGCCGTTTGGAGAACTTGCCAGCCCGAAGTTATGGGCAAACCCTGCTCCCACGATCATGCCCGAAACAAATACGGCGGCATCCCCGTCGCCTTCTCCTGCGAGAAAGAGCTGACGGCCCGGGCATCCGCCCGCGAGCGCAAACGCGAGTCCTGCAAGGGTCATCCCGGCGAAATTCCAGATATGCATAGTGTGTGCAACCGGCTGGCCGCTAAAGCCGGGATGGAATTGCCCGAGAATCAGATTGGTTATAAAAGCTGCGCCAAGGAGTCCGAGAACCCCGAGAAAGAGATGCGGATGCCGGAACAAAATCAGGTCGCGAAATGCTCCCATAGTGCAGAAACGGCTTCTCTGGGCTAAAAAACCTACCCCGAGGCCGGCACCAAGTGAGATGATCAGGGGAGCGTGCATGGAGCCGGGACCCTTGACACTGTAAAAGAGGACATTACTCCTGGCTTGTCCCTGAACCTGCGGGTCGATGAGCATCAGGACGAGGAATCCCAGAATGGCCAGAGGGAATATCCATCCCACCGAGGTATGAGTCTGTTGCGTGCGACCAAGGTCATATCCACTTTTCAGAAAGAACGTGCCGATCCCTATGCCGGTAATGAGCCCCAGCAAACCCAGAATAGCGTTCCAGTCCCCGCCTGCGAGGCGGAGGAGTGCGCGCCAGGGGCAACCGAGAAAAACGAGTGCTCCGATCATGGCAAAGATTCCGAGGACGAACCGAACGATCGGTGCTGAACCGACCCGCGGCCTGAACTCTTTAAAAAGATACGCTGCGGTCAGTGATCCAAGGACGAAGCCGATGATTTCCGGCCGCATATACTGTACGACAGCTGCCCTGTGCAGACCGAGAGCTCCGGCGACGTCACGGTCGAAACAGGCCACACAGATACCCATGTTTCCCGGATTCCCCCATTTCTGGAGTAACGGTGCCAGAACTCCAATGATTATCCCAACGCCGATGATACCCCAACGGGATGCAAAAACATTTTTGAGAGTTGCCATGATCTGCTCCTTCCAGATTATTTCGGGTTTGACTCTGCACGTATCTTAACTCTCATCAAAAAGATAAATACAATATTTAATTTCTATAAGTAATTGAAAATACATAGAAATACTTCTTGGATGATACTATGCAGAAGACTGAAGAAAGAAAAAAATGGTTTGAACCAAGGTATTATACCCCGGCAGAAAAGGATGTAGTTCCCGGGAATCGAACTGCATATTTTTTCGATAATTTTTCAAAAATGTTTTACAATGAAACGGATAAGTTTTTTTCATGCTGTATCAGGAAAGTCTCTCTGAAAGGTGAACCATATGGAACTTGATGAAGTGATTATCACAAAGGCTATCGTCGAACAATTCTGCAGGAAACTGACCGCTCATCTCGAAACGGATGTGGCAATTGTAGGCGGGGGGCCTTCCGGGCTTGTTGCAGGCTACTTTCTGGCAGGGGCAGGGAAAAAAGTTGTCCTGTTTGAGCGCAAACTGAGTGTCGGCGGTGGCATGTGGGGAGGCGGCATGCTCTTCAACGAGATCGTTGTCCAGGAAGCTGCGCTTCCGCTGATGAAAGAGTTCGGGATATCATACCGTAAATTCCGGACAAACTACTACACGGCGGATTCCGTTGAGGCGATTTCGACGCTTGTTTCCGGAGCCGTGAAGGCCGGGGTGACCGTCTTCAACTGTGTCAGCGCGGAAGATGTCCTGATGCGCACATCGAGGGTTACCGGACTGGTTCTGAACTGGACTGCTGTGGAGATCGCGCGTCTTCATGTCGATCCCCTCGCTGTACGTGCACGATTTGTTGTAGATGCCACAGGCCACGAAACTTCGGTAGTGAGACTGGTCCAGAATAAAGTGCCGGGAAAGCTGAAGACTCCCAGCGGGAAAATTGAGGGTGAGAAGTCGATGTGGTCGGATAAGGCCGAAAGCCTTACACTCAAAAATACGAGAGAAGTCTTCCCGGGCTTATACGTCGCAGGAATGGCTGCAAACGCTACGTTCGGAGGTCCCCGTATGGGGCCGATTTTTGGCGGGATGCTCCTCTCCGGTGAAAAGGCTGCAAAAATGCTCTTGCGGGAACTCTCGCACAAGTCCCGGTAAGAGGTTGCGGGACTCCTCACTGCATTGTTCATAATTCCCCGGGTTTGGGAAGGACATGGTGCGTGCGCTCATTCTCGTTCTGCGACCTGCGAGGGATTTTACCTCATTATTATCAAGATACTCACTGTTTGAATATCGGCAAAATAAATCCGCTCACACACCATGTCCTTCCCTTATGTACACTGCTAATGTATAAGGCGAGTCTAGATCTCAAAAACGGTTCCGGTATGGAGATGCTGCAGTTTCTCTCCGAGCACACCCTTAAGAACAACAAATGCTTTTTGGCCGGTGCAATGTCCTGTGTAGACTGACTGTACGGAATATTCGAGGATTTTTTTTGCGAGGCGCTGAATCTCACTTTTGCTTCCTGCCATGGTGTTCAGTTTCTGCAGGCCCATGAGATGAAACCCTCCGATGACTGCCCTGACAGGGATGCCCTGGAAATGCTTTACCACTGTATCGAGCATATTGAGCATGCCGTTATGGGAACAGCCTGTAAAGATCACGAGTTTTCCCTCCTCTTTCACTACCATGATGAGTTCATGTGAAAAGGGGTCCGGGCTCCATTGAGAATCTCTCCTGACATGTAAATATTTGTTGCCTCCCGGCTTGGGATATGTACTCCCTATATCGGTAAAAACATATACGCCGGGAAGGATTTCGGTGAAGTGTTCGACGAACACAAATCTTTCAGGATATCTGCTGAACAAATCTCTGTTCAATCCTATATATCTTTCTGGCAGAAGAGGAGCCTTAAAGTAACACTCTCCAGCCGGCGGGTTTTTGAGATATACCTTGGCATTGGTATTCAACTCGAAGAATCGTGGCAACCCTCCGCCATGATCATAGTGGTGGTGGGACAATACGGTAAGACTGACAGTGCCCAGATCTACTCCCAGGGCATCAGCATTCTGAGACAAGCGTTCTGAAGTGCCGGTATCAAAGAGGATTGTTTTTCGATTGAAGGATATATGCAATGAGAGTCCATGCTCGGCGGTGAGACCTTCTTTGTATTCAGCCGGTGTGTCCTCGATCAGGGTGGTGATTTTCATAGAATGGTATCCCTTTTCAGACCATTCATAGGCTTGATATCCAGAACCGGTGTACCATCGACCATGTCTAATCCCTTTACCTGAATGATGTGACCTTCTCTTTCAATAACTCTCAAAACCGACATGCCCAGCGGGTTGGGTCTTACCGGTGAGCAGGTACTGAAGACGCCGAGCTGCTCATTGCGATGGGGGGGGATCTGTATGAGATGGGAGCCGGTAAATTCTCTGCTTTGATGGAAATAAAAAAACACTATGATATCCTGTCCCTTGCGGATATCCTGCAGGCCTTTCATGTATGCTTCATCGATTATTATCTCTCCCTCAACATCAGAAACTGTCCAATGCCGGGGAACTGCCGATTCCTTGTTCCTTATAAAGCCTATCGGTTTGTACTGAATCTGCATCTATGTTTCTTCCCCCCCCCTTTAAATCAAGGAAATCCTCGAAGCTTAGCTTTGGGGTAAAAAAGGTTGTCATTGCCCGACTTGATCGGGCAATCCAGAGACCATGGATCCCCCGGTCAAGCCGGAGGATGACAAACATTCTTTACCTCTTTATACCTCTTTATTCCTCGCAGCTTCTTTCGGGATAGTTTATTGGTGTCTGTTTTTCCCGTTCCTTTATCCCATTATATTCGATTATTGCACAAAAGCGATATCCTGAATCCGCGAAAAAGCCTTGCAATTATTATGGGCAAATGCCTATAATTAAACATGGCGCGACCGAAGAAATGCAGGGCTGTGGCATGCAGGCCTGATGCGACATATTTCAAGCCGAGGGGGATTCCCCTGGTTGAACTGGATGAGGTCACCCTCTCCATAGATGAGCTTGAGGCAATAAGGCTTGCCGACTATGAAGGCCTCTACCACGAGGACGCTGCCGTGAAGATGAAGATATCCAGGCAGACATTCGGGAGGATACTGAATGATGCGCGCAGAAAAGTTGCCGAGTGTCTTTTACTGGGCAAGGCGCTGAAAATAGCAATACTGCAATAAGGAGGATAAGAACAATGAAGGTATGTTTCCCCGTTGAGATCGAACAGGGCATGAAGAGTGAGGTGTACGGCCATTTCGGTTCTGCCCCGGCATTCGTTATCGTCGAGACCGAGAACAATACGGTGACCACCATCAGAAACAACGATCAGCACCACGCGCACGGCGCATGCAACCCGCTGAAGAAATTCAGCAACCAGCAGATTGATGTACTGGTGGTCGGCGGCATCGGGATGGGTGCTCTTAATGTCCTGAACCAGTCCGGCATCAAGGTATTCAGGGCGCAGGCCCTGACGGTGGACGAGAATGTAGCGTTACTCAAGGCCGGGAACCTGGCTGAGTTTACCCCGCAGCATACCTGCGCGGGCCATGGACACGGCGGCGGATGCGGCCATTAAAAAATACTCTTCCGGGAGGCCGTTGCATCGTGAAGGTTTCCGGTGGACAGATATGAAAGGAGGACAGTATGGCCAGGGAGAAGAAGAGGATTGCGATTATTGCGTGTAAAAACATTAAAGGGGTCAGTTGTGTGGGCGGATGTCTTAAATGTTTCAAGGGGATCTCCGAGAGAGCGGGTGAGTACGAACGCTGGAAGGATTATGACGTTGAAGTGATAGGTATGGATGACTGCGGCGGATGTCCCGGGGTTATCATGCCCAAACTGGTCCTTATGAAGGATATGGGGAAGCTTTACGACAGGGATTTTGATGCTGTCCATCTCGGCACTTGTATTATAAAAGCGACGCAAACCGCTGCATGTCCCATCAATGTTGAAAAATTGAAAAATCTGATCGAAACAAAAATGGGCAAGGAGGTTATTCTCGGGACACACGCATATTAGATACTAGTTGTAGTTTCCTTGCATTCAATGAAAAGATGCAGGAGGGGGGTTGCCCTGATAACCTATGCAGAGATTCAAAAAATATATCGGAAAAGAATTTATTCCGGAAAATGTAGGGGACTCCGAACCGCTCCGGTCGACGGGTTTTGCGTGCGGAAATATCCCTGAATCGTGGGGTGATTTTGAGGAATGCGAATTTCTGACGGATTTTAACGGGCAACCGCTCTTTCTCTGCATAGCTGTCCTGACTGGAAAGATTAAAAGAATTATGTTTGTAGCCGGGAACCGTGATGATCCGGATGATGTGAGACCGCTGACCGAAGCTGAAATAAATCAAGTGCTAAATAAGAGAGGCGAAGAACTGGACAAATTTTTTGTCCACATCACCCGGTGATGTATCACGGGTATCCGGACGGTGAACCTCCGGGTATCAGAGAGGTTCCTACAGCTCTTACTGGACGCAGCACCTGCTCTTCTCAATCGAGAAGTTTTTGCATGCAGGTTAATGGATCTTCATTAATGCATCGGGGTGTGTTACCACTATCACCGGGAAGGTACGGTCAGCACTCACCTGTTCTACTGCGCTCCCCACGTAAGGTTTTTCCTCTCCATCCTTGGAGCGGGAGCCCATAACGATAAGGTCTGCCTCCTTTTGTCGTGCATAGTCCAGGATTGCCCAGTACGGTTGGGTCCCTCCCCAGAGATCATATTCCGCATCTGTCCCTTCAGGCACTCCGCAAAATTCCCTGATCGTTTCCCTTGAGACAGCGCCTCCCGGTCCCGTTTGATTCTCCATATGAAAGAAGAACAGCTTTGCCCCGTATTGCTGCGCCAGCTTCCGGGAAAAATCGGAGGCATGTTTGCATGACCGGGAAAAATCCACGCATACTACGATCCTTTTGAAATTCAATTTATCCTGAGGGATAATGCGGCCGACGATCATCACCGGAGTTGTGGTATGCATTATTACATCTGCAACAGTGTTTCCTATGGGGAGTCCTATCAGTTCCTTCTCTTCTTCAACCCTGCCGGCGTGCGGCCCCAGAACAATGAGATCCGCCCCGAACTTCCTCGCCCATCTCCTGATTTCAATGCTGGGTTTCCCGTAGGCTAAATCAATCTGGTACTGTGGATAGGGTTTCAGAGCACCAGCGCATTTTCTGTCGAGTTCTTCTTTCACTGCCTGGCGGTACTCCTGGCTCGTTGCAGTTTCCTCTCCAGTCTTGAAATGCCTGACATTCTCCAATGGCCCGCATTCGTGGAAATAGGAAGGTTCCAGAACATGGAGAAGAGAGAGTTTTGCCTGATGTATTTTTGCCATTTCCAGCGCAGTGATTACTACAGCATCACATGCCTCCAGCATATCTGTTGCCGTCAGTATTCTCTGAAACATGTCTCCCTCCTTGGCTTGTGAAAAGAATAGGTATTCTCTTTCTGAACCCCTTGAGAACATTGTAGCAAAAAAGAATCTCCTTTCCAACAATCGGATCTCCCGGAAATGCTCTGCAAGGGTGCTCACCGATGCACTCACTTTCCCCGAAGGTATTCGGTAAAACTAAAAATATCACATGATAAAATACTGCAAGTACCAAGAAAAAAATCATTGACTTTTCATGAAAAACTATGATAATTTTGCTAACCAAACTGCACTGTTTGAAAGGGCAGGCGAAGCACTCTGTGAAAAATTGAGGCATATTCCGGAACAGAGGGTAATCCGTATAAAGAACTAAAATAATCTTCAGGAAAAGGGTAGACTATGAACGGTTCATCTGGTTGGGATTGGGACACTCGAGAGAAATTAGTAGCAGATATCGATGGGTGGAGAAAGAACTTTTACGCTTTCCGCGACCTGTTTCCCAGTGATGATGGCGAGAAGATTGCCACTATTGTCAAGAATGAAGAACGGCGGTTCACCACCTGTGTAAATGGCGAGGTGTGGGAAGAAACTTTCGAGCGGGTTTATTCATTAAAGTTCACTCCGGATGGTCGGTTAGTGGCGCTTGTGTTCAGGGATTATGAATGGGCTGTTGCTGTCGATAAGGAGATGTGGGAGGAAAAATTTGATTACCTCTGGAATCTCACCATAAGCCCTGACGGCAAGAGCATCGCAGTTAATACAAGAACCGGTGAAATGACGAGCGGAGTCTGTCTGAACGGCAAAGCGTGGGAAAACACTTTCCCTGAAGCAAGAGACCTTACCCTGAGTCCTGACGGACAGAGAACAGCGTCGCATGTACAGATTAAGCCGCGTGCGGAACTGGATATCCTCGGTTTTCTCAATAAGAACTGGACGGCTGCAGTGGATGGAGAGGCATGGGAAAGTACGTATCTGACTCTCTGGGGGTCTGCCTTCAGCAATGACAGCAGCCATGTGGCCGCAGTGGGAATGACGGATATGTCCCAATATACTATTGTAGTCGACGGGACCCCATGGGAGCAGGTATTCGGCGCTGCATGGGAGCCTGTCTTCAAGCCGGGGACCGGTGATGTAGTCGCCCCGGTGCAGACGCCAAAGGGCTGGACCCTTGCAATGAACGGGAAACCACTCTGGGGGAATTTTTCCCAGGTCTGGAGGCAGAAATACAGACAGGATGGCCAAAAACTGGCTGCTGTTGTTGCGGTGGATGTCGGAAAATGGACTGTTGCAGTGGACGGGACGCCATGGAATTCAGTATACAACCAGATGGTATTGACCCCGCTATTTAGCCCTGACGGCAAGAAAGTCGCTGCTGTGGTAAAGAACAATAACCGATGGACAGTTGCGGTGGATGGCACGGCGTGGCCGGAAACCTTTGATAATGTATGGGATCCTGTTTTCAGTCCCGATGGCGACAGGTTGATGGCGAGGGTGGAGAAGAACGGGAGATATTGCATTGCGGTGAACGGAAAAATCGGGAAAAAGACGTATGATTGGCTCTGGGATCCTGTTTTCAGCCCTGACGGGACAAAAATACTGGTACGGGCTCTGGATAAAGGAAAGTATTTCCGCAGGATAGTGTCTGTAAACGAAATCTAAACTTTATAGATAGAGAGGGAATATGGAATTATTAGGAAGTATGATACTCTACAATATTCTGAGGGGACCTCTCGTGTGGGTAGCTTTTCTTGTTTTTCTCGGGGGGAGCGGTTACAGAATCTATCAGTTGCTGGATATGGCGAAAAAGGAAAAAACAGTCTTTCCCTTCATAAGCCTCAAGGCCACCCTGAAATCTATCTTTCACTGGGCTATTCCTTTTGCTTCAAAAAACTGGCGGTTAAGGCCAGTAATGACTGTTATAACCTTTCTCTTCCATATCTGTCTGGTTTTTACCCCTATCTTTTTACTCTCACATAATATCCTCTGGCGCGAGTCATGGGGGATAACCTGGTGGAGCCTGCCCGAACAAGTTGCGGATATCATGACCCTGATAGTGATTTTCACCTGTATTTTCTTTCTTCTCAGAAGGCTGTTTGTACCAGAGGTCAGGTTTGTCACTTTTTCCTCTGATTACGTGCTCCTTGCCATTTCTTTTTTGCCGTTTCTTACCGGTTTTCTTGCATACCATCAGTGGGTGCTTCCGCATAAGGCTATGGTGAATCTCCACATTCTTTTCGGAGAGATCATGCTGATAGCGATTCCCTTCACGAGATTAGGCCATATGTTTTATTTCTTTATGACGAGATCATGGATGGGTTCCAATTTTTCCCTCTGGGGCACACGGGACTGGTAAGGTTTTTTTAAGATAGAGGAGGATAAGAATGGCGGTAAAGAACGCAGCGAAAGAAGTGGTAAAAGAAAAGTACCAGAGCAAAGACTTCAAGGAATATGTCCGGGATGTCATTCCCGATAAGGGCCTTGACGACACGATAGCAAGGCTTACCCCGGAAAAGATAGAGAAGACGATCAAAGCGGTTATCGGGGGGCGCTCTTCAAGGATTAAGGCGGTGATGAACACGTGCATCCACTGCGGCCTCTGTGCAGAGGCATGCCAGTGGTATCTCTCCTATGACAAGGACCCGACCTATGCACCGGTAGCAAAAATGAGGATGACCATATGGGAGATGCTGAGGCGGGATGGAAAGGTTGACGCAGAGTTCATCAAGCAGTGCGCACGGATCGTATTTACGGAATGCAACATCTGCCACCGCTGCAGCATGTATTGTCCGTACGGGCTGGACATCACCTTTATCATCGGAATGGTACGTCGCATCTGTTTCCTCCTCGGGGTCATACCCCAGCGCCAGTTTGATCAGGCTGAAGCGCATATTGCCACGCTGAACCAGGTCTGGCTTTCGCAGAACGACTGGATTGATGCCGTCCAGTTTATCGAAGAAGAGTCCGGTGCCGATTATATAGACCTCCGGATCCCCATTGATAATGAGAGGGCGGAGGTTATGTTCCTGCCTCTTGGCGCTGAGCCGAAAACAGGGACCTACCATCTGGACCGAACCGCAAGGATCATGATGGCGGCAGGAGTGGAGTGGACGGTACCCGGCAAAGATGTATGGGACTGTAGCAGTATGTCCATGTTCGTCCGTGATTTTGTGACGATGCAGAGGATTGTTCGCGGACTTTATGAGAATGCAGCCCGGCTGCGAATAAAAACAATGATGCTCACCGAGTGAGGGCACCCTCGCTTTGCCACAAGTTTTGTGGCACCGCCGATGCTGGGATACAGGGAACTCCCCTTCGAGGTGAAGCAGACGGGTGAAGTATACTACGACCTGCTCAAGAGCGGGAGGATTCAGATAGACCCGAGCAAGAAGATCAAAGTGCCTGTCACCCTCCAGGACCCATGCAATATTATCCGAAGGGCAGGGGCAGCAGAAAAATTCAGATATATAGTCAATGCAACCTGTGAGGATTTCCGGGAGATGACGCCGAACCGCGAACATAATTATTGTTGCAACGCCGGCGGCGGACTTGCTGCATTGTCCAACTGGGCTGCGCACAAGGCCAGGGGAAACAGGGTGAAGGCAGAACAGATAAAGGCGACAGGGTGCAAGATCGTTATCACCCCGTGCCACAACTGCAGTACCGGGATTAAAGACGTCATCAAGATCTGGGAACTGGGCTTGAAAAACATGTTCTTTGACGAATTGATCGTGAATACCATGGTAATGCCCGAGAAATTTAAAGTAAAGAAATAAACCGGGAAGGATGAGAACATTATGAAAAAAGGGTTGATTGTTTTTGTAGTCGGACTTTTCTATCTCATCTTGCTCATCTACGGTATCGGCAGTATCTATTCCGTAGAAACGCCTCTTGAGGTGAAAAAACCTGTTCAGAAGGTCCCTGTTCAGAAGCTGGAGGATAAGATATCTATTGCCCATACGGATATTTTCGGATCACTGGAACGCCCTCAGGTAGTGTTTGACCACAAGAAACATATTGAGGCTCTGGTGCAGGACGGCAAGAAGGCATGGGGTACCTGTGATTCCTGTCATCCCTGGAATGAAGACAGAACGCTCATGTCTTTTACCTTCCCCAGAAAGGTTTCACGAAAAGATAAAGACTCCTATATGCATGCTTACCACGACGAATGCATGAACTGCCACAAGGAGATGAGTTCTCAGAAGAAGAAGAGCGGCCCGGTAGTTTGCGGCGAGTGCCACGTTGAAAAACTCTCCCGCCTGAACTATCAATATCCTGTTGCCGAGTTCGATTATTCACACCATGAAAACCATGACAAGAAACTGAAAGAACGGGATATCCAGGATAGTTGTTCTTACTGCCATCATATCTATAACGAGGAACTTGTCTATGAAAAAGGTAAGGAATGGTCCTGTTACTACTGTCACGAGGAAGGCAGAAAAACGGGGCCGGTTCTGGCCGATGAGACAAGAATTATCGGGGAAAAAGGCCTTGGCCTGGAAAAGGTTTCCCACGTGCGCTGCCTGAACTGCCATCTTTACTTTACCAAACAGGATGAGGGAAAGGTCAGGGCAGAAGGTGAAAAAGATATCCCGCTCTCATGCGGTGAATGTCATACGGGCAAATATAAAACAGTAGCCGAACTCGAAAAGGTCCCCCGTCCGGACAGCGGACAGCCTGAAAAGGCGTTTATCGAGATCGAAAAATCCAGGATGAAAGGGGTGCCTTTTGACCATAAGGCGCATCAAGTCCAGTCGAAAACATGCAGGGACTGCCACCATGAGACCCTGAATGCATGCAAGGAATGCCATACACTTCTTGGCAGTCCTGATGGCGGCAATGTCAATGTTGCGAGCGCCTACCATGAAATAACCTCTGAAAAAAGCTGTTCCGGATGCCATGCCGTCAGACAGGCAACGAAAGACTGTAACGGATGCCATCATGCAATTATGCCGGTAGATGCCCAGACAAAAGGCCCGAAGAAGGCAGTCTGTGCAATCTGCCACTCGGGAAAACGTGAAATGCTCCCTGCTTCAAAGCTTTCTGTTGCAGGAATCGATACGGAGAAGGTGAAGAAGGAGGTTGAGGTCAAGATTCTTGAAAAGGAATATGAACCTTCAAAATTCCCCCATGTGAAAATCATCGAAAAAATGGTAGAGATTTCGAACGATGACAAGCTGGCTGCCTATTTCCACCGGGATCTCCAGACGCTCTGCGAAGGGTGCCACCATCAGAGCAGGGCTGAGGCAGAAGCACGGAAAGATGAGCCGCCATATTGCAGGAACTGCCATTCCGTCGCCTTTGATCCTCAGCGGCTGAACAGGCCGAGGTTGCTTGCTGCATACCACCGTCAGTGCATCCAGTGTCACGAGAAGATGGAGCTCGAGAAGGCAAGGGAATGTAAGGAGTGCCATAAGGAAAAAGAAGAGCGGCCGGCGTTTGTTCTTTCAAAGCCCGGTGAACCAGGCCGGTAAAAGGAGGAGGGGCAATGTATATTTTTGAACAACTGTTTTCCCATCACGGATATGAATACATGGTGGCGGTGCTTGCGATGTTTGTTTTTATCATTTTTTATACTATTCTCATATCGGAAAGGAAATAAATGCATGGAGGCAAACGCATGAGTATGAACAGAAGAGAATTCCTGAAACGCTCGTTAACCATAGCAGGTACTTCACTGCTGAGTGGTGGAGCTATTGCCCATGCTGCAAATAACCCTGATCCTTCTATCTATTCAACCGGCAATACAGCCAATGAGAAAAACTGGAAATTATGGGTAGAAAAAGAAAAGTCCGGGGCCATCCTCCCCGTCCAATACGGAGTCCTCGTCGATACCACCCTCTGCATCGGGTGCAGGAGATGTGAATGGGCCTGCAATGAGTGGAATAACAATCCGAACAGGCCGATACAGGAGTTTGAGGCGTCGGTGAACCAGCAGAAATCTGTCTTTGATGCCGTGCGGAGAATGCATGCGGGGAATTTTACGGTGGTGAACCGTTATACGAGCTCCCGGGACGGGAAACCCATATATGTTAAGAGGCAGTGCATGCACTGCGATGACCCGGGGTGTTTATCCTCCTGTTTTGTTGACGCATACCGGAAGGCAAAAAATGGTCCTGTTGTGCACAATGCCAGCGTCTGTATCGGATGCCGGTACTGTATGGTGGCCTGTCCTTTTGATGTGCCTGCCTACGAGTACTATGCGCCCCTGAACCCCCAGATTACAAAATGCACCTTCTGTTTCGACAGGATCTCACAGGGCAGTGTCCCTGCCTGTGTCGAGATCTGTCCCGCCGGGGTACTGACGTTTGGTACAAGAGAAGAACTCCTGAAAATTGCCTATGAGAGGATAGGAAACAGCCCTGACAAATACGTTGACCATGTCTACGGAGAGCATGAAGTGGGAGGCACGAGCTGGCTTTATCTCTCTTCAGTGCCCTTTCATGAAATAGGACTCAGAACAGATCTCGGCAAAACACCCATACCGAAACTGACCAAAGGATATCTCCTCGGGGTGAAAATGTTTGAAATAGTGGGTGCCTGGCCTCTTGTTTTCGGGGCCTATTATGCAATCTCGAAGGCCCGCAAGAAAGCTCATGCGGGACATGAAACATCTGCAGAGACGGAAGGAGACGGCCATGGCGGAAAGCACTAATTCCTGGTTCAGAGAGAAGATACTCCTCGGGAAATCCAACAGGGACTTCATCGCAGGTCTTGCAACACCCGGCAACTTTATCCTGGCTACTATAGCTGTCTATGGCATAATAGTCATGATTTATCGTCTCTTTTTTGGTCTGGGGCCTTCGACGAACCTGAACGATAACTACCCATGGGGTTTCTGGATCGGCTTCGACATCCTCGTTGGGATCGCTTTGGCGGCTCCCGGGCTTACCCTGGGGACAGCGGTGCATCTCTTCGGCATGAAGGACTATCACCATTTTGTGCGGCCTGCGATTCTTTCCAGCCTCCTCGGCTATGTTTTTGCAGTTTTTGCGCTCCTCTTCGACCTCGGCCGTTACTACCGCATTCCTTATCTCCTTGGGTGGTCCTGGGGATTTTCATCCGTTCTTTTCCTGATCGGCTGGCATTTCTTCCTGTACATAAACATCTGTATCATAGAATGGAGTCCGGCCTTTTTTGAATGGCTGGGGCTCAGGAAAATCAGGGAGTATGCAAACAAACTGGCGATCTGGGCGACCATCTTTGGTGTTATCATAGCCGGCGGACATCAGTCCGCACTCGGCGGGTTATATCTCATCGCCCCTGCCAAACTCCATCCGCTCTGGTATTCCATGTTCCTGCCGGTATTCTTCCTCCTTTCCGCGATCTTTGCGGGCATTGCCATGGTGATTGTAGAAAGTACCATTACCCATGGTGTATTCAAGAATCAGCTGAAAAATTTCAGTCAGGCTGACTTTGACAGGCGCACCGTCGGTCTCGGCATAGGAGCCGCATCAGCGCTGTTCATTTACTTTATCCTGAAAATATTCGATCTGGCCCATTCGGATAACTGGGCATATCTGAATACGTTCTATGGGTTCTGGTATCTGGTTGAAATAATCGGATTTGTCCTTGTTCCGGCGATGCTCTTTACCTCGGGGGCAAGAAACCGCAATGCCCAGCTTATTCGGATTTCGGGGTTTTTAACAGTGTTCGGCGTAATCTTGAACCGTCTTAATGTGTCGATTTTCGCATATAACTGGCAGCTTCCCGCGTCGATGAAATATTTCCCCAAATGGATGGAATTGTCCCTGTCTTTCGGTGTTGTCGCCATGCTCATGCTCGCGTATAAATTTATTGTCAACCGGATGGCCATCATGCATGATCACCCTGATTACGAATCAGGGCATTAAAAGGCGGGGAAACACGTCTGCAAAGAAGAGAGAGTGCTCAAACCCCTCAGGGGAATGAGCACTCTTTATTTTTGCCACTGTCCTCAGGAGTGGAGGAATTTCTCCTTATGGGGAAACGCTCCCCGGAAGTTCGAGGAATAGAATTTTTTACCTGCCCTCTTCCATGATTCTCCGGATATGGTCCTGGAGATATGAGAGCGCCTCTTTGATTCTGTCCCGCGATATCCTTGGAATAGTGGTCAGTAATTGGTTGATTTCGTCTTCAGTTTTCCCGACTGCCTTGCTGATATAAAATGTGTCTATCCTGTTGTCTGTGAGAAGACAGCCGCATCCTCCGGCAGAACCCAGGAAGTCTCCGTTCGCAAAAATCGGCACAAGAAACTTTGAGAACCCCGCTTCACACTCATCAATAAGAGGCGTTCTGTTCTCCTGCAGTTTTCTTGCGAGGTTCTGCTGGGAAGTTGCACATATCACCCGGGATTCACCAGCCTTGATAAGGGGACAGACCTCATTTGCCCATCCTACAGGAGAGTGAATGATGAGGTTGTCTTTATTGTAGATACAGCTGTTAAAACCGAACCTTGTGTGGATATCTTCAGCCAGTTCCCTCCATGACTCAACAGGAATGATATCGGTAAGTTCCATTTGCAAGCCCCCCGGTCATTGATTTTTTGTATAGTATCCGAATCAGGAGGAAAATTTCAACAGGGCTCAGGTTTTTCGGCGCATCAGCAATCAGAGGAATGACGGCCTGCGAGCGGTGACTGCGCAGAAGGGCATGCCTTCTGCGCAGTCACCGGAGACTATGGAGCATGATTATTGCAGGGAAATGCTTTTCGCCAGATTCACAGAGTCTTTTCTGGTATAAACGACCGCCACCGTGTCGCCATCCCTGATGTCGGAGAGGCTTTTCGTTTCATCCCCTCTTGAGATTTTTGTGCCTTTGTCGGTAACTGCAAGAACCTCGATTGTTTTATCCCTGAATTTCTTGGTAACGACAACGGTGCCAGCTTCGGCATTCACCGATTTCACTGCACCGGTGATCTGCAATGCCTCCGCTGCCTGCCGCAGGGTTAAATCCGGTGAATCTGTCCTTTGGTTTTCCAGGGCATAAGAGGTCGCGGCGATACAGAATATCCAGGATATGGAGAGCAGGATTGCTCCGTATTTACTCATGGAGTCACCTCCTTTCATGCATGGAGTAATGAATACACAACGGGGTTTGTTT
The DNA here is from genome assembly GCA_049323875.1 of Nitrospirota bacterium. Taxonomy (GTDB): domain Bacteria; phylum Nitrospirota; class Thermodesulfovibrionia; order Thermodesulfovibrionales; family SM23-35; genus JAKLQR01. The sequence continues at coordinate 6,209 of JBMOLW010000001.1, read as the reverse complement.
TTGTTCAGTATACCCATTATACAGGAATTTAGATACGCTGGAAAGATTTTTCTCGATCCCGAGTCAGCCTGAAAACGCATGGGTAAATCTTCCGGACGTATCATCCACGCTGCTATGATACGGGCTGAGATGATCTCAGCAGGGCAGGAAGCGGGCAGCCTGAGGGAGCCAAGAGGTTTTCATTTCTGACGGACAGGTGCCGCGGGCTTGGTCTCTCTGCCCTCCAGCCTGCTTTTTCTGCTCTGGCTTGACAGGTAGGCAATGCATGTTTCACAGGTCTTTCCCCCGTTCTGGTTACAGATCCTTCTGCTCAGTTCCCAGCATGGTTTTGTCCGGTCCACAAACGCAATACATCTGTTGCGTTCGTCCTCAGGACATTGCATGAGCTCCCAGCACGGGGCATACTCGAGCAGTTTTTTAATACCCTCTATGCTTATTTTCCTGTCGTGGATCATTTCCCTGATGCACAGGATCCACCGTATGTCGTTTACCGAATAAAAACGGTTCTTGTTTTTCCGGGCAGGTTTAATGAGTCCGTGTTTTTCATAAATCCGCAGCGTCTGGTTTGTGGTCCCGACCAGTTCTGCCACAACACCAATAGTATAGAGAGGCATTTCATTCTTCTTTTCAAGAGCCTCTAAAATCAGGTTCCCGTTCTTCATATCCTGCTCCCCCGTGTATTTTTTTTCGCTTGTTTTATCTTATCTTCAAATTCCCGTTATCAGTTTAGTTTATTGCAGATATTTTCAGAATGTCAAACCCGGACGGTGCAGGAGATGTATTTCCTTTCTGATCCTTACTCCAAACGCAGTTTCCTGATACTTTCGGGGATCTTCCGGGGTTTGCCGTTCGGGTCGATGCAAGCCAGCCTCACGTTTGCCTCAACCAGAAGCGCGGAGTCCCTCAGTACCCGGTGATGAATCGAGATCGTGACATTTGTCACCTTTTCGATTGCCGTCATTATTTCAATTACTTCGCCAAGCCGGGCAGGACGCCTGTAGTGTATGTCGACATCGACTACGGCAAAGAGATATCCTTGTCTGTGAAATTCCGCCACATCAATTCCGTGCTCCAGGAGCAGCTCGGTCCTTGCCCGTTCCAGGTACCGGAGATAATTCGCATAGTAGACGACGCCCCCTGCGTCGGTGTCTTCATAATAGATTTTAATTTTTATCATATGCGGATGACTCACGGTATTACCTGAGCAGTATGTAGGTTGCGCCCAGACCACCGTCCGTGTCTTTTGCTGTTGAAAATGCCAGAACCCATTTCCGGAAGACGCCCTGCAACCAGCTCTTCACCGCCTCTTTCAGAACAGGTTCATGCGGGGAGCGCAAGCCCCGGCCATGGACCACTTTCACGCAGAAGAGCCGTTTTTGAAGCGCCTCTCTGATGAATGCATGCATGGCTTCCTCTGCCTCACGGAGGGTCATCCCATGAAGGTCTATGGCGTCCTGCACTGCGAAGTTCCCATGGTGGAGCCTCTGTGCGAGGTCTTTCCTCACGCGGGGACTCATCCATTCGATATATTCACCGGTGTCGGCAAGGGTAATTTTTCTTCTTCCCTCTGTGATCTGCCGGAGAATGTTCAGGGTATCATCGCTTTGCTTCACCGAAATATGCTTCTTCCGGGGCTTCCGGAGAGGGATTTCTCTGAATTCCGGGATCTCCCTTACGTCGGCCATCGCCTCGTGGAAAACCTGCTCTTCGGTCTTTTTTACGGACGATGCCGTTTTTTTCTCATGCGGAATACCCCTGCTCTTTTCGAGCACTCTGCCGAGATCCTTGAATGATGTCAGGGAGACCTTGTATGAACCCATTACCCTATCTATTATAGCGCAGTATTCTGTCGATAGGGGAATTGCTATAATATCCGGGATGTCATGGAGCAGGAGAAAGTGCGCGGAGAAAGGAGGGATATGGCTCAATTTCTGAAGCGAGCTAAACTCCCTTTGGTATACCCTTTAACTTTTTTTGAATATAGTGCTCGTACTCACTCGAAAGACGAGGCTTTCGCTTCGTCTTCAGCCTCTTCAAGATTACCCGTGACCTCGCTTCAGAAATTGAGCCATATCCCTCTGCCGGATGACGGGCAGACAGATGATGGGGAACAGAGGAAGGTGCGTGTATGGCAATTGATCTGAAACCATACCTTGCAGTTTTCCGCAGCCGCCGTGTAGCTGTAATCACGTTTCTGGGCTTTTCTTCCGGATTGCCCCTTGCCCTTACCGGCGCAACGCTTCAGGCCTGGATGACCGTTGCAGGCGTCGACCTCAAAACGATCGGGATATTCGCGCTGGTCGGTTTGCCGTATGCCCTGAAGTTCCTCTGGTCTCCGTTCATGGACCGCTTTGTGCCTCCGTGGCTGGGAAGACGACGGGGCTGGATACTCATCACCCAGATTGCACTCGTCGCCGGGATCGCGGCGATGGCATTCAGCTCGCCTCTGCAGGCTCCGTTTTTTCTTGCGCTCCTCGCGCTCACGGTTGCCTTCTCCTCTGCTTCGCAGGACATTGTTGTTGACGCATACAGGACCGACGTCCTCAGGGAAAAGGAGCGCGGTTTCGGGGCAGCGGTGTTTGTTATGGGGTATAGGATTGCTCTGCTCGTCTCAGGTGCACTCGCATTCGTGCTTGCAGACCGGATAGGCTGGCAGAATACCTATCTCACGATGGCGGCTGTTATGGGGCTTACGATCATTGCGACACTCTTCGGACCGGAGCCGGACCGCAAGGCAACCTCTCCTGCCAGTATGCGTGAAGCAGTATGGGGGCCTTTAAAAAACTATTTTCAGAGGAATGCCGCGGTGACCCTGCTCCTCCTGATCATCCTCTATAAATTGGGCGACGCATATGCCGGTGCGCTTACCACCGCGTTTCTTATCAGAGGGATAGGGTTTTCCGTGAGCGAAGTGGGAACGATCAATAAAGGCCTCGGTTTCGTATCATTGATTGTGGGTGCATTGTTCGGCGGAGCGCTTATGGTCAGACTCCGGCTCTACCGGTCGCTCCTTGTTTTCGGCCTGCTCCAGGCGATATCCAACCTCTCCTTCATGCTGCTCGCCTGGACAGGCAAGAGCTACGCCCTCCTGGTTTTTGCCGTAGCATTCGAAAACTTCTCCGGAGGGATGGGCACCGCAGCCTTTGTGGCTTTGCTCATGGCAATGTGCGACCACCGGTTTACCGCAACCCAATATGCGCTCCTGTCATCGCTCGCCGCCCTCGGCAGGATATTCATTTCCCCGACATCAGGGTATCTCGTCGATTCGGTGGGCTGGGTTCTGTTCTTTTTCATCACGTTCCTTACCGCTCTGCCGGGCCTCGGAATCCTGTTGTATTTGAGGAATATAGTTGACGGCCTTGCGGAGACAACAGGGTAAAAACGGCGGATGGAGTGTGTTTCGACGCTGTGCTCATTTTGGCCTCAGGACAAGAACACCCGGCTTATCAGCAATATAGCTCCTGAAATCCTCATCAACCACTCTTCTGAAGTGTGCCTGTGAAGACGCGTGTCTGAACTTCATCCCGCCGGCTTCTTTGATGAGAATGCCGGCATGCGAGACGTCCAGCCCCGGCGGCCGGGCATAGATGCCGATATAATCTCCTGTTTTCAAAAGTGAGCAGATCCCCTCATCGACTGATTCCGAAGGCAGGTACCGTATTGACCGCGGCACCGGCTGAACACCCTCCAGAAAATATGAGCCGTCCTGCTTCCTGTTCAGAACCTTTTCATTCGTGACAGTCCTGTCGCCGCCCAGCGTTTCCGTCACCTCATCGATCCTTCCCGCACGGTATTCGCTCCAGTCGGTTAAAAAATGATTTCGGGTGCGGAAAGATACTGTGCCGTCCCTGTACCGGACTTTCTGCACGTTTGTTCTGAATTCGCCAAAAGACCGGGATATACGCATGGCTTCAACATATTCCAGATAGGTCAGGCAATCCAGCCCCGAAAGATCGATGACAAATACTTCAGGTGTTCCCTTGTCGCCGATCAGACGGTCCTCATTATAGGGTGTGTCAAGCAGCCTGCCCGAAAGATACGCAATCCTTTCGCCCGTGTCCTGCATGAGCGAAGCCTGGGAGAGGAGAACGGTGATCTCTCTTTCCGTATGATCGCCGAGCAGAATATATTCTCTCATCTCTGATGTTTTGAAAGCATGCTTCCCGTATGCTATGATACCAGAAATTCAGGAGCTGCATGCAATGAAGATCATCGACATCCATACCCACGGTATTTCCGGCTTTGATACGAGGACTTTTCAGAGCGACCATATCCTTAAAATCGCTGACTGCCACGGATCTTCCGGAGTTTCTCACATTCTGCTCTCTGTCTATCCCTCATCAACAGAGAGGATGAGGAGGTGGATGAAAACTATCAGGAGGGCGATGGAGTGGCAGCATTCAGGGCAGGGTGCAGGCGAAAAAACAGGGAAACCCGTTTTGCGGGAAGACAGGTCCGCACAGATACTCGGTGTCCATCTCGAAGGGCCTTTTCTCAACCCTGTGAAGTGTGGGGCGCTCAATGCCGCGTATTGTCTGAAACCGTCCCTCAGAGATTTCCGGAAGCTTATTGAAGGGTATGATGATATCGTGAGGGTTGTGACGGTGGCCCCCGAATTACCCGGGGCGATTGCACTTATCAGACAGATGACCAGGCAGGGCATCATCGCGAGTATGGGACATTCTGATGCAACGTTTGCAGAGGCAGAGGCAGGCTTTCATGCCGGGGCACGGGGGATTACCCATCTCTTCAACGCCATGCGGGGAATGCATCACCGGGAGCCCGGCATCGCGGGTTTCGGCCTCATTAACCAGGAGATATATGTTGAAGTCATTGCAGACCCCCACCACCTCCATCCGGCAACCCTTGACCTTATCTTCAGGACAAAGAACCCGGAGAGGATTATTCTCGTATCTGACACGGTGAGGGGTACCAGGAAGGCAGGGGGAGGGAAACCTGTTGCTGACAGACAGGGGAATCTTCTGGGAGGGAGCATGACGGTGGCCGGGACTGCGCAGAGGTTGACAGAGGGCGACTTCAGGAAGAGTCTCATCATGCAATGCATTACGAAAAACCCTGAACGATACTTGTCGTTTTCTCACTGATAACAACAAAATAGGAGGGATCATGACAGACAGAATTGCCATTTTTGGAAAACACGGCTGACCGTTTACCGACCGGGCTCGGGAGTCCTACGGAGACAGGGCAGACTATTATGATGTACAGAAAGAGGCATCAAAAATGGAGGAGATGCTGAAATTCTCAAACGGGGTGCGAAAAGTCCCGGTAATCGTGGAAGAAGGGAAGGTAACGATAGGATTCGGCGGGTCCTGAGGGGTCTGATCCCGGTCGGGCACCGGGACATGTTATATATCCTGTGATTCTCTATGGTTTAAGGAATACGCAAGAAGTCCCTGCTACAGTAGGGTAACGTTTCCACTGAAAATTCTCAGAGAAACACACATCTTTTTAAACAAACGATCAGCGCAGAATATTCTGGTTCTTGTTTTCTCCAGGATTCGTCCCAAGATATATGGTAAAATAAGACAAATAAAACAATAAGATATGTGGTATGCCATCTATACAAAACCAGCGCGGGAAGACCTTGTTTCCTCCCGCCTCCAAACAGTTGGAATAGAAATCCTCAATCCGAAGATAAGAGCGAAAAAATACCGGAAGCACAGACTTGTGGAAGTTGTTGAACCGCTGTTCCCCAATTATCTGTTTGCCTCATTCGAGAGAGAACGATATGCCCATTTAATTACCTACACCTCAGGGGTGAGGTTTATCGTCGGAAAAGACAACCCTGTGGTTGTGCATGACGAGATCGTGAGCGCCATAAAGGAGAGGGTGGGACCGGACAATATCCTTATTCTGAGGCCTGAAAAATTTGCGTGCGGAGACAGGGTGCGCATCAAAGAGGGGCCGTTCAAGGATTTCCACGGTATTTTTACCCGCGAAGTCAGAGGCCCGGAGCGGGTGACGGTGCTGCTTGACGCGCTGCATTGCAGCGTGGAACTCGACGGCTGCCTGCTTGCGGCAGCATAGGGAAAACAGGAAAAGAACAGTACAGGTCAAGGTGCAGGAAAAACAGGGAAAGGCAGCAGGCAGGAGGAAGTAGGCACCAGGCAGGAGGAAGTAGGCACCAGGCAGGAGGAAGTAGGCACCAGGCAGGAGGAAGTAGGCACCAGGCAGGAGGAAGTAGGCAC